>NZ_PGVF01000014.1 GCF_002860285.1 Bacillus sp. M6-12
AAACAGGCCTCTAAAAAATCAATGATTTTTTAGAGGCCTGTTTTTACATTTGAATGTTCTTTCCTGTTTCCTGCATCTTTTTCTCTGCAAGCCTGTTTGACCTCATAATGACATTTTGGAGTATCCCAACGGATACCATTAATATCAAAAGGGAAGAGCCTCCGTAGCTGATAAATGGGAGGGTAATTCCGGTAATAGGAATGAGCCCTGAAACCCCGCCGGCATTAATGAACGCCTGGATGCCGATCATTGATGAAATCCCGATCATCAGGAGGGTTCCAAATGGATCAGTACAGCGTGCGGCAAGCACAAAGCCTCTGAGAACAATGAA
This sequence comes from Bacillus sp. M6-12, assembly GCF_002860285.1. Lineage (GTDB taxonomy): Bacteria > Bacillota > Bacilli > Bacillales > DSM-1321 > Peribacillus. The sequence goes on from NZ_PGVF01000014.1 coordinate 332, forward strand.
TCCCAGTGCACCGAGGACAAATAATACCCCGAATAGGCCGAGTTCTTCACCAATTATGGCAAGGATAAAGTCTGTATGCGATTCCGGCAAATATCCGTATTTCTGGACGCTATCTCCAAGGCCGAGTCCCTTCACACCTCCAGATCCGAATGCGATAAGGGAATTTGCCAAATGAAAGCCTTCATCCTTAATTGTTTCGGGATCAAATGGAGTTTTCAGGCCGGTGAAACGCGAAACCCTTTCTTTTGAAACAACCTCAGAAAAATTACCTGATATTATGATCACCAAGGAAATAACTGCGGCTAAAATAAGGGTGACGCCCAACAGTTTGCCAAGGCTTTTCAGTGACATTCCGGATGCAATAATAATTGAGCCTGCAATCAGCAAAATGATGAATGCAGTTCCATAGTCAGGCTGAACCGCAATTAACCCGCAAATGATTAGCAGCATGGTAATTGGAGGGACGACCGCCTGATCAATATTATTAATTAGGTGCTGACGCTTGCCAAATATCGCCGCCAGATAAATTATGATGGCCAGTTTAGAAAATTCGCCAGGCTGTATAGCCCGTGTACCTATATTAATCCAGCTTTGTGCTCCTCCTGCTGTATGCCCAATAAAGAAAATGAGTAACAGGAAACCAACAATACCGCTCATCATAAGCGCTAAGAATCTCTTATGCTGATACATTTTATACGGTAATATCATTGCTATAAGCATACCTAAAAAAGCAAATATCATCGCGGACTTTTGTTTTTGATAGAAGAAGTCCATTTCCTCGCCATAGCGGGCAACAGCAGTAACCATACTGGAGCTATATACCATTACTAAGCCGAATAAGCAAAGCAGCACAACAGTAATGAATATTGGGAAGTCATAGGCTTTGATAATTTTCTTCACGTGTATCACCTCTGTAAGCCTGCCGTTATACACAGGCGGCTATCTAAAATATTAATCCTTTCCTATTCTATTAACAATATAAATTTACCGATAAATTCCGCAAGATACGATTACATATTTGCCATTGTAGACCGCAGATGCCCAATTTGTCGATAAAAAATACTTTTTAGATATAATAATTTTTTAAGGAGAATTTCTTACGGGATTCTTTGAACTTTATTCAATGGTTTTTGCACATATTAAGATTCAAAGAGTATACTGAACGAGAAGGTAGAATGTCGTTCTGAAGAAGCGGCTTTACTGGAATTTTATAATGGACTTATTTTGGAAGTTTTAGATAATTGAATACTGTTTTTCCTTTACAAAGGGGAGTAGCGTTAGGGTTCGCCCTAAAACAAAGTCGTCATTCCATGGACTTTCCATCCATCGGCTTTGTTGGCATGAGTAGTGCTCAGCAAGACCTTTGCCTATTTGGCAGGGGTCTTTTTCTTTTGTCCTCATGCTAACAGGGGAAATGCAGAACACTAACTTGTTGGGAGTTGAGGATGTTGGATGCATCGATGTTACTGGAATATGGCTGGGTTTTAATTGTACTTATTGGTTTAGAGGGGATACTGGCGGCTGATAATGCTGTTGTCATGGCGGTCATGGTAAAACATCTCCCGGAGGAGCAGCAAAAAAAGGCATTATTTTATGGCTTGATTGGAGCGTTTGCCTTCCGCTTTGCTAGCTTGTTCCTCATATCATATCTGGTGAATGTCTGGCAGGTTCAAGCGCTGGGAGCGATTTACCTGCTTGTTATTGCAGCTCGCCATCTTTACAAGCGATTTGTCGGAAAAGCGAAAATAACAGATTTAAATAAACATCAAGAATCGCTCCTCTGGGTGACCGTTTTAAAGGTTGAGCTTGCAGATATCGCCTTTGCTGTTGATTCCATGCTTGCTGCTGTGGCACTTGCGGTAACATTGCCCAAATCGGGCTGGTTTACATTCGGAGGCATTGATGGCGGCCAATTTACGGTCATGTTCCTAGGCGGGATCATTGGCTTGGTTATCATGAGATTTGCAGCAAAAGGATTTGTTAAGCTGCTTGGGAAGAAACCTTCTTTGGAAACAGCAGCGTTTTTTATAGTGGGGTGGGTAGGAATAAAATTGGCAGTCTTTACTTTGGCGCACCCCAATATTGCAGTGTTTAACGAGCATTTCCCGGAATCGGCTGAATGGAAGCTGACATTTTGGGTGGTTCTGATTGGCCTGGCGGTTGGCGGATTATTGTTTTCAAGAAAAAAGGATGATTGCACACAAGAAGTATAGCTGCATACTTGAAGGCTCTGCAGGGAGCAGATTACTTTCAGGACCTTTGTTGTGGGGAAGTAGGACTCCGTATTGATTGATTGATGATTTTGCTGAAAAATTTCTAGACAGAAGGATTGGAACACATTAGTATATTTAGTACTACGAAGTAAATAAATGAGGCTGAAAAATGATTAGAAACAGAAATGTTTGGATTTTGATGAGCGGAGAGTTCGTTGCAGGATTTGGAATGTGGCTTGGGGTTATTGGCAATCTGGAATTTCTGCAGCAGCTTGTTCCTTCAGATTTTCATAAATCGCTCATTCTATTGGCAGGGATGTTTGCAGGTCTGCTGGTTGGCCCTTTAGCGGGCAGAGTAATTGACAAAAATTTAAAAAAGAAAGTCCTTGTTTACTCAGGATTGGTGAGGATTTTTTCTATCCTGTTTATGTTTATGGCGATTAGCTACGATCAAGTTGCCTGGATGGTCGTTTACATGGTTGTAATTGGTATTTCAGCAGCCTTTTACTTCCCTGCGCTTCAGGCAGCAATACCATTGATTGTTAAAAATGAGGAATTATTAAGCATTAACGGGCTTCATATGAATGTAGCCACAATTGCCAGAATTGCCGGCACTTCCATAGCGGGAATTTTATTGATTACTATATCGTTATTTAACTTGTATTTCTTCACACTCCTATCGTATATATTAATTTTATTGGGCACTCTTTTCCTGGAAATAGATGAAACAAAGGCTTTATCAGCTAAACATACAGTTAAAAATTCAACAGGGGGCTTCTCAGAGCTCATGCCTCTTCTAAAAACAATGCCTCAGGTGGTTATGGCTCTTTTCTTATTACTGGTGCCTACCTTATTCCTCGGAAGCTTTAACCTAATGGTATTGGAAATTAGCGAGCTTCAGGATGACAGTTCAATTAAAGGATGGCTTTACACTGCGGAAGGTGTTAGTTTTATGATCGGAGCTTTTATTACTAAAAGGCTTTCGAATGGAAGAAATCCCGTGAAAATCTTGAATGCTTGTGCTGTTATCATTGCCGCGGCCCATTTATCGCTTTATTTAGCTGACATTAAACTCGCATCCATAATCTCTTTTGCAGTATTTGGTTTTTCTGTTGGGATTTTCTTCCCGGTAGTGGCAACAATGTTTCAAAAGCAAGTTCCGAAAGAATACCATGGCAGGTTTTTCTCATTCCGCGGCATGATGGATAGGGTATTATTCCAGGTAATTCTTGTCACCGCCGGACTTTTTCTTGATACAATCGGATTCAAGAATATGGTGCTTTGCTTTGGATCTGTTTCAGTACTCCTTGTCGTATACTTTATGCTAAAACAGCCTCGCTCTTCTTCAGTGGAAGAATTCAAATCACCATCTGCTTAAAAACTCTATCTTTCAGATTAATTACTTTTCAGCCCCTTCATGCCAAATGGAGGGGTGTCTTTGTGTCTAGGACACTAGTCGCAGTACGCAAAATATTGTTTGCCTCTTGGACTTTGGAGCTTTGTAAGTCATGCTTTATTAAAGAGATGAGGTTATTTAATATTTTTCTCTTCAAATGAACAGGGATAAACTGCCATAGGAAAAGATAGTCCTTTTGCAGCTTTTTTTATTATTTTCTACCCCTAAAAATAGAATCGATTTAGCGTATGTTATAATGTGTCCTTAGTGAGGTGGGCAAATGTTTAGTATGTTGTTTACGCCATTAAAGCGCAAACGCAGTTTAGAAAACACTGTAATGGAAATTCAAGGCGGCAATCAGGAACTCCGCGAAGAACTCCTGGTCTCTTTTAAGCCTTTTATAGCAAAAACGGTGTCTTCTGTTTGCCGTAGATACATTACAGAATCTGATGATGAATTCAGTATTGGCCTGATTGCTTTCAATGAGGCGATAGATAAATTCATACCTGAAAAGGGAAGTTCATTGCTGGCTTTTGCAGAGACAATTGTTAAACGGAGGGTCATTGATTATCTCCGGAGCCAGGCCAGAAAGCAGGATCTATTACTGGAGTATAAAAATGATGAAGATCAAGAACAGAGCGAATCCTACCTGGAAACAGAGAAATCCATGCAGCAATTTCATATGGTCCGGGATGCAGAAAAAAGAAAAGAAGAAATTCTTCTTTATCAGAAAAAACTGCTGGAGTTTGATCTCGTTTTTTCTGATTTAGCTGAGAATTCTCCAAAACATGCTGATGCGAGGCAAAACGCAATTTCCATTGCAAAGATGCTCGTTGGAGATGAGGAACTAAAAGAAATACTGTTTGACAAAAAAAGACTGCCGGTCAAGCAGCTTGAGCAGAGGGTCAAAGTTAGCCGGAAAACAATAGAGAGAAACCGGAAATATATTATAGCCATTTCAATTATATTGGATGGTGAATTTTTTTATCTAAAGGATTATATAAAAGGGGTGCTTGAAAATTGAAAAAGGGTGTGGTATTGGACGTCGATAACCGATTCGTTACATTAATGACCCCCGAAGGCGAATTTATTAAAATGAAACGGAAAAAGCGGGATTCCTATGAAATCGGCAAAGAAGTCCAGCTGGTAACTTCCAGTGAAGCATACAGAGGAATCTTTCTGGGCTTAAACTCTAAAAAGGTGCTGACAGCTGGGGCTGCAGCCGCCATGCTCTTTGGGCTGACGTATCTCCCGTTCCTGAATAACAATTCTGTATCAGCATATATGACAATCGATGTAAATCCAAGCATTGAAATTGGGTTGAATAAAGGACTCGAAGTGATCGAGCTTAACGGATTAAATAAAGAAGGCAAGCAGATTCTGGAAAAATTGGATGACTGGAAACAACAAAACGTCCATGAAATTGCCAGTAAAATAATTCTGGAAACTAAATCCAGAGGTTATTTAAAAAAGGAAAAGGAAATTGTCTTTTCGACAGTTTTACTTGACCGGGACAATAAAGAATTAAGCGGTGAGCTCCAACAAGAAATGAAGCTGCTGGCTTCAGCCTCTAAAAAGGATGCCGAGGTAACAGTACTCGAAGGTTCTGCAGCTGACAGGAAAAAGGCGAAGAAAGAAGGACTGTCAACTGGCAGGTATATCGATAAAATAGAGAATAAAGACAAACCTGAAAGCGGCAAAATGTCTAAAGAAAAAAATAAGCCAAAAAAGAATAGTGAAACCGGCCAGCCTAAAAAGAACCAACCTGATAACAAAAAAATCATTCCGGCTGAGCCAAAACCTATTAAAAAAGAAGCTGCCATAAAACCGGTAGCTCCTAATACCTTTGAGAAAAATAAAAAAACCGGCCATGATGATCGAAATAATCATCCAAAAACGGTTAAAAAACCAGCAGCAAATCTAGGGGAGACAATCCCCCCAACATTGAAACCCTACAAAGCACCAGTGAAACCTAATCGCCCCGCTCATCCGTCTAAGCCTACAAAAGAAACAAAAAACAATAATGGCAATTCGGTTAAGCGGGATACTCTAAACCAGGTAAATGGTTCTAAAGAGAAAGAAGACAAGAAATCTGGTGACAAGGGAAATGACTGGAAAGATAAGGTATCCGGGCAAAAGAGAAGTAACATAAAGAATAATCCAAGTAATAAACAACATAACGATAACAAAGATAAAGATAAGGATTAATAATTGTATTGTTATAAAAGGGGATTATATAAGAAAGCAGGCCAGCAGTTGTCTTAGCTGGCCTTTTTCGGTTCTGTATTTATGCAAAAGGGGCATGCATTTTGCCACATTTGGAATGTGGATATAATTGAAGCAAAAATGATTGCTCCATTAATAAGCCATGCATATGAAATTTTTTATCTTCCGCGAAGCTCAGATTGAGCTTGAGCTATCAGGCGTTTTGTAATTTCTCCGCCAACAGATCCATTTGCACGTGAAACTGTATCCGATCCCAAGGCAACTCCGAATTCCTGGGCAATCTCATATTTGAATTGTTCGAGAGCCTGCTCTACACCCGGAACCAGAAGTTTATTTCTGTTGTTTGCCATTGCTGTCTCTCCTTATTTTCAGTTTGATGAGGCACCAATGCCTCTAAATATAGTATGGGACTTTAACATTGTTCTTACTTGCTGCTTGTCAGCAAAGTTAATGGAAAATCAGGTTATATTTTCATGAAGTTTGCTGTTTATTTTTGATTTGATAAAGTTAGTTAAAATTTTACCGGCTTATCAATAAAGATGTCTGATTACATTCAGAAGCTTTTTGGCTAACTAGCAAGAAGCATGTCATTAAACCACGGACTTGGCTTCTTATTTTATAAATTTTAACAATGGAAGCATCAGGAAGCACCCGTCAATCAAGCTTGTGTAAGCCGCACCTTTTAATCTGTAGCGCGGCTGCTGACTTCTTTATCCGGGTGCATAAAAGGATATCCTTGGGGCTTCCTTTGCTGTTCAAGCAGTTCCCTGTTTTCAGTTGTATTCCACCCTATATCATTTGTAGGATGTACCCATTGGTCGCCAGACATAACCTCGGGATCAGTTTCTTCCGTCCAGTTTTCAAGGGGGGAGTTTTCTGAGGCATACATGCTGTCACCGATTATGACTCCAGATGAATTTACAAAAGGAGAGGACATTTGAATTCCAGTGTTTTGGAAGCTGGGTGCATTTATCTGATGCGGCATTGCTTCATCGATTGCAGGCGATTTCATTTTTTCTTCGTCGTCCTTTCTCACTTCAATCACTCCGATAAAGTATCTTTTGCTTATCGTCTCCTGAATAACAGCAATTATCCGTTGGACCTCTAAAAGCCCCATATTCCTGAAATCTCCAGTGCCAGTATGATCCCAGATGTGTATAAATCTTATGCTTAAGGCCCCAAAATATAATGCTCGAACCTATGAAAGGAGCAATTGATAATATGAAAAGAAAAGCTGAACATAACGCAGCCGTAAAGGCGAGTCATACACCAACGAAAAATTTAGGGGAATCTGAATTCTCTGCAGAATTTACAGGGAAGGAAAATGTAATGAAGGCTTTTAACCGCAATTCCAAGCAGGGGAGAAAAGGAAGAGCATGAGAGAAAGAGCTGATAAGCGGCAGGAAGATAAGGCTGCTAATACTCGTGAAGAATTAGGCAGTGAGTTTGCCTTTGGAATAAATGCAGATAAAATCAATGATGTTTTAGAGATTTCGAAAAATAAAAAGTCTGACAAAAAGACAAATCAATGAGAAAAGCAAAAACGCCGGATCTATAATCCAGCGTTTTTGCATATTGTTTGTAGATTCGAGACGATTTTAACGTTTTTCTTGCAGTTTTGCACATATTCTGCATGGGCACCTAGCGGAGTATTCCTTATCGTCAAGTTACCGTGCTCTATTTTTCAAACTATTGTGGCTTATCATCGACTTTGTTACGTAAATTAACGTCACTAATAAGATATCGGTTATTTCCAAAGCTGCGAAATTTATGGAGAAGTTTTTGGAGACCGGGTATCATCGACTCCTTAAATTTTATCGTCAACTTCGAAAATTTATCATCGAGTTCGCGATTTTATCGTCCACTTTTAATTTTTTTCAAACACTATCGGTGAAATACCGATTTCTCACTATAAAATGACATAATCCGACAGAAAGTAGACTCTAGTTTTCCCAGCAGCTTTTTAAATCTTGCCTGCCGCCAGTACCTTATCTTAAGTGAGCTAATGCGCTAGTCGAAATAGGATAAATTTTTGCTCCAGTGCCCGTTGGATCAAAATAGGCAACCATTACGGACGGCTGTTTAATAATTTCACCTGTTGACAGAAACGCTTTTAAATCGAAAGGAACTTCCTCAAGCATTGTGTGTTTATACAGGTCCTTTTCAGAGAGGGAAAGTTCTGTAAACGCACTCCCCGCAAGGGATGGGTTTTCTATTAAAGAACGGTAAATTCCGGTTCTTTCGGTTTTATCATAAGATTGATCCCACCACGGTTTTCTCGGCTTATATTTTTGATTAATAAAATAATCATATTTCATGAGCCCTTCAGCCACGTCCAAATCGCTGAAATCAATATTTGATAAAAAGCTGTTCAGCCGCTTAAATAAATCCTCCAGCTGATGGCCTATTCTTGCCCACCCCTGCTGGTCCCAAAAAGTTCCGAAGTCCTGGAAAAAGTCAAATGGCGACAAAAATGCATGGCCAGCCAGAAACTCGATTGTCTGGTCCATCCTATGGTCATTCCAGTACTTTTCAAGGACATCTTCAACCTGTTTAATCCTCACAATATCATCAAAGCTTAGAACGCGATTTCCAAGAATTTCATAAGGAGAGTGGTTGCTATACACATATTCCCATTCAGCTGCTCTAATCCGCAAGCCAGTGCCGCGCAGCATTTTCAGAAAACCAAGCTGAAGCTCCTCCGGTCTCATGGCAAACACATCGTTAAAGGTTTTCTTGAATGAATTGTAATCTTCCTCAGGCAATCCGGCAATCAAGTCCAAATGCTGATCGATTTTGCCGCCTTCTTTGACCATTGTTACGGTCCTTGTCAGCTTTTCAAAATTCTGCTTGCGCATGACGAGTTCATTTGTGTAATCGTTTGTTGATTGTACCCCGATCTCAAAACGGAATAACCCGGCCGGTGCATTGTCGTTTAGGAACTGTATTACTTCAGGCCTCATGATATCCGCTGTAATTTCAAATTGGAACACGGTCCCAGGGTGATGCTCATCAATAAGAAATTGAAACATTTCCATCGCATAGCTTCTGCTTATATTGAAGGTGCGGTCAACAAACTTTATCGTCCTTGCACCGTTCTGCATCAAGTAACGAATATCATCTTTTACCTTCTCGCGATCAAAATAACGTACGCCGACCTCAATAGAAGAAAGGCAAAACTGGCAGCTGAACGGACAGCCGCGGCTGGTTTCAATATAAATTACCCGTTTAGACAGATGTGGAATATCCTCAGGAAATCTGAAGGGTGATGGAAGCTGCTTTAAATCCAGTTTATTTCGCTGTGGCATGATCCTGTTCCTGCCCTCGTCACGAAAGGCCAATCCGCTTATTTCAGCAAAATTTCCTTCACCGTGCAGCTCGGTAAGCAGCTGCTTGAATGTTTCTTCCCCTTCGCCGATTACGATGAAATCGGCCTGGGGAATCTCCTCAAGCCAGTCTGCGACATCATAAGTAACCTCGGGGCCGCCCAAAATAACTTTCAGCTGGGGATTTACTTTCTTTAGCAGCTCCACTACTTTTTTTGTTTCTTCGATATTCCAAATATAGCAGCTGAATCCGATAATATCGGGCTTTTTTGAATGGAGGTCACCGACAATATTCATAATCGGATCTTTTATTGTATACTCTGCCAGCTCGATGTCATATTCAGGTGAGGCATACGCCTTCAGGTTTCGAATAGATAAGCTTGTATGAATGTATTTTGCATTTAAAGTACTTAGTATAATTTTCATTTTTCAAAAATGCGTGGTGAGAACGCCTGGACTCCTTTCAAGATCAATAATATGATCCTTTAACTTACAAACACTAACTTAATATTTTATCATAGTTTTGCCATTTTCAATAGGTAAAATAATACCTACCCTGTTACAGCCTATTATTTTGTGAATAATGTTTGGATTTTTAACCGGAATAAGTTAGTGTCAAGAAAACATTTTCCTTTATCAGAAATTTCACATTATAATAGAATTGTCACGGTTTTTAAAGGGAGATAGGTAAAGGGAGGGATTCAGGATGAAGGTATCTCTGTTTGCAACCTGTTTGGTTGATATGTTTCAGACGGGGGTTGGGAAAGCGACCGTAGAAGTGCTGGAACGGCTGGGATGTGAGGTGGAGTTTCCTGGAACTCAAGTATGCTGCGGCCAGCCAGCTTATAACAGCGGTTATGTTAACGATTCAAAGGATGCTATGAAAAGGATGATTGAAGCCTTTGAACACGCTGAATACGTAGTGACACCGTCAGGTTCATGTGCTGCGATGTTCAAGGAATATCCGCACATACTCAAGGATGAAGGTGCCTGGGGAGAGCGTGCAGAGAAATTGGCTGCGAAGACATATGAGCTTACTCAGTTTATCGTCGATGTGCTTAAAGTTGAGGACGTCGGTGCAAGATTGCATGGTAAGGTTACTTATCATACATCCTGTCATATGACCCGCCTGCTTCATGTTAAAGAAGCGCCGATGATCTTGCTGAGCAATGTAAAAGATCTGGAATATATCCCGCTTCCTAATGCACACAATTGCTGCGGATTTGGCGGAACATTTTCTGTCAAAATGGGACAAATTTCAGAACAGATGGTAGACGAAAAAGTTGGACATATAGAGGAAACGGACGCTGATTACATCATTGGTTCCGATGCAGGCTGCTTAATGAATATCGGAGGCAGGATCAACCGGAAGGGCCGGCCGGTTAAGGTAATGCATATCGCTGAGGTGCTAAACAGCCGTTAAGGCACTCCATATTACAATTAAGGAGCGTGATAATCATGCCAATGAAAATAGGGGAAGAAACCTTTAAGGATCGAGTGGAAACCGGCATCAATAATGCATTTATGCGATCTGCTGTTTCAAGTGCACAGGAGAGGCTTCACGGCCGCCGCCTTGCTGCTGCAGAAGAGCTTGGAAATTGGGAGGAATGGCGAAATCATTCGGAGGAAATCCGGCAGCATGTTTTGGAAAACCTTGATTACTATCTTCTCCAGTTATCTGAAAACGTTTCAAAAAAGGGCGGACATGTGTTTTTCGCTGAAACGGCAGAAGAAGCCAGCACATACATAAAAGAAGTGATCGGTAAAAAGAATGGCAAAAAAGTTGTTAAATCAAAATCTATGGTTACCGAAGAAATTAATCTTAATCAGGTTCTTGAAGCAGCAGGATGTGAGGTTATTGAAACCGACCTGGGCGAATATATCCTTCAGGTGGATGACCATGATCCTCCATCCCATATCGTTGCGCCCGCGCTTCACAAAAATAAAGAACAGATTAGGGATGTCTTTAGAGAAAAACTTGGTTATAAGGAAACTGAAAAGCCCGAGGAATTAACGGCACATGCGCGAAAAGTCCTTCGGGAAAAATTCCTTGAAGCCGACATTGGAATTACGGGCTGTAATTTTGCTATTGCTGAAAGCGGCTCGGTCGGCCTTGTTACTAACGAAGGCAATGGGCGTATGGTAACGAGTCTGCCGAAGGTTCAGATCACTGTAATGGGGATGGAACGGATTGTTCCTTCATTTGAAGAGTTTGAAGTGCTGGTCAGTATGCTTACAAGGAGTGCTGTCGGACAAAGGCTGACCAGCTATATTACCGCATTGACCGGTCCAAGGCAGCCTGGGGAAGCGGACGGCCCTGAGGAATTCCACCTGGTTATTGTAGACAATGGACGTTCCAGCATCCTTGGTTCTGAATTTCAATCCGTTCTGCAGTGTATCCGCTGTGCGGCTTGTATCAATGTCTGCCCGGTATACCGCCATGTTGGAGGGCATTCATACGGCTCGATTTATTCCGGGCCCATTGGTGCTGTTCTGTCACCGCTTTTGGGCGGCTATGATGATTATAAAGAACTTCCGTATGCTTCTACACTTTGCGCGGCCTGTACAGATGCCTGCCCGGTGAAAATTCCGCTTCATGAATTGCTGCATAAGCACCGCCAAGTAATTGTGGAACGGGAAGGAAGGGCGCCGATCTCCGAAAAAATGGCCATGAAAGCATTCGGACTAGGAGCTGCATCCCCGGCATTATATAAGCTCGGATCTAAATTTGCTCCAGCTGCCTTGAATCCGTTTACAGTGGGTGAGTCGATTACAAAAGGGCCAGGTCCTTTAAAAGCCTGGACGGAAATCCGCGATTTTCCTGCTCCTCAAAAAGAGAGATTCCGAGATTGGTTTAACAATCGGGAAAAAGGGGGCAATCAATAATGCAAGGAACCATCCAGAATCGTGAAGCTTTTTTAAATAGGCTTGCCGGCAGGCTTGGAAGGGACACAATCAAAGAAACCATTGATCGCCCGGTCTGGAAGCATCAGCCGCAGCATGAAGTAATGAAAGGAGCTTCCATGGAGGAGCTCATAACTGTTCTGCAGGAACATTGTGTTCGGATTCATACTGACTTTTACCGTACAAAGGCGGGGGATTTGCCGAAAATCGTAAGAGAGGTGGTCCGGGATTTTGGGGGCGGCCCTGTCATTACCGCAAAGGATGCCCGCTTTGGCGAATTTGGGCTGTCTCAGCTCCTTACAGAGGAGTGGCCTGCCGAGCAAATGGAGGTAATCGAGTGGAATCCTGAACTCGCAAAAGAAAATATAAAGCTTGCTGAACGCTCCAACGTTGGCATTGTTTTTAGTGAGATTACGCTGGCGGAATCAGGTACAGTTGTATTGTTCAGCTCAGATGAAAAGGGCCGGTCCGTCAGCCTGCTCCCTCAAACATTTATTGCCATAATTCCAAAGAGCACAATTGTCCCGAGGATGACACAGGCAGCCCGGCAAATTCAAGCAAAGCTGATAAAAGGGGAAGTCCTTCCGTCCTGCATTAACTTTGTTACTGGTCCGAGCAACTCGGCGGATATTGAAATGAACCTGGTGGTTGGCGTCCATGGGCCGGTTAAGGCTGCATATATACTAGTCGATGATATGTAGTAACGACCAAAGCCTGTGGAACTTAACTATCCTAAATTTTCATAATAAGGAAAAAAACGCACCCCAATTGTTAGATGGTTGTCTAACAATTGGGGTGCGCTTCATTATCCGAAATTAATAATAATCCAGTTGCAGCAGGTTGGAAAAATCAATTATAGCTAGAGGTCTGATTTTTCCAGCGCTCCCTGTAGAATCGGATATATAGTACTAGTTTTTTATACAGACCCTTGAAACGGTTCATTTTCAGCTCGATAATAGGCTGGGCAAATGAAGCTATTACACTGCTTGAGAGAATCATAGTCATGAGCAAGGAAATTGCCGCAAGCAGAAGGAAGTTTTCAACGCTTGTAAAAAAGCCTGTTATTTCACTTTCCCTAAAGAACCGGACAATAAATCCATGAAGCAGATATACATATAATGTTTGTTTGCCCCATTTTGTAAAGAAGTACTGCTTACTTGGCACAAAAGCCAGGAAGCTAAAGACCATAATTAGGCTTACCATGTAAAAACCGAGCCTGGTCAGCATTGAAATCACTCCATGAGCTTCCAGTTCTGAGTATGGTTTGGAGCCAAGCAGCCACTTGTAATTGATGTCAGGATAAAAATAAAATCCGATAAATACAACGGCAAATATGGAAAAAGCGATAGCTCTGCCTTTTAGATGGACAAGCTGTTTTAAATGATCCCTGCGCAGATGATAGCCAAGCAGGAACATGGGAAAGAATACAAACGTTCTTGATAGGCTCAAATAATTGGACACTGAATCTACATAGCCGACTAACAAGGCAATGACCAAGGACGCTGCAAGGCCATTCACCGGTCCTGCCTTAGAGAAGGCAAGAAGCATTAAATTCCAGAAAAACAAGCTTATTAAAAACCAGAGTGACCAATGGGGGTTCAGCAAATCCATTTTAAAAGTACTTTTACTGTAAAGATAAAAATAGAAAATTGAGTAAATAATCTGGAAAATAATATAAGGAAGGATTAATTTCTTTGCAAATTTCCTTACATAGCCCTTTTCATAAATGCCTTTTGCAAAGAAGCCTGATACTAAAATAAAAGCCGGCATATGAAAGGTATAGATGGTTTTATAGAGTGAATAGATAATCTCATTGTCTTCAATAAAGGTCTTTAATAAATGGCCAAAGACGACAAAAAAGATGAGAATGAATTTCGCGTTGTCAAAATAGTAATCTCGTGGTCTCATAATTTCCTCCGTTTTGGAAGCCTTCAATTTTATAAAGCTTACTTCGTTTTAAGTATCCAATTTTACAACAATGTTTACCTCTTTTAAAGCCTCCAATTTTTACAACCATCTTTACCCATCTTTTTTAGGAATTAATCTTCCTGATTTTACCGGAAGTAAAATAGTATGGGGTGCAGTTAGAATTTCATCTGTTATAATACATAATAATTTCTGTTATATAAATAAGTATCCGCTTACAATTGGTGAAGAATAGTGTTTTCTTTCGCTTTGTGAAAAGTGTTTCAAAAAATTACTGCGGTGTTGATATAAATCTCAGCTGAACGAAATTTTTTTAATACAATAGCAATTAAGCAATTTGGCAGAACTTTATTTATTCACCATACAGAGAGAGTGTGTGTAAGGAACACAGCATTAATAATATAAATTGCAAATCAAAAAGAGCATCACTCCGATGCTCTTTTTGTATTCCTCAAAATAATAATGTTTATTTATATAGGCCCTTTTTCTCTTGCAGCTGATATGCACCTTGTGAATAAAATATCACTTTATTATTAAAAGATAAAAAAGCTACTTTTTAGCATTTTCAATAGGAATTTTCCATCTTCTTGTAGAATGATATAAATATAATCGTGCAAGCATTGCTTTTAATACGGGGTGAATTTTTAATGGCTGGAAGAGCAGGTCAGGAAACGACAGATAACTTAAAGGAGCTCGAATTGCTTCGAAAGCAATTATCTTTTTACCATGACTTTTTTGAAAATGTGGCAGAGGCGGCAGTCATGGTTGACTCGAAAAAACAAATTACCCATGTAAACAAAGCTGCCCTTTCTTTATTTGAAATGGCTAGGGAAGAGCTTCTTGCATATAAGATCACTGATTTTTTGCATGAGGTGCCGCCCCACATCCTCCAATATCAAGAGGAAATGATAATTAAAGAGGGAAATTTTACCGATGAATGGATACTTCGCCTCCCAAATGGCATAGTCAAACATGTTGAATTCAAATCATTTGACTATCCTTATGAAGGATATACAATTTATAAAATTAAGGATATTACGTTAGAGCGTACACTGGAGCGGGAACGCACAATTTCAGTCCAAATGTTCCAGGATGTGTTCCACCAGGCTGTAGACAGCATTTTAATTTTTGACCGGGATGGGGTCATTGTAGATGTAAATCCTGCCTTCTGCCATTCGATTCAAATGTCAAAGTTAATGGTAATTGGAGGCAAGATTCAAAATTTGCTGACACTGGAATCCGTTCCGGTATGGATTGAAAGCCTAAAGGAAGTCGAGCAAACGGGCTCTTCAGCAGGCCAGGTAGAGGTAGAAATTAAACGAAATAAACTAAGATTTGAATATACTACTAGCTCCAATATATTTAATGGTCTCTATATGTCCATTTTCAGGAACGTTACAGAAAAATATATGATGGAAAGCAAGCTGAAAAAAAGTGAAGAGATATTTGGGCAGCTGTTTGAGCTGGCAATTGATGCAATTGTCTTTTCGGATGAAAACGGTATCATTACCAGAGTAAACAATTCTGCTTGCAAGATTTTTGAGTCGACCAGGGAGGAACTGCTCGGCACACATGTTGCCAAATATACCGATAGGCTCAATAAGGAATACAGAAACCTAATAAGTGAATTTATTGAAACCGGATCTGTAAGGGGGGAACTTTTCTTTACTATGCCGAACGGGCAGGTAAAACTGCTTGAGTTAACAGCGAACTCCCATCCAAGTGAGGGCTATAATATAATAATTTTCCGGAACGTCAGTGAACGCTGGCGTATTGAAGATGAGTTAAGGAAGAGTGAAAAGAAGTTCCGGAAAATCTTTGAACGAACGATGGATGGCATAATTCTCTGGAATAAAGAAAAGATTGAAGATATAAACGAAAATGGGGTAAGGATTTTTGAAATAAATAAGGAGAAACTGCTTGCCTGGTCAATTCAGGAAATATTAAAGATGGTTCCTGAGAATACTTTCGCTTTGCAATCTTATATGGAAGAAGTCCAAAGCTCACAGGAACAGTTAGTAACCATCCCTATTACATTTCCCGATGGCAGGGTAAAACATATTGAATTCTCAACAAGGCCCTTTTTAAGCCAGGAACTCCATCTTACTTTATTTAGGGACATTACAGAAAAACTGGAAATGGAGGAACAGCTTCGAAAGTCCGATACGCTAAGTGTAGTCGGTGAACTGGCTGCAGGCATTGCCCATGAAATACGCAACCCAATGACAGCCTTGAAAGGGTTTATCCAGCTTTTGCAAAGCAGTGTCAAAGAAGATTTCTCGACCTACTTTAATGTTATTACTTCAGAACTGCAGCGGATTGAATCGATAATTACGGAATTCCTTGTTCTTGCCAAGCCGCAGGCAATGAACTATCAGGAAAGAAATATTAATGGGGTAATGCAGGACACCTTAGACTTGCTTGCTGCACAGGCCTTAATGCAAAATATTCAATTTGATACAGATTTTCAGGAAAACCCCTTCATCATTTATTGTGAAGGAAATCAGCTGAAACAGGTTTTTATCAATATCATTAAGAATGCCATTGAGGTCATGGCAAATGGGGGAGTAATCCATATTTCCAGCAAACGGTATAGAGGAAATTTTGTGAAAATATCAATCAAAGACCAAGGAATGGGTATTCCGGAGAAAAAAATCAAAAAACTTGGTGAGCCATTTTATACAACAAAGGAAAGAGGAACTGGCCTGGGCTTGATGGTAAGTTATAAGATAATCGAGGAACATAACGGCTGCATTGAGGTGGAAAGCGAAATCGGTGTAGGTACCACTTTTCATATTTATCTCCCGGTCAATAAAGAAGAGAATAAGTTTTCAAGGGAATAGGCTTTTACGAGAGAAAGCATCTGATGGCAAGGAAATTTGCTATTTCTGAAGGATGCGGAGGAAAAAACAGCTTTTTTGCCGTTTTTTGACGAAGGCAAGCCTGCTCTCCGTCTTTTCCTGCTTCTTTTCGCGCTTCTGATCAAGGTTCTTGCGGCTATTGTTCATAAATTTGGCCAAATAAAAAAAGGGAGCAGGGATAGATTCCAATGCTCCCTTTTTTATGCTGGAATTTTAAAAACCCCACATGGAGTTAAACCAGACGTTGTTTCTTCCATTCCCTTTTTTGTCTTGGTGACCCCGGCGCGAGTCATCGTCTCTTCTATTACGATCGTTTCGATTATTGTCCCTGTCTCTGTTCCTGTCTCTGTCCCTGTCTTCATCCCTGTCTCTATTCCTGTCCCTGTTCCTATCCCTGTCATTATTATTTCTGCCTCGGTTTCGGTTGCCGCGATTGCCGGATCCAATTCCTCCAACACCTCTGCCACCGTTATTCCCTTCAAATTCCTGATTCTGCTCTTGATCCTGGTCTTGTTCTGCCTCGGATTCTGCCCGGGAGAACACCCTTGTCCTTGAGTTAGAATCTACATCGATGTCCAGATCAATGTCAGAATTACCGCTGCATTCTAGCTTCGCGATGTTAGTATTCCGGTTCTTATTGGAAACCTCATTATCGCTCTCAACATCACTATCGCTTCGCGTATGGTTGTCTAATTCGAAATCAACATTAGAATTGCTGTCTGAACGTGAATCGCTATTTGAATTATTCCCCATTGTAAACTCTCCCTTCCTAAACCTATGAGTAGTATATTCATCAGCATATTAGGTGAATGGACAAACCGCCTGATTAATTCGTGGAATTTAAGGGCAGGATGGTACTTATGGATTAGGGGTATTTCCGCTGTTTACCTAACTTCAGCTCCAGCTCAATTTGGAGGTTAAAGTACATCTGGTATCCTGTATTTACCGGCCCCTTTGCCTCAAAAGCAGACGCTGAAGCGGGAGCGGCAAAGCTCAAAAAAGAATTTGGCTATTTAACCTATGTAAAAGAGGAATAGAGAAGGCTCCTTTCAACTGAGAGGGCTTCCTAATGGAGGCTAAAACTTCGAACTGAATTGAATATTTTTCTAAATCCGAGGATTACGGTATAATTTATATTACAAAAACATTATAAAGGCGTGATTATTTGGCTGAGGTTTTACCACTTAAAAAGCAGCATCGTAAATTAACCCCAATTAAAATAGTTCAGAGGGCGATATTAATTACGATTGGTGCATTGTTAATGGCAACAGGATTGGAAATCTTTTTGGTTCCAAACAATGTAATTGATGGAGGCGTAACTGGTATATCGATTATGCTTTCCCATATAACGGGAATGAAACTCGGTATCTTTCTATTTCTTCTAAATTTACCATTCGTCTATCTTGGATATAAACAGTTTGGGAAAACCTTTGCGATTTCGACGATCTACGGTATTATTATGCTCTCTATTTTTGCTACTTACTTTCACCCGATTCCGCCATTTACTGAAGACATTCTTTTGGCTACCATTTTTGGAGGGATTTTCTTAGGTATAGGAGTTGGTTTGGTTATTCGTAACGGAGGTGCGTTGGATGGTACGGAAGTACTTTCTATTGTACTTACAAAAAAATTGCCTTTTTCCGTTGGCGAAATTGTAATGTTCATGAACTTATTCATCCTGGGTTCTGCAGGTTTTGTTTATACATGGGACCGTGCAATGTATTCTATTCTTGCTTATGTAGTTGCTGCAAAAGCCATTGATATTGTGGTTACCGGAATGGAAGAGTCAAAATCAGTCTGGATCATTAGTGATGAAGCAACAGAGATAGGCGATACAATAACCCATCGGCTGGGACGGGGAGTAACTTACCTGTATGGGGAAGGAGCCTTTACCGGGGATGATAAGAAAGTTATTTTCTGTATAATCACAAGGCTCGAAGAATCCAAACTTACTACAATTGTTGAAGAAATCGATCCTTCGGCCTTCCTTGCAATAGCAGATATTTCGGAAGTGCGTGGAGGACGGTTTAAAAAGAGAAGTATCCATTAAAATGGGAAATAAGTATTAAGAGTCAGCATAGTTTTTATGCTGGCTTTTTTTGTTTAAGAAAAAATTCTAAGCCGCAAGTTAAAGGAAAATAAAGCAATGATATAGAAAAACTCCATCGCTTTTGCTGCTATAATTTGTAATTTTATAAAAATTTGAAACCAAGCCCCTATAATATACGTCTAATGTTTGTATGAGCAGTTAAAAGAGAGACGGGGTAAGGCGATTGAAGAAAATAGCATATGTTTTTGTTGCAGCTCTTTTTTTTATAGGTGTATTCTCAAGCCAGATTGTTGAAGCTGTTTCGGAATATAGTTCTGAGAAAGAAGTAAACTATACAGGTGAAAAGGATCCTAACAAAATTCGAAAGATATATAGAATGCATGAAGACATTAAAAATGGTGACATTAAGCCAATTAAGATTACTCCAAGTGAACACAAAAAAATAACACAATACAAATATAACATTCCAAATAAGAAAACTGGCTGTATTCGATTCGTTCAAATTACGTCTGAAGGGGATCCGTATGCAGTAACCGATTACCAATTAAAAGGTGAGAATATTTATTACCGTCAGGATTATAAAGATCCAAGCATACGGCAAATAGTTCAAGAGGAGTATTGTAAGATGTGAGAATGGGATAAAGGTTTCAAATTTATTTATCTTGGAAATAACACTGAAAAAGTCCTTGGAGGAAGAAGCAGTGGAGCATCTAAGATATTTTATCATTAAGACCATTGTGTCATTTTCAAGTGTTTTGTTAATTTTATTGCTGCTTACCAAGTTTTCTGTCATTGAAATTTCAAGCTTAGCTTTAATCTATTCGATTGTTGGGTATCTATTAATTGACATTTTAATCATACCTAGAATCGGGGAAATGATTGCTGTCCCTTTTAATTTCTTTACTTCATTTTTAGTTTTTGGCATCGGCTTAGATACTTTAGGTCTAAATAAAATTATTGTTCCCTGTTTAATTATTTCTCTTTTGCTTAGTGGAAATGAGTATCTTTTTTATATATGGTACGGGCAATCAAGACAATCTGCTATTAGACAGAAAAGAGTAGTGCTGCTTCATTCAAAATCTAAAGCAGTTCTTTTTTCCATCACATCATAATTCCCGAAGAAGTGGGCATGGTAAGGAAAATGAATGAGGGGATACCAGATGGTTTTAAGCATTGTCATAGGCTTTATCTTACCATGTTTAGTAGGAGTTTACCTTTTTATCAAAAATCCGAAGCTGATGATACTTTTTGTACCAGTTGGCATTGCAACATCTTTTTTAATTAACGGTATTGGTTTCACCTACTTCTGGAAATTAAATCACACTTATAAGGAAATGTTTTTAGCAGCTATGCCTTTTAATTTAGGTTTATTCCCTGTATTAGGCTGTTTATTTGTAGCCTCTATCCAATATAACAAGGTAAATAAATGGTGGGCGTTCCTGCTTTTTACTATTGTTACTACTCTTTTCGAATTGTTTGCCGTTATTAGGGATCAAGTAACATACCGGAATGGCTGGAATATATTTTGGACTGGGATAAGTTATTTGGTCGCTTACATTATAGCCTATACTTATTATAAGATTGCCCGCAGATATAATTTGATTTAAGTGCATATAAACTTTCTGGAAAATGACAGCCGGAAAAACTTTTTAGAGATACTACGTATGCTCAAATTGCCAAAGATTCAGCTGGATTTTATAAGTAAATCCAATCTGTACTGTATAGCGGCGACTATTACTAACAAAAAACAGGGATAAAATCATCCCTGTTAATCATTTTAAAGTGTGCATGCTTTTTGTGGTTTTAAAGGTCTTCTTACCAGTTCTCCACCGCAATTGGGGCAAACATTATTCATTTCTACAGTGCAAGAAGCGCAAAATGTACATTCGTGGACACATATATATGCTGGAGTATGATCCTCAATCTTAGAGTTACAACGTTCACACTTTTCTCTCATTTCTAAAGCCATAATAGTAAGTTCCCCTTTCAAGTATTTTCCATAGGAGAAATATAACATTTTTATTTACTTTAATTAAGGGACAGTTTGAAAATTAATGATGAGTACAGATCGCGGATAAGACAAAAAATAAAACTTCGCCTCAGTAAAAAATCTTCAGGTAGGAGACATTGTAATGTTTTCAGTTATGGGAAGATTTGATTGTTATGAAAAACTTAAAAAAACGGTAAGCTGCCATGGTCAAAGATGAACCTTTGACTTTCTATGTACAACAAAAAAACCCGCCATGATATCGTCTTGGCTGCCGGTTATTCACCAGATACCAACGATCATTTAACGGGTTTTGGATAGCTGACGTCCCAGATAGGAGTCGAACCTACGACCTACAGCTTAGGAGGCTGTCGCTCTATCCTGCTGAGCTACTGGGACATATAATAAATAAGACAAATTCAATTATATATTGTTTAAGCCATTAATTCAAGGGGAATTTCATGATATTTTTTGGATTGAATCCCTTATAGAAATAAATTTTGGAACTGTAAAGGAAAATTTAATTTAAAATAAGGCTAAAAATAGCTTCAATTGAAGATGCAAAAAATATTGCTGCTGTACATGTTGATAGCTGGAAAACCACATATATGAATATAGTTCCATTCGAATACTTAGGGTCACTTTCTTACGATGATAGAATTAAAATGTGGCAAGGAATTCTTTCGAAGGGCACTCTTGTGTATGCTGCTGAAAACTCAGAAGGACAAATTGTTGGTTTTGCAAATGGAGGCAAGGAGCGTACTGGGGAATTTAACGGAGACTGCGGAGAGCTGTTTGCTGTTTATATAAAAAATGGGGATTGGGAGAAGATTAGTGAACAAAGTAATGGGCGATTTAATAATTGATAATTTCAGGAATATGATTGTTTGGGTTTTAAAGGATAATCCTTCCCGGTACTTTTATGAAAACTTGGGCGGACAACAAATAGGCCAGGAAACAGTTGAAATCGGCGGGGAATACTTTGAAGAAATTGCTTATAAAATACCTCTGCATGCTGCATCCATAGGGTAATGGAACAGATCTAAAAGGAAGTCCTTTTTAAAAGATCCTCCTGTCAGGATGGCAGGAGGATCTTTTAAGTTTACAAAATGCCTTTTATCAATTGAAGAGCATCGTCTATATTTATTAAATGCTTTCTTCCTGTCATCAATTTTTTCCCCAGCTCAATTGCTTTTTTCTTGGCGGAGATTCTCCTGCCGTTATCCTCAACTCCATCCAGATCCTTTACGTGCGAAAGACCAATGCTGCGGCGGATCAGTTCACACCCTGCAAATCCAAGAGCATCCTGGAAGCTTTTATTAAGAATAAATTCAAGGTATCCCTCTGTTCCTGCAAAGGGGTCTTGATTATCTTCATTCCATAGTATTGTGTAATGGTCCTGGAATGTTTCCCACGCCTGTTGAACGTGGCTGTATATGTCTTCCCGGTATTCAGGTTCACGGGCAATGGCCTGGAAAATAAGGTTGGCTAAATATTGTCCGATATCAAAACCGATTGGCCCGTAAAAAGCGAATTCCGGGTCAATTACTTTTGTCTCTGTACTGCTTGCAAAAATGCTTCCTGTATGCAAATCTCCATGGAGGAGAGCTTCTTGTTCAGTAATAAAGCACTTTTTTAATTTAGCCGCTTCCAGCTGAACGGCACCATCATTCCAAAGTTGCTGGACGGCATCTGTAAGTTCATTTTCAAAGTCATTCGTTTCACTGTCAAAGAAAGGGTCAGTGAAAACAAGGTCTTCGGTTATTTTACATAGTTCAGGGTTGGTGAAATTTTTGGCCCATTCTTTTTTCTTGCCGTGTCCAAGCCCATAATCTGAAGTATGGAACAAGGTCTTTGCCAAATACTCGCCAATATGTCTGGAAAGCAGCGGATAGTTTTCTCCTGAAATCAGGCCTGTTCTCGCTATCGTTAAATGGGATAAATCTTCCATCACTGTAACCGCAAGGCGCTCATCGGAATAATACACTTTTGGAACCAGGTCAGGTGCATAGCTTCCGAAAATTTGCAGTGCGTTGGCCTCAATGACGGCACGCTTCAAAGTCAGCGGCCAGCTCTCGCCTACCACTTTTGCATACGGAAGAGCCTGTTTAATGATAATCCCCTTTTTTGAAAGATGGTCTGTTATATGAAAAACATAATTCAAATTGCCGTCACCGATTTCCTGGCACTCAAGCACACTTGTTTTCTCAAATAGTCCTAATCTTCTGGCCAGGGCAACTGCTGTTTCTGAAGTTAATGGCTCATAGCCTTGTATTGTATTGACTGACATGTTTCATTCCTCCCTGAGTATTGGAGGCTCCTATTTAGGGCAAATAGAAAAGCCTCTTTCGTGTAAAAAGAGGCTTGAAGCTGCAGTCTTCTCACCTCTTATCTGCCAGAAAGCATAGCTTTCTGATGGAATTAGCACCGTGCCTCTAAACTGCATATTCGCTGTTTAGAATGGATGGTCGGTTGCTGGGCTTCATCGGGCCAAGTCCCTCTGCCTGCTCTGGATAAGAGTAGTCTTACAATTTAGTTTTAAAAAAAATAGAAGGTATAACTTTTTTAATAAATACAAATGTCTAGCTCCAGCACCCAGCCCCTCGAGGTCATAAGCCAATCGCTTCTGGAGGCAAAAAACGCCTTCCGCCAGCGCTTGTCTTATGCTTGTCGGAGCTAACCAGGGCGCTTGCGCCTTTCTTACTTACGAAGAATAATAGCAATTTTGAAAATAGATTGTCAACTGAATTTTGAAAAAAATTTCAGAAAATTCTTTTGTCGGGTAGGTAACCGTAACTTTTTATTTATAGAATTCAGGCCGTCTGTCCTGAAAGATCGGGATTTGCTTTCGGATATCAACAGACTGGGAGAAGTCAACGGAGGCAGTTAGAATTTCTTCACCTGTACCGGCTTCGGCAACAATTTCTCCCCACGGATCAATGATCATGGAATGGCCGGCAAACTCGTTATTCGGATCACTGCCAGACCGGTTGCAGGCTACAACAAAGCACTGGTTTTCAATAGCTCTCGTGATGAGCAGGGCACGCCAATGGGCAAGTCTTGCAAGCGGCCACTCGGCTGAAATGAACAGGACTTCAGCCCCCTTGGCAGTATGGGTACGGATCCACTCTGGAAAGCGGATATCATAACAAATAAAACCGGCACAAGGGATGTTCTCAAGTGTAAAATTCCCATCTGAGCTGCCTGGAAGGAGAAACTTATGCTCATCCATAAGCTTAAACAGATGCAGCTTGCTATATTGCTTAACAACTTCACCCGCTGAATTGACAACAAGAAGTGTATTTAAAACGCCATCATCTGTTTTGTTTGCCACCGAGCCTCCGACAAAGCTGACGTTGTATTGCTTGGCCCATTTTTTTAGTAATTCTAGCGTTACTTCTGCATGAGAGTCTGCGATTTCATCCAGTCTTGATAAGTCATATCCTGTAGTCCAAAGCTCAGGCAGTACAATCACATCAGGCTTCTCCGCCGCAGCCTGTTTAATTTTTTCCTCTGCATTTTGATAATTTTGGACGGGGCTGCCGAAAACAATGTCAAGTTGGATACATGCAATTTTCCAGATCATTCTCTCTCCACCTTTTAATTTAAAATTATGTATTTATAGCCATACTACATTTTTTTCTTTACAACTATGATATTAACGATATATTATTTGTGACTAGATTTTCAAGAAAATTTAAAAAGTAGGTGGACATTCTGAAAACATTTCCACAATCAGAACTTCTGACAAAATTGCCGAAGCAATTTTTTGCTTCACTTGTAGAAAAAGTTGGTAAAATCACTGCAGAAGGCCACGATGTGATTAACCTTGGCCAGGGTAATCCAGATCAGCCGACACCTGATCATATTGTTAAAAAACTGCAGGAAGCAGCTGCAAATCCAGTAAATCATAGATATTCGCCGTTCCGGGGCCATATGTACTTTAAGGAGGCAGCCGCGGAATTCTATAAAAGGGAATATGGGGTGACCGTAGATCCCGAAAAGGAAGTAGCAATTTTATTTGGCGGTAAAGCCGGGCTGGTTGAACTTCCCCAATGCCTGATGAATCCCGGGGATACAGCCCTTGTTCCTGATCCGGGATATCCGGATTATTGGTCAGGAATCGCCTTGGCTGCGGCAAAGATGGAATATTTGCCGTTAACAGAGGAAAATGGGTTTCTCCCAGATTATAAAAAAGTTGATTCTGAAGTACTTAATAGGGCAAAGCTATTATTCTTGAACTATCCAAACAACCCGACAGGCGCAATCGCCAATGAACAGTTTTTTCAGCAGACTGTAGAGTTGGCTGAAAAGCATGACCTTTGTGTAGTACATGACTTCGCATATGGATCAATAGGGTTTGACGGCAATAAACCAATAAGTTTCCTGGAAACGCCGGGTGCGAAAGATGTTGGTATAGAAATTTATACTCTATCAAAAACCTATAATATGGCAGGCTGGCGCGTCGGGTTTGCAGTAGGCAATGAAAGCGTGATCAGGGCAATTGAATTGCTGCAGGATCATTTGTATGTGGGCTTATTTTCTGCCGTTCAGGAGGCGGCAGCTGAGGCGTTGCTTGGTTCTCAGGATTGTGTTGAAGGGCTGGTGGAAATGTATGAAGCCAGAAGAAAAACATTTATTTCCGGACTGCAGGAAGCTGGCTGGAATGTAACTTCCCCTGCTGGGTCGTTTTTTGCATGGCTAAAGGTTCCTGATGGCTTTACTTCTGAAGAATTTTCGGATTACCTGCTTACAAAGGCTCACGTAGCGGTAGCTCCGGGAATCGGTTTTGGCCAGTATGGAGAGGGATATGTAAGGGCAGGGCTCCTTGCTTCAGAAGAACGGCTGCTGGAAGCTGTGAAAAGAATTAAAGGTTTGGATATTTTTAAATGAGCCTGAATGGACCAGAGTCACATTTTTCTGAAAAAATATTGACAGAATTTTTGTAAACTGTCATAATCCATAGTAATTTCACCACTGTGAGGTTAGTTAAACCTTCGTCAATTATTAATGAAACTGAAACCAATAAAATAATATTGCATTTTCTTATCAAGAGCAGGTGGAGGGACTAGCCCGATGAAGCCCGGCAACCGACCGAATTCCATTTACGGATGGGGCGCAAAAAAGCGCCGGATGTAAAGATCCAAAAAGGCACGGTGCTAATTCTAGCAGCGGCAGCTGATAGATGAGAAGATGGCTGATCAAAAGCCTCTTCTTGCTGAAGAGGTTTTTTTGTGGAAAAGGGGCGGAGCTGCACGATTGTCCGGTGCATGAAACTATTGAAATGAAAATGCAGAATCACGTGGGAATTTTTAGCATTTAGCTTCGCTTTGTTCACACCGCCTTTTTTGTGTTTGCATGTGCCAATTTCATGAAAGTTTTCAAAAAAAAACATATATGTTAAATAGCTAGAATGTTAGGAGGGGTCCAGATATGAGTGAAGTAGTGGCCACATACTTAATTAGTGATATTGCAGGTGACCTGGAAAAGAAAGCGGAAGGAATCGCTCTTGGTTTGACAGTCGGGACATGGACAGACCTGCCTAAACTCGAACAGGACCAGCTTAAAGTTCATAAGGGCAGGGTCGTAAGGACGGAAGTTCAAAAAGGCCGGCAACAGGATGGATCGGACAATGGTGTTATTGAAATCGCGTATCCGGCAGCAAATTTTTCGGCAGATTTGCCGGCCATCATCACGACTGTTTTTGGAAAATTGTCACTGGATGGGAAAATTAAGCTGATGGATTTGGAGATTAGAGGATCCCTGCGAAAAAGCTTTCCGGGTCCGCTTTACGGAATAAAAGGGATTAGAAACAGTCTGCAAATAGAAGGCAGACCGCTTGTAATGAGCATTTTTAAAGGAGTGCTTGGGAAAGATCTTAGCTACATGGCTGCACAGCTAAAGGAGCAGGCACTCGGTGGTGTGGATCTTGTCAAGGACGATGAGATTTTGTTTGAAAACGATAAGACTCCTTTTTTTAAACGGATAAAAGAAGGGAAGGAAGTGCTCCGGCGAGTTTGGGAAGAGACCGGACACAGAACTTTGTACGCTGTAAACCTGACAGGAAAAACATTTGAACTTCGCGATAAAGCCCGTAAAGCTGCCGAGGCAGGAGCGGACGCATTGCTATTCAACGTTTTTTCCTACGGGCTCGATGTTCTTCAAGCATTACGCGAGGATGATGGAATTAATATACCCCTAATGGCTCATCCGGCGTTCAGCGGAGCGATCACGTCATCGGCAATTTATGGAGTGTCAAATCCGCTGCTGCTTGGAAAATTAACCAGGATTGCCGGAGCCGACCTTTCGCTATTCCCTTCTCCTTATGGAAATGTCGCAATACCTCGCGAGGACGCGCTGGGAATCAAGGCCGCACTTACGGAACAGGCTGATGAATGGAAACCGTCATTCCCTGTCCCGTCAGCTGGTATACATCCAGCAATGGTGCCGCAGCTGATGCATGACTTTGGAATAGATAGTGTGATCAATGCCGGCGGAGGGATACATGGACATCCGGATGGAGCAAAAGGCGGGGGACTTGCCTTCCGCCAGGCTGTGGATGCTGTCCTTAAAGGGGTGACGCTGGACGAAGCGGCGATGGAATATGGTGAGCTGAAAAAAGCGCTTGATCTTTGGGGAGGTGCAAAAGCGAAGTGAGACCGATTATATTTTGTGACTTTGATGGAACGGTAACGAACAGCGACAACATTATTGCGCTGATGAAGGAATTTGCCCCGCCGGAATGGGAGCCAATAGCAGAGGATGTTCTTTCAAAGAGAGTATCGATCCGCGAAGGTGTTGGCGAGATGTTTTCGCTGCTGGAAAGCAAACATAAGGAGAAATTAATTGCCTTTCTCCTTGAGCATACGAAAATCAGAGAAGGCTTTGAGGAATTCATTGCCTTCGTAAAAGAGAATGGGATTCCTTTTTATATCATAAGCGGAGGAATGGACTTTTTTATAAAACCAATTTTAGAACCGTTTGATCTGAGAGACATTTATTGCAACAATGCTAAATTTGATGGAGAATTTATCCGTATCGAATGGCCAAACAGCTGCGATGGTGATTGCAGCAATGATTGTGGCTGCTGCAAGCCGTCGATTATGAGAAAAATCGCAGGCCCTGATGATTTCACTATTGTCATCGGTGATTCAATTACTGATCTTGAGGCGGCGAAAAAGGCGGATCTTGTACTGGCAAGGGACTTTCTGAAGAAAACATGTGAGCAGGAAGGAATTGTCCATATAGCGTTTGAGACCTTCCACGATTGCAGAGCGGCATTGGAAAGCACGCTGGAGGTGGCTAAATGAGTATGCAGGTTATCCGCTGGAATGAGCTGGCTGATATTAAAGATGAACTGGCCCAGCGTGACTGGTTTATGGGAACAAGCGGGAACCTTTCCATAAAGGTCGACAATGATCCGCTAACATTCCTGGTAACAGCAAGCGGTAAGGATAAGCGGAAAAGAACAGATGAAGATTTCCTTCTCGTTGATTGCAAAGGACAGCCAGCCGGAGAGACTGCGTTAAAACCGTCTGCAGAAACGCTGCTGCATGTAGAAGTATATAATCGAACAGACGCAGGCTGCTGCCTTCACGTTCACACCGTTGAGAACAATGTGATTTCAGAGATCTATGGTGATGAAGGAAAAGTGGTTTTTAAACGTCAGGAGCTTATTAAAGCGTTCGGTAAATGGGAAGAAGATGCTGAACTGACAGTTCCAATTATCCATAATTTCGCTGATATTCCAACACTTGCAAGGGATTTTGCAAAACATGTAAAGGATGATTGGGGAGCGGTTTTAATTCGTAATCATGGGATAACTGTTTGGGGCAGGAATGGCTTTGAAGCAAAAAAAATGCTGGAAGCCTGCGAATTTCTTTTTCGGTATGAAATAATGCTGTCGCAATATAAAACATTGCCGAAGTCCTATCAAACTGTTAAATAGATTATTAATTTTATAAGGAGGAATGAAAATGGCAACTATCAGATTACACCAAAACAATGAAATTATTGAAAACCATGACGAGGTTCTGGCACTTCTGAATCAATCAGAGGTTATTTATGAGCAATGGGATATTTCAAAGCTTCCTGAAAACCTGCAGGAGAACTATAATCTATCAGAAGGAGAGAAAAGTCAGATCCTTTCCGTGTTTGAAACGGAGATCAGGGATATCTCAGAAAGAAGGGGCTATAAAGCGCAGGAT
Source organism: Bacillus sp. M6-12 (assembly GCF_002860285.1). GTDB lineage: Bacteria > Bacillota > Bacilli > Bacillales > DSM-1321 > Peribacillus. The sequence continues at coordinate 29,428 of NZ_PGVF01000014.1, forward strand.
GTTATTTCCCTTTCAGAGACTACGCCGAATCTGGAACAGCTGCTAATAAATTTCCAGCGTGAACATCGCCATAGCGATGATGAAGTCCGCTTTATTGTCAGCGGACATGGAATTTTTGTCATCCAGGGTGCCAACGGAGAATGGTTTGATGTCCGTCTTAACCCGGGAGACTTGATTTCCGTACCAGAAAACACCCGGCATTACTTTACTTTGATGGAAGACAGAAAAGTTGTTGCTGTACGTATCTTTGTTACTACAGAGGGCTGGGTTCCGATTTATGAAGATGAGGGCAGTCAGGTGGATGCCTAATTTATTATATGAACAAGAAAAAGCCTTGCCGCATTTTCCGGCAAGGCTTTGTTGCTTGTTTAAGCTCATTATTGATTTTGCCACTATGTTGATGTCTAGGTTCAGCGCCCAGCCCCGACTCACAGGACAAGGAACGCTACGGCAGCGATACATCGCACGAAACAAAGCGTCAGCTTTGTAGGATGTGCTGGCGTTGATGTTTGGCACAGGACGGAGGCTGTAATGGTTTTTGATTACAGCCCTGCCAGAACTTTAGTCGACGGTCCTTTGGGCGCTTTCGCTTTTCTATATTGGAGCGGAAGGAGCGAGACTCTTCGAAAATGCTTCACATTACCTTCGTGCGGTGTTTTTTCAGGGATATTAACCCCGGAATAACGGGTCAAGGGAGACCCCCGCAGGGCAGCACCGTGGAGGCACCTGAGCCGCCCGCGGAAAGCGAGCCCTTCTCGCTGCAATCTACAGCTAAGTTTGGCAGAGCATTTTTACCATTCTTTTAGAAATAAAGTTCCTGGCCGCAGAATAGAATAGAGAAAAAAGTGGAAATTTTGGATTTTTTGTCTAATGTTGCTAATCTATTTACAGAGGTTGAAAATTTTGTAATAATCCATAAGTATTTAATTTTTCAAATGAAAGGGAAGCGTTTTTGATATGGTTGCTAGCTTAGAAAAAATCGGGAAACTTATTCAAGAGAAACGAAAAGAAATGATTAAATTAGCCAATGAAATGGGATTAACAGCGAGCATACACTCCGCTTAGCCAGGAACTTGATAAATTAATGAATGTGTATCAGACAATTGAAAAACAGCCTGCGTCAGAAGTCAAAATCGCTTTTAAGAAAACAGTTATTATTATGCAAAAATCGTTTTCTGATGTTAGAGTATTTTAGGAATCTGTTATAATAAAAGGAACTTGATTCTGGAGCTGAAAGAAATGGAAAGCATTCAACTTATGGCAAATGGCGAAGCAACACAGGGGGCCCTTTTCTTTATTGAAGGTGAATTAATCAATATAATAGTAAAGGACGTTGACCGGTTCCAGATTGGGCAATCAGTTACCTGCATATCTGACTCAGGTCAATTTACCACTAAAATTATTAAAAAGCATAATTTTAATCTATACCTTTACCTTCCTATGACTGAGCAGCTTATGAACGAGAACAGAAGAAAGGCTGCAAGGTGTGAGCTTAAAGTGCCTGCAACAATTAACATTATCGATACGACGTTGGAGTCAGAAATAATCGATATAAGCATCCAGGGGCTTGCCTTTCAGTTGTCCGCCCTTCTTGGTGAAGAGTCAGAATTGAAAATCGCGTTTCCTATTCTTGAACAAATGGTTACATGCGGCATAGAAGTGAAAAACCAGAATGAGATGGGAAATGGATGTGTCCGCTGCGGCAGCTTAATTACCACCATCAGTGAGGAAAGCCGCTTCCAGATTAGACGTTATATTCTTATGGAACAGCTAAAGAAAATTGAAGAAGAGTCCCAGCAGCTTGATCCCGGGATTGCATAGCAAAAAACCTTGTCACTAAATAGACAAGGTTTTTCTTGCGCGAAGAAGCATATATTCATTAAGGGCAGCAGTCCAAGCTCCCTAAAATGGCCAAGTTCCCCTTGCTGTGACCGTCCATGGAAAATAGGCTCGGATCTTTAATTCGGGAATTTACTTGTTTCTAATTCCTAAGATGTTCTTCAAGGAAGGTCGCATTAAATTTGCCTTTAGATCTCAAGCAGAAGAATCATGAATAAAAGGCCAACGATGAAGGCATAGGTAGAGGTTCGCTCATTGCCGTCTCCATGGCTTTCTGGAATCAATTCCTTATAGATGATAAACAGCATTGCACCTGCAGCGAACGACAGACCATAAGGGACCAGGAATTCTACATAAGAAGTTAAGTAAAATCCCATTATGGACGTTACAACTTCTATAGTGCCGGTTAAAGTGGCCAGGATAAACGCTTTAAATTTATTTATTTTTTGATTGATTAAAAATAATGCAACCAGTAAGCCTTCAGGTGCATTTTGAAGCCCGATGGCAAAGGCAATTAAATTGCCGGTATCGCCTGTACTAGAGGCATAGCTGACCCCAACCGAAAGACCTTCGGGAATATTATGGAGTGTGATGGCGGCAATAATCAGCATTGCTTTTTCATCAAACTGGATCCCGCTTTTTGAATGCTCAAGATCCATATGGGGAATGTATGACTCTAAAAGGGTTAAACATAGTACTCCTAAAAATATACCAATAACCAGCTGTAAAAAACCGCCTGTTGCAAGTGTTTCAGGAATAAGGCCAAGCAAAGATGCTGCCATCATAATACCTGCAGTAAAAGCCAGGAGTGTATCCTTCCATCTGTGGGTGATTGATCCTTGAATGAATAAAATCACCAAAGCTCCCAACCCGGTTGACATAGCAGAGAGGATACTGCCAACTAACATTTCACTCATGTTATTCTCCTATGTGAAATAAAATTAAAACTAAATGTAAGCAAGCCAGGCTAGTGTGATTTTTATCATAGTATTTTTCTGAATTTTAATATAGTTATAGTAGTGAAGCTTTATTACATGAAAAACTCCAGCAGAATGGGGTTGTTCAGACATATCACTAATTCCATACTTCTTCTTCCCACCAGGGTTCTTGCTTAGACGATGAAATTTATCTCCATCAGAATAGAAAACATCCAATAGTATCTTATCCTTTATTTGAAAAAATGTTCCAGTCAATTTATTGTCACATATTTTTGGTGAAGCAGGCAAATTCTATCCCATTCTTTGTGAACAAAAGCACAAGCAGTAAATAGCCACTTTGCCAAAGAAGAACAAATATTGTTTCCCATGGCGGAAAGGATATTGAATGAAAAAGAAAAAGAGGATACTGGATTGAACTGCAAGAGTGACAGTTGGGCGAGGTTAAAGCAGAAAGGATTAAAAAAGCCTCAGAATTCCGAGGCTTTTTTTGAAGGTTTGAATGTAATTTTTATAACAGGTACAGATTTTCTAGCTTTCAGCGCGTATCAACTTTTATTCCACTTTGCGGCAAAGGGGCCGCTTTTGTGAGGATGTGGGTCAAAACGGCATTTCCAAAGGACGAAGGTTGTAACAATTTTTATGTTCACAACCCTGGCGATCCTATCCGTTCTTCCTCTTAATAGGGCGCTTGCGCTTTTCCTAAGTTAATTTGTATGCCACTCAGCAAGTTCCTTGTCAGAAGGAAGGAAGAAGCTAAATAATCCAAGTAAAGGCATGGCACCAACAATTTGTATTGTAGCAGCAAGACTAATAACATCAGCAAGTTTTCCAAGTGCAACAGAACCGATTGCTCCCATTCCAAACGCTAATCCGACTGTCAGGCCTGCCATGGTGCCTACTTTACCGGGTACAAGCTCCTGGGCGTAAACAACAGTTACCGAGAAGCTTGACATCAGAATAAAACCAATAATGAATAACAGAATAAGCGAAACTGATGCCGGCACATAAGGAAGAAGGAGCGTTAATGGTGCACTGCCAGCAAGTGAAAACAATATTACATTCTTTCTGCCGAATCTGTCAGCAAGCGGGCCGCCAAAAAATGTCCCAAGCGCACCTGCGGCGAGGAAAACAAACAGATAGATCTGCGAAGTTTTAATGCTGAAATTGTATTTATCGATAATATAAAACGCGTAAAAGTTTGTCATGCATGCGATATACCAGGAACGTGCAAAAATGACGAATAGTATTATTATAAGGGCTTTTTTAATCCGGGCCCCGATTCTGCTGCTGCCCTGGCTGCCAGTTTTCTTTTTCGCTGTAAAGATTAGGAGCTGAGCAGAGTACCACTTAGCTATATAGGCTAACAACAGTACAGCGCAAGCTGCAACAGGAACGAACCACATGGCTCCTTTTTGTCCGATTGGCACGAGCACAAGCGCCGTTATAAGAGGAGCAAGGGCCTGTCCTGAATTACCCCCTACCTGGTAAATGGATTGAGCCAGACCTCGTTTCGGCCCTGCTGCCATATAAGCTACTCGGGATCCTTCCGGGTGAAATACCGCAGAGCCGATGCCTATTAGCATAACTGAAAGAATTACAATACCATAGCTTGGGGCAACGGCAAGCAGAACTATGCCGCAGAGCGAGCTTGCCAGTGCAGCCGGAAGGGCATATGGCATTGGCTTTTTGTCCGTATACCAGCCGATTACAGGCTGCATGACAGAAGAAATCATATTCAGCGCAAATCCGATGAGTCCAATTTGAGTGTAGCTTAATGCCATTGATTTTTCCAGGATGGGAAACATAGCCGGAACCACTGCCTGAAGGGTATCATTTAAAAGATGACAAAACCCGATAATGAACAAAACTCTATAAGCAGTAGCCATTTCATTCCCAGTTTGTTTTTTTACTTGGATAGCCGTAGAACTCATGCAGATAATCTCCTAACATTTATAGATAAAAAATATAAAAACTAATACCACGTGCCAGATTCCGAGCACATGGCAATTCTCCAATTAAAGTGTATGTTATTTCTCCAGAATAACCGGCAAGATAATAGCGACCTGTGTCCCCTCGTTTTCTTGACTCGAGATAGAAATTGTTCCGTGAAAAAGTTCGACAATACGCTTGCAAATAAGTAGTCCCAGCCCTGTTCCTGACTTCTTGGAAGTATAAAAGGGATCAAACACTCTTTCAATTTCTGCCTCACTGATACCGATTCCATTATCAGAAATTACAATATATACCTTAGTATCCTTTTTTGAAAGGCTAATGTTCAAAGCTCCCTGCTCCCGGAGTGCCTCAAAGCCGTTTTTGGAGACGTTTAGGATAACCTGCTTCAGCTGATCTTTTGAACAGCTTACCATGAGGGGGTCGGAAGGAAGGGAGAGATGGAATTCCGCATTATAGAGCCTTGCTTCGGATTCAATAATCGGTGCCAAATCACTTGCAACTTCCCTGATATCCATTACTGACATTAAAGGGGCAGCCGGCTTTCCAAGAATTATGAATTCGCTCACAATATCATTTATTCTTGAAATTTCCTCCATGATAACGGAGAAGTAAAATTGATCCTCTTGATCAATATGCTTCTCTTTAAGCAGCTGGATCAGCCCTTTTATACCGGTAAGAGGATTTTTTATTTCATGAGCAGTACTGGCGGCCAATGTCCCCACAACCTCAAGTTTTTGAGCATCAATTAATTTTTGCTGCATTCTTGCCTCACGCTTAAGGAGCAGATATTTAATGAATAAAAATAATATATGGGCCACAGCCACGACAGTCAGCATAAAATTAATTAAGAACTGATAATTGATTGCTGGAATGGATGATGGAATCTGAATCTTCATTGTCCAAGATACATCATCAACCGGGAGTGAAACATAGTCTGATCCGTCTTTATTCACAAGTTCCTTATTAATAGTCATAATTGGTTCACCTGTTTTGTCTTCAATTAAAACAGGGACCTCCGGTGTCAGAATTCCCATTACATTTTCTATATAATCAAGGCGAAGGCATGCAATAATATATCCCTTCACACCGTCTTGTTCATCAAGCACAGGTGTGGTAACAGTAAAATACCTGAAATGGCCTCCCCATTTTTCCCTTTGGCTTGCTACAATCGAGGTTTTTGTAAGCAGCGCGCCTTGAATGGAGGTATCTTTTTGGAAATAATGTTTCGGTAAATAATTATTGGTTGCTGCTTTAACCTCCCCATTGCTATTAATCCAATACATTCCTCCAAATCGGGGATCCATCCTTTCTGCTTTCGCTAACAGATCTTTTATCTGTTTAGGCTCATCGTAGACTGCAGACCCGCTAAGTGCAAGAATTTCGAGTCTGCTTTTTGTTTCCCCGATCAGCTGGTCGAGGTATTTTAGGTGGATAGACCCGATCCACTCAGCTCTTTGAGCCTGTTGATGTTTAGCAGCTTTGTCCGAAAAAAACAGAAAGAGCCCAAGGGATAAGAGGACTGGCAGAACTACTGCTAGCACATATAAATTTAACTGTTTATTTTTCAATAATTATTCACTCATTTTTTTACATATTAGCTGCTATCTTATTATAGCAAATTTACACAAGAGTAAAATAATTTGATTTTTGCTTGTTTTGCATCTCTCCGACAGTTTGACAAGCAGAACTGAATTTTAATATAATAATTTTGAATTCGAGATATTTAAGTTTTTTACAATTTATAAGGCGGTGCCATAGATGGAAAAAGACGATATCCAGCAGTCTTTGAAGCTTTATATTGTACTTTCAAGAGCTCATCGTTCCATTAATGATAAAGTTAATTCATTTATTGCTGATAAAGGCCTGAATTTAACTGAATTTGCGGTGCTTGAGCTTCTTTACCATAAAGGTGACCAGCCCCTTCAGCAAATTGGCGGCAAAATCCTCCTGGCAAGCGGAAGTATTACGTATGTGGTCGACAAGCTGGAACAAAAAGAATATTTAACAAGGGTCGCCTGCAAGACCGATCGCCGTGTAACATTTGCCTCAATTACGGAAAAGGGAAAGGAATTCATCGAATCAATCTTTCCTGAACATGAAGCCCGTATTCATGACATGATGAGCGTATTAACGGCAAGTGAAAGAGAAACCGCGATTAATCTTCTTAAAAAAATTGGATTGAATGCGGATGGACAATAACGATTAAGGATGGCTGGAATAGGATGATTGTTTGGGATGAGAAGCGTTAGGCATCATCTCAAACCGATTCCCGGCCATCCTTTTTTGTGCTGTTTTACAATTTTATATAGACACATATATTGGTTCACGGAATATCCAGCGCTTTGAATGGTAATTTTTTATGGAATTATTAATTGACAGAATTATTCCTTCTTTCTTTTTGCGCTTTACTTATGTAAACCCTTTCATATTTTATTATATAATGGAAGTAGAAAGGAGTTTTTTTATGACATTTAAGCTAAGGAATAGAAAGGCATATATTTGTATGGCTATGCTTATGGCAGTTCTGCTATCCAATGTTATCCTGCATACGACTTCGTTTGCCCAGCCTGTACAGCAGGGGATAGTCCTAGGATCGCTGGTGGATTTTCTCGTCGTTATCCCCTTGATTATTTACTTTTTTATTATCAGAAAAAAGCATTCCTTGACCTATATGGCGCCGATTATTTTGGCGAGCTATTTGACCGCAACCTTTATTATCCCTGAAGAACAGCTTAGTTCCCTTCAATTTTTAAAATTGATTATATTCTCAATTGAAGGTTTGTTCCTTATAATGGCAGCATATTTTGTTTCAAAAAAAGTTCCTCTAATGCGAAAGGCTTGGAATAATGCAAAAACACTAGAGCCATTTTTCAACCTCCGTATTCTAAATACGCTGGCAGATGTGTTTGGAGAGAAAAAGGCTATAAGAATGATCGCTTCTGAACTTTCCGTTTTCCACTACAGTTTGTTTTCCTGGAAAAAGGGTACGGCACTTGGGTCCAACACATATACATATCATCAAAAATCAAGCTATATTGCCCTTAATATTATGCTGATCCATGCGGTTGTACTGGAATCTGTGGGCTTTCATTTTTGGCTGCATAGCATCAATGAAGTGTTGTCGTGGATTTTATTGGGCTTAAACGCTTATGCTGTATTATTTTTCCTTGCCGATATAAGAGCGGTGCTTAGCTGTCCAATTCGTCTGGAGGATGATAAAATAATTTTTCAAATTGGGATTATGAAGACTTTGAAAATACGTTATTCAGATATAAAAGAAATCCAGCAGTTTAAAGAAGAAGAAGTTCCAAAGGATAAAAGGAATAAAAGCTTTAATGCAGTACTGGGCGGATTTATCCCTGAGCCCCCTCAATATGAAATAATCCTGAATAAATCAGTCTATGCGTCATATCCGTTCGGCCTCCGCAGCAAGGTTGATTATGTCCATGTGACCGTGGATGAATCCCAGTCTTTTTACGGTTCATTGCAGGAGAAGGTATCCAATCAAAACAGGTAAAAGCAGCTTCAAACGATAGTGTAATAGCTCTCTATATTAATAGTAACGTAAAAGGATGTGCACAGATGAAATTTGAACAATATGAGTATATACGCCCTGATGTAAAAAATTTTAAAGAAAACTTTCTGGCTGTACTAGAGCGTTTTGAATCAGCTGACAGTGCAGCCGGCCAAATTGAGGCAATAAAAGAAATAAACAAAGTCAGAAACAATATGAATACTATGTTTAATTTATGTTATATACGTCATTCAATAGATACAACTGATGAATTTTATAAAGCAGAAAATGAATACCTTGATGAAATCCAGCCTGAGGTTGAGGAGACAGTTTCTTTATTTTATCGACAATTGCTAAACTCCCCTTTCAGACGGGAATTGGAGGAAAAGTGGGGGAATCAGCTATTTGCACTGTCTGAAGCACAGTTAAAAACAATCTCACCAGAAATAATTCCCTTAATGCAAAAGGAAAATAAGCTATCGACAGAGTACACTCAGCTTATGGCCTCAGCAAAAATTATGTTTGAGGGTGAAGAACGTACACTGTCACAGCTGCAGCCATTTATTGAGTCAACTGACCGGAATATGAGAAAAAATGCGCTCTTGGCAAGGATCGGATTTCGTGAAGAACATGCCGAAAAGCTTGATGAGATTTATGACCAGCTGGTTCAAGTGCGTGACGAAATGGCCCGTACACTTGGATTTAACAACTTTACAGAGCTGGGATATTACCGGATGAACCGAACAGATTACAATTCAGAGATGGTAGCTGGATTTCGGGAGCAGGTCCGTGAGTATATAGTACCTCTGGCAACAAAGCTTAGGGATCGTCAGCTTGAACGTATTGGCGTAGATGAATTGAAGCATTATGATGAGGGATTTAATTTTACAACTGGAAATGCGGCTCCTAAAGGGGATGCCTCCTGGATTATTGAAAATGGCAGGAAAATGTATGAAGAACTATCACCTGAGACAAAAGAGTTCTTTAATTTCATGATTGATAACGATCTTATGGATCTGGTCGCGAAAAAAGGCAAGGCAGGAGGCGGGTATTGCACCTTCATTGAGAATTATAAGGCTCCCTTTATTTTTTCGAATTTCAATGGTACATCAGGAGATATCGATGTATTGACTCATGAAGCAGGGCATGCGTTTCAAGTATACAGCAGCAGGCATTTAGATGTTCCTGAATATATCTGGCCGACTTATGAGGCGTGTGAGATCCATTCCATGAGCATGGAATTCTTCACATGGCCTTGGATGGAGCTCTTCTTTAAAGAAGATACTGAGAAATATAAATTTTCTCATCTAAGCAATGCATTATTGTTTTTGCCATACGGTGTTGCTGTAGATGAATTTCAGCATTTTGTTTATGAAAATCCAAAGGCAACACCTAAGGAACGCAAAGAATACTGGCGCAGCCTCGAACAAAAGTATTTGCCGCACCGTGATTACGATGGAAACGGCTATTTGGAAGAGGGAGGTTTCTGGCAGGGGCAGAGCCATATCTATAATTCACCGTTTTATTATATTGACTATACGCTTGCTCAGATTTGCGCGTTCCAGTTTTGGAAACGAGTGATGGAAGGCGACAAAACGGCCTGGAACGATTATTTAAACCTGTGCAGGCAGGGCGGAAGCAAGTCATTCCTTGAACTGGTAAAAATAGCGAATCTAAGATCTCCATTCGAGCAAGGTACAGTAGAATCTGTAGCAGATGTTATTGACGAGTGGCTTTCATCCGTCAAGGATAAGTCTCTGTGAATTGAATAGTAACATACTCTCCCCCAATTTTAAGAAATTGGGGGTTGTTGTTAATGTGAAATGAATCAATCATTCTGTTTGAAAGCAAAATTTTCTGATCTCCAAGTATTTAAAAAACGGGTAAACTTCAGCAAAAGTTTAGCATATACTGCTTTTCTGGATTCCTTAAAGTGTATCGAATGGGAAATGCTTTGTCTGGGTTCGCTAACTTCGTTTGTTCTCTGTTAAAGTTTCCCTCTAAAAAAAGAATTGACGGCAGCCTGTCTAAAGCTCTCTCCGATAACATATATAGAAATGGGGGGAGATTGAATGTTGGCAAGATGGTCAGGTGCTTTCCAGATAGCGGCGGTCTATGTCGGGACCATTGTTGGTGCCGGTTTTGCTACGGGACGAGAAATAGTAGAGTTTTTTACCCGATTCGGGTTTTCTGGACTTATCGGTATATTAATTACGGGCTATTTGTTTATTTTTATAGGGGCTAAGATCATGGTGCTGTCAGCTAAAATAGGCGCTGATTCTTATGAAATATTAAACAATTACCTGTTCGGTGAACGATTTGCAAGGTATATCAATATTTTGTTTCTCTTTATGCTATTAGGAGTAACCTCCGTAATGATTTCAGGTGCAGGTGCAGTATTTGATGAGCAGCTGGGCCTTTCGCGAAATGTTGGAATACTATTGACGATATTTCTGGCAGCTGCTATATTGATGGGCGGTATTAAAGGTTTATTTGCGGTGAATTCTTTTGTAGTGCCTATAATGATTTTATTCAGCATCATTCTTTGTGTCCTGACAGTAAGAGGGCTTGGTTTTCATGAAGTTTTATTTGCTTCGAAGTTACAAGAAGGAGGCTGGCGGGCTTTAATTTCGCCATTTTCCTATTCAGCTTTTAATCTGGCACTCGCCCAAGTGGTTCTGGTGCCTGTCGCGAATGAAGTGAAGGATAAGAAAGTAATTTATAGGGGTGCTGTTTTGGGAGGTTTTTTTCTGACAGTGATTTTGCTGACAAGCCATATCTCATTAAGTACCCTTCCAGAGGTTGAAAAATATGGCATACCAACAGCCGAGCTGATGAAAAACACTGCAAGCGGGCTATATTGGATCTTCATTTTCGTGATCTATGGAGAAATATTCACATCGGTAATAGGAAATCTGTTTGGGCTTGGCAGGCAGATTAAAACGTATGTTAAGCTTCCGGAGCCGCTGATTTTTATTGGCATCTTCCTGGTTACATATTTGATTAGCATTGTTGAATATGGAAAGCTGCTCTCTTATTTATATCCTGTATTCGGATACATCAGCCTGCTGTTTTTATTCCTGGTTTGGCGGAAGAATGGAAATCCTGGCGGGTAAAAAAAGGGAATCTATATTATTAATCGAGCAAAAAACCTTGCCGCTTTTATTAACGGCAAGGTTTTTACATTCTTTTTAGTTTTTTAGGATTGTTTTACCCATTTCCAGGAATGCTTGACGGTGATCTGCATTCTTTGTTGTAAAGATTGTCAGCTTAACTGGATTTTTGGCGTCTTTTATTAGGAAGATATTTGTTAATTCGTCGCCGGACGCGGCTTCTAAGGCAACACCATTAGAAATCGCCAGCTTTGGATCGGTGGGGGCTGTAATTGTTTCTGATGTGGCTTGAAGCTGAGTGCGCGCAGTTTCCTCTGCTAAAGCCCAATCGACGTCCTCAGGAAGCAATTCAATCCTCATAGAGATATTTTCAGATTCCTTGAAAAAAAGAAGATCTTTATTTGGCTCCTCGCCAGTTAGTTCATATTCAGGCAGCACATATAAAGAGTAGTTTTGGTTTTCACTTTTTTTAAGGAATGCCGTTGCTTCTTTAGTTTCCCCATTAATAGAGAATTGAAGATTTTGTTCAAGCGTACGGACTGTTTCTGTCCCAGTTTCACTTTTTGTGCTGTTTCCATCTTTCGTTTCAGCTGCAGCTTCTTTGTTTCCTGCTGCATTAGTATTTTTATTCTCCGCAGCTTCAGGCTGTGCAGAGGCTTCTTCCTTTGGTTCATCAGACTTTCCCGGTTCTGCTTGGGTACCGCAGCCGGTTAAAAGCAGGCCAGTAATACTCACGCCGATAAATAGCTTTTTTAGTGATTTCATTATTGTTTCCTCCTGTAACTTGTCCGATATCAGCCAGCTTCGATGCTGGCTTTGATATTTCGGTGCAATTCTGTTGTTCATAATCGTCCATAGGCAGATAACCATAGCAAATTTACAGTAATAGACGTATCCTCCTGGAAAAGGTTACATCCATTGAAAGGTACAGCCAGTTTATCCATAGCTTACCTATATCTATATTATAATAGTAAAGCACACTATTTATAAGAGTAAATTGACATAGTTCCAGGAATCGCCATCTTTATATTAAGTAACTGAAATGATAGGGAACGCTCTTAAGCTTTGATGAAATAAACAGAGGATTTCGCCGTTAGGAAGCATAAAAAAACCCTGTAATTTTTGTGACAGGGCTTTCAATTTATTCTTCGTTAAGAAGTTGCTCTTTCTTTTATAATCTTGTAATTTTTATGATTTACAACTGTTTTTTGTTCTAATTCGAGGTCACGGTAATTTTCCATATATGTTACATCTACGATCACGGAATTTTCGTTAACCTTTTCAACAATGCCTTTTAATCCATCGCGAAATTCAATAACATCGCCAACTTCTGCTATTTTCAATGTACCCACCCTTTTCATCTTAGTAAAAACTCGGCTTTTCCCAATGTAATGTTATTAGGTATTTTACGAACTTATTAAAGCAGGTGTTTTAAATGATATTCCTGTATCACTGATAATATGAATACTGCTTCATTTTTTGAATAATACATACAGTTTGCACTATTTTATCATGTTCGTAAAGAAATAAATATGGGAAATTTACTGTTTTTTCCTAAATGAATTTATTAATCTATCCATAAACGCCGGCTTATTTATTCGCCGCTAAACAGATGCAGGACAGGAGAATTTTAAAGAAATAAAAATTAATTTGTACTTTTAAAGAGTTTTATGCCTTATTGTAGCAATTGTAAAGGTTATCTCCTTCAATAACAGGGTGCATCAGAAGGTTGCCTTTACTGTCAACCACATATAAGCAACCGTTTTCGCCAATGTCAATATCTTTTGAATTTTCCTTTTTCCCTCTGCCGATTTGACACCGAGCAGCTGTTCCTTCACTGAATCCTGAGCATCCTCCATGCTTATCTCGCCTGATTTTACTTTTTCGCTGGTGATTTGGATCATTTTAATTCCAAGGTTTCTGGGATGGCGGAGCACCTGCAGTCCAAAATACAGCAATTTAAGTTATAGCAGTAATTTCTGTTTGAAAGGCATCTCATCCTCTTTAACATGATAAAATAAGAATGGATAGATTCAATTCATACGAAGAGGTGTCAGTATTGCAAGAGGAAGAAGTAAAGAGGATCCTGGAACAGCTTTCCCGCCAGGAAATTGAGGAATTTAAAGTAACGAAAGAGGAATTTTTAACATTTCGCTCTGTACTGGTAACACGCCCGGATTTTAAGCACTTCAGGGGAATAGCCCAGCATGGCGGGGAAGTTATTTATCGATACACAGCTGAAGCAAGAAGCTGACTGTACTTTAAATATTTGAAAAACAGGCATCCTGTTGTAAACGGGAGTGCCTGTTTTTTTATGGCTCTGTTAATGCTTTCATTGTTGAGCCGTTCTTCCTCTAATCAGGGCTCTGACGCTTTTCTTAGTGAAAGCCTTGTTTTTATAAAAATTAATACAGCGTTCGACAGTCTTTTTACTGGGTTTCTATTAAAATACGGGAATTAGTAAGGAAAGGGATCTGTTGATGAAAAATTTAAATTTGATTTTTAAAGTATTTATTGCTGCTGGTATTTTATTTTTTTCAGTTAGCCAGCCAGAAGCAAGCAGTTATTCTTCAATAAAGCAAACTGCAATGACCAAGAAAACCAATACGAGCGACAAAATGAAGACGGCTGAACCTATAAGAGTTACTTTTGCCGGTGACACGATGATGGATTGGTCTATCAAGACAACAATAAACAAAAAAGGGGCTGATTATCCGTTCAGCCAAGTAAAAAGTGAGGTTTTAAAAAGTGATATAGCGGTTGCCAATTTGGAATCCGCTGTAACAACCAGAACTGAAAAAGAGAGCAAGCAATACACCTTTAAATCTGACCCAAAGTCACTTGCCGGTTTGAAAAATGCAGGATTTGATATAGTATCGCTTGCCAACAACCATTCTATGGATTATAAAAAGGCCGGCCTGACAGATACCCTCAATAATTTGAAAAAGTATAATCTTACCTTTATCGGCGCCGGTGTAAATTCCAAAGCAGCTTATGCCGCTCATACACAAATAGTAAAAGGAAAGAGAATAAAATTTCTCGCCTTTTCCAGAGTTCTCCCCACCACACTTTGGATAGCTGGCTTTAACAGAGCAGGTCTTGCAACAGGTTATGATTTAAAGCTAATGCAAACAAGAATTAAGGAAGAAAGAAAAACCGCGGACTATCTGTTTGTCTATATTCACTGGGGAAAAGAAAAGAGCAAAATTCCCGAAGCGTTTCAAAGGGATTGGGCCAGGAAAATGATTGATTCAGGGGCAGATGGGATCATTGGAAGCCATCCTCACGTACTGCAAGGTTTTGAATACTATAAAGGAAAGCCGATCGCCTATTCGCTTGGGAACTTTCTATTTCCCGACTATGTTAGGGGAGACGCGGCTCAAACTGGTTTGTACCACATTGATATACAAAACAACGCTATTACAACATCTTTTACCCCTTACTTTATTGCTAAGGACCAAATTATAGCGCAAAGTTTACAGACAAGAAAAATGGTTTGGAGCAAGCTGCAGGCCATTTCGTATGGTGTAAAGATTCAAAATGGAAAAATAGTGAAGAAGTAGAAAACCACACAGCCCTGATATTTTCAAATCAGGGCCGTTTCTTATGAGGGGGGCAAAGCATTTTCAGCTGCAGTGACACATCTGTAGAACTGTCACCTATCCACTGAATCTTTTAATTTCTTCAAAGCAGAACGGCGCCATGATTTTACGGCCGAAGGAGTTGTATTCGTGTGCATGGCTATTTCAGTTATTGACATTCGATGAAAATATGTAAGAATAAGCCATTGTTTTTGGTTTACAGTCAAGCCTTCACAGTAGCAGTCAAGCTGCTCGAGTTCAAGGAAATTTGCATGAAACGGCAGGGCTTCACCTACAACACCTCCCTGTTCATAGGTAAGCTGATTCCTCGTTTCCCATTTGTTGCTTTTTTTTAGCTCATTCAGCATTCTGCCTTTAATAATAGAGTAGGCAAATGTCTGAAAGGTCCCCTTTTGGGGATCATACTTTGTTTCAGCTTCCCATAGTGCAAGCAGGCCGACTTGGAAAAATTCTTCCTTATTTTTGTAAATTGATAAGGAGCGAATTATGCTCTTGATTAAGGGCGTATATTGAACAGCTAAATCAGAAAAATGTTTCCAATTCTGCTTCCTTCTGAAAAGCGCTTTTCGGTTATTCCCGGGTAACCTAAACTTAAACCGAAAACAAATGTGCGTCTAAAATTAATAATTGACTTTTTGACGGAAAAATCTGACTATTTTAAACGTTTGAACCTGCAAAACGAAATCTTTAAAAGTATAAAAATGAAGATAATAGAATTTTTTAATAATTTGGCACAATTATTAAAGGATGCATAGTTCCATCGAAATGTTAAAATTAGATCCTGGCATTTATAAGTGAAAAGGGATAGATTAACAGTAATTAGTAGAAACAGCTGGTTTGAATCATTATAATAAACTAAGAAAGTTGATTAAAAACAATAGAGAGGACAGGGCAATTACGATGGGAGTAAAAAATCTTTAAAATTCACTATTAAGGGGAATGGTAACCTTTGATTACATTCAAAGGAGCTGAAAAAGTGAAGACTATTGGCCTCTTTTTTTATTTAGCGTTTGGTTCTCTGAACTTCCTCTCAACAGAAATAACTCAATCAAGCGAACTTAAAATAATCTTAAAAGCTATCCTGCCTCCCAAATCTGAACTAATAAAGCCTGAGGTGCCTTTGGACAGCCAGCCAATTCAACAGTACGATTTTGATAAAGACGGGCAAACTGAAATAATCGCTGTATATAAGGTACCGGATTCCCCGAATCTAATGAAGGCAATAGTTTTGAAAAAAGAAAAAGAAAAATGGAATAAGGTGTGGGAAACGACAGGTAAGGGGTTCGATTTAGACCGTGCGGCTTTAACGGATGTTACTGGGGATGGAACAGATGAACTTCTCTTCGGCTGGATGATTGGGGCATCCGCAGGAAATGAAATGGAAGTTTTTCAATGGCAAGGGGGCACCCTGAAAAAGATTGCTGACCTGGCATACTATCATAAATTAGAGCTTATTAAAAAAAATAATCAAACCCGTTTCGCTGTTTGGCAGCGATATTGTTGTGATACATACTTAGTTAATGTCCTTAGATGGGATGGAAAACAGCTGGTTCCCGATGAAGAAACCTTTTCGGAATAAGTAATAAAAGACTTTTATGACAGAAAGATCAAAGAGATGGATGCCTGGTTTTATTGGTATTCACTTGCAGATGCTCAAATAAAAGCGAAACTATTTGAAGAAGCCGAGAAATCCATTGAAAGGGGCTTCTCTTTTAATCTGCAAAATCAGCTGTTTGCTGAATTGCAAAAGAGGCTGGCCGCAAAGAAAAAATGATTGGCACGTGCTCCAGGATATGGACGTAAGCAATTAATTTAGGGAGAGATATTAAATGATAAAAGCAGTTATTTTTGATTTTGATGGATTAATTGTAGATACCGAATCGGTTTGGTACGACGCTTATAAAGAAACGATGACTTCTTATAACGTCGATTTGCCGCTTCAGGAATTTGCAAAATGCATTGGGACCAGTGACACTGTGCTTTTTGCGTATTTAGAGGAACAGATGGGGGAAACCTGCAATAAAGAGGAAATTGAAGAGAAAGCAAAAAGTATAGTATTGGCAAAAATGACTTCTCCGAAGGCGCGGGAAGGAGTACATGAATATCTGGAGGAAGCCCGTAATTCGGGATATCAAATTGCTCTGGCTTCCAGTTCTTCAAAAGAATGGGTTACAACCTATTTAAGAGAACTTGGGCTCATCCACTTTTTTGACCATATTATTACACGAGATGATGTTGAAAGAGTAAAACCAGCTCCGGATTTGTACTTAAGGGCGATTGAAGCCCTTAATATCGACGCAACAGAAGCTATTGCCTTTGAAGACTCCCTTAATGGACTGCAAGCCGCTTTGGCAGCAGGGTTAAAATGTGTAATCGTTCCAAACCCAGTTACTGAAGGATTGGCATTTGAAAATCATCATGCAAGGCTCACTTCAATGGGGGAAAAGAGACTAAGTGAAGTGGTAAGCCTTCTTGCAGTATCAGAGAAGCTTTAACTTTGTTTTCAAGGAGTGCTGGTTTCAAACTCAAATAAACAAAGCCTGTGTGATTGATCGTTACAGGCTTTGTTTATTTGTATCGAGATAATCTTAGAAAATTATTTACGGAAATGAACAATTTCTGTCCCGGCAACAAAGTCATGGATAGAGCGCTTATCTTTACGAAGCCCGATCATAAGCGCACTTACTATAATTCCAAAACCAAGTGTAACAACATAAATTAGTGAAGCCAAAATATATCTTTTGACTGTAGTCCAAATAGTTACTTTTCCGCCGTCTATCCGCACAATACGGATTCCGACAGCTCGTTTACCAACAGTAAACCCGGCCCATAAGACAGGAACAATTAGAAAATAGAGAAAATCAATACTGTTTACAAGAATCTCTGTTGTTGTGTCTGAAATTCCAAGAAAAAAGAAAATTAAATAGATTGGCAGAAATAGTAACCCGTCAATAATAATAGACCCTAATCTGATCCAAAAGCCTGCTGGTTTGTAATTGTGCATACTAAGTCCCCTTTGTTATTTTTCTCATACATTTTACAAGCAAATCTTATAAACGGATATAGGAAATTATTGAAAAAAACCATAGTACCTTTCAGATAAGAATAATTATTATAAACGGTGGTTTTCGAAAGTGGGTGAGTATTATGAAAATAAGTAAAAACAATGCTGAACATTATCTTTGGGGTGATAATTGTGACGGCTGGCATTTAGTTAAGAATCAGGATTTGAGTATTATTCATGAACGTATGCCAGGCAATACATGTGAAGTCCGCCATTATCACCTGCAATCACGCCAGTTTTTCTTTATCCTGTCAGGTTCCGCCATGCTCGAAGTGAATGGGGAACAAGTAATTTTGAATCAGCAGGAAGGGTATGAGGTACCGCCTCTTGTACCGCATCAGATATTTAACCAAACCGATTCAGAAGTAGAGCTGCTGGTTATTTCACAGCCTAATAGCAAAGGCGATCGTGTACTGGCCCGGTCAAATAGCTTACATTATCGTTGAAACACATTTGGATCAAAATTCAGTTAGCGAACATTATTCATTATTATTTCAAAATCTTGCTATTACACTTTTATTTGCGGACAGCCTGACATTTTCCGAGGTATACTACTCGTGGAGGTGCAGGTGATGGGAAAAGTTCAAGGAAGATGGCACGGGGGAACGGATGAAACAAGCGCGGCATGCCATGCCAGCGGACCGCTGACAGATGAGCTGTGGCAAGCCATTATTAGTAATAATGGCGACTACAATAGTAAATTTTTCTACGCGGTTAAAAGCACTGGAATTTTTTGTAGGCCATCATGTAAATCAAGAATGCCCAAAAAAGAAAATGTCCTGATTTTTTCCACTGCCCAATTGGCCCTTTCAGCAAATTACCGCCCTTGCAAACGCTGCAGACCAACAGCCAAAAAATTGCCTGATCAAGAATGGGTTTCGGCAATCACTGAATACATCGATACCCATTATAACGAAAAGTTAACACTTGAAGTACTGGCAGAAGCCTGCCTGGGCAGCCCTTATCATTTGCACAGAACTTTTAAAAAAGTCAAAGGAATTACGCCAGTTGCTTATATACAGGAAACGAGAGTAAATAAGGCGAAGCTGTATCTTGCTCAATCCGAAATAGCTGTTACTGATATTGCCTTGTTTGTTGGCATGCCTAATATCTCATATTTTATTACGTTATTTAAAAAGAAAACCGGCTATACCCCGACTGAATATCGTCAACTTAATTATTAGAAAATCACTCGGAGGTGATGTGGGAATGGGAGCCGTGACTAAACAGCCAATCTATTGGAGTTTAATGGTTCATGAGGATTGGAAAATTCACATTGCAGCAACAGAGAAGGGGCTTTGTTTTGTTGGTTCACAAAATCAGTCGTTTGATGAATTACTAGTCTGGGCAGGAAAAAGAATGCCTGGCAGTTTTCTGATTCAGGATGATGAAAAGCTGAAGCCATTTGCCATGGAGTTTTACGGGTATCTTAAAGGAGCACAGAACAGCTTTACAGCCCCTTTCGATTTATATGGCACTCCGTTTCAGCTTTCTGTTTGGGACGCACTTGGTAAAATTCCATATGGAGAAACCCGAACATATTCGGAAATTGCAAATGCCATTCAAAAACCTGCTTCTGTCCGCGCGGTAGGAACAGCAATTGGCGCCAATCCATTACTGGTCACAATTCCGTGTCATAGGGTAATCGGAAAAAATGGTTCCCTTACCGGCTACAGGGGGGGGTTGGAAATGAAGGTCCAGCTGCTCAATCTGGAAAAGGAAACTTCATTGCTTTCAAGGAATCTGCTGTAGGTTTTAAAGGAGCAGGAAAATAATCCTGCTCCTATTTGGCGTCTTTATTAACGGGTTCAAGAAGGGAAGTAGGAAGATAACCTTCTTTATCAGATTCCTGAATTTTTACCTTCGTCCGTATTACGTCTCTTTCTACAATCTCCACTTTAGTATCCTTCGTTATTTCTGTTACCTGGTTTTCTTTTTCAATATCTTCAACACCTTTTAAATCATTTACCTCAATCAGCTGATAGAGTTCATCGTATGCTTCCGGGGTCAATGCCAGCAAACCGTCTTTTTTTGTAATAGCTTCATCCCCTTTTTGCAGAGTATCTTTTTTAAGTTTCTGCTCAGTCTCTTTATACGTATCTTTCATGTTTTGGATGATTATAGGGGTTTCGCTTTTGACCTTTTCAGAAAGTTCCCCAGACTTTTCCTTCACTGTCCCAGCGGCCTGTTCTGCTTTCTTTTCAACTTGATCTGTTGCTTTATTTGTTTCCTGTGAAGCCTCTTCACTGCTGCAGCCAGCAAGCAATAACAGACTTAAACTAAGAGGAACAGATACAAATTTGGCAGATATATTCATTATCAAGCCTCCCTGTTTTTATTTTTTACGTTACCACTTATAAGTAAAAATAAACTAAAAACGAAAATGGATTGACGTACAAAATAGTTAACTTGCAGGCCGTATTCGGATTTCCTTCTTGCGGTGTTTTTTCAAGGAAGCCCATTCAATGTCCTGCGGGATTAATTGATCAGGGGAGACCCAGCAGGCGCAAATCGCCAAGGAGGCTCATGAACCGCCCGCGGAAAGGGAGCGCTTGGAGCGGAAATCACAGCCAAGTTTAACAGAGCCAAAAATTGCAGTTTTGTAAACGTCTAATTGGAAACACTATCCTCATTGTTAAAAGACTGAGGCTCACTTATAATTTCTTAGAATCCTATTACATCTAAGAAAGAAGAGGAGTACAGCATGAAAAAATTGGGGGCAATTATCCTTTCATTATCCATGTTAATGGCATTTTTTCCGCAATTAACAATGGCAGCTCAATCATCTGATTTTGAGCAAGAACTAACTGAATATCTACATAAATCAAGTGTGGCGAGAGGTTTCGAAGTGACAAAAGAAGATATAGAAGCGTCACTTGCTGCCTACGACGAATCGCTAAGTAAATTTGGTACGGTTAAAGAGGTTAGTGATTTTTTAGGTGAAGTCATTCAAGCTGATTACGGCAACTTGGATGAGTTTTTTGAGGAAAACGCGCTGAATGAGGAAAGCCTTGAGCAATTGCTGCAAGAGAATGGTGAAGAAATGACTGATTATATCTTCGTGGATGACCTTTATGAAGCAGTATATACTTATACAGAAGAAGATGGCGTTTTTGAACGTGAAACTGATTTCGAGCAGAAACTTACAAATTATTTAACTGAAATCAGTAAAATTAGAGGATTCAAAGTTACTAAGGCACAACTTGAATCAAGCCTAAATTTCTTTGGAGATGATCTTGAAAGCTATGAAACTGTTCAAGACTTGAAAGAATTCCTCGGTGATGTTATAAAAGCCGATATGAGCAATTTGGATTATTTTAAAGAGAATTACGAGCTTGACCAACAGGCTATCATTTCCTTGCTGAAAGAGAATGGAAAAGGTCTTGCCGATTATGTTTATATTGATGAGTTAGAGGCTGATATCTGGGAGTTTTCAGAAGGAAGGCTGCCCGGTATGGAAGAAGAGCTGACAGAAGAGCTTCTGCCGATGTTTGAAGAAGAGCTTGGGCTTACCGAACAAGAACTTAAACGGCTCGAAGACCATTTCACTGCATTGGAAGATTATTTTTCCGATGAGGTGATTTTAGAGCGCATGGAGCAATTGGGTGAACGAATGATGCAATTTGGGGATTTCAATTCGATTGAGGAAATCACTCCAGAGCAGTTGGCTGAATTGAACAGCATTTATGAAGAATTCCTTTCTGTTTTTAAATTAAAGGCATCATATAGTCTGGTATTAAATGATGCAGAAACTCCATTGTCCATTGCAGATATGATGCAGCTGGAAGAGTTAAAGGGAGCTAAACTAAAAATTGCTCTATACAGCACAGATGGAACTTTTCTTGCAGATCTTTTGATTACAGACGAATTGGTAGATTCAGAGACTGTTACGCTTGCTGGAGAACAAATGAATGAGTCCGCAGAAGAGGTAGTAGCTTTAGCACAAACGGCTCCCATTGTAAAAGCAAAGGAAAAAATCCTTGAGAAACGTGAAAAACAGCAGAATAGTCCATTCAAAACTGTAAAAGGGGCAAAGCTGCCCAAGACTGCTTCTGACTATATTGAAAATACGCTCATTGGAATTTTTCTTGCCCTTGGAGGGGTATTGATGTTCCGAAAGGTAAGGAAGGCTTAATATGAATGACAAAAAGAAGGGAACCAGCCGTAAAGTCCGGCTTATTCTTCTATCGTTGTCTGTTTTGTTAATTTTGGGCGGCGCATGGTTTACAACCACGAATGGCTACAAATTTGTTAAAGGTTATTTTTTATACAAAGCACATGGAACCAGTAGCAATACAGTAACCACGGGGAATGCACCGGATAAATTAGAGAAAAAGCAAAGAAGCGATGCTGAATTCTTATATCCGGTCCGTCCCAAAAAAGGTGAAGAAATTGGAGAGTTGTATATACCAAAAATAAAGGCAACTCTTCCCATTTTTCATGGAACTAATGAAGAAGAGCTGGCGAAAGGGGTCGGACACTTTGCAGGAAGTGTGTTGCCGGGAGAAAAAGACAACTCAGTTCTTTCAGGCCATCGGGATACTGTGTTCCGAAAGCTTGGCCAGGTTGGTGAAAACGATTTGCTGATTGTTCGGACATCGGCAGGAGAATTTCATTATAAGGTTCGCAAAGTAAGAATTGTAGATGAAGACGACCGCACAGTTATCGTCCCTAAACCAAGAGCAACACTCACTGTCAGCACCTGCTATCCGTTTGAATATATCGGATCAGCCCCGGAACGCTATGTTTTGGTTGCTTACCTGGTTTCTTAATTATTCCAGTGGTTTTCAGAGATTTAGTTAACTAAAGGCAGTCAAACTTCTTTGGACAGTATAATTTCCACCTATTTTACGCTTGGTTTAAGTTCATTCTGACAACCAAGCGTTTTTGCTCTACTTTATCTTTTCTATTCAGTTATCTTTGCCGGGCTATTCTAATTAGCTTCTGTATCGTTTTTTATGCAAAGCTCAATACCATTACATTTTACAAAGTCCAGCGGGAAATGATTCATTTCTTATCTACTAGAAGCTCTAAAGGTTAAAAAAATTTTCTGAGTTTCTTGCTTGCTGGAGAAAGGGAAAGAGTATTATGTAAGAAGATGGGTATGAATTTTCGAATGGAGGGAAAAAAAGATGCAGCGTTTAGCGGTTTTTTGCGGTTCACGGAGCGGAGCTTCAGATAAATATAGAGATGGAGCAATCGCGTTAGGCAAGGAGATGGCTAAAAGAGACATTACGCTTGTATACGGCGGTTCAAGCGTCGGCCTTATGGGCCAGATAGCTGACACCGTTCTGGAAGAGGGCGGGCAAGTGATCGGAGTCATTCCTCAAATGCTTGAGGACCGTGAGATTTCGCATCCTAATCTAACTGAATTAATAATTGTAGGTTCCATGCATGAAAGAAAAGCCAAAATGTCAGATTTAGCAGATGGTTTTATTGCTTTGCCGGGGGGGCCTGGGACTATGGAAGAGTTCTTTGAAATATTTACGTGGGCCCAACTGGGGCTTCATCAAAAACCTTTTGGGCTTTTAAATGTTAATAACTATTATGATAGGCTGGTTTCCTTTTTTGATCACATGACCGAACAGCAATTCATGGATGAAAAGTACCGGTCAATGGTTTTCGTTGATTCTAACCCGGAAACACTTATTGAAAAGTTCAGTTCATACCATCCGCCGGCAGTGAAGACATGGATTAATGAAGCTCAGACTTGATAGAGGGAGGGCGGCATTCACCTGCCCGGTAATGGGGGCTGCTTTGAAGCGGGAAACCCGGTTAAAAAATTCTGTGCAGATCAGGCGTCTCACAAAGAAACATTTAGCCAGAAATTATGATTTATTTACCCAAAATTAAATTTATTTAGCGGTTGAAAAACTAAGAAAAGAAGCAGCTCGGGTTCATCCCAGGCTGCTTTTTCATTTTTTTAGCTAGCATCCGGTAAGTTGGAATAAAATCTATTTTCCGCTGAATAAACTTTTCAATGGCCAGCCAAAGTTAGGGAATTTAAAATCTTTGGATAAATTTGACTTTGGAAAATAGCCGCAATTAAAGCATTGTTGCTCATATATGAAGTAAAGCTGTGCTGTTTGTTTGATTTTTTTAAATGTTGTAACTTTCTTATTTAATTCCTCTGTAATGGTTCTGCGAATTTCAATAATTATATCAAAAGGCAAAGGGGACACAACAAGTAAATCTTCTACTCCCTCCATAAAGGCATCCTTGTCATTGGTGAAAATATCCTTCATTTGATTTAGCTGATTACTGAAGGATTTGCTATCAAACAAAGAATTCCTGCAGTTTGGGCATTTTAGTTTTGTGGGAACCAACTTGATTTAACCCTCTTTCACTTTATAATAAACTTAAGAGAACAAATTCTTATTTTATAATAAGGGTTTATTTACCAAAATTCA
This sequence comes from Bacillus sp. M6-12, assembly GCF_002860285.1. Classification (GTDB taxonomy): domain Bacteria; phylum Bacillota; class Bacilli; order Bacillales; family DSM-1321; genus Peribacillus. The sequence continues at coordinate 53,861 of NZ_PGVF01000014.1, forward strand.
TTAGGGCATAATGCTCATTATTTGTGAATATTTAGATAGGAAATAATAGTTATTTATTAATAGTTAATTGAATTTTTAAAAAAATTAACAAAACAAAAGATTTTAACAGAAACATGTCCAATAGAATGGTATATTAACTATAGGCAACGTTTATAAATGGAGTGATAAAAATGAGTCTACAGGACTATGCAATTGGGGAAGCACTTAAGGATTTACGAGAATATAAAAAAATATCCATTGAAGAATTAACGAAAGATATCTGCTCTGAGGATGAGTACAAACTTTTTGAAAGAGAAAGCAAATATCCAACAATTGATCAATTACATAGTTTAGCAGGGAGATTGAATGTCGATTTAAATTATTTTTTTACATTGGCGACAAAGAGTTATCACAGTTATTCTGATACCATTGCAGACTTAATAAGTAAATATAAAAAAGAGCGTAATTACATAGCGATAAGTAAAATAATCGAAAAAGAAAAGAATAATCCAATTTTTATGCAGACCGAACTTAAACAATACCTCCTGTGGCATGAAGGAATTTGTGTATATTACCTGGAAAGTGATATTTCTAAAGCAGAAAAACTTTTATACCAAGCTATTGATTTAACTAATCCTAAACGTGATGATATGACTGAAAGGGAATTGGAAATTCTTACTAGTATTGCAATTCTTCAAAAGGAAGAAAAAAATTATCGTGAAGCAATTTCTTTATTCACAAAGGCTTATAATTTTTTTCAAAACCTGCCTGAAATATTAAATCCTAAGGCCTACTTGAGAGTTTTATTTGGATTATCCCAAGCGTTGACTCTAGAAGGAGAGTATGAGGATTCATTGGTGTATAGCACAGAAGGTATTGCAATTTGCTTGCATTATGAAACACTGTATACTTTGGCTGAATTACATTATCAAACTGGCTTTACCTATCTTAAGCTGGAAGAATTTAAAAAAGGGAATTACTTTATAAAAGAAGCCCATCATTTATTTGAACTGCAGGGAAATCAAAAAATGGCTGAGATTTTAAAAATAAAAATGGAAAATCTAATGGATTAATGTTAGTATTTTTATAATAGGGAAAAATATGGTAGAAAGTTGGTGGGTTTTTTGAAGAAAAAACTTATTGCTGGCACATTAGCTTTTGGATTAATTACTGCAGCCACTCTAGTAAATGGAGCTGAATTAGCAGATATTCCGTCTTTGTATAATGTAAAACCTGAGATTGAGGTTGCAGATATTCCGTCTTTGCATAATGTAAAACCTGAGATTGAGGTTGCAGACATTCCGTCACTGCATAGTGTAAAACCTGGGATTGAGGTTGCGGACATTCCATCACTGCATAGTGTAAAACCTGGGATTGAGGTTGCGGACATTCCATCACTGCATAGCGTAAAGCGTGAGTTTGAGGTTGCAGACATTCCATCACTGCATAGCGTAAAGCGTGAGTTTGAGGTTGCAGACATTCCATCATTGCATAGCGTAAAGCTAATAGGATAACGAGGAAAATAGATGAGCAAATAAGCACCACTTAACTCAAACGTTAAGTGGTGCTTATTTGCATAAACTTGCTATTTATTTAATAATAGCTTTCTGAATATGAGAAGTAGTTAACAGAACCACTTTTTTTTCAATCACTCCTGCCCTGCATGGGTAACATTACAGTCAGATAAGGAGTTTCCATCAGGATCAGAGAATCCAAACCCGCCAGAGCCTGGCATACCTCCGAGTGAATTCTTTATATTACTTGCATTTAAATCAAATCTCAATTTTTGACAAATAATTCAAAATTTTGTAACAATAACAGTAAATATGTGGAAGAAAATAATTTCCGATTTCTGTATTATTAAATATTATATAGGAGTGTACAGGAAGGGGATTTTGGTAATGGAAGAAAATGAACGATATAAGGTTTCACGGTCGACAATGGCGCTTGAACCGGCACAGCATCCTCTGTATCAAACAAAGATATCCGATTTAAAGGGTACATATTATACGCGAAAGTCCATACGGATGCTGTTAAATGAGGCGTGCTTAAATGGAGGGGCAGGGTACAGCGGAAGGCTTGAATCTGCCAGGTGGTTATTAAAGCATTATAAGAAGACTCCATTACTTATTTGTCCCTTGCAGCGAATATATGCTTTTCCTACACATTCTCCAAAGTCTCATGAATGCATGTGGATCTTTCCCCGCCACTTACAGAGCTTTGATGACGCAACACACACTGCTACCTTTAAGAACGGAACCAAGCTAATAGTAAATTGCTCACCCCACGTATTTCATAAACAAAAAGGCAGGGCTGCAGACCTTGCCATCAAACTGTGCAAACCTGATGAGTTAAGAAGTATCGAATATCTTTCCTTTCGCAGGCCATTAAAGAAATGAACAGAAGATAAGACCCTGTGCTATTTTTACAAGAGGTCTTTCTTTTTGACTCAGATTAATTATTTGTGATTTATTTATTAATTTACCTAATTTATACATTAAACGTAGTATGATTGCTAAAACAACACAGTAAGATGCTTTTTACAGGATTTTATTTGGAAGGAAGAAGTTAATGCAAATTTGATATAATGTTTCTATTATTTTTTACATTATATTTCCATTGATTAATCAATCAAACTACATGAAAAGTTGAAAACAATATAGGCTCCTTTTCACGTAAAAATGAGGAGTGAAAAGCTCTACTCCTCGAAAAATTTATTGAATTTTTCTTTGTGGTTAGTGGTTGCATTTTGTACATATGGATTGTATTCTTCGGGATTTTCCGGATCAAGATTTGTTTTAATCACCAGGGTAGGCTGGGGGTTGCGCGGTTCTAACATTCGGTCTTCCAGTTCTTTAAAATCAGGCATATTTTTGCTGCCGGGCTTTTGCGGCTCCATTGTAATTCACCTCCTGAACATAGATTGCCTGATATATTGTGAAATATACAAACAGCCGTTTTTAACTTATTCCTTCACTACTTTACGGATTCCATAATGTGTTGAGTATTAAATACTTATTATGTTGGTATATATAGGAATGACTGCAAATCCATAATTCCAGATGAAAAGGAACTGATTGCATACAGTGTAAGATGTGAGAAATTCTAATTAAGATTGGGTGTTATCATTCTTATCTAATGCTAAATGAGGTGAACAAACATTGTCAGAATACAATAGCAGAGTAGTGATCATAACTGGTGCCGGAAACGGAATCGGAAGGGAAATTGCCAAAAGATTTGCCGCAGATGGGGAGAATGTAATCGCGGCGGATAAAGATGAGGCTGCCGGGGAGGAAACGGTAAACCTTATTAAGGCGTCCGGCGGTAATTCATTGTTTATCCAAACGGATGTCCGGAAAGAGTTCGATATCAAAACAATGATTCAGGATACAGTAAAGTATTTTGGGAAAATTGATGTATTGATCAACAATGCAGGTGTTTCTTCATTCAAGCCGCTCTTTGAACTGTCAGCTATGGAATGGGACGATATCATTGCTTCTAATCTTAGAAGTGCGTTCCTTGCTTCCAGGGAAGCAGCCAGAATCATGAAGCCGGGCAGCAGTATAATTAATATTTCATCTACCAGAGCGTTTATGTCCGAACCTGATTCAGAAGCTTATGCAGCATCAAAAGGGGGAATATACGCATTAACCCATGCTTTGGCAGCATCCCTAAGCGAAAAGCGAATAAGAGTCAACTCGATTAGTCCTGGATGGATCCAAAATACGGACTACGAAAATCTGAAGGAGGGAGACCATCTGCAGCATTGGTCAGGCCGTGTGGGTAAACCTTCAGATATTGCAAGAGCATGCAAGTATCTATGCGAAGAAGGCAATGATTTTATCAATGGAGAGAACATTGTAATAGATGGAGGAATGACAAGAAAAATGATATATGAATAGCAAAAGAAAGACCAAATCTCCTATGATTTGGTCTGTTTTATGAATTGGCAAGGTGCCAGCAGTTTTACTGAAAAAATGTATTGTGCTGATTGCCTTTTTGATTCTTCCGGTACAGTTTTAATTCCTTGATCAGCGTTGCTTGCGCATCTTCAGTCTGCTTAATAGAAAAGCCGTACAGGTACTTTCCAGTCTGTATTTTTTGCCATACAATCGATCCGGACAAGTTGATGGCCGAAGAGTTTAACTGAAAGGAAAGAGTAAGCTCTAAGTCAGGGTTTAGAGGGAAATTTAGGACTGACCGGAATTTTGCCCCTTTTGGGCTAATATCCAGTAGCTCCATTACTCCCTTTTTGCTTACCCCTTGCTCCCCATTAATTTTTGTTATAAAAAAATGGCCAGGAACTGGAACTGGAAAAGAAAAGCGGAATGACTCTTCCCGTTTATATTTCATTTGAATCCTCCACCGGATAAATTGTAACTAACTTCCATTTTCCTGTGAAATATGGAATTTTTCAAGTGCCTATACCAAAAGGTTTATTACAATTTTTTGACTTTGCTACTTTCAAAAAATGATTTAAGTTCTTTTTTTTTGCGCCTAAATCATAGGATGGGAATAAATAAAAAAAATGGAGGGATGGCCTATTAAAGACCAAAGCTTGCTGCTAAGGCTGAAGGTGCTTAATAACATGATCTTAAGGGAAATAGTTACGGAAGGCGGGAACTTTGAACTTCATACGCTAAAGCAGGCTGCCGAATGGAACTCCAGAGTGATAAATAATCTTGTAGAAGTGTTATTAAATGAGGGTACTAACCAGGAGCCGGCTCTAAAAGCGGCTGTTACCCAAATGAGGATTGCTGTAAATGCCATGAAAATAATCGAAAAGGATACAATAAACAATAAGGAAGATTTAGTAAAAGAATTTATTCTTTAGCGAAGACTGGCCAAGCCGGTCTTTTTTTATGGAAAAAGGGCGGAGCTGCGCCGATTGCTGGGGAAGAGAAAAACTAATTAAAATGTACCCTGAGGAACTTGTAACGTTTAGCCTCGCTCATCGCCATTATTTTGTTAGCAATGCTAACTGCTTATCTTATTTCTATATATCGGCTGGGAGGATAAATCATGATGATTTTTTGTGAAAGAAAAATCCTAAAGTTAAATATTCTTCATTACTTGTGAAAACTCAGCTATATTAAAAAATGGCATAAACGGTGAAAAGAGTATTTGTAGCTTTGGAATCGTGTGTATTTTGGTTTTTAAAAAGGTTGATTAGCCAGAGACTAAAACAGGCAGAATATAAGTTTCCTGCTGATCCTTGAAAATAGCCGATGTAACAGGCGGGATTATGTTTTTTAGTTCAGATATATTATTTGATTTTAGGAAAGATTTTCTGTACGATTTTGGTATAAAAAAAGGCAATGCGGCATTGTTTGTCTGCGTAGTAAATGCTATTATGATAGATGTTGTCAGTTGTCTGACATCTACATAACGGTTGTTTTACAACAAGACATCAATTTTGTATTTCCAAACATACTTTATCCTTAAATGGGTATTATTAGAATGATACTTCAAAGACGGCAAAAAAGTATGTTTACTTTTTTAGATTATTTTTAAAGGAGAATGGTTCTCATGGTAGAAAAAACATTTAAAGTTACAGCTGAAACAGGAATTCATGCACGTCCGGCGACTTTGCTCGTACAATCTGCAGGCAAGTTCGATTCAGACATTAATCTTGAATATAAAGGCAAGAAAGTAAATCTTAAATCTATTATGGGCGTTATGTCTTTAGGTATCGGTCAGGGTTCAGATATTACAATTACTGCAGACGGCAGCGATGAGCAGGATGCGCTTAACACTCTAGAAGAAACTTTGAAAAAAGAAGGCTTAGCAGAGTAATGTCTACAATGCTGCAAGGGATAGCGGCTTCAAGCGGTATTGCGATTGCCAGGGCATACCGTTTGATAGAGCCGGATTTAACTGTTGTCAAAAAAACAATCGGGGCACCAGAAGATGAAACGGTACGATTCCAGGAAGCAGTTTCAACTTCCAAGTCGGAATTGCAGTCCATAAGGGATCGTGCTGAAAAAGAATTGGGTGCGGATAAAGCAGCCATTTTTGATGCTCATCTTCTTGTATTAAGCGACCCTGAGCTTTTAGGCCCGATAGAAGACAAAATTCAAAACGAACAAGTGAACGCTGAATTTGCTCTAAAGGAAACAGCGGATGTTTTTGTTGCGATGTTCGAACAAATGGATAATGAATATATGAAAGAGCGTGCTGCTGATATCCGCGATGTCACAAAACGCGTGCTGGCGCATTTGCTTAATGTCAGGATTCCTAACCCAAGCATGATTGCAGAAGAAGTAATCATTATTGCTGAGGATCTTACACCTTCTGATACGGCTCAGTTAAACCGTAATTATGTGAAGGGTTTCACTACTGATATTGGAGGCAGGACATCCCATTCGGCTATTATGGCCCGTTCAATGGAGATTCCGGCGGTAGTTGGAACAAAGGAAGCTACTGAAACAATTGATAATGGAGATCTTGTCATTGTTGACGGATTGACAGGACAAGTCCATATAAACCCAACTCCAGAGCTAGTTAAAGAATACGAACAGAAACAAGTAGCTTATGAAGCTCAAAAAGCAGAATGGGCTAAGCTTGTTAATGAAAAAACAGTTTCAGCTGACGGTCATCATGTAGAGTTGGCAGCTAATATTGGGACGCCAAAGGATCTGAAGGGCGTTATCAGTAATGGCGGGGAAGGTGTCGGGCTTTACCGAACTGAATTCCTGTACATGGGAAGAGACCAGCTGCCTACAGAGGATGAACAATTTGAAGCATATAAAGCTGTTCTGGAAGGCATGGATGGTAAACCTGTTGTTGTCCGTACGCTTGATATTGGCGGAGACAAAGAACTTCCATATCTTAGCTTGCCAAAAGAAATGAATCCTTTCCTGGGATATCGTGCAATTCGCCTTTGTCTTGAAGAGCAGGATATTTTCCGTACACAGCTTCGCGCACTCCTTCGTGCGAGCCAATACGGAAACTTGAAAATCATGTTCCCGATGATTGCAACGCTTGGTGAGTTCCGTGAAGCAAAATCCATCCTTTTAGATGAAAAGCAAAAGCTTATAGCTGCAGGCACTAAGGTTGCTGAGCAGATAGAAGTCGGCATAATGGTGGAAATTCCTTCGACTGCTGTTATGGCTGATACTTTTGCAAAAGAAGTTGATTTCTTCAGTATCGGAACGAATGATCTGATTCAATATACCATGGCTGCTGACCGGATGAATGAACGGATTTCATATTTGTATCAGCCGTACAACCCGGCGATACTGCGCCTCGTTAAAATGGTTATTGATGCTGCTCATAAGGAAGGCAAATGGGCTGGAATGTGCGGCGAAATGGCCGGTGACGAAATCGCGATTCCTGTTCTGGTAGGTCTTGGGCTTGATGAATTTTCAATGAGCGCAACTTCCATCCTTAAAGCCCGTTCGCTGATCAGGAAGCTTTCACAGGAAGAAATGAAGAGCTTAGCTCAATCCGTACTGACTATGGAAACAAATCAGGATGTTATGGATGCTGTCAAAAAAGCTATAGAAAATCTCTAGATTTTAAACATACACCTTGTCCATTTTCTTTTGGACAAGGTGTATTTATTTGGATAAAATGTGCTTCTGCTTCAAATCCTAATAGTACATTTAAAGTTAGGAGTGGGAAAATGGACGCAAATCGTGTAAAACAAATTCTATCCTCATCTGCGGATATTACTGTCGAGTACAATGGGGCGAATGTGTGGATTAATTCTCTTAACGAGGATGGACGTACTGCCCGTGTGCACCTAAGAGGCCGTCCGAATGATCCGAGTGATGTAGCTATTGCAGAACTTCGGGAAGTATAAAATAAATAATGGAAACATTTTTCGATGGGTGACTGAAAAATAAAAAAATATTTACAAAAATAAGTTTTAATCGGTTATACACGGGTAAAAGTAAGTATGCACAATTTGTTAGCTCATTAAAGCAGCTGACATTCTCATTTCCCCCTTTTTAGCCGGCTTGGGCATAAACTCAGGCCGGCCTTTTTTGTTATTAATTTTAGAAAAGTTCTAAAGTTTCATATTTTTCAAAAAGTATCTGGAAGAGATATAATGAAATAGATAATAAAAAAGGGGGACTGTAAAATGGAAACAGGATTAACAGGAAAAAATGCTTTGGTAATTGCATCGAGCCAGGGACTTGGTGAAGCAACAGCCCGCGAGCTGGTGAAAGAAGGAGCTAATGTGCTGCTTGTAAGCCGGAATGATGAAAAACTGAAAAAGGTAAGTGCGCAGCTTAATGAAGCAGGTCCGGGAAGAACTGCTTATATTGCGGCCGATATAACAAAAACAGAAGATATTGATTCATTAATTGAAAAGATGATTGGGGAATTTGGCGGCATAGATATTTTGGTGAACAATGCCGGTGGACCACCTGCGGGCGGTTTTGAGCAGATGACGGACGAACAGTGGCAAACTTCATTTGAATTGAATTTATTAAGCTATATACGAATTATTCGAAAAGCACTGCCACACTTAAAAGTGAATGGTGGTAAAATCATAAACATAGCATCCTCTTCCATAAAAGAACCGATCCCTGGATTGATTTTATCCAATACATTCCGTACAGCCATTGTTGGTTTATCTAAAACCCTGGCAGAGGAGCTGGCACCATTTAATATTTTGGTGAACACGGTGGGGCCGGGACGGATCGCGACCGACCGAGTTCGTCATTTGGATGACGTAAATGCTGAAAAACACGGGCTCAGCCGTGAAGAAGTTGAAGAAAACATGAAACGCAAGATTCCGCTTGGCCGCTACGGAACACCGGAAGAGTTTGCTAGGGCAATTGTCTTTTTTGCATCGGATGCCAATACATATATGACCGGTGGAGCCTATTTAGTTGATGGCGGTCTGGTTAGATCGATATAGCAGGGAAGCGGAAGCGTGTTTTCTTATTTTGTAAATGGGGTGGAGAAAATGGCTCTTTCGAAAGAAAATACAACAATAGGTTTTATTGGGACTGGCGTAATGGGAAAAAGCATGGCAGGCCATTTGTTGAAGGGCGGCTACAAGCTTTCCGTTTATACCAGAACAATGGAAAAAGCACAGCAATTGCTTGATGCAGGTGCTGAGTGGGCTGAATCACCCAAGGAGCTGGCCGGCAAGGCAAATGTTATTATTACGATGGTTGGGTATCCTTCTGATGTGGAGGAAATATATCTAGGAGAGGAAGGAATCATAAAGTATGGTTCTGAAGGAACACTCCTTATCGATATGACGACATCAACTCCATCCCTGGCTGAAAAAATTTACAGTACAGCCAAAGAAAAAGGGATCGGAGCCATTGATGCTCCGGTTTCTGGCGGGGATATCGGTGCAAAGGAAGCCAGGCTGACAATTATGGTTGGCGGCGATGAGAAGGATTTTAATGCGGTAAAGGGCATTTTAGAGCTGATGGGAACAAATATCGTCCATCAGGGTCCTGCAGGTGCAGGGCAGCATACGAAAATGTGCAACCAGATTGCCATTGCCGGAAATATGATTGCAGTAAGTGAAGCAATGGTCTATGCCAAAAAAGCCGGATTGGACCAGGATCAGGTTCTTAAAAGCATCAGTTCAGGCGCAGCGGGGAGCTGGTCTCTTTCCAATCTTGCTCCTCGAATGATCAAAGGAGATTTTTCCCCTGGCTTTTACATAAAGCATTTTATTAAAGATATGAAGATCGCCTTGGAAGAAGCCGAAAAAATGGGTATGGAAGTTCCTGGATTGTCGCTTTCTAAATCATTGTACGAGGAGATGGCGCAATCAGGGGAAGAAAACAGCGGAACACAAGCAATCTATAAGTACTGGAAATAAGAAAAGCGGAAGCGCCCTGATATTAGGAACGTCGACTAAAATCTGGCGGTTCTGTGCCAAACGTCGACGCCAGCACATCCTCAAAAGCTGCCGCTTTGTTTTGTGTGATGGGTCGCTGCCGTATCGTTACTTATCCTGTGCGTCGGGGCTGGGAGCTAGAGCAAGACAACCATACCTGTTAAAAAAAGTTATACTTCTTATCTAGTGGGAAAAGCCTGTGCGTCCATATTTTGTTCTTTTGCTGCTTATCATAAAAAACATAGGTGTCTCATTTCGTGAATATCCTTGAAATAAAAGGATAGTTGAAAGGGGCATTTATTATGGGATTATTTGAGGATATCAAAGAAAAATTCAATGAGTTAGAGGATGGCAGGTATGTTGTCCGAGTGGAAGGGTTCAAGAGGGATAAAACAATCCGCAACAGTAATCCTATCCGCTGGGAACTCTCTCTTATGAATGACTATAGCGCACAGCTTCCTGCTAAATTCAGCCATGTAGAAACAAATGCCGGCTTTCAAATATTACTTAGGGAATTAAAAAATCTTGGTTATTCCAAACCCGGTTCAGCAGAAGAGTTTGAGGAAATTCTGAACAGCCTTAGAGGGGCGATCGTAGAGGTAAGCGTTACTACCACAAACAAAGAAGAAGGCTACCGTGAGGTTAAGTTCCTTCGCAAGCTGTATTAGGATTAATGATTAAGTTGCCAAAGGGCTGTAAACTAGTTTAACCGGAAAACATGAAAAGACCGATCGGCCATTGGCATCGGTCTTTTTGGCAAGATTACTTTTTTAAGAAGTACGGATGTCTATCTTCAGCGCCAAGCAATTTTTTTACGAAGTAAAATAAAGCAACTTTTTTTAAGAAGTAAAATAAAGCAACTTTTTTTCCTTTGGAAAATAGTCCGACATACAGGGTGTGGCATTTTAAGCCGGCCTCGAGTGTTATGACCAAATGCTGTCACAACCTTTTATTGCGATCAAGGCCATCGGAATCCAAAGTCGGGAGCCCACGGGATAAGGAATGCTACCTCGTACGTAACAAGGACGCAGCTTTGGGAGGTGAACGGCGTTGCCACAGGACGAAGGTTATAATACAGATAAAGTTACAACACTGGCGACTTTAGCGGTTCTTCCTCTTTACATGCCGCTTTCGCTTTTCTTTTATCTAAACTGTTAAGAATTGCTCCATCCGGTCAAGTGCAGATTCAAGCATCTCCACAGAGCATGCATAGGATAAACGGAAAAAACCTTCTCCCATAGGTGAAAATGCATTGCCTGGGACTACGGCTACTTTTACTTGCTTAGCCATGTCCAGGGCGAATTGAAGCGAGTCAGTGTATGGCTGGGGCAGCCTGACAAAAAAGTAAAAGGCTCCATCAGGCTTTACAACGTCAAGTCCCATACTGACGAGGCGTCCATAGACATAATCCCGGCGCTTGGCATAGGCTTCTTTCATGGGAATCGCATCATTCATTCCGGCAGTCACCGCTGCAAATGCGGCCTTTTGGGATATTGAGGACGCACAGGAAACATTATATTGATGCACTTTTATTAGGTGCCGTGAAATGGAAACGGGAGCAAAGACAAAACCAATTCTCCAGCCTGTCATCGAATGGGACTTGGATAAACCGTTAATCACAATAGTTTGTTCCCGTAAATAAGAAGCAATCGAGGTATGCTTCTGATCGAAAACAAGCTCACTGTATATTTCATCTGATAGGATGAAAATATCCTTGCCGCTGAGGAGTTCCGCGATTTCCTGCAATTCACCGGCTGTTAGAGTCACGCCAGTAGGGTTGGAAGGATAAGGCAGAACGATGCACCTGGTTTTTTCTGTTATGTAGGTTTTCAGAATATCCGCTGTTAGCCGGAACCCGTTTTTTGTCGTGTCCGCATAAACCGGTATTGCGCCGCACAGCTTGATAAGTGGTTCGTAACCTGGATACACTGGACCTGGAAGGATCACTTCACAGCCTGGGGACAAAATCGTCCGGAACGAAATATCAATAGCCTCACTGGCTCCAGTCGTTACAATCACTTCTTCGTCTGCATTATAGGATAAGCAGTATTTCTGTTTCATATATTCTGCGGCAGCTTGCCTTAGCTCTAAATAACCTGCATTATGGGTATATACTGTAAAATTTTCATCAATGGCTGATTTCGCCGCTTCCTTAATATGCTCCGGCGTCGGGAAGTCCGGCTGGCCGATGGTTAATGATATCATGTCTTTAATATGAGAAACTGAATTGAAAAATTTTCTGATTCCCGATATTTCAATATTCTTTACCTGGGAATTAATTAAATGCTCCAAGATTTGTCGGCCTCCTCTAAATGGCTTTACTATGTACTATAGTATAACAGGAAGGAAAAATCGATAGATAATTCTATTATGCCATCCTGAGAGAACACCGCACGAAGGAAATGCGAGATTATTTTGCTTACAAAAAGGTTATATATTTATTGTGAATACTTAATGACTTATTGGCGGAGATTTAAAAAATATGATTAAAACCTGTGTTGTAACTAAAGATGATCAAATGATTTACGATGTCCCGTTAAAGGACATCAAGGAAATGGAGCCGAAATGGTACTGGGCAGATTTTTGTAATGCAAACGAGAAGGAGGTAAGATTTCTTTCCGATCATTTCCATTTTCATCCGCTTGCGATAGAAGATTGCCTTGACAGTCTTAATCAGCGCCCTAAGCTTGATTTCTATGATGATTATCAGTTTATTGTTTTACATGCTTTGAGTGTAGAGCATCTGCATCCTGTTGAAGTGGATTTATTTATCGGCGAAGACTTTCTCGTTACATTTCATAACCAAAAAGTCTCGCAGCTTGACCTTCTATGGGAAAGAACAAAAACCTATGAATATTTCCAAAAGGGTCCTTTCTTCTTAATGCATGCTATTATTGATAAGCTTGTTGATGATTATTTTCCTCTTATGTACAAGCTGGAGGGGGAATTGAACTCCCTAGAGGATAATGCAGACGATGAAAGCATCAGCGAATTGATGGAAAGAGTTTTTGATGTGAGAGCTGATTTATCAGGGATACGAAGGTCCATTTTGCCTATGAGAGATCTTTTATACCGCATTATCCATTCAGACCGGCTGAATTACTTAAAGGAACAGCAGCTGTATTTCAATGATGTCCATGATCATTTGCTGAAGCTGGTGGAGATGCTTGAACTTTACAGGGATTTTTCTTCTGATATCCGTGACAGCTATTTATCGATGAATTCCAATACAATGAATACAATTATGATGACACTCACTGTCATTACGACCATTTTTATGCCTTTAACCTTTGTAGCTGGGGTATACGGCATGAATTTTAAAAATATGCCTGAACTGGATTGGAAATATGGGTATTTTGCTGTAATAGGGTTCATGACTGTTATCGCCTTGTTAATGCTTTTATATTTTTTAAAAAAGGGATGGCTCCACTTCGGCCGAAAGCCAAGACGCAGGCGGCGGCTGCAAAGCACTCGGGCATTTATGGACTACAAGCAGCGTTGAGCATTGGCTGCTGTGTGGAGGTAAATCAATAAAAACAATCATCAGTTTACTGTCAACCCATGCATTTTAAGATAATTAATTTTTCTTATTCCGAACAATCGATGCAGCTCCGTCCCCTTTCCACAGAAAAAGAAAAGCCTGCCCCGGAAATAGGGCAGGCCATTCAGGTATAAAGAAGCATCTGGCTTTATATATATTAATATCCGTAGTCCCAATCAATTTCTTCTTCCTGCCAAAATACCGGGGAGACATTTCCAAAATCAATCAGTTTGTTTTCAAGTTTGCAATTGTGATGCTCACAGCCACATTGTTCCCTGATTTCATCAAAAATAGAATAATCAACATCTTCTAAAAATGTTACATTATAATTTTCAAGGAATAGGATGCAGTTCCTTTCAAGAGTCAAGCACCTCTTTGTTTAATTGGAGTAAATTCACTTTGTATTGTATTCTTAACAATAGGAGAAGTTCAGTCAATTTTGAATAAGTTCACAAAAGTATCAAAAACAGGATGGCGCAAGAAAAAAATGCATGCAAACTGCGTCTTAAAATGAAAGTTAAGGAGGAGAATATGTATGGAAAATGAGGCTGCCTGGGATCACACGCCAGTTGAGAAAAGGGAATATGCAGGTTTCTGGATTCGTTTTGCGGCAAACTTAATTGATTCAATTATTCTCGGAGTTCCCATCTTTATCATCTCAATGGCTGGTGTATTCTTTTTTGAGGGAGTTGCGATGGATCCAAATTATCAGCCGACAGAGGCAGAACTGCTTGCCTTTGCAGGAGGATATGCGGTCTTTGTTTTACTTGCTGCACTAATAGGCTTTTTATATTATTCCATTCTTCATTCTTCAAAATGGCAGGCTACAGTGGGAAAAAAGCTGCTGGGCCTTAAGGTTACGGATTTGCACGGGAACCGAATCTCATTTTGGAGAGCGCTCGGCCGAATAGTCGCCATGAGTTTTCTGTCAGGGATTTTCTATATCGGCTATATTATGGCTGCTTTTACCGAAAGAAAGCAATCGCTGCATGATATGATTGCAGGAACGATTGTTGTAAAATCCTAATTTATTAGGAATGAAAAGAATGTACGTTTTCAAAAACCCTATCCATTTGCGGGAGAGCACTGAAAAGTTCACCCCGTTTTAAGAAAATGCTCTTGTTAAACTAGGCCGTTCATTTCCGCTTCAGTCGCTCGCTTTCCGCTGGCTCCCCTTGACACGCTTTTTCTGCAGGAGTCTTGCGCCTGTCACTCCAATCAAACTTAGTTCGAATTCCACAAAGAGCTTTCATAAAGTAAGAGAAAAAGGCATAGCACCTCCTTTAGTGAGGAGGTTATGCCTTTTTTGTATGATGGAAGTTTCCAATGGGTGGATGCTATGATACAAAATCAACAACTTTTTCAATAATAGTATACCCGGGAGAAGAGGAGCACGGGAGACCCCGCAGCGGTTACGGTCTAGGAGGCACCCGGGCCGCCACTAGAGCAGAAATCACTGGCAAGTTTAACTAGGAATGAATTAGGTCTTTCAGTATTATTGCTAAAATAATAAAAGTAAGATGTTTGTGAGTGATGACGATGAGAAGGTGCGACCTCTCAGAAAAAAACATAATCTACCGGAGTTAATGAAAGAAAAAGCCATTTAAGCAATAATTCCCTTTAGTCAGATTTTCACTAAATATTATGAATTACACGTCGTACATCCAGAAAATCATGGTATATTTAGACTATATACTGCATTTTTTTAGGAAGGGCGAGTTATGTATGGATAATAGAAAAGGAATTCTCCTTGAAAGCGGCACAAACGAACTTGAAATCGTCGAGTTCGGTATTGGCAGCAATAAGTTTGGAATAAATGTTATTAAAGTAAAAGAGATTATCAATCCCGTTCCCATTACGATTGTTCCCCAGGCACATCCTAATGTAGAGGGGATCATTGAGCTAAGGGGTGAGGTGCTTCCAATAGTAAACGTGGCGACCGCACTGGGATTCCCGCCTTCTGAAACGCCTCATCTGGATAAATTCATTGTTGCGGAATTCAATAAACAAAAGATCGTCTTTCATGTTCATAGCGTTACGCAGATCCATAGGATTTCCTGGACACAAATTGAAAAGCCATCGGACATGTACCAGGGAGCTGAAAGCCAAATTATCGGTGTGATTAAATTGAACGGAGAAATGATACTTCTGCTGGATTTTGAAAAGATTGTAGTAGAGATCAATCCGGAGTCAGGAATTAATGTTCAGCAGGTTCAAAAGCTTGGAAAACGCGAACGCTCTGAAAAAAGGATAGTAGTGGCCGAGGACTCTGCGCTATTGCGGAAACTCCTTTATGATACACTTTCAGAAGCAGGATTCCAATATCTTGAATTCTTTGAAAACGGCCGGGATGCCTTAGGATACCTGGAGGGTATTTATGAATCTGGAAAGAACATAACTTCCGAGGTGCAAATGGTTATTACGGATATTGAGATGCCGCAAATGGACGGCCACCATTTAACAAAAAGGATAAAAGAGCATAATGAACTTGGAAAACTCCCTGTTGTAATCTTCTCATCACTGATTACTGATGATCTTCGGCATAAAGGGAAAATGGTCGGGGCGGACGGGCAGGTCAGTAAACCTGAAATTGCAGAGCTTATCAGGCTGATAGACTCTCATATCCTGTAGCTATTCGGCTGTTTTTGCAGACAGCGGAGCCTGGGCGTTTACGCTAGTTCAAAGACATAAATAATAATCTTAGAATAATAGATAGCATACCATCATTTAATTAAAACCTGATAGGCAGTATGTTCCTGATCCTCCGACCATGCCTTGGCAAGAGCTTTTGTTATCGAGCCAAAACTATTATTTCTGGATGAACCATTTTCAGCCCTCGATTTGCCTGCCAAACGTGCACTCATACAGGATGTTAAAAACATACTGGAGCAAACCGGGATATCTTGCGTTTTCAGCCATGATTATCTTGAAATAAAGTACTTATCTCTAAAACTCTTATTGTGTTTAAAGGGAAATGTTTGGGGGCCTATCTGGTGTCAAGGCTTGCCGAAAACAGCTATTCTGCTGAAGTAAGACAGTATCTGGATAATTGGATGTCACCTTTGGAATAGCGGCAGAAATATACCGACGCCGATTGAAGAACATTCGGTTTTACATGTATTATTTATTGATGTTTTTATATATTTTCTAAAATGTTTAATACTTGGATCCCTTAATACAAAAGACCTTGGCATCATACTTTTGCTGCCAAGGTCTTTTGCTTTATAGAGCTTTTTGTTGATGCCTTATAACAAGGCTTAGGCAGCAAATATTGGATGACGGTTCTTGGAAGGACGCTGAAATCTTATTAATGCTCAATCCTTGTACAAAAAGCTCAATTTCAAAACGGATGGACGTCCATTTAACGAAGCTTAAGGTTTGTGGAGAAACCAGAATGGAGTAAATTCAATCAATATTTATACCCTTTGCCAAGAAAGGTAGAAGGGAATGGATTGTGGAATTTATCGATAGACTTTTTGCTCGGCCGGTTTTGCTTAAGTGAATTTGGGCTTTTAGGGGCATGCTCAGGCATTTTCCCAATATAGGCTTCAAGAATTTGCTTAGCTTTAGAAAGCGACAGTGAAGCTTTAGGATTGCGAAGTGAGGAAGCACGGCTGCCCAGGTGAGGAAGTGTTTTTAGGTCCTCCTTGGAAGGTGGCAGATGGAAGATATATTCTCCACATTTAATAATAACGTCGGATTGCTGGCAGGACAGCCTTGGATTATCGGAAAAGTGAAGGCCTATTTTAGTGGCTTTTCCCTCATCCACGAGCTTTTGGAGCGATAACCGTTTAAGCTCATAGAGAGATTTTGGAGATGGAGCGGTTTTCGCATGTTTGTTCACTATAAAAATCGCCTGTTCAAGAAGCCCGGAATTAACTTTTTGAAGTTTTGGTTTCTTGTTAGTTTGGTCCATAATGCAGCTCCTTTCAAATTAAATAGCTATGGATTTTGCAGGTTTTACTAACAATATAGTTATATATTATATCATTAACTTTCTGCAATGAAAGCAAAACGGAAAATAAGTTACGACTGCTCCCCATCATGGGTCTCCGGCTATTCGCATATATTGTTAATGCGGAACATTTCAGCCGTTTAGGAGTTGTGATAATGATAAAAGATTATATTGGCTGTTTAGGGCTAATAGTTGCATTTATACTGGCAGCAGGACATGTTCAGAAGGCTGGGAGATATGGGAGCGGTTTAACTGTATATAAACAGGTGCAGTTTGGTGTTGTTTATGGCTTACTTGGAGGAGGATTAACACTGTTTGCCTTTTCCTTGCCCGAAGGCGGCGCAATAGACATAGCATACGTGGCAGCCTTATTGGCTGCATGGAATGGGAGGGCTGTCAGCCTTTGTATTACATTCTTCATTATGTTTCTTTATCAGCTTATGATTGCTGAAAGTATTTCCGGCAATGAAATAATTAGCCTGTCAGTCTTGACGGTCTTTTTGGTGTCATTGATTCAGTTTAGATTTTCAGAAAGGGTCTATTTCATTTTGGCTATATTAGGCGGATCGGCAATATATACAGGATTATCCCAGCATGGAGCTCAGGATATGTCTTTTGAAGCTTTTTTTTATTCCGTCGCTGGGGGAATTCATGCTTACTTTATTCATCACTTCTCAAGAAAGGATGTGGAATTATTCAGGAGTTACCAAAAGGAAGCAACAACCGATTTTCTGACAGGTGTCCAAAATGTACGCCAATTTGACAGGAGCTTAAACAGCTTCGTAAAATCAGCATTGCTTCGTAACGAACCTCTATCCCTTCTGCTAATAGATATCGATCACTTTAAAAAAATCAATGACACGTACGGCCATATAACAGGCGACTTTGTCCTGAAGGAAGCAGCAAAAGTTTTAACTAACAAATTAAGCAGCGGAGATTTCCTTTCACGGAATGGCGGTGAAGAATTTGCCGTAATGCTGCCAGGCTATGATCATGCAAAAGCCTTACAAGTGGCTGAAGCACTGCGGCAATCGATTGAAGAAACTATTTTTCATTATGACTATACATTAAAAATCCAAATAACCATCTCCATTGGAGCGGCTACTTTGGATGAAACAGTTTTTAGCTCAGATGATCTGATTATACAGGCTGACAGTGCCTTGTATTCAGCAAAGCATGCCGGCCGCAATATAGTCTGCTCTAAATTTAAATGCATAGCTTGCGGGAACAACCCGTGCTCTGGCCAATGCCAGTATCCATTAACGAAATAATGGTGTAAGAGAATTCTATAGCCTATTATTTAACAGGTGTTTATTTGTCTCCATATCTTTTATAATAAAAATCAGAAAGATAGCTTGCTAGCTAAAATGTAGGGCAAATGTTGCTTCATGACTGTCCATCAGTTGTAATCGCAGCAAGAGCAGGGATTCGATTGAAGACTGCAATACTATTCCTAACTTGGGAAGGATTACAGGGTGCTGATTAAATGAAATGTTTGAAGCGAGCGTTAAAACAAGAACTGCAGTTTTCTGAAGGCAGCGTTATCTTGGACGGGAAGTAATTGCTGCAGGAATTGAGAAGGAAGAGCAAGCAGATTTCCTGTGTGCCGAAAATTGCCAAAAAGCGCAAGGAAACTTTTTCAGCAGGCCTCTTCCCGCGGAGGAAATAGAATTCCTTTTTTATCAGTTCGGTAATGTCCTAGTGAACACTTGCACTTTTTGTGGATGAGAGATTAAAGACTGTTATCTCGGGACGAGATAAAAATCTGAATGGCAGCCGGGTTGTACCCAGCCCCCTATTTACGTATAATTCTAAAGATTCTAATTCATACATGCCTTCATGATACTTTTGTCCATAAGGCGGTGTAACAAGGGCGCCGAAAAATGGAATCTGGATCTGTCCTCCGTGGCTGTGACCGCTTAACTGAAGCTGCACGCTATCGCCGGAAATCTGATCGGCGAAATCAGGGGCATGGGATAACAGGATCTTATACACATTTGCCGGAAGACCATTAAGGGCGGCCGATATATCCGGATTTCCAAGCATAGGTTCATCAATGCCAGCAATGTAAAGACTGTCGCCGTTTAAAAGTGATATTGAAGTATTTGTGTTACGCAGGATCGTAAAATCAGACCTGGACATGATCTCTTCATATAGCCGGGATCCATTTCCGCCGTGGTCGTGATTTCCATAGACGCAAAACTTTCCCATGGGGGCCTTTAGCTGTTTAAGGACGCTGATAATCTGTCCTGGCTGGGGATATTTATTGGGTTCATCCATAAGATCGCCAGTGAAAAAAACAGCATCAGGCTGCAGGTTATTTATTTTCTTTATTATCCCCTTTAGTTCTTCCAGCTGAAACTGGAATCCGAGATGAGTATCACTGAATTGAACAATTTTGAAATCATTAAACCCCTGCGGAATTAGATCATGTGTTATAGTGTACTCTGTGGTTTCAAACCAATGAGGTTCCACATGCTTGGCATAAAACCGGCCGCCAACGCCAAAGCCGGTAAAAGTGAGCAGCGTACCAAGGCTTCTTTTAATAAATGACCTTCTTGATATTTTTTTTTTCATTCATATCAACCTAACATTTTATTCTCATTAAATAGTACTTCATCATACTATCAAAATATCTTTATAAAAAGAAGCGGATATTGCAAAAAGGGTTAAAGGAATATACTTCTATTTCTTGCTATATAGCCAATTGTATCCCTTTGTGAGAAAATAGCCTTAGGCTAAAGAGCCTCGGCTGCACAGGCGCATGCTAACAAGCTGCTGCATGTCGGTTCCAATGATTTTTTATGGAGGTAAATGAATGACGCAGCCTATATTACTTACATTCATCATACTAGCTATTATGACAGCTTTATTTATACAGGGGAAAATTAGGAACGACTTAACAGCGGGTGCTTCCTTACTTGCACTTACCCTGCTGGGAATAGTTACTCCCGAGGAGGCTTTGTCAGGTTTTTCTAACCCGGTTGTTATTATGCTTGCCGGATTGTATATTGTCGGTGCTGGAGTTTTTAATACGGGTTTGGCAGGGAGAATTGGAAATAAGCTGCTGTTGATTGGAGGAAAGAATGAAACATGGCTGCTGTTCATCATTATGCTTACAGTAGCTTTGATGAGCGGACTTTTAAGCAATACAGGAACTGTGGCTATTCTTCTGCCCGTAGTTGTAAGCATGGCGATACAGCTCAAAATATCACCGTCCAAGTTTTTAATTCCTCTTGCTTATGCAAGCAGCCTCGGCGGCGTGCTCACTATTATTGGAACGCCCCCGAATTTAATAATTAGCAGCCTTCTTTCCGAAAATGGCTTTCAGTCCCTGTCACTGCTGGATATTACTCCAATTGGTTTAATCGCTTTGTCGGCAGGTGTGCTGTTCATGATGACAATCGGCCGCAAGCTGCTGCCTGATACTTCGGAAAATGAATTTTCAGGGGAGAAGGGCCTTTCTGCAAATGAACTTGCAGGCATGTACAAAATTTATGACAGGCTATCCTATTTGCAAATACCCGCCCATTCGGAAATTGTCGGTGAAAGGCTTATGGACCTTAGCTTGCCAATTAAATATGAGATTACTGTCATTGCAATAAAGCGGACTGAGAAAGACAAAACGATTGGTATCCGCCAGACTCAGCAAACCATTTTGGCAAAGGCTGATGAAGTGCTGCATCCCGATGACCTGATTTTGGTATTCGGGGAAGAAGGATGTATTGCTTCCTCTGTGGAGGATTATGAACTGGAGAAAATGCCGCTAAATATGGTGGAAATTAAAAAGCATTTTCTGAGCCGCAAATTCGGTCTTACAGAAATTCTGATTGTTCCCAACTCAGAGTACGAAAACCGGACACTGCGGGATATTCATTTCCGAGAGAAATACCAATGTAATGCTCTTGCCATTAACAGGAAGGGAGAATATATCCAGGCGGATGTCGGAACAGAATTCTTAAAACCAGGAGACTCTCTCCTTGTTCATGGGAAATGGGAAAACATTGAAAGACTTTCCTCTGACCGGCAGGATATGGTGGTCATTGGCAGCCCAAAGCCTGCAGATGAAGCATCAACAGACCATAAGGCTCCCTATGCCGCTGCAATCATGATCCTGATGCTGGTCTCCCTTGCAGTTAATATTGTTGAGCCTGTACTTTCAGTATCTGTTGCTGCCTTATTAATGATCATAACTGGCTGCCTTCGCTCCATGGATGAGGCGTACCAAAGGATCAATTGGGAATCTATTGTAATGGTCGCGGCTATGCTGCCTATGGCAATAGCTTTTGAAACAACAGGGGGAGCGAAATATATAAGCGACCTGTTCCTGCAAATATTTGATGGCAACAGCCCATATTTTATTCTGACCCTATATTATTTGTTAACAATGGTTCTTAGCCAATTTATCAGTAATGCAGCGGCTGCTATTATGTTCGCGCCTATTGCGATTACTTCAGCTGTCAGTCTGAATCTAAGCCCGTATCCGTTCTTAATTTGCGTGGCAATCGCTTCCTCAATGGCCTTTTCCACACCGGTAGCCGCTCCCGCAAACTCACTTGTTATGAGTGCTGGGGGATATCAGTATAAGGATTTTGTCAAGACAGGCTTTTGGCTGCAATTATTTATCGGTGCCATTATGATTGCTGTTATTCCGCTTTTTTTCCCTTTTTAATGCCCGGTATGCAAGAGGGCGATCACTAATAAATAACCTGAAGGAGAGGGGATTGCTGTGAAAAAACAATCTCGGGCAATGGAGTTAATATTTATCCCCTCTAATCTAGGCTTGGTAAAGATCTATATTCATGGTTTTGAAGAGTCAGTTTCCGGGGGAGAAGTAATTATTATATTGAATGATTTAATGGTAAAAAGAAGGGGAAATGATAAGAAGGCTACAACGATAAAATCTTTTCTTATGCTTAATAGGTTAATAGCCAGAACACCATAGTAAAAAGGCTCCTGATAGGGCAGCCTTTTTTTTTGTTCATATTTGTTAGAAAATTTTGTGTTTTGTGTTAGAATGTGAATGAGTATTCATTTTCTTAATAGGGGGAAGCCGAATGAAAGGGCAAGTTGTGATAATAACCGGCGGATCAAGCGGGATGGGCAAGTTCATGGCGAAGAAGTTTGCGAGCGAGGGAGCGAATGTAGTCATTACAGGCAGGGATCTTGAACGGCTCCAGACTGCCAAAGAAGAGATCGAAACATTTTCTGGCCAAGTCCTGCCATTTCAGATGGACGTCAGGGAAATTGAACATGTAAAGGCAATGGTAGCTGCGGCTGTTGAAGCGTTCGGCAAAATTGATTTTCTAGTCAATAATGCTGCGGGGAATTTCATTTGTCCAGCAGAAAAGCTTAGCCCGAATGGCTGGAAATCGGTTATAGATATCGTTTTGAATGGAACGTTCTATTGCAGCAGCGAAGTCGGCAAATACTGGATCGAAAAAGGCATTAAAGGAAGCATCATCAACATGGTTGCTACATATGCGTGGAATGCAGGAGCTGGGGTGATTCACTCGGCGAGTGCGAAAGCAGGTGTCCTGTCAATGACCAGGACACTGGCTGTCGAATGGGGCAGTAAATATGGCATCCGGGTCAATGCCATCGCTCCAGGCCCGATTGAACGGACAGGAGGCGCTGACAAGCTTTGGGAATCAGAGGAAGCGGCAAATCGAACTTTAAACAGCGTTCCGCTCAGGAGGCTTGGGACTCCTGAGGAGATAGCTGAGCTTGCTTACTTCCTATTCTCTGAGCATGCCGGATATATTAACGGTGAATGTATTACAATGGATGGAGGGCAGTGGCTGAACAGCCATCCGTTTTAAGCTCAATAACCATAATATTGAATTATTTCAGGGTCCTGCTTTATTGGCAGGGCTTTTTTGCATGAAAAGGAAATATAACTTTTTTAACAAGTGCAGATGTCCAGCTCCAGCGCCCAGCAACTTTTTTTTCGCAGGAAAATAAAGCCTCGACGCACAGGACAAGGAATACTCCGGCAGCGATTCAATGCACGAAATAAAGCGGTAGCTTTGGGAGGACTTGGGTCAGAACAGCGTTGCCACAGGACGAAGGTTGTAACATGGTTTTAGTTACAACACTGGTGTACTTAGCGATTCTCCCTCTGAAAAGGGCGCTTTCGCTTTTCTATTTACCTGTTTTTTTTCCGTACTCGCAGAGCTGATTTCGGTGATATAATAAATCATGACACTGATTGGGGGGAATCAACGTGGATGCACTAGAAATTTTATCAGATCTTGAACGGGTATTTCCGTTTTTTCAGCCAATATTCAGTGCAGATGAGCATCGGGTAATTGGTTATGAAGTGCTTGGGAGATTCAGGATAGACGAAGGGTGTATCAGCCTGGGGTCATTTTTGCAGGATGAAACAATTCCGGAAGAATACCGGGTTGAGGTTGATAATCTTATTTTGAAAAAAGCCCTTGAAAAAGCCGAAGAACAAGAAGGCAATGACTCTTGGCTGTTCATCAACCGTGACCCAAACCTTCTTATGCTGGATCATGGAGAAGAGTTTTTGGCAATCTTAAAAAGCTCGTTAAAAACAGAGCAGTTAAACAGGGTTGTGTTAGAGTTATCCGAGACGATATACAACGGAGAATTAAACCCGCTGCTGCATTTACTTGAATATTATAAAACCTATGGAATCAAAATAGCGATTGACCACATAGGACAGGAAAGCCACTTAGACCGGATTGCACAATTATCACCGCAAATTCTAAAGGTGAATCTTGATATGATCCGGCAATCAGGGGGCTCGTACAGAGAGTTCCTTTACTCGCTGGGGATGATGGCGAGGAAGATTGGAGCAAACCTTTTATTTGAGAACATTGAAACGGTATATCAGCTGCAATTTGCCTGGAAAAATGGGGGCAGGTATTATCAAGGCTTTTATCTCGCTAAGCCTGGTGCTGATTTCATTGACAAAGATTTGCTTCGGGTAAAATTTAAGAATGAGTGTCATGGTTTTATAGTGTTTGAAAAAAAGAAGCTGGAAGCAATATACAGTAAAACCATGCAATATAATAACGGTATTTCATTGCTGCTTTCAAAGTATAAGCGGTATGAGAAGTACCCTGAATTGCTTCAGGCTCTTGCAGAAGAGCTGAAGGATAAATGTTTTCGGCTGTATGTATGTGACAGCGATGGATTTCAGCAATCCCCGAATGTTTTTCAAAATCAGGGGGGGTGGTCAGTCCAGCAGGATTATTACGGCAAAAATTGGAGCTGGCGACCTTATTTTTTAGAAACGATTGTCAAAATGCGAAACGAGAAAAAAGGGATACTGTCTGATCTATACAGTGATATTGAGACAGGAGAAACGATTCGAACGTTCTCTTATCCTCTTCTTAATGGGGATTATCTGTTTATCGATCTGTCGTATTCATATTTATATGAAAACGAAGATCTTTTATAGCTAAATACATAAAACGTCACTTCTGTGCAAATCTAAGGAAAAGATCCTTGGAGGTACGTCCGTTGAGCGAATTTATTGTCGTTTTAATTCTGATTTCAGTTGTAATTATCGGATTCTCCCTTGCTTATACCTTTATTATTGCCAAGAATCAGCGGCTTCTAAAAGGAGAATTGGATTCCAGCATTGATCAAAAAGTACAGTCACATCCATACATCCGAAATCCTGTTTTCCTTTCGTTTTTAATTCTGGCGCTGGTGTTTATCCTGTTTATTGCCTACTATTCGTTTAAATATTAGAATCCTAGCTAAAGTTCATGAAAAAACTTAACCATAATGCCGAAGTTTGGCACTGCCCTTGTAGCCCTGATCGAGACAGGTAAATCAACCTGTCCAGTCAGGGTCTTTGCATTTATTTACCAGCTAAAATGTTAGTTTGTAAGTACATCCTGAGGGAAAAGAAAAATACAGTAATATGCTGTCAAATGCTGATGGATTTTTGTGGACGAATTAAGTACTGGACTCATATTGTAACTGTTAAAATATGATTACATCTTTATGGAAATTCGGGGGAGATCAGATTGAAAACATTCGTTATTAGTTTTCTTATAGCGTGTCTATTGTTCATTTCCTTTGGAATGCCAGCCGGGGCGGAAGGGATACATAATGATTCTATTTTCAGCAAGCTGGAGGAGGCCTTCCTTGTACAGCTTGCACTTAGTGATAAACCTAGATCATGGGAGGATATAGAAGGAATGCTGGACCCATATTTTACGAAGAATTTTACTGCCGAATTTATGAAGGGAAATATTATGGAGTTTGAGGGCGGGTATGCAGTACCCGGTTCGGATTTTGCAGGCGGCTATATTCCTTATTTCAGTTACAGTGATAGAACAAAAGTAATCCAGGATAAAACTTCTGAAAAGCTTTATGTTCAGGAAAAATTTAAAAAAACAGAAGGCGGGCCGATTAATGAGAACTCCCGTTTTGAAACAATTACCTTAATTAAAGAAAATGGCATATGGAAAATTGATGAAATTTCATATAACAGTAAAGAAATGGAAAATGCAGCAGCCATCCAGCCTGTCAGCACTTTATCAACTTCAGCTGTAAAAATGGATAAGCCTGACAAGATAGAAAAATTTAATTTTAGTGACTTTCTCAAAAGTCCTCGGAAAACGGCTATTGGAACAGGTTTAAGTGCCGGTGCACTACAAGAAGAAATGGTGAAATCATTTCAATCGAGTACAGAGAATTCCTGGACTGGAGGAACATCCTTCCTATTTTAAAACACAGCCGAAATTTAGAGGGCTACTGAACTAGTTAGGACCGAAACCTTGCAGTATTGCAAGGTTTTTTAGTCATGGATATTCAATTCATTTTTCAGAATTGCCTGATCAAATCCGATAATAACTTTTCCATCAATTACGATCGTCGGCGTTGAATAGGACTTATGATTCTTTGTCAATTCCTTCATCGCTTGCTTATCAGTCTTAATGTTTTTTTCGGTGTATGAAATTCCATATTCATCAAGGAACATCTTCATTATTTTACAGGGAGGACAATCCGGCTGGGAGTATACAATTATTTCTGCCATTTGTTTAACCACCTTTTAGTTTAAAATCTTTGAAGCGAATAAATAGGTTTTTGAATTGACTCTAACATTATTATAATAAAAGAAAACCTAAAAGGAGAGAAAAATGCCTGAACAATATTCCGATAAAAATTCGCTGAGAGAGATATTTTTCACAGCACTCCAGCTTGGTTTACCCTCTTTTGGCGCTCCTTCAGCACATCTTGGTTATTTCCAGAATGAATATGTAAAAAAATCGTAAATGGCTGGATGATCAAACATTTGCTGACTTAATCGCGCTGTGCCAATTTCTGCCAGGCCCAGCGAGCAGCCAGACCGGCATGGCCATAGGGTATTTAAGGGGTGGAATAGCAGGAAGTATCCTTGCCTGGTTAGGCTTTACCCTGCCAAGCGCTCTTTTCCTGGCGATCTTCTCCATTCTTTTTAAAGGAGGACAGGAAGGGACAGAAGGCTGGCTAAGCGGCCTGAAAACCGTGGCCGCAGCTGTAGTTGCTTTGGCTGTATATGAAATGTGGACAAAGCTTGCTCCCGATAAAATCAGAACAGCATTTGTGATAGTATCTGCTGTAGCTTCGCTTCTGTTCCCATCAATTCAGACACAAATTCTCGCCATCATTTTAAGTGGGGCTGCCGGATTTCTTTTCTTAAAGGATAGAAAAATAGAAGAATCGGTTAACAGGAGCCAGGGGATGAGCAAACAATCATCTAAAAGAGGCCTATTTTATATTTCCGCGTTTTTCATTTAATTAATCGTACTTCCGCTTGCAGCTGATCATACGGAGGATCGAAGTGTTCGGCTTGCAGACGGGATGTGTCGTGCAGGTTCTCTCGTTTTTGGAGGAGGGCATGTAGTCCTGCCTTTGCTGGAGGATGAATTTGTTGGAAATGACCTTATGGCCCATGACCGGTTCCTTGCGGGGTACGGAATAACCCAGGCTGTCCCTGGCCCGCTCTTTACCTTTTCGACCTTTATCGGTGCAGAAACATTAGGGATAAAGGGAGCGCTCATTGCGACAGTTTTAATATTTTTGCCGTCGTTCTTGCTTGTCCCTGGGATCATGCCGTACTGGCATTCCATAAGAAAGAAAAAAGGAGTCCAGAGTGCTCTCCTGGGGATAAATGCTGCAGTGGTCGGTATCCTGCTCGCCGTCCTCTTTGATCCAATGTGGATAGGGACAATTAATTCGAATTTTCATTTTATCATTGTACTTATTAATTTTGCCTTGCTTGCCTTCTGGCGGATCCCTCCATGGATACTAGTTTTGTTTTCTGCTGCCATTGGACAGCTGCTGCTTTAACCTTTTGGGAGATAAAAAAGCCAGTGTGAAAGCTGTTGTTCATGAGCTTTCATACTGGCCTTTTAATTTAAGGTAAGAAAGTGCAGCTTTATTAACAAATACAGATGTCTAGCTTCAGAGCCCAGCCCCGACGCGACAGGACAAGAAATGTTTTGGCAGCGGTACATCGCACGAAACAAAGCGGCAGTTTTGTGAGGATGTGGATCAGAAACGGCGATGTTGCAGAACGGAGGCTGTAACATAGTTTTTGTTACACCACTGGCAACTTTAGCCGTTCTTCCTCTGACCAGGGCGTGCGCTTTTCTTATATTCCGCGGGAAATTATTCTACCCAACTCTTTGTTCTTGTTTCGCTAAGTAATCTATTAGTCCCATTGAGCTGACTTTAATATCCAGCTTTAGTATTTCGAAAACGGGATGGCTTTCGTGTATCCCGAGTCCAGCAAGATGTTCGGTTATACGGTTTAATATCATTGTACATGTTTTTTCTACTCTCTCTTCGAAAGATTCTGCAAGAGCAAAGGCTTCCTTGGCATAATCAGTAAATATTGGAACCCAATGACGGATTTGCTTATAAATTTCAGTTGTGCTGCGGCTATAGCCATAATGGCCAAAATAGATGACATCAAGATTTCTTTCTTGCATCATGGAAAGAGCGCTAAGCATTTTATCTGGATTAAATTGATTTGGTGAGGTAGAGGGCAAAAATAATTCAATACGAGCCTCGTCAAGCTCCCGATAATAGATGCCTATCGTATCTCCGGTAAACATTCCGTTGGAAACTGGATCATAAATACTAAGATGATGGTTTGCATGGCCTGGAGTATCAAAAAAAGTCAGTGTTGTTGTGTCAGAGATCTGCAGGGTATCACCATTTTCTTTGATGATAATTTTTTCTGGAGGGATAGGCAGAATTGGATCAAAAAGCCGGTCAAAGTCATCTCCATAGACAGCACGTGCCCCCTTGATAAGCCTTGAAGGATCCTCAAGATGGCGAGCCCCTTTTTTATGTACGATAACCTTAGCGTTCTTGCAGTGTTCCAGCAGCAGGCCTGTGCCGCCTGCATGATCAAGATGGATATGCGTCAAGATAATATATTCTATCTCTAGAGGATCAATTCCAAGTGACGCTAAGCCTTCTAAAATGAAAGGGACGGAAGGGCTGGAGGAGGTTTCGATTAAAGTTTTCTTTGATTCGTTCAGAACATAAATGCCAGTCCGGTTTTTTCTATTTAAATCGTTTCCATCAATTAATGAGATTCTATCTATAGATTTGGTAGCCACAAACTTTTCCCCTCCATTAATAGATAATGATATACAAATCACTCTCCTTATTTTATTCTGTAAATATAAGCATGTAAAGAAACTTAAGGAAAATTCAGAATTTAATATAGTGTGGTTATTGGATAGAAAACTATGTTATAGTGAATCCTGTTAGTAAAGGTTTCTATTTAGAAAGGAGAGGGAGTATGTCTCAATTACAGGGCATCCTTACCAGATTGAAAAATCTTCAGGACCAAGCGAAGGAATCTGAGTCGGCTCAGCGTTTCTTTGAGATTGATGGCGTGAAGAAATGCCAGGTTACATATTTCATTAAGACTGAAATGTTCGAACTAGAGGTTTTCAATGAAAAAGGAAAACCATCCAAATATCAGTTTGATAATATTGATATGATAACGATAGAAATATTTGACCTGCTGCAGTCGTAGAAACAACCTGCAAAAGCCCTGCCGTTTATAATTACGGCGGGGCTTTTTGCAGTTTTATAAAGGATCCAGATAAAGTTGAAGAATGAAATGAACGCTGTTGCCAAATTCTAAAGTAAAAAGGAGGTGGCATGTTTGAATCCGGTTGTAAGATGCCCAAACTGCCTTGCAGAAAAGGAAATTGGTAATTTGTTAATCGCACAATCCAACCAAAATGTCATTTTTATCTGTCCGGAATGTAATTTTATCCAAAGAAATATAGAGACTAAAAAAGGGTAACAAATGTTTGTTCTGCAGCCAGTTCTTGTCAAGTATCTATTCTTCGTTTTGTATTAATATAGAACGGGAAAGATTTGCCTGCCTATGGTAAACTAAAGGAGTAAGAATTAACATACGGTAGGGAGCAATTCGAATGTTCAGTAACTTTAACGGGGGAATTCTGGAGGCAAAAGTAAAAGATATGCTTATTTCTTCAGAAAGAGTCGCACACGTCCAGGTAGCCAATAACCTAGAGCATGCACTTTTAGTTTTAACGAGAAGCGGCTATACGGCTATCCCGGTGCTTGACCCCATGTATAAGCTGCAGGGTTTGATCAGCACCCCTGTTATCCTTGATGCGATCATGGGACTCCAGCGAATCGAATTTGAGGAGCTTGAAAATAAAAAGGTCTCTGAAGTAATGAAGACAGATATTCCGAGGTTATTTATCGGCGATAGAATAAAAAAAGGACTTGAGATGCTGATCGATCATCCATTTGTTTGCGTGGAGGACGAAGATGGGGTCTTTGAAGGGATTATTACCCGGAGAGCTATACTAAAGGAATTAGAAAAGCATATATAGGACATTTGAAATCCCTGCCGGAATATTGCCGGCAGGGATTTTTGAAAAGTAGCTTATATTCTTTTTTTTAGGATCTGTTTTTGTTAATACCATAATCTGATTAATAGCTGGACAATAAGGGCAACAGTTACCAGGTGCAATATAACCTTTAAGTGCTCCTTTGAGAGACGGCGTGCTACCCTAACTGCAAACTGCGCGCCGAAAATTCCTCCCAGGGCGTAGTAAATCGCAATTTCCCATTTGAAATTTCCAGCAAATAAGTAAGTAGCAAATGCTGCTGCACAGCTGATGAAAGTCTGGGCCCGTGTAAGTGCCAGTGCTTTCAGATAGGATGCTCCCTGGTGCAGAAAAGCATACATCAGCAGCGTAGACTGGCCCGGTCCAAACATCCCATCATATACACTGATACCAAATAAGGTTGGATAAGCTTTCTTTTCGAGCTTCCAAATCCCTTCACTATCACCTTTGGGCTTCTTCAAAAAATTCATGGCTAGAGCCCCTGATAACAAAAAAACAGCAAGTACTGTCATAGTCTTTTCAGAAAAAGAGTTGGCGAGCAGTCCTCCAGCCATCCCGCCCCCCAATGCAAACGGGATTAATGTAGCGGCGTCCCGCCAAGATAGTTCTTTTTGTTTCAATAAAATATAAAAGCTTGAAAAAGAAGAAAAGACGTTTGAAAATTTCGCTGTCGCTATTACACTATGTATTGGAATCCCGATTAAGAGCAGGGACGGCATGCCGATTAACCCTCCGCTGCCTGCCAGTGTTCCAATAAATGATGCGCAAAATCCAATTAAAATTAGCAGAATTTCTGTCATATAAGTCACTCTCCTAAATACCGGTTACAGAAAGTTTTTAGATCTGCTCTTGTATTATATTTCTTTTACAGTGATAATGAAATCTGTAATTTGTTAGATTTATCCATAAGAAATTCTTATCAAATAGGATGGTGAATATGGGCTTTTCAGAATTTCAATTAATATCGGTACTTGCACAGGAAATGAATATGAGAAAGGCAGCAGAGAGATTGTTTGTTTCCCAGCCAGCACTTTCACAGAGGCTGCAGACTATAGAAAAAGAATGGGGGAGCAAGCTGTTCCTCCGTTCGCAAAAAGGGCTAGCTTTAACGTCTGCAGGTGAACTGGTGGTTAAATTCGCAAGAGAGATGCTCGAAAAGGAGGAGAAGGTGAGAGAGGAAATTGAATCGATGGAATCCGAGGTTCACGGGACACTGAAAATTGCCTGTGCGTCTATTGTCGGACAAAACTGGCTGCCGCAAATTTTGAAACGATATTTACAGCGGTATCCTCATGCGAAGATTTCATTAATCACCGGCTGGAGCAGCGAAATTTTGAAATCTCTGTACGATGGCCAGGTCCATATTGGCATTATCAGAGGTACACCTGACTGGAAAGGTGTGAAAAAGCATCTATTTAAAGATATGCTGTATTTGGTCGATACAGAAATGAATAAAATGGAACAGGTGCTGGGAACTGACCGGCCATTTATCCAATTTAAAAGCGATTCGAACTACTATCAGGAAATTCAGGATTGGTGGCATAGACAGTTTCAGACTGTTCCAAAAAGGACAATTGTTGTCGACCAAATCGAAACGTGCAAGCAAATGGCATTCAATGGCATAGGCTATGCCATTCTGCCGGCTATCACCTTAAACGATCAGGACCCAAATTATTTTAAGCTGCCGCTCCTGGATGAACACAACGAACCAATAAAGCGGGATACCTGGCTAGTAGGCTACGAATCCGCTTTTGAACTCAAACAGGTACGTGCTTTTTCTGAATTGTTAGATGAATTTCTTCATGAGCATGGTACGAGGGGCCACAGATAATATTTCTGGTCAGGACGCTTGTCTAACATGCTTTTGTCTGATAAAGTATTTTTTATATTCAATACATAAGAGGAGGACATGGAATTATGAATAAAATGGACGCAAACGAAATTATTGCTTTTATACAAAATAGCAAGAAAGCTACCCCTGTGAAGGTATACATTAAAGGAGATCTGGAAGGAATCAGCTTCGGAGAAAATGCGAAGGCATTCATTAATGGCAGCACCGGAGTCGTTTTTGGTGAATGGGATGAGATCAATGAAGCGCTAACAGCCAATTCAGCCCGCATTGTAGATTTTGTAGTTGAGAATGACCGCCGCAATTCAGCAATCCCTCTGCTTGATATGAAAGGAATCAAAGCTCGCATTGAGCCGGGTGCGATTATCCGTGACCAGGTGGAAATCGGAGAAAACGCCGTTATCATGATGGGAGCTTCCATTAATATCGGGGCAGTTATCGGCGAGAAGACAATGATTGATATGAATGCTGTTCTTGGCGGGAGAGCCACTGTAGGCAAGAATTGCCACATTGGTGCAGGTGCAGTCCTGGCGGGAGTTATTGAGCCGCCATCAGCTAAACCGGTAATCATTGAAGATGATGTTTTAATAGGTGCAAATGCAGTTGTACTGGAAGGTGTAACCGTCGGCACAGGATCAGTTGTTGCGGCAGGTGCAATCGTAACTAAGGATGTTCCTCCATACTCAGTCGCAGCAGGTACCCCAGCTAAAGTCATTAAGCAAATTGATGAAAAAACAAAATCAAAGACTGAAATCATGCAGGAGCTTCGCCAGCTATAAGCAAAAGTTTCTGCTGGAAATTAGGGGACCGGTCATTATTTGATCCGGCCCCTTTATTAAATCTAAATACAATGCATTTACAAGAAAAGCTCGTAAAACAAAACAGATGTCTTGCTTTAGCGCCCAGCAGCATTTTTTTCTTGGGGGAATAAGCCCCGGCAGATAGGACGCATCAGTGGCGACTCCGCCCCAGGGCGCTTGCACTTTTCTAATTAGGAGGATAAGAGTGAGCATAAATCCATTTATTGCAGTCCGGCGTGATTTGCACAAGATTCCAGAGCTGGGTTTTCGGGAATTTAAAACGCAGCGCTATATTTTAGATTATATTGACAGCCTGCCTCAGGACCACATAGAAATAGAAACATGGAAGACAGCAGTTTTAGTAAGGGTAAAGGGCGGGAATCCTGCCAAGACAATCGGCTACAGGGCAGACATGGACGGCCTTCCTATTATTGAAGAAACGGGACTTCCATTTAAGTCGGAGCATCCTGAGCAGATGCATGCCTGCGGCCATGATATCCATATGAGTATAGCTCTTGGCGTTTTGACGCATTTTGCTAAACAGCCAGCCGCTGATAACTTATTGTTTATTTTTCAGCCTGCGGAAGAAGGGCCGGGCGGAGCGGAACCATTAATGAAAACGGATATAATGCAAAAATGGAAGCCCGACATGATTGTCGCCCTCCATATTGCTCCAGAATATCCGGTTGGTACGATTGCCGTTAAAGAAGGCCTGCTGTTTGCCAATACCTCTGAGCTATTTATTGATCTGAAGGGGAAAGGTGGCCATGCTGCCTATCCGCATCAGACGAACGATATGGTGATTGCGGCCTGCTCGCTTGTCGGACAGCTTCAGACTGTGGTTTCAAGAAATGTCGACCCGCTTGATTCGGCTGTAATTACAATCGGGAAAATTACGGGCGGAACTGTACAAAATATTATTGCTGAAAATGCACGACTGGAAGGAACCATCCGGACTCTTTCAGTTAATAGCATGAAAAAAGTGAAACAAAGGGTTCAGGAGTTAATCAAAGGTGTGGAAATCGGTTATCAATGTGAAGCAGCGATAGACTTTGGCTGCATGTACCATGAGGTTAATAATGAGAGTTCCTTAACCCGTGAGTTCATGGAGTTTGCAGACCGCCATGAGGACATAACTGTATTTGAATGCAGCGAGCAAATGACCGGTGAGGACTTTGGCTTTATGCTTAAAGAAATCCCTGGGTTTATGTTTTGGCTTGGGGCGAATTCAGGATATGGCCTGCACCACTCTAAAATCAATCCTGATGAATCAGCTATTGAAACAGCTATCAGCCTCCTTATCCCGTATTTAAGCTTCAAAGGGAATGAATCTTATTAATGAATATAGTCTCTGTAAGACTCTGTCTTTCAGGGATTTTTTTTTGAAAATGGATTTCATGACCTAAAACCTTTCTCTTTTGTCCTATAGAATAAACGCTTCACAAATGTCCAAAAATTTTGCCTAATTAAAAGCGTATTATTTTGTTAAGAAAAAGAACAGTGGTAAACTGGTATATGTTGGAGAAGAAAAAAACCTTGTTTTTTTGTTTAGAATTTTTTAGTCAAGGGCAACCTTATAAAGGCAGACTTTGTTTTATTAATAATCAATACTTCTTTAAATTAATTTTAATTAAGTGTTGACGGTAATACCTGACTTGTCTATAATAAATGTTGTGTTAAAAAAACTAATGAGAAATATATTCTATTTTTCTCAATTAAAATTTAATTTTGGAGGGATTTATTCATGCCAGAACGTATGGTAGGAAAACAAGCACCTCGTTTCGAAATGGATGCTGTTTTAGCAAACAAGGAATTTGGTAAAGTTAGTCTTGAAGAAAACATGAAGAATGACAAATGGACAGTTCTTTTCTTCTATCCAATGGACTTCACTTTTGTATGTCCGACAGAAATCACTGCTATGTCTGACCGTAATGACGAATTCGATGATCTAGATGCTGTTGTAATTGGTGTATCTACTGATACAATCCATACACATTTAGCTTGGATAAACACTGACCGTAAAGAAAACGGCTTAGGCGACCTTAACTATGCACTTGCTGCAGATACAAACCATGTCGTTTCACGTGATTATGGCGTATTGATCGAAGAAGAAGGTGTTGCTCTTCGCGGTCTATACATCATCAGTCCTGAAGGTGAGTTAATGTACTCTGTTGTTAACCACAACAATATTGGACGTGACGTTGACGAAACACTTCGCGTTCTTCAAGCTCTTCAAACCGGCGGACTTTGTCCGGCTAACTGGAGACCTGGACAAGCTACTCTTAACGCTTAATCGTCCAGATTTGAACTGATTGAGGCTGTTCCATAAGGGTTTGTGCTGCTTATAAAGACAAGAGTAAGGCGAGGGAGTCCTCGCCAGGATCTGTCTGCCAAGCCGTCCCTCTATGGGATAGTCTCTTTTTGGATAAGAATTGAAAAAAACATCGGAGGTGCAAAATGAAATTACGTGAACAAATGCCTGAATTACAGGGAGCAACTGATTGGTTAAATGGCCAAGTAACAAAAGAAGAGCTGGTTGGCGAAAGACCAACGCTTATCCATTTCTGGTCAGTAAGCTGTTATTTATGTAAAGAAGCTATGCCGCAGGTTAATGAATTCAGGGACAAATACCAAGGCAAGCTTAACGTTGTAGCTGTCCATATGCCTCGTTCGGAAGAGGATTTAAATATGGAAGACATAAAGAAGACGGCTGCAGAGCATGGAATAACTCAGCCAATCTTCGTTGACAGTGAGTTAAAGCTTAATGATGCTTTCGAAAATCAGTATGTACCCGCATACTATGTGTTTGATAAGGAAGGAAAGCTACGTCACTTCCAGGCTGGCGGAAGCGGTATGAAAATGCTTGAAAAGCGTGTGAACCGAGTTTTGGATGAAACCGAAGCAGCACAATAATTATATTATAAGGATAGCCAGGCAATCTGCCTGGCTATTTTTTATGCCTCTTTAGGATAAAAAGAACAAATTAATACTGTATCTATAACAGAGCTATTTATTAAAATCTTAATTAACGTGCGATAAAACGAAAACAAGAACGTCTAATTAAGTATATAGATCAAAAAAGAGGGGGGAGACGGATTGAACAATGCGGACATTTTGGAATGGTTTGAATTATACAGCGATGATATATATCAGTTCTTGTTCTATCGTGTTGGATCTGCGGATGTAGAAGACCTTGTGCAAGAGGTATTTTTAAAAGCCATTAAAGGGCAAAACTCCTACCAAGAGAAATCCAATCCAAAAACTTGGCTATACAGTATCGCCCGTAATGTAGCCGCAGATGAAGTCAGAAAAAGGAATAGATTTTGGAAGAAAAAAATCCGATTAAAATCGGAGGTTTATCCAATCGGCTGTAAATCACCTGAGGAAATTTTGCTGGTAAATGAAGAAAACAGAAGTTTATTTCTAGCTATTCAGTCTCTAAGACCAAGTTATCGTGAAGTACTTATCCTTAGGGGCATTAAGGGGCTTTCGGTAACTGAAGCAGCACTTGCACTTGACTGGGGTGAAAAAAAGGTACGCTCGACCTACCATAGGGCGCGCAAGGCATTAAATCAACAATTGGGAGGGTTGTTCGATGAAGAGTAATAAGTTGGATAGAAAACTAGCGTCTATGCCTCTTCCGGAGTTAAATAATCAAAAAAGAAATGAAATGTACCATTTACTTGAAAAGGAGAATTCTAAAGAAATATCTTCGAGAAGAAAAGGTGATGTTAAAAGAAGCGTTATCGGAGTTTTCGCAGCTGCCGCTGCATTGGGTCTGTTTCTGCTACTCTCTGTTACGGCAATAAAAGATACTCAAATTCAGCAGAAACAAGGTGAAATCACGCAGCAGACTGATCTAAATGAATCCTTTAAGATAAATGGTGAAACCTTTTACGGCATTAAAAATAAGTTTGCAATCAGAAAAATGAATGGCAGTAATGATCCTGAATTTCCAGCGGGGTCAAGAGGTGGTCATTATGTGACTTATTTCTGGGGTGAAAAAGATGCTTTGATAGGAAAGAAATATAAAATGATAGCTACCCACGAAGTGACAGGAGAGAGCGCCCAGCTTTATGAATGGGAGATTGCAAGCAATATGAATCCATTGATAAATGCTGATGCCCAAAGCGGCGCCAAGTTTGGATTTGATAAGGAAGGCAGATATCGCATTGATGTTACGGTAAGCCAGCAAAAGTTTGCGAGCTTTACTGTGCATGCAGAATTAGTAAAAGAGAGCCCTAAGCAACAGTAGACTTCAGTGTGAGTTCCTTGCTTATCGTGATACAATACAATTAAGGATCTAAGTTCAAAAGTAGATAAGTGCTTCAGGGATATCCTTAGTGAAAGTTGTCCTTTTTGCCGCAATTACTACTAAAGCTTATAGCAAGCATTTGTGGAGGAATTTTGAGTGAAAAAAGAATTTGTAGTTATTGGCTTGGGCCGTTTTGGAGGAAGCATTTGCAAGGCTCTTGCCGAGCAAGGGATGGAAGTACTGGCAATCGATAATAATGAAGACAGAGTAAACGAATACGCAATGATTGCCTCGCACGCCGTTGTAGGTGATACAACGGATGAAAATGTTTTAAAAAGCCTGGGAATCCGTAATTTCGATCATGTTATAGTAGCAATCGGCGATAATATTCAGTCCAGCATCCTAACTACTTTGATGCTTAAAGAGCTGGGTGTCAATAATATTACGGTAAAGGCACAAAATGATTATCATGAAAAGGTGCTTCGTAAAATTGGTGCCGACCATGTTGTGCATCCAGAGAGGGATATGGGCCGAAGAATTGCCAACAAAGTCGTTTCCAATAATGTTCTAGACTATTTGGAGCTTTCTGAAGAACATTCCATCGTAGAAATTGTCGCAAGCAGAAAAATGGATGGTAATTCAATCATCGACCTCGATATTCGTGCAAAATATGGAATCAATATCGTTGCCATTAAACGTGGCCAGGATATTATTGTTTCACCCCAGGCCAATGAAATAATTAAAACAGGTGACATTCTGATTGTCATTGGTGCCGATACAGACATCAACCGTTTTGAAAAACGGATAGTTGAATAACAAAAACCTTTTCATAACGAACAAATAGAAATGCCGCTCCCTAAATGGGT
The DNA here is from genome assembly GCF_002860285.1 of Bacillus sp. M6-12. Classification (GTDB taxonomy): domain Bacteria; phylum Bacillota; class Bacilli; order Bacillales; family DSM-1321; genus Peribacillus. The sequence continues at coordinate 91,810 of NZ_PGVF01000014.1, forward strand.
GCGGCATTTCTTCTTGTATTAATAATATTACTTAAACGTCTGCAGCAACACCAGAGGTGTAAAGACAAGTACTATAGCGTTGCTTTATCAAAAAAAGTGCTCTTCTGGAAAGGAAGAGCACTTTTTTTGTTGTTTACGACAGGTTGTCCCAAACAAGCGTTATTAAACCTCCATGATAATCGGCAGGATCATAGGGCGGCGTTTAGTTTTTTCATAAAGGAAAGGAGAAAGTGTGTCAGTGATTTCATTTTTGATTTCAGACCACTGAGTTGTACGTCTTTCCATGACTTTGTTGAGGTGTTTAGTGATCAGTGTCTGGGCATCATTAATCAGGTCACCAGATTCACGCATATAGACAAATCCGCGGGAAATGATATCCGGCCCTGCTGCAATTTTGAAATCTTTCATATTAATGCTTACAACTACCACTACAAGACCTTCTTCAGAAAGAATGCGGCGGTCGCGAAGAACAATATTTCCGATATCCCCGATACCGCTTCCATCAATGTACACTGATCCTGATGGAATCTTTCCTGCGACTTGGGCAGTGCTCTCGCTTAGCGCCAGTACTTCGCCATTATCCATGATAAAGCAATTTTCTTCAGGGACGCCGCAATCAACCGCATGGCGGGCATGCATCATCTGCATCCGGTATTCCCCGTGGATCGGCATGAAAAACTTTGGATTCATAAGGCGAAGCATAAGCTTTTGCTCTTCTTGACCGCCGTGACCAGAGGTATGGATATCGCTAAGCTTTCCATGGATAACTTCAGCGCCTGCCTTGAAAAGCATATTGATGGTTCTGCTTACAGAAATTGTATTTCCTGGAATAGGAGAAGAAGAAAATACTACAGTATCACCAGGTATAATCTGAATCTGCCTGTGAGTACCATTTGCAATCCTGGACAGGGCTGCCATTGGTTCACCCTGGCTTCCGGTACAAAGAATCGTAACTCTGTTTGCAGGCAGGCGGTTGATTTGATTTGCCTCAATAAATGTCTCCTTAGGAGCGCGAATATAGCCAAGCTCCTGGCCTATTGTGATAGCGGCTTCCATGCTTCTTCCAAAAACGGCTATTTTACGTCCGTTTTGGACTGCTGCTTCTGTAACCTGCTGCAAGCGATGAATGTTAGAAGCGAAGGTAGCAAATATCACACGGCCGTCCACTTTCCTAAAAATATCTTGGATGCTTTCCCCAACACGGCTTTCGGACATTGTGAAATTAGGTACTTCGCTGTTTGTGCTGTCAGAAAGCAGGCAAAGAACGCCTTCTTTTCCGATTTCAGCCATTTTAATCAAGTTGGCAGGTTCACCGACTGGAGTGAAATCAAATTTAAAATCTCCGGTATGGACAATCTGTCCAGGAGGAGTTTTGACTACAATACCATACGAATCTGGAATACTGTGAGTAGTCCGGAAGAAGGTAACCGAAGTTTTTCGGAATTTAATGATATCGTCTTCCTGGATTTCTATCATTTTTGTCTGGCGAAGCAGTCCATGCTCTTCCAGTTTGTTCCGCAAGAGGCCAAGTGCAAGTTTTCCGCCATATACAGGTATATTCACTTCCCGGAGCAGATATGGAATTCCTCCGATATGATCCTCATGGCCGTGTGTAATAAATAACCCCTTAATTTTATCAACGTTTTTTACTAGGTATGAATAATCAGGTATAACATAATCAATACCGAGAAGTTCATCCTCCGGAAATTTAATTCCTGCGTCAATCAGGATAATTTCATCCTGGAACTGTACACCATAAGTGTTCTTCCCTATTTCGCCAAGTCCGCCAAGGGCGAAAACAGCTGTTTGGTCATTTTTAACAAATTTCATAAATTATCATTGCTCCAATACTTTAAAATCTTCATTATTCTGTTTCTCATATTCCAAATGATCACCAGTTACTGGCTGGATGAATTCAATGTTGTAAGGCTCATGCTTAATTTTCAAGCGGACTTCTCGTTCCGTTTCAGCCTCTACATAAATAGTTTTTGTGTTTTCACGAACTGGCACTTGTGCTGCATTTTCTTGATAGTATACCTTAAAAATCATTAGTATCGCCCCTCACTTATAGTAATTGCTTTTTTCATTATATATAAAAAACACAATTATTTCATGTTTTACAACATCCAGTTAATTTTATGTAAAAATTAATTGATTTGGAAAAAGATAGATACTTGAAAACTTTACAATAAAGAAGAAGCCCTTCGCAAGTTTTGAAGGGCTTTTTTTAGCATAAATTATGCAATTGTTTTTTTTCTTAAAAGATCATTCCATTGTTTAAGCAGCTTCTTGCGCAGCTTTTTTAACATGGCTGATCACTCCCTTTGATTATATTTTATACCATTATTGCAGAATGTAAATATGTCTTTACGGGTAATTTCTTTTTATGATACATAAAACTGCTGAAAGTGACATTATCATTATGGAATTTGCTGGCTGCCAGGAAGTATATACGCTATAATGCCTATTCTAGTAATAAGTTCTTTGATAATAGGATATGACAATTGGTACAAACTATTTCATGGCGTTTTCTGGAAATAATAAAGGAGAAAGAATCAAAGAAAACCGCGCTTCTTGACATCAAGTTGAACTGGGCTTTTAATTGTAGCAGAATAATGAAACCGAATCAGAATTACAAATTATCAAATAGGATGTGAAACGGTTGGATAAGAAAATTGTTTTCTTTGATATTGACGGTACGCTACTCGACCAGGATAAAAAACTGCCAGATTCAACGCGTATTGCGATAAAGGAGCTTCAGGAAAATGGGGTATTTGTTGCTATTGCCACCGGCCGGGCACCTTTTATGTTTGAACCGCTGAGAAAACAGCTGGATATTGACACCTTTGTAAGCTTTAACGGACAATATGTGGTCTTTGAGGATGAGGTGGTATACAGAAATCCGCTTTCGGAGAATGCGATCGGAAGGCTCGCCGTTCAAGCAAAGAAACGGGGCACCCCGCTCGTGTATATGAATGAGGCGACTATGAAAGCGACCGTCCGGGGAAGCGAACGGATTGAGGAATCATTGGCGTCACTAAGGTTTCCTCATCCGGAACAGGACGAAGAATTTTATAAAAACAGAGACATCTTCCAATCGCTTTTATTTTGCACCGATGATGAAGAAAAAGGATATACGGATGTTTTTCCGGAATTTCATTTTATCCGCTGGCATCCATATTCCATTGATGTGCTGCCAAAAGGCGGATCCAAGGCAGAGGGAATTAAAATTCTGATGGAAAGAGTGGGCTTTAAGCTAGAGGATGTTTATGCCTTTGGTGATGGCTTAAATGATATTGAAATGCTTAAGGCTGTAGGGTACGGCATTGCAATGGGAAATGCAGGAGAAGAGGTAAAGGAACATGCTTATTATGTAACGAAGGACGTAGGAGAAGACGGCATCCTGCACGGATTAAAAGAAATGAAGCTGATCAAGTAAAGGAAGTTCGCAAAAAGCGTGTATGCTTTTATTAAAAGATAAGCTGTGTACAAGAGACAATTTTATAAAAAACGAAAACCTTGCTGATGACTGGAATAGGCCGACAGCAAGGTTTTTATTTTTATTGACATACTTCTTAATTAGCGTTCAACAGCTGAGGCGTTTTCCGGCACAGCAAAAGGATCATTTTCTTGTATATGATCGTAAAACATTACCCCATTCAAATGGTCGATTTCATGCTGAAAAACAATGGCTGGAAGTCCTCTTAAACGAATTTTAACATTTTCACCTTCAAGGGTTGTTCCAGATACTGTTACCCTGGAATACCTTGGCACATAGCCGGGAACTGCCCTGTCTACAGACAAGCAGCCTTCACCTGCTGTTAAATAGGCTTTCTCGACTGAATGGCTGACAATCTTAGGATTAAATAGTGCATAGCTGACTAAATTGCCCTTTTCATCTGTTAAATGGACAGCGATCATCCGTTTAGCCACGTCAATTTGCGGTGCGGCCAGACCGATACCGGGGCGAAGCCCATATTTTTCGGAAATTTCCGGATCCTGACTATTTTGAACGTATTCCATAAGGCTCGTCAGTATTTTTTTATCTTCATCTGATGCAGGCAGATGGACTTCCGCTGCAACCTTCCTAAGCGTCGGGTGCCCTTCTTTAATAATATCCTTCATTGTAATCATTATTTTCACCTCAGTATAAGTTCCATCAGAATTCATATGATTTAGTCTAACAAAATGCAGGTAAAATGTTAATTACCAAAATCAGAGGATATTTAAATATAATTTTCTGCGATTTGCAAGAACCACATCTTTCTTCTCGTTTAATAGGATAGAGGCCTCAGTTTCAAAACGAGTTTTTGAGAGGGAGTTTTAAGGGTATATCTTCTTTGTCATTAAGCTTTGTAGTTAATAACAATAGAATCTGCCTTCAATGATCAGCAGGATGAAGCAATATTTTGAGTATGAAATCAAAAGTAGATCTGTTCGCTTGGTACATAAGGGAGGGATAACCACAATCATGCTTTCCATAACTGTGCAAAAAGTTCGTTGCATTTCCAGCCTGCCCTGCCGTAAGGCTTTCTTTATAGCCTATGCCCAGTCTATGGGGTATGTGTAGGCGGATGCCTAATCATAAATGATTAGCCTGCTGAATATAATGGTTTACATAAATTCTGATTGTCGGACATGCTCGGCTGGAGCCGGCGATATGGATGGTTTAATATTGTCAAATGGTTGAGAAGCCGTTATAGTAGATATAGTATTTTAGGGGGAATGGCCAGTGTATAAACATCTAATGCCTTTAGCACTAATCCTATTTTCAGCCGCAATACTGACAGGCTGCCTGAACGGGTCTCCGGAAGAACAAATGTATACCATTCTGGAGGATGTAGTAGACAAAGAAAATGGATTCAAGGATCAGCAGACACCACTTGTTGATTTGGAAAAGAAAGAAGCAGACATCTATTCTCAAATCATAAAGCTTGGAATAAAGGATTATGATAAAATTGTTTCTCTTTCAGATGAAGCTCTTCAAAATATCGACAAACGGGAAGAACATATAAAAAAAGAACACGATAGTATTGCCGAAGCAAAGAAGGAATTCGAAAAAGTTGAGGATATAGTCAAGGAAATAGAAAAGGAAGATATCAGGAATAAGGCAATAAACTTAAATAACACAATGAATGATCGTTTTGATGCCCACGAAACTCTTTATAAGGCATATATTGAAAGCATGAAAATAGACCGGGAGCTTTATGGTTTATTTAAACAAAAGGATTTAAAAATGGAGGACCTTCAAAAGCAAATTGATAAAGTAAATAAAGCCTATGATAAAGTAATGAAAGAAAATGATAAGTTCAACAAGCTGACAGAAGAATACAATCAAGAGAAAATAGAGTTTTATAAAAGTGCTGGGCTAAAAGTGTCTTAACAAAAGAAACAGACGCGTATGCAGCCAACAAATTAATAAGAAACAGCTAAAAGCCGTTTTAGGGACTGCCGCGGGATTTCCGAGTGGTATCAGTTCCTTAAAACGGCTTTTTTTGGTAATAATTAAAGAGTAAAATATGTAAAATTAAGGCTTTTGCCAACAAATGTATAAAAACAAAATTGGCAAGTGTAAAAATAGCCGAATATAGGAAAGATAAACCGTAAGCGGATTATTGTTTTTTAACAGCAGAGATGATGACCAAAGTATTTATTTAGTTATAGTACAGTTATCCATACTATTATGTAACAGAAGGGAAAAGGGGATGGTAATGTTAAAAAAAATATTCTTGTTTTAATGCTATAAAATTGTAATACGTAGTATTTGACTTAAAATATGTTGTTAGGTAAACTTAAAAATGGAATAAAGCATTGTATCATTTTAGCAAACAATTTTATTAGTACAGAATGCATAGCCTGGATGGTGCAAAGAATAAACATGTTTCAGTGCTGGTTAGCGTGGAAAATAACCTATGGCTTGTTTTTTTGTGGAAAGGAAAATATAAATATATTTGACTTCAACCCGTAAAAACATATACAGATCTGTGCACCGGGCTGTGACCTAACCCGTAACAGCTTGCTCTATTGGAGAACATTGTATGTGCCTCAATTTTACCTCTGACTGGCTTGATACGCTCGTCATTTGGTTGGTTTTCTGCGTTTTTAACTGGAAGTGAAAATGCTTTATCGCAAAATATAACCTTTTTATTGAAAGGAAGAGGTGGCTAGAGATGGCTTCTAAAGAACAAAAAGCTCAATTTGACGTCAAGACTCAGCTTGAAAATGTAAGTGAACAATTTAAAACCTTGCAAATTTTAAATGAAGAAGGCGAAGTTGTAAATGAAGCAGCTATGCCTGAACTATCAGACGAGCAAATGCAGGAATTAATGAGACGCATGGTGTATACCCGTATTCTTGACCAGCGGTCTATTTCTCTTAACCGCCAGGGGCGCCTTGGCTTTTATGCGCCTACTGCAGGACAGGAAGCTTCTCAATTGGCATCACAATTCGCGCTGGAAAAAGAAGATTTCATTTTACCAGGTTATCGGGATGTTCCACAGATTATCTGGCATGGCCTTCCATTACACCAGGCATTCTTATTCTCACGCGGTCATTTCCAGGGTAACCAGATACCTGAAGGCGTGAACGTAATTTCTCCGCAAATTATCATTGGTGCCCAGTACATACAAGCTGCTGGTGTTGCTTTAGGGATGAAGAAAAACGGTAAAAAGACTGTAGCAATAACTTACACAGGTGACGGAGGCGCTTCTCAAGGTGACTTCTATGAAGGGATCAACTTTGCAGGTGCATTCAAAGCTCCAGCTATTTTTGTTGTGCAAAATAACCGTTTTGCAATTTCAACACCTGTTGAAAAACAATCTGCTGCCAAAACGATCGCCCAGAAGGCAGTTGCAGCTGGTATCCCAGGCATTCAGGTAGATGGAATGGATCCGTTGGCAGTATACAAGGCTGTTAGTGAAGCTCGTGAACGCGCTGTAAACGGTGAAGGCCCTACACTCATCGAAACGTTAACATACAGATATGGCCCGCACACTATGGCCGGAGACGATCCGACCCGATACCGCACATCTGAACTTGATAATGAGTGGGAACAAAAGGATCCGCTTGTCCGTTTCCGTAAATTCCTTGAAAAGAAAGGAATCTGGAACGAGGAAATGGAAACAAAAGTTATCGAACAGGCTAAGGATGATATTAAAGAAGCGATCAAAAAAGCTGATGAAACACCAAAGCAAAAGGTTACTGACCTTATGGATATTATGTATGAAGATATGCCTCACAACCTAAAAGAGCAATATGAAATTTATAGAGAAAAGGAGTCGAAGTAAGCCATGGCTCAAATGACAATGATTCAAGCAATTACGGACGCAATGCGTACTGAAATGCGCAAGGATGAAAAGGTTCTTGTTTTCGGTGAAGACGTAGGTGTAAACGGCGGGGTATTCCGTGCGACAGAAGGCTTGCAAAATGAATTCGGTGAAGAACGAGTGTTTGATACTCCATTGGCTGAATCTGGAATCGGCGGACTCGCAATTGGTCTTGGACTTCAAGGTTTTAGACCTGTAATGGAACTTCAGTTCTTTGGGTTTATTTTTGAAGTTATGGACTCCGTCGCAGGACAAATGGCGCGTATGCGCTATCGTTCAGGCGGACGCTATAACTCACCTGTAACTATCCGCTCTCCTTTTGGCGGCGGTGTTCATACACCTGAAATGCATGCTGATAATCTTGAAGGGTTAATGGCTCAGTCTCCAGGTCTTAAAGTAGTTATCCCGTCAACTCCTTATGATGCAAAAGGGTTGCTTATTTCTGCCATCCGTGATAATGACCCGGTTATATTCCTGGAGCATATGAAGCTTTACCGTTCTTTCCGCCAGGAAGTTCCTGAAGGCGAATACACAATTCCTATCGGGAAAGCGGACGTAAAACGAGAAGGAAGCGATCTTTCAATCATTACTTACGGTGCAATGGTGCAAGAATCCATTAAAGCTGCCGAGGAGCTGGAAAAAGAAGGTTATTCTGTAGAAGTGGTTGATCTGCGGACAATCGCTCCACTAGATATCGATACAATCATAGCTTCTGTTGAAAAGACAGGGCGTGCAATCGTTGTACAGGAAGCGCAGCGCCAGTCTGGTATCGCAGCTTCAGTTGTGGCAGAAATTAATGAGCGTGCAATCCTTAGCCTTGAAGCCCCAGTATTGCGTGTAGCAGCAGCTGATACTGTGTTCCCGTTCTCCCAGGCTGAGTCTGTATGGCTTCCAAATTATAAAGACGTTATTGAAACGGCTACTAAAGTACTTAAATTTTAACGATTTTTAATAGGAGGTTGAATCCATGTCATTCCAATTTAGACTCCCTGATATCGGTGAAGGTATCCATGAGGGTGAAATTGTTAAGTGGTTCGTGAAGCCAGGAGATAAAGTACAAGAAGATGACGTCCTTTGTGAAGTCCAAAACGATAAAGCGGTAGTTGAAATACCATCTCCTGTTGCCGGAACAGTAGAAGAGATTCTTGTGGAAGAAGGCACAGTCGCAATAGTAGGGGATGTTCTTGTTAAATTCGACGCACCTGGCTATGAAGATCTTCAATTTAAAGGCGATCATGAAGAAGGCGAGAAAAAGACGGAAGCACAAGTGCAATCTACACTAGAAGCTGGCCAGGATGTTCAAAAAGAAGCAGTACAAGCTGCAGAGCAGCCGGCAGCTACCGGTGCTGGTGCACAGCCGCAGGCTGAAGCGGACCCTAACCGAAGAATTATCGCTATGCCTTCTGTCCGTAAATTTGCGCGTGATAAAGGTGTTGATATCCGTCTGGTTGCAGGTTCAGGTGACAACGGACGTGTTATGAAAGAAGATATCGAGGCATTTGCAGCTGGAGGCGGACAAGCTTCAGCAGCTCCTGCTCCTGCTCAGCAAAAAGCAGCAGCACCGGCAGCAGAAGCAAAGGAAACCAAAGCGCCGGCAGCAGCAGCTATTCCAGCTGGACAATATCCTGAAACTCGTGAAAAAATGAGCGGGATTCGTAAAGCAATCGCCAAGGCTATGGTTAACTCCAAGCACACTGCTCCGCATGTTACCTTGATGGATGAAGTGGAAGTGACAAAGCTTGTTGCCCACCGCAAGCAATTCAAGGATGTTGCTGCACAAAAAGGAATCAAGCTTACATTCCTTCCTTATGTGGTAAAAGCATTAACAAGCGCATTGCGTGAGTTCCCTGCTTTGAATACTTCACTTGATGACGCAACCAGTGAAATCATTCATAAGCATTACTACAATATCGGCATTGCTGCAGATACTGAAAAAGGCCTATTAGTTCCTGTAGTAAAGGATGCAGACCGTAAATCAGTATTCAATATTTCCAATGAAATCAACGAATTGGCTGGAAAAGCACGTGACGGCAAACTTGCTCCTGATGAAATGAAAGGTGCTTCCTGCACAATTTCAAACATCGGATCTGCAGGCGGACAATGGTTTACTCCTGTCATCAACCATCCGGAAGTAGCGATTCTTGGAATCGGGCGCATTGCTGAAAAAGCCATCGTGAAAAATGGCGAAATTGTAGCAGCTCCTGTATTGGCTCTTTCATTAAGCTTTGACCACCGTATGATTGACGGTGCAACTGCACAGAACGCAATGAACCACATCAAGCGTTTGTTAAACGATCCAGATCTTTTGTTAATGGAGGGATAATTCATGGTAGTAGGAGATTTTCCAATTGAAACAGACACTCTTGTCATAGGTGCAGGTCCTGGCGGATATGTAGCTGCCATTCGTGCTGCACAGCTTGGGCAAAAAGTAACTATCGTTGAAAAAGGCACACTTGGAGGGGTTTGTCTAAATGTCGGATGTATCCCTTCAAAGGCTTTGATTTCTGCAGGCCATCGTTATGAGCATGCTAAGCATTCCGACGATATGGGTATCACTGCTGAAAACGTGACTGTAGACTTTTCAAAAGTACAAGCCTGGAAAGGTACTGTAGTTAAGAAGCTGACAGGCGGAGTGGAAGGTTTATTGAAAGGAAACAAAGTAGACATCGTCAGTGGTGAAGCTTACTTTGTTGATGCAAACTCTGTCCGCGTTATGACTGAAAACTCAGCACAGACTTACACGTTTAAAAATGCAATTATCGCAACAGGCAGCACTCCTATTGAGTTGCCTGCATTTAAATACAGCAAGCGTGTGATCAATTCAACAGGTGCCCTTGCCCTTCAGGAAATTCCGTCATCAATGGTTGTTATAGGCGGAGGGTATATTGGTACAGAGCTCGGCGGAGCATATGCCAACTTTGGAACAAAAGTTACTATTTTAGAGGGCATGGATGATATTCTATCCGGTTTTGAAAAGCAAATGTCAGCACTGGTAAAGCGTAATCTGAAGAAAAAAGGTGCTGAAATTATTACAAAGGCTTCAGCCAAGAGTGTTGAGGAAACAGAAAATGGCGTAGTTGTTACGTATGAAGCAAAAGGTGAAGAGATAAAGGTAGAAGCTGATTATGTACTAGTTACTGTTGGACGCCGTCCAAACACTGACGAACTAGGCCTTGAGCAGGTAGGCGTTAAATTGTCTGACCGGGGCATAATTGAAATCGACAAGCAATGCCGCACAAGCGTCAGCAATATTTATGCAATCGGTGATATCGTGCAAGGCCCCCCGTTGGCACACAAAGCATCTTATGAAGGTAAGATTGCTGCTGAAGCGATTGCAGGCCATTCTTCTGAAATCGACTATCTGGCAATCCCGGCTGTCGTATTCTCAGAGCCTGAACTCGCTTCTGTAGGATATACTGAAAAGCAGGCAAAAGATGAAGGAATCGATGCAAAAGCTTCTAAATTCCCGTTTGCAGCAAATGGCCGTGCACTGTCCTTAAACATGACAGACGGATTTATGAAGCTTGTTACCCGTAAAGAAGACGGGTTGGTAATTGGTGCCCAAATCGCCGGACCAGGCGCTTCTGATATGATTGCTGAGCTAGGCTTGGCAATTGAAGCGGGCATGACAGCTGAAGATATCGCTATGACCATTCATGCTCACCCAACATTGGGTGAAATCACGATGGAAGCTGCTGAAGTTGCACTTGGCAATCCTATTCACATCGTAAAATAATATAATCTGTACCAGTCGGTCGAGACCACAAATTGTGGATTCTGCGGCCGGCTTTTTTTGTATTCCAATTTATTTAACATTAAAAGCCATGCCTGTACATATAATTCAATTTACTAGAGAAATGTAAGGAGATGGCCGTTGTGAAGAGCTATATCGTTTTCTTGTTTCAATTGATGATATGGAGCGGGTATTCTGTAGTGGAATGGATGTCTGATCACGATAGATTATTCTTTAATGCAGGCATGTTCCTAGTTTTTTCATACCTTGCTGTTTTTACTGGAAAAGCGATACTTAAATCGGGAAAGAAGACGGTTTACATTACAATTATTAGCTTAATAAGCTATGCAGGGATGCATTTCCTGTTTCGTACATTTCTTCCAAATTAATTGCTAAAACCGGATAGGTAGCGTTATCATAGGAAAAGACAAATGTAGCAGTGCCAGGTAACTATTCAATGCATCAAGGAGGACCTCTATTGAAACTGAAGACATTAACAGCTGCAGCAGCTTTTTTTCTGCTTGCCGGGTGTGGCACCAATGAGGAAAGCGCAAATCCCCAAAAAACAAAAACACCCCAGGCAGTAAATGAAACAGCAAGCAATGAAGGTAAGAACGGAGAACCGAAAAAAGAGGCAGTTCAGAAAGAGGAGCCTGCAGAAGAAACAGCTCTTCCTCTCATGCCTGCCTATCGGTTAAATACTGCAAACTGGTCATTAAAGCCAATTGCTGGGCAAAATCCAAAGGTAGCTCTTCTTACAATTGATGACGCCCCGGATAAGAATTCACTTCAAATCGCAAAGACGCTAAAATCCCTGAACGTAAAGGCCATTTTCTTTGTAAACGGCCATTTTATTGATTCTGAAGAGGAAAAACTGGTTCTAAAGCAAATTGATCAAATGGGTTTTATGATTGGCAATCATACATATAATCATAAAACTTTGAAAGAATTAACAGATCAAGAGCAATATGATGAAATTGTTAAATTAAATGATACTGTTGAACAAATTATCGGGAAAAGGCCAAAGTTCTTCAGGGCACCCTTTGGGATTAATACTGATTATTCCCGGAAAGTGGTGGCAGATGAAAAAATGCTTTTGATGAATTGGACGTATGGATATGACTGGGAAAAAGAATATCAAAACAAAGCGGCTTTGGAAAATATTATGGTAAACAGTCCGTATTTAACGAGTGGTGCAAATTTGCTTATGCATGACCGGGCTTGGACAAGCCAGGCCATGCCGCAAATCATAAAAGGCCTCCAGGCTAAAGGCTTTGAGATGCTGGACCCAGCATTAATAGAGACAACGGCAAATTAAGAGAAGGAAGGCAAAAGGCACCTCAGGGTTGCCTTTTGCCTTTGTAAAAAATTTTGTAATAAAAAGGTAAAATAAATCGTATTATGAAAAAAGCAGTTTTTTATCTCCAAGTTTGGCACAGGACGTGCCAGAATTAGTCGACGTTCCTTTTTCAAAGACACTTGCGCTTTCCTTATTATTTTCTTGGATAAAAATACATAATGCGGTTATTGAAAAGATGTAATTCGCCTTTCAGCTTTTTCGCGAGGAATTTACAGAATTCGTTTGCCTTTCCTTTATCCCCATATGTGGAAGCTTCCGGTAATGTTAATTGAATGTAGGTTTGGATTCGTTCACTTAGATCGCTGTCGACAATTTTTTCCTGATCAACACCAAGCAAGATTACATTATAACGATCGGCTTTTGATTGAAAATATATCCATTTGCCTTTGCCTTCCGCCGTTTCCATAATATCATATGGAAATGCATTACTTCCGTAATCCCAGTCAAGCTGATCGCCGGTTTTTACAGTAATTTTTTTATAATAAGCAAAAAGCTCTTTGATCTCATCGATAGTGATCGTTTCCTGTGATGAACCAGGAACTAATTTAATATAAGCGCTTTCAGACATCCTTTCATCCCCCTTACACAGTCTTAAAATCTTTTTCTATGTATTCCTAATTACCATAGGCCCATCATTCATTTTATTCTAGCATTTTCACAAAGTAACATACAACTTAATTCAGTGTAGAATGCATACAACTTGAATGGTCTTGAATTTTCAATTATAATAATATTCAGAATATTCAAAGGAGGAAAAAGTATGGAACTGTTCGATAAATTTTATGATGAGCAGGAAAAAGTCAAGGTCCGTTTTGTTGGTTTTACAACAGGTGAGATCCGATTTGATTTTGGCATTGTTTATACGAATATGTTCTTTGGGAAGCCTTTGGTGATTTGTATGCAAACGGGCAGATCAACCCTCCTTGAACAAAAGGACTTAGAAGATATTGAGCATTTAATGTCTGTATTTAAATTGCGTGAAAGAAAACACGCATCAGACCTGGCGGAATTTTTCTTTGAAACACTGCCTGAAACTCCATTTCAGGCGGAATATGAGTAGAATAGGAGAGCCTTTAAACAGGCTCTTTTTTTGGTGTGATGAAAAATAGTGTTATACTAATTACCGATTTTAAATGCGCCCATATATGCTAGCTAAACAAAAAATAGAATAAATGTTACATACAGTTTAGGCTTGATTTTTTAATTGTGTTATATTATTATAAAACCATAAGATAAAACGCTTACAAAAAACCAACAGAAAAGGAGCTTGAATGATGGGAACAATTGTATGTCAATCATGCAACAGTACAATCGAACATTACGAGAATGAGAAGGTACACGTAATTTACTCTAAATGTGATGGATGTCATTCCGGCCAATCTGACGAAGAATAAACGCTAATCTGTTAATCTCGATAGCGCTTAAAAGGCTGGACATTAGAAAACTCGCGATTAGCGAGCCTTAATAGGACAGTTTCACCTTTCTTATGGAAAGCTGTTAGAATATTTGTTTATACACCAAATAACCTTGCTGAAGATTGAAGACAGCAAGGTTTTCTTTTGCAGTTTTTTTAGGTGAAGTCCAGATATCTGGATCCAGCACCAAGTCATTTTTTTACGCAGAAAACATTCATGAGTTTTAACTCCAGCCTATCCCTGGAAAATAAGCATATGTAGTTTGCACATGCTCACTCAATAAAGGCGGTGTGAGCGAGGCTGCACTATACAACTTCCTAAGAGATTTTACTTATTAATTTAATTAATGATTTACGGAGAACAATCGGCGCAGCACCGCCCCTTTTCCACAGAAAAAGTAAAGCCTCTACGAATAGGACCAGAAATACTATGGAGTACGTACTAGTTCAGCGCAGCCGCAAGGCGAAGGAGGCAGGGAAAAGGTTATCCTGCAAACTTGAGATCTTAGCAGGACCACGTATAGATAAAGCCTTGGACATAAGCCGATAGCTTCGGAAGACAAAGCGCCCTGATAAAAGGGACATAGTCGACGTTCCTTTTGTCAGGGCGCTTACGCTTTACTTATATAATTGCTTTCTGTTCTTTTATGACACGAAGATATTTTAATTCGCTGTCTTCAGGTCCCTGGACTGGCAGTCCGACTTCAATGTTCTTATTAATATAAACAATGTTTTCCTTTGTAATGATTTCACCAGGGATGAAAATAGGAATGCCTGGAGGGTACACCATTACGAATTCAGCAATAATTCTGCCTACACTTTCTTCAATCGGCACCACTTCTGTTTTAGCATAAAACGCATCGCGCGGTGAAAGAGCCAGAACTGGAATGTTTGGCAATAACACCTCTAGATTAGAATCATGCTCTTCTTTATAATGCTTGAAAGCTTCGCTCATTTCTTTTAAAGCAGATATCAGAATATCAGCTTCATTCTTTGTGTCTCCTGGAGTGACCAGGCAAAGAATGTTATACAAATCAGACATCTCTACTTCAATATTATATGTTTCACGAAGCCACTTTTCAGCATCGTAACCCGTAATTCCAAGCTGTTTAACGGTAATGATCAATTTCGTTGGATCATAGTCATATGTTGCTTTACTTGCGAGAATTTCTTTACCGATGCAAACAATATTTTCTATACGGTTTACTTCATCCCTTATATAATTGGCGAGATTAATTGCTTGTTCTGCCAATTCTCGTCCTTCTGTCGCTAGCCTTTTTCTCGCAACATCAAGGGAGGCAAGAAGCAAGTAGGAGGTTGAGGTTGTTGTCAGCATACTCAGGATCGACTGGACACGCTCATGGGAAACAAGACCTTCCCGAACATTTAATACGGAGCTCTGGGTCATCGAACCTCCAAGTTTGTGCACTGAGGTTGCAGCCATGTCAGCACCCGCCTGCATTGCAGACATAGGAAGCTTTTCATGAAAATGAATATGGACTCCATGTGCCTCATCAACGAGTACTGGAACCTTGTAGGAATGAGCAATTTCCACAATTTTTTGAAGATCTGCAGCAACCCCAAAATAAGTAGGATTAATGACTAAAAGTCCTTTTGCATCAGGATGCTGTTCCAGTGCCTTTTCGACTGAACTGGTTGTAATCCCATGGCTGATTCCGAGATTTTTATCAATTTCAGGATGGATAAAAATTGGAACTGCACCGGAAAATACGATTGCTGACATAACTGATTTATGGACATTGCGGGGGACGATAATTTTATCCCCAGGTCCGCAGACAGCCATGACCATTGTCATAATCGCTCCGCTTGTTCCTTGTACAGAGAAAAATGTATGGTCGGCACCAAATGCTTCCGCTGCCAGATCCTGTGCTTTCTTGATCATTCCTTTTGGCTGGTGAAGATCATCCAGAGGTGCAATATTAATCAAATCAATAGATAAAGCATTTTCACCTATGAATTCCCGAAATTCCGGGTCAATGCCCCTGCCTTTTTTATGGCCGGGTATATGAAATTGAATTGGATTCTTTTTAGCGTGTTCCAGAAGGCCTGTGAACAAGGGTGTTTCATTCTGTGACAATATTCCCTCACACCTCTTTATCAATAAGTAGTTAGTTTTAAGGACATAAAACAAATGCATTATAGCATTTTTGGCACTCTTTGCATAGTATGCCAGTTCATTGTTATTAGCCAGTACATTTTACGCTGCTCATTTTGCCCGGGAAATAAAAATAAATGTATGAATTATTCAGGTACCAACAATTAGCATGCTTATGGGCATTGACAAGCAAGTTTTACCAGTGGGGGAAAGTAAGATAAAATAAATGTTAAAGAGAGATTTTTAAAAAGAGGAGGAACTAATTTATGAAGTGGGAAACAAGAGTGACAAAACTTCTTGGCATTAAATATCCGATTATACAGGGCGGGCTGGCCCATCTTGCTTATTCCGAATTGGCATCAGCGGTGTCAAATGCAGGCGGGCTGGGGCAGGTTACGGCAATGTCCCTTAATACCCCTGAAGAATTAGTCAGTGAAATCCGTAAAACAAAGAGCTTGACTAATAAACCCTTCGGAGTCAATTTTGCGATTGGTCAGCATGGACGAAAATTTGAGCACTATGTGGAAGCAGCCCTTAACGAAAATGTAAAGGTTATGTCTATTACAGGAGGAAATCCGGCTCCTTTTTTTGAAATGCTGAAAGGAACAGATGTTAAGAAATTGGTTCTTGTTGCAGCCAAGAGACAGGCTGAAAAGGCAGAGGAACTTGGTGCAGATGCGGTAATGGTTGTCGGCCAGGAAGGAGGCGGGCACCTTGGCAGGGGTGATATTGGCACGATGGTGCTCATTCCCCAGGTTGTCGACTCTGTAAGCATCCCGGTCATTGCTTCAGGTGGTATTGGGGACGGAAGGGGTTTTATGGCAGCATTGGCCCTTGGTGCAGAAGGTATTGAAATGGGAACCCGCTTCATTGCTACAAAAGAATGCGTTCATGCTCACGAAGCTTATAAAAAGGCATTAATTAATGGTGAGGAGACTGGTACTTCCGTGATTAAACGTTCCATCGGCGCACCTGCGCGGGTGATTTCCAATACATGGACCGACAGGATATTGGAGCTGGAAGCACAACAAGGAACATATGAATCATTGAAGGAATACATAAGCGGCGAGGCAAATAAGCGCTTTATCCATGAAGGGAAAGAAGCTGAAGGCTTTGCTTGGGCTGGCCAGGTAATGGGGCTTATTTCAGATGTGCCGCCAGTGCAGGAGCTATTTGAACGTATGATCAAAGATTCGGAACAAATTGCCGGAAAATGGACAAAATAAAACGGCCCAAAATAAACAAAGCAGGTGACTGTAATGGAATATCAATACCCAATTGATTATGATTGGTCTACTGAAGAAACGGTAGATGTAATCCAGTTTTATGAGTGCATTGAAAAAGCATACGAACAAAAAATCAGCAAAAATGAACTTATGGAGGCTTACCGCCGCTTTAAAAAGGTTGTACCCGGCAAGGCAGATGAAAAAAAACTTACAGACGAATTTGAGGAAATTAGCGGCTATTCTGCTTATCTTGCTATTAAAAAAGCGAAAGACAGCGATGACGGTGAAATGATATCTCTGTCAGCAGGGAAAAAATAATTCATACCGGTCGGCAGCTTAAAAAGGATTATTTCTTCTTGAGTGCCATGTGAAAAGCTTTTTGCAGCAAATGAGATTTACCCGTTTATTTTGAACATGGTTTTTGTTAATAATCTGTCTCAAAAATATATGGTGATAAAATATTTGATCCCCTTATTAGTAGCTGGGACTGGGTTTTCTAAAATTTATAATTATTTATAGTTGACTTTCCTTCCTGTCCCATATTATTATGAGTAACAAGAAATCTAACAAGAAATCGAATTATTTAAAATATGGCTATGAAGAAGAGAAGTAGCTTAAGGGAACACTGCAGAGAGCCGATGGTTGGTGCAAATCGGTGTGGGAATTTATGTGAATGGACTTCTGAGCCCCAAACCGAAACTAATGGAGTAGGCTTTGGCGATGGTCTCATCGTTATCTGAGACAGGTATTCCGCTTATCGGGGTACTGTAAAGTGAGCTTTTAAAGCTAATTAAGGTGGTACCACGGGTTCCTCGTCCTTTGGATGAGGGCCCTTTTTGTGTTTTTTCATTCGGTACAAACGAAATTTCTAAATTGAACAGGCAAAATCGCTGAGTAAGAATAGTACTCTCTTAAAGCCGTTCCAGAGAGCCGGAGAAGCTGTGAACCCGGTACGGTGAAGGAGAGGAATGGGCTTACGAGAGATTCCTTGAACAATAGTAGGGGGATCCGGATTCCACCGTTAAAGGGAGTGTATGGTACTTAATATGTACTTTACTTAAAAGTGGGAAGGGTTAACGTTATTTGCCCGTCCAACCTGAGGTGGCACCGCGGTCCAATAATCGTCCTCTGCAAGCACAATTGCTGTGTTTGCAGAGGATTTTTTTATTCTTAAAAAGGGGGAAACACCATGGTCGCAGTAAAAAGCAGTGCATTAGTTGAAATAGCGAAGCTGGAGGGTGATACTTTGACACCTATCGCTATTTTTCAAAGAATACAAGGGCAAAAAAAGTTCCTGCTTGAAAGCTCATTAAAGCATGAAGAAAAGGGGCGTTATTCTTTTATTGGGGCTGATCCATACAAGCAGGTCACATCAATGGGAAAGGACGCTGTGATCGATGATTTGGAAACCGGAGAGCAAACAGTAAAGGAAGGCCGGGTTCTTGACGTATTGAAGGGGATGCTAGACGAAGCTGAAATCCCTGACGTACAGCTTCCCTTTTTTGGCGGAGCGGTAGGATACCTAGGCTATGATGTGATTCGCCAATATGAAGAAATCGGCAGTGTATCAGCTGATGAGCTGCAAATGCCTGAGGCGCATTTTATGTTCTACCGGGATATCATCTGCTATGACCATGCTGAACAAAGCGTCTATATTATCGCACTTAAAACTAGGAATGAACAGAAGGAAGATTTACTCGCACGAATTGCTGAAAAAAAGAAGCAAATTCTTGGAAACTCTTCGGGTGAAGAGCCGTTGAAGCTTGAGAGGCTGGAATTCAAACCTTCAATTTCTCAACATCGATTTGAGCAAATGGTGGAAAAGGCGAAGGAGGCGATCATTGCTGGAGAGATCTTTCAGGTAGTGCTGTCACAGCGTCTTAAGGCGGATTATCACTCAGACCCGTTTATAATTTACAGAAAGCTTAGGCTTTCTAACCCCTCGCCTTATATGTTTTATATCGATTTTGCGGATTATGTTGTTCTCGGGTCATCCCCCGAAAGTCTGATCAAAGTAAAAAATAGAGAAGTAATAACAAACCCGATTGCCGGCACAAGAAAACGGGGGGAGACGAAGGAAGAGGATATGTGCCTTGAAACCAATTTGCTGGAAGATGAGAAGGAGCTTGCAGAACATAAAATGCTAGTTGACCTTGGGCGAAATGATCTCGGGCGGGTTTGTGAGGTAGGTTCCATCGAAATTCCTGTCTATATGAAAATTGAACGGTATAAATATGTGATGCATATCGTTTCAGAGGTATCCGGAATGTTGACAAAAAATATGAGCGGGCTGGATGCACTTGCTGCCTGCCTTCCGGCTGGTACGGTTTCCGGGGCTCCGAAGATCCGCGCAATGAGCTTGATCAGTGAGCTCGAGGA
The DNA here is from genome assembly GCF_002860285.1 of Bacillus sp. M6-12. Classification (GTDB taxonomy): domain Bacteria; phylum Bacillota; class Bacilli; order Bacillales; family DSM-1321; genus Peribacillus. The sequence continues at coordinate 111,363 of NZ_PGVF01000014.1, forward strand.
CAGTAAACGGGGCGTTTACTCTGGGGCTGTAGGCTACGTTTCCTTTAATGGAGACTTAGACTTCGCACTTGCAATCCGCACGATGGTAATAAAGGATAACACGGCATTTGTGCAGGCGGGTGCAGGGATAGTTTACGACTCTGTTCCTGAAACCGAATTTGAAGAAACATTAAATAAGGCTAAGGCCTTGCTGGAGGTAAGCGGATGATTCTCCTTATTGATAACTATGATTCTTTTACATATAACCTTTATCAATATCTAAGTGAATTCGATGTGGATATTATGGTAGTCCGCAATGATAAAATTTCAATCCCTGAAATTGAAAAACTTGCACCTGAGGGAATTGTTATTTCACCTGGACCCGGAAGCCCTGAAAATGCAGGCATTTCAATTGAAGCAATCAAGTATTTTTGCAATAAAGTTCCGATCCTCGGAATTTGCCTCGGTCATCAAGCAATTGGCGCTGCTTTTGGGGCAAGGATTGTCGGTGCAGCAACAATTAAACACGGAAAAACCTCGCTTATTACGCATAAAGGGACAGAGTTGTTTCAATATTTGCCCCAGCCCCTTGAGGTCATGAGATATCATTCACTTGTTGTCGACCTAGCAACGGTCCCGGAAGAGTTTGAAATCCTGGCCACTTCCATGGATGACGGTGAAATCATGGCAATGAAGCATCGGGGCTACCCGCTGTATGGGCTTCAGTTTCATCCGGAATCAATCGGAACAATTACAGGTAAAAAATTGCTAAAGCAATTTGTTCAACAAGTGAAGGGAGAGAAGTTTAATGAAGACATTTCTGCAAAAATTAGCTGAAAACCATGCTTTATCTGAAACTGAGATGGAAGAGGCGGCACAATATCTTTTTTCTGAAGTTATTACTGACAGTGAAATTGCCGCTTTTTTGGTTGCCCTTAAATTCAAGGGTGAAACGGCAGAAGAAATTGCAGGCCTGGTTAAGGTTTTGCGGGAAAAAGCTCTTCCGGTGAAACCAGGGCTGGCCGATGTGATGGATAATTGCGGAACCGGGGGTGACGGTTCAAACAGCTTTAATATCAGCACCACTTCTGCTTTTGTTATTGCGGGAGCGGGGATAAAGATTGCCAAGCATGGAAACAGAAGTGTTTCAAGTAAAACAGGCAGTGCTGATGTCCTCGAAATACTGGGAGTTTCATTATCATTGGATGCATCACAAACAGAAGAGCTGCTGCATGAAAACGGCATCGCCTTCTTATTTGCCCCAAATGTTCATCCGATGATTTCAAGAATTATGAAGGTAAGAAGAGATTTAAAGATTTCAACTATTTTCAACCTAATCGGCCCGCTTACCAATCCGGTAAATCTTGAAACACAGCTTCTTGGAATTTATAGAAGAGATATGCTGGAGTTATTTGCTTCCGTTCTTCAAAGACTCGGCAGAAAAAGGGCAGTCGTTGTTAATGGGGCCGGCTTTATGGATGAAGCGAGCCTGCAGGGAAGCAATTCCCTCGCGCTGCTAAAGGATGGAGAGATAAAGATGATTTCTTTACATCCGGAAGAGGCGGGGTTGCCTGTTTATTCGAATGAAGCGATCCGTGGGGGAACTGCTGCAGAAAATGCGGAAATTATGCTTGGTGTATTAAAGGGGAAAAAAGGGGCCCATCGGGATACCGTCCTGTTAAATGCCGGGCTTGGAATTTTTGCTAATGGAAGGGCATCTACCATTCAGGAAGGCATCAGGCTGGCACAAGAAAGCCTTGATACAGGTAAAGCATTATCCAAACTGGAATACCTCATTGGTTACAGCAAAAAAGTAAAGGCGGTAATGTAAATGGTGACTATACTGGATAAAATAATTCATCAAAAACAAAGAGAAGTAGAAAAATTGAAAAAAGGCGGTTTTCCTTCTATTAATATAGCTTCCAGAAAAACGATTTCCTTGTACAACCAACTGGCGAAAGCTAAAACGCTAAGTATTATTGCTGAAATTAAAAGGGCTTCCCCTTCTAAAGGGGATATTAATCCACTTGTGATTCCTTACTTGCAGGCAGCGCTTTATGAAAAAAATGGCGCAGCCGCAATATCAGTTTTAACAGATGAAACATTCTTTAAAGGGTCGTTTACTGATTTAGCAGAGGTTAGGCCTCATGTAAATCTGCCGATTCTGTGCAAGGATTTTATCATCGATGAGATACAAATTGACCTGGCTAAACAAGCCGGTGCGGATGTAGTGCTTTTGATCGTCGCAGCCCTTACGGAGGAACGCTTGAATATGCTATACCGCTATGCGAGGGATAAAGGTTTGGATGTTTTGGTGGAAGTTCATAGTGAAGCCGAATTAGAAGCCGCCCAAAAGGTGGGAGCGAGAATTATCGGGGCTAATAATCGTGACCTGAAAACCTTTGAAGTGGATTTGGGGACCACTGAAAGAATCGGCCGTCTTTTACAGAATTCCGGCGTATTTTTCATCAGTGAGAGTGGTATTAAGACACGGAATGATGTTATCCGGGTAAAGGAAGCAGGCGCCCGTGGCATCCTGGTAGGCGAAAGTTTAATGACGAGCGGTAGCCTGGAGGAAAGTTTTCAGGACCTGACGGTTGTTGTTTGATGGAAGATAGGAGCGGATTGGAATTATAATAGAACAACACTAACAGATGTGAAGGATTTGAAAAGTATTACGATGCAAGGAGGCAGACTATGCACATAAAAATCTGCGGTATCACCACGCTTGAAGCTGCACAGGCAGCATGTGATGCAGGAGCCGATATGCTCGGTTTTGTATTTGCGCAGAGCAAGCGGAAGATAACACCTGAACAGGCGAAAGCCATTATAGAAAAGATACCCGCGCATGTGAAGAAGACTGGCGTCTTTGTAAATGAAGAATTGGATATTATTGAGGAAACGGTTCGAACTGCCGGACTGGATTATGTTCAGCTGCATGGCGATGAAAGTGCCGCGTTTGCCCAAAAGATAACTGTGCCTGTTATCAAGGCATTTGGAATTGAAAACAAAAGCGATCTGAACAAAGCCAGCATGTTTGAAACAGATTTTTATTTATTTGATAGCCCTAAAGGAAAATACAGGGGCGGGAATGGAACCTCTTTTGATTGGGCCGTTTTAGAAGAAAATGATTTTCCAAAAGATAAAACAATCCTTGCAGGCGGGCTAACCCCTGAGAATGTAAAAGAAGCAATCTTGAGAGTAAGGCCAGTGGCAGTTGATGTATCAAGCGGCGTAGAAACAAATGGAATAAAGGATAGAGCTAAAATAATTCTTTTTATAGAAGAAGCAAAATTAGCATTCCAACAATTAGAGGAGAGTGACAGACATGGCAGTATATGCACAGCCAGATAAAAAAGGCCATTACGGACCATACGGGGGACGCTATGTTCCTGAAACATTAATGAGTGCAGTAGTAGAGCTGGAGGAAGCGTATTGCAAGGCACAGCAGGATGAAGGATTTCAGCAGGAGCTTCAGCATTATCTTAGGCAATATATCGGCAGAGAAACGCCTCTTTATTTGGCAGAAAACCTGACCAGACATGCGGGCGGTGCAAAAATCTATTTAAAGCGTGAAGATTTAAATCATACCGGTGCCCATAAAATTAACAATACAATTGGCCAGGCGCTGCTGGCAGTAAGAATGGGAAAGAAAAAGGTGGTTGCGGAAACAGGAGCCGGACAGCACGGAGTTGCGACGGCTACCGTCTGTGCTTTATTGAATCTTGAGTGCGTCATTTTTATGGGAAAAGAAGATATCCGCCGGCAAAAGCTGAATGTGTTTCGGATGGAGCTATTGGGTGCGAAAGTGGTCTCCGTTGAACAGGGAAGCGCAACGCTGAAGGATGCTGTGAATGAAGCGCTGCGTTACTGGGTGGCTAATGTCCAGGATACTCATTACATTATGGGTTCTGTACTGGGACCGCACCCGTTCCCGTTAATAGTCCGAGATTTTCAGAGTGTGATAGGGACGGAAACAAGAGCTCAGCATCTAACTCTGGAGGGCAAGCTTCCGGAAGCTGTCATTGCATGCATTGGTGGGGGAAGCAATGCGATGGGAATGTTTTATCCATTCATCGAGGATGAGGAAGTTAAATTATATGGCGTTGAAGCTGCAGGCAGCGGTCTCGATACAGATAAACATGCGGCTTCCTTAACTAAAGGCCAGGTTGGCGTTTTGCACGGCAGCATGATGTATGTACTGCAGAATGCTCATGGACAGATCCAGGAAGCACATTCCATATCGGCAGGATTGGACTATCCGGGTGTAGGGCCTGAGCACAGCTTATTGAAGGATATAGAACGGGTTACCTATACTTCCGTTACCGATCAAGAAGCGCTTGATGCACTGGTGCTGCTTTCCCGGAAGGAAGGAATCATACCGGCACTTGAAAGCTCACATGCTCTTGCGTATAGCCTTAAGCTGGCAAAGGAAATGGGCAAAGAAGAAAGCATAGTTGTCTGCCTGTCAGGACGAGGCGATAAAGATGTAGAAACAGTGCGTGCAGCATTAGGAGGGAATGAATAATGGGGAAGCAGCGAATACAGGAAGCCTTCGCAGAATTGGAAAAGCAGGGTGGAAAAGCTTTTATTCCATATATAATGGCGGGGGATGGAGGCTTTGAAAAGCTGAAGAAGGAGCTCATGTTTTTTGAAAAAGCGGGGGCAACTGCAGTGGAATTGGGAATTCCTTTTTCCGACCCGGTGGCAGATGGGCCAACAATTCAAAAGGCGGGGCAGCGCGCTTTGGAACATGGCACCACTCTTGAACTTGTTCTGGCGCATGTAAAGGAAATACGAAAAGAAGTTAAGATTCCGATTGTACTAATGACATACTTGAACCCGGTGTTTGCCTACGGAATTCCCCGGTTTGCAGGTGACTGTAAAGCTGCGGGTGTCGACGGCTGCATCATTCCGGATCTCCCTTATGAGGAAGAAGAAATCATTTCAAACTATTTGGCAGAAGCAGGATTAGCCTTGATTCGGCTCGTGACACTCACTAGCACGAAGGAACGGATTGCAAAATTGGCAAAATCAGCGGAGGGATTTTTATATGCAGTAACGATTACGGGTATTACAGGTGCAAGAGATACCTTCTCACAGGAAGTAACGAGCTATCTTGAACAGGTGAAAGAATTAAGCCCAATCCCAGTACTGGCCGGATTCGGAATTTCCAGCCCCGTGCATGTGGCAGCAGCCATCAAGGCCTGTGACGGGGTGATAGTAGGAAGCCGGATTATCGATCTAATTGAAAAAAATGACTTTGAGGCGATTAAAGAAATGATTAGTGCATCAAAAATAGGTGAAATATCACTTTCTTAGGAAAAGTTCAAGGATACTGGTACGGCAAAGCATTGAAAAAACTCCCGCTTTATTATTGCCGCGAGAGCATGCTTTTGCCGCACCCTTTTTTACTAATTGTTAACGTGTAACAGTTCGCATAAAAAAGCTAAAGTCTTTATATTTCCGCTTACAGCTCATGAATGCAAGCTTGCTATCATGTTTAATACATTTTATATAAGGGTATTAATTTCACAAATACATCAGCAACAGATTTTACAAAGTCATCACCGGAAAGCATCACAGCCTCTTCTCGGGGAATATGCATTCCGCAAAGGATTTCGGCTTTCTTTACGGTCTGAAGCCTTTGAAACATCTCAGTCAGATCTTGTTCATTCAGATCCCTGTGGGGGATAGCTCCCGGCTTAGTATGGTCAGCCGACCAGACGAAATTATCAGGAATGCTGTTTTTGATTTCTGAAACATGCTGCTGCAGCACTTCACCAAACTTTGCTTTATTTGAAGCTTCATAAATGACTGCAAACCAAATGAACACATGTGTTTCCCAAAGTCCAATCTGAAAATGAGGCAGCATTTTGTACCCCCTATTATTGCCGGCAAAAGCAACCCATGTATCATTCGGGGGATTAATTGTCCTTCTAAGGTGCTTGGCTACATGCGGAAACATTTCATCTCCAGTGAGGATGGAAAGTTCAGCGGTGAAGTGTTCCCCGAGTGCTAAAAGTTTAGGCTGGATCCTCTCTTTTATCGCTTCCATGCGAGGCTCTAAACCTCCGATTTTAAACACATTAAAATCGGCAGCGTTAAATCCGGTTAAGGGCATAATGGCTCCTCCTTCTATATTAATTCTAAACTTATTTTAGCATAATGAATTTCTTTTTAACAAAAGAACGGACTTGACAAGCCAAAAAGTTAAAAGTTATAGGTAAAAGTACAATTTTGTTGCGAAAAACTGACAACCGTCATATTATAATAACAAAATAAAGACAGAAAATTCGGTAAACTGATTATAATGAAGGGAGAGTTTCATATATGAAACAGGTAATGAATCAGGCTTCGAAAGCCAAGGAAGTAGAAAAGCATAGAGCAGCGGTGCTTAAAATGGAAATGGATTATGAATTAGCGACTTTGTTTGAAGCGTTAAGTGAAGAAAATGAATCCAAACAGTCTCAATGCAAACAGCGATTGGAGAGAATCCGCCTGGAGCTGTTGAAGTTAAAGGCTTTGTAGGCATTGGTAAGGAATTGAAATAAAAAGGAGTAAAGTGCATCAGATGCTATCAATAGTCGACGACAAACAATATACCATGCTATAGACGGGCTCTGTACATACAATGAGGGCCCGTTTTTTACGTTAAGCTAACCAAAGCATATTTTTTTTGAAGAAGTACACATAGAAAAAAAGCTCCTACCACTGGACGAAGGCTGTAACACGGAGTAAGTTATAACCCTGTCGCTCTTAGCAGTCCTTTCTCAACGGGCGCTTTTGCTTAAAAGGTAAATTACTTGATGGGAAAAGATTAATCGATTAATCTTTAAATAAAAATTCCCTATATATAGAATTATAATGAATGACGCTTAGCGACTTACTAATGAACCGGAGGACAGCTAAATGGCCAACTGGAAGGAAATAGATACATATGCGAAAGAATGGACGAAAACAGCCGGAAAAAGGCTAAGAGAGTCATTTAAGGAAAAGCTGAACATTCAAACAAAATCGAATCGGAACGACCTTGTAACAAATATGGATAAGGAAACAGAAGAGTTTTTCATAGAAAAAATAAAAGAAAAATACCCTGATCACAAAATCCTTGGTGAAGAAGGAATGGGAGAAGGAACAAAAAATCTAGCGGGAATCGTCTGGATTATCGATCCGATTGATGGAACAATGAATTTCATCCATCAGCAGCGGAATTTCGCTATTTCCATTGGCGTGTATGAAGATGGAATTGGAAAAATCGGGCTGATATATGATGTAGTGCATGATGAACTTTATCATGCAGCCAAAGGCCAGGGGGCCTACATGAATGATGTAAAGCTTCCTGCGTTGGAGACCGTGCCGGTAAGTGATATGATTCTATCCTTGAATGCAACCTGGGTAACGGAAAATAAAAGAATCGACCCTGCCATTTTAGCGAAACTCGTCAAGGATATAAGAGGTACCCGTTCATACGGATCTGCTGCCATTGAATTGGCTTACACTGCTGCTGGCCGTATTGACGGATATATTTCTCTAAGGCTTGCTCCGTGGGATGTAGCAGGGGGAGCGGTTTTGGTTGAGGAAGTCGGTGGCGTGGTTACTGACCTGCGCGGCAAACCGCTGGACTTAAAAAATGGCAGTTCAGTTTTTGCCTGCAAACCGGGCCTGCATGAAGAAGTTATAAAAAAATATTTGGCTGATTATTAAGAAAGGGACCTCCATACGGAATTTAAGGAGGGTTCTGAAAAAATTATAGCCGACAGAAGAAAACCTTGTCAGCAAGATGACAAGGTTTTCTTCTGCGCCAACAGCGTTCGTTTTTTAATAGTGAAAATTGGCAATAATAATTACGGCTAGTCCAATTTTCCTTGGTCTCTCATTTTCTTTTTTGCGGCAAATCCGTAACCCATGATGGCGTTTAACGCTATTATGGAGACAATTATGCCAATCGTGCTTCTTTCACCGACAGAAATGCCAATTCCAGCCATGCTGGCGGCAGCGAGAAAGGCGAGAAATAGAAAATTCCACTTGATGTTCATATGGTTTCACCTCTATTAATTCATTGTACAGAATTTCTTTCTTTGATTCTACTGTGTTTGTGATATAATACTTAGGTTAATGAAAAAGTTAATATATATTAGGAGTGAATTTGTTGAAATCACGCAATGATATTCGAAATATAGCCATTATCGCCCACGTTGACCATGGTAAAACAACGCTGGTTGATGAACTATTGAAGCAATCAGGTACTTTTCGTGCAAACGAACATGTTGAAGAACGTGCAATGGATTCTAACGATCTTGAAAAAGAACGCGGAATCACAATTCTAGCGAAAAATACGGCTGTTCAATATAAAGATACAAAAATAAATATTTTAGACACGCCTGGACATGCTGACTTTGGCGGCGAGGTAGAACGAATTATGAAAATGGTTGACGGCGTTCTGCTTGTTGTTGATGCATACGAAGGCACAATGCCTCAAACACGCTTCGTGTTAAAAAAGGCATTGGAACAAAAGCTTACACCAATTGTTGTTGTAAATAAAATTGATAAAGACTCTGCCCGTCCTGAAGAGGTTATTGATGAGGTTTTGGATTTATTCATTGAACTAGGTGCAAATGAAGAACAACTTGAATTCCCGGTTATTTATGCATCTGCAATCAATGGTACGGCAAGTCCGGATCCTGATCCAGCAAACCAGGAAGAAAATATGGGTTCTTTATTTGAAGCGATCATTGAAAATATCCCGGCACCTGTTGACAATAGAGAAGAAGGCCTGCAGTTCCAGGTTGCTCTGCTTGATTATAACGATTATGTAGGCCGTATCGGAATTGGGCGTGTATTCCGCGGAACTATGCGGGTAGGCCAGCAGGTAGCCCTAATGAAGCTTGATGGTTCAGTTAAACAATTCCGTGTTACAAAAATCTTTGGTTTTATCGGACTGAAGCGAGTCGAAGTTGAAGAAGCAGTAGCGGGCGACCTTGTCGCAGTTTCCGGGATGGAAGACATTAACGTAGGCGAAACAGTTACACCGGTTGACCAGCAGGAAGCTCTTCCTGTTCTTCGAATTGATGAACCTACACTGCAAATGACTTTCCTTGTAAATAACAGCCCATTCGCAGGACGTGAAGGGAAGTTTGTTACAGCAAGAAAAATTGAAGAAAGATTAAAAGCACAGCTTGAAACAGATGTCAGCTTACGAGTAGAGGACACTGATTCACCGGATGTGTGGATAGTTTCCGGACGCGGTGAGCTTCACCTATCCATCTTGATTGAAAATATGAGACGTGAAGGATACGAGCTTCAGGTTTCAAAGCCGGAAGTTATCGTAAGGGAAATTGACGGTGTTCGCTGTGAGCCAGTTGAACGTGTTCAAATTGACGTTCCTGAAGAGCATACTGGCGCTATCATGGAATCTATCGGTGCCCGTAAAGGCGAAATGCTGGATATGATCAATAATGGAAGCGGACAAGTCCGTCTATTATTCAATGTACCAGCACGCGGTTTGATCGGATACTCTACTGAATTCCTTACATTGACGCGCGGATATGGCATTATGAACCACACATTTGACAGCTATCAGCCAATGGCTACTGGCCAGGTGGGCGGCAGACGACAAGGTGTTCTTGTGTCCATGGAATCAGGTAAAGCAACGCAATACGGTATCATGCAGGTTGAAGACCGCGGCGTAATCTTTGTAGAGCCGGGTACAGATATTTACGAAGGTATGATTGTCGGTGAACATAACCGTGAGAGTGACTTAACGGTTAATATCGTAAAAGCTAAACAAATGACCAACATGCGTTCAGCCAATAAAGATCAAACAACAACAATGAAAAAACCAAGAATCATGTCACTTGAGGAATCACTTGAGTATCTGAATGATGATGAGTACTGCGAAGTAACTCCTGAATCAATCCGTTTGCGCAAGAAGATTCTTGATAAAAATGAACGTGAAAGAGTACAGAAAAAGAAAAAGTACGCTGAACAGTAATAATTCGAAGTGAGAAACTAGGAGGGTAAAGGATGATTGAAGAACGTTTAACGTTTTTTGCTGCCCTTTATAAAATCGGTGAAAATCAGGACCAGACTCAGCTGGGAATGTGGCTTTTATACAGTACAATTGTGCTTTTGTCCATTCTCGTTTATAATTTGGGATTTGCCCGAAAGCTGCCCCTTTTGAAGAATGTTGTTGTTTATATTTCACTTGCTTTGGGATGTACAGTCCTGACATTCTTTGCAGTATTCCTGCCCGTTGCAGAAGGGCTTGTCGTCGCTGCCCTGTTTCTGGGAGCTTACAAGTTCCGCCGTCATCGCCGTCAGGATGAACAGCAGGCTGAGCAGGGGAGCTAGCCTATGAAATCGCTGCAGGATACATTATATAATTGGCTGACGATAAAAGTTGTCAATCTGGCACGGCCTGATGACACTGCCGCTCATGAAACGACAGAGCTGTTCGAGCATATGCTTGCTGATGAACATGCTGTGTCAGACATGGTCATCACAAAAGAACCGCCAATGTATTTTATTAACTTTAAACAGCGGGGCGAAGCAAAAAGAGTCCGGTTTCCCGAGGAACTCATCGACATTATGCTGAACCAGATTGAAGAAGAACCAGAGAAATATGCAAATTATGAGTAACAAGAAAGCCCCTTGCCAGCTGGCAAGGGGCTTTCTTGTTATTGTGGTTTAGGGGAAAATAGAATCTATAAGCCGGCTGATAACAGCGAGCAGAAGCGCAAATATTAGATGGCATAACATCCAATAATAAAAGGAATGCAAATCGTTAGAATTAACAATTGGAACCTCAGCCAGTACTGATAATGGAAAATACAACAAAATGGCCGGAATTGTGACACTGATTGCTAGCCTTATCCTGCCACTCATCGCTTCTGTTTTCGATGAAGCGATAAGTATACAGTAACCTCCTCCGAGCAGGAAGGAGATGGCGAGATGGAAAATAAATTCAATCGGTTCCCCAAAATTCTGATTATCCAGGAAGGGGATGAAATCAACATTCAATAAAAGCGTGTATATTTCTTTTTCGGTAATATGCTGTACGTATTTCATCATCATGCCGAGAATCGTTCCGGCCAGCAATCCGGACAATGATCCTCTCCAGAAGCTTTTTACCATTCATCCTCTTCGTTTACGGAGCGGTACAAACGGAAATTTCCTGTAGCAATACGAGCGTTGGTCTTTTCTTCAATACGGGAATGGCAGCTAATGCACATATATGTATGGATGGGCCGGTTTCTAAGTTTTTTTGCCTGTGGAGAATCATCTTCTATTGATTCAATCTTATCGCAGATTACGCATTTTACTCTCAAATGGTACACCTCTTTTACTAATTCAGTTATGATATTAGTATATCATGATTATTCAGGCAAGAATATTTGAAACCGCGAAAAGGATTTCATATACTTATGAAAGCGGAAATAATCAAGGAATATAGATAATTGGAGGCATTATTATGGCCAATCAAGTTGAACCGAAATTAATTAAACCATTATTTGATTTACTGCAAAAAGAACATTATATAATTCTTGCTACAGTAGACCATGAAACAGGAGGCCCGAATGTAAATGCTATTTCCTGGGTGTACGCCCATTCGGAGGACGCAATTCGATTTGCCGTTGATAATCGATCACGGATTGTCCAAAACCTCGTGAATAATCCGAGCGCTGCCTTTACTTTAATTGCCAATGAAACAACGTATTCCATCAGCGGCAAAGCTTCCATTCTTGAGCAAAAGCTGGAAGGTGTGCCTTTGAAGCTTGCCCTTGTCGAAGTAGCAATTAGCGAGGTACGAGATATTATGTTCTACGGATCAAAGATCACAGTTGAGCCTCAATATGATAAAACCTATGACAAAAATGCTGCTGCTAAGCTTGATAAACAAGTTCTGGAAGCAATAAGGAACAGAGCCTAAACAGCAAAAAAAAACTTGCCAATTTGGCGAGTTTTTTTTTTTTGCCTCCATGCCGGACATGTTACTTATCGCACATCATATCTGAGGATTTTTACCCACCCCTATTCTTCCCTGTAAATATTCTTCTATCTTTACACAAATGGACATATATTTTAGCAACAGTCTCGTCCACAACATAAACTAAAGCATAAGGAATCAACAAAGCTGATTGCTCTTTTTAATCGGGGCTTTTAGGATATTACGGGCAGGGGGCATCGTATTGAGCAAAATCTATGTATTAGACACAAATGTATTATTGCAGGATCCGTATTCGATCTTTTCTTTTGAGGAAAACGAAGTGGTCATTCCCGCGGTGGTATTAGAAGAAGTAGATTCAAAAAAAAGGTACATGGATGAAATCGGAAGAAATGCGCGTCAAGTGTCAAAGCTAATAGACGGATTCAGAGAAAAGGGCAGACTTCACGAAAGTATCCCCCTCCACAATGGAGGCACATTGCGCATTGAATTAAACCATCGCTCGTTTCAGCAGTTACAGGAAATATTCGTTGAAAAGACAAATGATAACAGGATTTTGGCTGTGGCCAAGAACCTTTCATTAGAAGAAGATACAAAGGAAAATGGCAGGCAGGTTATTCTCGTCAGCAAAGATACCCTTGTCAGGGTAAAAGCTGATGCAATTGGCCTTTTAGCGGAAGATTTTCTTAGCGACAGAGTTGTTGAGCTAGACCATATTTATAGCGGTTTTGTGGAAGTGTATCTTGCTCAGGAGGTTCTGAATCTTTTTTATTCAGCTGGAGAGTTAAAGGTGTCAGAAGTCACTGCCAAACAATTGTACCCTAATCAATTTTTAATTATGAAAAATGCACTGGGTGGATCGGCTTCAGCTATTGCCATAGTTGATCCCTCTGGGAAAAAAGTTAAGAAATTGGTTTTTGACCATGATCATATATGGGGAATCAAGCCCCGCAATGTTCAGCAAACAATGGCTATGGAGCTTTTGTTGCGCAAAGATTTGCCACTGGTTACCCTGATAGGCAAAGCAGGGACCGGAAAAACATTGCTAGCCTTAGCATCCGGCCTGATGCAGACAGAGGATATGGGGTATTTCAAAAAACTGCTTGTAGCAAGGCCAATTGTACCGGTAGGAAAGGATATTGGGTATCTCCCAGGAGAAAAGGAAGAAAAGCTTCGCCCATGGATGCAGCCGATTTTCGATAATCTGGAATATTTATTCAACACGAAAAAACCAGGAGAACTTGACGCCATTCTGGCTGGAATGGGATCAATTGAAGTGGAAGCGCTAACGTATATTAGAGGAAGAAGCATTCCAGAACAATTTATCATTATTGATGAAGCGCAAAACCTGACAAAGCATGAAGTGAAAACGATATTAACCCGTGTCGGTGAACGGAGCAAAATTGTTTTAATGGGCGATCCGGAGCAAATCGACCATCCCTATCTGGATGAGTATAATAATGGATTAACTTATGTGGTTGAAAAATTCAAGGAACAGCAGATTGCTGGACATATTAAGCTTATCAAAGGTGAAAGGTCCGGCCTTGCGCAGCTTGCAGCAAATTTACTTTAATACAAAAGACCTGGCAGACGAAAGGAGATAATACCCTGCGTTTTCCAGGTCTTTTGTATAGCTGTTATCTTACTTTGAATTTTGAAACTCTTTTAATTGGATTTTCTGCATTGCTGCCGTCTCCAAAATAAACGTATACCGGGCCTTCTTCTTTCAGTGGCTTGCCTTCTGCGGAAAAACCCAGAACAAAATCTTCAGCCTGTTCCAGTGGAAAAGTATATTCTCCAGCGGATGTCTCAACAATCAGTTCCCTGGCGTTTTCCCTAGGAACCGAATTGTCCAAAAAGGGCTTAAAAGGGATTCCGAATGTCCCTGTCAGAATTCGTTCCTTTTCATACTTTTTTTCCGTTTTGAGAGTCGGCGGAAATACAGCGCCTTCACGGATTTCCCTATCCCAGTGTTCCGATACCGCCTTTGTATATTCTTCCAATTCATTGTTCTTCTTTTCCTCTGGCTGGAAGTATGTAGTAAGATCGACTTTTCTGTCGTCAAAGATCCATACTCCCGGGTCAAGTGTAATCGGAAAATTTACATTTCCTGTCAATAATATAATTGATTCCATCAAAATCTATCCTTCCGTTGCGAGGTTACCTTTTCAGTATAAGCACTTTATGGGTGATTGTCACAAAAAACAGTGTGAATAATGAAATTGTCCTGTCGTTCCCTTGCTTTTTTATCAAAGTAAGTATAAAATTTAAAGATAAGAATAGTAATCGCTCTGGAAGCAGGGGGGATTTAAATATGACGTCTGAAATGCTTGTCAACCATAAGGAAAGAGCATACGCTTTATTAAAAGCGGATGCTGACAAGATTTTAAAGCTGATAAAAGTACAAATGGATAATCTGACTATGCCTCAATGCCCTCTTTATGAAGAGGTTTTAGATACACAAATGTTTGGCTTATCACGTGAAATAGATTTTGCTGTCCGATTAGGTTTAGTCGAAGAGACTGTTGGAAAGGAACTTCTTGAAGCGCTTGAACACGAATTGTCAGCCTTACATGAAGCTTCAATGAAAAAATAATAAGGCTACACTTAAACTCAAACAATTTTCTTGCGGATTGTTTGAGTTTTTTTATATACTTTTTTTAATGATTATTCATTAAATTCGCTATATTAGAAAAATAGTATTAAAATATTGATAAGAGCAATTTTCAGGCGGATTGAAGACTGGTCAGGGACAAAATCGGGTACCGGTTAAAAGCTGAACGAATACATAATTTATAGAAAGTACTGGCGTTTAAAGCTTCAGCTCTGAACCTTGCAGACTAATGGCTAAATATTATATTCATCCCAAGATCTGGGGCTGATCAGGTTTCTGCTTTATATAAAAATACATAAACGAGGTGTAGGAATGGAAAGACGCATTACCAAAGTTTTGGCAGCAAACCGAGGAGAGATTGCAATCCGTGTGTTTCGCGCCTGTACAGAATTAAACATTAGAACTGTTGCAATTTATTCAAAGGAAGATTCTGGCGCTTATCACAGGTATAAAGCGGATGAAGCCTACCTGGTCGGTGAAGGAAAAAAACCGATCGATGCCTATCTGGATATCGAAGGCATTATTCAAATAGCAAAGAATAGCGGTGTGGATGCCATTCATCCGGGTTACGGATTTTTATCGGAAAACATCCATTTCGCCAGACGCTGCCAGGAAGAGGGGATCATTTTCATCGGCCCTGATACAGAGCATCTTGATATGTTCGGCGATAAGGTTAAAGCACGGGAACAGGCTGAACTGGCAAATATTCCGGTCATACCCGGAAGCAATGGCCCTGTAAAAAGTCTTGAGGATATCATCAAATTCGGTAAGGCGGAAGGTTTCCCGATTATTATCAAAGCCTCTCTTGGCGGCGGCGGGCGGGGAATGAGGATCGTCAACAAGCTTGAGGAAGTCAGAGAAGCGTATGACCGGGCTAAATCTGAAGCAAAAGCAGCTTTTGGCAATGATGAAGTTTATGTTGAAAAGCTAATTCAAAAACCGAAACATATTGAAGTCCAGATCCTGGGCGACCGCCACGGGAATATCGTCCACCTTTATGAACGGGACTGTTCTGTTCAGCGCCGTCATCAAAAGGTAGTAGAGGTTGCTCCGTCCGTTTCTATCCCAAATGAGCTGAGGGGACAGATCTGCGATGCGGCAGTAAGCCTGATGAAAAATGTTGATTATGTGAATGCAGGAACGGTTGAATTCCTGGTTGCTGACGGGGAATTTTACTTTATCGAAGTAAATCCGCGGGTACAGGTGGAACATACCATCACCGAAATGGTTACTGGAGTCGATATTGTTCAATCCCAAATTCTCATTGCAGAAGGCCATAATATTCACGGGGATATTCTTGCCATTCCTGTCCAGGAGGAGATTAAAACCCATGGATATGCAATCCAATCCCGAGTTACGACTGAAGATCCGTTAAATAATTTTATGCCTGATACAGGTAAGATTATGGCTTACCGTTCCGGCGGAGGGTTTGGTGTGCGGCTTGATGCCGGGAATGCATTTCAGGGGGCTATCATCACGCCATATTATGATTCCCTGCTAGTTAAGCTATCTACCCATGCACTTACATTTGAACAGGCTTCGTCCAAAATGATCAGAAACCTGAAGGAATTCCGGATCAGAGGGATAAAAACCAATATCCCTTTCCTTGAAAATGTTGTAAAGCACGAAAAATTTAAGACCGGACAATATGATACATCCTTTATTGATACTACACCTGAGCTTTTTGATTTCCCGCTAAGGAAGGACCGCGGGACAAAAATGCTGTCTTATATCGGAAATGTGACTGTGAATGGGTTCCCGGGGATAGAGAAAAAGAAGAAACCGGTAATTGAAAAACCGATCATCCCGGCACTTGGAAAAGAATTTACGGTTCAAAGCGGTACAAAGCAAATACTTGATCAACAAGGAGCCGATGGACTCGTAAAATGGGTAAAGGATCAGAAAGAGGTCTTGCTAACAGATACCACATTCAGGGATGCCCATCAATCATTGCTCGCAACGCGAATCCGGACAACCGATATCATGCATATTGCCGACCCGGCTGCCAAACTGCTGCCTAATCTTTTCTCCTTTGAAATGTGGGGAGGGGCAACATTTGATGTCGCATACCGCTTTCTAAAAGAAGATCCCTGGGAGAGGCTGCTGGGACTTCGCGAGAAAATTCCTAATGTAATGTTCCAAATGCTGCTCAGGGCTTCCAATGCCGTAGGCTACAAAAATTACCCTGATAATGTAATCAGAGAGTTTGTTGAAAAATCAGCCGAAGCTGGCATAGATGTATTCCGGATCTTTGACAGCCTCAACTGGGTTAAAGGTATGGAGGTGGCCATCGATTCGGTTCGTAACTCCGGTAAGATAGCAGAAGCTGCCATTTGCTATACTGGCGACATTAATGACCCGTCAAGAGCAAAATATGATATTAAATATTATAAAAATCTCGCAAAAGACTTGGAAAATCAGGGAGCTCATATTCTTGGGATCAAGGATATGGCAGGACTGCTTAAGCCGGAAGCAGCTTATCGTCTTATCAGTGAACTAAAAGAAACGGTAGCCATTCCAATTCATTTGCATACCCATGATACAAGCGGAAATGGCATATATATGTATGCTAAAGCGATTGAGGCAGGAGTTGATATAGTTGATACAGCCTTGGGCTCAATGGCCGGACTTACATCACAGCCAAGCTCGGAAACACTTTATTATGCGCTGGAGGGCAACAGCAGGCAGCCTGATGCAGACATTAACTCACTGCAAAAGCTTTCCCGTTATTGGGAGGTTGTCAGGAAGTACTATAAAGACTTTGAAAGTGGGATGATGTCTCCCCATACAGAGGTTTATGAGCATGAAATGCCGGGTGGACAGTACAGCAATCTTCAGCAGCAGGCAAAAGCAGTCGGGCTTGGAAACCGCTGGGAAGAAGTAAAAGGAATGTACCAGCGTGTTAATGCAATGTTTGGTGACATTGTAAAGGTAACACCATCTTCCAAAGTCGTCGGTGACATGGCTCTCTTTATGGTCCAAAACGATATGTCGGAAGAAGATGTGCTGAAAAGAGGAGAGACCATGGATTTTCCTGATTCAGTTATTGAACTGTTTGAAGGTCATCTGGGCCAGCCGCATGGTGGATTTCCGAAAGAACTGCAGCGTGTTATCCTGAAAGGGAAAACTCCTCTAACCGTCAGACCAGGTGAATTGCTGGATGATGTCGATTTTACAAGTTTACAGGAAAAGCTATCTAAGGAAATCGGAAGACCGGTTACAAGCTATGATGCACTCGCATACGCTCTATATCCAAAGGTTTTTCTTGAGTATGTAAAAACATCAGAGCAATTTGGCGACGTTTCTAATCTTGATACTTTGACATTCTTGTATGGTATGGAGCTTGGTGAAGAAATAGAAGTGGAGATTGAGACAGGAAAAACGCTGATTGTTAAGCTGGTTTCTCTAGGGCAGCCTCATGCCGACGGAACCAGGGTTGTATACTTCGAGCTGAATGGCCAGCCGCGTGAAGTCATCATAAAGGATGAAAGTGTTAAATCAGCGGTTGCTTCTAAGATTAAGGCTGATCTGAAAAAAGAAACACATATCGGTGCAACCATGCCGGGGACAGTTATCAAAGTATTGGTCGAAAAAGGGGATAAGGTTACCAGAGGCGACCATTTAATCATAACTGAGGCCATGAAAATGGAGACAACGGTCCAGGCGCCGTTTTCAGGTGAAATAAAAGAAATTTACATTGCAAATGGAGAAGCGATTTCAACCGGGGATTTACTAATTGAAATATCAAAATAATATAGCTTATAGGGGCTGATCCGTCAGCCCCTATTTCTATGCCTAAAATTTCAGGATATGTCCTGACCCAAACAGGGAGGGAAGTCCTCCAATCAAACTTTTATTACAGCAAACAAGCAGGAGTCTATACTGCCACCAATGCTTTGATATAAGAATCAGCAGTTTTGAATATGCTGCACAATGTTAGCGAAGCTACACGGTACAACTAAGGGATTTTCATGTAATTTAATGGATTTTTCTATCTGGCGCAGTTCCACCCCTTTTCCCCCAAAAAAAGAAGCCCAACGTGAGCTTCTAATTCGTATACATTTAATATTGCCTCCTGGATGATTAAGTCCAGCAAGTACCGATGGCTTTCCAACACAGCTTTGTTTATTGCCCTGCAGCTGTTACGGGAGGGATAAGTCTATCCTGTGGTTTAACAGCTGCTGCTTTTTCGTCAAGCGCAATTGCATTTCTTTTACTCCTGGAAGTAAGCAGCAACATATAGCTTAATACTCCAAACAGGCAGGAAATAAATAGAGCGTGGGCAAGGGCTATGTATAAATTAACCCGGGAAAAAATGATAAATGCCCCCGAAATTACCTGCAATGTTACTAGAATAAAAGAGACGATCCAGCCGCCATAGACAACTTTTTGGTGTTTATAATGCCTAACAGCGATATACGTAACATATCCGATCCAGATAAAGATCAGACCAGCCGCAGCTCTATGTCCCATTTGCACCCATTGATGCAAATTTCCAGGCATAAAAGAACTGCTATTTTCGCAAAGCGGCCAATCAAGGCAAACCAGGCTGGCGTTTAAGTGACGAACTAGCGCGCCGCTGTAAACTACTATAAAGCTATAAGAAATAATGCCTATTGTATGGTATTTCATTCTGCTGTCAATTACTACTTTTTCTGCGTCGAATTTCTTGTCTACTTCAAATATTAGAAGGGTAAGCAGCAAAACTGCCGCAAAGGATACGAGAGAGACGCCAAAGTGAACGGCGAGAACAAATTTTGATTGGCCCCACATAACAGCTGCCGCACCGATTAATCCCTGGAGCAGCAAGAAGAAAAATGAAAGAACTGACAGGAACTTTGTTTCGCGGATGTGCCCGATTGTCTTCCAGCTCCAAACGGACAAGATTAATACCATGAATCCGACACCTCCGGAAACCAGCCGGTGGGCTAACTCAATAATCATTTCCGGGGTAATTTCTTCAGGCAGGGGAACAAGCTTTCCGTTGCAAAGGGGCCAGGAGTTTCCGCAGCCCATTCCAGACTCGGTCTTCGTAACAAGCGCGCCCCCAAGTAAAATGAGAAGCATGCCAATACTTGTAAATACTGCAAACCATTTCAATGCCCGTTGCACGTATATGCCACCTACTTTAAAATTAATAGTTCAATTGCTTGTAACAATTTAATTTTTAGAGAGAATAAAAAGAAAGAGTAATGCTATATTTCTTTTTATTTATCATATAAAAATTCTTTTGTAAATGAATGGTTTCATTTTATTTATAGGCACTTTCTCGATATTACACAAATATCAGCGAATTTACAAGTTCCTAGAATAAATTAAGAAAAGTAAAAAAGCTTAGTCTTCGTATAAAAGTATGTTAAAATGCTCAAGGGATATCCGAGAAGAACATTTTCCCGTTTTATTAACTTGGTTTTTGAGCAGCTTTAAGGCGGGCCGCACCCTGGTTCTGAACCGGATGATAAAAACTACCTGTTTGGTTATGTCACCAATTGGTCAAAAATAATACAAAAAAATTTCACAAAAGGATAAGAAAATATGATTTAATATATTGAGAAAGCTAAAATATTATTTTTCTGGTATAAAAACATTATTCTCACCTTAAAAACTATATTATATAAAATTTGAAGAACCCAAGCTTAAGTTGATACAAATATAGAAAAGTATGAAATAATGTTTTATTATTGGTATAATGTGCGTTTTTTGAACATTTATTCATATTTTTTAAGGGGGAGAAACATGTCTGAACCAAGAGCATATGCAGATGCCGCTATTCAAGAAAGCGGGCCTGCAATGCATGAAACCACTGCCTTTAAAGACTTTTTGGCACTCATTAAGATCGGCATTGTCCATTCAAATATGATCACTACCTTTACTGGTCTGTGGCTTGCACTGCACTTTACCGGTACTCATTTCTTTGAGAGTCTTGATACAATGTTCTTTACATTGGCAGGATCTGCCCTTATAGTTGCCGGCTCATGCAGCCTGAATAACTATTACGACAGCGATATTGACCACTTAATGGAGAGAACCAAGAACAGGCCAACCGTAACGGGCAAAGCGAATTTGGGCAGAGTTTTAACATTAAGCATGATATTTATTGCTTTTGGTACTATCTTTCTTGCGCTCACCACTCTGACGGCCGCGGCCATCGGACTGGCTGGTGTGTTTTCTTATGTAGTCCTTTATACAATGATAGCTAAGCGCCGTTTTGTATCAAATACAATTGTAGGGAGCATCTCGGGCGCCGTTCCGCCGCTTATTGGGTGGGCAGCGGTTGATCCGAGCCTTGACATAATGGCGTGGATTTTGTTTCTGGTAATGTTTATCTGGCAGCCGCCGCATTTCTATGCTATTGCCATGAAACGCTGTGAGGAGTATCGCGCAGCTGGCATACCAATGCTGCCGGTTGTAAAAGGCTTCAAGCGCACAAAAGTTTCAATGACAATGTGGGTGCTGCTCTTGCTGCCGCTGCCTTATTTCATGACTTCGCTCGGAATGCCGCTTGTCATTCTTGCTACTATTCTTAATATCGGCTGGCTTATTTTGGGAATCAGTGGGTATAAGATGAAGGATGATCTAAAGTGGGCTAAACTGATGTTTGTGTATTCATTAAACTATATGACTATTTTATATGTGGCAATGGTGATAGTAACCTTTATTTGAAGCCAGCTTTAGTACCAATAGTAGCTGCCGGCACCGGAAATGCAGCTTAGCCTGAATTCCAGTGCCGGCGAATACATATACTCCGGCCGAGCTCCGGAAAAAAGAATAACCATAGGGAATTCTTTCTTTTTTTAAGAAATTCATTATATAGAGAGAATTATCAAAACAGTTTTTTTAAAGACTGGGAGAAATTTTACGAAAGAGGGGTTTTACAAGCTATGAAAAATAGGCTGCACAAATGGCGTCTTTTATCATTATTTACAATGATAGCGCTTATACTGTCAGGCTGTGGAAAGCCATTTTTATCTACGCTTACGCCTGCGGGAGAAGTAGCGCAGACTCAGTATGACCTGATGGTGCTAAGTACTGCAATTATGGTACTGGTTATTCTGGTTGTTACAGTGATGTTCATTTACGTTATTTTCCGTTTCCGCCGAAAAAAGGGCGATGAAAACAAAATTCCAAAGCAAGTGGAAGGAAGCCACAAGCTAGAAATCATCTGGACTGTCATTCCTATCCTGCTGCTGATTGTTCTTACTGTTCCTACGGTAGCTTACACTTTCTCGCTTGCGGATGTGTCACCGATGGAAAAGAAGGACAAAGAAGGAAAAACGAAAGATGCTCTTGTTATTAATGTCCGTGCCAGCCTTTATTGGTGGGAATTTGAATATCCTGACGAAGGGGTAATAACAAGCCAGGAATTAGTAGTTCCTACTGACCAGAGGGTTTACTTCAATCTGAAAGCTTCGGATGTAAAACATTCATTCTGGATTCCAGCTGTCGGTGGAAAGATGGATACTAATACTGAAGGTGAAAATCAGTTCTATCTCGAATTTGATGGTGAAAGTTCAGAAAAGGTTAAGAACCAGTTTTACGGAAAATGTGCGGAGCTGTGCGGGCCGTCACATGCTTTGATGGATTTCAAAGTCCAAACTAAGTCACCCGAAGAATTTGATCAGTGGATTAAGGACATGAAATCTGCAAAGGCGCCTAAAGCTGAAGATGGTCTTGCCAAACAAGGTGAAGAAGTTTTCAACAAGAGCTGTATCGGCTGCCATGCCGTTACGCCTAACGACAGCAGACCAGAACAGGCTCGCAGGGCACCAAACCTTTCAAGCTTTGGTGAACGCTCGAAAATCGCAGGTGTGCTGGAGCATAATGAAGAAGATTTGAAAAAATGGCTGGAAGATCCTGAGAAATATAAGCCAGGTAACACGATGACTGGTACTTATGGCGATCTTTCATCTGAGCAGCTTGATGCATTATCAGCTTATTTAATGGGTCTTAAAATTGAAGATAAATAAAGAGATTAACTGATTCACAAAGGGAGGTAAAATTGTGAGTACGTACGCCCAGAAAAAGGGGATTGGCGCTACGATTTGGGATTACCTGACTACGGTAGACCATAAAAAAATCGCCATCTTATATATGATAGCAGGCGGACTATTCTTTGTTGTCGGCGGCCTGGAAGCAATGTTTATCCGTATCCAGCTGGCTGTTCCGGACAATGATTTTGTCAGTGCCGGGCTATATAATGAATTAATAACTATGCATGGTACCACCATGATATTCCTTGCAGCGATGCCGTTGTTAATCGGTTTTATGAATGCGGTCATGCCGCTGCAAATAGGGGCGCGTGACGTTGCGTTTCCTTTTCTGAATGCATTAGGTTTTTGGCTATTCTTCTTCGGAGGGGTATTCTTAAATCTTTCATGGTTCTTAGGAGGGGCTCCGGATGCGGGCTGGACATCCTATGCGTCATTATCTATGGCTTCCCCGGGCCATGGTGTAGACTTCTATATATTAGGGCTTCAAATCTCGGGTGCTGGAACGTTAATCGGTGGGATTAACTTTCTGGTAACGATCATTAACATGCGTGCGCCTGGAATGACTTTCATGCGTATGCCGTTGTTCACATGGTCTACTTTTGTTGCTTCAGCACTAATTCTTTTTGCATTCCCGCCACTAACAGTCGGTTTATTTTTAATGCTGTTTGACCGTATGTTCGGTGCGAATTTCTTTGATGTTGCGGCTGGAGGAAACACGATTATTTGGGAGCATTTATTCTGGATCTTCGGACACCCGGAAGTATATATCCTTGTATTACCGGCGTTTGGTATTTTTTCTGAAATCTTTGCTACTTTCTCAAGAAAAAGATTGTTCGGTTATTCATCCATGGTCTTTGCAACCGTCCTTATCGGTTTCTTAGGATTCATGGTATGGGCGCACCATATGTTCACTGTTGGTTTAGGCCCGATTGCTAATGCTATTTTTGCGGTTGCTACCATGGCGATTGCTGTTCCAACTGGAATCAAGATTTTTAACTGGCTAATGACGATGTGGGGAGGAAGCATCCGTTTTACCACTCCGATGCTTTACGCTGTTGCGTTTATTCCTTCATTTGTTGCCGGTGGTGTAACAGGTATTATGAATGCTGCTGCGCCTGCTGATTACCAGTTCCATGACAGTTATTTCGTAGTGGCTCATTTTCACTATGTTATAGTTGGCGGTGTTGTGCTGGGTATTTTAGCGGGAACTCATTTCTACTGGCCAAAAATGTTTGGAACAATGTTAAATGAATTACTTGGGAAGATCACTTTCTGGTTATTCTTGATCGGTTTCCATTTAACCTTCTTTATCCAGCATTTCCTTGGATTGATGGGTATGCCTCGCCGTGTATTCACATTTATGGCAGGCCAGGGTCTGGAAACAGGGAATCTTGTAAGTACTATCGGTGCTTTCTTCATGGCTGTTGCAGTAATTATTTTATTGCTTAACGTGATACTTACTTCTGTAAAGAATGTAAAGGTTGGCAATGATCCTTGGGGTGACGGCCGTACGCTTGAGTGGGCTATCGCTTCACCACCGCCTTTTTATAACTTTAAACAGCTTCCGCTTGTACGTGGACTAGATCCTTACTGGCTTGAAAAAATGGAAGGAAAGAAAGGCATGCTGCCTGCAGAACCAATCGGCGACATCCATATGCCTAACAATTCGTTCATTCCTTTCGTACTTTCCATGGGTATGTTCATTGCTGCCTTTGGTGCTATGTACCATGTTGATGATAAACCGTGGGCAATCCCAGTACTTATTCTTGGTTTGCTTATTGTTTTCGGTTCCATGTTCATTCGTTCGATTAAAGATGACCTGGGCTACCATGTTCATAAAGAAGACCTTCTGAATGAAGATGACAAGGAGGTTAAGGCATAATGGCTGCAGAACAAAAATATACTGAAGCAACTTGGCCTTCTTCACCGGAAAAGGCGACCCTTGAAGGGAAGAATAAATTCCTTGGTTTCTGGCTTTTCCTTGGCGGGGAAACGGTTCTATTTGCTTCCCTTTTTGCAACGTATCTTGCATTAAAGGATAAGGTTCCAAGTGCAGATCATGCATTGGCTAAGGATCTATTTGAAATACCGCTTACTTTAATGGCAACGATGCTCCTTTTGACAAGCTCATTGACTAGCGTATACGCTATGTATCATATGAAAAACTTTGATTTCAAAAGAATGCAGGCTTGGCTGCTCGTTACAGTACTGCTTGGCGCTGGTTTCTTGGGACTTGAAATTTACGAATTCAACCACTATGTACATGAATTCCATCATACTTTCACAAGCAGTGCTTTCGGGTCAGCGTTCTATACGCTTGTAGGGTTCCACGGTGGCCACGTTGCTGTTGGTCTCAGCTGGATTCTTACACTTATGATACGGAATGCAAAACGCGGATTGACTCTGTACAATGCGCCAAAGTTTTATACTGCCAGCCTATACTGGCATTTTATTGACGTAGTATGGGTATTTATCTTTACAGTCGTATACTTAATGGGAATGGTGGGATAATTTGATGGAGAATAGTCAAACAAATTCAGCTAACCCAAGAATGGATCTTAATTACCGTCGCAAGAAGAATGCTGAAGATATGAAATTCCAGGTTATCGCATTTGCACTGACAATTTTCTTAACGTTAGTAGCATTTGTTGCGGTTGGATATGATGGGTTCTCACATTGGTTTATCGTTCCCTTTATCCTGCTACTTGCGGTCGTTCAAGTAGGTTTTCAGCTTTATTATTTCATGCATATGAGCCATAAGGGTCATGAAGCTGTTGCATTTTTCCTGTATTCAGGTTCCTTAGTGGGAGCAATTACAATTTTAACTTTTGTTACAATTGTTTGGTTGTAATCTGAATAGAGTTTTCAACCTGAAAGATATAATAAAAAAGACCTTGTCAATCCCTAGTTGGCAAGGTCTTTTCTATTATTGAGGCTTCACAGTTGAGATATTACATATTTTTCCGCATAATTCGAATGATAATCGGTTGTTCCCTCATTTCTTGATAGGGTATAATATTAGTAGTATGCAGAAAGCTTGAGGTGCATTTTTATGTCTTTAGATATATTTGGTTTTCGGGCAATGTGGAGCCCTTATTTTTTTGTAGCGTTACTTGTCATTTCTACTATTTTCTTTTTGATCACAACTAAATTTCGTTTGAAATTTAAGAATAGTGAACCTATAACAACAAAGCAAACCGTTTTATTTATTGTATCGATGGTCTTGCTATATGCAGTAAAAGGATCTCCGCTGGACTTGCTAGGACATATTATGTTCAGCGCGCATATGACGCAGATGGCAGTCCTTTACCTGGCTATCCCACCATTGCTGATCTTGGGCATTCCCGAATGGCTGTGGAGAAGCTTTTTAAATGTTAAGGCAATTGGAAAAATATTTTCATTCTTTACAATTCCGCTGATTTCGCTAATCCTATTTAATGGTTTATTTTCTTTTTACCATATTCCGCTGATTTTCGATTTTATTAAAACAGATATGATTTTTCATGCTATTTACACGAGTGTTCTATTCATTACAGTTATTTTCATGTGGTGGCCGCTTGTTAACCAGCTGCCTGAACAAGAAACTCTTTCAGGTGTAAAAAAGGTAGGCTATATTTTTGGTAACGGTATTCTGCTGACTCCTGCTTGTGCGTTAATCATTTTCGCCGACACTCCTATGTACAGCACTTTCTCTGATCCAAATGCGTGGGCCCAGGCAATGGAGTTGTGTGTTCCTTCTTCATCCCTGAGCGGACTTACGTTAAGCGGACCTGAAATGTTTAACGGGTTGCCGCTTCTTGAAGATCAGCAGCTTGGCGGAATTTTGATGAAAGTCATCCAGGAAATTGTTTATGGCACGGTGCTTGGTTATATCTTTTTTGCTTGGTTCAGAAAGGAAAATGCAGAAGCAGATAAAGTGGATGAGACCATGGCTAAGTTCCAAACTGTTGAATAATCTTTAAATGTTTATTCCTCTTTCCGTTTAGGAAAGGGGATTCCTTTTTGGTTGGGAAAAAGTGATCATTGTGTTAAGGAATGAATGATATCATTGAATTTTATAGAACTGTTTATTAAAATGAATGAGTGCGAATTTAAATAGAGAGGGCGTTTAAGAATTTATGTCTTTACCGATTTTGCCTACAATAAGTACTTCCTTCATTGTCCTGAGCGCTATTACTGTAGCGATAGGCTGGATTCAAATTAAGCAGCGAAAGATTGAATCCCATAAGAAAACGATGTTTTGGGCTGCTGTCTTTGCCGTCATATTTTTTATCATTTATGCCACACGAACCATTTTTATTGGGAATACCGCGTTTGGCGGACCTGAGGATATAAAGGTTTACTATACCATTTTCCTGATATTTCATATTTCCCTTGCAACTACCGGAGCTGTATTCGGAATTTTTTCACTGTGGACCGGATATAAAAATAATCTGGGAAGACACAGGAAATTAGGGCCGATTACAAGTGTAATCTGGTTTTTTACCGCCATTACAGGGGTAGCCGTTTATTTACTGCTTTATGTTTTTTACGAGGGCGGCGAAACCACCTCTGTTATTAAAGCGATTCTCGGTTTATAAACCCATATTGATGCATGAAAGCATGACGCCACAGAATAGAATATACTGTGGCGTCTTTTATTATGGTCAAATAGGGGCGATATATTGAAAGATTATAAGACGGAGAGGGTCGTTATTCTTACTTGTTCTCTTGATATGGGAAAATCCATACTTCTTTACAGAAATGAGTTACTTCGCCGTTCTCCCATTGAAATTCCTGAAAAATGGCCTTCTTACTCGTTTAGAGGGATTTTGCCCTTTTATCTAGAACAAATAGAAGGGGAAAATGGAACATTAAAGTTATGGATTGTCGCTGACCTTTCAGGAAAAAGAATGGTAGCTGATCTGATGATGGATGAAATAAGCAGCCAGCCAGGTCAAGGTTATTTTGAAATTAAATTTATTGATAGAGAAGCGGAATCAGCATTTTTAAAGGAATGTGTGCTTTTATTTCTGCAATATATTGTAGTTCAGTATCCAAAGAGATTGAAGGCATTGTTTACTCTTAGCATGGCTAATGAAAGCTATAGAAATTCGCTATTGAAGGATTGCGGTTTCCAGCTTTATGAGGATGATGGCCTTTTTTTGACATGGAAACTGGATATACCGGATAAGGAGAATAATAATGAATAAGATTGAAAGGATTGCCAGGGAGGAGTTTCAGGAGGCGCTGCGACTGTCGATGTATTTCCTTTCAGTATCCAATTGATGAAGACCAACTCACTTCCCGGTATGCGGATTATTAGGAGCAATGCACTTTTGGAATATACAAAGAAGAGCAGCTGGCAGTCAAGCTGCATATTATTGCGCATGAGATCTTTCTTGGTTCAAGAAAGTTACCGATGTAAGGGGTCGCTGCTGTTGCTTCCTGCTCTGAATTTCGCAGGGATGGCCCGGTCAAGCGGCTGTTTACACATGCCTTGGAACATATGAAGGAAAATGGCCAAAGTACCTCTTTTCTCCACCCTTTTAAAATTTCGTTTTATCGGAAGTTTGGCTGAGAGGTATTTAGTGAACAAAAAAATAACCGTGCTGCGGAAAGATTTACATATGCTGCCTTCCGGAAGCGGATATGTGCGAAGAATTAATACTACTAGCACTGCGCTGTTGAATGATATATATGAAAAGTTTGCAGTGAATTATGGAGGAATGCTGAAGAGAACAGAAAAATGGTGGAAAAGGTATGTGATTGGTAATCAAACTGCCACAGTTTATTTTACTCAATCTGGAGAAGCAAAAGGTTATATGTTATACACGATGAAGAACAAGCTATTGGATGTGGATGAGATTATTAGTTTGGATCCAGAGGCGGTACGGGGGTTATGTAATTTTATTTGCCAGCATGATCCCATGTCTGAAAAGGTGGAAATCATGATTTCGGTTAATGATTGCTTTCCATTTTTTCTGGACAATCCTCATTTGCAAATAGAGTTGAAGCCATATTTTATGGCTCGAATTGTGGTTGTGGAATCATTCGTTTCTGAATACCCATTTATCGAGACGCCAATGAGAACTTTTCTCCATTTAACGGATGAATATGCCCCGTGGAATAATGGCATATACTTGTTTCATAATGGGAAAATCACTGCATTTAAAAAGAAACGGCTGGGACCCCTTGTCTTCATGAACCGATACGGGGAATTCATCTTTCTATTCAGAGCTAACCTGCCTGCTGATGGGCGCACAATCCGCTAAAACGCTGGCTGCCTGGGGGAAAATCAGCGGTACACCAGAAAAGGCAGTGGCATGGGATCAAGCAATTCCGGAATACAATCCTTTTTTCAGTGACTTTTTTAACTATAAAAAACGGCTCCTTCTGACGGGAGCCGAATGGCGTATTAAAAATAATAGATTGCTGGGTTTAACGCTTAAATGCTGCGCTGAAGTTATTAAACAATTCGATTACACGCCTGCGAATTGGTCTAGTTCAGCTTTCACCGCAGCCAGAATTTCCTGACTCTGCTTTACCAAGGAAGAAGGGAAGTTTTCGCCATCACCATATTCCACGCCGTGTGGATAGTAGTGCTTGCCAAGAAGCGGTGTTTTAAGCTGGATAATTGCTTTATGGGCACCAACATCTCCCTCAGTTGCAAACCCTTGCACACGAAGGTAGTAAACGCCTTCTTTTAACTCGAATTTACGGTCATAATTAACCCTTTCGTAATCCCACTGCTCGGCACGAACTAAGCCATGGTCATGCATTACTTCATCCAGTCGGTTTAAATCTGCTGTAATTTTCTCAAGTCCAACGCTTTCAAATTTCACTTGCTTGCCCTCCTAATTTTGCGATAAGAATGGAAAATGATCCATCCTAGGAGATGTAATATGTATAAAAACGTTTTTTCTCCTATAGATGTTTAATATATACAAATTTCCCTCATATTTTATAATAGTACGAAACTTTGCAACTTGCAATTAGTACCTTTTTGATAATGAATGTTTCACAAAAAGTCCACTTCTTTGGATAAGTTATGATTTATATTAATGAAGGGACAACAATGCTATAATTATTCTATACTTCAAATGTGGGAGTTTAAGAGAAAGGAGGTATTACGCAACTGAAATCCTTGGTAAAGATACTGCTAATCGCGGCTGTCGTATTTGTAATTGGCATTTATTTTAATATTGGCGACAGCGATAAGGAAAATACCGTACTTGTTGGAAAAAACAATGCTTCACTACAGAAGCCGGGCGAGGAACTTCCAATGAAAAGTGCTTCTGCTGACAATAACCCAGTAAAGGTTTCGGAAGGACTTGGGCTCAGCATCGGGAAGAGTTCCTCACAGATATTAAAAACGTACGGTAAGCCAACCAGAGTGGATGTGTCTTCCTACGGATATGAGTGGTGGATTTACGGAGCGGAAGAAAGCTCTTATATGCAGATAGCTGTCAAAAATGGAAAGGCAGTTTCAGCCTATGCGATAGGCAGCAAGGTGAATGTCAGCCCTTTTAAAATTGGGCAGCCCATTGAGGAAATATACAAAAACATCGAAATTGAGACTTTTATTGATATTGAAACAAATGAGAGCTCATACCGTTTCGAGCTTTCCGAAGCGGATATGAATATGAGACCGCTTATTAAAATAGGCAATGTGTTCGCGCAATTATATTTTGATAAATTTACTGGGACTGTTTCCAGTGTACGCTTCTTAAATAAAGAGACGCTAATTGAACAGCAGCCGTATGAATTAACATACAGGGGACAGCTGCCAAAAGAAGCTGAACTGACTGAAGAGCAGTGGGTCCAGGTTGAGGCTGGCAACAGGCAGCAGATCTTCGATATTACTAACATTATGCGAAAACGGTTCGATCTAAGTGCGCTTAAATGGGACGAGCCGGTTTCAGAAGTTGCTTTTATGCACAGCAGTGATATGTATAAGGGAAAATATTTTTCTCATACTTCCCCAACGAAAGGGGATCTTGGAAATCGGCTAAAGGATGCCAATATTACATACATGGTTGCAGGGGAAAATATAGCAGCCCACTATGTCGATGCCATCGCTGCCATGGAAGGTTGGCTTAATAGCAAGGGTCACCGTGAAGCGCTATTAAATGAAGAATTCACGCATTTAGGTGTAGGTGTATATAAAAAATACTATACACAGAATTTTATCGCGAAATAGATAGCTGTATAAACAATCGTGATTTTATACTCAACCCATGCAAGGAAATAAGAATAAGTAGTTACCAATTGCTAACACAATAAATGCGGTGAGAGCGAAAACTAAACGAATGTTTTACATGTAATTTCAATGAGTTTTTCTTATACCGTCAATCGGTGCAGCTCTGCCTTCCCAGCAGAAAACAGGAGATCCGCTTTTGCAAAAACCGCGGATCTCCTGTTTTTTATTGCCTTAAGCAGAAACGGATGCAAAAGCTATTACTCAATAAACAAGCAAAACCAAAAATATATGCTGGTTTTAATTCAAGGGAAAGGCTCCGTCACTTAATAAATACCAGGTTGCCCTATTTTAAGGTGCTTCTAGACAAGCAAGTATATTGGTTTTTTATTTAGGCTATGTTAAAGCTCATTGTTGATTGGCCACAATGATGATCGGAGCAGAATGCGCGAGACTCCTCGAAGATGCTTGGCATTTCCTTCGTCCGGTGTCCTTTCAAGGAAGCCAATTCAATATCCTGCCGGGAATAACGGGTCAAGGGAGACCCCTCAGTCGCAAAGCGCCCTGGAGGCTCAAAAACCGCCCGCGGTAAGCGAGCTGCATGTAGTGGGAAATCAGTAGTCTAGTTTAACTATAATTATTGCCAACCATCTTCATGCTGTATCCGGTTTACGAGAAACCTGCTGTTCTCCCATGTGCCAAAAGCCATTATTCGTTGCTGTTCATGAAATGGGAGCTGGGGCACCTTTTGTTTTGCAGGTTCTTTTTTTATCAAATGGATGTTTCCGCTTTTCGTCCGTAAGATAATATGCTGATTGTAGATATAACGGTGATAATAATACTTTTCCTTTTCCGAAGTAATACTGACAATTTCTCCTGAAACAGCGGCTTCCTCACGTATATTTCCTACAGCATGCCACTTAGCTTCCTGCTCGCGCATTTCTTTTTTTGTTATGTAATAAAAATAAAGACAAATGATTGGAATAACAATGGCTGTAACCATTGGTTTCACCCTTTCATATCCCGGACATTAAGACTGAGGTCTAGGAATTATAAAAAAGTTCCCTGTTGAGTGTGCGCAAAGTGTCCCGTCCTCCGAGTACACTTTTCCTTCAAGCACCATCGTTTTTTTACCCTTGTGCAAAATGGTTCCTTCACATGTCAATTTGCCGCCTTTTGCCGCTCTTAAATAGCGGACAGAAATATCCGTGGTCACGGCTGCATTACCCTCTGGTGCTACTGTGACATTTGCAAGTGTGCCTATTGCTGTATCAATTAGTGTTGCAATCACCCCGCCATGGGTTATCCCAATTGAATTAAGGACAATGGGTGAGATCGGCATTGTCATTGTTATTGTATTGTCCTTAATTTCCCTCTCAAAATGATAAAGCCGGTTTACGTATGGGCTCTTCGCGTTGTCTTCGGACTTCAGCCCTTCAAAAATGGCGGTAAGCACTTCAAGATCCTTCTTTGTTGCATTCTCGATAAGTTCTTTGAATCTTTTTGTCACATATTCTTTCACTTTTAAATACCTCCTGACTATCTCTATTATAGATATTCTCTTTTCCCTCGTACAGTGTGGAACATTTTTTCTTTGTCTGCATACTGTGTGAATAGGCAAACACTGAGGATGGAGGTGCAGCCATGTCTGACAAAAAACAATCTGTTATTGAATTTAAGGCGTTTATTAAAAGGAATCCTGAGCTGATTTCGCTCGTAAGACAGGGAAATTATACGTGGCAAAGTTTATTTGAAGAATGGTATCTGCGCGGGGACAATGATGAGCTATGGAAGGATATCATTACAGCCGATGATAAATTAATTGAACAAGGTAAGCAAGCTAAAAGGGAAAATGTAAGGAAAAGTACGAAGACGTATAAACATTCAAATCAGTCCAGCGATAAGAAGGAAAAACTCTCTATGAAAAAAGAAAAGAAGGAAGAGGAAAGCAAATCCGATTTAGTTGCATCGCTTTTTCAGGTATTGAAGAATATGGATATGAATCAGGTTCAGCAGCATATATCGAGCCTTAATCAAGCACTTGGAGCTATACAGGGAGTTATTTCGCAATTTCAGGAAAACAATGACGATGCTAACAAAAAAGCTCCAGAACGGAAGGAAAACCCTTTTGTCATTAGAAAAGACTAACTTAAGGGGGCACTCAATGAGACAGGATGTACTTAAATTAATTGAAGAAAACGAAGACATGCAAAAATTTTTGCGGATAAATCCGTTTTGGTACCGGACACTGTCCAGAAAGCCACACCTGATCAGCAAAATGGAAACTGAAGCAAAGTATTATTTTGAAAAATCGATTCCACATCGAGTTTCGAAGTTTTCGGAAGGAGTTCAGATGGCCTCCATGATGGTTCATATGTTTCAGGCAATGAATTCCCAGCAATGAAATAACCATGTCTACCTTTGGTATTTAGCAAAAAACGGCTGCGGCAGCAAGGCAATATTTTTTCCAATGATTTATATAGTTTACCTGCATTCTCTTTTAAACCACCGCTGTTTTTTTGTTCTGCCAGCCCCTCTTCTGAAAATAATTGGGAGATTACTTTAGTGTCTTCAGGTAAAGAATAATCCCAAAGGAGGAGCTGTCGATGAAAAAATATTTAATATTTTATATATTGCTGCTTTCAATCGCGGGTTGCGGAAGGCAGATTCCCGAACCGGAAAATCTGATTGAAAAAATGGCAATCGTGCCTTCCGCCCCGAAAGCAGAGGCCAGCCATGTCGGCGAATCTGGAAAGTTTACCGTCCGGCACTTTGTGAGAGGGAAGGATGTTTTTGTAGAATGTATCATCAGAGATTTCTCCTTTACCGGTCAAGGTGAGCAGCAGTCAGGCAAGCTGATTTTATCTGTTGACGGGAAAAGGAAGGATGAAATCCAGACGGCTGCATTTATTATCAAAGATGTAAATAAAGGCCAGCATACGATTAAACTTGAACTGGTAGATGAACAAAACCGGCCCTATTCAATTGAACAGGAATTTCAAATACATATTTAGACAAGCCCAGAAGGGTCCGTTCAGGAAGAAAGAGTTCCATCCCAAACATAAAAATGGTACTATTAACTTGGAGGTGGGCTTTAATATGCTTGCTACATTGGAAAGGGTAGATATTCTCAGTAAAGCTGATGCCCTTGCAAATATGGTTCTGGAATCTGAAGTAGGGGAAGAATACCTGCTTTGCTTATATAAATTGCGTGCTGACCGTGAAGCACAACGCAAAATAAAGGCATTTACTCAATGGAAGGACTTGTATGAGGATGTTCAGCGTTTTGGAAAATACCATCCTGATTATAAGCGAGTCAATCTAGGAATTAGAGAGGCGAAACGGGAAATGGACATGCATCCATCCATTGCCGATTTTAAGAGGGCGGAAACTGGCCTTCAAAGCCTTCTTGATGAAATAAGCTCCATGATAGGCAGATCTGTTTCTCCTTTTATCAAGGTACCTTCTGGGAATCCTTTTTTCGAAACTGGAGGGAGCTGCGGAGGCGGTTGTGGATCAGGGGGCAGCTGCGGCTGTTCTTAATATGGATTCTCTGCCTAAGCACCAAAAAGGTCCTGCAGCATTTTAGCTGTCAGGGCCTTTTTGTGCAGTATCATAAAACTGGTTAATATGAAAGACCTTTCTTTTAGGTTGAAAGAGTCAAAGGTGCTGTGCTAAACTTATTGTAAACCTTATCTTAAGGAGAATTTATCATGCACGGAGCACGTCAAGGAATCATTATATATCTGCACTCATTGAAACAAGCAAAAATGCTTCGGCGCTTTGGCAATATTCATTATGTTTCCAAGAAACTAAAATACGCAGTTCTCTACACAAATATGGAGGATGTGGAAACGGTAACTGAAAAACTGAAAAGCTACTCTTTTGTAAAGAAAATTGAGCTTTCTTACAAGCCGTTTTTAAAAATGGAATTCGAAAATTCCAAGCCCGACAAGGCGAAAGAATACGACTATAAAATGGGCATATAATATTGAAATTTTCAGTGTTATGTATGCTGGAGTTATATAGGAAGATAACCTTGTCATAATCAGGCAAGGTTTTTTTGCAGAGAAAAGAAATAATAAAAAAGTTCTGAACGATGGAGAAGTGAACTAATCTAAAAAAGAGCTGTCCGTTGTACTGCACCCCAAAAGTTAGTGTAAAAATCTAACTTTTGGGGTCACATCAGGTTCAGCTCTTTTTTGTGTATTCCTTATGCTTTTAATAGTAAAATAACAACTAAATCCCCTAGTTTTAATAGGGCTGACCAACGTTCAGTTCCCTTTTTTCAATTAACTTAGCGGCGGAAGATAGCGGTTCATGCGGAGTATTCCAATAAGGTACTGTTGGAATAGCTCTTTTTCAGCAAAAGCACCGGAATGCTTTACTTCCAATTCAATAACCCGTTTTCCGATAGAATCTGCTAAATCCTTGAATAGATCAAACCGTTTATTTGGCGTACTATGATGGTTAGGAATTCCTTCTCTGCACATATAAATGGGCTGGAAGTTTCCGGGCTGAGTTGGATGCAAAATAACGGCAAGTGATGAAACCGGATTGCCTTCCTTTTCCGTATTGAGTGCAAGCAGATATTTAACTCTATCTTTCTGTGCCCTGGCTATTTCGATAAGCTCGTATAAGTCGGAGTAGCCTTCTCCCAATTCAATAAAACGCTGAATCAAACCGATCTCTCCTTATGTATCATATCATTAAAAAGTGCGAGCGCTCTCACAAAAGGAACTTCGATTAAGGTCTGCAGAATTGTAACATAAAGCCGTTGCAACCTCCGCCCTGTGCCAAAAGCCGAAGCACGCCCTCACAAACCTGCCGATTCGTTTCGTGCTATGTATCGCTGCGGAAGTGTTACTTGTCCTGTGCATTGGGGCTTTTTTTCCAAGAAAAAAATTGCTGGGGCTGGAACTTGGCATCCTACATACATTATCATTTCTTTTAAATAAAGCGCAAGGGCGAAACGGAAATGTGGATAATTTTCATAAAATAATAAAAAGTACTGACCGGAATGCTATTTTTTTGGTAAGTTAGTAGTAAGACATTAGACACAAGGGGTTTTAAAGATGGTGCGTACATTTCTTTCGATCCTGTTGATGCTGAGCGCTGTTCTGGGAGGAATGTTATTCTGGCAGTGGCATGGGTATTCTGAAAAGCGGGATAAAAGTACCGAAATAAATGCTCCGAGTGCTGTTCAATCGTTTAAGATTATCAATGCAAAAGGAGTATTAACGATTGAGCAGACGATTAAGGGCCTGCCTGCTGGAAAATATACGGTAGAAAATCCAAACAATTTCAAATGGGTATGCACCGAAGGAGAAAAAAGTAATTGCACCCCTAAAGATAACGGGAAAAAGGAAATCAGGACTAATGGAAAGCAGCTGGTCTTTTCCTATTCGATTCCTTTACGGCTTAAACAGCCTTCCTTTGTGCTGACAAACTGGAGTTTAAGCTTAAATAATACCTTGATTACAAAGACAAGAGTAGAATTGACAGAAGGGACCAGCCGGAAAGGAATATGGGCGGCCGGAGCGCCCCTCCTTGCCAATAAAGAGAAAGACTTTATAGATTATTATGTTTTCGAAGGGGAAGGAGAAGCTTATCCGCTTTATTATCACTCTGGTAAGCTAACGTACACGAAAATATCAGATAGCTTTGAGGTTTACGGTGAACTGAATCCTGAGCAGGCGGACCGTTTGAAGGGTGCTGCTTCAAAATTTACTGATTATCCTTTTCTTACGGTCATAGCAACAAACAAACATCCTGAATACCATTCTGGGCATTTAATGATTACTTCTTCCTTGCAGGGGCTTGAACAAAACCTCCTGACTCAGTATTTACAGTTTCAATATGTTTTTTCTGATAAACAGGAGGCCTGGCTGCAAGGTTACATAGGGCAGCTTCTGTTCGGACAGAAAAGCGGCTTGGAAAAGGTCAATCAACTGAATAAATATGTTAAGGCAGAATTAACAGAAGACCAGCAATCCAGTTTTATCGAACTAATAAAAGAAGAAAACAGTGATAAATACTCCGCTCTGCTCCTGGATTCGCTTTTATCAAAGGCGGCTGGCAAAAAGACATCGTTTTTTACAGAGAATAGAATATCCGCTAAACCAATCATTCCGCTTTATTTTATCGTTGAAAAACAAGTTCTCATCAATGGGAATGAAATAAAGGGAGAAAGAGCGATTTTTTATAAAAACCAGAAATTTTATCCGTTTGAAGCTGTCAGCGCCAAGCTGGGCTATGCCATTAATAAGGTGAATCCAAAACATTACCTGCTTTCCCGGGACTCTAATATGTATAGGCTTTATTTGGATAAAAGTTCTTTCTTATTTAACGACAAGGCCTACGGGGTGGCTGAAAACCCATTCGTGACACTAAATGGGAAAGTTTACATCGGAGAAATCTGGTTGAATGATATTTTTAAAACCTTTGTCAGGGAAAATGAAGCAGAGGTTGAAATTGTGGAATTATAATTGATAACTTTCAAGACAAAAAAACTTAAAGGTTTGGCCTTTAAGTTTTTTTATGAGGATATGGAATATGGGAAAGTTCGTTTTTTTGTTGATTCTTTGGTACAGGATCCAAAGAAATGGAAACCGTACCTGATCCTTTATGTTGAAGAAACTTAACTAATATACCATCGATTCATCATGATAATATTTGAACTCTAATAGATTATTCGCCGGATCAATTAAGAAGAAAGTGATATGCTCCTCCTTTTTCCCGGCAAAGCGGACCATTAATTCCTGAAAGAAAGGCAGCTTCTTAGCAAGAGCATGTTCTAACGTCTGGTCGAATTCCTGTTTATCCATAAATGTTATGCCGTAATGCCTTGGGTACATTCTTGGCTCGGGATCAATTTTATCAGGATTCAAATGGCAGACAACCTGGTCGCCGAAGAAATCAAAAGTGACCCGGTCGTGATATCTTCTAGCAAGTTTAGATCCAAGCTTTTCGTAAAAATCAACTGTTTCATTAAGATCCTTACATGGGATGGCAAGATGAAAAACTTTATTTTTATCTCTCATTCTCTTAACTCCTTTTAAATGAAAAAAGTATCAGAACGCAGGCCAAGACGAAGTGTTTCAAGAGCAATGGCGTCATGGAAGGGAATGTTTGCGAGATTGACATTTGAACCGGCAAGCTTTATAAAAGTTGTTTGCATATGTTTGTTTGGTGCTTCAAATATAATATTATCCAAGCAGATACCTGAATCTAATATTTTGTTAACAATCTCAAAGCGCATTTCTCCTCTTTCATTGCAAATGCCGCTGCTTCCGCTTTCCCTTGCTTCCGTTATGACTTTTCTTGTACCCGCCTCTAAGTCCTCATGTATATATTCCAGCCATTCCGAGGAAGAAGCCTCAATGCAGCTGTCTTTATTCCCAACCTCACTAAAAACAGCAAACTCCTGGGAAAAGTTTGAGATATATTTTGCTTTCTCCTTATTGCTTATTGGAATTGTTCCATTAGAAACTTCAATGTATTGGCAATCGTAATGTTTACAGTACTGATAGAATTGATCCAGCTTTTTCTGGCTTAAAAACTTCTCAAAAAGAGTTCCTCCAAAGAAGTAATGAATATTATTTTCTTTTAACCACGAGATTTTACTTTGAAGAGTGGAAGAAATGATTGATGTGCCCCAGCCGAACTTTACAAAATCAATAAAGCTGCAGGCACTTGAAATCGTATCTTTAAATAAGGCTTCCGGGACCCCGTTATCAATTAAAATTGTTAATCCCTTATTTCTTGGCTTGCATTCTCTTTCCGGAAGCTGTAAACCGTGGTAATTCATCTCTGTTCACCCTCACAATCTTCGGTAAATGCCCGGAACAAAAGACCTGCATAACAAACTCCTTTTTTATCTCTTTTATACAATATGAAAGATCCTCACTGTCAAATTGCGGCTGGGTTTCATCAAAGAATTTCTTTGCAGCTTGACAAGTTAAAATTCTTTTTACGACTTCCTCTTCAGAAAGCGTTTCATTGCCCTTGAGAATTGATTGTATATACTCGGCGCAAGCCAGGTCATCATCCCCATCCGGGTGAGAAGCGATGATATTTATGGTTGCTCCTTCTTTGATTATTTGTTTTACATATTCAGCTGTTGTCCTTGCGTTAGAGTATCCAGTAACGAATACAGCATCAGCATTTAGAGCATTCAATGTGGCCCGGACCCCATTCGTTGTTTTTTGGACAAGCGTCCTGCCGGCAATATCGGCAGCTGCCATTTTTTTCGGAGAGTTATCAAAATCGAAACCTGCAATTTGGAGCCCCCTAATTTCCCCGGCCAATAGATAATCAGGATATTTATTTTTTAAAAGAAAGGCTTCGTTTGTTGTCCCAGCAAGTAAGATTTCTTTCACTCCACGCAAAAAAGCATGATGGGCAACTGTAAACGCTCTAATAACATCGATGACGATATTCACATCTGATTGGGCTAACTCAGGACTATGCCCTTGGAAAATTTGCAGGTTCATTTCTTCTGCTCCTAATGTTCATTCTCCTTCTGTGCCAAAAGTATATTCTCATGTTAGAAATAAGTACCTTATCCTCTCAATTTTTGTAAAACAAAGAAATAATCTTTTGCCCGCTGAACATTTTCAAGAAATTTTGAATAACCTGTATTTTACCGTCTTCACAATACCGACAGGGTTAGAGTTGCCCTAACTCAAATCGTAAGAGCGCGGGGGAGTTGGGAAATGCTTTCTTATGAGACTTGGGAGAAAGGAAAGGGCAGGCCGGCTGCTGGGGTTACACACTAAAATAAACAAAAAAAGCCCTGCAGAAAATCTGCAGGGTCCTTCTATTTCCTTTTTTCAAAGGCAGAAGGAAAAGGGAGAGGAGAAACCGGAGGAAGAACTTATGGGGAAACGTAAGTCTTCTCCGCGGTTGGCAACAACATCCTCGGTACTGATGTTGTTACTGTACATTATCACCAAAAAAATTGTTGTTATTCATCTAATTGGACTTTTTTGCAAATAGTAAGAAAAGCGGAAGCGAAAAATGAAGTTACCTTTCAAAAAATTTGCTTGTTTTACACAGGGGTATTCCATGGCAGTCTGCTTTTCGTGCATAAAGGCAGGGGCAGCTTTCTAATAAGACTGTGAAATGTACCGTTAAACACAGGGTAGTGCTGAGGTCATTTTTCTATCTAAAGAGTACCAGGGTATTGGCTCGAAAAATGGAATGTGTTAGGATATGTGAGTGAAGAAATTTGTCAAAAAATGTGGTGAGATAAATGAGAGTAGTCTCGGGAAAATGCAAGGGGAGGCCGCTGAAGGCTGTTCCTGGTAGCGGAACGCGGCCGACTACTGATAAAGTGAAGGAATCGATTTTTAATATAATCGGCCCGTATTTTGACGGCGGGACAGCCCTTGACCTCTTTGCAGGCAGCGGCGGGCTTGGGATCGAAGCATTGAGCAGGGGAATTGAACAGGCTATTTTTGTTGACCGGGAACACAAGGCCATCCAGACCGTTAAAGCAAATCTGGAAGCTTGCCATTTTTCTGCGCAGGCAGAGGTGTATAAAAATGATGCGGAACGGGCGCTGAAGGCTATTATTAAGCGTGACCTTTCATTCCGGCTTATTCTCCTTGACCCGCCTTATAAGCTTCAAAAAATAGTTGACTTACTTGAAATGATACATAGCAACGGGCTTTTAGAAGATAATGGACTGATTGTGTGCGAGCATAGCAGTGAAACTATACTTCCTGATCGAGTCGGAAGCCTTGTTAAATGGAAACAGGAAACATATGGAATTATTGCGGTAACGTTTTTTCAAAGAGAACATTCGCAAAATGAGCAGGAGGAATTCCGATGGTTAAAATAGCCGTTTGCCCAGGGAGTTTTGACCCCATTACATTTGGGCATCTAGACATAATCCAAAGAGGGGCAAAGGTTTTTGATGAGGTATATGTGGTGGTGATGAATAATTCATCAAAAAATCCGCTGTTCACGGTTGAGGAAAGGATGCAGTTAATCAGAGAAGTTACCAGTCATCTGCCCAATGTAAAGGTTGATTCATCTTCAGGACTGCTTGTGGAATATGCCGAGAGCATTCAAGCCAATGCCATTATCCGGGGATTGCGGGCGGTATCCGATTTTGAGTATGAAATGCAAATTACGTCTATGAACAGACTGCAAAATGAACGTATTGAAACCTTTTTCATTATGACCAATAATCAATATTCATTCTTGAGTTCAAGCATTGTTAAGGAAGTAGCCAAGTATGGCGGGAAAATCAAAGAATTGGTGCCTCCTAGTGTTGAAGCTGCTCTTTTGGGAAAATATAAATAAAATAAGCAAAAAAACCTTGTTGCCGTAAACAAGGTTTTTTTGCTTGTAAGATTAATTCTAATTGAAGCCAATTATTAATATTAAACTGCAGCTTCAAAAGGAGAGATCAGCCTTTTCGCAGATACATTACGCTGAATTTTTATGGTAAAGGGGAATTTTTAATAGGATTTTTCATTTGCGGTTTCTAGACGCGTACAAAATAATATAAATCACCAGGAAACCAATGGTTATGAGCGGACCGGCGCTAGTTGCGGCATGGTATAAAGCGGTTTCCCAGCCTGCTTCCTGCCCTGCAGACACAGGGTATGAATTAGATGGACGTCCGAACATATGCATTCCTTCATAAACTGGCTTCCAAAGGACGAAGGTGATGAATCCTGCTAAGAAACCGTGTGTGATACGGGCAATGAAGAAAGGATAAAACCTGATGTCCGTTTCTGAAAGAATGCTGGCTACCTGAGCCTGAACACTGAAGCCGCAAAAGGCAAGAATAAAGCTAGTAATAATCGCCTGCTGCATCAGGGTTGCTTCCTGGACCCCACTCGTCATTTGAGAACCGAGGGTAATTTCAAACATGCCGGAAATAAGCGGAATGCTCAGCACTTCAGGGAAGCCTAAAAGAGCAAGTATGTATTCCACACCTTTTGCCAAGAGTCCTGTGATTTTCATATGATATAAAAGCTTGTTTATGACTGAAAAAAGGATGATGAAGCCACCAATCATCAGAAGCGTGTGAATGGAAGAAAGGACAGCATCTCCAAGGAGTTTTCCGAGCGGGCGTTTTTCTTTTATTCTTGTCCTGTGAAGCTCCCTTAGTGCTTGCTTAATGGAGGGAGTGGAGCGTTTTGGCCTTTTCTCCAGGCTTTCTTTTTTGCCGTGAAAACGCATCAGCAGACCAACGCAGAAATTGCCCAGGTAATGGGATGATGCAAGAATAATGCCCAGGTTTGGATTATAAAAGAATCCAATTGATACGGCCCCAAAGATAAACAATGGATTAGACGAATTCGTGAAGGAAACAAGTCTTTCTGCCTCTATCCTGGACAACTGCCGTTCCTGTCTAAGCCTTGCTGTAAGCTTAGCCCCGGATGGATACCCTGATGCCATTCCCATTGCCCAAACAAATCCCCCGACTCCTGGGACCTTAAAAAGAGGCCTCATAAAAGGCTCGAGCAGAACCCCGATAAATTTCACAACGCCAAACCCGATCAGCATCTCTGACATAATAAAGAACGGAAGAAGGGAAGGAAATACGATTTCCCACCACATATTAAGGCCTCTTATTGAAGCTTCAAAGGATTCCTGAGGAAAAGTAATCAGTCCTCCTGCCATGATGGTTACAGACAGCGCTAAAAAAATAGTTTTTATTCTAGACTTATACACCTTCAAAGGCCTCCTCCTGCGGGGTTGGTAATCCATATATTTAAGAGGTTCACTCTTGCGAATGCGGTATAAAGATGTTTCTTAAGCAGCCAATTTTCATTGATGGTAAAATAAAAAAAAGACTGGGACTCGCTATTCTTGTCCTGCTATACACAATATACTCATAGGAAAGACATTTAGACCATAAGTTTGAAAAGGAGCCAGAAA
Source organism: Bacillus sp. M6-12 (assembly GCF_002860285.1). Lineage (GTDB taxonomy): Bacteria > Bacillota > Bacilli > Bacillales > DSM-1321 > Peribacillus. Next base: position 153,977 of record NZ_PGVF01000014.1, read on the forward strand.
AGCGCAAGCGCCCCGGTTAGAGGATGAACGGCTAAAACCGTCACGTCCTCACAAAGCTGACACTTTGTTTAAGTGCGATGTCGCTGCCGAAGCATTCTCTGTGCCACCGCCCCGGCACTAGCACGCCGTGTGCGTCGGGGATGGGCGCTGGAGCTAATCATCAATACATGTTGAAAATGTAAAACTTGCTTATTTTGCAAAGAAAGGAGGAATCCTTTTGCCTCAGCCGAAAATAGGATTGGCATTAGGGTCGGGAGGAGCCAGGGGCTTTGCCCACCTTGGAGTCATTAAAGTTTTAAAAAAAGAAGGAATTCCGATTGATTTAATTGCCGGCAGCAGTATGGGAGCGCTGGTCGGTGCTTTTTATGCGGCCGGTTCCGATATTGATCGGCTATATAAGCTTGCGAAATTATTTAAAAGAAAGTTTTATGTGGATTTGACTGTTCCGAAAATGGGTTTTGTGGCGGGAAAGCGGATAAAGGAGCTTATCCACATGTTTACCCATGGCAAAATGATAGAAGAGCTTGATATTCCGATTGCCATTGTGGCGACTGATATTAAATCAGGTGAAAAGGTCATCTTTCGGACGGGGCCAATTGCAGAAGCGGTCAGGGCAAGCATTTCCATACCTGGCATTTTTGTTCCGGAAAAGATAAATAACCGCTTGCTGGTTGACGGCGGTGTTGTCGACAGGATACCTGTTTCTGTTGTCAAGTCGATGGGTGCGGATATTGTGATTGCTGTGGACGTCGCTCACGTTAAACAGGATGTGGAAATAAATTCAATTTTTGATGTGATTATGCAAAGCCTGGATATCCTGCAAATGGAGCTGGTAGAGTTCAGAAAGATAGCATCTGATATAATGATTCGTCCCCGTGTAGAAAAGTACAGTTCCAAAGCGTTTACAAACATTGAGGAAATGATTACTATTGGAGAAGAAGAGGCTAGACAAAATATCGATGCTATTTTTAAGTGCATAGAGACCTGGAAGGAGACACACCGTGAAGAAACGTAATCCATTTGCCCGCTCTTTCCTCCTGGCATTGCTGCTTATAGCGGGCAGTTCTTTTATTTATCTGCCTTACTATGTTTCAAAGCCAGGCATGGCAAAGGAATTAGAGCCCATTATAGAGGTAGAGGGCGGCGATGATGCAAAAGGCAGCTTTATGCTTACAACAGTTAGAATGGGTAAAGCCAATATCTATTCCTATGCAGCCGCTAAATTCAATAAATACCATGAAATTTATCCTGAAAAATATATTAGGGCCGAAGATGAAACTGATGAAGAGTACAATATCAGGCAGCTCCACCTAATGGAGGGCTCAAAGATTAATGCCATCAAAACGGCTTATCATGAGGCAGGGAAAAAGTATGAAATCAAGTACCGGGGTGTTTTCGTCAGCGGGATAATGGAAAATATGCCTGCGGAAGGAATATTAAAAGCCGGCGACCGAATCACTGCTGCAGATGGAATTGCTTTTAAATCATCCGAAGAGTTTACCAGCCATGTCAGCAAAAAGAAAGCTGGCGAAACAGTTACGCTCACAATAAAACGGGATGGGAAAAAGAAAACAGTGAAGCTGAAGGTTCAGCCATTTAAGCAAGATGCTTCCCGGGTCGGAGTTGGCATCTCACTTGTAGAAGATAAATCAATCAGTACAGATCCTAAGGTGGAGGTTAAAACAGACCAGATCGGAGGACCTTCCGCAGGCCTGATGTTCTCGCTTGAAATATATAATCAGCTAACCAAAGGTGATTTAACAAAGGGTTATAATATTGCAGGAACCGGAACAATGGAAGAAGGCGAAAAAGTCGGACCTATAGGCGGTATTCAGCAGAAGATCGTAGCTGCAGATCAGGCTGGGGCGGAAATATTCCTTGCTCCCAACGAGGGTGGCGAATCTGGCTCAAATTATCGGGAAGCATTAATTGCGGCTAAGGATATTAATACGAGTATGAAAATCATTCCAATAGATACGTTCAGTGAAGCTGTTGATTATCTGGAAGGTTTAAAAGCCAAGAAATAGACAGGATAAGCACAATTGCATAACAAAAAAGGAAGAAAACCTTGTCAGCTTTGAATGACAAGGTTTTTTACATTTGAAATTACAAGTGGTTATCAAAAAAGGACAATTTTTCTGGATGAATATTTTATTCTGTGAAATAGAACATTATTTTGTGATAAATTTTTTAATCGGTGAAAATGAATAATAATTCAGTGAAAACGAGCATTGTTCATTATTACCGAGATGAATATTTTACTTTTAAATTTGTTCCGTTTTCTCCGGCTTCTATATGGTAATTCACGTATCTTATTATTACATTATTACAGGCGGGAGATATTCCCTTTTTATGTACGCAGACTGGTCCTGAGGACGAAGACATAGTGAGTGAACAGCGCCTGCGCGTATATCCAGGTCAATTGAATTTCCCTTAATTGAACCGATTTTTGAGATAAGCGGCAGTTCCAGATTTTTTTTTACATGCTGCAGGTATCTTCGCCCCCTGTCATTCATACCAAGCAGCCTGATATATTCCGGACTGGAATCCCCCTGCCGCATTTCTTCTTTTTTTGTATTGGTAAGGATATGGACGCATATTCGCTGAAGTCTTGTCCATGTGTATCGTTTCGTTTTAACATCTTCCATAAAACCTTGAAAGGATGTATTTTCTGCTGCAAATTCTTTTAATCGGTATTCTATTCCCTCTTCGACTTCATAAATTTGCTGCAATTCTTTTACTGAAGCTGTCATGATTCTATATTTAAGGAAGGGCCAGTATAACTCCCAATAATGAAAAGTCCGATACTGGTTAAAATAACTGGTAAGGATCTCTTTTGTTGATGCTGGTACATATTTTTCGATTTCTGAAATGCTGCTGTTCCCGGACAATAGGGCCTTGCGGATGCCCGTTGCACTGGCAATCGGATTTCCGGTGAGCTCTGTATCATGGTAGCCAGCCTGTGTCCTTTGGATTGTCAGCGGGCTGATTGGGTATTTATGGGATAGGGCAGCAGATACGTACTGATATCCTAGTATATTATTGGGCTGGGACAGGTCAAGCAATTCAGAAGAGGGACCCAATTCTTTAAAAGCCAGGGCATTTGCTTTTGGAAAACTATTTCCCATTTCCATATAGAATTTCAGTTTTTGATTAAAAACACCTCTGTTGCTTGCAAGAAATTGATATGTATTTACGAACGTTTCAATTGAACCTTGTTCACTTCCAAAACAAAATGATTCACACTTTAGTGCCTGCAGGATTGCTACAGCACCTTCGGCAAATATTTCTGCTTTTTGGGAAGCAAATTTGTACGGAAGCTCAATGATGAGGTCAGCTCCCGCGCTAAGAGCCATTTCAGCCCTGGCCCATTTACTGATAAGGGCAGGTTCTCCCCGCTGTAAAAAAGGGCCGCTCATTACAGCAGCTATTAGATCAGCTCCGGCTGCTTCCTTGCTTTTTCGGAGATGGTAGGCATGGCCGTTATGAAACGGGTTGTATTCAACGATTACACCAAGAGCATTCATCGTAGCACCTCAATCAAACAATTTGTCTTTTATCAAGATAATGGTAAAATAGAATCTGCTGTCATTTTGCTTTTTGTAAACATGTTTAGAAAATGCAATGAAGTGTAAAAAGATAATAGAATGCAGCAAAAATAGTGTGCTGCCCGATGTTAGAACCATATTATCTACTATATTATAGTGTAAAGAAAAAATATTGACAAACGTTGGAATGACCGCTATAATTACTTTTGTTGCCTTGGGGTGATTTATTTGAAATGGACAATTAGTCAACTTCAAAAATACCGGGATAAAGAAATGAAAATTGATGAAATTGTGGACGTAAGCGAAATGAAAGCTTCTGAGAAGCAGATTCGTGATGTCTCTCCAATAAGAGTAACCGGAAGGGCCGATATTAGCTCAACCAAAGTTACCTTTCATCTTGCACTTTCTGGCGAATTCGTTTTGCCTTGTTCCCGGACACTGGTAGATGTGCATTACCCAATTAATATTGACACGACGGAAACCTTTCTTTTAAAAGCGGCTGAGTATGATCTTGATGAAGATGATACTACCGTTGTAAAAGGAGACGTTGTGGATCTGCTGCCGGTTATTAAAGAGCACTTATTGCTTGAAATTCCTATGCAGGTTTTTTGTGAGGACAGCAATGCCGAAGGCGCCGCGCCTCAGTCAGGGAAAGATTGGGCTGTAGTTTCTGAAGAAGAAAACAAACAGAAGATCGATCCCCGTCTATCGCAGCTTGCGAACTTTTTTGACAATAAGGAATCTTAAATGGAAACAAGAAGAATGGTTTCATAGCTTCTTTACTCATTTTTTAAGGAGGTGGGAATAATGGCTGTACCTTTTAGAAGAACGTCCAAAACTGTAAAAAGAAAGCGTCGTACACACTTCAAGCTTCAAGTTCCAGGTATGGTAGCATGCCCAAATTGCGGTGAAATGAAACTTGCACACCGTATTTGCAAAGAATGTGGAACATATAAAGGAAAAGAAGTTGTAAACAAGTAATTTCTTTTCAGTTATCCGCAAAGCACAGAGAAATCTCTGTGCTTTTTTTGTGTTTAAAATGAGCCTACTTGCCGCTGTTTTATCATAATGGGAAGGAAAAGCAGATGGCTTACAAGAAATATTATTAGGAACCATATATTTATTAACGAAGGGTGTATAACTTTGAACAATGCCATTGTGTTATCAAAAGAGATTCAGGGCTGCTTAATTGCGGAAATAAATAGACCAGAAAAAAAGAATGCGGTAAATTATGATGTCATGGAAGGGCTTTCCTATGCAATGGATGCTGCAAAAGCCGATCCGGAAATAAAGATGCTGATCATAACAGGACGCGGGACAGCCTTTTGTTCAGGGGGAGACCTTGGAGAATTTCATTCGCTTCACACCGCAAAGGAAGCATATGAAATGCTTTCTAAAATGGGAGACATCGTTTATCGATTGGCTGTGTTTCCGAAGCCTACTGCCGCCTTTATCAATGGTGCAGCAGTAGGAGGAGGATGTGAGATTGCGGCTGCCTGTGATTTCAGATTTGCGAAAAAAGGCGCAAAAATAGGGTTCGTCCAGGGTTCCCAGGGGATTACAACAGGCTGGGGCGGGGCTTCGATTTTGTTCGAAAAACTCCCATACCAGCATGCATTAAAATTGCTTTTACCTGCAGAAATCATGAATGTGGAGGAGGCTGCCGCTTTAAGTTTCATAGATGAAATCATGGAGGATGCAAATGACAACAGCTGGAAGAGTAGATTGAAGGGAATTCTTAATAAGGAAGCGGATGTCATAAAAGCCTATAAGACTCTTCTAGTGAATAAATGGATTTCGGGCGGTCTTAAGACGAGGATTGAAGCGGAAATTCAGGAATGCTCCAGGCTTTGGGTATCCGATGCTCATATGAAGGCGGTTGAAAATTTCGTAACTCGCAAAAAGAATATATAATTTTTTTATATCTTTTTCCTTCTATCTTTTCTAGCAAGTGCATAAATTGAATTAAACACTTGCTGGGAGGGAATAAGATGTCAATTGCAAGACAAGATGCTTGGACACAAGACGAGGATTTATTATTGGCAGAAATAGTTTTACGGCATATCAGGGACGGAAGCACTCAGCTGAAAGCGTTTGAGGAAACTGGGCGTCAGTTATCCCGTACTGCAGCTGCATGCGGATTCAGATGGAATTCATATGTAAGAAAGCAATATAATTCAGGAATTGAGCTTGCAAAAAAACAGCGTAAGGAGTTAAAAAAGCAGAAACCTGCCCAGCCACAGGAAGAAAACGCCCTTCTACAGGCAGAAATAGAAGTGCCTGTTCAGGCTTTGGAAGAATACAATGAGGAAAAAGGTATGGAGGGTATCTCGATAAGAGATATAATTGATTACCTTACAAACCTGGATCAGCAATCAAATAATTACAGTGAAGAAGAAAACAAGCTCATATTGGAAATAAAAGCTTTGGAAAATGAAAATCAAAAATTGAAACAAGGCATTCAGGAGCTTGAAGGTCAGCTCGCTTCTGTCAAGAATGACTATTACGACCTCATCAAAATCATGGACCGGGCCAGAAATATCTTTGGCCATGAAGAAAAACATCAAAAAATAAAATTGTAATCTACTTGTTCTTTTTGCTGAAAACTTTCATTTAGTCTTAACTCCTAGCCCATGCATGGAATAAGAATAAGTAATAGCACAGGAGATCACTATAAATGCGGTGTGAGCCAAGCTAAACGATAATTTTTATTAGTTTATCTCATGCCGAACAACTGGGGCAGCTCCGCCCCTTTCCGAAGAAAAAGGTGTGAAAACCGGGTTTCGAAAAACCCGTTTCACACCTTTTTTGATGGAAGGAAAATGATACATCTGTATAGAAATGTAATAAACGGTACAGCTAAATTGCCGCAGGGTGGATTCTATCCCTGAAGTACGCTGCCTGCCGTTATTTTCACATTACTGTTTCGTTTTTGCAGACAAACTATTTTACAAGCCCTCTGGATGCCAAAGTAATGGATTTTCTCCAAGGTCGCGTTCCATATCGTATTCAACTGGAGTAAAGCCCATGGCTTTCCAGAAATCATGAGACTGGACACGCGGGTTTGTTTTTATTGGAAGACCAAAGCCTTTTGCGAATCCTACCAATGCTTTACCGTAACCTTTGCGCTGATAATTAGGAAGGACCTCAAGCTTCCAAAGTTCAAGGTATCCCTGTTGAGGGTCAAAGTAACGGTCAAACCGCGCACTTCTTTGGTAGAGGCTCATTCTCGCCACAAGCTTTTCGCCAAAATAGATTCCGTAAAATGGAGATTCGCTGTCATTTTCGATGATATTTTCTTCTAAATCATCGAGCATGGAAAGTTCTTGAATCCCATATTCTTTGAACTTCTTGAATTCCTCTAATGTTTTATAATTGACAAGCAATCTTTCTACCTTGAAATCCATACATTTCTCTCCCTTGTCAGCCTTGTTTTGCTGCTTCTTTGTTAAAGAAAACACTTTATATTCATTATATATGAAACCATCAAAAAATTCCGCAAAAAAGAATAACCAAAGGCTTCCTTCCTTGTCAAATAACTTTTTACGAACTCTTATAGCATTCAGAAGGATATTTTTGCTAAAATATTGTACAACGACAAACGACCGGGGGTTAGTATGAATATTGGCATTGTGGGCGGGGGAGCCATCGGGTTGCTTTTTGCTTATTATTTAAGTGAGCAGTATTCAATCACTGTTTACACGCACCGAAGGGGACAGGCGGAGGCTATCAGCAAAGAAGGGGTCCGGCTGATTCGCGGTGAACTGAGTTTGCAGAGGAAGATGAAAGCTCAGCCTCTTGCTGATGGCATAAACGGGGAAGATCTTCTTATCATTTCAGTAAAGCAATACCAGCTTTCGACGATCTTGCCAGCGGTGGATCACTTCAGCGGAAGGCTGCTGTTTGTTCAGAATGGAATGTCACATATCGACCAGGTCAAACATCTGCCTGCAAAAGAAATTCTTTTCGGGGTTGTAGAACATGGAGCCTTTTTACATAATGAAAATACTGTTGAGCATACGGGCATGGGTGTTACTAGACTAGCCTCGTTCAGCAGAACAGATTCTGATCTGTTTTCGGAAGGCATTGCATTTTTCCCCTTTCAAAGCGAACCGGATTACTATAATATGCTGATGAAAAAGCTGGTAGTAAATGCTGTAATAAATCCGATGACCGCCTTATTGAAGGTTGAGAATGGGCAACTGGTTTCAAATCCGCAATATTATGCAGCATGCTTGCTTTTGTTTAACGAAATTGCGGATGTACTCGGTTTTTCTGACAGGGAAGGCATGCGAAAACATGTAGAAGATATTTGCTGGACGACTGCGAAAAACAGGTCATCCATGCTAAAAGATATAGAAAAAGGGAGACAGACAGAAATAGATGCCATTTTAGGGTTTGTTTTATCAAAGGCAAAAGAGAAGTCTGTTGATGCCAAGATGGCAGCAATGCTGTACATGCTGATAAAAGGCATCGAACAGCAAGGGGAGGAAAGTTTGTGACAACGATTTTTTCGTGGTTAGCAGCCACATTCGTAACTATTCCGCTTTTAGGTTATATTGTTTTCTTTATCATCGCCAAGCAGATTACCAAAAATCACCGTAAGTCTGTTCACTTGTCGATGGACTTCAGTACTTTGCTCTTTATTGTTTCTGTCCATTATCTTATTCAGGCAATTTGGGGCCACTCTCTCATATGGATGCTGCTGCTTATCATGCTGGCTGTTGCATCGACGGTAGTGATAACGCACTATAAAGTGAAGCAGGAAATAATCATTAGCAGGGTTATTAAAGGCTTTTGGCGAGTGAATTTCCTGATATTCTTCTGTTTTTATTTTTGTCTTGTTATCTGGGGCATGATATCCCGGATCTCTCAGGTTTTGTTAGCTTAAGTAATGCGCAGGCGTTTAGAAGAGTTAACGGGCAACTTTATTTGTTTTCCTTTATTGAGGTGATATACTCATATTGGAATCTCAGAAGTGCAGGGAAAGGAAGTACATAAATGGAGATAAAAAATCTTGCGTTGCCAGCAATGAATCGGTTTGCTTCCGACTATTTGAATGGCATGCTTGAGGCTGGAAAGTATTTTCACTATGACCTTACAGACGATAATCTGTATCAGGCGAGGTATGATGATTTAGCCTCACGCTCATTTCAGAGGCAAGAATTGGCTGATTACATATATGAATATATGAATGATTTTGGTATGTCAGAGGCAGCAGCATCAAATATAGAAGCGCTTCGAAAAGAAGGATCAGCGGTGGTTATTGGAGGGCAGCAGGCAGGTTTGCTTAGTGGCCCTTTATACACGATACATAAGATTATTTCTATTATAAAGCTGGCGGAACAGCAAACGAGAGCATTAAACCAGACTGTTGTGCCTGTCTTTTGGATTGCCGGCGAAGATCATGACCTTCCAGAAGTAAATCATATTTATGCGATGGGCAAGAATAAGCCGGAAAAAATGGCCTACCCCTTATATCAGCCGAAAAAAACGATGGTTTCAGATACGCCGCTTGATTCCAAAGTGGCAGCGGAATGGACGGAAGCAATTTTTGAAACGTTTGGTGAAACAGATTATACCAGTAATCTTCTGGCAGAAACAAAACATATTATTGAAGCGAGCGGCAGTTTTACAGATTTCTTTACTAACTTAATCAACTTATGGTTTAAGGATTACGGATTGCTGCTGATGGATGCGGCTGACCCAAGACTAAGAAAGATCGAGAGCGGGTATTTCCAAGAACTGATTGAACATTCACAGCCTATTACTTCTGGGGTTCTGACCCAGCAAAGTGCAATTGAAGAAGCGGGCTACAGCAGGGCGATAGAGCTTGAAAAAGATGCGGCCAACCTGTTCTATTATGACCCCGAAAGGAAGGAACGGATTCTTCTGATATTTGATAGTGAGGCAAATATCTTTAAATGCAAAAATATGGAACTTTCCTTTACGGAAGCCGAACTGCTTGAAATAGCGAGGAATAATCCGGAGCGGCTTAGCAATAATGTAGTCACCAGGCCGATTATGCAGGAAAAATTGTTTCCAGTCCTTGCCTTCATCTCAGGCCCTGGGGAGATAGCCTATTGGGCAGAGCTTAAGCTGGGCTTTGAGGTAATGGGTATGAAGATGCCCCCTATCGTCCCTCGCCTTAACATCACAATTCTGGAAAGAGGCATTTCGACTGACCTGGATGAAACGGGACTCGAGTTATCTGAAGTGCTATTGAATGGAACAGAGGCTGCTGAAGCAAGATTTTTGGAATCTGTAAAGGACACCGCACTTCAGGAAATCTATGAAAAAACAAAGGAACAGCTCGCAATAAATCATAAGCAATTAGCTGAGAAGGGTCTGCTAATTGATAGCGGACTGAAGCCGCTGCTTTCAAAAAACAGTGAATTTCTGCAAGGGCAGCTTGATTTTATCTATGAAAAAATCATGCAGAGCACTCGGCGGAATCACGAGATTATCTTAACGAAATACAGCAGGATCGGCTGTTCGCTTTTTCCGCTTAAATCCCCCCAGGAGAGAATCTGGAACATATTTTATTATCTGAATAAATATGGCCCTGATTTTATAGGTGATTTAATGGAGCTTGAATATGAATTTAACAATCAGCACAAAATTGTAATTATATAATGCCATTTTTTATGGGGACCATCTGTATAAAAAAAAACAAGGTGCATGATGCACCTTGTTTTTTTGCGCTTTCAAAAATGAAACCTCAAGGCTGCCTGGCACCTGATTTATCGCCATTGTTCATGCTTTTGCGCTATTTCTTTTGTATTTTTTGTCAGCAAAAATCATTCGAAAAAACCGGAGTAAATGCAGGGTTGTGGCCCTATCGTACCGAATTTAAAAACATGTGGAGAAAAGTGGGGGATTGTGGTACATTTGAGATAGAAAGTGGGGGTAGAAGGCATGTTCATGGGCGAGTATCATCACAGCATTGATAATAAAGGCCGAATGATTATCCCGGCTAAGTTTAGAGACAGTCTTGGGGAAGAGTTTGTTCTGACCCGCGGACTCGATCAATGCTTATTTGGTTATCCCATGAGCGAGTGGAAACAGCTGGAAGAGAAGCTGAAAGCCCTGCCTTTGACGAAAAAGGACGCACGTGCCTTTACTCGCTTTTTCTTTTCAGGTGCTACCGAATGTGAATTGGACAAGCAGGGAAGAATCAATATTCCTACTCCTTTGACTTCATATGCTAGCCTGGAAAAAGAATGTGTAATTCTCGGAGTTTCCAATCGGATTGAGATTTGGAGTAAGTCTCTATGGGAAGACTATTTTTCAACTTCAGAAGATTCTTTTGCCGAAATTGCAGAAAATATGATTGGATTTGATATTTAACCAATCAGGCATTTCCGGACTCAGGAATCAATTCTCGATTGGAAGGTGTTTGAATTGTTTCAACATACGACTGTATTGCTAAAAGAAACTGTAGATGGATTAAACATTAAACCTGATGGCATTTATGTGGATTGTACACTTGGCGGTGCAGGCCACAGCCAGTATTTATTATCGCAGCTGTCTGAAAAAGGGATGCTGTATGCTTTTGACCAAGATGAAACGGCTATCCGAAATGCGGAGGATAAGCTTGCTCCCTATAAAGGGCGCTTTACCCTGATTCAAAGGAACTTTAAGCATATCGCAGAAGAACTTGAAAATCTGGGAGTGGAGGGAGTCGACGGAATCCTGTATGACCTGGGAGTTTCCTCGCCGCAGCTAGATACACCGGAACGCGGATTCAGCTATCACCATGATGCGCCACTCGATATGAGGATGAACCAGAATGAAGGTTTATCAGCCTTTGATGTTGTGAATGGATGGTCCTACCAAGACCTGATAAGAATTTTCTTTCAATATGGGGAAGAGAAATTCTCCAAGCAAATTGCCCGAAAAATTGAAGCAGCTCGAGAGATCAAGCCAATCAGCACCACATTTGAGCTTGTTGAGTTAATAAAGGAAGGCATCCCTGCACCGGCACGCCGTAAAGGAGGCCATCCGGCAAAGAGGATTTTCCAGGCGATCCGGATTGCTGTTAATGATGAACTTGGGGTTTTTGAAGAATCTTTAAAACAGTCCATTGAGTTATTAAAGCCAGAAGGAAGAATTTCCGTTATTACTTTTCATTCATTGGAAGACAGGATATGCAAGTCCGTTTTTAAATCTGCGAGTGAAACTCCACCGCTGCCGCCTGGCCTGCCAGTGATTCCGGATGAATTCAAGCCTGTCCTGAAGCTGGTGAACAGAAAACCTATCCTGCCAAGTGAAGAAGAACTGGAGAATAATAACAGGTCCAGATCCGCTAAATTAAGAATTGCAGAAAAACTGTAAGGATGAAAGAGCCATAAAATAAAAAGAATTGATCAGGAGGTAACAGTGTGAGCAATTATGCAAAAAAATTTCAAGAAGAATGGCGGTCTGAACAACCCAGTCACTCCGTCCAAACCGTAATCGTACACAAAGCAAAGATATCTTTTGGAGAAATGGCCTTATTGCTCTTGTTAACCCTACTGATCGCCGCAGCAGGAGTGAAAATTGTTTCCAACCAGTCAGCCATTTACGACACCAATAAGGATATTCAGAAAATGGAAAGCTCAATTGACGAACAGGTTAAAGTAAATAATGATTTGGAAGTCCAGGTAAGCGAATTAAATACATATGAAAGAATTTGGAAAAAAGCTGCTGAACTTGGCCTCATGTTAAATGAAAATAATGTGAAGGTAGTGCAAGAATAATGCAATTAAAGCAAAGGAATATGAACAGGGGAGCAGTGCTGTTATTTATGATTTTCAGCATGCTCTTTTTTTTATTAATAGGAAAAATAGCCTATATTCAGATAACAGGAAAAGCTGGCGGAGAAGTCCTGGCAGCTAAAGCGGAAGTAAAATATTTAAAACAGCGTGTACTGGAGGCGAATAGAGGAAGCATACTCGATACAAATGGTGAAATAATCGCCGAAGACACTTCCTCCTATACTCTATTTGCGGTTCTTGATAAAAAAATGAAACCCGATTATGTTAAAGATCCTGAAAAGACAGCCAAAAAACTTGCTAAATATCTCGAAATGGATGAGGATGAGATTTACAGCAGGCTCACTAAAGATAGGGTTCAGGTCGAATTTGGCAGTGCCGGACGAGATATTTCACATCAAGTAAAAAGAGAAATTGAAAAACTGGACCTTCCCGGAATTTCGTTTATCAGGGATACGAAACGCTTTTATCCAAACGGGGTTTTTGCTTCTCATTTAATCGGATATGTCGAGAAAAATTATAATGAAGAAACCAAGCAGACAGAAACAGTTGGAAAGCTTGGGATTGAACGATTTGAAAACAGCGAGTTAATGGAAACCGACGGCTATATGAAATTTGATAGCGATGCGTGGGGATTGCTGCTGCCTAACTCAAAAGAAAAGGTTCAGCCGCCGAAGAATGGCAACAATGTAAAATTGACAATCGATAAAAAAATCCAAACCTTTATGGAAGATTCGATGAATAAGGTTCAGGCAAAATATAAACCGAAGCAAATGGTTGCTATTGTTGCCAATCCAAAGACTGGTGAGATTTTGGCAATGGGACAGCGCCCGAGTTTTCATCCAAAAACCCGGGAAGGCCTTGAAGCAACATGGATGAACCTGGCCATTGAGGATAACTATGAGCCGGGCTCTACGATGAAAGCCTTCACGCTGGCTGCGGCTGTTGAGGAAGGTAAGTTTGCTCCGAATGCAACATACGTGACCGGTACCTATAAAGTACCGGGCGGAAGGAGTCCAAGTGACCATAGCGGGATTCCGAGGGGCAAAAGAATTACCTTCTTAGAGGGGCTGCAGCGGTCTTCCAACGTAGCTTTTGCTACCATCGCAATGGAGCATATCGGTGCGGAAAGATTTGAAGAATATTTAAAGAAGTTTGGTTTTGATAAACCAACCGGGATTGACCTGCCAAATGAGGTCGGCGGAAAACTTGTTTATAAATACAAGGTTGAAAAGGTAAATACTGCGTTTGGACAGGGTTCTGCTATTACGCCTATCCAGCAGATTCAGGCCGCAACAGCTCTAGCGAGTAATGGCCAGATGAAACGCCCTTATGTAATAAAAGAAATTACAGATTCTGCGACTGGGAAAACGGTACGAAAAACTGAACCAAAGGTTTCAGGACAGCCGATTTCTGCTGAAACAGCAAAAAAGGTCCGAGACTATCTTGGAACCGTTATTACTGGAGAGCATGGAACAGGGAAAAAGTACAAATTAGAAGGATATGAAGTAGCCGGCAAGACGGGTACAGCGGAAATTGTCGGTCCTGATGGGAAATACATTAAAGGATCAAAGGAAAACTATATGTTTTCATTCCTGGGAATGGCACCGAAGGATAATCCGACTTTAGTTATGTATGTAGCCGTAAAACAGCCCAGTCTAGGTGCAACGAAAGTTGGGGCTGATCCGCTTTCAGAGATTTTTAACCCTGTAATGCAAAACAGCCTTCAGTATTTAAATATTAAGCCGGCAAACCTCAATGAGCGAGAATCTGTTAAGATAGAAGATTTGACTGGCAAGTCTGCAGCAGAATCTGTGAAGCTGTTGAGTGAAAAGGGCTACAAGGCTATCGTCATGGGGAAAGGAAATACAATTTCAGATCAATCTCCAAAATCGGGAAGCGTACTTCTCGAAGGAGAAAAAATCATCCTGCGGACAGACGGAGAACTGACAGCCCCAAATATGACAGGGTGGTCGCTGCGTGACGTAATGAAGGTTGCAAGCATTGCACAACTGGATTTAAATACCTCCGGAAGCGGCTATGTCACTAAACAAAATCTTAAACCTGGCACTACCATCAAAGAAGGGGAATACTGTATAGTTGAACTCCAAACTCCGAAAGAAATTCAGGAAATGAAAAATAAGAAAGAAACAAATAAGGAGGCGGAGCTTCACGATTAACCGCCACATCATAAGGCCCGGATGCCGCTGCATCTGGGCTTATATTGCATCCGGAGAATTAAAGTAGCTTTGTTATCATTTTGATGAAGCGATAATCTTTCTCTGATTTTTCTTAAGCCAAAAGGATAACTTTTACGGTCCTGCAACAGACGGCCTCCTTGTCTCTAGACGGTCCAGGTCTAACCTCGTATGTACAAGCATATATTGTGGTGAGCAGGTAACGGGAGGTGTATTTCTTGCGGGTTTCAAATGTAACGGTGAGAAAAAGATTACTAATTGCCCTGACGATCGGATTGCTGATTTTTTTGATTATCGATGTAAGGCTTGGTTATGTCCAATTTTTTTTAGGAAACAAGCTGACAGGCCAGGCAAAGGAATTGTGGAGCAGAGATATCCCTTTTGAGCCTAAAAGGGGAGAGATTCTGGACCGGAATGGTGTGGCGCTTGCGACTAATGTGTCAGCTCCTACTGTTTATGTTATTCCCAGGCAAGTAGAGAACGCGGAGGACACAGCCGCCAAACTTGCCTCGGTACTAAAAATGTCCCAGGAAAAAGCATTGAAATTGATTACAAAGTCTGAAAGCTCGGTAAAGATCCCAGAGGGGAGAAAGATATCGCATGAAAAAGCTAAGGAAGTAAGGGCCTTGGGTTTAAAGGGAGTCTATATCGCTGAGGATTCCAAACGCCACTACCCATTTGGATCCTATTTGTCTCATGTATTGGGCTTTGCCGGAATAGACAATCAAGGGTTAATGGGCATCGAGCTTTCGTATGATAAAGAGCTCAGCGGAGAAAAGGGCTATGTCCAGTTTTATGCAGATGCAAAAGGCCGAAGAATGAAAAACATGGCGGATGACTATAAACCGGCAGAGAATGGCCTCGATCTGAAACTTACAATCGACAGCAAGGTACAGACCATTATTGAAAGAGAGCTGGATCAAGCTGAGACCACATATAATCCAGACGGCATTATTGCTATTGCAATGAACCCAAATAATGGAGAGGTACTGGCAATGTCTAGCCGGCCATCCTTTGATCCGGCTAATTTTAAAAATGTTGCACCGGAGATTTATAACCGGAATCTACCTGTATGGAGTTCTTACGAGCCGGGATCAACATTTAAAATCATTACTCTGGCTGCAGCCCTGGAAGAGAATAAAGTAAACCTGAAGCAGGACCATTTTCATGATCCAGGGTATGTAAAGGTTGGCGGAGCGAGGCTGCGATGCTGGAAAAGGGGTGGGCACGGGTCTCAAAGCTTCCTGGAAGTAGTGCAAAATTCCTGCAACCCAGGATTCGTGGAGCTTGGAAATCGTCTTGGAAAGGATAAGCTGTTCAGTTATATCCGCAACTTTGGTTTTGGAGAGAAAACCGGAATTGATCTTCAAGGTGAAGCAAAGGGTATTATGTTCAATATGAACAGAGTCGGACCTGTCGAGCATGCAACAACTGCATTTGGACAAGGAGTTTCAGTAACCCCGATCCAACAGGTAGCGGCAGTATCGGCGGCCGTAAATGGAGGAACACTTTATACCCCTTATATTGCTAAAGAACTAGTTGATCCGAATACAGGTAAAGTGGTTATGCAGAAAACACCTGAAGCAAAACGAAAGGTCATATCTGAGGAAACGTCCAAACAGGTGCGTGAGGCACTGGAATCAGTCGTTGCCCAAGGAACCGGGAAGGGTGCTTTTGTGGAAGGTTATCGGGTCGGAGGTAAGACAGGGACAGCCCAGAAGGCTCAAAATGGGCGCTATTTGGAAAATAACCATATCGTTTCTTTTATCGGCATAGCACCTGCGGATAAACCGGAATTAGTAATTTATATAGCCGTGGATAATCCTAAAGGCACATCCCAATTCGGGGGTGTGGTTGCAGCGCCAATTGTTGGTAATATAATGGAGGATGCACTGCGTGCTTTAAAGGTTGAACCTAGGAAGGAACAAATAGAAAAGAAGAAAGCGTGGAATGACCCGGTAATGGTAGAGGTGCCAGATTTAGTTGGCATGAGCAAGAAGGACCTTCAGACCCAAATGCTTTATTTGAAAATGGATATTGCCGGACAGGGAGAAAAGATAGTAAAGCAGGCGCCAGAGGCAGGAGTAAAAGTAAAAGAAGGATCAACAATAAGGATTTATCTTGGCGAAAGCAATGAATAAGTATAAAATATAAAATGAACGAAAGCGGCTGAGCACAATTAACAGCCGCTTTGTTTGCGAATGACAACTTTATGATTGGTTCATTCGACAATATCAATAAAATAAAATATAATATTATGCTTCAAGGCTAAGGTTGAGAGGAATGAAAACATGAAGCTGCACACATTGCTTTCCTATTTACATGATTTTTCGAGTTTTGAAGGAGAGAATCCAGAAATAATTTCGATAGAAAATGATAACCGGAAAGTGAAAGAAGGAAGTTTATTTATTTGTATTAAAGGCTACACAGTTGATGGGCACGATTTTGCCTTTTCAGCTGCAGAAAAAGGAGCAGCAGCTGTGCTGTCTGAAAGGGAGCTTGACCTCGATATCCCTGTTATCATTGTTCGGGATACCCAGAGGGCAATGAGCGTACTGGCAGATGCATTTTATCAGCATCCAACCCAAAAAGTCCACTTGATTGGGATTACCGGAACAAATGGGAAAACAACGACAAGCCATCTTATAGAAAAAATATGCAAGGACGCCAGCCGGCGTACGGGCTTGATCGGAACCATGTATACAAAAATTGGGGACACAGTCCATGAAACAAAAAATACTACACCCGACAGCTTAACACTGCAAAAAATATTTGCAGAAATGAATCGTGAACAGGTTGATACTGCTGTGATGGAAGTTTCATCACATGCCCTCGAGCTTGGAAGGGTACACGGCTGTGATTATGACGTTGCAGTCTTTACAAACCTGACACAGGACCATTTAGACTTCCATGAAACAATGGAAAGATATAAGCATGCAAAATCATTATTTTTCTCCCAGCTGGGGAATGCGTATATCGAAAACCGTCCGAAGTTTGCTGTCCTCAATGCTGATGATAAGGCCACTAATGATTTTATAAAATATACAGCGGCCCATGTCCTTACATACGGGATTGATAATGAAGCAGATCTTATGGCCAGGGAAATAAAAATTACCGCGGCAGGTACTGAATTGCTGCTGGTATCTCCAATGGGGAATTTCCCGGTTAAACTACATCTGACAGGGAAATTCAGTGTATACAATGTATTGGCTGCTATTGGAGCAGCGCTTTGTTCAGGGCTTGAGCTTAAGCAGATCATTGCTTCCCTGGAGGCAGTAAAAGGGGTACCCGGGCGTTTTGAATTAGTAAACGCCGGACAGGATTTTTCTGTAATTGTAGATTACTCCCACACACCGGACAGTCTTGAAAATGCTTTGAAGACAATTCGAGAGTTTGCTGAGGGGAATGTTTTTGTTATAGTCGGCTGCGGCGGTGATCGTGACAAGACAAAACGCCCGCTGATGGCACAAATCGCATGTGAGTATGCTACCCGCGCAATCTTTTCTTCCGATAATCCCAGAAGTGAAGATCCAAACCAGATCTTAAGGGACATGGAAGAGGGCGTGAAAGGAAAAAATTATGAAATAATTGTTGACCGGAAGGATGCCATTTATCATGCGGTTTCCATGGCAGAAGCGGGCGATGTGATCCTGATTGCCGGCAAGGGCCATGAAACATATCAGATAATCGGTGGAGATGTCCATGATTTTGATGATAGAAAAGTCGCCAAAGAAGCGATTTACCAAAGTGGAAATAAATAAATTACCAAAATCACATTCTGAAAAAAACAACACGAACATATCATGAAATGGATGAAAAACATGAAACAACAGATATCGGACAATTTTAACGAGCAAGGAATGAGGGAGTAGAACATGTTGGAGCAAGTGATTTTTTATACAATGATATTGGGTTTTTTGATTACAGTTCTTCTCTCCCCAATTATTATACCGTTTTTAAGAAGGCTGAAATTCGGCCAGAGCATTCGTGAAGAAGGGCCTAAATCGCATCAAAAGAAATCCGGAACACCGACTATGGGCGGCGTAATGATAATGATAGGCATTACCGCAGCTACCTTAATCATGACATTTAAATATTCCGAGCCGTCGGTCAGAACATACTTATTGCTTTTTGTAACTTTAGGGTTTGGTTTGCTCGGGTTTATGGATGATTTTATCAAGGTAGTTATGAAGCGGAATCTTGGTTTGACTTCCCGGCAAAAGATGCTGGGGCAAATTATCATTTCAGTTATTTTTTATTTGATTTACGCTCGCAGCGACAAATTTGTGCCGGTAATAACAATACCGGGGACAGATTTTTCTATAAATGTTGGCTGGTTTTATATTTTTATCATCATATTCTGGCTTGTTGGATTTTCGAATGCAGTTAACTTAACTGACGGGTTGGACGGGCTTGTATCTGGTACAGCTGCTATTGCTTTTGGAGCATATGCTGTTCTCGCCTGGAACCAGTCGCAGTACGATGTGGCAGTATTTTCCGTAGCGGTAACAGGAGCGCTGTTGGGCTTTTTGGTGTTTAATGCCCATCCTGCAAAGGTTTTTATGGGTGATACCGGGTCGCTTGCGCTAGGAGGAGCACTGGCTACAGTTGCTTTACTGACAAAGCTTGAGCTCCTTCTTGTCATTATTGGCGGAGTATTTGTAATCGAGACGCTTTCGGTTATTTTGCAGGTTGCATCTTTTAAGACGACTGGCAAGAGAATATTTAAAATGAGCCCTCTGCATCATCATTATGAATTGGTAGGCTGGTCCGAATGGAGAGTAGTAGTTACATTCTGGTCCGTGGGATTGCTGCTGGCGGTTCTCGGAATCTATTTAGAGGTGTGGATATAACGTGAAGGAAACACAAAAATATTTAAGAAAAAAAGTATTAGTATTGGGATTGGCGAAGAGCGGAGTTACCGCGGCTTCGCTTCTGCATAAGCTGGGAGCGTTCGTGACGGTGAATGATATGAAGCCGCTCTCGGAAAATCCGGAAGCCCAGAGTCTGCTGGAGCAGGGAATTAAGGTTATTTGCGGCAGCCATCCGATTGAACTGCTTGATGAAGGCTTCGAACTGATTGTTAAAAATCCTGGGATTCCATACCGCAATCCTCTTATTAGCGGTGCCATTGAAATGGGCATACCGGTGATTACAGAGGTTGAACTGGCCTCACAGATAAGTGAAGCGCCGTTTGTCGGCATCACTGGTACAAATGGGAAGACAACAACCACCACCTTGATATATGAAATGCTAAAAGAAGGCGGGAAACTTCCTCTGATAGCGGGAAATATCGGTACAGTTGCTTCAGGTGTGGCAGAAGAAGCGGAACCAAATAACACTATCGTTATAGAGCTGTCATCATTTCAGCTGATGGGCATTGAAGATTTCAAACCGGAAATTGCCATTCTGACGAATCTTTATGACGCCCACCTTGATTATCATAATTCAAAGCAGGAGTACACAGAGGCAAAAGCGGCTATTACGAAAAACCAGACAGAAGAGGATTATTTTATATATAACATGGATCAGGAAATAATTGCCGAAATAGCAGCTAATTCAAGGGCAATTGGCGTGCCATTCTCCTCTTCCGCAGTTTGCGGAAATGGAGCGTATGTAGAGGAAGGGTATGTAGTTTTTCAAAATGAGCGTATTGTAAAAGTGTCGGAGATTGCTCTTCCAGGTAGGCATAACCTGGAGAATATATTGGCGGCTGTTGCTGCTTCCAAACTTAAGGGAGTATCAAATGAAGCCATCCAGCAAGTACTTGCGACATTCCATGGCGTAAAACACCGTACTCAGTATATTGCAACAGTTGAAGGACGGAAGTTTTACAATGATTCAAAAGCTACAAATATTTTAGCTGCATCAAAAGCGCTTCAATCCTTTAATGATCCTGTCATTTTACTGGCCGGAGGTCTTGACAGGGGCAACGAATTTGATGAGCTAAAGCCATATCTGTCAAACGTAAAGGGGTTAATCAGTTTTGGACAGACAGCTGAAAAAATTGAGCGCGTTGCCAGGGAGGCGGGAATACAGGTGATAAAACGTGTCGATAATGTGGAGGAAGCTGTACCTGCAGCTTATGCATTATCCACTGAGGGCGATATAATACTGCTTTCTCCTGCCTGTGCGAGCTGGGATCAATACAAAACTTTTGAGGTAAGAGGAGACATGTTTATAAATGCCGTGCATAAGCTAGGATAAGAGCTTGTTCATGTCATTCCTTTGTAAGAGGTGTGTATTCCTGTGCCGATTAAAAAATCCAATCCTGATTTTATTCTGATTATTGTTACGTTAAGTCTCCTTGCAGTCGGTTTGATAATGGTTTATAGTGCCAGTGCGATTTGGGCGACCTATAAATTTGAGGATTCCTTTTTCTTTGCGAAAAGGCAGCTTCTGTTTGCGGGAGCCGGCGTAATAGCGATGTTTTTCATTATGAATGTCGATTACTGGACATGGCGGACATATGCAAAGGTTTTAGTAATAGCCTGTTTTGTTTTGCTTGTACTCGTTTTGGTTCCCGGTATCGGTATGGAACGGAACGGTTCGCGAAGCTGGATTGGCGTCGGAGCCTTTTCCATACAGCCGTCAGAATTTATGAAGCTTGCAATGATAGCCTTTTTGGCAAAATATCTTTCCGACAGGCAAAAGCTGATTACGTCCTTCAAAAAAGGTCTGGTCCCATCGTTATCACTCGTATTCTTAGCGTTCGCAATGATTATGCTCCAGCCGGATTTGGGTACAGGCACGGTAATGGTGGGAACGTGTATCGCTATGATTTTTATTTCAGGAGCCAGGGTCAGCCATTTTGCTTTTCTTGGGCTTTTAGGAGTCGCCGGATTCGTAGGTTTAGTACTTTCGGCCCCTTACCGGATGAAACGTATCACTTCTTTTTTGGATCCGTGGCAGGATCCTCTTGGCAGCGGCTTTCAAATCATTCAATCACTATATGCGATTGGACCTGGCGGATTATTTGGCCTCGGTCTGGGACAAAGCCGTCAAAAATTTTTCTACCTGCCTGAACCGCAGACTGACTTTATTTTTGCAATATTGCTGGAGGAACTCGGGTTCATTGGCGGAACATTTGTCATACTGCTTTTTGGCTTGCTTCTCTGGAGAGGAATCAGGATCGCTCTTGGGGCACCTGACCTGTACGGGAGTTTCCTGGCTGTAGGCATTATTTCGATGGTTGCGATCCAGGTGATGATCAATATCGGTGTTGTTACTGGCCTTATGCCGGTAACCGGGATAACCTTGCCGTTCCTCAGCTATGGAGGTTCATCCTTAACGCTCATGCTGATGGCCATCGGTGTCCTGCTGAATATTAGCAGATATGCAAGGCTTTAAAGCTTTTCAGAGGGAACTATGAGCTGTTTTCAACTGTGCTGTCCAGATACGTGCCATATGCGGAGTTTTCAGCAGCGTTTTTAAATCTGGCTGAAAAAAGTCAAAAAACCTTGCCGTGAGTTTTTCCCGGCAAGGTTTTTTTATGGAAGATTTTTATGGGTGTTTAGCACGGTTTTGCTATGTTATGGTTGGCATTGGTCCCTTGTTTAGAATATAGTATAAGAGGGTAAAGCGTCTAAGTGCTTTCCATGGATAAAGTGAATATTACTTTTTTAAAATAAGAATTTGTCCAGCCAAGCAGCTCTGCCCCGGTATTGGTTAAGAAGAACGCAGCTGCACTTTTCTTTTTAAACGGGGGCTTGCGCTTTTAATTTTTTTTTGGGGTGACGTTGATGAGGATTGTTGTCAGTGGCGGAGGTACAGGGGGACATATATATCCCGCATTAGCATTAATTCGTGAAATTCAGGAAAGCGATAAAACAAGCACATTTTTATATATTGGCACTGAAAACGGGCTCGAAAAGGAAATCGTGACCAGGGAGAATATTCCGTTCCGCTCGATACATATTACAGGATTTAAACGGAAGGTTTCATTGGACAATATAAAAACCGTATACAGATTTTTAAAAGGTGTTCAGGACAGCAAAAAAATGCTGCGTGAATTTAAGCCGGATGCAGTAATTGGGACTGGGGGATATGTTTGCGGGCCAGTCGTATATGCTGCCGCAAAGCTGGGAATTCCTTCAATAATCCATGAGCAAAATAGTGTACCGGGTCTGACGAACAAATTTTTAAGCCGGTTTGTCAATAAAATTGCAGTCTGTTTTGATGAGGCAAGGGCTTATTTTCCAGAGGAAAAGACTATACTGACTGGTAATCCCCGTGCTTCAGAGGTGCTTCACCATAAGGGAAAGAACGGATTAAAATCTATTGGCATGGATCCTTCAAAGCCAGCTGTCCTCATTTTCGGCGGAAGCAGGGGAGCGAGGCCGATCAATGAGGCCGTTCTTAAGGTGATGGCGGAATTAGGTGAGCGGCCTTATCAGGTGCTGTATATTACGGGTGAAGTTCATTATGAACAGGTCGCAAAGGAAATCAATTTAATTGGCAGCCCTGCAAATGTTCATATTAAGCCCTTTGTTCATAATATGCCTGAAATTCTTGCAGGTGTTGATTTAACTGTTGCAAGGGCTGGAGCTACGACTTTAGCCGAGCTGACTGTATTAGGAATACCTAGTATTCTTATTCCTAGCCCCTATGTTACCAATAACCACCAGGAAAAGAACGCCCGATCACTAAGTGACAACGGAGCTGCCGAGATACTGCTGGAAAGTGAATTGACGGGGAAAAAGCTGATAGCAGCCATCGATTCCATAATTATGGATAAAGAAAAAACAGAATCAATGAAAGCATCCGCTGCTGAGCTGGGGATTCCGGATGCTGCAAACCGCCTTTTTGAAGCTATGAAAGAAATTTCTAAAAAGAACTGATTGGGCCGCGGAGCATATACTGGAAATATCACATACAATGCCCATCCAGGGAGGTTTAAGATGAAAGAAGCAATTGAAAAATTAAAATCATTAGATGTCGGCCGTATACTGGAAAATGAACCGCTGGCCAACCATACAACCATAAAAATCGGCGGACCCGCTGATATTTTCATTGAACCCGAATCAATGGAAAGCCTTGAAAAAATCATAAAAGTAATTAAAGAATACAAGCTTAACTGGCGTGCAATCGGGAGGGGATCCAACTTGTTGGTATCCGATCTTGGCATCGAGGGTGCTGTCATTAAACTTGGTAAAGGACTTGATAACTATACTGTTGAAGGGACCGAAGTAAGGTCAGGAGGCGGTGTCTCCCTCGTGAGCCTGTCCATGCAGATCAGCAGGCAGGGCCTTGCCGGACTCGAATTTGCGAGCGGAATTCCCGGATCAGTTGGCGGGTCTGTGTATATGAATGCCGGTGCCCATGGCTCTGATATATCAAAAATCCTTAAATTAGCACGTGTACTATTTGATGATGGTTCAATTTCATGGCTTTCCAATGAAGAGATGGAATTTTCCTATCGTACATCGGTTCTTCAGAAGAAAAAGCCGGGAATCGTCCTTGAAGCGATTTTTTCATTGGAAAAAGGAAATCGCGAAGAAATTGTTGAGCGGATGCAAAACAATAAAAATTATCGGAAGGAAACACAGCCATACAACCTTCCATGCGCAGGAAGCATTTTCAGAAACCCGCTGCCAAAGTATGCAGGGCAGCTGATAGAGGATGCCGGCTTAAAAGGACATTCCATAGGCGGTGCAAAGATCTCAGAGATGCACGGGAATTTTATAGTTAATGCTGGCGGTGCGAAGGCTGAAGATGTCCTTGCTCTTATCCAGCATGTCAAGGACACCGTCTATGATAAAAACACGCTTGAAATGGAAACAGAAGTGGAAATAATCGGAAGACCGTTAAATAATTAAAATACGTTCATCTGCACTTCCAATTACTGTGGTATAATAAAATCCCGTTAAAGCCCGTCCAGCGGGCTTTAACATACTTATTTGTATTGTTGGAAGAGGTGAGCAGGGATGGAAAGCGGGAAAATTGTTTCCATTGAAGATCGAATCCCTAAGCTGAAAGAATTAAGAAAAAAGAAGGCAAACAGGCGCTTAATTATGCTGCTTTCTATGTTTTTTATTCTTATTGCCTGTGTTATATATTTTATCTCGCCATTAAGCGAAATTCGCTATATAAAAGTGCAAGGAAACAGATATATCTCTTCAAGTAAAATCATCCAGTTAAGCGGACTGACAGAGGGCGGCAGCATTTGGAAGGCCGGCACCAAAGAAAGTGCAGGACAAATTAAACAATATCCGGAAATTAAAAGCGCCAGCGTTTCCATTAAGCTTCCAAGTACAGTGCTGATTACTGTTGGAGAACATGACAGGATTGCCTATCTTTCAAATGATGGCAGGTTTTATCCTATACTTGAAAATGGAGAGATACTGGATCCCTTGAAAAAACAGGAGATACCTGTTCATGCTCCTGTTCTGATTGATTTTAAAAAAGGAAATGCACTCAACCAGCTTCTTGAAGAACTGGAGAATCTTCCTCAGGAAATTACGAACTCAATATCTGAGATTCATCACACTCCTAAAAAAACAGATACATACCATATAACCCTGTTTATGAATGATGGATATGAAGTTAGTGCAAATTCTCGGACGCTTGCTGAAAAGCTTGTCCACTACCCATCGATAATCAGCCAGCTTCAGCCGGGAGTCAAGGGAGTAATTGACTTAGAGGTGGCGACTTTTTTCAAGTCTTATGAAACAGAAGGGCAGCAAACAGATAAAGGAAAGGAAACTGATTCTGATGAAAGTGAAAGGTAATCATGTCATCCTTTCGCTCGTTGCCCTGGTGCTTGGGTTCATGATTGCATTTTCTTATAATCTGACGAACAAGGAACGGGCAAAGCCTGATTATAAAGATAAAAGCTGGGATAGGGAGTTTCAGCTGCGCAATAAATTAATAAAAGAAGAAGAGAAAACAAGAGATCTTCAAGCCGAACTAATTGAAAAGCAGGGCGAGCTGACGTCGATTGAAAAGAAACTGGCCAATGAGGCGAATGTGTATTTCAACCTGGCTGAAGACGCTGAAAAATACCGAATGTTTCTTGGGAAAATCAAGGTTAAAGGAGAAGGAGTGGAGGTTACTCTTTCAGACGGAATGACCGAGAATAATAACGATAATATTAACCAATATCTCGTTCACGAACGCCATGTTTTTAAGGTGATCAATGAATTGTACATTTCCGGTGCAGCTGCTGTTGCAGTCAATGGGCAAAGGATCAACCAAAATTCGTATATTGTCTGCAACGGTCCAGTGATAACGGTAGACGGGCAGCAGCATCCCGCACCTTTCGTTTTTACAGCAATTGGTGATGCAGATGTCCTTGAATCCTCTTTGAACCTTGCGGGAGGTGTTAAGGATCAGCTGGTTAATGAGAACATTATTTTTACGATTGAGAAAAAGGATAAAGTCATCCTCGAGCCTGTTTTGGGCAGCTAACACGATTTATTTTTACAGAAAGACAGTATAGATTTTTTTAATTTATACTGATGTCTAGCACAAGCAGCCAGGCACAGACGCATTAGGACAGGGAACACTGCGGCAGCGATACATCGCACGAAACAACGCGTCAGCTTTGTGAGGACATGCCAGACCTTAGTCGACGTTCCTTATGTCAGGGCGCTTGCGCTTTTCTTATAGAAAGATTGGTGGAATCCGTGAATCGTAGAAAGGGATTTGGATTTACTATAGTCGCGACGATTCTTGGGTTTATGCTTGCAATCCAATTTCAGACGATCCAGGAACCGGAAATTCGTGATACCCGCGACACTTGGGAAATAAGGGGAGATCTCCTAAATGAGCTGCAGTCTCAATCCAAACTAGTAAAAGAAATCCGGAGCATTGAGGAAAACATTGCGGGATATAAAACTGAACTAACTTCCTCAAAAGGACAGGTGCTTAAAGAAACGTTAGAAGAGCTTAAGCAGGAAGCGGGTTTAACCGAAGTAAAAGGCCCTGGAATAGTACTTACAATCAGTCCTGTGCCAGAAGCGATTGTCCTGGGTGAAAAGGTTAATAATCTATCGCCGGAACTTCTTAAGCGATTAATTAATGAACTGAATATGTATGATGCCGAGCATATTTCGGTGAATGGGCAAAGAGTAATTAACACGACAGTCATTCGTGACATCAATGGTGAGACAAAGATTGACGGATACCCGCTTACTGAGTATCCAATTGAAATTAAAGTTATCGCTGAGGATGCTGCTAAGCTAAGGGACCGCTTGAAGGTTTCAGAATCGATAGAAGAATTTTTCATCGATAACCTTGAAGTTGATATTTCTAGCCAGCCAGGTTTGGTCACTATTCCGGCATATAAGGAATTAATCCGAATCAGACATATGGAGCCCGCTTTAATGAGCGAAAAGGGAGGAAACACATAATGTGGCTGCCGGTTTTTGGCCTATTAATAGGCGTCCTCCTTGGACTTCTGACTGACTTGAAGATCCCTGCAGAATACTCAAACTATCTCTCAATCGCAGTGCTGGCTGCTTTAGATACTTTGTTTGGGGGAATCAGGGCACATCTTCAAAATATTTATGATGAGAAAGTATTCGTATCAGGTTTCTTTTTTAATATAATTTTGGCTGCAAGTTTAGCTTTTCTGGGCGTACATCTTGGTGTAGACTTGTATTTAGCTGCAATCTTTGCCTTTGGCGTCCGCTTATTTCAAAATATTGCGGTTATCCGCAGAATCCTTTTATCAGGAAATTCCCGGAATTTTAAAAAAACCGAAAAAAGTTAACGGGTTATAGAGGGAAAAAGATATGCATGACGAATAGTTTTCTATAGTAATATGAATGCTGTTATACTATTCTATATTAAAGGTTCTTAAAAAATATAACTTTCATTTATTCTATTAAAAGTGTTGAAGGAGGTGCCATGGAATGAACAACAGCGAAATTTACGTAAGTCTTGACATCGGTACATCCAGTGTAAAAGTAATCATTGGTGAAATGGTCAATGACACTTTAAATATTATCGGGGTTGGCAACGTTAAGTCAGATGGATTAAAAAAGGGGTCAATCGTTGATATAGATGAGACCGTTCATTCAATTCAGAGAGCAGTTGAACAAGCTGAAAGAATGATAGGCATGGACATTAAAAAAGTGGTTGTTGGTATCAGCGGCAATCATATAATGCTGCAGCCCTGTCATGGTGTGGTAGCTGTATCAAGCGATAATAAAGAAATTACAGAACATGATGTAATTAGGGTAAGGGAAGCAGCAGAGCTTCTCACAATACCTGCTGACAGGGAAATCGTCGATGTTCTTCCGATTTATTATAAGGTGGACGAGCTTGATGAAATTAGTGACCCACGCGGAATGATCGGTGTCAGACTTGAAATGCGCGGCATACTTATCACTGCATTACGGTCATTATTACATAATACGCTAAGATGTGTAGAACGTGCCGGCCTTGAAATTACTGATATCGCATTGCAGCCCCTCGCTGCAGGTTCCCTGGTATTGTCGAGGGATGAAAAAGAACTGGGTGTGGCAATGGTTGATATCGGGGGCGGCTCTACCACTCTTGCCATATTTGAGCATGGACACTTGAAACATACTTCCGTCATTCCAATCGGCGGGGAGACTATTACAAAGGATTTATCCATTGTGCTCCGCACCACCACGGAAGATGCAGAAAAAATAAAAATTAAGCATGGACATGCCTTCTATGATGACGCTTCGGAAGATGAAGTGTTCAATATTCCGATTATTGGAAGCGACCAGGTGCAGCCATGCAACCAGCTGATGATTTCTGAAATAGTAGAAGCAAGGATGACTGAGATTTTTGATCTTGTACAGGATGAATTAAGCCGGCTTGGCTATTCAGATGTACCAGGAGGATTTGTATTGACTGGCGGTGTAGTTAAAATGCCGGGAGTCCTTGAGCTTGCCGGCTATGTGTTCCAGAACCGTGTCCGTACGGCAGAGCCGAATTATATCGGTGTCCGTGAACCGCAGTATACAACAGCGGTTGGCCTGATCAAGCATGCCTGCAAAAAAGCAAGAATGCAGGCTGGAGGCACATCGCATTCTGGAGCTGTAGCGGCTGCTGCTGAGCGAAATGATCTAAATATCCAAAAACAGCCTCAAAAGCCGAAGGAAAGAACAGAGCAGAAACCGGTTGAAAAGGGCGATTCTAAATTTAAAAAGATATTGGGCTATTTTTTTGAATAAACGGAACATAAAAGGGAATATCGTCAAATTAGGAGGATTATCATGTTAGAGTTTGATTCTAATTTAGATCAATTAGCTACGATTAAGGTAATCGGCGTCGGCGGCGGCGGAAACAATGCCGTGAACCGAATGATAGAGCACGGGGTACAAGGGGTAGAATATATCTCTGTCAATACAGACGCCCAAGCGCTTAATCTATCAAAGGCTGAAATTAAAATGCAGATTGGCGGCAAACTTACACGCGGACTTGGAGCGGGTGCAAATCCGGAAGTCGGAAAAAAGGCTGCTGAAGAAAGTAAAGAACAGCTAGAGGAAGCATTGCGCGGAGCCGATATGGTTTTCGTAACTGCTGGAATGGGCGGCGGAACTGGTACAGGAGCTGCTCCAGTTATTGCCCAGATTGCCAGGGATCTGGGAGCATTGACAGTAGGGGTCGTTACCCGGCCATTTACCTTTGAAGGCCGCAAGCGGGCTACGCAGGCTCAAGGCGGAATTTCCGCATTGAAGGAAGCGGTTGATACTCTCATTGTTATCCCGAATGACCGAATCCTGGAAATCGTCGATAAAAGCACTCCAATGCTTGAGGCATTCCGGGAAGCCGATAATGTACTGCGCCAAGGGGTACAGGGTATTTCTGACCTGATTGCGACACCAGGTCTCATTAACCTTGACTTTGCAGATGTCAAAACAATCATGTCCAATAAAGGATCCGCGCTAATGGGAATAGGGATTGCCTCTGGAGAAAACCGTGCTGCTGAAGCAGCCAAAAAAGCTGTATCTTCTCCGCTTCTTGAAACATCAATTGATGGGGCACAAGGTGTACTTATGAACATTACCGGCGGCACAAACCTTAGCCTATTTGAAGTCCAGGAAGCTGCAGATATCGTTGCCTCCGCTTCTGATCAGGATGTAAATATGATTTTCGGTTCCGTGATCAATGAAGCATTAAAGGATGAAATCGTAGTAACTGTAATTGCAACAGGATTCAGTGAAACAGAAGCACCAGTGCGCCAATCTAGGCCTTCATTCGGACAGCAGTCAAGACCTGCTGCTCCCGCACCTGCCAAAAGGGAAACAAAGCGGGAAGAGCCAGTAAATGAACCGGTTCGGAATGTTAATAATGCTGAGGAAGCACTGGATATCCCTACATTCCTTCGCAACCGCAACAGAAGACGTTAATAAGCTATACAAAAACCTTGCCCGCGGGCAAGGTTTTTTTTGTGGAAAAGGGTCGGAGGGCGAAGCTGTGCCAATTGGGCATAAGAAAAGTTAATCAAATAAAATGTTAAAGTCACTTAGTCGTTTAGCTTTGCTCACCCCCGTCTTTATTGTGTAAGCATCTACTAACTTTTTATGCTTATTTTCATGCAAAGGCTGGGAGTAAAAACTCAAGATTGTTTTTTGGGGGTTTTGATCGGCATCAGGAATAGGATGCCGGATGTGCGAGCCAGCATTCTTAGTGTATGCAGGGACTCTTTAAGCTGGATGCCTTTTGCAGTTTTCATATTTCTAATTATCATTCTACAAAATAAGCAAAAAAGTCTGAAAAACTCTTATATTTTCATGCCAAAAAGTGACACACTTTAAGCGGGCAGGTACGCTATACTTTTTTAAAGAAAAGAATCAATTCCTTTTAACATGTATAGAAGTCTGGCTAGCCCGGCATCTTTTCCGAAATCAATAGTGGTTTTTGAACGTTTGAAGGCGTGCTGGCCGACGATCCCAACTGAAAGGCACTTGCGCTTTTCGTGTTAACAGGTTGAGTGTTGCAAGGAGGGGAATGATTGACGCTTTATTTGGACGTAATATGGCTCTTAAATTGGGGCTTTGATTGCCTCCTTCTTTATTGGACGGCCATTCTTTTGAAAAGAAGGGTAAAGGTCTGGCGCATTATGTTTGGGGGATTTATTGGTTCGCTGATTATCCTTTTAGCATTTACGCCATATCAATGGCTGACCGGCCATCTTCTTGTGAAGCTGCTTTTTTCCGTATTTATGATAATAGCAGTTTTTGGCTTTGTCAGGTTTCAATTATTTTTAAAGAGTCTGCTTTTATTATATTTCATCACATTCCTATCTGGCGGTGTACTCCTTGGGCTGCATTATTTTTTTCAATTTAATCCCACTGCCCTTAGTTCAGGCTTTACTCACAGAACGGCTGGATTTGGTGATTCGGCAAGCTGGATATTTGTGGTGCTTGGATTCCCGGCAGCCTGGTATTTTTCAAAGCGCAGCATCGATAATATTGAAATGGCTTCAATTGCCTTTGATCAATTGGTTACAGTTGCTATTAAACTGAAAAACTGTGATTGGAAAGTTACCGGGCTTGTCGACAGCGGAAACCAGCTGTATGATCCAATTTCCCGTTCCCCTGTGATGATTTTATCAATAAAGGGGATTGAGGAGGAATTGCCGGAAAGTGTATTAGCGATGATTGATGATGTAGATGCTTTCCTGTCAGGGGATGGACCGGTAGATGTTGAATGGGATGATCGGCTCCGAATGATTCCATGCAAGGTAGTTGGTAATGACAATGGACTTCTTGCCGCATTTAAAGCTGACTCAATCTTTATTTCTCAAGAAAACGGTGTGGCTGATGCATCCAGGGCACTGGTTTCGTTTACAAGACAGCAGCTTTCACCCGATAATGCCTACCAGGCAATCGTCCATCCGAAAATGCTTACCGGCACCAATATTCAGTCTGCATCTTAAGTGTTATTAAATCTATACTCAACAATTAACAAAAATAGAAGGGAGAACCACCTTGAAAAAATTTATCCTCCGCCTCACTTACTACTGGTATAAGCTTTTATATAAATTCGGACTGAAGGCTGATGAAATATTTTATATTGGGGGAAGTGAAGCTCTCCCGCCTCCGCTAAGCAAAGAAGAGGAAGAATTGCTGATCAATAAGCTCCCCGGCGGAGATGAAGCAGCCCGTGCAATCCTTATTGAAAGAAATCTCCGGCTTGTCGTATATATAGCGAGAAAGTTTGAGAATACCGGCATAAATATTGAAGATTTAATCAGCATTGGTACGATCGGTTTAATCAAAGCGGTGAATACATTTAACCCTGAAAAGAAAATAAAGCTTGCTACATATGCTTCCCGCTGTATTGAAAACGAAATCCTGATGTATTTGAGAAGAAATAATAAAATCAGATCAGAGGTTTCCTTTGATGAACCATTGAATATTGACTGGGATGGCAATGAACTTCTTCTCTCTGACGTTTTGGGAACGGAAGAGGATATCATTACAAAGGATCTTGAAGCTAATGTTGACCGAAAGCTGTTAACAAAGGCACTTCATCAGCTCTCTGACCGGGAAAAGCAAATCATGGAGCTTCGCTTTGGGCTTATCGGCGGGGAGGAAAAAACGCAAAAGGATGTTGCAGACATGCTTGGCATCTCCCAATCCTATATATCCAGGCTGGAAAAGCGAATTATCAAAAGGCTACGCAAGGAATTTAATAAAATGGTTTGAGAAAGGCGGATGCGACCGGATGGAGGGAGGACAGCTAAGTGCGCCAGTGCTGCAGGTTAACCCCATTTGCAGCCTAGTACTGATGCAAAGCTTTCCTGACCCGCATTCTCACAAAGCTGACGCAATTTTTGTACGGCGTATAGTTTCTGCACTGTTCCTTTTCCTGTGAGCCGGGACTAGGGATGGAGGTGGACAACAAAAATTATTTTTCGTAAAAAAATCCTAGGATTATCAATATTCCGGCTGCCTGGATCCCCTTTTTAGGGGACAGCGTCATGGCAGCAGATGCATATTTTTTCCTTCCGCGGAGATACTGTTTTTTGAACAGCAGCTCCTGTGAGGAGGGAATAGATTGTCACGAAATAAAGTTGAAATCTGTGGTGTTGACACTTCGAAGTTGCCAGTTTTGAAAAACGATGAAATGAGAAAGCTTTTTAAGGAAATGCAAGAAGGCGATATTTCAGCAAGAGAAAAATTGGTAAACGGAAACCTCAGGCTTGTATTAAGCGTGATCCAGCGATTTAACAACCGTGGTGAATTTGTCGATGACCTGTTTCAGGTCGGCTGTATTGGATTAATGAAATCCATTGATAATTTTGATCTAGGACAGAATGTCAAGTTTTCTACGTACGCAGTACCAATGATTATCGGTGAAATCAGAAGATACTTACGCGATAATAATCCGATCCGTGTATCCCGATCATTGCGGGACATTGCCTACAAGGCGCTGCAGGTAAAAGAGAGGCTAATGAGCGAGACCTCTCGTGAACCAACAGCAATAGAGATAGCCAAAGTGCTTGAAGTCCCTCATGAGGACATTGTTTTTGCCCTTGATGCTATCCAAGATCCTGTGTCTTTATTCGAGCCGATCTATAATGATGGTGGTGACCCGATCTATGTAATGGATCAGCTCAGCGATGAAAAAAATAAGGACAGCCAATGGATTGATGAAATTGCATTAAAAGAAGGCATGAGAAGGCTGAATGAAAGGGAAAAGCTGATTCTTCGCAAACGGTTTTTCCAGGGCAAAACGCAAATGGAAGTTGCTGAAGAAATCGGGATTTCACAGGCACAGGTTTCCCGGCTTGAAAAAGCAGCAATCCGTCAAATGAACAAAAATATTCAGCAGTAATAAAACTAACGTTAGGTTTAATAACAACACATAAATTGTAAAGTATGGACCCCTGACAAAAATGGCAGGGGTTTTTGCTTGGGATAATAGAAAGTTTGGGGACCTCTTTATCAAAGAAGCAAGATTAATTTCATTTGATGCAGCTCACCAAAGAGAGGCTGCAGCTGATTACTAAGCCGTCTTACTCTGACTTGAGACACGAGTTTATCATGTATTGCAGTAAAAATGGAAACCTTTCATTGATAGCTCACTGTAAGCATATAGTTTAAGTAAAATGATGCTTCGGGAGCTGGTAAACATGGTGAAAATTTCAGAATTTCAGATAAAAGAAGTGGTAAGTATTTCTGACGGAAAAATCTTGGGAAGTATTTCAGACCTGGTTATCAATGTTGCAAACGGCACTATTGAAGCGATCGTTGTTTCCAATGGCGGGAAAGTGTTAGGCTTTTTTGGCAAGGAAGAGGATGTTATTATTCCATGGAGAAAGATACGGAAAATTGGTGCAGATGTAATTTTAGTTGACCAGTCGGCAGGTTTATTGACAACCATTGAAAATAAACAGTGAGCTACAATGCTTATTTATACCGGGAATACAGCAGCAGTGGTTTTATACTTTATATACAGGGAAAGCAATACGGGGAAATTACTGGCTAATTGCTACTTATAAGAAGCGTTTTCAAAGGATAGTATGTTACACTAATAGAAAAAACTATGAGGCGGAATTATGAACGAACCTTTCAAACCGGGAACAAAACAATATTTATTCATAGAATCTTGGATGGAAGCCAACCCAATGTTAATTGCAGGTTTTACGACAAAAAACGGCGGGCATGGCTCTGGGAATTTTGAAAGCTTAAACTTGGGTTTTCATGTAAATGATAAGCTAGAAGATGTGATTGCCAACCGCGAAATTGTCGGAGATAATCTTTCCTTCCCGCTTAACTGCTGGATAGGCGCTGAACAGACACATGAAGTAAGGACAGTAAAAGTTAACTCTCAAGATATCGGAAAGGGATCGGCTGACTATTCTTCAAGCCTAAAAGCAACTGATGGATTGTATACAGAAGAGCCGGGCATCCTGTTAACCCTTTGCTTCGCTGACTGTGTTCCGCTTTATTTTTATTCATCCTCCAGCCGCCATATCGGAGTTGCGCATGCTGGCTGGAAGGGTACGGTTAATGGTATAGCTGCAGAAATGATCGAGAAATGGCAGGCTGAGGGGGTAGCTGCTCGTGATATCCATGCTGTAATCGGCCCCTCTATTTGTACGGATTGCTATATTGTTGATGACAGAGTCATACAATTTGTCGAAAATAGACTGGAAGAAATGGACGAAAAACCCTATAATCGAATCAGTGAGGGACAATATCAGCTCGATTTAAAAAGATTGAATGAATTGATCCTGCAAAAAGCAGGTGTTCCTCCTGGCCAAATACAAGTATCCAGGTTTTGTACCAGCTGCGATAGCGATATGTTTTTTTCACATCGGAGAGATTCCGGGATAACGGGTCGCATGATGAGCTTTATTGGCTGGAAGGAGGATTAGTACAGAAGTGAAGGTTACAGACAATTTAAACAACATCAAGAAAAAGATAGAGGAAGCATGTAAAAGATGCGGGCGAAATCCCGAAGATGTTACGATCGTGGCAGTTACAAAATACGTTTCAACTGAACGTGCTGCTGAAGCATTGGAAGCAGGCATAACTGATCTTGGCGAAAACCGCGATGAGGGGCTATTGGCAAAGTATGAACACCTGGGGGACAAGCCAGTGTGGCACTACATTGGTTCCTTGCAGACACGGAAGGTGAAAAATATCATGGGAATAGCTGACTACATTCATTCCCTGGACCGTCTGTCTCTGGCGGAGGAAATCCAAAAGCGTGCTCAAGCTCCGGTTAAATGCTTTGTCCAGGTCAATGCATCTGGAGAAGAATCAAAACATGGAATCTCTCCTGATGAAGCCTTGAATTTTATCAAACAGCTAAGCGGCTTTGACAAAATTATCATTGAGGGACTGATGACCATGGCTCCCCTGACAGAAGAGGAAGGAATTATCCGCTCCGTCTTCCGAAAGCTAAAACAGCTTCAGCTTGACATTCAGGCTGCAGGACTAAAGAATGCACCTTGCAGGGAGCTTTCAATGGGAATGAGCAATGATTTTACCATAGCCATTGAAGAGGGAGCTACATTAATTCGAATAGGAACCGCATTAGTGGGCGAAGATTCTTAAGGAGGTGCCATAATGACAGTAATATCAAAGATTAAATCATTTTTTGCACTTGATGATGAATATGAATATAAAGAAATTGTCGAAGATGAACAGGTACCGGACCAAAAGCCACTCAAAACAGCTTCCAGGCAGGCGCAGCAGCCGCTGCAAAATGTTGTCAGCCTGCAGAGTGTCCAGAAGTCATCAAAGGTCGTACTGCTTGAACCGAGAGTTTATTCAGAGGCACAGGATGTTGCAGATCATTTAAGAAACCGAAGGGCTGTTGTCGTT
Source organism: Bacillus sp. M6-12 (assembly GCF_002860285.1). Classification (GTDB taxonomy): domain Bacteria; phylum Bacillota; class Bacilli; order Bacillales; family DSM-1321; genus Peribacillus. Next base: position 189,748 of record NZ_PGVF01000014.1, read on the forward strand.
AATCTGCAGAGGATCGAACATGACCAGGCGAAAAGAATCGTAGATTTCCTAAGCGGAACTGTGTATGCAATAAGCGGTGATATTCAAAAAATCGGAACAGATATTTTCCTGTGCACACCGGAAAACGTTGATGTTTCCGGAAATATTACCGGCCTTTCACATGATGAATATGAAGAATTGAGGTGGTAAATAAGTAATGTACACTGTTGTACTGATTATTTTAAAACTAATGAAAATATACTCCTATGCATTAATCGCTTATATATTAATGTCATGGTTTCCAAATGCCCGTGAAACGGCAATCGGGCAATTTCTTGGGAAAATATGCGAGCCTTATTTGGAAGTTTTTCGCCGGTTCATTCCGTCTATCGGAATGATTGACATTTCGCCGATTGTTGCGATCTTTGTATTGCAGCTGGCCTCTTCAGGACTGCTTGAACTTTATTTCATGGTCCAGAGATGGATACAATAAACAGTATTATCTAAGGGGTCAATTTGATCCCTTTTTGTTTTACTTTTTTACATATCGTTGTTGGACAGCAAAAGCCAATCTGATTCTATTCAAAGAGTAACCAGTCCTTCATGCATGCAAAGCGTGCAGTTTTCTGCTTTAACGAAGGCCCCTTAGAAAAAGCTGGTATTAAGGTCCTTTGTCTTATCAATTGAGGAGTGGAAGAGATGAGCATTTATCAGCATTTCCGGCCTGAGGAAAAAGAATTTATTGACCAGGCCCAAAATTTAAAAGAACAAGTAAGAAACTCGTATGCCCCTAAGCTTACGGATTTTCTCGATCCAAGGGAACAGCAGATACTTATGTCCATCACAGGGAATGATGCCGAAGTCAAAATTGAGTTCTTCGGAGGAGGGGAGCATACTGAGCGAAAAAGGGCAATGCTCTTTCCGGATTACTTCATTCCAGGAGAAGAAGATTACCAGGTCGTTCTGTTTGAAGTCATTTACCCGAAAAAATTTGTTGCTATGGAGCATCGGCAGATTCTTGGAACACTGATGTCACTCGGGCTAAAACGTGAAAAATTCGGCGATGTACTGATTTCAGGTGATTCCGTCCAAATCGTTGCAGCAAAGGAAATTGAAAATTACTTGCTGGCCAATCTTAATAAAGTCGGAAAGTCAGCAGTTGCCTTAAAGGAGAAGCCGCTTGAAAAAATAATTCAGGCAGAGGAAAAGTGGGAGGAAACCGTCACCACTGTCAGTTCAATGAGATTAGACGTAGTCCTTTCCAGCCTCTTAAATCTGTCCCGTGAAAAAACAAAGGCTTTGATTATATCAGGTAAGGTCAAGGTGAATTTTAAAGAGGAAGAGAATACTTCTGAAGAATGCCGAGAAGGTGATATCCTGTCAGTGCGGGGCTTTGGACGGTGCAAAATTTTGTCGATAGACGGAAAAACAAAGAAGGATAAATGGCGAATTACTGCGGGGCGGCAAAAATAATTGAAGAAATAGAAGGATTTACAAAATGGCTGTCGAAACGTACTATAGATTATATAGAAAAATGATTACATATCAATGTGTACTGGTGTCTAGCACAAGCATCCAGCAGTTCTTATGAATTGAATAAAGATCTGTACGTGCTGGAGCAGATGCCGCGCAGGCAGGCAAGGAGTTAGACAGTAACGCGGCGTACATAACCGGTGTGCCTTTTGACAGGTGCTCCGCGCTTTTCTAAATTTTTTTGGAGGTGCTTTATGCCTTTATCCCCTTTGGATATACATAATAAGGAATTCAGCAAAGGATTCCGAGGATATGATGAGGATGAAGTAAATGAATTTCTTGACCAAGTCATAAAAGATTACGAATTGCTGCTTCGCGAGAAAAAAGAGCTTGAAGAAAAATTAAATGATATGCATGAAAAACTGGGCCATTTTACAACCATTGAGGAAACTCTGAATAAATCGATTGTAATTGCCCAGGAAGCTGGTGAAGAAGTAAAGCGAAATGCCCATAAGGAAGCAAAGCTGATCGTAAAAGAAGCAGAAAAAAATGCCGACCGGATCGTGAATGAATCCCTTTCAAAGGCGAGGAAAATAGCCCTTGATATCGAAGAACTTAAAAAGCAATCCAAGGTATTTCGGACCCGTTTTAAGATGCTGGTTGAGGCACAGCTGGACTTATTGGACAATGATGATTGGGATCATCTGCTCGAGTATGAATTGGATGCAACTGAATTGAACAGTTCAAAACAGGATTAAGTTTGATGGTGCTCCCAGGCATTGGATAATTGCTGCACTTCACATTTGATCGTGACTTGACGTTCAGAGCATTTTTCGCATATAATCTTTTAATAATATAACATTCATATTTTTAAAACGATGACAGGGACAGTACATACTTTATCCTGCCTATATCAAATGGAATTATCCATTCAGAGAAGCGAGCCGGGGGCGGTGGAAGCCCGGCATAGGCAAAGCTATGGAAGATCGCCCTCGAGTTCTGAGTTGAACATTGAGAAATCAGTAAACGAAGCGTGCCATTCACGTTACGAATGTTTAAGAGGACGCAAGTATTGTGCTTGCAGTCTAGCAAGGGTGGTACCGCGGGAAAAGGATAATAAGCCTTCTCGTCCCTATTTTGGGATGAGAGGGCTTTTTTGTATGTGAAAAATTGTTTTGTCATCAAGTGGCAAAGAATGAATGTTACTTAAAAACGGAGGAATTGAAATGGAGTATAAAGATACGCTGTTAATGCCAAAAACAGAATTTCCAATGCGCGGAAATCTGCCGAAAAGAGAACCTGAAATCCAGGAATCGTGGAACAAAATGGACATCTATCAAAAAGTCCAGGAGCATACTAAGGGACGGCCTATGTTCGTTCTTCATGACGGGCCTCCATACGCTAACGGCGACATCCATATGGGCCATGCTTTAAATAAAATCCTGAAAGACTTTATCGTGAGATATAAGTCCATGAATGGATTTCATGCTCCGTATGTACCTGGCTGGGATACACACGGACTCCCGATTGAAACGGCTTTAGCGAAAAAAGGCGTTAAACGTAAAGAAATGACTGTTGCTGAGTTCCGAAAGCTTTGTGAGCAGTATGCGTATGAGCAGATTGACAGCCAGCGTGAACAGTTTAAGCGCCTAGGTGTCCGCGGCGACTGGGAAAATCCATATATTACCCTTAAGCCAGAATACGAGGCTCAGCAAATCAAAGTTTTTGGTGATATGGCGAAAAAAGGCTATATCTATAAAGGGAAAAAACCAGTCTATTGGTCTCCTTCCAGTGAATCAGCCCTTGCGGAAGCAGAAATTGAATATTACGATAAACGATCTGCTTCTATTTATGTAAGTTTTGAGGTTACTGATGGAAAGGGAGTTGTCGACGAAGGTACAAATATCGTTATTTGGACAACAACTCCTTGGACGATTCCAGCAAATCTAGGGATCTCTCTTCACCCAGAGCTTAGCTATGTAACTGTAGAAGAAGCAGGCAAGAAATATATTGTTGCCGAAGGCCTTTTAGAATCTGTTACAAAGGCAGTAGGATGGGAAAATCCCGCTGTTGCAGCAAAAAACAAAGGAAGCGAATTCGACAGGATCGTAGCGAAGCATCCTTTGTTCGACAGGGAGTCCTTGGTTATGCTTGGTGAGCATGTAACTCTTGATGCAGGTACCGGATGTGTCCATACGGCTCCTGGCCATGGGGAAGACGACTTTATTGTCGGCCAAAAATATGGTTTGGACGTATTATGCCCGGTTGATGAAAAAGGTTATATGACAAGTGAAGCCGGTGAATTTGCTGGATTATTTTACGATGAAGCAAATAAGCCTATCACCGAGAAGCTAAAGGAAGCAGGAGCACTTCTTAACCTGACATTTATCACACACTCATATCCGCACGATTGGCGCACCAAAAAGCCAACGATTTTCCGTGCTACAGCCCAGTGGTTTGCTTCTATTAAAGATTTCCGCAGCGATCTCCTAAGGGCAATTGAAGAAACAAAGTGGGTTCCGGCCTGGGGAGAAACACGCCTGTTTAATATGGTCCGTGACCGCGGCGACTGGTGTATCTCACGCCAGAGGGCATGGGGCGTTCCAATCCCTGTGTTTTATGCTGAAAACGGAGATTCCATTATCACTGACGAAACGATTGATCATGTTTCAAACCTGTTCCGTGAACATGGCTCAAATATCTGGTTTGAACGCGAAGCCAAAGACCTGCTCCCTGAAGGCTTTACTCACGAAGGAAGCCCGAATGGCCAGTTTACTAAAGAAACTGATATTATGGATGTTTGGTTCGATTCAGGTTCATCACACCAGGCTGTTTTGGAAGAACGTTCTGACCTGCAAAGGCCGGCAGATTTATACCTGGAAGGCTCCGACCAGTACCGCGGCTGGTTCAACTCTTCACTTTCTACAGGAGTTGCCGTAACAGGAAAAGCGCCATATAAAGGCGTACTGAGCCACGGTTTTGCATTGGATGGCGAAGGACGAAAAATGAGTAAGTCACTTGGGAATACAGTTGTCCCGTCGAAGGTCATGAACCAGCTTGGTGCAGATATCCTGCGTCTTTGGGTAGCATCTGTTGACTATCAATCGGATGTGCGTGTTTCAGATGCAATTTTAAAGCAGGTAGCTGAAGTGTATCGTAAAATCCGCAATACATTCAGATTCCTTTTGGGAACACTGGATGGTTTTAATGCTGAAACGGATGCTGTAGCGTACAGCGACTTGCAGGAAGTTGACCAATATATGCTCGTAAGGCTGAACAAACTTGTAAAGAATGTGAAGCAGGCTTATGAAAGATATGAATTCGCCAATATCTATCACCTTGTAAACAACTTCTGTACCCTTGATTTGAGCGCATTCTACCTGGATTACGCCAAAGATATTTTATACTGCGAAGCACCTGACGACGTAAAACGCAGAGCCATCCAAACAGTATTATCAGAAACGCTTCTTTCACTCACTAAGCTTGTTTCTCCAATCCTGTCTCATACTGCAGATGAGGTTTGGTCATTCCTTCCGGGTGTGCAGGAAGAGAGTGTGCAGCTTACTTTAATGCCGGAAGATCATGAATATGATAATGCTGTGGAGCTGGAGCAAAAATGGAGTGCGTTCATGGATCTCCGTGATGATGTTCTTAAAGCGCTCGAGGAAGCAAGGAACGCAAAGATCATTGGTAAATCACTTAATGCTAAAGTTTCTGTCTATGTTGATGACAAAACAAAAACTTTGCTTGATAGCATCAACGAAAGCCTTGAGCAGCTATTTATCGTTTCTGATTTTGAAGTGGCGGGAAGCTTTTCAGAAGCACCTGCAGACGCGCTAAAACTAGAACGTGCTGCCATCGTTGTTACAAAGGCAGAAGGAGAAATCTGTGAGCGCTGCTGGAATGTTTCCAAGGATGTAGGCAAGGTTGAAGACCATCCTACCCTTTGCCCTCGCTGTGCAGCTGTAGTAGAAGAGCATTACGCAAAATAATTTAAAAAAGAAAATCAGGATATTTTGCTTCGCTAAACTAATTTTAGCGGTCAGGAAGGAGTCCCAAAATTTACGGGCTCCTCTTTTATTGTTTTGAGGAAATTTTACAGTACCAGCCTAGGATAACAAAAGCAGCTTTAGCTCCAAGCAACTTTTTTTAATAGTAAAAATAAAGCAGCTTTTTTTCGCAGGTAAATAAAGTCCCTCTATGGTTATGACCTGGCCGTCGATACCTTCCTTTGTCAGGGCGCTTTCGTTTTTCGTCCATGTTCTTGTGCATAAAAATAGGGAATATGCTACAATTCTAGAATAGATTAGCTAAGAGTTGGGGGTAGCTTTGTGTTATATTATATTATTGCGCTGTTAGTAATTTTGCTGGATCAAATCACCAAGGTGCTGATCGTCAAAAAGATGGAACTTGGGGATAGCTTCCCGGTGATCGAAAATGTTTTTTACATAACTTCCCATCGTAACCGCGGTGCTGCTTGGGGAATCCTTGAAGGTAAGATGTGGTTTTTTTATATTATTACTGTTATCGTAGTAGCCGGCTTGGTTTATTACATACAGAAAATGGCAAAACAGCATAGGCTGCTTGGGATTTCCCTGGGGCTAATGCTTGGCGGTGCAATCGGAAATTTTATTGACCGTATTTTTCGAAAAGAAGTGGTTGATTTTATCCATACATATATATTCAGCTATAATTTTCCGGTGTTTAATATTGCGGATGCTGCATTGACGATCGGCGTAGCAATGCTCGTTATTTACATGCTTTTTGAAGAAAAACTGGTGAAGGGGCAAACAACAAATGAGTAATTTTCAGCATACAGTTCTAGAAGAGGAAAACGGCCTTCGCATCGATAAGGTTCTTTCCACATTAAATGAAGAGTGGTCTAGAACCCAGGTACAGCAATGGATCAAGGAAAACCATGTTCTAGTGAATGGTTCAGCGGTAAAAACGAATTATAAATGCAGTGCAGGGGATGAAATTACAATTGTAATTCCTGAACCTGAAGATCTGGATGTTGAAGCGGAAGAAATGAATCTGGAGATTTATTACGAGGACAGCGACGTGCTTGTTGTGAACAAGCCAAGAGGGATGGTTGTCCACCCGGCACCCGGACATACTTCCGGCACGCTGGTTAATGGCCTGATGGCCCATTGCAAGGATCTTTCCGGAATAAATGGAGTCATGCGGCCTGGCATTGTTCATCGAATCGATAAGGATACATCAGGCTTATTGATGGTTGCAAAAAATGACATGGCTCACGAAAGCCTTGTACAGCAGCTGGTTGATAAAACGGTCACCAGAAAATACCGGGCTATAGTCCATGGTATCATACCGCATGATTACGGTACGATTGACGCACCGATCGGGCGCGATAAAAAAGACCGCCAAAGCATGACGGTTACCGAGGAAAATGCTAAAAATGCGGTGACCCACTTTCGTGTGCTTGAGAGGTTTGATAATTTCACATTCGTTGAGTGCCAGCTGGAAACAGGAAGAACTCATCAGATTCGTGTCCATATGAAGTATATTGGCTTTCCCCTCGCAGGAGATCCTAAATATGGCCCAAGAAAAACACTTGATATAGACGGACAGGCTCTTCATGCTGGCGTACTTGGCTTTGTACATCCCAGAACAAAGGAATATATCGAGTTTGAGGCTCCGCTGCCGCCAATATTTGAAGAACTTCTCGACAAACTTCGCCATAAGCGTTGACAAACTGCCCATCTTTCTTTAAGATGAGGATAGCTTAATAAGAACCTTTAATGACAGTCCCGTGAGGCTGAGAAGGAAACGGATTTTTATGGACAGTTTCACTGTGGTTTTCACAACCTTGTCCATAACATGCAATTATCTGTATCCTCCTGCTGAGCGGCAGGGGGATTTTTTAATTCCGTTTTTCCATCCGGATAGGAAAGGATGAAAGTAATAAATGATTGAAAAAGCAGTTGTTTTGGATGAACAGGCAATCAGAAGAGCTCTTACAAGGATTGCACATGAAATTATTGAGAAGAATAAGGGTATTGAAAATTGTGTATTGGTCGGTATCAAAACAAGAGGGATATTCCTGGCAAACAGGCTTGCTGAAAAAATCGAACAGATTGAAGGCAAGAAGGTTGCGGTGGGAGAGCTTGATATTACTCTTTACAGAGACGACCTTACCAAAAAAACGACTGACGGTGATCCGTTAGTAAAAGGATCTGACATTCCGGCAGATATTACCGATAAGAAAGTAATTTTGGTGGATGATGTCCTTTATACCGGCAGGACAGTCCGGGCTGCACTGGACGCTTTGGTAGATATCGGGAGACCGGCTCACATCCAGCTTGCAGTGCTTGTGGACAGAGGCCACCGGGAATTGCCAATCCGGGCAGATTATGTCGGAAAGAACGTACCAACCTCGCTGCAGGAAAAAATATCTGTTTCACTTACTGAAGTAGATTCAGAAGACCAAGTAAGCATTCTAGAAAAGTAAATATTCACCCTTTTAACAAGCAGTCCCGAGAGGCTGACAAGGGGAAGGCAGACAAAAGCGGCGCATGGCGTCCGGCTGCCCTCCTTGTACCCTCTGGCAAAGAGGGTTTTCTTATGAAAAGAAAGTGTATCTTGTTTAACAGGTAGAGATATCTAGCTCTAGCCTCGACCAGGGTGCTTGCACTTTTAAGAACTAGGAGGATATATCATGGAACAAAAACGCGATGTAGTATTGGATATAAGAGATGTCCCGTCACCGGGGCAATGGATAACGTTAAGCCTTCAGCACCTTTTCGCAATGTTTGGCGCCACAGTGCTCGTACCATTCTTAGTGGGCCTGAGCCCGGGGATCGCACTGATTTCAAGCGGACTTGGAACGCTTGCTTATTTGCTCGTAACTAAAGGACAAATCCCGGCTTATCTTGGTTCATCTTTCGCCTTTATCTCACCTATTATTGCCGCGAAAGCACTAGGCGGTCCGGAATCAGCAATGATTGGCTGTTTCCTTGCCGGACTTGTTTACGGAGCGGTTGCGCTTCTTATAAAAAAAATCGGCCTTGGCTGGCTGATGAATATTTTACCGCCAGTTGTAGTTGGCCCGGTTATCATTGTAATCGGACTTGGACTTGCCGGTACGGCAGTTAACATGGCTATGTACGAAAATCCAGGAGCACCTGCCGGAGAACTTGTTTACAGCACTACCCACATTACTGTGGCATTAATTACGCTTGGAGTTACAATTGTTTGCTCAATGTTTCTTAAAGGATTCCTTGGCCTGATTCCAATCCTTATCGGTATCATCGCAGGTTATACTACTGCTTTCTTTGCTGGAATTGTGGATCTGAGCGGTGTTCAGGAAGCGGCATGGTTCCAAATGCCGGAATTCATGATCCCGTTTGCAACATACACCCCTGTCTTTTCCTGGGAAGTCGCCTTGATTATGATTCCGGTTGCGATTGTAACACTGGCTGAGCATATCGGTCACCAAATGGTTTTAAGCAAGGTAGTTGGAAGAAACTTTATCGAAAAACCAGGCTTACATCGTTCGGTTATGGGTGATGGGGTTGGAATTATGATTGGTTCCCTGATTGGCGGACCGCCGTTAACTTCATATGGGGAAAATATCGGTGTTATGGCCATTACAAGAGCTTTCAGCGTCTTTATTATCGGCGGTGCTGCTGTGATTGCGATCTGCTTTGGCTTCATCGGAAAAATTTCAGCAGTGATCAGTTCAATCCCTTCAGCGGTTATGGGAGGAATATCAATCCTGTTATTTGGAATCATCGCTTCAAGCGGCTTACGGATGCTGATTGACAATAAAGTAGACTTTGGCAATAACAGAAACTTAATTATATCTTCTGTCATCCTTGTAATCGGAGTCGGTGGAGCATTTGTAAAGCTTTCAGATGCGGTATCGCTTTCCGGAATGGCTCTTGCTGCTTTAATTGGAGTATTGTTAAACCTTATCCTTCCTGGAAGGGAAAAGAATAGCGGAAATATGTTTGAAGCGGAAAAAAAAAATAATCCGGTAAACGCGGCTTAACACTTTTTAAAAGAGGTCCAGAGAGGCTTAAAAGGGTGTTGGTAGTGAAGACGGAATAAGGCATAGTTTAGGCTGTCCCTGCTATAAGTATAAATATCAGGAACTGTCCTATGGCTTTGCCCTCCATCTTTACTCTAAACACCCTATCCTCTCTATGGATAGGGTGTTTTTTTTTACAGAATTAAACCAGCTTGCCAAGCGGATAAACTTCCAAAAAACAAGAAGGGGTCGATACTTATGAACTCTTTACTGACAATGAATGATCTGCAGGTTCACGAAATAAATGAAATCCTGAAAGATGCACAAAGCTTTGCGGAGGGAAGGCTGTGGGAGCCGGGTAAAAAACTGTTTGTAGCCAACCTTTTTTTTGAGCCTAGCACACGAACAAAATGCAGCTTTGAAGTAGCGGAAAGAAGGCTTGGACTGGATGTTATCCATTTTGAGGCTGCAACATCAAGTGTCCAAAAGGGAGAAACTTTGTATGATACAGCAAAAACTCTGCAGTCCATAGGTGCCGGTGCTCTTGTCATCCGCCATAAACAAGACAAATACTTCAATGAACTGGAAGGCAGGCTGAACATACCGGTAATCAATGCAGGGGACGGCTGCGGAAACCATCCGACCCAATCGCTCCTGGATCTATTAACTATCAAGCAGGAATTAGGAAGTTTATCTGGCTTAAAGGTTGCGATCATCGGGGATATCAGACACAGCAGGGTTGCCCGTTCCAATGCAGACGCTTTGACAAGGCTTGGGGCGGAAGTTGTGTTCTCGGGTCCCAAGGAATGGATGGATTTTAGTCTCAATACAGGAAGTTATGAAAATATCGATAGCGCCATAAAAACAGCGGATGTCGTGATGCTGCTCCGCATACAGCACGAAAGGCATTCCGGAGGCTCGGGTGTCCAGGATGGTGATTATCTTTCAAGTTATGGCCTGACGAAGGATAGGGAACGTTCTATGAAGCAAAACGCCATCATTATGCACCCGGCACCCGTAAACCGAGGAATGGAAATAGATAGTGAATTAGTAGAATGCGAGCGTTCTAGAATCTTTAAACAAATGGAAAATGGTGTGTTTGTAAGAATGGCAGTCCTAAAGAGAGCATTCGAAAAAGCTGAAGGAGGAAACGTGTATGAAGCTCATCATCAAAAATGGTTCGTTGCTAACTGAGGAAGGTAATCTGAAACAAGCAGATATTAAAATAGATGGAAAGATAATTTCCGAATTAAAAGAGAATATAGAGGCGGCCGGCTATGAAACGGTTGATGCATCCGGGCTGTTCGTTGCTCCGGGATTAATCGACCTGCATGTCCATTTAAGGGAACCGGGCGGTGAGAAGAAGGAAACGATAGATACAGGCACAAAAGCGGCAGCCAAAGGCGGTTTTACGACGATTGCGGCTATGCCAAATACCCGGCCGGTACCAGATACAAAGGAACAAGTAGAATGGCTGATTAATAGAATTGAAGAAACAGGGCATGTGAGAGTCCTTCCCTATGGATCGATTACAACGCGCCAGCTTGGACGTGAACTGACTGATTTTGCCGGAATGAAGCAAGCGGGAGCATTTGCCTTCACTGATGATGGAGTAGGCGTTCAGGAGGCAGGCAAAATGCTGGCTGCCATGAAACAAGCAGCTGAACAGAATGTAGCAATCGTTGCCCACTGTGAGGACAACTCATTAATTAATAAAGGATCGGTACACGAAGGGACTTTTTCAAAAAAACAAGGGCTAAATGGAATTCCGTCTGTATGCGAATCTGTACATATCGCAAGGGACGTTCTTCTCGCTGAAGCAGCCGGCTGCCATTATCATGTGTGCCATATAAGCACAAAGGAATCGGTCAGGGTTGTCAGGGATGCAAAAAGGGCAGGCATCCGCGTTACGGCAGAAGTTAGCCCGCATCACCTGCTGCTTTGCGACGAAGACATTCCGGGAAAAGACACCAATTATAAAATGAACCCTCCATTAAGAGGGAAAAAGGACAGAGAAGCACTAATTGAAGGACTGCTGGATGGCACGATCGACTTTATTGCAACAGACCATGCGCCCCATACAGAAGAGGATAAGGCTGAAGGCATGGAGCTTGCCCCTTTTGGCATCGTTGGACTAGAAACTGCATTCCCTCTGCTGTACACAAATTTTGTCCTAACAAACAAGTTCACGTTAAAGCAGCTTGTTGACTTTTTAACCGCAAAACCAGCAGAGAGCTTCGGGCTTCCTTACGGCGAACTGAAAGTCGGCGGGATCGCTGATATTGTGCTGATAGATTTAGAGAATGAGAGTTTGATTGACAAGAATAGATTCGAATCAAAGGGAAAAAACACACCGTTTCACGGCGAAAAATGTTTTGGCTGGCCGGTAATGACGATTGCAGAAGGTAAAATAGCCTGGAAAAAGGAGACAGCAAACATATGAAAAGACAGCTCATCTTGGAGGATGGAACAATATTTACAGGTGAAGGGTTCGGCAGCAGTGTGGATAAAGTCGGCGAGGTAGTATTTAATACAGGGATGACCGGCTACCAGGAGATCCTGTCTGACCCTTCCTACTGCGCCCAAATCGTTACTCTGACATATCCTTTGGTTGGCAATTATGGGATTAACCGGGATGACTTTGAATCCATCATTCCAGCGGTTCATGGACTCATTGTGAAGGAAGCTGCTGAATTCCCATCTAACTGGAGAAGCCAAATCTCACTGGATGAGTATTTAAAACAGAAAAATATCCCTGGCATCAGCGGGATTGACACACGAAAGCTGACAAGGATTATCCGCCAGTATGGAACCTTGAAGGGTGCCATTTGCGGGACAGAAAAGAGTCCCCAAGAAGTGATCCAGCAATTAAAAGCTACCGTTACACCGACCGACCAGGTAAAGCGGGTATCAACCAAAACAGCATACCCGAGTCCAGGCCGAGGCAGAAGGGTTGTTCTTGTTGATTACGGAATGAAGCATGGAATATTAAGAGAATTAAATAATCGCGACTGTGATGTTGTCGTGGTGCCTTTCAATGTGACAGCAGAAGAGGTACTCAGCCTGTCACCGGATGGCATCATGCTGTCCAATGGACCTGGAGACCCAAAGGATGTAAAGGAAGCAATCCAGATGATTAAAGGTGTCCAAGGGGAAGTGCCTTTGTTTGGAATCTGTCTCGGACATCAGCTGTTTGCCCTGGCGAATGGAGCGGATACAGAAAAAATGAAATTTGGCCACCGGGGATCCAACCATCCGGTGAAAGACCTTAAAACAGGGAAAATCGCTTTAACTTCCCAGAACCATGGCTACACAGTTCACGCGGAATCGCTCGAGAAAACCAAATTGAAAGTAACCCATATAGCTTTAAATGACGGCACAGTGGAAGGTCTGGCCCATACCGAATATCCGGCCTTTACCGTCCAATACCATCCTGAAGCATCACCGGGACCTGAGGATGCAAACTACTTATTTGATGATTTTATGACTATGATTGAAGCTGCCAAAAAGGAAGGGGAAAAATTATGCCTAAACGCACAGATATAAAAAGCATCCTGGTTATCGGTTCCGGCCCAATTGTAATTGGCCAGGCCGCAGAATTTGACTATGCCGGCACACAGGCCTGCATAGCACTTCGTGAAGAAGGCTACAAGGTGATTCTCGTAAATTCCAATCCTGCGACAATCATGACAGATACTGAAATTGCCGATGCAGTTTACATTGAACCGCTGACATTGGAATTTGTCAGCAAAATTATCCGCAAAGAACGCCCGGATGCCCTGCTTCCAACGCTTGGCGGACAGACTGGCTTAAATATGGCAGTCGAATTGTCAAAATCAGGTGTTCTTGAGGAATGCGGCGTTGAAATTTTGGGAACAAAACTTTCCGCAATCGAGCAAGCCGAAGACAGAGACCTGTTCCGCACGCTAATGAATGAGCTTGGCGAGCCGGTGCCTGACAGCGATATCGTTCATAACACGGAAGAGGCTCTTCGATTTGCAGAAAGAGTAGGCTATCCGGTCATTGTCCGCCCGGCTTTTACACTTGGCGGAACCGGTGGCGGCATTTGTTCTGATGAAGCAGAACTGCTGGAAATCGTCACAGGCGGATTAAAGCATAGTCCAGTAACCCAATGTTTGCTTGAAAAAAGCATTGCTGGGATGAAGGAAATTGAATACGAAGTGATGCGAGATTCGAATGATAATGCGATTGTGGTCTGTAATATGGAAAACATCGATCCGGTCGGAGTCCATACAGGGGATTCAATTGTGGTCGCCCCAAGCCAGACGCTGAGCGACCGTGAATACCAGCTGCTCCGCAATGTATCATTAAAAATAATCAGAGCGCTTAAAATTGAAGGCGGCTGTAATGTTCAGCTTGCACTTGATCCATACAGCTTTCAATATTTCGTCATTGAAGTAAACCCGCGTGTCAGCAGGTCATCAGCGCTTGCATCTAAAGCAACAGGCTATCCTATTGCAAAACTTGCTGCAAAAATCGCGGTCGGCCTGACGCTGGATGAAATGATGAATCCTGTAACGGGAAAAACGTATGCAAGCTTTGAACCGGCTCTCGATTATGTAGTTTCCAAAATTCCGCGCTGGCCGTTTGATAAGTTTGAGTCTGCCAACCGCAAGCTTGGCACCCAAATGAAGGCTACCGGTGAAGTCATGGCAATCGGCCGTACCTTTGAAGAATCTATCCTGAAGGCTGTCCGCTCGCTGGAAGCAGGTTTTTACCACCTTGAACTGAAAGATGCTGATGAAATAAGCGATGAGCTTATTGAAAAGAGGATCCGCAAAGCCGGAGACGAGCGCTTATTTTACATAGGGGAGGCATTAAGAAGAGGAATCACGATTGACCAGCTCCACGAGTGGAGTGAAATAGACCTTTTCTTCCTGCAAAAATTCCATAAAATTGTAGCATTTGAACAAGAGCTCCAGGAAAACCCTTTTGACAAAGAAATAGGTGAAAAAGCGAAAAAGATGGGCTTTAGTGACCGGACTGTTGCAGCGCTCTGGAATACAAATGAAAAGACTGTATACGAATGGCGCAAGGAAAAGGGTATTATCCCGGTTTATAAAATGGTTGATACATGTGCTGCTGAATTTGAGTCTGAAACTCCATATTTTTATGGGACCTATGAGGATGAAAATGAGTCAATCGTGACTGACCGGAAAAGCGTTGTTGTGCTCGGTTCAGGACCAATCCGGATTGGTCAGGGTGTTGAATTCGACTATGCGACAGTGCATTCTGTCTGGGCAATACGTGAAGCAGGATATGAAGCGATCATTATTAATAACAATCCGGAAACAGTGTCTACTGATTTCAGCATTTCAGATAAGCTTTATTTTGAACCGCTCACGATTGAAGATGTGATGAGCATTATCGATCTTGAGAAGCCAATCGGTGCAGTAGTACAGTTTGGCGGGCAAACAGCGATCAATCTTGCAGAGGCATTAGTTGACCGTGGCGTCAAAATTCTTGGAACATCACTGGAGGATGTGGACAGGGCTGAAAATCGGGATAAGTTTGAGCATGCTTTAACAGAGCTTGATATTCCGCAGCCTTTGGGCAAAACGGCAGTATCTGTGGAGGAGGCTGTTCTCATTGCTGAAGAAATAGGCTATCCGGTTCTTGTCCGACCTTCCT
Organism: Bacillus sp. M6-12; assembly: GCF_002860285.1. Taxonomy (GTDB): domain Bacteria; phylum Bacillota; class Bacilli; order Bacillales; family DSM-1321; genus Peribacillus. The sequence goes on from NZ_PGVF01000014.1 coordinate 204,845, forward strand.
ATGTACTAGGCGGCCGGGCGATGGAGATCGTCTATAAGCAGGAGGAACTGCTTCATTACATGAAAAATGCTGTGAATGTCAATCCGGAGCATCCTGTCCTGGTTGACCGCTATCTGTACGGGAAGGAAATCGAGGTTGATGCGATTTCAGATGGGTCAGATGTGCTGATCCCTGGAATCATGGAGCATATCGAACGTGCCGGCGTCCACTCAGGTGATTCGATTGCCGTATATCCGCCACAAAGCATCAGTAATGAAATAAAAAATAAGATAATCGAATTTACAACCCGCCTTGCCAAAGGGCTTAATATTGTCGGACTGTTAAACATCCAGTATGTCGTCAGCAAGGGAGAAGTATTTGTTCTAGAAGTAAATCCGCGTTCCAGCCGGACGGTGCCATTTTTAAGCAAAATTACAAATGTTCCGATGGCCAATCTTGCGACTAAAGTCATCTTGGGCCAATCGCTTGCATCAATGGGGTACGAGAGCGGGCTTGTTCCTGAAAAACAGGGTGTGTATGTGAAGGTGCCGGTGTTTTCTTTTGCTAAGCTGAAAAGGGTCGATATAACACTGGGGCCTGAAATGAAATCTACCGGTGAGGTTATGGGAAAAGACAGCACATTGGAAAAGGCATTGTATAAAGGATTGCTGGCTTCAGGGATGAAAATCCGTGAACATGGTTCCGTGCTCCTTACGGTTGCTGACAAGGATAAGCTGGAGGCTTTGAATCTGGCAAAAAGATTCCACAGCATCGGCTACCGTTTGATTGCAACAAGTGGTACAGCTTCCTCTATTAAAGAAGCAGGAATCCCGGTTCGGGAAACAGACAAAATTGGCGGAGAAGGCCACACCCTTCTTGATGTTATTAGAACCGGAGAAGCACAGCTGATTATTAACACACTGACAAAAGGAAAGCAGCCTGAACGTGACGGTTTCCGAATTAGAAGAGAGTCTGTCGAAAACGGAATTCCTTGCCTGACCTCCCTTGATACAGCAGATGCGATCCTGAAGGTTCTTGAGTCCATGACTTTCTCAGCTGAACCTATGAACAAATCAGAAAAGAACCCTGAGGTGACAATGGTATGATCAAAAACGAGCAGCTGCTGATTGTAAGCCAAAAGCAAATCGCCGAATCAATTTTTGAACTGACTTTACAGGGCGAGCTGGTTTCCGAAATGAAGCAGCCGGGGCAATTTGTGCACCTCAAAACAGGGGATGGCTATGAACCGCTGCTCAGAAGGCCGATCAGCATTTCTTCCATTGATAATGAAAAAAAGCAATTTACGATGATATACCGAGCTGAAGGCAGGGGTACAGTCCAGCTTTCGGAAAAACAAGAAAAACAGAGGGTCGATGTTCTGGGCCCGCTCGGCAATGGCTTTCCGGTAGATGCAGCATCAGAAGGTGATACTGCACTGCTGATAGGAGGCGGGATTGGTGTTCCCCCACTTTATGAGCTTTCCAAAAAGCTTACGGAAAAGGGTGTCCGAGTAATTCATGTGTTCGGCTTTCAATCGAAGAATGCCATATTCTATGAACAGCAATTCAGCTTGCTGGGGGAAACGCACATCGCTACTGTTGACGGTTCCTATGGCACAAAGGGCTTTGTCACCGATGTAATCGATAATTTGGAGGATGATTTTGACACTATTTATTCCTGCGGGCCAACTCCGATGCTTAAGGCTGTGGAGAACAAATTTCAAGGCCGCAATGTCTTTCTTTCTCTTGAGGAGCGAATGGGCTGCGGAATCGGTGCCTGCTTTGCCTGTGTCTGCCATGCTGCAGAAGGGGCTGGCGGGAAAACTTACCGCAAAGTATGCAGCGATGGACCGGTATTTCCAGCAGGGGAGGTTGTACTATGAGTAAATTATCTATTAATCTGCCTGGCCTTGACTTGAAAAACCCGATCATGCCTGCATCAGGATGCTTTGGCTTTGGCCGTGAATATAGCCATTTTTATGATTTAAGCAGCCTTGGAGCAATCATGATCAAAGCGACTACCTCTGAACCGCGCTTTGGCAATCCGACTCCAAGGGTGGCTGAAACATCTGCAGGTATGCTGAATGCAATTGGACTGCAAAACCCTGGCCTCGTGAAAGTTCTCACAGAAGAGCTCACTTGGCTGGAGCAGTTTAATGTACCGATCATTGCCAATGTTGCAGGTTCTTGTGAAGAGGATTATGTACATGTAGCCAGAGAAATCAGCAAGGCTCCAAATGTCCATGCGCTGGAGCTGAATATATCCTGCCCAAATGTGAAGGAAGGCGGAATTGCATTCGGCACTAACCCTGAAGTGGCCAGGGAAGTTACAAAAAAAGTAAAGCAGGTATCAGAGGTTCCTGTTTATGTAAAGCTTTCCCCTAACGTTTCCAGTATCGTTGAAATCGCCAAAGCGGTGGAATCGGGTGGTGCCGACGGGATAACGATGATTAATACCCTGCTGGGGATGAGAATTGATCTGCCTGCTGGGAAGCCTGCTCTTGCTAATACAACAGGAGGTTTATCCGGACCTGCCATCAAACCGGTTGCCTTAAGGATGGTGTACGAAGTCAGTCAGCAAGTATCCATCCCTATTATTGGAATGGGCGGGGTTTCAACCGCAGAGGATGCTTTGGAGTTTATCTTTGCGGGTGCCAGTGCTGTCGCTGTGGGAACGGCTAATTTTGTGGACCCATTCGCCTGTCCGAAAATTATAGAGGAGCTTCCTGTTCTTCTCGACAAAATAGGTGCTTCGCACATTTCAGAATGTATTGGAAGGAGCTGGAAAAATGAGGGAGCAATCATTAATTATCGCGCTTGATTTTCCAAACCAGAAGGAGACAGTGAATTTCCTCAAGGGCTTTAAGGGAGAAGAATTGTTTGTAAAAGTAGGCATGGAGCTTTTTTACCAGAACGGCCCGGCAATTCTTTCTGTAATTAAAACCATGGGTCACCAAATTTTCCTGGATTTAAAGCTCCATGACATTCCAAATACCGTAAAACAAGCCATGAAAGGTCTGGCGTCCCTTGGCGTGGATATCGTCAACGTTCATGCTGCTGGCGGGACAGCCATGATGTCTGCGGCAATTGAAGGCCTTGATGCTGGAACAAAAAACGGAGTACCGCGCCCGCTATGTATAGCAGTAACGCAGCTGACAAGTACCACTGAGGAACAGATGAACCATGAGCAGCTAATTGCTGGCAGCCTGGATAATTCAGTATTTCATTATGCAAAGCTGGCGAAAGCTGCGGGGCTTGACGGAGTCGTTTGCTCACCGCATGAAGCTGCGGGCATTCATCAGCAAAGCGGTTCCAGCTTTCTGACGGTCACACCTGGAATCAGGCAATTGGCTGACGAAATCCATGACCAGCAGAGGATCGCTACACCTGAGACTGCCCGGCAGCTTGGTTCTGATTATATTGTTGTCGGAAGATCCATAACAAAGGCGGCTGACCCTATTAGTGCCTATCATACAATCCGAAATGCCTGGGAGGGTGTGCAAATTTGAAAAACTATCTAGCCGAAAAATTACTGGAAATCAAAGCTGTTTATCTTCAGCCTAATAATCCTTTTACCTGGTCGTCAGGAATTAAATCACCAATTTATTGCGATAATAGGCTTACCCTCTCATACCCTGCACTACGGAAGGAAATCGCTAAAGGCCTCCAGTCACTGATTGATGAAAAGTTTCCTGGTACAGAAGTAATCGCCGGAACCGCCACAGCTGGGATCCCTCATGCTGCATGGGTATGTGATTTAATGAATCTTCCAATGTGTTATGTCCGTTCCAGTGCAAAAGGACACGGAAAAGGAAATCAAATTGAGGGACAAGTGAAAGCAGGCCAAAAGGTGGTCGTTATCGAAGATTTAATTTCAACCGGCGGCAGCTCAATTACGGCTGTAAAAGCTCTTCGGGAAGCAGGGTGCAATGTAGCAGGAGTCACGGCAATTTTTACATACGGAATGGAAAAAGCAGCGCTGCAGTTTGAAGAAGCGGGCATACCTGCCTTTGCGCTGAGCGATTATGCTGCATTGATCAACGTAGCAAAGGAACAAAATTATATTGAAGAAAAAGATATCAAGAAGCTGGAGAAATGGCAGGCAAACCCGGCCAGCACAGAATGGCTGGAAGGTTAAGTGATATTGGCTGGATTAGATGTCACACTAAGTGGCCTTTAGTCCAGTCTTTTTATGTTTAATTGGAAAACGAGTAACCTTTTACTTTAAAATAGATGTACGTAAATAGCTCTTGTAGTGGATAAAGACAAGTTTTAACGTAAGAAGGAATAGTATGGCAGTGTATATAGCCCTGTTGCGAGGGATTAACGTTGGCGGACACAATAAAATTAAAATGGCGGACCTGAGGAGCATGTTTGAGACTATTGGAATCAGCCCAGTGCAAACCTATATTCAAAGCGGAAATGTTTTGTTTGAGTCCAATGAAAATGAAGAATTTTTACGGGAACAAATCGAGCGGAAAATTAAGACTGTATTCGGATGCTCGGTGACCGTTATTTTGAGGACTGCCTCTGAATTAGAGAAGATTATGAACAATTGCCCTTTTTCAGCAGAAGAGATAATCGAAGCGGAAGCATCCTCTGAAGGTGAATGTCTTTATGTGTCCCTTATGATCGAAGCTCCTTCACAGAAAAATGTTGAGCGGTTAAACTCATCTGATAGGAAACTAGACAAATATATAATTGAAGGCAGGAATATATACCTTTTATTCCATCAGAGTGTTCGTAACTCCAAACTTGCATCCAATCTTAATAAGCTGGATACGCCTGCGACAATGCGCAACTGGAAAACAATGAACAAACTCGCAGCTATGGCAAAATCAATCGAAAGCTAATTAAACGATAGGCTATGTTAGTGTTCATTGTTGTTTTTGACACTATGTTGATTGGAGCGGAAGGTGCGAGATCATCGAAAATGCATTCGCATTTCCTTCGTGCGGTGTTTATTCGAGGATGATTATCAACGTCCTGCGGGAGAAGCGGACCAAGGGAGACCCCGCAGGCGGTAACGCCGAGGAGGCCCCCGGACCGCCCGCGGAAAGCGAGTGCCGGGAGCGGAAATCAACAGGCAAGTTTAACAGCGCTCAACGATAAAAAAAGAGAGGATCCAAAAGTAAGCTTTTTGGACCTCTCTTTCCGTTTGGCTAAATAAAAAGAAAAACGGCTAAATTATCTTTTGAATTGGCCAAATAAATTTGAAATCGGCCAAATAATTATTCATTCCGGCGAAATTAATTGTGTGCCCTGGTACAGTACCTCTCAAAAAGTGTGTAAAATAAGGGTTATTGAGTCTGCTTCTTATGGAATAGTGAAAATCCATCTGAAATCAATATTCTATCGCTTTGCTGCGTTGGCATTTTTATGATCTTTTAGCGCAAGAACAAGATCCGGATTCGGAGTAACATATACGGTTTGCTGATTATCATAAATGACAAATCCAGGCTTGGATCCGTTAGGCTTTTTAACATGGCGGACCTTGGTGAAATCAACCGGAACAGAACTGGATTCCTTTGCCTTGCTGTAAAAAGCGGCGATATTGGCAGCTTCCATAATTGTTTGCTCAGATGGATTTTCATTGCGGATGACCACATGCGATCCCGGAATATCTTTTGTATGAAGCCAAATCTCGTCTCTTCTTGCAAATTTATTAGTCAAATAATCATTCTGTTTATTATTTTTTCCTGCAAATATAGTATCTCCTTCAGAAGATACATACGTTTCAAGCTGCGGTTTTGAGTTGGCGGGTTTTTTCATTCCTTTTTTCTGCCTTTGCCTAATATAGCCTTCCTCCTGGAGTTCTTCCCTTATTTCTTCAATATCCTTTGGTGATGCTGACATTAGCTGCTGAAGGAGCATTTCAAAATAGGCTGTCTCCGTTTCGGCTTTTTCAATTTGCTCAAGGACTATACTAACCGCATTTTTTGCTTTTTGGTAGCGGGTAAAGTACTTTTGGGCGTTTTCAGAAGGTGTTTTTTGCGGATCCAGCGGAATGGTAACAGTGCCGCCTTCCTCATCGTAATAGTTTAACACTTCAATTTCCTTCATGCCCCGCTGCATCTGGTAAAGATTGGCGGTCAATAATTCTCCAAACAACTGGTATTGCTCCGCTTTCTCACTTTCCTGCAGAGTCCGCTGAAGTTTCCTGATTTTATTAGTGTTTTTCTCGATTTCATTTGAAATAAACCGTTCAAGGTCGTTGCTCTGCTGACGTACACGATCGCGTTCTGCCTTCCCGAAGTAAAACCTGTCCAGCATTTCCGAAAGGCTGGAGAAAGTTCGTTTATTGCCTGTAAGATGCTGAAGCTCAAGCATATAAAAAGCTTCTTTTCCATTTTGATCCATGATAGCAGGCTGGTATTTTTTGCTGGCGATATCGCTGATCAGTTCAAAAAAAGCAGCTGGCATGGTACTGCGGTTCGCTAAACCTGCCCGATGAACAGCCTCTTTCGCAAACAGCGGCGATACACCGGCAAACTGGGCGACAAGCTGCTTGTCCAGCTTGCCGGCGTTAAAGTCGATCTTTCCGAGAAGATCATCCTTCCCGCTTTCAAAAGGATTCATTTTTTCCTGGGCAGGTGGTGCAACATAGGGCTGTCCAGGCAGTACGGTCCGGTAGCTGTTCACCGCCAGAGAAACATGTTTGATGCTATCGAGAATCATATTCGTTTCCTTATCAATCAGGACAATATTGCTGTGGCGGCCCATAATCTCGATGATCAGCCGCCTTGAAGACATGTCACCCAATTCATTTCTTCCCTTTGCCTCAATAATAATAATCCGGTCAAGAGCAGATTGATAAATGTCTTCAATTACGTAACCTTCTAAATGCTTTCGCATCAGCATGCAAAACATGGGAGGAGTTTGCGGATTGTCATAGCTTTCCTGTGTCAGCTGGGCCCTTGCATAACTCGGATGAGCGGAAAGCAGCAGTTTATGGTTTTTTCCGGCTGCCCGGATGAGAATAATGATTTCATTTTTATATGGCTGATGGATTTTATTAATCCGCCCACCCTTTAAATTGGCTGACAGCTCTTCAGCCATTGCTTTTGTAAAAAGACCGTCAAACGACATATTTAATACTTCCTTTTCTTTTTATGTAGGCGGGATATGAATTCTGTATCGAAACTTCCCCAGCATCCTCAGATAAGGACCCTTTTTATTCTTCATTCGAGGTATACCCGCCATTTTGGAAAGTAGTCTTCCTGCCGGCGATTAAATCACCGGGTATGAGTACCTGGGGTGCTTTCGCTTTAAATTATAGCATTTTTTTGGACGAGTCTGAATAAGAATGAATTATGAGCAACGCCGGATTAGTTTAATTAAGAAGGGGAAGTGTGATGCGCACATGAAGTTCCGTGAGATGAATAAACAGGAAATCGAGGGGTCCCTTGGGACAAGTGCCCAGCATGGCTTAAAGGAGGATGAAGTTAAACTTCGTCAGAAACAGCATGGCTTCAATGAACTTCAGGAAGGGGAAAAGCAATCGGCGCTAATGTTATTTCTGGCTCAGTTCAAGGATTTCATGGTCCTTGTCCTGCTTGCCGCGACACTTATTTCCGGTTTGCTGGGGGAGTATATTGATTCGATAGCCATTATTGCGATCATCTTAATCAACGGATTTCTCGGCTTTTTTCAAGAAAGAAAAGCGGAAAAGTCTCTCGATGCGTTAAAACAGATGGCAGCCCCTCAAGTCCAAGTTCTTCGTGAAGGAAACTGGGTGAAAAAGCCATCACGGGAAGTTGTTGCAGGTGACATTATCCGGTTTTCAAGCGGTGACCGCATTGGGGCTGATTTGCGGATCATAGAGGCAGTCTCATTAGAAATAGAAGAATCTGCCCTAACCGGTGAATCCGTCCCGGTAACTAAACTTGGAGACCCGCTTTTTCATTCGGCGGAGTCTATCGGTGATGAAGAAAACATGGCATTCATGGGCACGATGGTCACACGGGGAAGCGGCATTGGTGCTGTTGTTTCCATTGGAATGGATACAGCGATGGGGAAAATTGCTGATTTGCTGCAATCCGCAGAAACAATGGCAACCCCGCTGCAAAGAAGGCTGGAGCAGCTTGGCAAAATCCTGATAACAGCTGCGTTATTGCTAACAATTATTGTTGTAGCTGTCGGAGTGCTTCAAGGTCAGGATATGTATACAATGTTCCTGGCAGGTGTATCGCTCGCCGTTGCCGCCATTCCGGAAGGATTGCCGGCGATCGTGACAGTGGCACTTTCGTTGGGAGTGCAGCGTATGATCAAGCAGAATTCCATTGTGCGAAAGCTTCCCGCTGTGGAAACATTAGGCTGTGCTTCGGTAATTTGTTCCGACAAAACAGGTACAATGACGCAAAATAAGATGACGGTTACAAACCTTTGGAGCGGTGGAACGACCTGGACAGTCAGCGGAACCGGGTATGAGCCTGAAGGGGAATTTTATGAAGATAAAAAAGCTGTAAAACCACAGGATAAAAAATCGCTGCATCAGCTGCTGACATTCGGACTATTGTGCAACAATTCGGAGTTTGCTGCCCGCGACGGAAAAAACGTACTCGATGGCGATCCAACAGAAGGCGCGATGCTCATTGCGGCACTTAAAGCAGGGTTAACAAAAGATAAACTGAAAAAGAGCTTTACCATTGTTAAAGAATTTCCTTTTGATTCAACGAGAAAAATGATGAGCGTTGTTGTAAAAGATGATGCAGGTAAGCAATTTGTTGTCACAAAAGGTGCGCCGGATGTACTGGTAGGACATTGTGAATCAGTGCTCTGGGATAACAAGCTGCAGCTGCTGAATAAGGATTACAGGCATTCGATCCAGAACGCCGTTGATACACTCGCTGCCCAGGCCCTGAGGACGATTGCTGTAGGCTATAAACAAATTAGCGCGGGAACAGTCCTGCTTCGTGAAGATGAAGCAGAAAAGGATTTAATTTTCATTGGCTTGCAGGGGATGATCGATCCGCCGCGCCCGGAGGTTAAAGAGGCTGTGAAGGAGTGCCATGAAGCAGGAATAAAAACGGTGATGATCACAGGTGACCATGTGGCCACTGCAAAGGCTATCGCCAGGCAGCTTGGCATTTTAAAAGGCAAGGAAAAAGTGCTGGACGGAAAGGCTCTCTCTGAAATGTCTGTACAGGAACTTGAGGATGTTGTTGAAGATGTGGCCGTTTTTGCCCGGGTATCTCCTGAGCATAAATTGAAGATTGTAAAAGCCTTGCAGAATAAAGGCCATGTAGTGGCTATGACAGGGGACGGGGTAAACGATGCACCAGCAATAAAGTCGGCTGATATCGGTATATCCATGGGCATTACCGGGACTGATGTAGCAAAAGAAGCGTCTTCATTAATTTTGCTGGATGACAATTTTGCCACGATTAAAGCAGCTATTAAAGAAGGGCGGAACATTTACGAAAACATCCGCAAATTCATCCGTTACTTGCTTGCATCTAATGTTGGTGAAATATTAGTTATGTTTTTTGCCATGCTGCTGGCTCTCCCGCTGCCATTGGTACCGATCCAGATCCTTTGGGTTAATTTAGTTACAGATGGTCTGCCGGCTATGGCGCTTGGACTTGACCAGCCTGAGGGGGATGTAATGAAACGGAATCCAAGAAGCCCGAATGAAGGAGTGTTTTCAAGAGGGCTTGGCTGGAAAATCATTTCCCGGGGCTTTTTAATCGGGCTTTCTACTCTTACGGCATTTATCCTCGTTTATAAGGATAATCCTGAAGACCTTGTGTATGCACAAACTGTTGCTTTTGCGACATTGGTGCTGGCCCAGCTTATCCATGTTTTTGATTGCAGAAGTGAAAAATCGATCTTTGCCAGAAATCCTTTTGGAAATAAGTATCTTGTCTGGGCAGTGCTCTCTTCCCTCGTACTCGTCCTTATCGTCATTTACTATCCGCCGCTCCAGGTTATATTCCATACTGTCCCAATCTTGGCGAAGGATTGGCTCCTGATCACAGGACTGGCTTCTGTACCAACTTTTTTACTTGCAGGATCATTTTTAATAAGTAAAACAAAATAGTTTATGATATAATTCAAAAGGTAGTAGAGTGTGCTCTATTACCTTTTTGTTTTTTCTCGAAAAAAGGTTACCTCGGCAATGCTGCTCCAAGTATGGCGGCTGCTGCCGTTCCTTATTCCGAGTCTCAAAAAGATGATGGATGGGATGTGGTATGTCATGGCAGTGAGTATGACCGGATACGGCCGGGGAAAAGCGGAAAGTGATTCCCTGATTATTACTGTAGAAATGAAAACAGTAAACCACAGATTTAGCGAGTATAATATCCGAATGCCGCGGCAGTTCTTGATGCTCGAAGAAAGAATAAAAAAAACTGCCAATCAATACATAAGAAGAGGACGGGCGGATATTTTCGTCACCGTTGAGGGTGAAGGCCTTGTAACTCGAAACCTCAAGATAGACTGGAAGCTGGCAGATCAATATTTTGAGATTGCAAGCCAGGCGCAGGAAAGATATGGACTTAATGCAAAAGCTGCAATCGAGGACCTTTTACATATAAACGATATTTTCACTGTCGAAGAAAAGGAAGCACAGAATGAGGAAGCAGAAACGATTTTGCTTGCTGCTGTTACTGATGCGCTTGAAGCTCTGCTTCAGATGAGAATGCAGGAGGGTATTCTCCTTGCAAATGATTTGAGGAGCCATCTGCACAAAATTACTGGTTCGATTGCCAGTCTGGCTGACTATGCCCCCGTGGTTTCCAAACAGTATGGGGAACGGCTTGCAGGGAAGCTAAATGATTTCCTTGCGGGTTCAGTCGATGAAAACAGGCTGCTTACAGAAGCAGCCATATTTGCCGATAAAGCAGATATAAGTGAAGAACTTACCCGGCTGGAGAGCCATGTTATTCAGTTTCATGAAACGCTTGAACTGCATGAGCCAATAGGACGTAAGCTTGATTTCCTTGTCCAGGAAATGAACCGGGAGGTCAATACCATCGGTTCAAAGGCGAACGACTCAAAAATCACAAAAGAGGTTGTTGAAATGAAGAGCCTGCTCGAAAAGATGAAGGAGCAAGTACAAAATATCGAGTAATCTGATTATGGTTTTAGCATAAAGGCCACAATAGAATTTGATTGGGGGACAAAGATGTCTATCAAGCTGATTAACATCGGTTTTGGGAATATCGTTTCCGCTAACCGGATTGTATCGATCGTGAGTCCGGAATCGGCTCCGATTAAAAGGATCATTCAGGACTCCCGGGACCGGGGCTCATTGATTGATGCGACTTACGGACGAAGGACGAGGGCCGTAATCATTACAGACAGCGACCATGTGATTTTGTCGGCAGTCCAGCCAGAAACAGTGGCTGCCCGCCTTCATGATCGTGATGAAAGTGTGGATGAGGGATAGGTGAACAAAATGGTGGAAAAAGGATTATTAATTGTGTTGTCAGGCCCCTCCGGTGTTGGGAAAGGAACTGTTCGCAAACAGATATTCTGCCAGCCGGATACAGCTTTTGAATATTCGATTTCAATGACCACTCGTAAACCCCGCGAAGGCGAAGTTGACGGAGTAGATTATTTTTTTAAATCCCGCGAAGAGTTTGAAGCTTTAATTGAGCAAGGCAAACTGCTGGAGTATGCTGAATTTGTGGGCAATTATTATGGAACTCCTGTAGATTATGTCCGTGAGACGCTTGATGCCGGTAAGGATGTTTTCCTGGAAATAGAAGTACAAGGCGCCAGCCAGGTGCGTGAGAAATTCCCTGAGGGGCTGTTTATTTTCCTTGCTCCCCCAAGTCTTTCGGAATTGAAAAACCGGATAGTCACACGAGGAACTGAATCTGAGGATTTAATTGGCCAAAGGATGCAGGCGGCAAAGGATGAAATCGAATTAATGGATTTATATGATTATGTAGTGGAAAATGATAGGGTAGAAAATGCCTGCCATCGCATAAACGCCATCATTGTTGCAGAGCATTGCCGCCGCGAAAGAGTTGCTATACGTTACAAAAAAATGCTGGAGGTTGATTGATAAATGTTATATCCATCCATTGATTCTTTACTTGAAAAAATTGACTCAAAATATTCGCTTGTATCTGTTGCCGCTAAACGTGCAAGAACGATGCAGGATAAAACTCCAACAAAGCTTGATAAGCCAGTTTCCCATAAATTTGTGGGGCAGGCGCTGGAAGAAATTCATTCAGGAATCCTGAAGTACACAAATTCCTTCGACGAAAAAAAGGAATCCTAATTTACCGGGACAAGAAAGTAAGCCGATAATTTTTAAAATTTACGTTCCATACTTTCTTATCCGCAAACAGCAAAAATCCTTGTCATTCTTTTATGGCAAGGATTTTTGATTGTAATCTTAAGGAAAGCCATATGGATAAAGGCTTTTGTAATAAAGTATGGAAGGCATTATCAGCCCTCAGGCATGAAGATTGTAATTAGGTGAAAAAAAGCGGACAATCCTTCATAATGTAATAAGGAAAATAGGCTGGAGGAATATACATGCTTAATGATAAAAAAATATTGCTTTGCGTTACAGGGGGAATCGCCGTTTATAAAGCGGCGGCACTAACAAGCAAACTGACACAAGCTGGAGCCGCGGTTAAAGTGATCATGAGCGATTCCGCGCAGAAATTTGTGACACCTTTGACGTTTCAGTCACTTTCACGAAACGATGTATATACAGACACCTTTGATGAAAAAGATCCGGAAGTCATTTCACATATAGACCTTGCCGACTGGGCAGACCTGATCTTGGTGGCACCGGCAACTGCTAATGTGATCGGAAAGCTGGCAAATGGCATTGCCGATGATATGATCACGACAACCCTGCTTGCAGCGACCGCACCTGTCTGGGTTGCTCCTGCGATGAATGTCCACATGTACAGCCATCCCGCTGTGCAGCGGAACATGAACCTTTTAAAAGAGTTCGGCTATGAATTCCTTGAGCCATCTGAGGGATATCTTGCATGCGGCTATGTGGGCAAAGGACGTCTAGAGGAGCCGGAGACAATTGCAGCAAAATTGGCAGATTATTTTTCAGGATCAAAAGCGAAACCATTAACGGGAAAAAGTATCATAATTACGGCGGGACCGACGAGGGAAAAAATCGATCCAGTCCGGTTTATTTCCAACCATAGTACCGGCAAAATGGGCTATGCACTGGCTGGGGAGGCAGCTGCAATGGGTGCAGTGGTGACTCTGATATCGGGACCGGTCAATATTCCTGCCCCTCAGGGGGTTACCCTTGTGAAAGTTGAATCGGCGGCTGAGATGTTTAAGGAAGTAATGAAGGAATTCCCTACAGCGGATGCCGTTATTAAAACAGCTGCAGTAGCCGATTATACACCAGCAGTTTACCATGAACAAAAGGTTAAAAAGCAGCCTGGCAGCCATGCCATTGAACTTGAACGGACAAAGGATATCCTAAGTGCACTAGGTATGGAAAAACAGCATCAGGTGCTGGTGGGATTTGCTGCAGAAACGGAAAAACTGGATGAGTATGCTATTGGAAAGCTGCAAAGAAAAAATGCAGACATGATAGTAGCCAATAACGTTACTGTCTCTGGAGCCGGCTTTGGCACAGATACCAATATTGTGACGATTTATAAAAAGGATGGCAGTAAACTGGAACTTCCGCAAATGAGCAAAAGGGAAGTTGCGAAAGTAATCCTTGACAAGGTAACTGAAATATTGACCGGGAATGATCGTTCATGAGCATTGCTTCAGTCATTGTTGACGTTCCTGCCAAGCAAACAGATAGGGAATTTGATTATTCCATTCCGGAAAAGTGGCAAAACATAGTCCGCCCCGGGATAAGGGTGGTTGTACCTTTTGGCCCAAGAATGGTTCAGGGCTTCGTGACAGGGTTAAAAGAAAGCTCGGACTTTAAAAAACTGAGAGAAATTAAAGAGCCGATGGATTTAGAGCCGGTTTTAAATGCTGAGCTTCTACAGCTGGGCGACTGGATGACTGAACAAACGCTTAGCTTCAAGGTCTCGGCGCTGCAAGCAATGCTGCCGGCTGCTATGAAAGCCAAATATGAAAAAAATATCGAGCTTACCAATGAAGATGCATATGAAAGGCTGCACGAAGATGTCCAGTCCCTTTTTAAGCAGAGGAAAATAATGCCTTGGAAAGAAGTGCTTGAGGCCGGTAAGCTTTCACTGATCCAGAGAGAAGTTCAACTGGGGAATCTGGAAGTTGTTTATTATGTGAAAAACCGGATGAACAAAAAAACGATCCGCTATGTTAAGCCCTTAATGAACAAGGAGGAGCTGACAGAGGCACTCCGTTCCCTTTCGGCCTCCGCAAAAAAACAGCGGCAAATACTCGAACATTTTTTATACGCCCCCGAGGCCCTTCCATTGAAACAGCTGCTGGAATCCGTCCATTCTACAGCTGCATCGGTAAAGGCACTTGCAGATAAAGGCATGCTGGCAGAATATGATGAAGAAACCTACCGTGACCCTTATGAGAACCGCAATTTTAAACAAACGAGCGCCTTTTGTTTGACCGATGAGCAGGCAGTTGCGCTGGAGCCAATCAATGCCGCTGTTGAAGCGGCAAAACATGAAATCTTCCTTCTATATGGTGTTACAGGAAGCGGCAAAACAGAGATTTACCTCCAGGCTATTGATAAAGTTATTCAAAATGGCAAGGAAGCGATTATGCTTGTACCGGAAATTTCGCTCACACCCCAAACGGTAAAACGGTTTAAGGAGCGATTCGGTAATCAGGTGGCTGTACTTCACAGCGGTCTATCCGTAGGAGAAAAATATGATGAGTGGCGAAAAATACATCGCATGGAGGTCAAGGTTGTAGTAGGCGCCAGGTCGGCTGTCTTTGCGCCATTCCAAAACCTTGGTCTTATCGTGATTGACGAAGAGCATGAGGGGAGCTACAAACAAGAGGAACCGCCCCGCTACCATGCGCGGGATGTTGCGATCCAAAGAGGGCTGTCCCATAGCTGTCCCGTTATCCTCGGAAGTGCCACCCCATCGCTTGAATCTTTCGCCAGAGCGCAAAAGGATGTATACAAACTGCTTTCGCTGACAAAACGCATGGGAAACAGCACGCTGCCCTCTGTAGAAATTGTTGATATGCGGGAAGAACTGCGGACTGGTAACCGCTCCATGTTCTCTGAATCTCTTTTTGCCAAACTGGAGGACAGACTAGCCAAAGGGGAACAAACTGTACTTTTCCTCAATAAGCGCGGGCACTCATCATTTGTAATGTGCAGAAGCTGCGGAGTTGTTATAAATTGTACTGATTGCGATATTTCTCTCACTTACCACCGCAGCAGCCATTCGTTAAAGTGCCATTACTGCGGGCATGAAGAGGGGATGCCGTCTGTCTGCCCTGAATGCGGCAGTGACCATATCCGTTTTTTTGGTACTGGTACCGAAAAGGTAGAAGAAGAGCTGGGGAAGATTCTGCCACATGCAAGAGTCATCCGTATGGATGTGGACACGACTAGTAAGAAAGGGTCCCATGAACGCCTGCTGAACGCTTTTCAGGAAGGAAAAGCCGATATATTGCTTGGAACCCAGATGATTGCTAAGGGGCTTGATTTTCCGAATATAACGCTAGTAGGGGTTTTATCCGCGGATACGATGCTTCATCTCCCAGATTTCCGTGCCTCGGAAAAAAACTTCCAGCTGCTTACCCAGGTCAGCGGCAGGGCTGGCCGGCATCAGCTTAAGGGCGAGGTGGTCATACAGACATATACGCCAGAGCACTATAGCATTGAACTCGCGGGCCGGCAGGACTACGATGCTTTCTTTGATAGGGAAATGAATATTAGAAGGATCAACCATTATCCTCCCTATTTTTACTTAGCCCTGGTTACGGTATCCCATGAGGATTTAATGAAAACTGTTTCGGTCACAGAAAAAATAACGAAGTACCTGCGTTCAAACCTGAGCCAGCAGGCAATCCTCCTAGGGCCTGTCGCCTCACCGGTCAGCCGGGTGAAAAATAGATATAGATATCAATGTTTGATAAAATACAAGCGGGAACCGGACCTGAACATGCTGCTGAAAAATATCACAAACAATTTCCAGCAGGAAACAGCGCAGGGCCAGCTGCAAATTGCAATCGATTTAAATCCGCAGATGATGATGTAAGGAGAAATACTAATTTGGCTATTTTACCCATTGTGATGTATCCAGACAAGGTTCTGGAACAAAGATGTTTGAAAGTGGCAAGTTTTGATAAGAAATTGGCAAAACTGTTAGACAATATGTATGAGACCATGGTTGCGGCCGATGGAGTCGGGCTCGCTGCCCCTCAGGTTGGAGTAAGCCAACAAATAGCGGTTGTTGATATCGGCGAAGAGAGTGGAATCATTGAAATGATAAACCCGGAAATACTAAAGACAGACGGGGAGCAATCGGGACCGGAAGGATGCTTAAGCTTTCCTGGAATATATGGAGAGGTTTCAAGGCCTTATTTTGTGAAAATTCGGGCTCAAGACCGGAAAGGGCGTTTTTTTGAGCTAGGCGCCGAAGATTTTCTGGCCAGGGCTATCCAGCATGAAATTGATCACTTGAATGGCGTTCTGTTTACCTCTAAAGTTACTGCTTATTTAACAGAAGAAGAGTTGGAAAGGTATGAAGAAGAATGACAAAAATCGTCTTTATGGGGACTCCGGATTTTTCTGTCCCGGTGCTTCAAAGAATAATTGCGGAGGGCTATGAAGTTGTTGGAGTTGTAACGCAGCCGGACCGTCCTGTTGGCAGGAAAAGGGTGCTGACCCCTCCTCCAGTTAAGGTGGAAGCTGAAAAACACAGTATTCCGGTTTTTCAGCCCGAAAAGATCCGCAACCAACAGGAATTGGCCTCTATCCTTGACTTGAATCCCGATCTTGTTGTAACAGCAGCTTTTGGCCAAATACTGCCGAACCAATTGCTTGAAGCCCCTAAATTTGGCTGCATTAACGTACACGCTTCATTGCTTCCGGAGCTGCGCGGCGGTGCTCCAATTCATTACGCCATTTTACAGGGGAAAGAGAAAACAGGAATCACGATTATGTATATGGCTGAAAAGCTGGATGCAGGGGATATCCTGACACAGGCAGAAATCCCGATTGAAGACGACGATACAACCGGCACACTGTTTGAAAAGCTTAGTGCACTGGGTTCCGATCTGCTGGCTCAAACCCTTCCATCTCTTTTAAAGGGGGAGCTTATTCCTATCCCGCAGAACCATGAGCAGGCAACTTTTGCTCCTAATATAAAACGGGAACAGGAAAAAATTGACTGGAGTAAACCTGGTGAAGAAATATACAATCAGATTCGCGGCCTGAACCCTTGGCCGGTAGCTTATACTTCCTTAAATGGAGATGTGATTAAGGTGTGGGGTGCCAAAAAGAGAGAAGCAAGCAGCAATGGAGCACCCGGTGAAATAATCGGCCTGCTTGAAGATGGAATTAAAGTTAAAACCGGAAACTCAACCGCGGTTATCATTTCCGAGCTCCAGCCTGCCGGGAAGAAACGAATGAGTGTGAAGGATTACTTACGCGGAGCCGGTGCTAATATTGAAACCGGCTGGAAGTTGGGTGAATAGAATGGCGTCAAAGAAAAAAGGAATTCGGGAAATTGCGTTGGATATTCTCCAATCTGTTGAAAAGAATCAATCATACAGCAATTTACTCTTGAATACCACCATTAATAAGTATAAACTTTCACAAGCAGACAGCGGGCTGCTTACTGAATTAACATACGGTACTTTACAGCGGAAGATGACGCTTGATTATTTTCTTGAACCATTTCTCGGGACCGGAAAAAAAATTGAGGGCTGGGTTACTATTCTCCTTCGCCTGTCTGTCTACCAGATGGCCTTTCTGGATAAAATTCCGGATCATGCAATTTTGTTTGAGGCAGTCGAAATTGCGAAAAAACGAGGCCATAAAGGGATAGCTGCGATGGTAAACGGGGTATTAAGAAATATCCAGCGTAAAGGTCTGCCATCCCTGGATGAAATTAAAGATGACGCCGAAAGACTTGCTATTACAACAAGTCATCCAACCTGGCTTGTAAGGCGCTGGATTAAACAGTTTGGCTATGAAAAGACAGAGGCTATGTGTGAGCTGAATTTGCATGCCCCTGTGCAGACTGCCCGAGTTAATAAAACGATTTTATCAAGGAAAGAGCTGATCTCCCGCCTTGAGGAAGAGGGCTTCTTTGTTGAACCCAGCCCGGTCATCCATGAAGCGGTCAGGTGCCTGAAGGGAAATCTCGCCCACTCCCATGCGTATAAGGAAGGCTTTTTAACGATCCAGGATGAAAGCTCGATGCTGGTTGCTTATGCCCTTGGCGCTAAAGGAGATGATCTTGTTTTAGACAGCTGTTCGGCGCCCGGCGGAAAGACGACTCATATTGCAGAAGGCCTATCCGCAGGTAAAGTGATAGCCCTTGATCTTCATGAGCACAAAGTTAAATTGGTCGCAGAACAGGCTGAACGCCTGCAGTTAAATAATATTGAAACTCGTGCAACCGATAGCCGGAAGGCCGGAGAACTATTTGAACAGGAAACATTTGATAAAGTTCTTGTTGATGCACCATGTTCTGGTTTAGGTGTAATGCGCCGCAAGCCTGATTTGAAGTATACAAAAACAGAAAATGACATTACGAGGCTTTCAAGCATTCAGCAAACATTGCTTGAGGCGTCTGCACCACTTTTAAAAAGGGAAGGAATATTAGTTTATAGTACATGTACGGTTGATAAGGAAGAAAATGACAGGGTTGCTGAAGCCTTCCTTAGTGCCCATCCGGATTTTGAACCGGATTTATCCCTTGCGAACCGCATGCCACAAGAAGTACAGCCATTTGTAAACCAGCATACAATACAAATTTTCCCCCAGGATTTTGGCAGTGATGGTTTTTATATTGCTTGCTTCAGAAAGAAGGTGTAATAATTGGAAGAAAAAACAATTGAACAGACAACAGCCGCAAAGGAAGAGAAAAAACGGTCCATTTATTCGCTCGAGCTTCATGAGCTAAAGGATTGGATGAAAGACAATGATGAGAAGCCATTTCGGGCTGAGCAGATTTTTGATTGGCTTTATAAAAAACGTGCAGCAAGCTTTGAGGATATGTCCAACCTTTCAAAGGATCTTCGGAACAAAATGGCTCATGATTTTACCATCACGACCCTAAAGACGCTGATTAAGCATACTTCTAGTGACGGAACAATAAAATTTTTATTTGAGCTGCATGACGGCTATTCGATTGAAACGGTACTCATGCGCCATGACTACGGTAACTCCGTCTGTGTTACTACTCAAGTCGGGTGCCGGATTGGCTGTACCTTCTGTGCATCCACACTTGGAGGATTAAAAAGAAACCTGGAAGCAGGAGAAATCGTTGCTCAGGTCGTAAATGTACAACAAGCACTTGATGAAACAGATGAACGCGTAAGTTCTGTCGTAATTATGGGTATTGGCGAGCCATTTGATAATTATGATTCCATGCTTTCTTTCTTAAAAACGATTAATCATGAAAAAGGCTTAAATATTGGAGCACGCCACATTACCGTTTCTACAAGTGGAATTATCCCGAAAATTTATCAATTTGCCGATGAAAACATGCAGATTAATTTTGCGATCTCGCTTCATGCACCAAATACGGAGCTTCGAAGCAGACTGATGCCGATAAACCGGGCATACAAGCTCCCTGAGCTTATTGAAGCGGTTAAATATTATACAAATAAGACCGGCAGAAGAATCAGCTTTGAATACGGGCTTTTTGGCGGTGTCAATGACCAGGTCGAACATGCTGAAGAACTGGCAGCACTGATAAAAGACTTAAAATGCCATGTTAACTTAATACCAGTAAACTATGTGCCCGAACGCAACTATGTCAGAACACCTCGTGAGCAAATTTTCGAATTCGAAAAAACGCTTAAAAAGCGCGGCATTAATGTGACCATCCGCAGGGAGCAGGGCCATGATATTGAAGCGGCCTGCGGTCAGCTCCGGGCAAAGGAGCGTAAAGAAGAGACGAGGTGAAAGCTATGAAGGCTATTTTTAAAAGTGACCGTGGCAAGGTCCGCCAGCATAATGAAGATAACGGAGGAATCTTTATAGGTTCAAAAGGAGTTCGCCTAGCCATCGTTGCAGATGGCATGGGCGGGCACCGTGCTGGTGACGTCGCAAGCGCCATGACGGTAAAAGAACTCCAGGACCGTTGGGCAGAAACTGGGCCGATCGAGACACCGGATGATGCGGAAATGTGGCTCCGTGACAATATTGTCCATGTTAACAAGCTATTATTTAACCATTCTGCAAATAACACGGAATGCAATGGCATGGGGACAACTATCGTGGCTGCTATTTGTACTGACCGTTTTGCCACAGTAGCCAACATTGGCGACAGCCGCTGCTATCTATATAACGAAAGCGGATTCAAACAAATCACCGAAGATCATTCACTAGTCAACGAACTTGTCAGGTCAGGTCAAATATCGAAAGAAGACGCGGAAAACCACCCCCGTAAAAACGTCCTTCTAAGAGCTTTAGGTACAGAAACGAATGTTGTCATGGATACGATAACAATCGGATTTGAAGAAGGTGACCTGCTGCTGCTTTGTTCTGATGGCCTATCAAACAAAGTATCCCAATCAGAAATGCTGGATGTGATTACCAGCGGCGGCAATATGGAACAAAAAGCAGACCAGCTGGTTGAACTGGCCAATGAACATGGAGGCGAAGATAATATCACCCTTGTCCTTGTGGAATTTTTCAATGAAAGTGAAGGCGGGTGATACTGATGCTGATAGGAAAGAGAATCAGCGGCCGCTATAAAATTATTGACATGGTAGGCGGAGGCGGAATGGCGAACGTATACCTTGCGCAGGATATGATCCTTGAACGTGAGGTTGCCCTGAAAATTTTGCGGATGGATTTTTCCAATGATGAAGAATTTATAAAACGCTTTAACCGGGAAGCGCAATCTGCGACCTCTTTGGCTCATCCCAATATTGTCAGCATATATGATGTCGGTGAGGAGAAGGACATTTACTACATCGTCATGGAATATGTTAAAGGCCTTACATTAAAGCAGTACATACAAAAAGCTTATCCAATCCCAATGGAAAAAGCGATTGATATTATGAAGCAGATTACGGCTGCAATTTCCCACGCCCACCATAATGGAATCATCCATAGGGATATTAAGCCGCAAAATATATTAATAGATGATCATGGCAATGTGAAAATCACAGATTTCGGTATTGCCATGGCATTGAGTGCAACAAGCATCACCCAGACGAACGCCGTACTGGGTTCTGTCCATTATCTGTCTCCTGAACAGGCCAGGGGAGGAATGGCGAATAAGAAATCTGATATATACTCGCTTGGGATTGTTGTGTTTGAAATTATTACCGGGAGGCTGCCCTTTTCTGGAGAATCTGCCGTTTCTATTGCATTGAAGCATCTCCAATCCGAAACGCCTTCTCCCCGCCGCTGGAATCCGGAAATCCCGCAGAGCGTGGAAAATATCATCTTAAAAGCGACGGCAAAGGATTCCTATTACAGATACGACAGTGTAGATGAAATGGAAGATGATATACGAACAGCTCTGCAGCCCGAACGGATGAACGAAAGGCCGTTCATCATTCCTGAGGATGAAGAAGCAACAAAAGCGATCCCAATAATAACGAATGATAATGTGCCTCCAAGGGAAGAAACCATCATCAGGGATCCTGACAGGGTGACAGTTATCAAAACTGAACAGTCTCAGCCAAAGGAAAAAAAGAAAGGTTCTGCCCAAAAAAGCAAGAAAAAAGGCAAGAAACTGGCGATTATTTTAATAACTATTTTTTCGCTACTGTTAACGCTCAGCATCCTTACCGTGACTGTATTTCCCCAGATCCTCGGGCCTGATGAGATTGAAGTGCCTGAGGTAAGGGGAGAGGACCTGGATGATGCCATTACTACTTTAATGGGTGCAGGTTTTGAAATTGGGGAGACTCATAAGCTTGAAGATGAAGAAATCCCGGATGGAGCGGTGATAAAGACAGACCCTGAAGCGGGAAAGCTTGTTAAGGAAGGTCAGAACATTGATATTTACCGCAGTATTGGAAAGGAAAAAATAGAACTTTCGGATTACCGTGAGCGACTATTTGAAACGATTCAGCCTAACCTTGAGGAAATTGGATTTAAAGATATTGATTTGACTGAAGAATTCAGCGATGAAAGTGAGCCTGGCACAATCCTGGAACAATCGCCTTCTCCAGGAAGTGAAGTAGTGCCATCTGAAACTGTACTTGAATTAGTGATCAGCAAAGGTGCTGATAAAATAACCCTAAAGGATTTGAAGGAGTACACAAAAAAGAGTCTTGATGATTATGAAGATGAGGCTGGAATAAATATTGTAATAGATAAGGAAGAATACAGCGATACAATTCCTGTAGGCCAGGTTATCAGCCAGTCGCCAGATGCTTATGCTAAAATTAATAAAGGAAGCACAGTCAGGGTAGTGCTTTCGAAGGGAAAACAGGAGCTTCCAAAGCAGACAACAAGGGAGATTACGATAGACTATGCCCCTGAGACTCCCGGGGAGCCGCAGGAAGTGCAAATATTCATCGAAGATATGATTCGCACTTCTCCTGCACCAATAGAAAGCTTTTTTATAATGGATACTGCAAAAAGAACGCTGACTTTTACAATAGCACCGGGTAAAACAGCGTCCTATAAAGTAATTAGGGACAATAAAGTAATTCTTGAAGAGCCTGTTCCATATCCGAATGATTAATAACAAGGAGTGATGCTATGCCTTCAGGCAAAATTATTAAAGCTCTGAGCGGTTTCTATTATGTTTTGGATGGAGAAAAGATTGTTCAATGCAGGGGAAGAGGCGTGTTCCGCAAGAATAAAGTTACCCCTCTGGTAGGGGACAGTGTCGAGTATCAGGCTGAAAACATTACAGATGGTTACATCATGGAAGTGAACGATAGAAAAAATGAATTGGTCAGGCCGCCAATTGCAAACGTGGATCAAGCTATTCTTGTTTTCTCAGCCGTTGAACCGGACTTTAGCACTGCACTGCTTGACAGATTTTTGGTGCTCATCGAAGATAATGAGATTGAACCAATCATCGTGATCAGCAAAATGGACCT
Organism: Bacillus sp. M6-12; assembly: GCF_002860285.1. Taxonomy (GTDB): domain Bacteria; phylum Bacillota; class Bacilli; order Bacillales; family DSM-1321; genus Peribacillus. The sequence continues at coordinate 227,938 of NZ_PGVF01000014.1, forward strand.
GGCACCATCCAGCAGTATAAATGAGCTTGACCAGTATATTACGGATTATGAAGCAATGGGATATACGGTTATTGCTACATCATCTGTTACTTCAGATGGCACGGAAAGACTCCTCCCTTTACTGGAGAATAAAATCAGCGTGTTTGCCGGCCAATCAGGGGTTGGGAAGTCCTCTCTGCTTAATGCAATTAACCCGGAGCTGGAGCTCAAAACTAACGATATTTCTACACATCTTGGCAGGGGAAAGCATACAACGAGACATGTGGAATTAATTCATGTTGGAACAGGTCTCGTGGCCGATACTCCGGGATTTAGTTCTCTGGAATTTCTTGAAATCGAAGCCGAACGGCTTTCATACTGTTTTCCGGAAATTCATAAAACCGGGGAGTCGTGCAAATTCAGAGGATGCCTCCATGACAAAGAACCAAAATGCGCTGTTAAAGCAGCGGTCGACGAGGGAGCAATTCCTGACTATCGGTACAGTCACTATATTCAATTTTTAGAAGAAATCAGAGAGAGAAAGCCGAGGTATTAAATAGGATGAAGATTGCACCTTCCATATTATCAGCTGATTTTTCACGTTTGGGAGAGGAAATTCGCGATGTGGAAAATGGCGGTGCCGACTATATACATGTTGACGTAATGGACGGGCATTTTGTGCCGAACATCACCATTGGTCCTTTGATTGTTGAGGCGATACGCCCCATAACAAAGCTTCCGCTTGACGTTCATCTGATGATTGAAAATCCGGACCGGTATATAGAGGCTTTTGCAAAGGCTGGGGCAGATTACATCACGGTTCACGTCGAAGCATGCACCCATTTGCACAGGACGATTCAGCTTATTAAATCATTAGGCGTGAAGGCAGGTGCAGTTTTAAATCCGGCTACCCCTGTTTCATCGATTCAGAACATTATCGATGACCTGGACATGGTGCTGCTGATGTCTGTAAATCCTGGATTTGGCGGACAGAAATTTATTTCTGCCGTATTGCCGAAAATAGGAGAAGTTAAGGAATTGGCAGATGCCAAAGGCCTTCAGCTGGAAATAGAAGTGGATGGCGGCGTTAACTCTGAAACAGCCCAGCTTTGTGCTGAGCAGGGAGCAACTGTCCTCGTTGCAGGATCAGCGGTGTTCAATGAAACTGACCGTAAGGCTGCAATCGAAAAAATCCGGGGAAATTAGAAAACGATAAGAGCTTGGCAAAGTGGCGGCAAAGGCTGCGGAAAAGCTTTCGCCGCCATAAAAAAGACCCTGCCATACGCCGGAGAACGGTTGAATGGCGGGGTTTTCTGCCGAATTACAGAGTTATAACTATTTTAACAAGTACTGATGTCTAGCTTCAGCGCCCAGCAACTTTTTTTCCGTAGGAAAATATAGTCCAGACGCATTGGACAAGGAACACTGCGGAAGCGATTCATCGCAAGAACTAAAACGTTAGCTTTGTAAAGACGTGCTAGTGCCGGAGTTGCCACAGGACGAAGGCTGTAACGGGGTTTACGTTACAACACTGGCGATCTTAGACGAGGCCCACGGGGTCAGGACGGAGTTGCCACAGGACGTTGCGAACTCAGCCGTTCTTGCTCTTACAGGGCGTTTTCGCAATAACGAATAATGAAAGGGTGCTGTTATGATTATTTGCCTTGTTGCTGGCGGGCCGCCAGAACTCCTCCCTGATTTAGGCATCTATCAATCTTACAAACCAATATGGGCAGGGATCGACCGCGGTGTTTTTGTTTTGCTTGAAAAAGGAATTAAGCCTCACACCGCCTTTGGAGATTTTGATTCTGTAAATAAGCACGAATTAAGCCTAATTACTGCACAACTGGGCGAACTGGATATCCAGCCTTCTGAAAAAGATGAAACAGACATGGAAATTGCTTTTAACTGGGCACTGTCGCAGAAACCGGAAAAAATCTTTATTTTTGGCGCAACAGGGGGCAGGCTTGATCATATGTTTGCCAATATTCAGCTTCTCTCGAGAGAGCAGGTGCTTCTGGACAGTGATGAAATGGAAATTCATATTGTGGACCGTTTGAACAAAATTACCGCGAAAAAGCCGGGTACATACCATATATCACGGCAGCCTGAGTTTCCATATGTATCATTTATTCCAGTATCAAGGGAAGTGAAGGGCATTACCCTTAAGGGATTTAAATTTCCTTTGGACAATATGGATATAAAAATGGGTTCTTCTCTATGTGTAAGCAATGAACTAATTTCAAACAATGGTACTTTTTCTTTTACGGAAGGCATATTATTGGTGGTAAGAAGCCGTGATTGAATTCACGCTTATAAGGGAAGGCAGGCATCCTTTATGATGTCTTGGTATCTCCTGATAAGCTTACAATTGAAATAAGTGAGATTTTGCGAGGAGGGGCATTATGAAATTTTATACAATTAAATTGCCAAGATTTCTGGGCGGGTTAGTTCGCGCCATGCTCGGAGCATTTAAAAAAGACTAAAGAGAAGAGCTGAATAAGTAATCCTAGCACCCAGTCTGTATGGGTGTTTTTTATTTATTAAGCACCAGGTTTTTTTATTTTTAAACGCTGCTGGACAGCCTGACAATCACTCCGTCGGGACTTTTTCGGAAAAATTAAAAAGGCATCCTTACTTTCAAGGATGCCGGAGCATTATACGCGTTCTACTTTGCCTGATTTAAGAGCTCTTGCAGAAACGTATACACGCTTAGGTTTGCCGTCAACTAAAATACGTACCTTTTGAAGGTTAGCGCCCCATGTACGCTTGCTAGCGTTCATTGCGTGAGAGCGGCTGTTACCAGAACGAGTTTTTCTTCCAGTGATTACACATTTACGTGCCATGTTAAATTCCCTCCTAACTACGTGCGAGCTTAAGTATCAATCTTCTTAAGTCTTTTATGAGTCTTTAGAAAACACTTTAATAATTTATCACACATGCTGGGAGAATGCAATAGTTCTGTGCTAAGCTTTCAAGAAAAAAGCCTTGACATATTACTATAGTACTTGCTTTATAATAAGACAGCAGCCACAAAAGGAGCATCCGGACTAACAATAGGAAATCTCAAAAAGCAATTCCATAAGCTTGTCTGAACGGGTTTTGCATCTTTGCTTTAAAAAAAAATGACAATATAGTAAAATGTCTATAGGAATGGAGTAATTTCCAAAGGGGGAACGATATATGTCCATCGAATTAAAAACAAAGTTCGGTCAGATCGATATCTCAAATGATGTTATCGCTACGGTTGCTGGCGGTGCTGCTGTCGACTGCTATGGCATTGTAGGCATGGCTTCAAAAAAGCAGCTTAAAGACGGAATCGCGGAAATATTAAGAAGAGAAAACTTTACTAAGGGTGTTATCGTTCGCCAGGAAAACGACGAAGTACATATCGATATGTTCATTATTGTAAGCTATGGAACGAAAATATCAGAGGTTGCCCATAATGTTCAATCCAAAGTAAAGTACATTCTTGACAAAACGGTTGGACTGGCTGTGGATTCCGTAAATATTTTTGTTCAGGGAGTCCGAGTGACGAACCCATAGTAAGGAGGAAAGTTTGTGTCGATTACAAGTATTAATGGAAAGCGTTTTGCTGAAATGATCATCCAGGGTGCCAATCATCTTGCAGCTAATGCAAACATGGTGGATGCTCTGAACGTTTTTCCAGTTCCGGATGGAGATACCGGGACGAATATGAATTTATCCATGACTTCCGGTGCCAAGGAAGTAAAGGATAATGTACAGGAACATATTGGAAAGGTTGGGGCTTCCCTGTCAAAGGGACTCCTGATGGGTGCTCGCGGAAACTCGGGCGTTATTCTATCGCAATTATTCCGCGGATTTTCCAAATCAATAGAGCAAAAGGCATTAATCAACAGTGAGGAGTTTGCTCATGCTTTGGAAGCGGGGGTTCAAACGGCCTATAAAGCGGTTATGAAGCCGGTTGAGGGAACGATCCTTACAGTTGCAAAGGATGCTGCAAAGAGGGCTGTCGCTGCTGCGAAAAATGAACAAGACATCGTTATGGTCATGGAGGAAACGCTTAAGGAAGCAAAGGCATCCTTAAACAGGACTCCTGATTTATTGCCTGTTTTAAAAGAGGTTGGCGTCGTTGATAGCGGCGGACAAGGCCTGGTCCTTGTTTATGAAGGATTCCTGGCCGAGCTTAAGGGCGAAAAACTGCCTGAATCACAATATAATGCTCCTTCTATGGATGAACTGGTAAGCGCCGAGCATCATATGAATATTCAGGGTCATATCAATACGGAAGATATCGTTTTTGGCTATTGCACCGAATTTATGGTAAAGCTTGAAAACGAAAAGCTTGGACAAAAGCCATTTAATGAACAGCAATTCCGAAACGATCTAAGTGAGTACGGAGATTCGCTTCTTGTCATTTCTGACGACGAGATCGTTAAGGTTCACATTCACTCCGAACAGCCGGGTGAGTGCTTAAACTATGGGCAGAAATATGGAAGCCTGATTAAGCTGAAAATTGAAAACATGCGTGAACAGCACAGCAGCATCGTTGGTGAAACGCATTCCAAATTAAATACAGAAGCGAAGCCTGCAGCGGCTGAAAAATCAGAATACGGCATTGTCGCCGTTGCGATGGGTTCCGGAATCACATCTCTCTTCAAAAGCATTGGAGCGAACGCAGTGATTGAGGGCGGCCAGACGATGAATCCAAGCACAGAGGATATCGTTACTGCAGTCAAGGAAACAAATGCAAAGAATGTAATCATTCTGCCAAACAATAAAAATATTATCATGGCAGCCGAACAAGCAGCGGATGTGCTGGAAGATAACATTATCGTTATTCCTTCCAAAACTGTTCCCCAGGGAATGAGCGCCCTTTTGGCCTTTAACCCCTCAGCGGAACCAGAGCGGAATTCTGAAGCAATGAAGGATGCCCTAAGCCATGTTAAAACCGGACAGATCACATATGCTGTTCGCGATACAAGCATTGATGGGCTTGAAATTGAAAAGGGAGACTTCATGGGGCTGGCAGACGGGAAAATCGTCGTCAAGAACAAAGATAAGGTTCATGCTGCTAAGGAGTTATTGAAGGAAATGATGGACGAGGATTCTGAAATTCTCACAATCCTTTATGGTGAAGAGGCTACCCAGGAAGAGGTAGACTCGATTGTAGATTTTGCCAATGAAAACTTTGAAGATGCAGAAGTGGAGATTCACAACGGGAAACAGCCGTTATACTCTTTCATTTTTTCAATTGAATAAGAAACGATAAACGAGCTGTTCCGTTGTACCGGCCAAAGTGTAAAGCGTATTACTGTAAATTCAGTGTATACGGCTCTTCCAGGGCGTTCGGTATAATGGAGCAGTTTTTTTATCTCTGTTAAACTTTCCTGTTGATTGCCGCTCTAGTGGAGGTCCGGGAGCCTCCTCGGCGTTACCGCCTGCGGGGTCTCCCTTGGTCCGCTTCTCCCGCAGGACGTTGAATAATCATCCTCGAATAAACACCGCACGAAGGAAATGCGAATGCATTTTCGAGGATCCCGTGCCTTCCGATCCAATATAGAAAAGCGAAAGCGCCCTGTTCAGCCCCGACAAGCATAAGACAAGCGCTGACAGAAGGCGCTTTTTGCCTTCCGAAGTGATTGGCTTATGACCTCGAGGGGCTGGGCGCTGCAGCTAGACATCAACATAGTGCCAAAATCAACAATGAAAATTTAGCGTTTCCTTTTTTTGGAGGAAATGGAACATCCGTTTGCGTTATTTCTGGAATTATTGAAACGGTTAAGAGATAATAGAGTTAAGAAATCTAGTATGTAAAGGGCGAACTGCATGAACATGAAAGATCCGGTCACATCGTTAAAAGGAGTTGGAGAGGAAACAGCTAATTCATTGAATGAAATGAATATCTATACTGTGGCCGACCTTATTGATCATCTTCCTTACCGCTATGAAGACTACCGGCTTAAGGATTTGGAGGATGCTGAGCATGAAGAAAGGGTAACTGTGGAAGGCAAGATTCATAGCCAGCCATCGTTAATGTATTTTGGCAAAAAAAAGTCGCGGCTGACCATCAAGCTTCTTGCCGGCAGAAATCTTGTCTCTGTTGTTTTTTTTAATCAGCCATATTTAAAAAATAAGATGGCAATCAATGAAATTGTTACGGTTACTGGTAAATGGGACCGCAACAGACAGACGATTACCGCCAATGAATTCTCCGCGGGTCCATATAAAAAAGATAAAGAATTTGAACCGGTTTATGCCACAAAGGGCAATTTGACAGTAAAAACTTTGCGCAAGTTTATCACAGCCGCCTTTACGGCATATGGTGAGCAAATTAAAGAAAACATTCCGCATCATTTCTTAACAGAGTACAAGCTGATACCGAGGAAGGATGCGCTTCGCTCCATGCATTTCCCGCTATCTGGCCAAGATATAAAACAGGCAAGAAGACGTCTCGTATATGAAGAGTTTCTTTTTTTTCAGCTTAAAATGCAGGCGCTTCGAAAGATTCAGAGGGAAGAAACAAAAGGCATTCAGCAGCAATATAATTTGCCAAAAGTAAAGGAATTCATTGAAAGCCTCCCATTTCCACTAACCACTGCCCAAAAAAGGGTAGTCAATGAAATAAGTGCTGACATGAAATCTCCATACAGGATGAACCGGCTGCTTCAAGGGGATGTTGGATCAGGCAAAACCGTGGTTGCAGCAATTGCCCTTTTCTCTTCGGTATCTGCCGGATATCAAGGGGCGCTCATGGTCCCGACAGAAATCCTTGCTGAGCAGCATGCTGCCTCGCTTAAGGGACTTCTTGAACCGGCAGGGCTAAAGACAGCATTGCTGACAAGTTCAATTAAGGGAAAAAAACGCAGGGAGCTTTTGGAATCGTTAAAGGCAGGCGAGATCGACATCCTGATTGGCACACATGCACTTATTCAGGATGAGGTTCATTTTCAAAAGCTTGGGCTGGTTATAACCGACGAACAGCATCGATTTGGAGTGGAACAGCGCAGAATACTCAGAGAAAAAGGGGAGAATCCTGATGTTCTTTTTATGACTGCCACCCCGATCCCGAGAACGCTGGCAATAACCGTGTTTGGAGAAATGGATGTATCAACCATCGATGAGATGCCTGCAGGCCGCAAAGGGATTGAGACATATTGGGCCAAGCAGGAAATGCTTCCCCGGGTCCTTTCGTTTATGGAAAAAGAACTCCAGAAAGGAAGGCAGGCATATGTTATCTGTCCACTGATTGAGGAATCTGAGAAGCTGGAGCTTCAAAACGTGCTTGATGTGCATGCTGCCTTGACCCAGTATTTTTATGGGAGGTATAAAGTAGGCCTGATGCACGGGCGTCTTCATCCCGAGGAAAAAGAAACGGTTATGAAGGAATTCAGCGAAAATACTGCCCAGGTACTTGTATCTACTACTGTAGTTGAGGTAGGTGTTAATGTTCCCAATGCTACTGTAATGGTAATATATGACGCTGAACGTTTTGGGCTGGCCCAGCTTCATCAGCTGCGCGGAAGGGTAGGGAGAGGCAGTGACCAGTCCTTTTGCATCCTGCTTGCCGATCCTAAATCAGAAACAGGAAAAGAGCGGATGAAGATTATGACGGAAACAAATGACGGTTTCGTGGTATCTGAGAAGGATCTCGAGCTGCGAGGGCCAGGTGACTTTTTTGGAAAAAAACAAAGCGGGCTTCCTGAGTTTAAAGTGGCAGACATGGTCCATGACTATCGAACTCTGGAAGTGGCCAGAAATGATGCCGCTCAATTGATCGCTTCAGAAAGCTTTTGGGCTGCTCCAGAATACGAAATTCAAAGAGAGTATTTGCGGGAGTCCGGTGCTATGGGCAGCGAAAAACTCGATTAAAATAAAAATATGATATATTTCATCTGGCTTTGCTTTTGCTTAGTTTCGTAAAAAATATGATATGGAAATTGAAAAACAGATTGCGAGAGTTCGGCAAACTCTTGCAATCTGTTTTTATTATCTTTATACTACTATTAGTACCTAGTCTTAATACTACGGATGGTGACCTTCAATGAGACGGAATAAGAAGGAACGCCAGCATCTGTTAGTCGAAACGATTAAGCATAATCCTTTTATTACAGATGAAGAGCTGGCTGATAAATTTTCTGTCAGCGTCCAAACGGTCAGGCTGGATCGGCTTGAGCTGTCTATTCCGGAGCTCCGGGAGAGAATCAAGAATGTGGCGGAAAAGAGATTCAGTGACGAAGTCAGGGCGCTGCCGCTGGATGAAGTAATCGGGGAAGTAATTGACATCGATCTTGACCAAAGTGCGATATCGATTTTGGATATTACTGCTGAACATGTTTTTAAACGAAACCAAATTGCGAGGGGCCACCACTTATTTGCACAGGCCAATTCCCTTGCGGTAGCTGTAATTAATGATGAACTGGCATTGACCGCCAAAGCGGGTATATTATTCACCAGGCCGGTAAAGCAGGGTGAAAGGGTAATCGCCAAAGCAAAGGTTAAATCCCTGGATAAGAATGGCAGGACACTTGTTGAAGTTAACAGCTATGTCGGCCAGGAGCTGGTATTCAAAGGGGAATTTGATATGTTCCGGTCTACAGCCGGAGAAAAGGAAGAATGAAAATGAAAATAGCAATAGATGCAATGGGCGGGGATCACGCTCCAAAGGAACCTGTATTGGGAGCTATGAAAGCTGTCAAGGAATTCACTGACTTGGAAATACTGCTGGTCGGTGACGAAAACCAGATTAAGAAGCATTTGACAGACAATACACGGATTGAAATATTACATACAGAAGAACAAATATTAGCGACTGACGAACCTGTAAGGGCAGTCAGGCGCAAGAAAAACGCTAGCATGGTGCTTGCGGCACAGCAGGTAGCTGACGGAAATGCCGATGGCTGCATATCCGCCGGAAACACTGGTGCACTGATGGCTTCAGGATTATTCGTGGTAGGCAGGATTGAAGGAATTGAACGTCCAGCACTTGCGCCAACCCTTCCGACAGTAGCCGGTGAAGGCTTTGTCCTATTGGATGTTGGAGCCAATTCTGACGCACGGCCTGAACACTTACTGCAATTCGCGATCATGGGGTCGATATACGCCCAGAAGGTAAGAGGCATTCCGAGCCCGAGGGTTGGATTATTAAATATCGGGACCGAAGAGAAAAAAGGAAATGACCTGACTAAGCAAGCTTTTGCATTATTAAAAGATTCAGGACTTCATTTCATCGGTAATGTAGAAGCCCGTGATTTGCTTGAAGGTGCTGCCGATGTGGTAGTTACAGACGGCTTTACAGGCAATATGGTATTAAAAACGATTGAAGGCACCGCGCTATCTGTTTTCAAAATGCTAAAAGAAGCTTTAACCAGCAGTCTGAAAAGCAAGCTCGCAGCAGGCGTGTTAAAGCCGGAATTTAAAACAATTAAAACGAAAATGGATTATTCCGAATACGGCGGCGCCGGACTTTTTGGCTTAAAGGCTCCGGTTATCAAAGCACATGGTTCCTCTGATGCAAACGCTATATACAATGCAATCAGGCAGACCCGGGTAATGGTTCAGCATAATGTTGCCGGAACGATTAAAGATATGATAGAAGCCGTAAAAACAGCGGAGTAGGGGGATGGCTATGGGTGAAATTGCGTTTGTCTTTCCTGGGCAGGGTTCCCAAACGGTAGGAATGGGCAAAGATATATATGATTCAAACGAATCTGCACGGGAGATTTTTCAGGCTGCAGACCGTAAATTAAATTTTTCTTTATCTAAGATCATTTTCGAAGGTCCCCAAGAAACTTTGACAAAGACCGCCAATACACAGCCGGCTTTATTAACAACAAGCGTTGCCCTGCTTAAGCTAGCAGCTGAAGCAGGGATTTCAGCTGATTATGCTGCAGGGCACAGCCTTGGCGAATATTCCGCGCTGGTGGCTGCAGGGGCAATCGGGTTTGAAGAGGCAGTATACACTGTCCGCAAGCGGGGCGAGTTTATGGAAGCGGCCGTTCCAAGCGGGCAGGGTTCCATGGCTGCCATTCTTGGGATGGAGCGAGGCCTTCTCTCCGAAGTTACCGAGGAAGTTAAGCGCCAAGGAACTCCCGTTCAGCTTGCAAATATCAATTGCCCGGGTCAGATAGTAATATCCGGTTCGGCAGAAGGTGTTAAGAAAGCATGTGAAGCGGCAAAGGAAAAAGGGGCAAAGCGGGCGATTCCGCTTGAAGTCAGCGGTCCTTTTCACTCAGAGCTGATGAAGCCTGCCGCTGGGAGACTATTGGATGTGCTCGATAGCATAACGATCAGTTCCGCAGAAATTCCGGTTATTTCTAATGTGACGGCAGGAGTAATTTCTGAACCTGCAGTAGTGAAAGCCAAACTGGTCGAACAGTTATACTCCCCTGTACTATGGGAAGATAGCATTCAAACGCTTCTTGAGCTAGGTGTCGACACTTTTATTGAGATTGGCCCCGGAAAAGTACTCGGCGGCTTGATTAAAAAAATAGATCGCTCGGTTGCGGTTTATTCCATATCAGATGCAGAAAGCCTGCAAAAAACTGCAGAGGCTATAAGGGGGTAATATTGGTATGCTACAGGGAAAAACAGCGCTCGTAACAGGTGCATCAAGGGGTATCGGCAGAGAAATTGCACTTGAGCTGGCCAGGCTTGGAGCGAATGTGGCTGTAAATTATGCGGGAAGCGAAGCAAAAGCCAGCGAGGTGGCAGACGAGATTAAGGCGATGGGCCGGGAAAGCTTTATCGTTCAATCTGATGTGTCGAATGCGGAATCTGTTACAGCTATGGTAAAAGCCGTTATTGAGCGCTTTGGTACTCTTGATATTCTCGTTAACAATGCCGGCATCACCCGGGACAACTTGTTAATGAGAATGAAAGAGGAAGAGTGGGATGATGTAATTAATACAAATCTTAAAGGCGTATTTCTTTGCACAAAAGCAGTGACCCGCCAAATGATGAAGCAAAAAAGCGGCCGGATCATCAACATTTCTTCGATTGTCGGTGTTAGCGGAAATCCCGGACAGGCCAATTACGTGGCTGCAAAAGCAGGAGTTATTGGGCTGACCAAAACGGCAGCCAAAGAGCTTGCCTCCCGGGGAATCACAGTTAATGCTGTCGCACCGGGGTTTATTACAACAGATATGACGGATAAACTGACAGCAGAAGTAAAAGAAGTAATGCTTAAGCAAATTCCCCTTGCGCGTTTCGGTGATCCAAAGGATATCGCCAGGACTGTTGCCTTCCTTGCATCAGAGGGAGGATCCTATATGACAGGACAGACTCTTCATGTTGATGGCGGTATGGTTATGTAAGCCGGGCTTTACCTTATGCAATTAACCGTTTATTATTGTAATGAAATCAACTATAATGGCTTGAGGGGAGGTGAATGCAGTGGCAGAAGTATTAGAGCGCGTAACAAAAATTATCGTGGACAGACTTGGCGTCGAAGAATCAGAAGTCAAGCTGGAAGCTTCATTCAAAGAAGATCTAGGTGCTGATTCTTTAGATGTTGTGGAATTGGTAATGGAGCTTGAAGACGAGTTTGGAATGGAAATTTCAGACGATGATGCTGAAAAAATCGTCACAGTTGGAGACGCTGTGAGTTACATACAAAGCACTATGTAATAAAATGTTCCCAGGGTGAGCTCCGTTTAGTAAAACGGAGCTTTCTGCTGTAAGTATGGAAAATTATTTTTTTAACGAGAATAATGTAGAATATATTACTGATGTCCAGCTCCAGCGCCTAGCCCACTGTGGAAAAGATAAAAGCCCTCGAAAGGAAAAAGCGCATTCCGGGTCTTTTCCTATTTCCTTCGCGGGCTGTTCAAGGCGCTTGCTGGTTATTAATGGATAACAAAGCATTCCTTTTTAAAAAGTACAGATGTCCAGCTCCAGCACCCAGCCCCGACGCACAGGACGTGCTAGTGTCGGCGTCGCCACAGGACGTGGCGTTTTTAGCCGACCTCTAGGTCATAAGCCAATCGCTTCGGAAGGCAAAAAGCGCCTTCTGTCAGCGCTTGTCTTATGCTTGTCGGGGCTGACCAGGGTGCTTGCGCATTTCAAATGTGGAGGGCTTTATGCAGAAAAATGGAAAGAAAAAAAGATCATCAATTATAGAAACAAAATTCAAGGAGTTCCAGGAAAAAATTGGCTTTGCCTTTCATGATGAAAAATTGTTAAGGCAAGCTTTTACCCATTCATCCTATGTGAATGAGCATCGCCGCAAGCCTTATGAGGATAATGAAAGGCTTGAGTTTTTGGGTGATGCCGTATTGGAACTGACAATCTCTCAATTTTTATATAAGAAATATCCAATGATGAGCGAAGGGGAGCTTACCAAGCTGCGGGCCTCTATTGTTTGTGAACCATCCCTGGTTGAGTTTGCCCATGCTTTATCATTTGGCGAGCTTGTACTGCTTGGAAAAGGAGAAGAAATGACAGGAGGAAGGGAACGCCCTGCCTTGCTTGCTGATGTGTTTGAAGCATTCATCGGCGCCCTCTATCTCGATTTAGGGCTTGAGGCTGTTGTTTCATTCTTGGAGAGAGTCGTTTTCCCGAAAATTAATGAGGGTGCTTTTTCTCATATGATGGATTATAAAAGTCAGCTCCAAGAGCTTGTCCAAAGGGATGGCTCAGGCATTGTGGAGTATAAAATATTACAGGAAACGGGTCCGGCCCATAATCGCGAATTCCAATCAAGGGTTTCACTGAACGGAGAAGAATTAGGCCTTGGATCAGGCCGTTCAAAGAAAGAGGCGGAACAGCGAGCGGCGCAAAAGGCGCTTCAATCACTTCGCGAAAGCAAGCAAGATGACAACCAATGATAGTTTTTACATGAAGGGGGAAATGAAATGTTCCTCAAACGATTAGACGTTGTGGGATTTAAATCCTTTGCAGAAAGAATTTCCGTGGATTTCGTACCAGGTGTAACCGCTGTAGTAGGTCCTAATGGAAGCGGAAAGAGCAATATTACGGATGCGATTCGCTGGGTGCTGGGAGAGCAGTCAGCTAAATCGCTGCGAGGTTCAAAAATGGAAGACATCATTTTTGCCGGAAGCGATTCAAGAAAAGCCGTAAATTTTGCCGAAGTATCCCTGACCCTTGATAATGGCTCAGGTTTTTTGCCGATTGATTATCATGAAGTGGGTGTTACAAGAAGGGTTTATCGTTCTGGTGATAGTGAATTTTTCATTAATAAGCAGTCCTGCCGACTAAAGGATATTGTTGACTTATTTATGGATTCAGGCCTAGGTAAGGAAGCATTTTCGATTATCAGCCAGGGGAAAGTGGAAGAAATCCTTAGCAGCAAATCGGAAGAACGAAGAATTATCTTTGAAGAAGCTGCCGGCGTTCTTAAGTATAAAAACAGAAAGAAGAAAGCGGAATCAAAGCTTTCAGAGACTCAGGAAAATCTGAACCGTGTTCAGGATATTCTGCATGAGCTCGAAGGGCAGGTGGAGCCATTAAAGATGCAGGCGTCCATTGCTGCGGATTTCCTCGAGAAAAAGGAAGAACTTGAGCAAATCGAAGTGGCTTTGACTGTTTTTGAAATTGAAACCCTTCACGAAAAGTGGCAAACCCTCTCAAAGGAACTTGAGAAACATAGTGATCAGGAGGTCAAGCAGGCTGCTGAATTGCAAAGGAAGGAAGCAGAGCTTGAAGAGGCTCGGGACCGCGTTTCAGCGCTTGATGAATCAATTAACGATCTCCAGGAAGTGCTGCTGCAGGCAAGCGAAGAACTTGAAAAGTTAGAAGGAAGAAAAGAAGTGTTAAAAGAACGGAAAAAAAACGCTTCCCACAACAAACAGAGCCTAGAAAAATCAATAGAAGAGGCATCAGCAAGAATTAATACTCTTAAGGTTGAAAAAACATCTGAATCAGATGGGCTGGAGCTTTTGGAGCAACAGGTCAAGGAATTGTCTGAAACACTCCAGGAGAAGCAGAAACAATTATCAAAATTCAACTCCAATCTAGAAGAAATAATTGAAACGCTAAAGAGTGACTATATTGAATGGCTGAACAAACAGGCTACTGCAAATAACGAAATCCGATATCTGGAGCAGCAAATCAGCCAGCAGGAACACAAAAACTCCAGGCTAGATACTGAAAATTCAAAATATATCAGGGAGAGAAAAAGCATCGGCGAAAGGAAAGTCCAGCTGCTAGAATCTCTGTCCTCCATCCAGCTGGAAATAGAAAGCCATGTAACCTTCTTCCGGAATGAACAGAGAAAGCTGGAGAGTGTGAAGTCAGCCTATCAAAAGCAGGAGAAAACCTTATACCAGGCCTACCAATTTTTGCAGCAAGCGAAGTCCCGAAAAGAAATGCTTGAGGAAATGGAAGATGAGTATGCCGGATTTTTTCAAGGAGTTAAAGAGGTACTAAAGGCTAAAGACCGGCAGCTTGCCGGTATCGAAGGCGCTGTTGCAGAATTAATAACGGTTCCTCGTGATTATCAGGTGGCAATTGAAACGGCCCTCGGAGGAGCCACTCAGCATGTTGTGACGGTAAATGAAGAACATGCACGCAACGCGATTTCCTTTTTGAAAAAGAACGGCTATGGCCGCTCAACATTCCTTCCACTCTCTGTAATCAAAGGCCGGCAAATCCCTGAAACCCAGCTATCATATTTGAAAAACCATCCGGCGTTTATCGGAACGGCGGCTGATTTGCTGGAGTTCGATGAAAAATACCGCTCCATTATCTCTAATTTGCTAGGCGCGGTAATTGTGACGAAGGATCTTAAGGGAGCAAATGAACTTGCAAAACTGGTTCAGCATAAATATCGATTTGTAACTCTCGAAGGCGACGTTGTTAATCCTGGAGGTTCCATGACTGGAGGAGCGATTAAGCAAAAGACCGCATCATTGCTTTCCAGAAAAGGAGAACTGGAAGAACTGAAAACTAGGCTTTCTAGCATGGAAGAAAAAACTGCCAAGCTGGAAGAGCATGTTAAAAAACTAAAAACTGACATCGCGTCCCAGGAAGAAAAAATTGAGAATATCCGCAAAACCGGCGAAACCCTTCGAATAAATGAGCAAAGTTTAAAAAGTGATATCAAGCAGGTAGAGCTGGAGGAAAAGAATGTTAATGAGCGGCTCCGGCTTTATGATTTGGAAAAATCATCGTTAAACGAGGAACAAGATACTCGTACTAAACGGATGGCAGAACTGAGAGAGCAGCTGCAGGACTGCAAGTCGGCAATCAGCCGGCTTGATCTGGAAATTGCTGAATTAACCCAGCAAAAACAATCCCAGCAATCCTCAAAGGAAAACCTTGCTGAAGAAACAAATGATGTAAAGGTTGCTTTGGCCTCTAAAAGCAGCCGGCTTCACAACCAGCAGGAAAATGTCAGCAGGATTACAGCCGAGTTAAATGCCCTCCAGGAAAAGGTGACAGAATACCGGGAGGACTTGTCATTGTTAACAAATGAAATGGATGACAATACAAGCGGCGAGGATATGCTCGAAAAGGCTGCCTATATGAAGGCACAGGATAAACAGGAAACGATCAGCCTAATTAGCTCAAGAAGGAAAGAGCGGATGGAGCTGCAAGCACTGCTCGAGGATATGGAAATAGCCGCAAAAGAAATGAAACGAATCCACAAAGGTCTCGCTGAAGTGGTAAAGGACGAGGAAGTAAAACTGAACCGGCTGGATGTTGAACTTGAAACCAGGCTGGTTCACCTTCGTGAGGAATATTTCCTGACCTTTGAGGGTGCTAAAGAAAAACATCCAATGACGATGCCTGCTGACGAGGCTAAAAAGCGTGTAAAGCTGATCAAGCTGGCCATTGAAGAAATGGGTACAGTTAACCTGGGAGCCATCGATGAGTATGAACGGGTCTCTGAGCGCTTTCATTTCCTATTGGAGCAAAAGGAAGACCTTCAGGAGGCAAAGGATACTCTGTTCAAGGTTATCGAGGAAATGGATGACGAAATGAAAAAACGGTTTTCCGACACTTTTTATGCTATCCGGGAACAATTTGAATCCGTATTCAAGTCTTTATTCGGAGGCGGTCGTGCTGAATTGAAGCTGACTGATCCAAGCGATCTTTTGCGTACGGGTGTGGACATCGTTGCCCAGCCGCCAGGGAAAAAACTTCAAAATCTTGGTTTATTGTCTGGCGGTGAACGCGCTCTGACTGCTATTGCATTGTTATTTTCTATCTTAAAAATACGGCCGGTCCCGTTTTGCATCCTTGATGAAGTAGAAGCGGCCCTGGACGAAGCAAACGTATTGAGATTTAGCCAGTACTTAAAGCATTTCAGTAAAGAAACACAATTCATCGTTATTACCCACCGCAAAGGAACGATGGAAGAGGCGGACGTTTTATATGGCGTTACGATGCAGGAGTCAGGTGTTTCAAAGCTTGTATCCGTCCGGATCGATGAATCAAAAGAATTCGCGGAGATTTAAGCGGAAGATCTTTTGCATAACTGCATTGATTTTTTGTTCACTCGCATTCTCCGTTTAGTAAAAAAGAAAAGTTCACCATCTGAAAAAGGGAAGTGAAGCAATGAGTTTTTTTAAGAAGCTGAAGGAAAAGTTTACAAATCAGACAGATTCAATGACTGAGAAATTCAAAGAAGGATTAACGAAAACAAGAGATTCCTTTACCGGCAGGGTAAATGACCTTGTGGCCCGTTATCGGAAGGTCGATGAAGAATTCTTTGAAGAGTTAGAGGAAATTCTGATTCAGGCCGATGTCGGATTCGATGCAGTAATGAAGCTTACTGAAGAGCTTAGGATGGAAGTGAAGCGCCGGAACATTTCCGATACGAGGGAAGTTCAAGGTGTTATTTCTGAAAAGCTTGTGGAAATTTATGAAAACAACAGCGACAAATCGACAGGGCTCAATATACAGGAAGGCAGCCTTACAGTCATCTTGTTCGTCGGTGTGAATGGTGTAGGAAAGACAACGACGATCGGAAAGCTTGCCCACAAATTCAAGGAGGAAGGAAAGTCCGTTGTTCTAGCAGCAGGGGATACCTTTCGAGCTGGGGCGATTGAGCAGCTAGAGGTATGGGGTGAGCGTGTTGGTGTAGACGTCATTAAGCAGGCAGCCGGGTCCGATCCTGCAGCGGTCATGTTCGACGCGGTCCAGTCCGCTAAAGCAAGGAATGCCGATATCTTAATCTGTGATACTGCTGGCCGCCTGCAAAATAAAGTGAATTTAATGAAAGAGCTTGAAAAAGTTAAACGTGTAATAGAACGCGAAATCCCTGGAGCACCGCATGAGGTTCTGCTCGTGCTTGATGCAACAACCGGGCAAAATGCAATGATCCAGGCAAAAACCTTCAAGGAAGCTACGGATGTTAGCGGAATCGTGTTAACGAAGCTTGACGGAACAGCAAAGGGCGGAATAGTGCTTGCCATCCGCAATGAGCTTTCTATTCCGGTTAAGTTTGTAGGCCTCGGCGAAAAAATGGACGATCTCCAGGAATTTGATGCCGAGAAGTATGTATACGGATTGTTCGCTGATGTGATTGAAAATGAAGATGAAACAAAAGAATAAGAGAAGTCAACCGGAAGCTCACGGGCTTTCGGTTTTTTAGTAGAGCCATTAATCCCTTTTAGCAAGGCGCTTCCGCAATTATAGTTTGGTACAAAGTCTCCTTTTTTGAATTTGTACAGATGTCCAGCTGCAGCGCCTAGCCCCGACGCACAGGACGTGCTAGTGCCGGCGTCGCCAAAGGACGTGGCGGTTTTAGCCGGCCTCGAGTGTTGCGATCAAGGGCCATCGCAACCTTGGTCATAAGCCTAATTCCTACAGAAGGCAAAAAGAGCCTTCTTCCAGAATTCGTCTTATGCTTGTCGGACTAGCACACGATGTGCTGACGCCGACGTTTGGTACAGGACGTGCCAGACTGTAGTCGGCGTTCCTTACTCGCAAGGCGCTTCCGCATTTTCTATTTAAGTACCGAGTATTCTCTACTGTATAGGGACAGATGCTCTGCAGCGCCTAGCCCCTCGAGGTCATAAGCCAAATTCCTCCAGAAGGCAAAGAACGCCTTCCTACGGAATTCGTCTTATGCTTGTCGGGGCTGGTCAAGGCGCTTCCGCTTTTCTAGTGTAAAGGTTTTACCTTGACATCCAATATCAAACTGTGTAAACTATACTTTTGTAAAGGGTTTTCACTTAACGCGTAGGGGAGTGTGACAAATGCTCGAAAAAACGACGCGGATCAATTATTTGTACGATTTTTACCAATCGCTGTTGACCGAGAAACAGAAGAGCTATATGTCACTCTATTATCTCGATGATTATTCCCTGGGCGAGATTGCTGAAGAGTACGATGTCAGCCGCCAGGCGGTATATGACAACATTAAGAGAACGGAAGCCATGCTTGAGGAATACGAAGCGAAGCTTTTACTATTTCAAAAATTTCAAGAGCGCAACAGACTGATAGCTGAACTGAAGGAATTGTCGAAAAAGGAATCCCTTTTAGGCGAAGAACTTCTGGAAGCTGTCATGAAGCTTGAGAAGTTAGATTAGGAGGCGGCAACAATGGCATTTGAAGGATTAGCCGACCGACTGCAGAATACGATACAGAAGATCCGCGGCAAAGGGAAAGTAACAGAGGACGACGTTAAAGCAATGATGCGCGATGTACGCCTTGCCTTATTGGAAGCGGACGTTAACTTCAAGGTTGTAAAAGACTTTGTAAAGCGCGTGAATGAACGTGCAATAGGGCAAGAGGTCATGAAAAGCTTAACGCCTGGACAACAGGTCATCAAGGTTGTTAAAGAAGAGCTTACTGAGCTGATGGGCGGCGAACAAAGCAAAATTGCCGTTTCAAACCGCCCTCCAACCGTCATCATGATGGTAGGTCTTCAGGGTGCCGGTAAGACAACAACATCCGGAAAGCTTGCAAACCTGCTGAGGAAGAAATATAACCGGAAGCCAATGCTTGTTGCAGCAGATATTTATCGTCCGGCAGCGATCAAGCAGCTTGAAACGCTTGGAAAACAGCTTGGGATGCCTGTATTCTCACTTGGCGACCAGGTCAGCCCGGTAGAAATTGCGAAGCAGGCAATCGCGAAGGCTAAGGAAGAACATCATGATTATGTGCTGATCGATACGGCTGGCCGTTTGCATGTAGATGAAAATCTTATGACAGAGCTGTCCGATATTAAAGAACTCACTAAACCTGATGAAATTTTTCTTGTTGTCGATGCAATGACCGGACAAGATGCTGTCAATGTGGCACAAAGCTTCAATGAGCAGCTGGGCCTTACCGGTGTTGTTTTAACCAAGCTTGATGGGGATACACGTGGCGGTGCAGCACTTTCAATCCGTTCGGTTACAAACACTCCGATTAAATTTGTCGGTATGGGAGAAAAGCTGGATGCACTTGAAGCATTCCATCCGGAGCGTATGGCTTCAAGGATTCTTGGCATGGGTGACGTCCTGACGCTCATTGAAAAGGCTCAGTCCAATGTTGATGAGGAAAAAGCGAAGGAGCTCGAAAAGAAGATCCGTTCAGCCAGCTTTACGCTGGACGACTTTCTGGACCAGCTCGGCCAGGTCCGCAATATGGGCCCGCTTGACGAGATTCTTAAAATGCTGCCAGGGGCAAACAAGATTAAAGGCATGGATAACCTCTCCATTGATGAAAAGCAGATTGGCCATGTTGAAGCGATCATCCGCTCGATGACAACAGCTGAAAAAGAACAGCCTGAAATCATCAACGCCAGCCGCCGTAAGCGTATCGCGAAAGGCAGCGGTACTTCCATTCAGGAAGTCAATCGTCTTTTAAAGCAATTTGAAGACATGAAGAAAATGATGAAACAAATGACGAACATGGGTCCCAGAGGGCCAAAAGGCAAGAAAAAGGGTGGCTTTAAATTCCCTTTTATGTAAATAGCGGCAAGAAGGTTGAATTCTTTTAACTAGTTCTGATATCTAGCTGCTGCGCCAATCATTAGGGCGTAATGGACCTAAACAGGCGCATCATATGGCTGGTGTTTCAGCTTTTTTAACCTGTTAAGAAAAAAACCTTTACAAACATATCAAACATTTGGTATTATACTATCTTGTGTGAAACTATTCGGAGGTGCTTATTTAAAATGGCAGTAAAAATTCGTTTAAAGCGTATGGGAGCTAATAAATCTCCTTTCTATCGTATCGTAGTTGCAGATTCTCGTTCACCGCGTGACGGCCGTTTCATTGAAACAGTTGGAACATACAATCCGGTTGCTCAGCCAGCACAGGTTGAAATCAACGAAGAATTAGCTCTTAAATGGCTGTCAGACGGCGCAAAGCCATCTGATACAGTACGTAACCTGTTCTCGAAACAAGGCATCATGGAAAAATTCCATAATGCTAAAAACAGCAAGTAATCGGATTCCCAATGAAAGAATTAATTGAAGCGATTGTCACGCCCCTCGTTGAATATCCTGATGAAGTTCAAGTAACATCAAAGGACGAGGATGACCGCGTCACCTATTATCTCGCAGTGAACAAAGAAGATATGGGAAAGGTTATCGGAAAGCAGGGCCGTGTTGCCAAGGCGATTCGGACTGTGGTTTATGCAGCTGGAGCATCGCAACATAAGAAAATCTATTTGGAGATTTCCGAATAAGGGAGGGCATATAACCCTCCTTTTTTTGTACATTTAATGAATACCCCCTCAGTTGCTCATACTATAATTAATTTTTGAGTACTGGTATGGGGCATTTTACATATTGATAGAGAAAAGTTTGATAACATATTAGGGGGGCGCTGGAATGAAAATACTCCAAACCGTTGTAGTGCATCAGGTGTTAACGGAAACCAGCAAGAATCAACTCCTTGAAAAGTATAAAAGCAAACAGGACCAGCTTCAGAAGGAAGGCGACCAGCTTCGTTTCGAGCTGAAAAAGCTGGAAAAAACCAAGAAATTTCAGCCAACGAGCCTTAAAGCACATTTTGAAAAGGAAATTAACAAACGGCAGGAAAAAGTAAAGCTGCTGGATTTTCAAATAGAACAGCTGTACATATTGCCGGTTGGAAGCGAGCTGAAGGAACGTGAGGTTCAGGCGCTTGTGGAAGTGGAGATAGGCTCTGATTGGGAGGAGCTTGTCCAAACTAAAACAATCATCGTGAAAGACGGCATAGTATCTGAAATTCGATAGAGGTGACAACAATGGAAAAGTGGTTTAACGTTGGGAAAATTGTTAATACTCATGGTATTAAGGGAGAAGTAAGGGTCATTTCCAGAACTGATTTTGCCGAGGAAAGGTACAAGCTTGGAAATACATTATTTCTTTTTTGGGATGAAAAGGACGAACCGTTGGAGTTAACGATTAAAACTCACCGCAAGCACAAGAATTTTGATTTGTTGTCGTTCGAGGGTTTCAACAATGTTAATGAGGTGGAACGCCTTAGGGACGGATTGCTCAAAGTACCTGAATCGCAGCTTGGGGAGCTGGAAGAAGGAGAATTTTATTTCCATGAAATCATTGGCTGTACAGTTTATACTGACTCAGGTGATGAAATCGGAAGTATCCGTGAGGTACTGGCCCCCGGTGCTAACGATGTCTGGGTGATCAAGGGAAAAAAGGGCAAGGATATTCTGATTCCATATATTAAGGAGATTGTTTTAGACGTGAATATTGCTGAAAAGAAAATTGTCATTTTCCCGATGGAGGGGCTGCTTGAATGATGAAGATCGACATCCTTTCGATATTCCCGGAAATGTTCGCAGGGGTTTTAGGAGCTTCAATCCTGAAAAAAGCAGAGGAAAAGGGTGCTGTTTCCTATCGGGTGACCAACTTCCGTGACTACGCCGACAATAAACACCAAACTGTCGATGATTATCCGTATGGCGGAGGAGCAGGAATGGTTTTGAAGCCGCAGCCGATTTTTGATGCCGTTTCTTCCCTGTCGGAAGGGAATGTGAAAAAGCCCCGGGTCGTCCTTCTTTGCCCGCAAGGGGAACGTTATTCCCAGGCAAAAGCTGAAGAACTCGCCAAAGAGGACCATCTAATTTTTATTTGCGGGCATTATGAAGGCTATGATGAGCGGATCCGGGAGCATCTTATCACCGATGAAATCTCTATTGGAGACTATGTGCTGACAGGCGGTGAGCTCGGTGCTATGGTTATTGTCGACAGTGTAGTCCGGCTTCTGCCCGATGTTCTTGGCAATGAGGAATCGCACCAGAAGGATTCATATTCTTCCGGTTTGCTTGAGCATCCCCATTATACACGTCCTGCGGATTTTCGCGGGATGAAGGTGCCGGAAACATTAACCTCAGGCAACCACAGCAAAATAGAGGAATGGCGGATTAAAGAGTCCCTCAGGAGAACCTGGAAGCGGCGCCCTGACCTGCTTGAGGCATATACACTCACCGACCTGGAAGCAAAGCTGCTGGATGAACTGAAAAAAGAAGAATAAACTCTATTGCAACAGCCTTCTCAATATGGTAAAATGTTTTTTGTGACTTGGGCTGAAATCCAAGTCCTATAACGATGTTCCGCTGCAATGACATAATAGCATATGTAAGAGCATCCGGGAGGAGTAGAAAAAGATGAGCAATTTAATTCAAGAAATTACAAAAGAACAGCTTCGCAGTGATCTACCTGCATTTCGCCCTGGTGACACAGTACGTGTTCACGTTAAGGTAATTGAAGGTACTCGCGAACGTATCCAGGTGTTCGAAGGCGTTGTTATCAAGCGCCGTGGCGGCGGAATCAGCGAAACTTTCACTGTGCGTAAGATATCTTACGGCGTTGGAGTAGAGCGTACATTCCCAGTTCACACACCTAAAATTGCAACACTTGAAGTTGTACGCCGCGGTAAAGTACGCCGTGCTAAGCTTTACTACCTGCGTAACCTTCGCGGTAAAAAAGCACGTATTAAAGAAATTCGCTAATCATTCCTTTTCGATTACTGCTGTAAACGAACAGGAAAGATGCAACGATATTGGTAAAAAAGGAGCTTGTCCGCAAGCTCCTTTTTTCACTTTAAGCGGGCTGATTTTAAAAAGGATTTATTGCTTTATAATTGTGAAATAACAATGTAAGATAAAAGTAACTTGTTTAGAGGGTGATAACATTGACAGAAATTACAGAGAAAAAGAAAAAAAATGAATTTTGGGAATGGTCAAAGGCGTTGATTATTGCCATCCTTCTTGCGGCTGTTATTAGATATTTCTTATTTGCCCCTATTGTAGTAGACGGGGAATCAATGATGCCGACTCTTCATGATCAAGATCGTATGATAGTTAATAAAATTGGATATAATTTAGGCAAACCGGAGCGATTCGACATTATCGTATTCCACGCACCTGAGGAAAAGGATTACATAAAACGTGTAATTGGTCTTCCGGGTGACCGGATTGAATATAAGGATGACACGCTGTATGTAAATGGCAAAGCATACGACGAACCGTACCTTGATAAGTATAAAGAGCAGTTTTTTGACGGTCCTCTTACTGATCCATTTAAACTTGAGGATACCGCAGTTGGAAAACAAACGGTTCCAAAGGGATGTTTATTTGTAATGGGCGACAACAGAAGGTACAGCAAGGACAGCCGCCATATCGGTGCGGTCTCCATGAAAAAGGTGCTGGGTGAAACCAACATGGTTTATTGGCCTGTTGAAGATTTGCGACTTGTAGAATAGAAAGGGCGAAGACGCTTGACAATACAATGGTTCCCGGGGCATATGGCGAAGGCCCGCAGGGAGGTTACTGAGAAATTAAAGCTCATTGATATCATTTTTGAATTGGTGGATGCCAGGATTCCTGCGTCCTCCAGAAACCCGATGATCGATGAAATCATTCAGCATAAACCTCGGCTGATTCTTTTAAACAAAGCAGATATGGCTGATGCGTCAAAAACTAAACAATGGCTGGACTATTATGCGTCCCAGGGAATTAAGGCGATTGCAATTAATTCCCATGAAGGGACCGGGCTTACTAAAATTTCGGCTGCTGCCAAAGAACTGCTTAAGGAAAAGTTCGATAGGATGAAAGCAAAGGGAATAAAGCCAAGAGCCATTCGAGCCATGATAGTTGGCATTCCGAACGTCGGAAAATCAACCCTGATAAACCGTCTGGCCAAAAAGAATATTGCAAAAACAGGCAACATGCCTGGCGTAACGAAGGCCCAGCAATGGATTAAGGTTGGCAAAGAGCTCGAATTGCTGGATACGCCTGGGATTCTCTGGCCGAAGTTCGAGGACCAGGAGGTTGGCTTAAAGCTGGCACTTACCGGAGCGATTAAAGACACCCTCTTAAATCTTCATGACATTTCCCTATACGCAATAAGGTTCCTGGAAAGGGAATACCCTGAACGCTTGCTTAAAAGGTACGGCATAAATGAAATACCGGAAGAAATTGTTGAGCTTTTTGATAAAATTGGCACATTTCGCGGATGCCTGACGAGCGGTGCTATGGTCGATTATGATAAAACGGCTGAATTGATTGTAAGGGAAGTACGCTCGGGAAAAATGGGCCCTCTTACATTTGAGGTTCCCGAACATATCCAAGCGGAAGAGAAATGAAGCTCCTTTTTGGGGCTTTATTTTTTGTATAAAACACCGATAAAAGGAATACGGAGAGAATAATATGAAGGCTGAGTTAAGTATTAAAGAAATTTCCGCCATGCTGGCAAATGTTTCTTTACCCAGCGATCCTTTTTTTCTTGAATGTACGAAGGATAAGCGGAAAGGTGTACAGGAATTGGTCCAAAAGTGGAACCGGCAGCATGATAAAGTACGATTGGAAAAAGAACGGTTTGAAACGATGTTGTTCTATGAAAATGAGTTAAGGACACAGGGTTTTCAATACATATCAGGAATAGATGAGGCCGGCAGGGGTCCCTTGGCTGGTCCTGTAGTGGCTTCGGCTGTCATTCTTCCTCAAGACTTTTACCTTCCGGGCTTAAACGATTCGAAGCAGCTGACGGAAGTTCAGAAGAATAAATTTTATGAAATAATCAGAACAGAAGCATTAGGAATGGGAATCGGAATATTAAACAGCGAAGAAATTGACCGTTATAACATTTACCAGGCTTCGAAAAAAGCAATGCTGGCTTCAATTGCAGGGTTAAGCATATCACCTGATTACCTGCTCATAGATGCGATGGAGCTGGATGTTCCAATGCCTCAGAAAAGCCTGATTAAAGGTGATGCAAAATCCATTTCCATAGCAGCTGCCTCGGTTATTGCAAAAGTAACAAGGGACAGGATGATGAAGGAATATGCAAAGAAGTATCCTCAATATGGTTTTGAAAAAAACATGGGTTACGGTACGCCGCATCATCTTGAAGCATTGAAGAAGTACGGGCCTTGCCCATGGCATAGAATGAGCTTTGCACCGGTAGCTGATTCGGTGAAAACTCAATTGTAAAAAAGGAGTGACAATATGCAGCTAGCCAATGGTATCCAGCTGAACCTCCAGCCAAACAGTTCTCAGAAAGATATTTCTTTTCGGAGCGGCCAGATCATCTACGGAAAAGTGTATAAGATATATCCCAATCAAACAGCAGAGGTTCAAATCGGCGGTACTAGGATCACAGCAGCCTTGGATGCACCATTGCAGGCCGGGGAAAAATACTGGCTGCAGGTGCAGCCGGGAGAGGGAACAATCAGGCTCAAGCTATTGCCTTTGCCATCAAGACAGGAGGCAGCTTCGCTTAAAACAGCAGCCGATCAGCTGATCAGCCACCTTGGTATGCCGCAAAATAAAGAATCGCTGGATCTCGCACGTTTTTTGCTAAGAAACCAGCTCCCTATTACAAAAGATACGTTCCAGGCTGCCTTAGACTGGATTAAAGCATCGGATGCCTCGATTCAGCAGGGGATGAACACGGTTAAGACCATGCATCTTCAAGGACTTCCATTTATTAAAGATGTTTTTCAGGCTCTCCTTTCGATTGAAAAGGGACAGCCATTCCATACATTACTGGCAGGACTTGTGGAGCAGCTCAATAAAAGCGGGGAGCCGACAGAAACCGCCCTTCAGATTAGAAAATTAATCGGGGAGCAGCTTCAGCCGGAAAAAAGCCAAATCGGTTCAAAGGCTTTTCGTAGTCTCATTCATGCATGGGCGAGCGAAAATGCGCCATTGGTCCAGCAGCAATCAGCTTACCGGATTCTTCAGACTGCGGGTATTATTGATAAAAATATCACTGAATTAGAGTTTGCAGAAAGTCTGATTCAAAAAGCCCATGTTTTTTCTTCAGGGACAAAACAAAGTTCACGTGTAGCACAAGGACTTGCCCTTATTGCCCAATACATGCATGCTATCAAACAAAATAACCAGTCCTTGGCTAATCAGGCCCTGGAAGCGTTCAGGCAGCTGCTGAATGAAGCCGGGAATCCGAATAGTGATGCAGCTCAATCAAGTGGAGGAGTTATTGGGAAGCCGCTTATTGAGCCGGATAATGGGGAAGTTATCATGACTCCGGCCCATGGCTTACCAAGGCCGGAGGGTAAGGCTGCCACCGCAGGACAGCCAATTGGGGGCGCTGGTGCCTTACAGGCTGATCAGGTTATAAGGATGGTTAAACAACTTATTATAGCGTGCACAGCGGCCTATAAAGGCACATCGGCATCCATAGCCGACCAGGGTCAGGCTTTGGATCAGCTGGAAACTATGTTTGCCAGTTTACATGGGCGGGAAACCATCTCAAAGGTCATAGAAGACCTTGCGGATATGCTTGTAAATCACTCAAAACCAGCTGCAAGGGAAAATGGTATCGCTTCTATGGCCCTTCAGGACAGAGAGCTGCTGAAAGCTCTGGCTGATGCAGAGTGGAGGAATACTGATTATTCAAAAGGGACATATGTCAGTGAATTTATTCAAAAGCTCTCGAAATCGCTTGGATTAAATCTGGAAAGCTATCTTGCAGCCTCCTTCGGCAAGGAGGAAAATGCTTCTTCAGAGGATTTACTTTCCCTAAAGCCTATGCTGTTAAAGCTGTTGAATGAAAATCAGCCGATGACAGTTAAAGAGGCTGCTGAGCAGGTGCTTCACCGCATAACAGCCCAGCAGCTGCTTTCAAATGATGCAGGACCGCTTCAAAACCTGGTTATGCAGATACCGCTTACAATGGCAAATCACCGTACAGATTTAACACTTCAATGGAGCGGCAGGAAAAAGAGCGATGGAACAATTGATCCAGGCTATTGCCGGATCTTATTTTACCTTAAATTGGCCCAGATTAAAGAAACAGTGATTGATATGCAAATCCAGAATAAAGTAATCAAGGTAACAGTATATAATGAGGCTGCGGACCAGCTAAAGCCCTTATCGAATGCATTCCTTCCATTGCTTAAAAGGAATGTGGAGGAGATGGGCTATAAGCTTTCATCAGTAGGATTTGAATCGGAAGCTACCCGAAAGAATCCAGTCAGCAGGCAGCCATCGCCCCTTTCTATCCATTCCGATTCGTATAGTGGAGTTGACCTGAGAATATGAAGGAACCAAAAAGAAAAGAAGCAGTTGCCTTATCCTATCAGCAGGACAAGGACAGTGCTCCAAGAGTCTCTGCAAAAGGAAAAGGTATTATTGCCGAAAATATTCTCCTGACCGCAAAAGAACATAACATACCAATCCAGGAAGATCCTTCCCTTACCGAGCTCCTTGGAAAGCTGGACATTAATACGGCGATACCTGAAGAGTTATATCAGGTAGTAGCCGAAGTTTTTGCCTTTATTTATAAGATTGATAAAGAAGTAAAGAGTTAAAGCTTTTTCTTATGCTGCCCGCTGTTTGCCCTTTTTATATTAATGTGAATATAATAATAGAACAATAGCAATCCCCCTGTTAAAAAGGCCGCAGGGGGACTTTTTAATTCGAAATATATAAATTATTAAAAGTATTTATAGTCTAATAGTAGACAACCATTTTTAGTTTTAATACAATGAAAGCGCAGTCTATTATTATCATCGCCAGCAATACATTGTTAAAAGCTGAGCGAACTGGAAAAACAAGGGGAAATCATTAGAATTCCGTGATTTGCCATGTTTTTTTCTATGAGGGATAGTTGATAAGGAGGATGGGAAATGAATATCCATGAGTATCAAGGAAAAGAAATCCTCAGAAACTATGGGGTTGCGGTTCCAAACGGCCGTGTTGCATTTACTGTGGACGAAGCAGTAGAGGCCGCTAAGGAACTGGGTACTGATGTTGTTGTCGTAAAGGCACAAATCCATGCAGGCGGCCGCGGTAAAGCCGGTGGCGTTAAGGTTGCAAAGAACCTGGATGAAGCACGTACATATGCAGATGAAATTCTTGGAAAAACGCTTGTAACTCACCAGACGGGCCCAGAGGGCAAAGAGGTAAAGCGCTTACTGATAGAAGAAGGCTGTGACATTAAGAAAGAATATTATATCGGCCTAGTGCTGGACCGTGCTACATCCCGTGTCGTTCTTATGGCTTCTGAAGAAGGCGGAACTGAGATTGAGGAAGTAGCAGAAAAAACACCGGAAAAGATTTTCAAAGAAGTCATTGATCCGGTTGTCGGCCTTACAGGCTATCAAGCTAGAAGAATCGCTTTTAATATCAATATTCCAAAAGAGCTTGTAAATAAAGCTGTTAAGTTCATGACAGGGCTTTATACAGCATTCGTAGAAAAGGATTGTTCTATCGCCGAAATTAACCCGCTGGTCGTAACTGGTGATGGAAATGTTATGGCATTGGATGCAAAGCTTAACTTTGATTCCAATGCATTATACCGCCATAAGGATATTTTGGAATACCGCGACCTTGAAGAAGAGGATGCAAAAGAAATCGAAGCATCAAAATATGATCTCAGCTATATTTCCCTTGATGGAAATATCGGTTGTATGGTTAATGGTGCAGGGCTAGCGATGGCTACTATGGACATCATCAAGCATTATGGCGGGGATCCCGCAAACTTCCTGGATGTTGGGGGCGGTGCAACTGCTGAGAAGGTTACTGAAGCATTCAAGATCATTCTTTCCGATGAAAATGTAAAAGGAATATTCGTTAACATCTTTGGAGGCATCATGAAGTGCGACATTATCGCAACTGGCGTAGTAGAGGCCGCTAAGCAGCTTGGTCTGGAAGTTCCGTTAGTAGTTCGCCTTGAAGGAACGAATGTTGACCTAGGAAAGCAGATTTTAAAAGAGTCTGGATTAAATATTACGGCTGCAGAATCTATGGCAGACGGTGCACAAAAAATCGTAGAGCTAGTAGGATAATAGGCAGGGGGGACCAAAATGAGCGTTTTTATTAATAAAGACACTAAAGTCATTGTTCAAGGTATCACTGGTTCAACGGCTTTATTCCATACAAAACAAATGCTTGAATACGGAACAAAGATTGTTGCCGGCGTAACACCGGG
This sequence comes from Bacillus sp. M6-12, assembly GCF_002860285.1. Classification (GTDB taxonomy): domain Bacteria; phylum Bacillota; class Bacilli; order Bacillales; family DSM-1321; genus Peribacillus. The sequence goes on from NZ_PGVF01000014.1 coordinate 257,207, forward strand.
AAAAGGCGGCACAGAAGTTGAAGGAGTTCCGGTATTCAACACAGTAAAGGATGCAGTAAATGCGACAGGTGCCAATGCATCGGTCATTTACGTGCCTGCTCCATTTGCAGCTGACGCAATCCTGGAAGCAGTGGATGCGGAGCTAGATATCGCTATCTGTATTACGGAGCATATACCTGTATTGGATATGGTCAAGGTAAAGCGTTATATGGAAGGCAAAAAGACACGCTTAGTAGGGCCGAACTGCCCGGGTGTAATCACACCTGACGAATGCAAAATCGGAATCATGCCTGGATATATCCACACGAAAGGACATGTAGGCGTTGTATCACGTTCCGGAACATTGACTTATGAAGCTGTCCATCAGCTTTCACAGGCAGGAATCGGGCAGACAACGGCTGTAGGGATCGGCGGAGACCCTGTGAATGGTACAGACTTTATTGATGTGTTAAAGGCATTTAACGAAGACCCTGAAACATATGCGGTCATCATGATTGGTGAAATCGGCGGTACAGCAGAAGAAGAAGCTGCTCAGTGGGTAAAAGCCAACATGACTAAGCCTGTAGTAGGCTTTATCGGCGGCCGTACTGCACCTCCAGGAAAACGCATGGGTCATGCTGGTGCCATCATTTCTGGCGGAAAAGGGACAGCTGACGAAAAAATCCGGGTTATGAATGAATGCGGAATTAAAGTAGCGGATACTCCATCTGTTATGGGAGAAACGCTAATTTCTGTTCTTAAAGAAAAAGGCATTTACGACCAATGTAAAACTCATTAATTGAATAAATCGTCCTTCACCTGGTGGGGGACGATTTTTAACAATCCCCTGCTTTATATCTAGCTGCTGCACACATTCTGGAGGGGATTTTCGATTTCGCCAATGGAAATACGACATTCTTCATGGTAACCCCTGTTTGACTGGAATGGAGCAGTCTATGTTCAGTTAGCTAGGAACAACTGCTAATAAAAAGGAGAGTGCTATTTTTGGAAGTTAGAGAAAGGCTGATTCATCTGCATCATTGCAGAGGTGTAGGCTGGAAATCAATATTAAAACTGCTGACTAAAGATCCTCAACTGAAAGACCTCTATTCAATATCCCTCGAAAAATGGAAACAGCTGCTTCCCATTTCCGGTAATCAACTCATCTCTTTTTACAACGATCTACATACCATTGATATTCGAAAAAAGCTGATTCAATACACGTTTAGCCATATTGAAATTACAACCTTTTTGGATCATGAATATCCAGACTTGCTTAAAGAAATTTACAATCCTCCCTGGGTTCTCTTTTCTAAGGGGAACAGAGATATAATGAAGGAAAAATGCTTGTTGGGTGTTATTGGTTCGCGAAAGCCGAGTCCCTATGGAATGGCAGCAGTAAAGGAAATATTGCCGCCGTTAATTAATAGAAATGTTGTCATTGTCAGCGGACTTGCATCCGGAATAGATGCCGAGGCACATAAGCTGGCCTTGAGAACCTATGGTAAGACCATCGGAGTCCTTGGAGGAGGCCTTTATCACCTTTATCCAAAGGAAACCTTGCCTATAGCTTCGAAAATGATTGATTACGGCCTGCTCTTATCAGAAGTGCCCCCTGACCGCAGGCCTGAGCCATGGATGTTTCCGATGAGGAACCGTATTATCAGCGGCCTGTCTAGAGGGGTTTTAATAGTGGAAGCAGAAGAAAGGAGCGGATCGCTTATAACGGCCCAGTGTGCTCTCGAACAAAACAGGGAGGTTTTTGCTTTGCCTGGTAATATTACCAGCCGTTTATCCAGCGGAACAAACAGGCTTATTCAGGAAGGAGCAAAGTCGGTATTATGTGCAGATGACATTCTATCCGAATTCTCTTTATTTTGATCAGTTATTGTATCAAAATCCGGCAGTTGCCGGATTTTTTTGTATACATAATATATATGAAGAAAAAAATTTACTAAAAATTCACTCAATGAATACAACTAGGTAAATAGGCATGTTTTTGGAGTGGATTTCCACTTTTTTTAAAAAATATTTTGATTAATATCTAATTTTTCCAACAAAATGGTTGAAATATTTAATCAACTGTTATAAATTTTGCAACAAGCGGCTTTTTAAATACACATTTGAAAGCGGTTTCTTGAGCTCTTTTTAAATAATTTAAATGGGCTAAGGATTGACAAACGATTTTTTTATGATTAATAATAGTGAAGATTTCTTATTACCTCTTTGAGGAGGAGTTTTTTGAATGTCGGATTATCTAGTGATTGTGGAATCCCCGGCGAAAGCCAAAACAATTGAACGGTATTTAGGTAAAAAATATAAAGTAAAAGCATCCATGGGTCATATTCGCGATCTTCCAAAAAGCCAAATGGGTGTTGATATAGAACATGAATTTGAACCAAAATATATTACTATCCGTGGGAAGGGTCCCATTTTAAAAGATTTGAAAACAGCAGCCAAAAAGGCAAAGAAAATTTATCTCGCGGCTGACCCCGACAGAGAAGGGGAAGCAATTGCCTGGCATTTGGCTCACATCCTTGATATTGATATACACTCGGATTGCCGGGTAGTTTTTAACGAAATTACAAAGGATGCAATCAAGGAATCTTTTAAATCCCCAAGGCCGATCAATACGAACCTGGTGGACGCCCAGCAGGCGAGAAGGATATTGGACAGACTAGTTGGCTATAACATTAGTCCCTTGCTATGGAAAAAGGTCAAGAAGGGACTTAGTGCGGGAAGAGTGCAATCCGTTGCAGTTAGGCTTATCATTGACCGGGAAAAAGAAATTCAGGCTTTCATTCCTGAAGAGTACTGGACTATTAAAGCAGAATTCACAAAAGGCAATCATCTTTTTGAAGGCGGTTATTTTAGCATCAAAGGTGAAAGAATGGAGCTCCACAACGAAGACGATGTAAAGAAAATTTTATCAAGTATGAAGGGCAACGAGTTTGCTGTATCAACGGTAACCAAGAAGGAACGAAAGCGGAATCCCGCAGCACCGTTTATTACTTCTTCCCTGCAGCAGGAAGCAGCAAGAAAGCTGAATTTCCGTGCGAAGAAGACGATGATGCTCGCTCAGCAGCTTTATGAGGGGATTGCACTCGGCAAGGAAGGAACAGTCGGGTTAATCACCTATATGAGAACTGATTCTACTAGAATTTCTGAAGTCGCTCAGGCTGAGGCTGCCGGTTATATTGAAAGTGCATTTGGCAATGAATATATTTCTGCGGAAAAAAGAAAAGAAAAGAATAAACAAAATACCCAAGATGCCCACGAGGCGATAAGGCCTACCAGTACACTTAGGGATCCCGCTTCAGTAAAAGAGTACCTGTCGAGGGATCAATTCAGGCTTTACAAATTGATTTGGGAACGATTTGTTTCCAGCCAAATGGCTTCTGCAATCATGGATACGATGAGTGTAGACCTTCAAAATGGAGATGTGAAATTCCGTGCTAATGGCTCCAAGATCAAGTTTCCGGGTTTTATGAAGGTCTATGTGGAAGGAACAGATGACACTGTAGAAGAAAAAGACAATCTTCTCCCTGAATTAAAGGAAGGGGACATAGTCTTTTCCAAGGATATTGAACCGAAGCAGCATTTTACCCAGCCGCCGCCAAGATATACCGAGGCCCGTCTGGTAAGGATGCTGGAAGAGCTCGGAATAGGCCGGCCTTCCACATACGCTCCGACGCTGGATACTATACAAAGGCGCGGATATGTTGCGCTTGATAATAAACGGTTTGTTCCAACCGAACTTGGGGAAATCGTACTTGAGTTGATAACGGAATTTTTCCCGGAAATTCTTGAAGTTAAATTCACAGCTAAAATGGAGCAGGAATTTGATAATGTAGAAGAGGGAAAAGTGGCATGGAAAAGGGTCATTGCAGAATTTTTCAATGATTTCGAATCTAATCTTGAAAAAGCTGAAGCCGAGATGGAAAAGGTTGAAATTAAAGATGAACCAGCAGGCGAGGATTGCGAAAATTGTGGCAACCCAATGGTCTTTAAAATGGGCCGTTACGGCAAATTTATGGCCTGCAGCAATTTCCCGGACTGCCGGAACACAAAACCTATCGTTAAGCTTATAGGTGTAAAATGTCCAAACTGCAAGGAAGGAAATATCATAGAAAGAAAAAGCAAAAAGAAGCGGATATTTTACGGCTGTGACCGATATCCAGACTGCGAATTCCTTTCGTGGGATAAGCCGTTAGCACGTACATGCCCTAAGTGCGATGGAACCCTCGTAGAAAAGAAATTGAAAAAAGGTATCCAAGTTCAATGCGTAAACTGCGACTACAAGGAAGAACCGCAAAGCTGATTAAAGAAGAAGGCATTTCACCTTGCGTATGGCTGCCTTCAGTCAAATCCAGATATATCCGGCTTTTTCTGAAACTCGGCCTCTGCCGAGTTTTTTCTTCGGATAAGACCAGCAGCACAGCCTGATTTTGAACCGAATGATTAATTTAGCGGTCAAGGATAATCTTATATATGACAGCGTGGCGGCGAGAAAATAAAGTGTGAGTTTGGAAGATATTGGCGGTTCTAAGACTGCGCAGCATTGGCAGCTTCCTTCGTATATAGTACACAAAGCTTTATTCTTTTTGTTTGGTAATGTAAAATGCATAGGAAAACTATAAGTTAAGGAAAAAAATTAACCACTACTTTTATCATATGAACATATAGCCCACATGGAGGTCGTACAATGGAAACAGCAGCAGTAAATGTAATAGGAGCTGGACTTGCCGGCAGCGAAGCAGCATGGCAGCTTGCGAAACGAAATATTAAAGTAAATCTCTATGAAATGCGCCCGGTAAAGAAAACTCCAGCGCATCATACTGACAAGTTTGCTGAGCTGGTTTGCAGTAATTCACTGCGTGCTAATACATTAACGAACGCAGTAGGAGTTTTAAAAGAAGAAATGAGGATGCTTGATTCCGTAATTATTTCAGCCGCCGATCAATGTGCGGTTCCTGCAGGGGGGGCACTTGCTGTTGACAGACATGAATTTGCCGGCAGTGTTACTGAAAGGGTAAAAAATCATCCTAATGTTACAGTATATAATGAAGAAATAACGGCAATTCCTGAAGGTATTACTATTATTGCGACCGGTCCCTTAACTAGTAAAGCTCTTTCTGAAAAGCTTCAGGAGGTTATGGATGAAGAGTATTTATATTTCTATGATGCTGCCGCTCCAATCATTGAAAAAGATAGCATCGATATGGATAAGGTATACTTAAAATCCCGCTATGATAAAGGAGAGGCAGCCTATCTCAACTGTCCAATGACTGAAGAAGAGTTTAACAGGTTTTATGAGGCCCTAATAGCAGCTGAAACTGTGCCATTAAAAGAGTTTGAAAAAGAAATATTTTTCGAAGGATGCATGCCAATAGAAGTAATGGCAGCGCGAGGCAAAAAGACAATGCTGTTTGGACCTCTAAAACCGGTTGGCCTTGAAGATCCTAAAACAGGAAAGCGGCCCTTTGCTGTTGTCCAGCTCCGGCAGGACGATGCTGCCGGTACTCTTTATAATCTAGTCGGTTTTCAAACACATTTAAAATGGGGCCCGCAAAAAGAGGTTTTGCAATTAATTCCAGGCCTTGAAAATGTAGAAATCGTCCGATATGGAGTTATGCACAGAAATACTTTCATAAATTCACCAAAGGTATTGGAACCGACATATCAATTCCGCAGCAGAAACCAGCTCTTTTTTGCGGGTCAGATGACGGGAGTTGAAGGATATGTGGAATCTGCAGCGTCTGGACTGATTGCCGGAATCAATGCCGCCCGGCTTGTGGAAGGGAAAGAAACAATTGTTTTTCCAGCGGAGACAGCGATGGGAAGTATGGCAAGGTATATCACCACCGCCAACCCTAAAAACTTTCAGCCAATGAATGCAAACTTTGGATTATTACCGGAATTGGAAGAAAAAATCAAAGGAAAAAAAGAACGAAATGAAATGCATGCTAAACGCGCTCTAGACACAATTCAGAAATTTTTGAAAAATTTGTAAAATTATTTGCGACAGTCAATAAAAGTATGTTACGATTTAGTAGCTTTGCGAGGTGAGTAATTGTGAAAAATTCGTTACAATTGTTTGTTGAATATTTACAAATTGAGAAAAATTACTCACACTATACCATTGAGCGCTATCAGCGAGATATAGATGAATTTTTTTTATTCATGAATGAGCAAGGCATTTCAGGCCTGCAATCCATAGAATTCCAAGATGCCCGTCTATTTTTGACTATATTGCATGGCCGGAATTTATCAAAGCGGACAATTGCTCGAAAAACATCCTGCCTGCGGAGCTTTTTTAAATTTCTCATGCGAGAAGAAATTGTGCCGGATAACCCTTTTTCTCTTGTATCACTGCCTAAAAAGGACCAAACCCTGCCAAGGTTCCTTTATGAGGAGGAATTGAGCAGGATATTTTCATCGATTGATGCCTCAAATCCGATCGGGAAAAGAAACTTTGCCCTCATAGAACTTCTATATGCAACTGGTGCCAGGGTGAGTGAATGCTGTTCCATCCAGCTAAATGATCTTGATCTGACGCTTGGCACCGTCCTGCTTCATGGAAAAGGAAAAAAGGATCGGTATGTTCCGATTGGAGAATATGCCAAGGAAGCAATTTCTGCCTACTTAAAGGATGGCAGGGGATTTCTCATGGCCTCAGAAAAATCCCATGGTACATTAATGGTGAATTTTAGGGGAGAGCCGCTGACGCCCCGCGGTGTTCGGTATATCCTCAGCAGCTTAATGAACAAAGCCGCTGAGGGGAGTAAGCTGCATCCTCATATGCTCAGACATTCTTTCGCAACCCATTTACTCAATAATGGAGCCGATTTAAGGACTGTACAGGAGCTTTTGGGACATTCAGCCATTTCATCAACACAAGTATATACTCATGTCACTAAGGAACAATTACGAAAGGTATATATGGCTTCACATCCAAGGGCGTAAACTTTTAAATAAAGAATGTTTTATAACAGTGAAGCTTTTCTAGAAAGGAGAATAAGAATGGGTAATTTTCACGCAACCACGATTTTTGCTGTCCAGCATAAAGGAGAATGTGCAATGTCGGGGGATGGCCAGGTAACATTGGGCAATGCAGTTGTAATGAAACACACAGCAAGAAAGGTTAGAAAGATCTTTAATGGAAAGGTATTGGCAGGCTTTGCAGGCTCCGTAGCGGACGCTTTTACATTATTTGAAATGTTTGAAGCAAAGCTTGAGGAATACAACGGAAACTTAAAAAGGGCAGCTGTTGAACTGGCTAAGCAATGGCGGAGCGACAAAATGCTCAGGCAGTTAGAGGCCATGCTAATTGTAATGGATGAAAAAGGGATCCTGCTTGTATCGGGGACCGGCGAAGTGATCGAGCCAGATGATGGAATACTGGCAATAGGTTCTGGAGGGAATTACGCTCTTTCAGCCGGAAGGGCGTTAAAACGCTTCTCGGGTGACCATTTAACTGCTAGGGAAATTGCAGAAGCATCCCTTCAGATTGCTGCCGATATTTGTGTTTATACAAATTCCAATATTATTGTAGAAGAACTGTAATGAAAAGGAGTGACATAATGAAGGGCAGTCAAACTAATTTAACACCCAAGCAGATCGTTGAAAAACTGGATCAATATATAGTGGGTCAGCGAGATGCAAAAAGATCAGTGGCCATCGCATTAAGAAACCGTTACCGCAGGTCATTGCTGGATGACAAATTGAGGGATGAAGTTGTTCCTAAAAATATCTTAATGATTGGGCCAACTGGAGTTGGTAAGACAGAAATCGCCAGGCGGTTGGCTAAACTAGTCTCTGCTCCATTTGTAAAAGTGGAAGCAACCAAGTTTACTGAGGTAGGCTATGTTGGACGTGACGTTGAATCAATGGTCCGGGACTTGGTTGAAACCTCAGTCAGGCTGGTGAAGGAAGAAAAGAAACAAAGTGTTAAGGGACGTGCCGAAGATAACGCCAATCGCCGTCTGGTCGAATTACTGGTTCCATCTGCGAAAAAACAGGCGAATTTCAAAAACCCTCTCGAAGCCTTATTCGGCGGCGGAGTACAGCCAGAACAGGATTCTGCCAGCCATGAGGATATCGGAATCAATGAAAGGCGCAAAATCGTAGAGGATAAGCTGAGCCGCGGTGAACTAGAAAATGAGATGATTACTGTGGAAGTTGAAGAGCAGCAGCCTTCCATGTTTGATATGCTTCAAGGGTCTGGTATGGAGCAGATGGGAATGAACATGCAGGACGTTCTTGGAAACTTTATGCCGAAGAAGAAGAAGAAGCGCAAGCTGAAAGTGAGCGAAGCCAGGAAAGTGCTGACGAATGAGGAAGCAAGCAAATTGATTGATATGGATGAGGTCACACAGGAAGCTGTCCTTCGTGCTGAACAAAACGGGATTATTTTTATTGATGAAATTGATAAAATTGCTAGCCGCGGGTCTGGCGGTTCATCCGCTGACGTATCCCGGGAAGGTGTTCAGCGGGATATCCTGCCGGTTGTAGAGGGCTCCACTGTTGTCACGAAATACGGTTCGGTGAAAACAGACCACGTGCTTTTCATGGCGGCTGGGGCATTTCATATGTCAAAGCCATCAGATTTGATACCGGAGCTACAGGGAAGGTTCCCGATCCGTGTAGAATTGAAGAAGCTGACAGTAGAGGACTTCGAACGTATTCTTCACGAACCTGATAATGCATTATTAAAACAATATGTAGCATTATTGGAAACTGAAGGTATACAAATTGAATTTTCTGACGATGCTATTCGTAAGATTGCTGAGGTAGCATTTGAAGTAAACCAAAACACGGATAATATAGGAGCCAGAAGGCTGCATACCATTATGGAACGCCTGCTGGAGGACTTGTCCTTTGAAGCATCGGATATTACGTTGGAAAAAATAATTATTACTCCACAATATGTAGAAGAGAAGCTTGGTACAATTTCAAGAAATAAAGATTTGAGCCAGTTTATCCTATAATAGTCCGATTCCGGTAAAATAGTTTGAATGCTGAAGGTGTGGGTAGAATTTTCATATAGAGCAAGGAATGATTCCTCATCTATCAATAAGGATACTCTACAAGAGAATGTAAACAAGGCAATAAAAAATTGAATAATGGTTGTTATAGGAGGAAGTTTTTGAAATGAATTTATTAGGAAAAACAAGAAGAATTAACTCGATGCTGCAAAATGCAGCAGGAAAACCGGTTAATTTTAAAGAAATGGCTGAAAGCTTAAGCGAAGTAATCGAATCGAATGTATTCGTTGTAAGCCGCCGCGGAAAGCTCTTAGGCTATGCTATTAACCAGCAGATCGAAAACGAGCGGATGATCAGAATGCTGGAGGACCGCCAATTCCCTGAAGAGTATACAAAGGGCTTATTCAATGTTCAGGAAACATCGTCCAATCTTGATGTGAACAGTGAATACACTGCGTTCCCTGTCGAAAATAAGGAACTGTTTGCAAGCGGCTTGACTACGGTAGTACCTATCATTGGCGGAGGTGAGCGCCTTGGTACATTAATCCTTGCTCGTCTCGAAGAAAAGTTCCATGATGACGATTTAATTCTTGCTGAGTATGGTGCAACTGTTGTAGGAATGGAAATCCTGCGCGAAAAAGCGGAGGAAATTGAAGAGGAAGCAAGAAGCAAGGCAGTCGTCCAAATGGCGATCAGTTCACTTTCGTACAGTGAGCTTGAAGCGATTGAGCATATTTTTGAAGAATTAAAAGGCAATGAGGGATTGCTGGTAGCTTCAAAAATCGCTGACCGCGTCGGTATCACCCGTTCCGTTATCGTTAATGCTCTTAGAAAGCTTGAGAGCGCCGGTGTAATTGAGTCCCGTTCTCTGGGAATGAAAGGAACATACATTAAAGTGTTGAATGATAAGTTCCTTCATGAGCTGGAAAAACTAAAAAGCAACTAAAAAGATAAAGACATTCCCAATAAACCGGGAATGTCTTTTTTTTGTGTTTGACATAAATAGCCAAATTTTAACAAAATGTTAACGATAAAATTCCTTTTCTTAACTATTATTCATAATATAGTCAAGAAAATAGGTCTTTTGACTGCGTTTCTTTTCATGGATATTATTTATGATTTAAAGGACATAATTTCCATTATCAGAAAAAATTCATTTTTACAGGACTAAAGTCCTGATCTGTCATCAAATTTTTATAAATTTCTTTATTATACGACAAAAATATTTTAATTTCATTACAAAAAATTACACAACCTTCATAGACAGAGAGTTTGTTATTCTTTACAATAGTTACTAAGATTATGTCGGATTAGGGCATATTCTACAAATGAAGGAAAAAATGTAAAAGAGGGGAAGCTGAAGCAAATGAAACTTTTTTCCGGCTCCTTCAATCTTCTGGAGAAATCATTAAATTACTCTAGTTTGAAGCAAAAAATAATTTCTGACAATATCGCTAATGCAGATACGCCGAATTACAAAGCAAAAGGCGTGAATTTTAATAGTGTACTGGATGATGCAATAAAAGCTAATATTCAGGCGTACAAGACAGATGAAAGGCATTTTGGATTTAATGCGTCAAGCTCCCATCCAAGAGTTTATACAAAAAACAGCCAATACAACCATAATGGAAACAGCGTCGATGTCGATAAGGAAATGAGTGATCTTGCAACCAACCAAATCTACTATAACGCACTCGTGGATCGGGTAAGCGGTAAATTTCAGACGCTTCAGAATGTTGTGAGGGGAGGAAGATAAAATGAGCATGTTCCAAAGCATGAATACTACGTCTTCTGCACTGACTTCCCAGAGACTTCGAATGGATGTTATATCCTCCAATATGGCCAACGTAGATTCCACTCGTGCAAAATATGTAGATGGAGAATGGCAGCCATATAAACGGAAAATTTCCATTCTGCAGCCAAACGAAGGGCAGTTTTCGAGCTTTCTCAACAAGGCAATGAACAGGACAGGCGGCGCATTAGCCGGCAGCGGGGTAAAGGTATCAAGAATAATAGAAGATCAAACACCGAACAAGCTGGTCTTTGACCCGGAACACCCGGATGCAGATGAAAATGGCTATGTTCAGATGCCAAACGTCGATCCTCTTCGAGAGATGGTCGACTTAATGAGTGCCACCAGATCCTATGAGGCAAATGTTACCGTGTTTAATGCTTCAAAAGGCATGATGATGAAGGCATTGGAAATTGGGAAATAGATAGGGGAAGGTTTTTATGGCAGCTATTCAATCGGTTTCGTCCCAGAATCTTTTTAGGACTGACAGAGACCGTACACAAACTCAACCATATACACCATACGAAGCTCAGCAGAAATTTGCGTCCATTCTAAAGGACTCTATTGAAAAAGTTAATCAGGCACAGGCGGCCTCTGATAAAATGACAGAAAAAATGGCAAGAGGGGAAAATGTTGACCTCCATCAGGTAATGATTGCCTCGCAAAAAGCGAGCATCACACTGCAAACGACATTGGAAGTCCGCAACAAGGTTGTGGAGGCATATCAAGAAATAATGAGAATGAATGTATAAAGATTCATCATTTTAACCTCAACTTTTCTTATAAAAACAAAAACCGGATGGAGACAGGAAAAGCCTGTCTCCATCCGGCACGTATTACTTAGATTATCCGGGGGATTATGATGAATGAAAAAATAATTGCTTTGAAAAATAAAATAACTGATTTTTGGGCAGGAAGAAGCAAAAGCCAAAAGATGATGATGATCGGCGCCGCAGTTCTTGTACTTATGCTCATTGCCTTTGCTTCATTTCTAGCTTCAAGGACAACCATGGTACCTTTATACAGCAATTTGTCACCGTCCGAGACAGGTACTATCAAAGAAAGCCTGGACGGCCGGAATATTCAATCGGAAATAGCTGAAGGCGGAACATCGATACTTGTTCCAGAAGAGAGTGTCGACAGTCTAAAGGTCGAATTGGCAGCAGAAGGTCTCCCAAAATCCGGCAGCATTGATTATTCTTTCTTTGGACAAAATGCCGGAATCGGCATGACAGATAACGAATTTAATGTGCTAAAACTCGATGCAATGCAGACAGAGCTAGCTGATTTGATAAAGGGTATCGAGGGAGTAGAAGATGCCAATGTAATGATCACACTTCCTGAAAAAGGGGTATTTGTGAATCAGGCTTCAGAGGATGCTTCAGCTTCCATCGTATTAAACACTAAGCCCGGGTACCAGTTTGAGGAAGGTCAGATAAAAGCTTTATATCACTTGGTTTCAAAAAGTGTTCCTAACCTTCCTACAGATAATATCGTCATTATGAATCAGTTTTTTGAGTACTTTGATCTGAAAAATGAAAATAATTTACAGCCTGGAGCTGCCTTTGCTGCTCAGCATGAAATCAAAAAAGAAATCGAGCGAGACATTCAGCGGCAGGTTCAGAACATGCTTGGTACCCTAATGGGCCGGGACAAGGTAGTTGTTTCAGTTACCGCCGATATGGATTTTACCCAAGAAAACAGAGAAGAAAACCTGGTTACGCCAGTTGATGAAGAAAATATGGAAGGAATCGCAATTTCCGCCCAACGGATTACTGAAACGTTTACAGGAAGTGGGGCTGCTGCAGGTGGACCAACTGCTGCGGGCGGAGCAGATGACCCGGTTGGAACTTACCAGGAAGGCATGAATGGGAACGGCGACTATGAAAAGTTAGAAGAAACGATCAATAATGAAGTGAACAGAATCAAGAAAGAAGTAGTTGAGAGCCCATATAAAATCCGTGATCTGGGGATCCAGGTTATGGTAGAGCCGCCAACACCAAATGATCCTGCCACGCTCCCTCAGGAGAGAGTAGATGACATTACAAGAGTATTAAGCACGATTGTCCGGACCTCCATAGATAAAGATACTGCAGAAGAAGAATTAACTGATGAGGAAGTTGAAAGCAAGATTGCGGTTTCTGTACAGCCATTTAACGGAAAGGTCGAATTTAAAGATGAACAACAGCCTTTCTTGCCATTATGGGCATACATTGTCGGTGGTGTCCTGCTTCTCTCAATTGTAGTGCTGGTTATCCTCTTCATCCGTGCACGGAGAACGAAGGAAGAAGAAGAGGATGAGGAGTTTGTTCTCGAAGAGCAGACGGAATTGGAAATAGAAGACTTAAGCAAGGAGCAAGAAACAGAGGGTTTATTAAAGAGGAAGCAGCTTGAAAAACTGGCCAAAGAAAAGCCAGAAGAGTTTGCTAAACTGTTAAGAAGCTGGATTGCAGAAGACTAGGGGGAAATGAAGGTGTCAAAGAGAGAGAAAAAAGGCGGACTAACGGGGAAACAGAAAGCAGCCATCCTACTCATTTCTTTAGGTCCGGATGTTTCTGCTTCTGTGTATAAGCATCTTTCAGAAGAAGAAATTGAAAGACTGACCCTGGAAATTTCTGGTGTAAGGAAGGTTGATTCCAGTGAAAAAGATGAAGTTCTGGAAGAATTTCACAATATTGCTCTTGCACAGGACTATATTACACAGGGCGGAATTGGATATGCAAAGCAGGTTCTGGAAAAAGCGCTTGGATCTGATCAGGCAGCAGCCATCATTAACCGGCTGACATCCTCACTTCAGGTAAGGCCCTTTGACTTTGCCAGAAAAGCTGATCCGGCACAGATTTTAAATTTTATCCAAAATGAGCACCCTCAGACAATAGCTTTAATATTATCGTATCTTGATCCTGCTCAGGCAGGGCAGATTCTTTCTGAGCTTCCTCAGGAAGTACAGGCTGACATAGCGCGCAGAATAGCAATCATGGACAGCACATCGCCTGAAATTATAAATGAAGTAGAACAAATTTTGGAAAGAAAGCTGTCTTCAACTGTAACGCAGGATTATACACAAACAGGCGGTATTGAAGCGGTTGTTGATGTCCTGAATGGGGTCGACCGTTCAACTGAAAGAACGATTCTTGATGCACTGGAAATTCAGGATCCCGAATTGGCTGAGGAAATTAAGAAAAGAATGTTTGTGTTTGAGGATATTGTTACGCTTGATGGAAGGGCTATCCAGCGTGTTATTAGAGATTCTGATAATGAGGATTTAAAGCTTGCATTAAAAGTTGCCAGCGAGGAAGTTAAGGAAATTGTCTTTAAAAACATGTCCAAACGTATGGTCGATACATTTATGGAAGAAATGGAATACATGGGGCCAGTTAGGCTCCGGGATGTTGAAGAAGCCCAATCTCGTATTGTTGCAGTTATCCGTCGCTTAGAGGAGTCAGGTGAAATCGTTGTAGCACGCGGTGGAGGGGATGACATCATTGTCTAGAATCATAAAATCGAGCCTTGCTAGTCAGCAAGTATCAGAGGATAGGACAATAAAAATCCGAACTTTCAACTTCCAACAGGATGAAACAGTAGAAGAAGCTGAGCCAGAAACAATCAATAGCTCTGTCTTTACTGAGCAAGCAAGAATGGAAGCTGAACAGATTATTGAACAGGCAAACCAAAAAGCATGGGATATTCTTGAAGAAGCAAAGAATAGCCAGAAGAGATGGGAACAGGAAGAACGTCCACTGGTTTTAAATGCAGCGCGAGATGAAGGGTTTCAAGCTGGGTATGACGCTGGCCGGCAGCAAGGATATGAAGAAATGGCAGAATCGATTGCTTTTGCAAAAGATATCATTCAATCATCAAAAAATGACTATCGAATAAAGGTTGAATCATCTGAAAGGACAATCCTTGAACTGGGTTTAATGGTAGCCGAAAGAATTTTGGGCCATAGGCTGGAGGATTCCGAAGATACATTCTATTCCATAGTAAAGCGGGCAATCAGAGAAGCACGTGAATATGAAGAAGTCCAGCTTCATGTTAACCCAATACATTATGGATTTATTCTTTCCCAAAAAGATGAACTAGAAGGAATATTTCCGAGGCAAACTGATTTATATATTTACCCTGATGAACAAATGGAGAAACATAGCTGTTATATTGAATCGTCAAGCGGCCGAATTAACGCCAGCGTTGACAGCCAGCTGCATGAGATCAAACAAAAGCTGCTTGAGCTCTTGGAGGGAGAAGACCAGTGAAAGCTTCTGATTTATTACCCTATATCAGCGAAATGGATTCGTTTAAACGCTATGGCAGGGTAAAGAGGGTTGTCGGGCTGATGATTGAATCAAAGGGACCTGAAACTTCCATAGGAAATGTTTGTTCTATTCATACAGGGGTTAAGGGAAATAAAAAGCGAATTCAGGCCGAAGTTGTAGGCTTCCGTGATGAATATGTCATTTTGATGCCTTATACGGCAGTAAGTGATATTTCCCCAGGGTGCCTGGTTGAAGCATCCCCAAGACCTCTGGATATTAAAGTGGGCGCAGGCTTAATCGGCAAGGTAATAGATTCCCTTGGTTACCCGCTTGACGGCAGTCCACTTCCTAAGGGGTTGGCCTCAGTTCCCACAGAACAGGATCCGCCCAATCCAATGGAAAGGCCTCCGATTGACGAACCAATTGACGTAGGAGTCAGGATGATTGACAGCCTCCTTACAGTAGGCAAGGGGCAGCGTGTTGGTATTTTCGCCGGAAGCGGTGTCGGAAAAAGCACCCTGCTGGGGATGGTGGCCAGGAATACAACAGCTGACTTAAATGTCATCGGGCTAATTGGAGAACGCGGCAGGGAAGTGAGAGAGTTCATTGAAAAGGACCTGGGACCGGAAGGGTTAGCACGATCTATTGTGATTGTAGCGACATCTGATCAGCCAGCGTTAATGAGAATAAAAGGTGCTTTTACGGCAACAGCTATCGCTGAGTATTTTAGAGATAAAGGGCTTAATGTAATGCTGATGATGGATTCTGTCACTCGTGTAGCTATGGCCCAGCGGGAGATTGGGCTGGCAGTGGGTGAGCCTCCGACCACAAAAGGCTACACACCTTCCGTTTTTGCCACACTTCCGCGTTTGCTGGAACGGACAGGCACCAACCTGCTTGGAACAATTACCGCCTTTTACACCGTTCTTGTTGATGGGGATGACATGAATGAGCCAATTGCTGATACAGTCCGAGGGATTCTGGATGGTCATTTCATTCTGGACCGGCAGCTCGCAAATAAAGGCCAATTTCCCGCGATTAATATTCTTAAAAGCATCAGCAGGGTTATGAACAATATTGTTGATGTCCGTCATAAGGAGTCAGCAGAAAATCTGCGTGCTACTCTTTCTACCTATATTGAATCAGAGGACCTTATTAATATTGGTGCGTATAAACGGGGTACATCGAGAGACATCGATAATGCTATTAAAAAGCATCCTCAGATCATTTCTTTTTTAAAGCAAGGTACCGATGAAAAAGCTTCTAAGGACGACAGTATTGATAAACTGGTACAACTTATGGAAAAGGGTGAGTGATCTAAATGAGGTATCAATATAAATTTGAAAAGATCCTGACAATTAAGGAAAAAGAAAAAAACGATGCATTCACAAGGTATAATGAATCCAGGAAAAGCTTTGAGGAAGTGGCCGAAAAGCTGTATAAGCTTTTAAAAAAGAAGGAAGACTTAGAAGCGTTCCAAAAGGATAAGCTGGCAGCTGGACTTCCCGTTCAGGAAATAAGACACCATCAGCAGTTCATGGAAAATCTGGACAGAATCATAGACCATTATCAAAAGGCAGTCATTGAAGCTCGGTCAAAGATGGAGTTTCTGCATGGTAAATTGCTCGAACACAATATGGAAGTTAAGAAGTTTGAAAAAATTAAAGAAAAAGATTTTCAAAGATTCCTGGACACTAGACGGGAAGATGATAACAGAAATATGGACGAAATATCAATACAGCAGTTTCTTGGCCGGGAAAACAGGTGATAGATGATGGATAAAACATTGGAAACTGAGGAAAAGTCGTATAATAAGCTGCAATGGTTTTTGTTTATTGTAGTTATCCCGCTTTTTTTCACCATAACAATAACGCTAATTGTCCTGACAGTGGCTGGCGTCAATGTCTTTGAAGCCGGAAAAGAGTATGGCCAGAAAATTCCCTTTGTCTCATCCCTTTTTAAAGAGGACGAAGATCCAGTAAATTCAACCCAGGAATCTGAAAAAAAAATCATTGACCTCAAGGCTGAAATGGAAGATCGTCAGGCACAAATAGAGAAGTTAGAAGGTATGATTGAAAGCAATGATAAAGAATTAGAACGAGCAGAACTGGAAAAGCAGCGGCTAGAAGAAGCAATTGCTGAGTTAACGGCTGCCAGAGACGAAAATAAGCGGGCTTTCAAGGACATTATTAAAACATATGAAACAATGTCACCGAAAAAATCAGCCCCAATAATTTCGGAACTAAAGGATGAAGAGGCCTTGAAAATTCTTTCAACAGTGAGTGCCGATACTCTTGCATCTATTCTTGAGCAGATGGAGCCAGCGGATGCTGCCCGGTTAACGCAAAAGCTGACTGTACAATCCGAACAGAACGTAAAAGAAGCTGAATAGGAAAGACAGAGAGATTTGAAAGGAGGTGAAAAAATATGAACGCTACCATGATAACTGCTTCAGTATCAGCAGGTTCAATATCTGGAAAGTCATCTTCTCCTGAACACTGTAACGGAGAGAATGGTGTATTTGGTTCAGTTTTGAAATCGGCTCTCAGCGGTAAAAAAGAAGCAAATTCCACTGCACCTTCCTCTATAAGTGAGCAGAAGCTTACAAGTGAGGAACAAGCTGTTATAAAGGATCTTCTGGAATTTCTTCAAATAACTGATTTATCCCAGCTGGAAGGTGGGTTTTCCCTTGCTCAGGATGTAATGGTACTTGGTTCCAATATCACTGCTCACCCTTTCATTCAAGCACTTTTTGGCATTAAGGAAGGATCTTCCTTGTTATCTGCTCTCAATTCTTTGACGGCAGGCATAGGGATGCAGCAGGAGGGGGAAGAAGTTGATGAAACACAGGCAGAGCTTACGCTGGAGGCGATGATAGCTGCTGTTCAGACGTTTTTGGAAAAGATAACTGCCAAGCTGGAAGGGAAAAGGAATAATATCGAACTTGCAGATGCAGCAGGAATCCTGAAAATGGCTAAGATCCAAGAACTTTTGACATCGTATAAGGATTTATCCAAGGATGATGCCTCCTTGTCGTCAAAGCTAAAGGAATTGCTGGAATCTGCGCAGGCCAAAATCTCGGCGCTGATAAAGGATAACGGTACAAAAAATAGTGCTGAAGGATCGTTCGCCAAAATATTTCCTGGGATTCAAAATCAGGAATCCGCGAATTGGGGCTTAACAGCAGATGCAGAAACAGTTCAGCAAGCATTCCAAAGGAATTTGGGAGAAATGAATTCCTCTGTCAACAAGACTACTGAAGAGAATGCTGATAAAACACTGGGTCAAATAAAAGGTAGTGAGGGAACCTCTTCATTCCTTCCTCTGCAAACAACAAAGGTTGAACAGCTTGTTTTAAAACTTGAAAAGAATGGACAGCCCGTGAACCAGGAACAGTTTATTAGAGAGTTTCAAAATTTACTCGGCAAAGCTAAGTTCAGCAGCAGCGGAGGAATCCAAAAGCTTTTCATACGCCTGAATCCTGAGCATCTTGGTTCGATCAGGATTGAGCTTGTACAAAAGGATAATCAGCTGACTGCCAAAATATTGGCAACCACAGCCAGGGCCAAGGAAATGCTAGATTCGCAGCTGCAAGGTTTAAAGCATGCCTTTTCCGGCCAGAACCTGCAGGTTGAAAAAATAGAAATTTCCCAGCAAATGAACCATTTTTCGCAGGAAAGATTCTTGCAGCGTGAACAGGGAAATCCTCAGCAGCAGCGAAGCTCTCAGGAGCTTCAGCAACAGGAGGAAGACGTAGAGAATATAAATGGTTTTTCTGAAAGCTTTGAGGAAGCATTGCTAAATACAAAAGTGTAGGTGAGCTAATGAGTACCAATTCAATTAATCCTTCTCTGTTTCTTTCTAACT
Source organism: Bacillus sp. M6-12 (assembly GCF_002860285.1). GTDB lineage: Bacteria > Bacillota > Bacilli > Bacillales > DSM-1321 > Peribacillus. The sequence continues at coordinate 276,085 of NZ_PGVF01000014.1, forward strand.
ACCAGAAGGAAAAGAGGAAAACAGGAAATGATATTTTAGGAAAAGACGATTTCATGAAAATCCTGATGACACAGCTGCAAAACCAGGATCCGAGCAGTCCGCTCCAGGATAAAGATTTTATTGCCCAAATGGCAACTTTCTCCACACTGGAACAAATAACAAACATGAGTAAAAGCATTGATAATCTTGTCCAAATGCAACAGCAAAATCAACTAATTTCTTATAATGAATTTATTGGAAAAGAGGTTAAGTGGCATCGGGTTACAGAATCAGACGACCCAGATGCAGAACTTGTTGTTGTGGAAGGAACAGGGGTTGTCTCTTCGTTGAAATTCAAGGACAACAGCGTTACTTTCGTGCTGGAAGATGGGACAGAGCTTGCACCGGCAAATATTTCAGAGGTCAAGAAAGCTGCTGCCGGAACAACTGCTGCAGGCAATTGATCTGATTACCGTGATAGTTTATCAAAAACAACAGAAGCAGTACTTACTGCAGCAGCTAATCAGGTGAAGAACAATTAGGCAGCCAAATATATAAGAAAGTAAGGAGCGGGAACATGAAAAAATCATTCAGGCCCATCTCCCAGGTACCTATTCAAACCGCTGCCCAGAGCATTAAATCAAGACGTTCGCTTCAGCAAAATTTCTCGCAGCATTTGCAGTCTGCATTAGACGTAAAAACTTCAGCATTAACTGTCAGCAAGCATGCACAAATGAGGCTGGACCAAAGGAATATCACTATCGACAGTGAACGCTGGGCAAAGGTAGAAGAAAAGATAGGTGAAGCAAGGAAATTGGGTGTAAAAGATTCACTAGTTCTTTTACAGGATGCCGCATTAATTGTGAGCGCAAAGAATAATACCGTTATCACTGCCATGGACAGAGATGAAGCTTCATCTCAAATCTTCACTAATATAAACGGAACGATCATATTAGATCACTAGGCTGGACCCTTGTCGGGAGGCCTTGGCTGCGGAATGACAGAAGCAGCCATATATGAAAGGAGAGCGAACCCATGCTTCGTTCAATGTACTCAGGAATCAGTGGAATGAAAAACTTCCAGACGAAATTAGATGTGATTGGTAACAATATCGCCAATGTAAATACTTATGGTTTTAAAAAAGGGCGTGTTGTTTTCAAGGATATGATTAGTCAAAGTGTGGCTGGTGCAGCGGCACCTACTGAAGGTGGTAGAGGCGGAACGAACTCTAAACAGGTTGGACTCGGTGGAAGTCTTGCTGCAATTGACACAATCCACACAGAAGGTTCTGCTCAAACAACAAATCGTACATTAGATATGAGGATTACGGGCGATGGATATTTTGTTGTAAACGACGGAACAACTACTTCATTTACTAGAGCTGGAAATTTTTATCTAGATCAAGCAGGGAATCTTGTAAATTCAGATGGATTATTTCTGAGGGGGATTCCAGGAGATGGGGCTGACCCAGAACAACTGCCTACAACTATTGACGGTGCCGAAATTGGAAATATTAAAGTTCCTACTAACGCAGAGAGTTTATCGATTGGACCAGATGGAATTGTAACGTATGTTCGTGCAGGGGAAATTAACCGTGCTGGACAAATTGCCATCGCTAAATTTTCAAATCCAGAAGGCTTGGAAAAAGTTGGTGAAAACTTGTATCAAGTAACAACAAATTCTGGTACTTTTACAGACGCTACTACAATTACCCAACAATTTGAAGATCCGACAGCGCCTGATCAAGCCTATATTACGATTCCACAAACTTTAGGTTCCGGGTCAGTAATTTCAGGCCAGCTTGAAATGTCCAACGTCGACCTTTCAGAGGAATTCACTGATATGATCGTTGCACAGCGTGGTTTTCAGGCAAACACAAGGATAATCACAACTTCCGATGAAATTCTTCAGGAACTAGTAAACTTAAAACGATAGGTTAAGGGAGGGATGGGGCTGGCGGCTCAATTGCCGCCAGCTCTCCTAATATTGATTAAGGTGACGAGGTTAAATGGAAAGAGTTTCACTGTTAATGCTTTATACATAGAAACAGTTGAGTCCCATCCAGATACTACCATTACTTTCACAACTGGCCGAAAAATAGTTGTGGGCGAGTCTGAGGACGAAGTTAATAACGCAATTATTGCTTTTTACCGTACTATCAACGTTCTCGGTCTTCGTTTAGATGTGGAGGAACAATAATAATGAAAAATAAATTAGTTATGATTATGGCCATTCTATTGGTCGCCATTACTTTAGTTGGAGTAATTGCTGTGATTGTGGTGATGAAATTTAATGGGGATGAGGGGAAGCCGAAGGAGCCAACGGCTGAAGAGATTGTTGCAGCTTCGGTTGAGATACCTGAGATTACTACCAATTTGGCAAGCGGGGATTTTATTAGGATTTCCTTTACCATCCAAACTGACAGTGAAAAAGCAAAAGAGGAGCTGGAGCAGCGAAACTTCCAGGTCAAAAATATTATTATCACTGAACTGTCTGAGCTGAAGGCCGAGGAATTAAAAGGAAAAGCCGGAAAAGAAAAGCTTCAGGAATCCCTTAAAACAAGTGTTAATACGTTGATGCAGGAAGGGAAAATTGAAAAGGTATATATAACCTCCTCTATCCTTCAATAACAGACTACGAATCTTTTCCATTGGAAAGAGGGAGAAAAATGGGAGGTGATGGCCGTTGTCCGGTGAAGTATTATCGCAAAATGAAATAGACGCTCTGCTCTCTGCCTTATCAACAGGTGAAATGGACGCAGATGAATTAAAAAAAGAAGAATCAGAAAAAAAGGTAAAGGTGTATGATTTTAAACGGGCCCTCCGTTTTTCTAAAGATCAAATACGCAGTTTGACAAGGATACACGAAAACTTTGCAAGGCTGCTTACAACCTTTTTCTCTGCCCAGCTCAGGACCTATATCCAAATATCTGTGGCTTCTGCTGACCAGATTCCATATGAGGAATTTATCCGTTCGATACCTAAAATGACTATACTGAATGTTTTCGAAGTACCGCCGATGGATGGAAGGATCCTGATGGAAGTAAATCCGAATATTGCTTATGCAATGTTAGACCGGGTTCTTGGCGGTAAAGGGATCAGCCACAATAAAGTAGAAAGCCTGACAGAAATTGAAACGAAAATTATGTCTAACCTGTTTGAGCGCGGGTTCGAACTCCTTCGGGAAGCGTGGGCAACAGTGGCGGATATTGATACGATATTGACTGATTTTGAAGTGAACCCTCAGTTTTTGCAGATGGTTTCTCCGAATGAAACAGTTGTTGTCATATCTCTGAACACACAGATTGGTGAAGCATCCGGGATGATTAATATATGTATACCGCATGTTGTTCTTGAGCCGATCATACCTAAGCTATCCGTACATTACTGGATGCAAACTTCGAAAAAAGAACGTGTGCCGCAGGAAATCGAAACGCTGGAAAAACGAATTAAAGATGCTGAAATTCCTGTAATAGCTGGATTAGGGGACACCAGTATATCCATCCAGGACTTTTTGCAGCTCGATGTCGGCGATGTTATTGAACTGAACCGGCAGATAGAGTCACCTTTAACTATAAGAGTGGGTGATGTACCGAAATTCACTGGCCAGCCAGGAAAGGTTGGAAAGAAACTCGCTATCCAAATACTTGAAACTTTGAAGGGGGGAGAAGAAGATGGTAAGTGATGATATGCTATCCCAAGACGAAATAGATGCCCTGTTAAGGGGTACTGATGACAGTGATACTGAGGTAGTATCTCCCCCGATTGAGGAATACCTGTCTTCTATGGAACAGGACGCATTAGGGGAAATAGGAAATATTTGTTTTGGAAGCTCTGCCACTGCTTTATCTACTTTGCTTAATCAAAAGGTAGATATAACAACTCCGACCGTTACACTTATTCAACGGAGTATGCTTTCGGAAGAATTCCCGCACCCTTACGTAGCAATAAAAGTCAATTATACTGAAGGCTTTGATGGTGTAAATCTGCTTGTAATTAAACAAAGTGATGCTGCCATTATTGCAGATCTAATGCTCGGAGGAGATGGCAAAAACCCGGCTGACTTGCTTGGGGAAATCCAATTGAGCGCTGTACAGGAAGCGATGAACCAGATGATGGGTTCAGCTGCCACCTCGATGTCGACAGTTTTTAGTAAAAAAGTCGATATATCTCCGCCTAGCATTGATCTTCTTAATATTGAAGAAGGCGAAGGGGCTGATTCGATTCCTGAAGAAGATTTGCTTGCACGAGTTTCATTCCGTCTTAAGATTGGGGACTTGATCGATTCCAGCATCATGCAGCTTCTGCCGCTGCCATTTGCCAAAAGCTTAGTCAATGAATTGTTAAATCCTTCTGATACAAATTCATCACAATCAAATACAATGGAAATGGAACTCAGTGGTAAAAGTGCCCAAAGTAATCCTGCTCCTCAGCAGGCGGAGCAGCCGCAGCACCAATATCAGCAGCCGCAGCAGACTTATGAACAGCAGCCTGAGCACGGCCAGATGTCATATGGGTATGGAAATCCAGCAGAACAGCAGCCATATCAGCAGCCAATGGGAGGATATCCGCAGCAGGGATACCAGGTTCCGCCGCAGCAGATGGGTTATCAAACTCCGCCACAGCATTTTGGCAGCGGATTAAATGGCCAGCATCAGCAGGTCAATGTCCAGCCGGCAAGCTTTAGCAGCTTTCAGCCTTATCAGCTGCAGGAAGCTGAGCAAAAGAACCTTAACATGCTGTTAGATATTCCTTTGCAGGTAACGGTAGAATTGGGAAGGACTAATCGTTCTGTAAAAGAAATTTTAGAGCTGTCTGCAGGTTCTATTATCGAACTTGATAAATTGGCAGGGGAACCTGTTGATATCCTTGTTAACAACCGTTTGATTGCCAAGGGAGAAGTAGTCGTTATTGATGAAAACTTCGGGGTCCGTGTTACGGACATCATTAGCCAGACAGATAGATTAAAAAAACTAAGATAAACCATTGGGGGTAAGGTAGTATGGCACATAAAATTTTAATAGTTGATGATGCAGCTTTTATGAGAATGATGATTAAAGATATTCTTTCAAAAAACGGTTTTGATGTGGTCGGTGAAGCTGCTGACGGAGCACAGGCTATCGAGAAGTACCGTGAAACGCAGCCTGATCTCGTAACGATGGATATCACCATGCCAGAAATGGATGGGATTACGGCACTTAAAGAAATTAAAAAATTAAACCCGAACGCTAAAATCATAATGTGTTCCGCAATGGGCCAGCAGGCTATGGTTATCGACGCTATCCAAGCGGGGGCTAGAGATTTTATTGTGAAACCTTTCCAGGCTGACCGGGTTCTAGAGGCGATTAATAAGGCCTTAAGCTAAACAATTTCATCCAGGCTGTTACGAAACGATTGTAACACCCTTTTAAGAAGGTGCAGCATCTTGTTTTCAATTAAAAAGCTTCTTCAACTTATGCTTATTACGGCATTAGCGCTGCATGGAATGGTTTATACCGCCCATGCAGAGCAGCTGGATAAAAGCGTGAAAGATTGGTATAAATCCCCGCAAAATGATGAAGGGCAAAAAAAAGGAGAGGAACCCCAGTCAGCACCCGGGACTGCGAGTTCCGCAGGCCTTACGTTTTGGGATTTTCTGCGAATGATATTTGCAACTATATTCGTAGTTGCTCTTCTTTATTTTATGCTCAAGTTTATCAACAAGAAAAACAGAGCCTATCAAAAGGCAAATTATATTGAAAATCTTGGCGGTACAAGCCTGGGTGCCAACCGATCCATCCAGCTCATAAAAGTCGGCGGCCGGGTTTTGGTCGTGGGGGTTGGTGAAAACATACAGCTATTAAAGGAAATAGCTGACGAAAATGAATACAGTGATTTACTTAACGAACACAATGAAAAGCTTGAACGGCTCATCCAGCCGGGAGACTTTATCACCAAATTATTACAGAGAACGAAAAATTCCGGGTCCGGCGGTAATGGCTTTTCACTTGAATTAAGAAAACAGCTTGAGGACATGGCAGGCAGCAGGAAAAAGCTAAAGGATGAATTAGACAGCAAAGGCAGGGACGGGGAATGAATGAATTCATAGATATATTTAATGCAAGTGACCCTTCCAACGTTTCTGCTTCTGTTAAATTGCTGCTTATGCTTACAGTTCTTTCATTGGCTCCAAGTATTCTAATATTGATGACATGTTTTACCCGCATCATTATCGTACTTGGTTTTGTAAGAACTTCGCTTGCCACTCAGCAAATGCCGCCTAACCAGGTATTAGTAGGTCTTGCACTTTTTATTACCTTTTTTGTGATGGCGCCGACTTTCCAGGAAGTAAACGAGAAGGCGCTTACCCCCTTGTTTGATGAGAAAATTGGTCTGGAAGAGGCGTATGAACGCGCATCTGTTCCTTTTAAGGAATTCATGAGCGCACATACAAGGCAGAAGGATTTAGCATTATTCCTCGATTATGCAGGGATCGAGAGGCCGGAAGCTATTAAGGACATCCCGTTAACAGCCTTGGTGCCAGCCTTTGCAATTAGTGAAATCAAAACAGCCTTTCAAATTGGCTTTATGATTTTTATTCCTTTTTTAGTAATTGATATGGTTATAGCAAGCGTACTTATGTCTATGGGGATGATGATGCTTCCTCCAGTGATGATATCACTGCCTTTTAAAATTTTATTATTTGTTTTGGTGGACGGATGGTATCTTGTCGTTAAATCTTTATTACAGAGCTTTTAAGCAGGTGAATAGAAAATGAATCCTGAATTCGTCATCCAGATTGCCGAGCAGGGAATATATGCAGTTTTAATTATTTGCGGGCCGCTCCTTATTATTGCACTTGCGGTCGGGCTATTGGTCAGTATATTTCAGGCAACAACACAAATACAGGAACAAACCCTGGCATTTGTACCAAAAATAGTAGCTGTTTTGCTCGGAATAATATTTTTTGGACCATGGATGCTCAGCCATATGCTTTCTTATGCCAATGAAATATTCAGTAATTTAAATAGGTTTGTAGGTTAAAGAGATGGACGAGCTTATACCGAAATTTTCTGTATTTTTATTAATATTAGTTCGGATTGCTTCATTTTTTGTGACAATGCCTATTTTCTCCTACAGGACCATTCCGGCCTCTCACAGGATAGGAATCAGCGTCTTTTTAGCTTGGGTGATGTATTATACTGTCGATGCTCCTATATTGGAAATTGATGCGGCTTATTTCCTATTAATCTTAAAAGAAGCTCTAGTCGGACTACTGATCGGGTTTGTATCTTACATGATTCTGTCTGCTATCCAGATTGCTGGAGGATTGATAGATTTCCAGAGCGGTTTTGCTATTGCTAACGTTATTGACCCGCAAACAGGTGTGCAAAGTCCTTTGATGGGTCAATATTTATATACAATTGCCCTATTGTTTTTATTAGCAGCGGACGGCCATCATTTGCTGATGGATGGTATTTTCTATAGCTATCAGTTTATCCCGCTTGATCAGGCCTGGATTCCTTTTGGCGATGAAAATCTGCTGGAGTTTGTTGTTAATGCATTCAATCGGTCATTTATCATTTCATTCCAAATGTCCATTCCGGTTGTCGGTTCTTTATTTCTGGTTGATCTAGGGCTCGGAATAGTGGCCCGGACGGTTCCACAGCTTAATATTTTTGTGGTGGGAATGCCGTTGAAGGTTGGGGCCTCTTTTATTGTTGTCATGATTGTTATGGGGATGATGATGATGGTGGTCAGCCGGTTATTTGAATATATGCTGGTTACTTTGCGCGGGTTAATGCAGCTGATCGGGGGAACTTAACTTGCAATGGATTAAGTTAGACTTACAGTTTTTTTCCGGTGAGAAGACAGAAAAGGCGACACCGAAGAAGAGGCAGGATGCCCGAAAAAAAGGGCAGGTAGCGAAAAGCCAGGACATAAATACAGCCGTTACACTTCTTTGTATTTTTATGCTCTTAATGTATACAGGTCCATCAATGCTTGAATCAATGTTAAACTTGTTTCGCCATTCGTTTCAGGATTTAATGCTGATGGAAATTACAGAAGAGAATATGCAGGCATTAATGGTGGAAATTTTACAGGATATGGCTGTCATGCTAGCTCCAGTAATGGTGGTTGCCTTGATTGCCGGTGTGGTCTCAAATATCGGACAGATTGGTTTTATGTTTTCCCCCGAATCGATTCAGTTTAAACTTGAAAAACTTGACCCGATTAAAGGCTTTAAACGGATTTTTTCAATGAGAGCGATTGTAGAATTGCTAAAGTCAGTATTAAAAATTGCTTTTGTTGGTTTGATTACTTTTTATGTGATCTGGCAAAGGATAGATGAAATCTTAATTCTTTCACAAAAAACCGTTTCGGCTGCGCTGGTTACTCTGGCCGATATTACTGTAAAAGTGGGACTCTATGCCTCTGCGGCACTTTTATTTTTAGCGCTGCTGGATTATATGTACCAGAAATATGATTTTGAAAAGAGTATCAGGATGTCGAAGCAGGACATCAAGGATGAGTATAAAAATATTGAAGGCGATCCATTGATAAAATCGAAAATTAAGCAAAAGCAGCGGGAAATGGCAATGCAAAGGATGATGCAGGAAGTGCCTAATGCAGATGTAGTCATTACGAATCCGACCCATTACGCGATTGCTTTAAAATATGACGAATCAAAGCTGGAAGCACCATATGTGGTTGCCAAGGGTGTGGATTTTCTGGCTCAAAAGATAAAGTATGTAGCTAAAGAAAACGATGTAATTTTCATGGAAAACCGGCCTCTTGCCAGGGCGCTATATGACCAGGCGGAAATAGGGCAGGCCATTCCTGAAGAATTTTTTAAGGCTGTTGCAGAAATTCTGGCTTTCGTTTATAAAACAAAAGGAAAAATATAACCCAATTAAGGTTACTAATTAGTTAGAAAGAATGCAGGAATTTAAATAGCTTTTCGAGTAAGGGGAGAAGAAAATGTCAGCAAGAGATTTATCAGTAATAATAAGCGTAATCATGATAGTAGCTATGCTGATCGTACCTTTGCCTACGTGGCTGATAAGCATATTAATTCTATTTAATATCTCTCTCGCCCTTATGGTATTGCTTACCTCTATGAATATGAAGGAACCGCTTCAATTTTCTATTTTTCCATCCTTGCTTTTGCTTCTTACACTGTTTCGGCTGGGGCTGAATGTGTCGACTACCCGGGCAATTCTTACTCATGGGGACGCAGGTGGTGTGGTACACACCTTTGGCACGTTCGTTGTTGGCGGAAATGTAGTGGTAGGTATGGTTGTTTTCTTAATTTTAATTATTATCCAGTTTATTGTAATTACAAAGGGATCAGAACGGGTATCTGAGGTTGCTGCCAGATTTACCCTGGATGCAATGCCTGGTAAACAGATGAGCATCGATGCTGACCTGAATGCAGGCATGATTTCAGAAAAAGAAGCCCGTGAGAGACGTGAAAAGATTAGCCGGGAGGCAGATTTTTATGGATCGATGGATGGTGCCAGTAAATTTGTAAAAGGAGACGCCATCGCTGGTATAATCATAGTTTTGATTAACTTAATATTCGGGATGATTATTGGGGTTTTGCAGCTTGAGTTAAGCATGGCAGAGTCAGCACAGAGGTTCACCTTGCTTTCCGTTGGTGATGGAATAGTCAGCCAGGTTCCTGCTTTACTGATTTCAACAGCAACGGGAATAGTGGTTACCAGAGCTGCGTCCCAGGGTAATCTTGGAGAAGATATAACCTCCCAGCTTTTTGCTTTTCCGAACATGCTCTATATAACTGCCGCAGTAATTTTTCTGCTTGGATTTTTCACACCGATTTCCGACTTGCTTACATTGCCGATATCTCTTTTGATAGCCGCAGGAGGTTATGTAATTAGCCGGACTCCGGTTAAGGATAGAGAAGATTTGCAGGAAATTGAGGAAGAGATGGAAACTGATGAAATGAAAAGCCCAGAGAGTGTTGTTAACCTGCTAAGTGTTGATCCAATCGAATTTGAGTTTGGCTATGGCCTCATCCCGCTGGCAGATGCAAATCAGGGAGGAGACTTGCTGGACCGTGTCGTCATGATCCGAAGGCAGCTAGCAATTGAAATGGGTTTAGTCATTCCTGTTGTCCGGATTAGGGATAATATCCAATTAAACCCTAATGAATATCGGCTGAAAATAAAAGGAAGTGAATTAGCTCGCGGGGAACTCCTGCTGGATCATTACCTCGCCATGAGCCCAGGGATGGATGATGATTCTATTGAAGGGATTGACACGGTTGAGCCGTCATTCGGTCTGCCTGCAAAGTGGATTTCAGAGGATATGAAAGAACATGCTGAAATGATGGGCTACACTGTGGTTGATCCGCCAAGTGTAGTTTCGACCCATATTACTGAAATTATTAAAGCAAATGCACATGAATTGCTCGGACGCCAGGAAACGAAGCAATTGATAGACCATCTTAGGGAATCAGCACCGATTTTAGTAGAAGAAGTTACGCCGAACCCGCTGACTATTGGGGAAGTACAAAAGGTGCTGGCTAAGCTATTAAAGGAAAAGGTATCGGTGCGAAACCTGCCCATTATTTTCGAAACTTTGGCTGACTATGGCAAGGTAACCAGCGATACAGATTTGCTGACTGAATATGTTCGCCAAAATTTAGCTCGGCAAATTACAAGTGCTTTCGCTTCAGGCGGAGAAAGCTTAAAGGTAGTTACTCTCTCTGGGAAAGTTGAAAAAGTAATTGTGGATGGAGTCCAGCAAACAGAGCATGGAAATTATCTTTCCCTGGATCCCAATGATTCACAATCTATTTTAGAATCTATCGCAGGAAAACTTGAGGAGCTGGCATTGATGGAACAGACTCCAATTCTCTTGTGTTCTCCTGCTGTCAGAATGTATGTAAGGCAGTTGACGGAGCGTTATTTTCCTCAGGTGCCGATACTGTCATACAATGAACTTGAGTCGAATGTTGAAGTACAAAGTGTCGGGGTGGTGAATCTGGAATGAAAGTGAAAAAATATGTTGCCCCCTCTATGTCTGAGGCAATGAAACAAGTGAGGATGGAGTTAGGAAATGAGGCGGTTATCCTTAATTCCAAGGTTATATACTCTGGCGGATTTTTAGGATTATTCAAGAAAAGAAATATTGAAGTGATTGCAGCTGTAGATCCTGCTGAAGAAGATACAGCAAAGACTGTGGTAAAGGAAAAGAATCGAAAAATTCCAGAAGTAAAACAAAAAGTCGTCCAGCCGGGGCCAAATGCAGCTTCGCCGGCTCCCGCTTCAGGCACTTCCGGGTCTCCTGAGTTATTGAGGGAGTTAGCTGAGCTAAAAAGTATGATGCGTTCCATTCAAGATGGCGGGAAAACATCCAGCCCTGCAGTCAAGTATCCCGATCCGCTGCAAAAGATGGATAATTTACTGGCTGTTCAGGAAATTGATGAAGAAATACGATTAAACGCTATGGAGCAGCTCCTTGAAAAATGGTTCCAATCAAGTGGTTCCGCTTCGGAAGAGCAATTAAAAACTTGGCTTGGTGATATATTGGCAAACGCTATACATTTTAATCCACCTGAGAAAATTTTTGAAAAAAAATATATCAATGTGGTTGGTCCAACCGGGGTTGGAAAAACAACAACACTTGCCAAAATTGCAGCATTAACAATATTAAAGCAGAATAGAAAAGTTGCTTTTATAACCACAGATACGTACCGGATTGCAGCTATTGATCAGCTTAAGACATACGCAAAAATATTGAATGTCCCGATTGAAGTAGCATATAACCTGGAGGACTTTAAAAAAGCAGCCGAAAAATTTGCGCATTATGACACCGTATTTATTGATACTGCAGGCCGGAATTTCCGAAACCAGGATTATGTAAAAAATTTAATGGAAATCATTGATTTCGAACGGGATATGGAGACCTATCTTGTTCTTGCACTTACCGCTAAGCAGTCCGATATGGAAGAAATATACCGCCAATTTTCCATCATCCCTATCAAGCAAGTGATATTTACGAAATCAGACGAAACCGCTTCTTATGGCCCGATGGTAAATTTTATTTCCAGGAATTCAGTTGGGGTGGCCTACTTAACAAACGGCCAGAATGTCCCGGATGATATTATTGAAGCGACTCCGCAAACCATAATAAATACATTACTTGGAGCCAAAACAACATGAAGGATCAAGCTGATAGCCTTAGGAAAAGACTGCAATTGCAGCAAAGTAATAAAATATCAAAAACGATAGCGGTAATTAGCGGAAAAGGCGGAGTAGGAAAATCGAATTTTTCATTGAACTTCTCTATTTCTCTATCAAAAAAAGGACATAGCGTCCTGCTTTTTGATATGGACATCGGAATGGGAAATATCGATATATTAATGGGAACCAGCTCGAAAAAAACAATTGTGGATTTCTTTAACAAGGGTACTCCGCTTGAAGATATCATAAGCAGAGGCTCAGATAATATATCATTTATAGCCGGGGGATCTGGACTTTCCAGCCTGTTTGAACTGGAAGATGAAATGTTTGATCGTTTTATGCAGGAGCTGGAGGACGTGATGCGCCGCTATGATTATATTATTTTTGATATGGGGGCAGGTATCACTAATGAATCTTCAAAGTTTATCCTATCTGCGGACGAGTTGGTTGTAATAACGACACCGGAGCCTACCTCTGTTATGGACGCCTACTCCATAATGAAGTATCTGGTATCGGTAAACCCAGAAATCGAGCTGTTCCTGGTATGCAACAGGGTACAGGATGAGAAGGAAGGAAAAGAGACGATGAAACGCCTGCAAGACGTTCTCTTTAAGTTTTTAAAAAAACAAGCAAAACCGCTGGGCTATCTGCCCGATGATAGGACAGTCATGAAGGCTGTCTCACGTCAAGTTCCTTTTTCTTTATTTAACCCAAACTGTGATGCTGCTATATCACTTGAGCAGCTTACCCATCGTTATCAAGAAAGTTCGTTCAAGGAAGATATTTCATTAAGAAAAAGTAATTTTCTTGGAAAATTAAAAAATTATTTCCTTGGAAGGTAGGACTTAGCCATGAAAAAAGTAAGAGTGCTGGTGGTAGAAGATTCTGCCTTCATGCGAAAGTTAATTACCGAATTTTTGTCGGAAAATCCGCAAATAGAAGTTATCGGCGCGGCAAGGAATGGTCGGGAAGCAATAGAAAAGGTAAAAGAAGAAACTCCTGATGTGATCACGATGGATATTGAAATGCCTGTGATGAGCGGTATTGAAGCATTGAAACTTATCATGAAGGAAAACCCGACGCCAATAATAATGCTCTCCAGCCTGACCAGCGAAGGGGCGGAAAATACGACTTTGGCCATGCAATATGGCGCTTTTGATTTTATTGCCAAACCTTCAGGCTCTATTTCTTTTGATTTACATAAAGTTAAGGGCGATTTGATTGAAAAAGTGATTGCAGCAAGCAGAGTAAATGTAGAAAGATTGCAAAATAGAACAAATCATACACAATCGCCACTGTCAGATTTATCTATTTATAGTACAATAGAATCAATAAAAAATAAAAGATATGCTAAATTTCCTATAAAAATGGAAGAATCCGAAAAAAAGCTGATTTGCATTGGGACTTCAACAGGCGGTCCCAGGGCATTGCAAATAGTTCTTACTGCTTTACCCCGTGACATTGATGCTCCCATTCTGATAGTCCAGCACATGCCGGCAGGATTTACAAAGTCATTGGCCAACCGGCTTGACTCTCTTTCTGAAATAAATGTAAAGGAAGCTGAAGCCGGGGAAATCCTCAACAAGGGAACGGCCTATATTGCCCCGGGTGGATACCACCTGAAGGTTAAAAAGGTAGGTATGAGCCTTGCCGTGGATGTAGATCAAGATCCATTAAGGAATGGGCACCGTCCATCGGTGGACGTGATGTTTGAATCGGTTAGTGAACTGAGTGATTATAATAAAATCGCTGTGATTATGACTGGCATGGGTGCAGATGGTTCAAAAGGGCTTGTTGAACTGAAAAGAAAAGGCCAGGTTAAGGCAATTGCCGAGTCGCAGGAAACATCAATCGTATTTGGGATGCCAAAGGCAGCAATTGCGACTGCCATGGTTGATTGTGTTGAAAATGTGCAAGATATTGCAGCAGCAATAGTGAAATATTGCTAAATCTGAGAGGTGTGTATTTGTATGGATATGAATCAATACCTGGAAGTTTTTATTGAAGAAAGTAAAGAGCACCTGCAAACGTGTAATGAACAACTATTAGAACTTGAGAAAAACCCGCAGGACCTTAAAATCGTCAACGAAATATTCCGATCAGCTCATACCCTGAAAGGGATGTCTGCCACTATGGGTTATGAAGACTTAGCAAACCTTACCCATAAAATGGAAAATGTGCTTGATGCTATCCGTAATGAGAAGATTACCGTTACTTCCGAGGTTTTTGATGTACTATTCGAAGCTTGTGATGATTTGGAAGAGATGGTTATGTCTATTGCGGAAGGCGGAGACGGAAAACGGGATGTTGCTAAGGTCGTGAACCAGCTTTTATTAATAGAAAAAGGCCAATCACCTGTTACAGCAGCTGCCAGTTTAGAGGTTTCAGCTGCTGTTGCAGCCCATCCAAACGAATCGGCCTCTAAATCTGTATACGATGAATTTGAATTAACAGTATTGGAGCAATCCAAAGAGCAAGGTTTTGAAAGCTATGAGATAACAGTTTCCCTAAGGGAAGATTGTTTGCTTAAGGCAGCGCGTGTCTTTATGGTATTTGAGGTACTTGAAAAAGTCGGCGAAGTTATCAAATCAAATCCCCCGGCAGAACAGTTAGAAGAGGAGCAATTCGATTCAGCTTTCACTGTTACGGTTGTCACTAAGGAAACTGCTGAGGATCTCACAAAGAAAATCATGAAGGTATCAGAAGTTGAATTGGTTGAGGTACATACAATTTCCCTTAGTGAGATTCGCAGTTCTTTAAACACTGCTGAAAGTGAGGTGTCATCACCCGCAGCCGACGTTCCATTGCAGCCGGCTGTTCAGGAGTCCAATAAAAAAGCAGAACCGGAAGCAGCAAAAAAGGCCAGCTCACAGAAGCAATCTTCCAGCAAAACTATCAGAGTCAATATTGAGCGGCTCGATATACTAATGAACCTGTTTGAAGAACTGGTCATCGATAGAGGCAGACTTGAACAGATTTCACGGGAACTGAATAATCAAGAGCTTCATGAAACGGTTGAACGGATGTCCAGAATTTCAGGTGACCTGCAAACGATCATTCTGAACATGCGGATGGTGCCGGTTGAAACCGTATTCAACAGATTCCCTAAAATGGTTCGCCAGCTCGCCCGTGATTTAAATAAGAAGGTTAATTTAGAGATTATCGGTGCGGAAACTGAGCTTGACCGTACTGTAATTGATGAAATAGGTGATCCGCTTGTTCACCTTCTGAGAAATGCAATCGATCATGGTGTTGAAACTCCGGAGGTTCGCAAGGCCAATGGGAAGGATGAAGAAGGAACTGTGGTACTTAAAGCCTACCACAGCGGTAATCATGTCTTTATTGAGATCGAAGAAGATGGTGCCGGAATCAGCAGGGAGCGCGTACTGAAAAAAGCAATTTCAAAAGGGATTGTCTCTGAACAGGCGGCAGCCGCATTGTCTGATAGGCAGGTATATGAGCTAATTTTTGCTTCCGGCTTTTCTACGGCTGAAAAAATTTCTGATGTGTCTGGTCGCGGCGTTGGGCTGGATGTTGTCAAAAATACAATCGAATCCCTGGGCGGATCGGTATCGGTTGATTCAAAAGAAGGAAAGGGAAGCATTTTCTCCATTCAGCTTCCACTGACATTATCGATTATTTCTGTCATGCTGGTAGAGATTCAAAAAGAGAAATTTGCTATTCCGTTATCTTCTATCATTGAAACGGCAATCGTGAAAAGGGAAGATATCCTTAATGCCCATAATCAAAAGGTAATTGATTTCCGCGGTAAGGTTGTGCCGCTCCTCTTCCTGAAGGACATCTTTAAAGTGCCTGTATTCCAGGATGATGATGAATTCTATTCTGTAGTAATTGTCCGTAAAGGAGATAAAATGGCAGGACTTGTGGTGGATTCATTCATCGGCCAGCAGGAAATTGTATTAAAAGGACTCGGCAATTATTTGAACAGTGTGTTTGCTATATCAGGAGCAACTATTCTTGGGGATGGCCAAGTAGCTCTTATTGTGGACTGCAATGCATTAATAAAATAGCATGATTGCCGCGTGTAGAATACTGAAGGGGGAATAGCGATGCCGATCCATACGGCAGTTTCTGATTTAAAAATTATTGTTTTCCAATTGAAGGGGAAAGAATACGCAATCCCGGTCAGCCAGGTGCGTTCCATAGAAAAATTACAGCATATAACCCGTGTTCCTGGAACCGTTCCCTTTGTAAAAGGCGTAATAAATCTAAGGGGTGTAGTAACACCAATTATTGATTTGAGGTCCAGATTTGAGTTAGAGGAAACGGAACATTCAGATAGTACACGTACGATAATAGTAGCTTTGGAGGATATGGAAGTGGGTTTGATAGTTGATGCGGCAAACGACGTTATTGATATCCCGACAGACAATATCGAGCCGCAGCCTGATGTGGTGGGAACTGTTGAAGCAGAATATATCAATGGAGTTGCAAAACTGGAAAAACGGCTGCTGATTTTAATAAATCTTGAAAAGGTATTAAATCCGGACCAGTTAAAAGAATCTACAGGGATAGAAGGGTAAAATAATGTCTTTTATTAAAAAAATATCAACGATACACTTGGATATTTTAAAAGAGATAGGCAATATTGGGGCGGGGCATGCAGCTACTGCCCTCTCAACTCTCCTGGATAAAAAGATTGATATGAAGGTCCCCAATGTCCGCATTTTATCCTTTGATGAGATGATGGAGCTTGCAGGAGGATCCGAAAATGTAGTCGCCAGCGTTTTTTTGCGAATTGAAGGAGAAGCACCCGGCAGTATGTATTTTATACTATCGCTGCCGCAGGCTAGCTATTTTATCAAAGAAATGACAGGAGAAGAAGGGTTTTCGTGTGATAACCTTCCTTACTCAGAGCTTTCAGTTTCTGCGCTGCAGGAATTAGGAAATATCCTGTCCGGTTCATATTTATCCTCTTTATCTGACTTTACTAATCTTAATTTGTATCCTTCCGTTCCAGCTCTGAGTGTTGATATGGTTGGGGCTGTTTTAAGCTATGGACTGTTGGAGCTTTCACAGGTAAGCGATTATGCAATTGTGATAGATACCGAGTTGAGCGAACAAGAGGAAGAGAATTGTGTAGATGGCCATTTTTTCCTGTTGCCAGATCCCGATTCTTTTGAGATTATTTTTGCTGCCTTAGGAGTGCCGGCAAATGACTAACACACTAGAAGTAGTTAAAGTAGGTATTGCGGATATGAATATCGTCCGTTCAGCTCAGCTGATCCGGACATCCGGGCTAGGATCATGTGTGGGAGTTGTGATCTATGATCAAATGAAGGAACTGGCAGGGCTGGCCCATGTGATGCTTCCTGAATCTTCGCTTGCTAAGAATGGAGATCTGAATATCGCGAAATATGCTGATACAGCCGTGAAAGAGCTGGTAAACCGGTTAATAAGGCAGGGGGCAAGAGGGGCGGTACTGAAGGCGAAAATTGCCGGCGGTGCTCAGATGTTCCAGTTCGCCTCCGGAAACGACATGATGAGAATCGGCCCCCGTAATGTAGAGGCAGTCAAAAAAGAGCTATATTTACTTAATATCCAAATTATTGCTGAAGATGTCGGGGGGAACAGCGGAAGAACAATAGAGTTTAACCCTAAGACCCAGCTGCTTAATATCAGGACGGTAAACAAAGGAGTTACGGATATTTGATGGCCGGGTCGATTCTATTCAATATGTGCTTTAGTCTTTTTGGCTTTATTCTCTATTTTCTTTTATCGTTTAATGTGAAATTCGCTACTCGTTCTGCAATTGAATCGCTAATTGTTTTTCTCGTCTTTTTCGTACTTTCCTTTTTGATCAGATGGATGGCAGGATATGCGCTAGCTTTAAATGAACCCAGCTCGCTGTCAATGACTGAGCAGGATGCGGAAATATCTGGAAAGGCGCCTGTTAACGATGTAATTCAAAATCTGAAGGAATATCCGGCCTCACCAGTGGAAACCGAAAAGGTGATGGAATATGTGAAGAATTTATTAAAGGAAGATTCGTAATCAGCAAAGTTATTTTCGATAACCTTGCTGATTTTTTTGTAGAGCTTTAACATGTTATTTGCCAAATTGAGAACTTTTAACCTTCTGTCAACGGAAGCAATTGTTTCTGCCTCTGAAAAATGGAATAACTTAACCCGAATTTATCGGAGGGTAACAGCAGTTCCATTCTTTTTGGCATGAATGAACTATGCTCCAGGCAGTGGCAATAAAGGCTCTTGCATACAGAGCGATAAGTAAAAACCTCAGCCGATTCCTTGAAAGTACGTTTGTGCTTTTCTTATATGATTATGGTTTCATTGCCTATTTTTGTTATAATAGTGATAGATAAATAGATTCGCTTATTAGCTGTCAACAACGTTAGGAGGAATACCATGTCTCAACTGACTACTGGAGATGAGCAGTTACAATGGAGAAAATGGATCGACTGCCGTGATCCTCAAGCAGGAGACACCTTGGTTAAAAAATATTTACCGCTTGTTTCCTTTCACGTTCAAAGGATTTCTGTAAATCTGCCTAGAAGTGTGAGCAGGGACGATATCAGAAGCCTTGGAATGATGGGTCTGTTTGATGCTCTTGAACGTTTTGATCCAAATCGCGATTTAAAGTTTGATACATATGCTTCTTTCAGGATCCGCGGTGCCATTCTGGATGGGCTGAGGAAAGAAGATTGGCTGCCGCGAAGTGCAAGGGAGAAAGCGAAGAAAATTGAATCAGCAATTGAGAAGCTCGAACAAAAACATATGAGAACTGCTACTCCACAGGAGATTGCAGAAATGCTAAACCTTCCGGAAGAAGAGGTCTATTCCACCTTAAATGAGAACTTCTTTGCAAATATTCTATCGATGGATGAAAATCCCCAGGAGCAAGATGAGAAGGATCACAGTAAATTTAGCCTTAAGGATGAGAAGGCTGTCTTACCAGAAGATAATCTATTAAAGGAAGAGCTTTACGAACAGCTTGCCAAGGTAATTACTACCCTCAATGAAAAAGAACAAATGGTGCTTCAATTATTTTATAAAGAAGAACTCACCTTGACGGAAATTGGTCAAATATTGAACTTATCCACCTCTAGGATTTCCCAGATTCACTCAAGAGCTATCTTTAAATTAAGGGCTGCCATGCAGAATGTAATTAAATAAGTGAAACTGAGCGGGGGTGGGATTCTAATTAAAAACCTTAATACTATTTTTTGTAATAAACATTTATGGCCACCCCCCCCATGTTTGTAAGTCATGATTAATTCACTTCATTCGGGTGAAACCTTCATTTGGCTACGCTTTTTTACTGGAAGGCAACGGAGAGACATTTCTCGAGGGTAGCTTTTAAGAAGTTGTGGAAAGAGCAGTGTCTTTCCAAATGATTAAACCTAGGATGGTGTCATTATGAAACTTCCATTCGAAATCAGTGTTTCTAAAGACCGTTTATCAGTTTATATGTCCCCGGCCCAGGATGATGCTGATTCTGGAGCGGTCATTTCGTCTGAGCTTATTCAATAATGGCTGGAAGAACGTACAATTACCTTAAGAACTTAACGCGGAGCTGGAAGCAGTAAATAGATTAAATGAGAAAGTGCATGTTGCCGAGTTGGTTGTACATGGGTATATCCGCGTAATAACCACCTGCAAAATTCGGTAAATATGCTAAAACGATAAATCACCCGCAGACAGCAGTAAAGATTTTCCTTGAACAGCATGAAATAACCTCAATTTCTCTGTAAAGGAAGGATATTATGAGCCTCAAAAGCATTGAAATGCAAGTGGCACTCCCGAGGACTCACGACGCAGGAAAGCTTCAGGAGCAAATTCAGCAAAGAGGCCAATTGATGCATGATCATGCGTCCAGGGAAGTTCATAAGGAAAATGAGAAGAAGAGATCTTCAGTTATGAAGCATGAGGCAAATGAAAAGCCGGGATTTCCCGGAGAGGGCCAGTCGAATGGCAGTTCTTCTGGATATCAGCCCAAAAAACGAAAGAAAAATATCGAGGAAAAAAATCAAAACCATCCTTATAAAGGAAAAAATATTGATTTTTCCGGATAGAGGGAGATTATGTCAGCCATTTTGATAGCGTTTAGTATCTTATTGAATGTTTTAACCATATTTGCTGTAATCATTTTGTACCTTAGGCAAAACCGGCTGATCGGCCTTGAACAAAAACAAAAGGCCTCCCAGAATGAGATAGAAGAGCTTTTGGCAGGGTTCATGATGGAAATGAAAGAGGAAAATGAAGAACTGGTTGCAAAAATAAAGGAATTAAAAAAGGAAGTTCCTCCAGCGAGAACCGCAAAAAGCAGCATTGGATTGCCGCGAATGACTCCGGAACAACCGCTTTCTGAAGGATTGGGAGACTCTGTCGGAGAAAATAGAAATAAGCTCAATGAAGACAAGCCTATTTCAGCATCTAAAGCTCAGGCTGCCAAAAAGAGAGCAGCAGCAGCCTATAAAACACTATCTGCAGCAGATAACAGCGGTGCCGAAGAGGACATGCTTTTATCTGCGCAGACTGAGGATCTGCTGGAGATTTCAGGGGTTAAGGAAGGACTAACCCGTGCTGGGGATGCAGAAGAAATTAGGGAATCCATTGAACCAGCTAATGATTTTAAAAAAGCTTTAAAAAATGAGATGGAACAGCATAAAAACAGTAAAGCGGTTCACCAAAGCGAGGCCGAAGAGGCTGTATCGCTCTTTAAGCAAGGGGAATCAGTCGAAAACATTGCCAAAAAATTAAACAAAGGCAAAACGGAAGTTGAGCTTTTACTTAAATTTTATCAATAAAAAAGGATTTTACTTGATTGTCCTTTATGAATGTGCTATATTATCTCTTGGTGTTAATACACACGCTTTGTAATTCAGGCAGATGGTGCTATTCGTTAAAATAGTTTCTGTCTGGAGATGACCGGAGCGGAGGAAAACAAACCTAGGAGGAAACAAAATGTCAGTAATTTCTATGAAGCAATTGCTAGAAGCTGGTGTGCACTTCGGACACCAAACTCGCCGCTGGAACCCTAAGATGAAGAAATATATCTTCACTGAGCGTAACGGAATTTATATCATCGACCTTCAAAAAACAGTTAAAAAGGTTGAAGAAGCTTACAACTTTGTTAAAGAATTAGCTGCTAACGGAGGAACAGTTCTTTTCGTTGGTACGAAAAAGCAGGCTCAAGAGTCTGTAAAAGAAGAAGCTATCCGTTCTGGCATGTACTATGTTAACCAACGCTGGTTGGGTGGAACATTAACAAACTTTGAAACAATTCAAAAGCGTATCAAACGTCTTAAAGATATCGAAAAGATGCAAGAAGATGGAACGTTTGATGTACTTCCTAAAAAAGAAGTAATCCAACTTAAGAAAGAATTAGAACGCCTTGAAAAATTCTTGGGCGGAATTAAGGATATGAAATCTATCCCTGACGCTATTTTTGTTATCGATCCACGCAAAGAGCGCATTGCTGTTGCAGAAGCTCACAAGCTGAACATTCCACTTGTTGGAATCGTAGATACAAACTGTGATCCGGACGAAATCGACGTAGTAATTCCTGCGAACGATGATGCAATCCGCGCTGTTAAATTATTGACTGGTAAAATGGCTGACGCTATCCTTGAAGCAAAGCAAGGCGAAGAAATGGCTACAGCTGAAGAAACTGAAACTACAACTGCTTAATGCAGCTAAAAGGTGATAAGAGGATAAGGCCTTTTATCACCTTTTTTTGAAATTTTGTTATAAGTATTTATTTTATGGCAAAATGAAAAAGGTCTAAATCAATTACATAAAACAATAGGAGGAATATCTCTATGGCTATTACTGCACAGATGGTAAAAGAACTTCGCGAAAAAACTGGCGCTGGAATGATGGACTGCAAAAAGGCGTTACAGGAATCTGAAGGTGATATGGAAAAAGCAATTGACTACCTTCGTGAAAAAGGAATTGCAAAAGCTGCAAAAAAAGGCGACCGCATTGCTGCTGAAGGATCAACATATATCCAAGTTGAAGGAAATGAAGCAGTTATCCTTGAAGTGAACTCTGAAACAGATTTCGTTGCGAAAAACGAAGGCTTCCAGGTGCTTGTTAAAGAACTGGCTGCACATCTATTAACAAATAAACCTGCAAATGTTGAAGAAGCACTTGAGCAAACAATGGAAAACGGTGCTAAAGTTGCTGACCATATCAATGCTGCTATCGCAAAGATTGGTGAAAAGCTGACTCTTCGCCGTTATGAGATCAAAACAAAGACGGACAGCGATGCTTTTGGTGCATATCTTCATATGGGTGGAAGAATCGGCGTATTATCTGTTCTTGAAGGAACAACTGATGCAGCAGCTGCCAAAGATGTTTCAATGCATATCGCTGCTATCAAGCCTTTATATGTTTCTCGCGAACAGGTTTCTTCAGACGAAATCGAGCGTGAGCGCCAGGTATTAACTCAACAGGCACTAAATGAAGGCAAGCCTGAGAAAATTGTTGCAAAAATGGTAGAAGGCCGTATCGGCAAATTCTACGAAGAAATCTGCCTTGTAGACCAGGCATTCGTTAAAAATTCTGACCAAAAAGTTGGCGAGTTTGTTAAATCACTTGGTGCAACAGTTCAAAGCTTTGTCCGCTATGAAGTAGGAGAAGGTATTGAAAAACGCCAGGACAACTTCGCTGAAGAAGTAATGAGCCAGGTTAAGAAAGACTAATTCACTGTAATTTGCCTATTTAATAGGGAACACAATTGTGTTCCCTATTTTTGAACAATCGGCAATAGAGAATTCCGCTTTTATTTAGATTTTTCCAATTAGACGATATGATTTTACATAGATGGAGGTTCACATGGGTAACGCGAAATATAAACGTGTCGTATTAAAGCTAAGCGGCGAAGCATTAGCCGGAAACGAAGGATTTGGCATCAATCCTTCTGTCATTAAATCCATTGCAGAGCAAGTTAAGGAAGTTGCTGAGCTGGATGTGGAAGTAGCCGTAGTTGTCGGCGGCGGTAACATTTGGCGCGGCAAGGTAGGAAGCGAAATGGGAATGGACCGGGCTACAGCAGACTATATGGGCATGCTAGCTACGGTAATGAATTCTCTGGCTCTCCAGGATAGCCTTGAGCAGCTTGGAATTGAAACACGTGTTCAAACATCTATTGAAATGAGACAGGTTGCTGAGCCCTATATTAGAAGGCGGGCAATCAGGCATTTGGAAAAGCAGCGCGTAGTCATTTTTGCCGCTGGAACAGGCAATCCATACTTCTCAACTGACACGACTGCTGCCTTGAGAGCCGCTGAAGTAGAAGCGGATGTCATTTTAATGGCCAAAAATAATGTTGATGGTGTCTATAATGCCGATCCGGTAAAGGATAAAAACGCAACAAAATACGAAACTTTATCATACCTTGATGTATTAAAAGAAGGCTTAGAAGTAATGGATTCCACTGCTTCATCCTTGTGTATGGATAACGATATACCATTAATTGTATTTTCAGTAATGGAAAAAGGAAATATTAAGCGTGCCGTTATGGGCGAAACAATTGGAACAATTGTAAGGGGGAAATAAAAGTGCCAAAACAAACAGTTGCGAATACAAAAGACAGAATGGAAAAAGCGATCCAGGCGTATACCCGCGAACTTGCAAGCATTCGTGCAGGGAGAGCCAATGCATCACTGCTTGATAGAGTAACAGTTGACTATTACGGGGCACCGACCCCCATCAATCAATTGGCAGGTGTTTCTGTACCGGAAGCAAGGATGCTTGTCATTCAGCCTTATGATAAAACTATTTTGGGTGAAATTGAAAAAGCGATCCTTAAATCAGATCTTGGATTAAATCCTTCAAATGACGGGTCCGTAATTAGGATTATTATTCCAGCGCTGACGGAAGAACGTCGTAAGGACCTTGTTAAACTTGTAAAAAAGGAAGCTGAAGAAGCCAAGGTAGCCGTGAGGAATATTCGCCGCGATGGTAATGATGATCTAAAAAAACTTGAAAAGAACGGCGAAATCACCGAAGATGACCTTCGGGGCTACTCAGATGATATTCAGAAGATGACAGACCAGTATATCAGCAGAATCGATGATATTACGAAGGATAAAGAAAAAGAGATCTTGGAAGTATAAGCTTCCACTATGTAAGCTATTAATGGGATGAGGGTTTGATTTTTCAATCCGCATATCATAACTGCTTACAAAAAACAAACCCTGTCGTTTTATGCTGACAGGGTTTTTTACTTCTAAGGGGTTTAACTTTTTCATAATAATAATAGGAGATGCAGTCTTTTTTTGTTATTATAATATAGATTGATCTAAATTAAGTACATAAAGAAGCGTTGGTTGTTTTTATTTACGAGAAAGACCTAATGGGGGATTATTGTATGTATTCGATTTGGAAGCGTTTGGTCAAAAAAGATGCTTCTTTGGATTTAAATGAAAGGATATCGCAGGCAAAAAACCTCAAGGCTCCGGATCATATAGCAATTATCATGGATGGCAATGGACGCTGGGCGAAGAAGCGAGCCTTGCCGAGGATAGCCGGGCATCATGAAGGCATGAAAGTAGTTAGAAAAATAACAAAGCTTGCCAACACGCTCGGAGTCAGAACTCTGACTTTATATGCTTTTTCTACGGAGAATTGGAAACGCCCTAAACCTGAAGTGGAGTATTTGATGAAACTGCCTGAAGAATTTCTCGGAACATTCTTGCCTGAATTAATAGAGGAAAATGTCCGGGTGCAGATGATGGGTGATAAGACAGCACTGCCTCAGCATACCCGCCTGGCGATTGAAAAAGCCATGCTGGGTACGCAAAATAATGACGGTTTAATATTGAATTTCGCATTGAACTATGGCAGCCGGGCAGAAATTATTAACGCTGTCAACCAAGTCTTAATTGATGCTAAAAGTGGTATAATAGATGGTAACGTCAGCGAGGAAGCATTTTCTAATTATTTAATGACCGGAGGACTTACGGATCCGGACCTGCTGATTCGTACAAGCGGGGAAATCCGCCTCAGCAATTTTATGCTATGGCAGCTGGCTTATACCGAATTCTGGTTTACTGATGTTCTTTGGCCAGATTTTAAAGAAGAACATTTCCTCGAAGCAATAGAAGTATACCAAAGGCGATCGCGGAGGTACGGCGGGGTTTAAATTAAGAGTAGAAGCGGCCAACATCAAAATGATTTATGTCTAGCGTAAGCGGGCTCAGCCAGAAAAACAGGATTTACTTTCGTCGGCATGATTGTACGTGGCGGATGATAAAATTGTGAACAGCCAAGGGTCAGCAGAACAATGAATGATTTGCGAACCAGGTAATAAGACGTCCCTTCAGAGGGAAATAAGGTTTTGTCTTATACTGCTATGTAGTCCACAGGATATTACACATTTCCTGTAGATGTTCCTTTTAACAGGGCGCTTACGCTTTTCTTGTGAAGGTGAGGATTTGTAAACATGAAGCAACGTATTATTTCGGGAGTGATTGCAGCAGCCATTTTCCTGCCAATTGTGATCTATGGAAAGCTCCCATTTTTATTATTGGTTTTTTTACTTGCAACCATAGGTTTATTTGAATTATTCCGCATGAAGAAGCTTCCTGTCATTTCGGCTACGTCGGCAGTTGCCTTTTTGCTGCTATGGCTTATCCTGATTCCAGATGCTTATTCAGGGTTCCTGGATCGGCTTGACTATACAAAGATGCATATTTTATTATGGGGCATATTGCTGCTGCTGATGTATTCAGTTGTTTCCAAAAACCGGTTCACTTTTGATGATGCGGGTTTTGTAATAATTTCTGTATTGTATTGTGGAATGGGCTTTTATTATTTCTTTGAAACAAGGCAAGAAGGCTTGATTTATGTGTTTTTTGCGCTGTTTTCAATCTGGGCAACCGATTCAGGGGCCTATTTTATTGGGCGTTCAATCGGGAAAAGGAAGCTTTGGCCTGAGATAAGCCCGAACAAAACGGTAGAAGGTTTTCTTGGCGGGATCCTGTTTTCTTTAATCGTTGGTGTGATTTTCTTCCTGTTTACATCCATTGATATATCCGTTGCGAAAATATTTACCATGAGTGTTTTGATAGGGATCTTCGGCCAAATGGGAGACCTGGTTCAGTCAGCATACAAACGTCATTATGACGTTAAGGATTCCGGCAGCCTAATTCCAGGGCATGGCGGAATATTGGATAGGATGGATAGCATGATGTTCATATTGCCTATCCTGCATTTGCTTCATTTACTCTAAAAATAAGTACAAGCAGCTTTATAATTTTAAGTTTAACTTCTTGTTGGGAGTTGTTTTTTTGAAGAAGATCAGTCTGTTAGGAGCAACTGGTTCAATTGGGAGACAGACAATAGAAATTGTCCGGGAGCATCCTGATCAATTTAAGATAGTAGCTTTATCTGCCGGTAAGAATATAGGTTTATTAAGGGAGGTTATCCCTTTTGTACAGCCTGACTTAATATCTGTCCTGTCAAAAGAAGATTGTGACAGCCTTAAAGCGGAGTTCTCTCATCTGGGCATTTCCTTTATGTATGGTAGCGATGGGCTGGCAGAGGTAGCTGCATACAGCGATGCAGATGTTTTAGTAAATGCCGTTATTGGGAGTGTCGGACTTGAGCCTACTTTAAAAGCAATCAAGGCTGGCAAGGACATTGCTATTGCTAATAAAGAAACACTGGTTACGGCCGGGCATATCGTTACGAGTGAAGCCAGGAAGGCAGGCGTTAAGCTTCTTCCTGTTGACAGTGAGCATTCAGCCATTTTCCAGGCTCTTCAAGGAGAGCAGGAAAAAAACATTGAACGGCTAATAATAACCGCATCTGGAGGAAGTTTTCGCGACAGGACCCGAGCGGAATTGGAAAGCGTTACAGTAGAAGATGCCTTAAACCATCCAAATTGGTCAATGGGTGCAAAAATCACCATTGATTCTGCTTCAATGATGAATAAAGGGCTTGAAGTGATTGAGGCGCACTGGCTGTTTGGAATTGATTACGATAAAATTGATGTGCTGCTGCATCGGGAGAGCATTATTCATTCAATGGTTGAATTTCAGGATACCAGTGTAATAGCACAGCTAGGAACACCAGACATGCGGGTTCCCATTCAGTATGCACTTACTTATCCGGACAGAATTCCGTTACCATCAGCTAATCGATTGAATCTCGCAGAAATTGGCCGACTCCATTTTTCGAAAATGGACTTTGTTCGTTTTCCATGCTTAAAATATGCTTATGATGCTGGCCGGTCTGGCGGGACTATGACAACTGCCCTCAATGCGGCTAATGAGGAAGCTGTTGCAGCTTTTCTGTCCGGGAAAATTTCATTTCTTGAAATCGAATATTTGATCGCAAAAGCACTGGATTGGCATCAGGCTATTTTAGATCCAGGTTTAGAAGCAATTCTATTGACTGATAAGGAAACACGGAAATATATTCAAACTTTATTAAAGTAGAGGTGGTTAGCAGGTGCAATCTTTGGAAACGGTGATTTCCTTCATTGTTATTTTTGGGGCTTTGGTATTTTTTCATGAACTAGGGCACCTTGTCTTTGCCAAACGTGCCGGAATTCTCTGCCGCGAATTCGCAATCGGGTTTGGCCCTAAGGTTTTTACCTTTAAGAAAGGAGAAACCCTTTATACAATCCGTCTTCTTCCTCTTGGGGGATTTGTGAGAATGGCCGGCGAAGATCCGGAAACGGTTGAAATAAAACCTGGCCACAGAGTAGGGCTGCTGCTCGATCGGGAAGGCCGGGTCGAGAAAGTCATTGTTAATAACAAAGAAAAATACCCAAATGCTATTATTATTGATGTGGAGATTGCCGATCTGGAACATAAATTGATAATTCAAGGATACGAAGAGGGCGATGATAATTCGCTGCGTTCCTATAAGCTTCTGCCAGATGCGGCTATAGTGGAAGATGGGGTTCAAACACAGATTGCTCCATTTAACAGGCAGTTTGCTTCAAAAACTCTCCCACAGCGGACGATGGCCATTTTTGCCGGTCCGATGATGAACTTTATTTTGGCGATTGTAGTCTTTATTATAATCGGTTTGTTCCAGGGGGTTGTTGTTAATGAACCTAAGCTCGGAAAGCTGACAAGTGACGGGGCAGCTATTGCCTCAGGTTTAAAGGGCGGCGACACTATCCAGTCTATTAACGGGCAGGAAGTTAGTTCTTGGGCTGATATTCAGCAAACAATACAACAAAATCCCGGAAAAGAAATTGAATTTGTGGTCGAGCGAGAGGGGAAAACGCTTGAAGTTCCTGTTACACCTAAGGAAATAGAACGGGAAGGAGAGAAAATCGGCGTTATAGGTGTTTACCCGCCGGTTGAAAAATCTCCAGTAAAAGCTATTTCATATGGTTTTACAGAAACCTATTTCTGGACGAAGCAAATATTTGTTATGCTAGGCCAGCTTGTTACTGGACAGTTCTCTATTGATGCACTGTCAGGGCCTGTTGGAATATATGTTTCAACAGAGGAAGTTGCCAAGTCTGGCTTTTTCTACTTAATGAAATGGGCCGGAGTGCTTAGTATTAATCTTGGGATCATGAACCTATTGCCAATACCGGCTCTGGACGGCGGAAGGCTTATGTTCTTCCTGGTTGAAGCTGTCAGAGGAAAGCCAATTGACAGACAAAAAGAGGGTCTGGTCCATTTTATTGGATTCGCCCTGCTGATGCTGTTGATGCTTGTTGTCACATGGAATGATATTCAGCGGTTTTTCCTATAGAAGAAGAGAAGACCGGACTTGAGCCGATGAACGTCAAGTCCGGTTTCTTCTTGGCGGATAGGGAGATTAAAGCGATAATAAGAACAGCTGGAAGGCTATTCATGTTGAAGAGTCACCTTTTTTCGCCAAAAAGATTTTTTTTAAAGAAATATGGACTATTTTTATAAGAGGTGCTTATAGATGAAGCAAAGTATGACGTTAATTCCGACTTTAAGAGAGATACCGGCAGATGCTGAAGTAAAAAGTCATCAGCTGTTGCTAAGAGCTGGGTACATGAGGCAAAATTCAAGCGGAATATATAGCTATCTGCCACTGGGCAGGAAGGTATTGCAAAAAATTGAGGCAATCGTGCGTGAAGAGATGGATGCTGCCGGGGCTGTTGAGCTGTTAATGCCAGCTTTGCAGCAGGCAGAATTGTGGCAGGAATCTGGCAGGTGGTATACATACGGGCCGGAGCTTATGAGGATGAAGGACCGCCACCAGCGTGATTTCGCCCTTGGAGCAACCCATGAAGAGGTAATTACCAGTCTTGTGCGCGATGAGGTTAAATCATATAAGCGGCTGCCGCTGACTCTATATCAAATCCAGACGAAATTTCGTGATGAAAAGCGTCCCCGATTCGGACTGCTCCGCGGACGGGAATTTATTATGAAGGATGCTTATTCCTTTCACTCTAATCAGGAAAGTCTAGATGTGGTATACAATAAATTATTTACTGCCTATTCGAATGTGTTTAGCCGCTGTGGTCTTGATTTTAGGGCAGTTATCGCTGATTCAGGTGCCATGGGCGGAAAGGATACACATGAATTCATGGTCCTTTCTGAAATTGGAGAAGATACAATAGCTTATTCCGATACATCTGACTATGCGGCAAATATTGAAATGGCCCCGGTAACAGCCACTTATCAGAAAACTGATGAGCCCTATAGGGAACTGGAAAAAGTCCATACTGAAAACCAAAAGAGTATTGATGAAGTTTCTTCATATTTAAAGGTCAGCCCGGCAAGCTGTATAAAGTCCTTGCTTTTCCGTATCGATGAAAATCTGGTACTTGTTCTTGTGCGCGGTGATCATGAGGTCAATGATATAAAGCTGAAAAATATATTTAATGCAGGAACAGTTGAGCTGGCGACTGCAGAAGAAACGAAAAGAGCTATGAATTGTTCCATTGGTTCCCTTGGGCCAATTAAAACTGGCGAGAATATTGAAATAGTTGCAGACCATGCCATTGCTTCAGTAATTAACGGTGTATGTGGTGCAAACGAAGAGGACTTTCACTTTGTGAATGTAAATCCTGACCGGGATTTTCCGAACGTGAAGTATGAAGATCTTCGTTTTATTCAAGAGGGCGATCCGTCCCCAGATGGCGAGGGAATCATTAAATTTGCAAAAGGAATTGAAGTAGGGCATGTGTTTAAGCTGGGAACCAGATACAGCGAAGCGATGCAGGCTACTTTCCTGGATGAAAATGGGCGGAGCCAGCCGATGATCATGGGCTGCTATGGAATAGGCGTTTCCCGTACTCTAGCCGCTGTTGCTGAGCAATTCAATGATGAAAATGGATTGGTTTGGCCGGAAAATCTGGCACCGTTTCAGCTTCATGTAATACCTGTTAATATGAAGGACGAAGCTCAGTCCTCACTGGCAGCCGATATATATCAAAGCCTTAAGGCTAGTGGCTATGAAGTCTTATTTGATGACAGGCAGGAAAGGCCAGGAGTGAAATTTGCGGATTCCGATTTAATTGGAATTCCTGTAAGAATTACAGTTGGTAAAAGAGCTTCTGAAGGTATTGTTGAAATGAAGATACGTAAAACGGGTGAGGTGCTTGAGCTTCAAAAAGAAGAACTCGCTTCGGCTATTGAAAAAATCATTTCGCACTGTTAAGGGCTGCTAAAGAATACACATCTTTCCCTGCCGGATAATGCGGCAGGGATGTTTTATTTCATTCTAAAAGGAAGTAGTCTGCTTGGATTATTGGATATTTTTGCAGAATGCTTTTTAGGATAAACCCGCCGAGAACGGTATAGGGTGTGGTATAATTACCTCTGAAATTAAAAGAGATTGTCAGGTTAGGAGAGAGGGAATGGATTCAAATCCACAAAACGGAAGAGAGAGATTTCAACTCTTGCTCCAGCAGCTGAATTTAACGGAGGATGCCTTCGTTAAATTTTTTTCAGGTGCGGAAATTGAAAAGCTATCGATTGAAAGAGAATCAAAGAAATGGCATTTTGTATTTCGGCTGCAAGAGCTGATACCATGCAGTGTATATACCCGTCTGTCGATGCAGCTTATCAGTGCATTTGCGCATATAGCGTCAGTTTCGTTCAGGCTTAATGTAATAAATCCAGTTGTCACAGAGCAATTAATCAAAGAATATTGGAAGGGCTGTATCAGCGAGCTGGACGGTATTTCCCCTGCCCTTCTATCGCTTTTAAACGAGCAGGAGCCAAAAGTAAACGGATATAAACTAGTTGTCAAAGCCCGTAATGAAGCAGAAGCCGGGCAGCTGAAGCGCAAATATTCAGGAATCATTTCCAATATTTATGCCGGGTACGGGTTTCCTCCTTTAACTCTTGATGCTGAGGTTTCTTCTTCACCTGGAGAAGATTATCAGCAATTCCTCGAGGAAAAGAAAAAAGAAGATGAAGCAAAGGGGCTTGCTGCCCTTGTTGAAATGCAAAAGAAGGAAAGTGAAAAGGGCAAGGATGACGGCGAGTATGAAGGCCCTGTTAAGATCGGCTATACGATCAAGGATGATGCAGATTTCCGCAGGATTGAACAGATTATCGACGAGGAACGCCGAATTGCAATTGAAGGCTATGTTTTCCATGCAGAAACAAAAGAACTTCGCAGTGGACGCACTCTGTTAACCTTTAAGGTGACCGACTATACGAGTTCAATTATGGTTAAAATGTTCTCCCGTGATAAAGAGGATGCTGCTCTTCTTGACAGGGTGAAAAAGGGTATGTGGGTACGTGCCCAGGGCAGTATTCAAAATGATACGTTTGTCCGTGATTTAGTTATGATTGCCAATGATATTAATGAAATCAGTAAATCTGGCCGTCAGGACCTTGCGCCGGAAGGAGAAAAGCGAGTTGAGCTGCATCTCCATTCACCAATGAGCCAAATGGATGCGGTCAGTTCAGTCAGTTCACTTGTAGCCCAGGCAAAGAAGTGGGGCCATAAGGCAATAGCGATTACTGACCATGCTGGCGCACAGTCTTTTCCTGAAGCGTTTGGAGCTGGGAAAAAGAACGATATTAAAATCCTTTACGGTGTGGAGGTCAACCTTGTCAATGATGGCGTGCCGATTGCTTATAATGAGGCTCACAGACTGCTGGCCGAAGATACATACGTTGTCTTTGACGTAGAAACGACGGGATTGTCAGCTGTATATGATACGATCATTGAACTGGCCGCAGTCAAGATTAAAGACGGTGAAATTATAGACAAGTTTGAATCGTTTGCCAATCCGCATCATCCTCTATCAGCAACGACGATTGATTTGACCGGTATAACAGATGATTTAGTTCAAAACGCTCCGGAAGTAGGAGAAGTATTGCAGCGCTTTAAGGATTGGGCTGAAGATTCCACCTTGGTTGCACACAATGCCAGCTTTGATATGGGATTTTTGAATGTGGGCTATAAAAAAATCGGGCATGAAAAAGCTGCTAATCCAGTAATCGATACTCTCGAGTTAGGGCGGTTCCTTTATCCTGATTTAAAAAACCACCGTCTTAATACTTTGGCGAAAAGGTTCGATATAGAACTGACCCAGCATCACCGGGCGATTTATGATGCCGAAGCAACTGGCTATTTGCTGTTGAAGATGCTAAAAGACACCCTTGAAAAAGGTATCGAGTACCATGATCGGCTGAACGATAATATGGGCGGAGGAACAGCATATCAAAGATCACGCCCATCCCATTGCACATTGATTGCACAAAATGAAACAGGGCTTAAAAACTTGTTTAAGCTGATCTCGATTTCTCATCTTGAGTATTTCTACCGTGTGCCTAGGATTCCGCGTTCCGTGCTGCAAAAGCATCGTGAAGGGATTCTTGTCGGTTCAGGCTGTGACAAGGGTGAAGTGTTTGAGGGAATGATGCAAAAGCCTTTTGATGAGGTAATCCAAATCGCCGAATTTTATGATTATCTAGAGGTTCATCCTAAAGAGGTTTATCAACATTTGATTGAAATGGATTATGTAAGGGATGAAAAATCTCTTGAAGCCATCATTACAAATATAACCAAGCTTGGGGAAAAACTGGACAAGCCTGTCGTGGCAACAGGGAACGTTCATTATCTTGAACCTAATGATAAAATTTACAGAAAAATACTTGTTAACTCTCAGGGTGGGGCAAATCCGCTTAACCGGCACAAGCTGCCCGATGTCCATTTCCGGACAACAGACGAAATGCTGAAGGCTTTTTCCTTCCTTGGAGCTGAAAAAGCAAAAGAAATTGTCGTGGAAAATTCGAATAAAATCGCTGATTGGATAGAGCCAATTAAGCCGATTAAGGATGACCTTTACACTCCGAAAATTGAAGGCGCAGACGAGGAAATGCGGGAAATGAGCTATAAAATGGCCCGAAGCATTTATGGTGATGAACTCCCTGAAATAGTGGAAGCACGCCTTGAAAAGGAACTTAAAAGCATCATTGGCCACGGTTTTGCTGTAATCTATCTTATTTCCCATAAGCTTGTAAAAAAGTCACTGGATGACGGCTATCTGGTTGGTTCACGTGGATCTGTAGGTTCTTCATTTGTCGCAACGATGACGGAAATTACTGAAGTTAACCCTCTGCCGCCGCATTATGTGTGCCCGATTTGCAAAAAGTCTGAATTCTTTAATGACGGGTCGGTTGGTTCCGGCTTTGACTTACCTGATAAGGACTGTCCTGATTGCGGAATCAAATATAAAAAAGATGGCCATGATATTCCTTTCGAAACCTTTCTTGGATTTAAGGGAGATAAAGTTCCCGATATTGATTTGAACTTCTCGGGAGAATATCAGCCAAAGGCGCATAATTACACGAAAGTTCTCTTTGGTGAAGATTATGTTTATCGAGCAGGAACCATAGGTACAGTTGCAGAGAAAACGGCCTACGGCTATGTGAAAGGCTATGCTTCCGATAACAACCTGCATTTAAGAGGAGCCGAAGTTGACCGGCTTGTTTCCGGCTGTACAGGTGTTAAGCGGACCACCGGCCAGCATCCTGGGGGAATCATTGTAGTGCCGGATTATATGGACATTTACGACTTTTCACCAATCCAGTTTCCGGCGGATGATAAAACATCAGAATGGAAAACGACCCACTTTGACTTCCATTCCATCCATGATAATCTTTTAAAGCTCGATATTCTCGGGCACGACGATCCTACCGTTATCAGGATGCTGCAGGATTTAAGCGGAATAGATCCAAAAACGATCCCGACTGATGATCCTGAAGTAATGAAAATTTTCAGCGGAACGGAATCGCTTGGCGTTACAGAGGACCAAATTATGTGTAAAACAGGCACGCTTGGTATTCCTGAGTTTGGTACACGCTTCGTCCGTCAAATGTTAGAGGACACGAAACCAACAACATTTTCTGAGCTAGTGCAGATATCTGGACTTTCACACGGTACGGACGTATGGCTTGGAAACGCCCAGGAGCTAATCCATAACCGGATTTGTACTTTGAGCGAAGTTATCGGATGCCGTGACGATATTATGGTATATCTGATTTATCAGGGGCTCGAGCCTTCCCTGGCATTTAAAATTATGGAATCAGTCCGTAAAGGTAAAGGCCTTTCTGAAGAGTTCGAAGCTGAAATGCGCAAGAATGAAGTGCCTGAATGGTATATCGATTCCTGTAAAAAAATCAAATACATGTTCCCTAAAGCACACGCAGCCGCATATGTTTTAATGGCAGTTAGGATCGCCTATTTTAAAGTGCATTTGCCACTGCTATATTACGCAGCTTATTTCACAGTGCGGGCTGAAGACTTCGAGATCGAGGCAATGGTAAGAGGATCCCAGGCAATTCGGTCTAAAATTGAGGAAATTAATGCAAAAGGGCTTGAAGCTTCTACAAAAGAAAAAAATACCCTTACAGTTCTGGAGCTTGCTTTGGAAGCATGTGAGCGCGGATTTTCTTTTAAGAAAGTAGATCTATATAAATCAAGTGCCACAGAATTTATCATTGAAGGCAATTCATTAATTCCACCGTTCAATTCGATCCCCGGACTCGGGACAAACGCAGCCATGAACATCGTTCGTGCAAGGCAAGATGGTGAATTTCTCTCAAAAGAGGATCTCCAGCAGCGGGGTAAGGTTTCAAAAACAATCTTGGAATTCCTCGACAAGCATGGCTGTCTGGAAGCCCTTCCGGACCAAAATCAGTTATCGTTGTTTTAATATAGCGAAGCTTTAGTATTTAGATTAGGGAGTATCAGTCGAGATATTGAGATATACGTAATCAACATGAACACTTGTCTAGCTGCAGCACCCAGCCCCGACGCACAGGACAAGGAACGCTTCGGCAGCATTACACGCACGAAATAAAGCGGCAGCTTTGTGAGGATGTGCTGACGTCGACGTTTGGCACAGGATGTGCCAGAACTTAGTCGACGTTCCTTTCTGGGCGCTTCCGCTTTCTAGTTTGCATAATAATCTTGGTTATGGTATATTTTTATTGGAAATACTAAGATAAACCAAGGAAAAGAGTGGGGAAACCCACTCTTTCGTCTTTGTAATCAGCTTTTTTTATCATTCTATCCATCACTA
Organism: Bacillus sp. M6-12; assembly: GCF_002860285.1. Classification (GTDB taxonomy): domain Bacteria; phylum Bacillota; class Bacilli; order Bacillales; family DSM-1321; genus Peribacillus. The sequence goes on from NZ_PGVF01000014.1 coordinate 311,741, forward strand.
TAAATGAGTGAAGCAGGTATGGAGGGACCATATGAGCAAAAAGGTTACAGAAATTGTAGAAGAACTCGTCACACCGGTTCTGGATGAACTTGGACTTGAATTAGTTGAAGTTGAGTACGTAAAAGAAGGGAAAAACTGGTTCCTTCGCGTATTTATTGACAAGGACTCCGGCGTTGATATTGAAGAATGCGGCATAGTGAGTGAACGGCTCAGTGAAAAATTGGATGAACTCGACCCTATTCCTCAAAATTATTTCTTGGAGGTTTCATCTCCAGGAGCCGAAAGGCCGCTAAAGAAGGATAAGGATTTTCAAAAGGCAATTGGCAAAAATGTCTTTATTAAGACATATGAGCCAATTGACGGTGAAAAAGAATTTGAAGGTGTTTTATCCTCTTTTGATGGCAGTGAAGTAACCGTTGAAGTGAGAATCAAAACAAGAAAAAAAACGATTGTAATTCCTTATGAAAAGGTTGCTAAGGCAAGGCTGGCTGTGACTTTCTCTTAAAATTACAGCAATCAATGATCGTTGAAGGGGGATCTACCATGAGCAGTGAGTTATTGGATGCTCTGCTAATTTTGGAAAAGGAAAAGGGCATTTCAAGGGACGTCTTGATTGAGGCCATTGAAGCCGCTTTGATATCTGCTTATCGCCGGAATTTTAACCAGGCACAAAACGTCCGCATAGATTTAAATCTGGGAACAGGTTCTATGAGGGTTTTTGCACGTAAAGAAGTGGTAGAGGAAGTATTTGATACACGCCTTGAAATTTCTGAAGAAGAGGCAAAGCGTATTAATCCAAATTACCGAATTGAAGATGTGGTTGAAATGGAAGTAACGCCTAAGGATTTCGGACGGATTGCTGCCCAGACTGCCAAACAGGTTGTCACACAGCGTGTTCGCGAAGCAGAACGAGGAATTATTTATTCTGAATTCATCGATCGTGAAGAAGATATCATGACTGGTATAGTTCAGCGCCAGGATTCCAGGTTCATCTATGTGAGTCTGGGGAAAATTGAAGCGCTTTTGCCGATTAACGAGCAAATGCCAAACGAGCAATACAAACCGCATGACCGGATAAAGGTCTTTATTACAAAAGTAGAGAAAACTTCAAAAGGTCCACAAATCTTTGTTTCCAGAACTCATCCGGGACTATTGAAGCGATTGTTTGAAATAGAGGTTCCTGAAATATTTGACGGAACAGTTGAAATTAAGTCCGTTGCTCGTGAAGCCGGCGACCGTTCAAAGATTTCCGTTCATGCCGAAAACGAAGAAGTTGACCCGGTCGGCTCTTGCGTAGGTCCAAAAGGACAGCGAGTTCAAGCCATTGTAAATGAATTAAAGGGTGAAAAAATTGACATTGTAAAATGGTCTGAAGACCCAGTTGTTTTTGTTGCAAATGCTCTGAGCCCGTCAAAGGTAGTAGAAGTACTGGTTCATGAAGAGGAAAAGGCAACGACAGTAATTGTTCCTGACTATCAGCTGTCGCTGGCAATTGGAAAAAGAGGCCAAAATGCGCGGCTTGCAGCGAAATTGACAGGCTGGAAGATTGATATTAAGAGTGAAACAGAGGCGCGTAATGCAGGTATTTATCCTGTAGAAGAACAGGACTTCCTGTTGAGCAGGGAAAGCCTGGAGGATGACGAGTTTTCTGAAGATAACGAATAAATAGAGGTGACAGGTGTGAACAGCCGCAAGAAAATTCCAATGCGCAAGTGCGTCGCTACAGGTGAAATGAAGCCGAAGAAGGAATTGATCCGCATTGTCCGTTCTAAAGAAGGAGAAGTGTCCATCGATCCGTCCGGAAAAAAATCGGGGCGCGGGGCATACCTGTCATTGGACAGGGAGAGCATTCTTTTGGCAAAGAAAAAGAACACTTTGGCCAATCATTTAAGTGCGGAAATTGATCCCTCCCTCTACGAACAGCTGCTGGAAATGGTTGAAAAGGAGAATCATTCTACCAAATGAAACAGGAGCAATGGATTTCTCTATTAGGTTTGGCAAGTCGGGCGCGAAAGCTGATTTCTGGAGAGGAATTGGTGGTAAAAGAAGTAAGAAGCAAGAATGCAAAGCTGGTTCTGCTTTCGTTGGATGCTTCGAAAAATACAGAGAAGAAAATCTCCGATAAATGTGCATTTTACAATGTCCCATTAAAGAGAATAGAAAGCCGGACAGTTTTAGGGCAGGCAATCGGCAAAGATGCCCGGGTAACTGTTGCTGTTCTGGATGAGGGATTTGCACGTAAACTTCTGACGCTGCTCGATTAATTTTAACGGGGGTGAACGTATGACCAAAATACGTGTATATGAATATGCGAAAAAACATAATGTTTCAAGCAAGGACATTATCGTGAAACTAAAAGACATGAATATCGAGGTATCAAACCATATGGCAGCATTAGATGATTCAACAATACAAAAGCTTGACAGCACGTACAATGCAAAAGCAAAAGAAGAGAAAAAAACTTCTCCAAATAATAATCCACAGAACCAGCAAAGCTCAAAGCCTGCTGAAAACTCTGAACCTAAACCCGATAAATATGAGGACGAAGGCGACGATAACACAGTTAACACACAAAAGCTGAAGAAAAAAGCAGTTGCTAAGCCTGTCATAGGCAAAAAGACGGTTCAGGAAAACAGATCAAAAGAATCAAAGGTATTCAATAAAGGCAATAACAACAATAACAGAAATAGAAATAACAGAAACAAGCAAAGATCCAACCATCAGCACCAAGCACCTGTTCAAAGAAAAGTAAGAGAGCTTCCTAAGAAAATCACTTTCACAGAATCTTTAACAGTTGCTGAATTAGCCAAAAAGCTCTACAGAGAGCCCTCTGAAATTATCAAGAAGCTCTTTATGCTTGGAGTAGTAGCTACTATAAACCAGTCTCTTGATAAAGATGCAATTGAGTTAATTGCAAGTGAATACGGTGTTGAGGTTGAAGAGACAATCCCTGTCGATATTACCGACCTTGAATCACATGTAACAGATGATCAGGCTGCTGACCTAGTAGAGCGCCCTTCTGTCGTGACGATCATGGGACACGTTGACCACGGTAAAACTACATTGCTCGATTCCATCCGCAACACGAAAGTAACTGAAGGTGAAGCTGGCGGAATTACGCAGCATATTGGTGCTTACCAGGTAGAAGTCAGTGATAAGAAAATTACTTTCCTTGATACTCCTGGACATGCAGCATTTACTACAATGCGTGCCCGCGGTGCGAAAGTAACCGACATCACAATTATCGTAGTTGCTGCCGATGACGGAGTTATGCCGCAAACAGTAGAAGCGATTAACCATGCTAAAGCTGCTGAGGTACCAATCATTATCGCGGTAAATAAAATAGATAAACCAGCAGCTAACCCTGACCGAGTTATGCAGGAACTGACAGAACATGGCCTAGTTCCAGAAGCATGGGGCGGAGACACGATCTTTGTACCTATCTCAGCAAAAACAGGTGAAGGAATCGAAAGCTTGCTTGAAATGATCCTTCTCGTTGGTGAAGTGGAAGAGTATAAGGCAAATCCGAAATCCCGTGCAAACGGAACCGTGATTGAAGCCCAGCTTGATAAAGGCCGTGGCGCAGTAGCGACACTGCTTGTTCAAAATGGAACACTTCGCGTAGGTGATCCAATTGTAGTAGGAAACTCATTCGGCCGTGTTCGTGCAATGGTAAATGATCTTGGCCGCCGTGTTAAGGATGCCGGCCCTTCAACACCTGTAGAGATTACGGGTCTTAATGAAGTTCCGCAGGCAGGAGATCGCTTCGTTGTAGTGGAAGATGAGAAAACAGCCCGCCAGGTTGGTGAAGCAAGAGCACAGGTTACGCTTCAATCTCAGCGCAATGAAAAATCACGTGTTACGCTTGATACTTTGTTTGAACAGATGAAACAAGGGGAAATGAAAGAACTAAACATCATCCTAAAAGCGGATGTTCAAGGTTCTGCCGAAGCCCTTGCCGCATCACTTCGAAAAATTGAAGTAGAAGGCGCGAAGGTGAAAATCATCCATACTGGTGTGGGAGCTATCACAGAATCTGATATTATTCTGGCAACTGCATCCAATGCAATTGTCATAGGTTTTAATGTACGCCCGGATGTAAATGCTAAACGTGCAGCCGAATCTGAAAATGTAGACGTTCGTTTACACCGGATCATTTATAAAGTAATAGACGAGATTGAAGCTGCGATGAAGGGTATGCTTGATCCTGAATTTGAAGAAAAAATCATCGGCCAGGCTGAAGTCCGTACTACTTTCAAGGTTTCAAAAGTCGGTACAATTGCCGGTTCTTATGTAACGGATGGTAAGATTACCCGGGACAGCGGCGTAAGGCTTATCCGCCAGGGCGTTGTTATTTTTGAAGGACAGATTGATGCTTTGAAGCGCTTTAAGGATGATGTGAAAGAAGTTGCGACAAACTATGAATGCGGGATTACGATCAAAAACTTCAACGACGTAAAGGAAGGCGACATTATTGAAGCTTACGTTATGGAGGAAGTAGAACGCGCATGATTCTTTATGCCGAATGTGAGTGCATTATACATGAGGCTCAGTCTTTAAAGGAAAAGCGGGCCGTCCTGCAGCGTGTAATAACACGTTTGAAACAGCGGTATAATATCTCGGTTGCCGAGCTTGATTTTCAGGATGTGTGGCAAAGGACCAAAATTGGGATAGTTGCCATTACCTCCTCCAAGCTCGCGACGGAACGAGAAATCCAGAATGCATTGGAATATCTTGACTCGTTCCCGGAATTAGAACGCACTATTACAGATATAGAATGGCTTTAGTTAGCGGGGTGACTTTATGAGCGTTCGTTCAAATCGTGTCGGAGAACAAATGAAGAAAGAATTAAGTGAAATTATCGGACGGAAAATAAAAGATCCGCGGATTGGTTTTGTTACTGTAACAGATGTTGCGGTCACTGGGGACCTGCAGCAGGCTACCGTGTATATTTCCGTTTTAGGTGATGAGGAGCAAAAAGAGAATACACTTAAGGGCCTTGCCAAGGCAAAAGGTTTTATCCGTTCAGAAATCGGCCAGCGCATTAGACTGCGAAAAACGCCGGAAATTCTTTTTGAATTTGACGAATCAATCAATTATGGTAACCGGATTGAGACTCTTATTCATCAGATTCATTCGGAGGATAAGCCAAGCCAGGAAGATAAGGAATAGGCTAAAAGTGCGAATGAGCTGCTCAAAATGAGTAACTCACAATCTGTTAGCTGGTTTTTTTCCAAGTCGGCAGAATAGAAAAACCTTGCCACTCACTTTATTTGGCAAGGTTTTTTGCTTTATCCCTTTTTACAGGACGAAAGGAGGCAGCAGTATGGAAGGGATTCTTCCCCTGTTTAAACCTAAAGGCATGACATCCCATGATTGTGTCTTTAAGCTGCGTAAACTATTGAAAACTAAAAAAGTTGGACATACCGGGACACTCGATCCAGATGTAACAGGAGTTTTGCCGATTTGCATTGGACGGGCTACGAAAATTGCGGAATACATAACAGATGCCGGCAAGGAATATGAAGGTGAAGTAACTCTAGGATCGGCTACTGCGACCGAGGATGCCAGCGGAGAGATTGTTGCTGAAAAGAAGGTAGACTCACCGTTGTCGCGTAATATGATTCTTAATGTTCTAAAATCTCTTACTGGAGAGATTGAGCAAACTCCTCCAATGTTTTCAGCCGTAAAGGTCAATGGAAAAAAACTTTATGAATATGCAAGGGCTGGAATTGAGATAGAGCGCCCATCTAGAATTGTTTCAATATATGAACTAGAGCTCCTGGATGAACGGGAGAGGTTTGAAGGAGAGTCAATCTCTTTCAGGTTCCGGGTAAGCTGCAGCAAAGGGACATATATTAGGACACTTGCCGTAATGATCGGAGAAAAGCTAGGCTACCCGGCACATATGTCTGATCTGGTCCGTACGCGTTCGGCCTCATTTGCTCTTAAAGATTGCTTATCATTTGAACACATTGAAAGCAGTGCAGAGGCTGGTGAAGCAGGTAAACTGCTATACCCTTTAGAGTCCGGTTTGCTTCATTTGCCCAAATATTTGATTAGTGATACAGTAGCAGAGAAAGTAAAAAATGGTGCGGTTCTGCCGTTTCCTGCTGATTTTGAAGCTGAAAAAGATACACCGTTTGTCCTATTATCAGAAGGAATAGCGCTGGCCATTTATCAGCACCATCCATCTAAAAAGGGATTGATGAAACCAGTGAAAGTACTAAGAAACGAGTAACTAGATGTAAGTTCATTGGTGCTTTTTTAATACAGATTAAATGTTTAGCTCAGCGCCCGGCAACATTCTTTCATTATTGTTGTGTAAAGGACGCTTGCGCTTTTCTTTTACGAGGAGAATGGAATGTGGAAGTAATAAAAATAGAGCATCCTCATGATTTTACAGCTGATTCTTTTCCGCCGCTCTCTCTGGCGCTCGGCTTTTTTGACGGTGTTCACTTTGGCCATCAGAAGGTTATAGAAAGCGCCAAACAGGAAGCGGAGTTAAAGGGCCTAAAAACGGCTGTCATGACGTTTGACCCGCATCCGTCTGCAGTCCTTGCCAGGGATATTCAGCATGTGCATTACATCACCCCGATTAAGGACAAGGCAGCCATTTTAAAGCACTTAGGTGTTGAGTATCTGTTCATTGTCGAGTTTACTAAGGTATTTGCAGAGCTGCTGCCGCAGCAATTCGTGGATGAATATATTATTGCGCTGAATGTAAAGCATGTTGTAGCCGGTTTTGATTATACATATGGCCGGCTTGGCAAAGGAACAATGGAAACGATGCCGTTTCATTCCCGCTCAGCGTTTACTCAAACGGTTGTAGAAAAGCAGTCCGATGGAGAGGAGAAAATCAGTTCTACCCGCCTTAGATCGGTATTAAAGGAAGGAGGTATGGAGGAATTCAGCTCCTTGACCGGCCGTTTCTATACAACTTGCGGTGAAGTGATACATGGTGAGAAAAGGGGAAGCAAACTTGGTTTCCCGACAGCCAATCTTGGATTGGATCAAAATTATCTCTTACCTGCTACAGGTGTATATGCGGTTAGAATAAGGATTAAAGGCATTTGGCATCATGGTGTATGCAATGTTGGCTATAAGCCAACATTCCATGAAAAGCAGCCTGACCAGCCAACAGTCGAGGTACATGTTCTCGATTTTAACGGAAATATTTACGGCGAAACAGTAGAGGTTGAATGGCATAAGCGGTTACGCAGTGAACAGAAATTTAACGGGATTGAAGAGCTGGTAAGCCAAATACACGCTGACAAGAGACAAGCAGAGGAATACTTCAAGAAAAAAACTGATTAAACTTGCTTTTACAGGCAAAAAGTTGTAAGCTATTAGATGTTAGAAATTTAACCGTTGCTTGGCTAGTCGAGTCTCCGACGCTGGCTCGGTAACCGGTGATTTTTAAAAGAAACCTTAGGAGGTAATTGCAAATGGCAATCACACAAGAGCGTAAAAATGAATTAATCGCTGAGTACAGAACTCATGAAACTGACACTGGTTCACCAGAAGTACAGATCGCAGTTCTTACTGAAGAAATCAATAACTTGAACGACCACTTGCGCGTTCATAAGAAAGATCACCACTCACGTCGCGGTCTTCTTAAAATGGTAGGTAGACGCCGTAACCTTCTTACGTACCTTCGTAACAAGGATGTTACTCGTTACCGTAACCTGATCAACAGCTTGGGTCTACGTCGATAATCTTCAAGAAAGCGGGAAATTTCCCGCTTTTTTGCTGTTAACTGATGTTTTTTTCGTACATAATAGGATTAGACTGGGTATATAGTTTGTAAACGTTCACATATAAGTTCGCACAAATTTTGGGTTTAGGATTTTCTTAAGCCTCTATTGTAAAGAAAGTCAGAGAGGGGTTTATTTAGAATGAAACAAGGCAAGCATACTTATTCATTAGATTGGGCTGGCAGAACATTAACTGTTGAAGCAGGACAGCTCGCCAAACAGGCCAATGGCGCAGCATTGGTGCGCTACGGAGATACAGCAGTTTTAAGTACGGCCACTGCATCAAAAGAGCCAAAAAACTTGGATTTCTTTCCGTTAACCGTAAATTATGAGGAGAGATTATACGCAGTCGGCAAGATTCCTGGAGGATTCATTAAGCGTGAGGGCAGACCAAGCGAAAAGGCAATCCTTGCAAGCCGTTTAATTGACCGCCCGATCCGTCCGCTGTTTGCTGATGGGTTCCGTAATGAAGTCCAGGTAATCAGCATTGTAATGAGTGTGGATCAGGATTGTTCCTCTGAAATGGCAGCCATGTTTGGTTCATCGCTTGCCCTTATGCTTTCGGACATTCCTTTCGGCGGACCGATTGCTGGTGTAATTGTAGGGAGAGTGAATAATGAATTCATCATTAATCCATCCCTTGAACAGCTTGAAAAGAGCGACATTAACCTTACAGTTGCAGGAACAAAAGATGCTGTAAACATGGTAGAAGCAGGTGCTGAAGAGGTGCCGGAAGAAGTTATGCTAGAAGCAATTATGTTCGGACATGACGAAATCAAGAAATTGATTGCGTTCCAGGAGCAAATTGCTGCAGAAATCGGCAAAGAAAAAACACAAGTAGTTTTATATGAATTAGATAAGGACCTTGAAGCAGAAATCCGTTCTCTATGCGAGCAGGAGATGAATCAGGCAGTTCAGGTTCAGGAAAAGCATGCTAGAGAAGCAGCGATCAAAGAAGTAAAAGATAAGGTTGTTGCTGTATTCGAAGAACGTGAAGCAGAAGCGGATCAGCTGAAACAGGTTAAAGAAATCCTTAGTAAGCTTGTGAAGTCTGAAGTTCGCAGACTCATTACCGAAGAAAAGGTTCGTCCAGATGGCCGTAATCCAGATGAAATCAGGCCGCTCGCTTCAGAAGTGGGACTTCTTCCTCGCACCCATGGTTCAGGCCTATTTACAAGGGGACAAACTCAGGCGCTATCGATTTGCACATTGGGTGCGCTTGGAGATGTGCAGATATTGGACGGGCTTGGGGTAGAAGAATCCAAGCGTTTCATGCACCATTATAATTTCCCGCTCTTCTCTGTCGGAGAAACTGGTCCTATGAGGGGCCCGGGACGCCGTGAAATCGGGCATGGAGCATTGGGAGAACGCGCACTTGAGCCTGTTATCCCTTCTGAGACTGATTTTCCTTATACAGTACGGCTTGTTTCTGAGGTGCTTGAATCAAATGGTTCAACCTCACAGGCAAGTATTTGCGCCAGCACACTTGCTATGATGGATGCTGGTGTACCGATAAAGGCTCCTGTTGCAGGTATTGCCATGGGTCTTATCAAATCAGGTGAACACTATACGATTCTTACAGATATTCAGGGAATGGAAGACCATCTAGGGGACATGGATTTTAAAGTGGCGGGTACTGCTAAAGGTGTAACTGCTCTTCAGATGGATATTAAAATTGAAGGTCTTTCAAGAGAAATTCTTGAAGAGGCACTGCAGCAAGCCAAGCAGGGAAGGATGCATATCCTTGAATCCATGTTGGCAATTATTGAGGAGCCGCGGGTCGAACTTTCTAAATATGCACCAAAGATTCTTACGATGAATATAAATCCTGATAAGATCAGAGATGTTATCGGGCCAAGCGGAAAGCAAATTAATAAGATTATTGAAGAAACCGGTGTCAAGATTGATATTGAGCAGGATGGCCGGGTTTTCATTTCTTCCGTACATGAGGATATGAACCAAAAAGCCAGGAAAATTATTGAGGATATCGTCCGAGAGGTACAGGTGGGCGAAATGTACCTTGGAAAAGTAAAACGTATTGAAAAGTTTGGTGCATTCGTCGAAATCTTTAACGGGAAAGATGGGCTTGTCCATATTTCCGAGCTGGCCGAAGAAAGAGTCGGCAAGGTTGAGGACGTTGTTTCCCTGGGTGATGAATTGCTCGTTAAGGTAACAGAAATTGATAAGCAAGGACGGGTGAACTTATCCCGTAAAGCAGTATTAAAGGCACAGAAAGAAGCAGCGGAAAATGCCCAATCATAAAAGGAATGGTTTAAGTGCATTTTCCGGTTTATGCCTACTCTAGCAGTGATTAATGTTTCGCTGCCCCAGGCTTATAACCCAGAACTTGTGAAGCTGGGAATAGGCATATGCTAATAGATTTCTTGCTGGTTCATATAGCCAGGCATGTGGTTCGATAGAATTCGCATGCCTTTTTTTTAGGAGTGAAAAGGCTTATAAAAACAGTCCGAACCAAGGAGCTTTAACTTATGCACCAGTTAAATTAAAAAGTATCGATCATTCCATTTAAATTCAAATGAGGTAGTTCTCAGCTTACAGGTCTTTTCTGTTCTGCCCGTTCTACCTTGTCCCGGTATTTCATACATTTTTTGTATGGGGGAGGACGTTAAAATGAACGAAAAGTGGAGACGGTTTATAGCAGTCCCGGCTATTGCAGCAGTTTCGTATGCACTGGTGCAAAGCCCTTTTGTTGAGCAATACATAACTGAAATTAAGGACAGGCCGATGGAAGCAGCGAGCCAAAAGGACCCTTTATTCGCCGAAATAAATTCGAAGGCAAAGGAATATGAGCAAGCGCCTACAGATGCCCGTATCGATCCAGTGTGGAAAACGATTCCGGGTCATAATGGACTAAAGGTTGATATAGAGGCTTCTTATAAAAAAATGAAGCCTGATGGGCTGTTTGATGAAAAAAAACTGATTTATAAGCAGGTATCGCCAAAGGTGCATATCAAGGATTTAAAACCCGCACCTATTTACAAAGCTAATCCGGAAAAGCCTGCTGTTTCGTTTTTAATTAATGTTGCCTGGGGAAATGAATATTTGCAGGAAATGCTGGAAACTCTGAAAAAGCATGAAGTGAAAGCCACCTTTTTTCTTGAAGGAAGGTGGGCGAAAAATAATCCTGTATTAGCAGAGATGATTGCTGAAGGCGGGCATGAAATTGGAAATCATTCGTACAGCCACCCGCTCATGGAGAACATTTCTGCAGGTAAAACAAGGGAAGAAATTATAAAAACAAACGAAGCGATTGAAGCAGTGACTGGTGTAAAATGTAAATGGTTTGCCCCGCCAAGCGGCAGTTTTCGCGATGAAACTGTAGATATTGCCCATTCGCTTAACCTTGGTACAATCCTATGGAGTGTCGATACGATTGACTGGCAAAAGCCCACCCCGGAAGTGCTGACAAAGCGGGTTCTTGACAAAGTCCATCCAGGTGCGTTCGTGCTGATGCATCCGACTGAATCAACATCAAGATCTTTAGAGATATTAATTACAAATATCAAAAAGAAAAATCTGCATATTGTCACGGTATCAGAAGCGGTCAGTGAAGAGAGAATCATGCATTGAGGTCCTTGCTAGATAGCCTGGATGAAAGCTCAAGTCGTCTTCTTTCTCTATCTGTCCAAGTAATGTTATTATTTTTCTATAAGATAGGGTTTAACTTTTTTAACAAGTACAGGTGTCTAGCTGCACGCCCAGCCCCGACGAACAGGATGTGCTAGTGCCGGCGGCGCCACAGGACGTGGCGACCTAAGCCGGCCTCGAGTGTTGTAACCATTTGCCGTTACAACCTTGGTCATAAGCCAATCACTTTGGAAGGCAAAACCGCCTTCTGTCAGCGCTTGTCTTATGCTGTGTTGTGACCAGGAGCCGTCACAACCCTTAGTCGGGGGACCACAGGATGTGGATCAGGAGGGCGTTGCCATAGGACGTGGCGGAATTAGCCGTCCTCTCAGTACCAGGGCGCATGCGCTTTTCTTATGCAACAAGAGTTGTTACTTAATTGTGGCGACTAATAGGAGGAATGTTGGGTGATCAAAAAGTACACATGCCAAAATGGAGTAAGAATCGTATTAGAAAATATTCCAACTGTTCGCTCTGTAGCGATTGGAGTCTGGATTAAAACGGGTTCAAGAAATGAAACACCCGAGTTAAACGGGATTTCACACTTCCTTGAACATATGTTTTTCAAAGGGACCACAACAAGAAACGCCAGAGAAATTGCAGAATCTTTTGATAGCATTGGCGGCCAGGTGAATGCATTTACTTCTAAGGAATATACCTGCTATTATGCAAAAGTCCTTGATAATCACGCAAGCTTCGCTCTGGATATTCTATCAGATATGTTTTTTAATTCGGCATTTGATCCGGAAGAGCTAAAAAAAGAAAAAAATGTCGTTCTTGAAGAAATAAAAATGTATGAAGATACTCCTGATGATATCGTGCACGATTTACTAAGCAAGGCCGTCTATGAAAAACATCCTCTTGGGTATTCCATTCTGGGGACGGAAGAGACGCTCGATACATTTAAAAGTGAGACGCTAAAGGAATATGTCCACGATATGTATACCCCAGATAAGATTGTAATCTCAATCGCGGGCAATGTAACAGAGCAGTTCATCAACGAGGTTGAAAAGCACTTTGGAGGCTTTAATGGCGGAAAAGGTAGCAGGGAACTGGAAAAGGCTGAATTTCATTTTAACCATCTGACACGGAAAAAGGAAACTGAACAGGCTCATCTTTGCCTTGGTTTTGAAGGTTTACACATCGGCCATGAAGATGTATACAGTTTAATCGTTCTGAATAACGTTCTCGGAGGAAGCATGAGCAGCCGTCTATTCCAGGATGTCAGGGAGCAGAGAGGCCTTGCCTACTCCGTTTATTCCTATCATTCTGGGTTCCTTGACAGCGGTTTAGTAACAATTTATGGCGGGACAGGCGTAGGCCAGCTTGATAATTTATATGAAACCATTCAGGATACGCTAAAAACGTTAAAAGCAGAAGGAATTACGGAAAAAGAGCTGCGAAACAGCAAGGAGCAGCTTAAAGGCGGATTGATGCTGAGCCTTGAGAGTACAAACAGCAGAATGAGCCGAAATGGGAAGAATGAGCTGCTGCTGGAGCATCATCGCACACTAGATGAAATTGTTGAACAAATCGACCAGGTCACCCAGGAAAGCGTAAATACACTAGGAAATACAATCTTTGGCGATACCTATTCCCTGGCACTAATCAGCCCGCTTGATGAGTGGAAAAAATAATCATTGTAAGGCTTGGTAAATGCCAAGCCTTTCTGACTGCAGACAAACTCGATCAAATCAAGTTTGTCTGCAGTTATTTTTTTATTTGGCCTGTTAATGGGTTCTGTTGATTTCCGTTCCAGGCGCTTCGCTTTCTGCGGGGCGGGCGGTGAGCCTCCTCGCCGCATACTCCTGCGGGGTCTCAGCCGTCCCGCTGCTACCGCAGGACGTTGAATAAGCATCCTGAAATAAACCTGCTCGAAGGAAATGTGAATGCATTTTCGAGGATTTCGCGCCTTCCACGTTACTATGGAACGTTCCTAAAATCTATTTTAAAATGGATACATAAATCATTGAGGTGACAAAGCTGCTTTCGAAAAACAATCCAGCGAGATCAATTTTTTAGTAACCTTTTTGAAATAACGCTAAAAGTCTCTCGTCGAATCAGTAAATGCTTTATTGCCAAAAATACTTCTAAGTTTGCTGCAAGTACGATATAGATAAGTAATAAGGCAAAATAGGAGGCGTGAAACATGAGGCTCAGTGAATTAAGCGGCAAGGAAATAGTGGACGTTAAACGCGCGGAGCGCCTTGGAGTATTAGGCCAGACTGATCTGGAAATAAATGAATCCGGGCAAATAACTGCTTTAATCATCCCCTCTGTAAAATGGTTTGGATTTAAAAGAAATGGCAACGAAATCCGTGTGCCCTGGCAGCATATAAAAAAAATTGGCACAGATATGATAATTATCGATATCCCGGAAAACCAATTTCAATAAGAAAAGCAAGACCATTTTTTTACCAGCGGTCTACGTTAATAATTCAAATTCTTCTAAAACCTTGTTGGCGGCACTTTCTATTCTATATTATTTAAAAAACGCTTTAAGCCTGTATCAATAATGATGCAGGCTTTTTCTATGGTAATGAAACTGCATCATTATTTTTCTTTATTGATTTCCTCGATTAAACCTTCTCTATTGGCTTTCTTTCTTTATTTATGAAAGCCTTTTAAACTAATTCACCGTTTCCCCCGTGACTTCATACTATGTAGAGGTAGTGCTAATAAATTTAATGCTATTGCTATTTCAATTAAAGAAGGTGACAGTTAATGCTCACAGGCATCCAAATTGCTGTGATTGGCGGCGACGCCAGGCAGCTTGAAGTCATCCGCAAGCTGACTGAGCTCGATGCAAAGCTTTGGCTAGCGGGTTTTGAGCAGCTGGACCATGCTTATTCGGGCGCAGTAAAAGAAAAACTGAGCGACATAAATATGTCAGAAATCGACTCAATCATTCTCCCGGTTCCAGGTACAAATTCCCAGGGAAAAGTTGAAACAATTTTTTCAAATGAAAACGTGTATATAACCGAGGAGCTGCTTTCAAAAACTCCCTCGCATTGTACCGTTTATTCAGGCATCAGCAACGACTATTTGAACAGTATCATCAAAAATGCCAACCGCCCACTGGTTCAGCTGTTTGAGCGGGATGATGTGGCCATTTATAATTCTATCCCTACAGTGGAAGGAACCATTATGATGGCCATCCAGCACACGGACTTTACCATTCACGGTTCTAATGTAACAGTATTGGGCCTTGGCCGGGTTGGGATGAGTGTTGCAAGGACTTTTCAGGCATTGGGGGCAAAGGTAAAAGTTGGAGCTCGGAAAACCGAGGACCTTGCCAGAATAACAGAAATGGCGATGACTCCATTCCATATCAGTAACTTGAGCAAAGAAATCCTTAATACAGACATTTGCATTAACACCATTCCAGCCCCTGTAGTCACAGCTGGTGTCATTGCTAAAATGCCTGCACACACATTGGTAATCGACCTCGCATCAAAGCCGGGCGGAACAGATTTCCGTTACGCGGAAAAAAGGGGCATTAAAGCTTTGCTGGCACCAGGATTGCCGGGTATTGTCGCTCCAAAAACAGCCGGCAAAATATTGGCAAATGTCCTAGCTCAACTCCTGATGGACGACTTGAGTAAACGAAAGGAGATATCGTCATGAGTTTAAAAGGGAGAAGAATTGGTTTTGGGTTAACAGGTTCACATTGCACCTATGATATTGTATTTCCTGAAATTGAAAAACTGATAAATCAAGGAGCGGAAGTCATTCCGGTCGTAACTTCTACGGTTAAAAATACCGAAACGCGTTTTGGAAAAGGGGAGGATTGGGTAGATAGGCTTGAAAAGGTAACCGGTCATCATGTTGTGGATACAATTGTTAAGGCTGAACCGCTAGGGCCAAAGCTGCCTCTGGATTGCATGGTGATCGCTCCGCTAACCGGGAATTCTATGAGTAAGCTGGCAAATGCTTTAACCGATTCCCCTGTACTCATGGCTGCTAAAGCCACCATGCGCAATCACCGTCCTGTGGTTGTTGGTATTTCAACAAATGATGCTCTTGGGCTGAACGGGGTTAACCTCATGAGGCTGATATCAGCAAAGGATTTATATTTTATCCCGTTCGGGCAGGATGATCCATTTAAAAAGCCAAATTCAATGGTCGCAAGAATGAGCATGCTAAGTGACACGGTGATTGCAGCCATTAATGGAGAGCAGCTCCAGCCGGTAATCATTGAAAGGTATAAGGACCTCCCTTAACTTTATTATCTTTTCATATAGTACGGAGCCGCACAGCCTTTTACTGATCTATTCGGAAAAAGGTTGTTCCTTTGGTGCGGGAATATGTTAAAATAAATCATATTCTCAGGGGTATTCCCAAATTAAAACGTATGATTAGATAATAAATTTTCGCTATGGTATGGTGAAGGGGAAGAGGGGTTATTTAAATGGAAAAAACAGGTTTAACAATTGCTGTAGTCGGGGCTACCGGAGCGGTAGGCCAGCAAATGATTGCGACATTGGAAAAAAGGGAATTGCCTATTAAGAAGATCATTTTTCTTTCATCAGCACGGTCTGCCGGGACGAAGGCACATTTTCGGGGAGAAGATATTGTCATACAGGAAGCTAAGCCGGAAAGCTTTGAGGGAGTAGACATTGCTCTTTTTAGTGCTGGAGGAAGTGTTTCGAAGGAGCTGGCTCACGAAGCGGTTAAACGCGGTGCTATTGTAGTGGACAATACAAGTGCATTCAGGATGGATGAAAATGTTCCTCTCGTTGTACCAGAGGTAAACGAAGAAGCCCTGAAGGGGCATAATGGAATTATCGCTAACCCGAACTGTTCGACAATTCAAATGGTTGTCGCTCTGGAACCAATCAGAAAGGCATTCGGTTTAAAGAAGGTAATCGTTTCGACTTATCAGGCTGTTTCCGGTGCCGGAGCAGCGGCTATTTCAGAACTGAAGGAACAGTCAAAAGCCTTGCTGAATGATGAAGAAATCAAACCGGAAATTTTGCCTGTTAAGGGAGATAATAAGCATTATCAAATTGCATTCAATGTGATTCCGCAAATTGATAAGTTTGTTGAAAATGGCTTTACTTATGAAGAAATGAAAATGATAAATGAAACGAAAAAAATCATGGGAATGCAAGATCTTAGTGTCGCAGCAACATGTGTCCGTTTACCGGTCGTGACAGGGCATTCTGAATCTTTGTATTTTGAGATTGATAAAGCAGGAGTTACAGCAAATGAATTGAAGGAGCTGCTCAAGGATGCTCCGGGTGCCATTTTAGAGGATGAGCCCGAAAACCAAATTTATCCAATGCCTGCGCATGCTGTCGGCAAGAATGATGTGTTTGTCGGCAGGATCCGTAAGGACTTGGACGAGGACAAGGGCTTCCATATGTGGGTAGTTTCCGACAACCTTTTAAAGGGTGCAGCCTGGAATTCGGTTCAGATTGCTGAGAGCCTGCTTAAATTAGGGCTTGTAACTGTGAAATGATAAAGGGATAAAGCCAGCTTACGGAATCAATTAGCTGGCTTCCATTTGAGGTGTTAACATGAAAATCATCGTTCAGAAATTCGGCGGGACTTCTGTTCGGAATGAAGACAGCAGGGCAAAGGCGAGAAAACACATTCAAAAAGCCGTTCAGGAAGGCTACAAGGTGGTAGTGGTCGTATCCGCGATGGGACGGAAGGGTGAGCCCTACGCAACAGATTCGCTCCTTTCGCTCGTAAATGGCGGTACGGACAACATATCCAAACGGGAACTGGACCTGCTTCTTTCCGTTGGAGAAACCATATCCGCTGTTGTATTTTCAGGCATGCTGAATCAGCACGGCCTTAATGCCACAGCTTTATCTGGTGCTCAGGCCGGCTTTCGGACAAACAATGACCATACAAATGCAAAGATAATCGACATGAAGTGCGAGCGGCTTCTAAAGGAGCTGGAAAGCCATGATATCGTGGTGGTGGCAGGCTTCCAGGGAGCAGCAAGAAATGGTGACATCACAACGATTGGCCGAGGCGGAAGCGATACTTCTGCAGCAGCCCTTGGTGCTGCTCTAGGAGCTCAATGGGTTGATATCTTTACAGATGTGGAAGGAATAATGACAGCAGACCCCCGCATTGCCCAGAACGCCAGACCGCTTTCTGTCGTAACCTATAATGAGGTTTGCAATATGGCCTATCAGGGTGCCAAAGTCATTCACCCGCGTGCAGTAGAAATTGCGATGCAGTCCAAAATTCCGATAAGGATCCGTTCAACGTATTCGGACGGGGTCGGAACTTTAGTAACTTCTTATACACGTGATAATCGGGGAAGCGATATCAGGGAACGGTTGGTGACCGGAATCGCCCACCTTTCCAGGATAACCCAAATTAAAGTTAATGCCAAAAAAGGGCAATATAATCTTCAGGCAGAGGTCTTCAAGGCAATGGCAAACGCATCGATCTCTGTTGACTTTATAAATATTTCTCCAAATGGCGTTGTTTACACCGTTGCAGAAGAAATGACACAGAAAGCAGTGCAGGTGTTAACCGATCTGGGTCATGAGCCAATCGTAGAAGAGAACTGTGCGAAGGTTTCGGTAGTAGGCGCAGGCATAACTGGAGTACCCGGTGTAGCAGCAAAAATTGTTACAGCATTGTCTGAAAAAGGAATTGGTATTCTTCAATCAGCCGATAGCCATACAACTATCTGGGTGCTTGTAAAGGAAACCGATCTGGCGGATGCTGTGAACTCGCTTCACGATGCGTTTGAACTGCATGTAGAAACGCTTGAATCACATCCAGCAGATTAAAAGTAACGTCTATTAAACCATGGGGTGTAATGCTATGATACATTTTGGAAGAATCTCGACGGCGATGGTGACACCGTTTGACAAAAAAGGGAATATTGATTTCACTAAAACAACACAGCTTGTCAACTACCTTATAGAGAACGGATCTGATTCGTTGGTTATTGCCGGAACAACCGGCGAATCGCCAACTTTGTCGACAGAAGAAAAATTGGCACTGCTTTCACATGTTGTAAAAGTGGTGGATAAGCGTGTTCCTGTTATTGCAGGAACAGGCAGCAATAACACATATGCTTCAATTGAACTGACTAAAAAGGCTGAAAACGCTGGAGCAGATGCAATTATGCTGGTGGCTCCATATTACAATAAGCCCAATCAAGAAGGGCTGTACCAGCACTTTAAAGCAATTGCTGAGAGTACTGCTCTCCCTGTCATGATTTATAATATCCCTGGCAGATCGGTAGTGAATATTGCCCCTGAAACTGTGATTAGGCTCTCTAAAATTCCTAATATCATTGCAGTAAAAGAGGCAAGCGGGAATTTGAACTCAATGACACGCATCCTGGCTGAAGCCGAGGAAGGCTTTATGCTCTATAGCGGGGATGACAGCTTAACCCTTCCCGTGCTTTCAATTGGCGGAACCGGCATTGTGTCTGTTTCTTCCCATATAATTGGGAATGAAATGCAGGCAATGATTAAAGCGTTCCTCCAAGGAAATCTTGAAGAGGCGGCAAAGCTCCACCAAAAACTGCTTCCGTTAATGGAAGGTTTGTTTGCTGCGCCAAACCCAGGTCCTGTCAAAACTGCTATGCAGATAAAAGGGATTGATGTTGGATCTGTCCGTCTGCCTCTTGTTCCGCTGACTGAGCAGGAAAGAACTGTACTGGGCGGTTTATTGTCAGACTGGATGATTTAGGTCTTTAATTTTTATAGACACACTAAAACCTGTCCTATTAATAGGCGGGTTTTTTGTATTCACACTGTTAAAGTTCACTTGTTGATTTTGTCACTATGTTGATGTTTAGCTTCAGCGGGCTGGCTGCAGTCATGTTATTAAAACAGTAAAAATTTCTCTTTTCCAATGTGTTTGGGTTGTCATGTTTTTTTTTGTTACGTTATAATAGAAACAATTGGAATGTGTACGGCTAACAACAAGATTACAGGAGGATTTTATATTGAGCACAAATAAAAACCAAATAATTAAGCTGCTTTCCCTTGGCGGACAGGGGGAATTAGGCAAGAATATGTATGTCGTCGAGGTAGATTCTGACCTATATGTACTGGATGCAGGATTAATGTTTCCTGAAGAAGAGATGCTCGGCATTGATATGGTAATTCCTGATATTTCTTATCTGATTGAAAACAAGGATCGAATTCAAGGGATATTCCTAAGCCATGGACATGAAGATCATACCGGTGCCCTGTCTTATATCCTTCGCCGTATCTCCGTACCTGTATTTGGGACAAGACTTACCCTGGCCCTGGCGAAAGCGAAATTGAAGAAAGATGAATTTGCAGGGTCTGCCAAATTTAATGAGGTAGACTCTAATACAGTTCTTCAGTTCCCGAATGCGAAAGTTTCTTTTTTCAGGACAAACCATAGCATTCCTGACTCAGTAGGCATTGTCATACATACTTCAGAAGGCGCTATCGTTTACACAGGCGATTTTAAATTTGACCAGGCTGCTTCCGGTTTATACAGCCCTGAAATTGGAAAAATGGCGGCTTTGGGTGAAAATGGCGTTTTATGTCTGATGTCTGATAGCACAGGAGCAGAATCTCAAGGCTATACTCCGTCTGAGGCTATAGTTTCAAAAGGTATGGCTGACGCTTTTTACAAAGCATCTGGAAGGATTATCGTAGCATGCTTTGCTTCCAACCTGAACAGGATTCAGCAGGTATTTGATACAGCTGAACGAATGGGGAAAAAGGTAGCCGTAGTCGGAAAAAGCCTTCAGCGGGTATATCAGACTGCGTTAAACCTAGGGTATTTAAAAACAAAAGATGATACCATTATTCCGGTTTCTGAAATAGATTCCTATTCTGATAAAGAAGTAGTAATCCTATCTACCGGACATCACGGCGAACCAATCAAGGCGCTTCAAAAGATGGCCAAGCAGAATCATAAACAGGTAAACATAAAAAAAGGCGATACAGTGCTGATAGCTGCCTCCCCGCTTAAGGGAGGGGAATTAATTCTCTATAAGACGGTAGATTTATTATTTAAGGCTGGTGCACAGGTCGTTTCAGGAAAATATAAGATCCATGTTTCCGGCCATGGCAGCGAGGAAGAGCTGAAAATGATGCTCAATCTTATGAAGCCCCGTTTCCTTGTTCCAGTACATGGCGAATACCGGATGCTAAAGGCTCATGAAAAAATCGGGAAAGCTTATGGGCTTCCTGATGACCACATCGTTGTGGCGGAAAATGGGGAAGTAATTGAAATAAAATCCAGTAAAATCCGTGCAGCTAGCAAGGTTACTTCGGGGAACACACTAATTGACGGCAGCGGTGTTGGTGATGTAGGGAACATTGTCCTCCGTGACAGAAGGCTTCTTTCTCAGGATGGCACTCTGATTGTTGTTGTTACCTTGAATAGATCAGATAAAAGCATTGCGGCTGGACCGGAAATCATCTCCCGCGGATTTGTTTATGTACGAGAATCCGAGAAATTAATGGAAGATTCAGCTAACATTGTCAGGGAAATTGTCAGGAAAAACGCGGCACAAAAATTTGACTGGGCCACTTTAAAACAGGAAATCCGTGACTCGTTGAATCAGCAGTTATATGAAAAAACAAAACGCCGCCCGATGATTTTGCCAATCATAATGGAAATTTAAACGGCGAACTACCATTCCAAGAACGATGCAGCAGCTCCTGGCCCTTTTGGCTAGGAGCTGTCTTGCATAAATAATTTATAAGCTTCAATAACAGTTTTGAATTAATGCCCCTGCTCCAAATCCAGTTTTTCAAAATTCAGGAATGAAGCCTAACCTAACAGTTCATACTATTGGTATGCAACTTGGGAAAGGGGATTAACCATAATGGAAAACAATCCAATGTCAAACATGTCATGGAATAACGGCCAAGCCGCAAACATGCCATTTCAAAACTCGCCTGCCAACAGCATGCCATTTAATAGGCCATTCAGCAATACGCCTATGCCAAACAACCTTCAGCAGAATAATAGGGGCATGCCAATAATGCCAACATCTGAATCACCATTGCCAAGCCCTTCTCTGCCTAGAGCGCCTATTCCGAATACACCGCCCAACGTACCGGTACCCAATGAAGGTGGACAGCAGGAAGCAAAGGGATCATCCTTGATTGAAAGAATTCAGCAGCTGGGACAAACGAATGTTCCGCAAATGTCCCAGGATTCCAACATCCATTGCCTTACGATTGTCGGACAAATTGAAGGACATATGCAGCTTCCACCACAAAATAAAACAACAAAATATGAACATGTTATCCCGCAAATTGTAGCTATAGAACAAAACCCTAACATCCATGGCCTGCTTGTTATCTTAAATACAGTGGGTGGCGATGTGGAAGCAGGACTAGCTATTTCAGAAATGCTGGCTTCGCTGTCAAAGCCGACTGTATCCATCGTACTGGGAGGCGGCCACTCGATCGGTGTACCGATTGCTGTTTCATGTGATTATTCATTTATTGCAGAAACAGCAACAATGACAATCCATCCGATCAGGCTGACAGGGCTGGTAATCGGCGTCCCTCAAACTTTTGAATATCTTGATAAAATGCAGGACCGTGTCGTAAATTTTGTAACCAAGCATTCAAAAGTATCAGAGGAAGACTTTAAGGAGCTAATGTTCGCTAAAGGAAATCTTACTCGGGATATTGGAACAAATGTTGTTGGGACAGATGCTGTGAATGTGGGATTAATCGATGAAGTGGGCGGTATTGGAGCGGCAATGAAAAAGCTGAACAGCATGATGGAAGAACATAAGCTAAAGAATCCTATGCCTGGGAAGGAGATTCTTCAGTGATCCTCTATACGATGATGCCGTTAGATCTTGTTTTTCCGCCTGAGGCCGAATTTGAAAAACAATTCAGCATGCATTATAAAGGCATCCCAATTGAGGTTATCATGGATTCTCCTTCATCCTGCCGTATTGCCCGAATCTTAAGCACGGATCCTTCCCATTATTTGAATGCTAATGTCCAGCCTGGGACCAGTTTCAGCCTATGGCAGGAAAATATTCTTTAAATGTAATATGAAACAGTCCATTTAAAGAATAATCACATAGGATGCAGCATAATATGCTATAATGGTAATACTGGAAAATGAAAGCAGCCTAAAATGGCTGCTTTCTTTATTCAAGTAAAGAAATGACTTACATAAAAAAAACAGGTGATAACATGGCAAAGCGTAAACGCAGGAAAACCAAGGGTTCTAATACCCTGAAAACTACTCTTAAATTTGAACTGATCGGCCTTGCCCTTATTAGTTTATCAATATTTGCTATAGCTGAATTGGGAAAGGTAGGCATTAAAACAAAGCTGTATGTTGCCAGGTTTTTGATGGGCGAGTGGGATATTCTGCTGTTAATCGGGCTTATAATTCTAGGCTTCTATTTTATCATTAAAAGAAAGATTCCATTTTTCTTTAAGAGGCAGCTTGTTGGTATTTATTTAATAACGGCAAGCATTTTATTGCTGGATCATGTATATGTTTTCAAACTCATTTTTGAAAGGGAAACATTCCAAAATTCAAGTGTCATCGTGAACACTCTGGAAATATTTAACAACGAAAGAACCGGCCGTATAACCAGTACCCATGATCTGGGCGGAGGGATGATTGGGGCCCTGCTTTTTGCCGCTTCCTATTTCTTGTTTGATGAGGCAGGGGCGAAGATAATAGCCGTGCTGCTTATAATTATTGGCTTTGTTTTGGTAACAGGTAAAACGTTAGGTGAGACGGCTGGTAAAATTGGATCTTCCATAGGAACGTTCGCAGTTAGCCAGTGGCAGGCGTTTATCGACGATATGAAGGCTTGGGGATCCGAGAGAATGGAAAGGAAAAGGCAGCAAAGGGAAGAAAGAGCTGAAAGGGCCGAAAGGGAAAGAGAAATGGAAGCAGCTGAGCAAATCGAAGAGCCTCTAATTGTACCGGTCAATACTGGTGAGCCAGAACCAAGGCTGATTTCTAACTTTGCTGAAAATGCTTATCCAAGTGATATCCATAACGAGGTCTCTTCTGTGATAAATGACATTGGAAACGATACTGGTTCAGTGAATGAGGAAAGTGATAATAATGCCCCTCAAATTAATTTTACAGAAGTAGAAAACAAAGAATATTCCCTGCCTCCGCTTACTTTGCTTAGGCAGCCGAAGAAAACGGACCAGAGCGGTGAATTCAAGCTTATTCACGAAAATGCTGCAAAGCTTGAACGGACTTTTAATAGTTTTGGAGTAAAGGCAAAGGTTACGCAGGTTCACCTTGGTCCTGCTGTAACCAAATATGAAGTACATCCTGATGTGGGTGTTAAAGTCAGTAAAATTGTAAGCCTGTCTGATGACCTGGCGTTAGCTTTAGCAGCGAAGGACATTCGGATTGAAGCCCCGATACCTGGGAAATCGGCGATTGGTATTGAAGTGCCGAATTCTGAAATTGCAATGGTTTCTTTACGTGAGGTTCTCGATTCTAAGGAATTGGACAAGCCGGATTCAAAGCTGCAGATTGGGCTAGGCAGAAATATATCAGGTGAAGCAGTCCTTTCGGAGCTCAACAAGATGCCGCATTTGCTTGTAGCGGGGGCAACCGGAAGCGGTAAATCCGTTTGCATAAACGGCATTATCGTCAGTATATTAATGAGAGCTAAACCGCATGAAGTGAAAATGATGATGATCGACCCGAAAATGGTTGAGCTTAATGTTTATAATGGCATCCCGCATTTGCTTGCACCGGTTGTAACTGATGCAAAGAAGGCTTCCCAAGCTTTGAAAAAGGTAGTCAATGAAATGGAACGCCGTTATGAACTGTTTTCCCATACAGGGACAAGGAATATTGAAGGATATAACGATCATGTGAAACGCCATAACGCCGAAGAAGATGCGCAGCAGCCACTGCTCCCTTATATCGTTGTAATTGTCGATGAGCTTGCAGACTTGATGATGGTAGCTTCCTCCGATGTCGAGGATGCTATCACAAGGCTGGCACAAATGGCGCGGGCAGCCGGGATTCATTTGATTATCGCGACGCAGCGCCCATCTGTTGATGTCATTACAGGGGTAATCAAGGCTAATATTCCATCCCGGATCGCCTTCAGTGTTTCCTCGATGACGGATTCCAGGACAATATTGGACATGGGCGGAGCAGAAAAACTGCTGGGCCGCGGAGACATGCTGTTCTTGCCGGTTGGCGCTTCTAAACCGGTAAGGGTACAAGGTGCTTTTCTGTCGGACGATGAAGTGGAAGAGATCGTCAATTTCGTAATTGGCCAGCAGAAAGCTCAGTACAATGATGAAATGATACCGGACGAAGTAACTGAAGTTGTCGGCGAAGTTGATGATAACTTATATGATGAAGCCGTACAAATGATTGTTGAAATGCAAACAGCCTCCGTGTCAATGCTCCAGCGCAGGTTCCGGATCGGCTACACCCGGGCTGCACGCCTAATAGATGAAATGGAAGCAAGAGGAGTAGTCGGGCCTTATGAGGGAAGTAAACCGAGAACTGTATTAGTTGCAAAGGAAAGCAGTGAGGATGCACATTTATCACGTATTAATGGGCAGTAAACTCTCGGGATGCGATGGAATCGGACAAGTAGAAGGGAGCAAACTTTCAACAAAAAAGGTGAAAAAAGTTCACAGTACTGATACTGTGCAGTGGAGAAAATAACAGTCAATAGCATGCTTAAAGAATTCTTTTGGTCGTAAAGGACTCTCTTAACTGGCGATGCTGTTAAGTCTGCTTATCTAGCTGTGCAGCCAGGCATTAGAATGGATGAAAACAGCAATTAAACGTTTAGCCCTGCCAGCTTTCAATTTAACTGGCAGGGTAAAATTTAAATTTTCAACCTCTTCTTCTGCAAATGGTAGTAAACGTTTTCAATGGTATATCACATTTATAATTTTTAATCCATCAGGTTTATAATAAGAGAAACCCGCTAAAAGAGTACAGTGGTTAACATAAGGAAATACACAAAAAGAAGTTCCAGAAAACTCCATAAAATAACGGAGAAAACTTACCATCCCGCCTTATCACATTTTTCCGCAAAAAATTCTGATTCCTATTTCTTTATATAAGAAAAAGTGTTATAGTATTTTCGATTAGTAGGAATGATACGTCATCAGATGTCTGATGACTCTAGATTTTTGGGTGGTGGACTTGCATGTCAATTAAGTCAGATGCTCGGCATTTATATTTACAAGTTATCGATCGCCTAAAGCGGGATATTGAGAAGGGGCACTATAAAGAAAGAGAAAAGCTTCCTTCAGAATTCGATCTTGCCAAACAGCTTGGAGTCAGCAGGGCAACACTCAGGGAGGCATTGCGCATTCTTGAAGAAGAAAATGTGATAACCCGCCGACACGGAGTTGGAACCTTCGTAAATGAAAAGCCGTTATTTACTTCAGGGATCGAGCAGCTTAACAGTGTCACGCATATGATCGAACAGGCAGGCATGAAGCCAGGAACCATTTTTTTAAGGTCAATGACTCAGAGTCCGACTGAAGAAGATATCAGGAGATTGTCATGTTCCGAGGAAGAAGATATTGTGCTCATTGAGCGGGTAAGAACCGCAAATGGAAAGCCGGTTGTCTATTGTGTCGATAAAATACGTGAGGCAATATTGCCGGGGATCTTCTTGCATGAGGATGAATCGCTGTTCGATATTCTCAAAAGGGAAGCAAACCGCAGCATTTCCTATGCTGTAACGCAAATCGAACCAATCGGCTATCATGAAAAAGTATCGCCTATCCTTGAATGTGAACCTGAAGCCGCTTTGCTCGTATTAAAACAGCTTCATTTTGACGACAAAGACGAGCCAATACTTTACTCAGTTAATTACTTTAAAGCTGATAAGTTCAGTTTTCACGTTCTTCGAAAGAGAGTTTAATTGTTTAATAGGACGTGAACATTAAGCTTCCGGTTTTATGACCATTTCTACTAAATCAACAATCAATCTTAGGGGGTACTTACCTTGAAAAAGCGTAAATTCGGTTTAGCGATGTCACTTGTTCTTGCAGCCGGTACAATGCTTGGAGCTTGCGGTAAAAGCGATGAGAAAGACACGTCAAACGGCGGTGGCGGCGGCGAAGCCAAAAAGGATAACTTCACTGTTGCCATGGTAACCGATATCGGCGGTGTTGATGACAAATCATTCAACCAGTCTGCATGGGAAGGGCTTGAGGAATTCGGTAAAAAGAATAATCTTGAAAAAGGAAATAAAGGCTATGATTATCTTCAATCTAAATCAGATGCTGATTATTCCACTAACCTAAACCGTTTGGCTCGTGAAGATTATGACTTGATTTATGGAATTGGATACTTATTGGCTGAGCCTGTGAAGGAAATCGCTGATCAGAGAAAAGAAACGAAATTCGCGATTGTTGACTCTGTTGTTGAAGGAGATAACGTAGCGAGCATCACTTTTAAAGAACACCAAGGTTCTTTCTTAACTGGAGTAGTTGCTGCACTGACAACTAAATCAAATAAAATCGGCTTCGTCGGCGGTATGGATGGAGCACTGATCAATAAATTTGAAGTAGGGTTCATTGCTGGCGTTAAATCTGTAAAGCCGGAAGCAGAAGTAACTGTTGAGTATGCGGGATCATTCGGTGATGCTGCAAAAGGTAAGGCAATTGCCGGAAAAATGTATAACAGCGGAATTGATATCATTTACCATGCTTCAGGCGGAACTGGAAACGGAGTATTTGCTGAAGCTAAAGAAATTAAAGCAAAAGACCCTAAAAAAGAAATTTGGGTAATCGGTGTTGACAAAGACCAGCATCAAGAAGGTTTTGTTAAAGACCTAAACAAGAGCGTAACTCTTACTTCAATGGTTAAGCGAGTAGACCTTGCAGTTGCTGACGTTGCCCAAAGAGCAAAAGATGGAAAGTTCCCTGGCGGAGAAGTTATTGAGTATGGATTAGAAGAAAATGGCGTATCCATCGCACCTTCAAAAGAGAATGTTTCTGAAGAAGCGCTTAAAGCAGTTGAAGAATGGACTGAAAAGATCAAGAACGGTGAAATTACAGTTCCTGCAACTCGCGATGAATTGAAAAAAATGAAGTTTTAGGAGTAATACTCCTTTCACTCTCGGGAAGTAAGGCTGGCACCTGGCTGGCCTTATTCCTTGAAAATATATAAAAAAGCTAACTGAAAAATTAAAGGAATTCATTTAATGTTTCAGTTAGCTTTTTTAGCTTAAGAGGTCCGACCTCTTACTACTGCAAGAAAAGGAATGGGCAAAATCTGCCCTTATTAAAAGGAGTGAATCCCGGTGGAACATGTAATTGAAATGCTAAATATCCGGAAAGAGTTTCCCGGCATTGTCGCCAATGATAATATCACTTTGCAGCTCAAAAAAGGTGAAATCCATGCCCTTCTCGGGGAAAATGGAGCAGGCAAATCTACTTTAATGAATGTTCTGTTTGGACTTTACCAGCCGGAACAAGGTGAAATTAGGGTGAACGGGAAGGCTGTGCAAATTACTAACCCAAACATAGCAAATGATTTGGGAATTGGTATGGTTCATCAGCACTTTATGCTGGTTGATACATTTACGGTTACGGAAAATATCATTCTGGGAAAAGAACCTAAACAAGGCGGAAAAATAGATATTAAACGTGCTGAAAAAGAAGTGCGTGAAATCTCGGAGCGGTATGGATTGTCCGTTGACCCGCAGGCTAAGATTTCTGAAATATCCGTTGGGATGCAGCAGCGTGTAGAAATATTAAAAACCTTATACCGCGGTGCTGAAATTCTAATTTTCGATGAACCGACTGCTGTGCTCACTCCTCAGGAGATCAAGGAATTAATTCAAATCTTCAGGACTTTAATCAAGGAAGGTAAATCCATTATTCTAATCACCCATAAGCTAAAAGAAATAATGGAAGTTTGCGACAGGGTAACAGTAATTCGTAAGGGCAAGGGAATTGGGACAGTTAATGTAAATGAAACCAATCCTGTTGAACTGGCAAGCCTTATGGTTGGCCGGGATGTTGTTTTTACGACAGTGAAAGGGGAACCAAACCCGAAACAGAATGTATTGGAAATCTCCGGCCTAACTGTTAAAGACCCGCGGGGGATAAACGTTGTTAATGGACTGGACCTGAATGTTCGGGCTGGTGAAATTGTGGGAATCGCTGGAGTAGACGGCAATGGTCAATCCGAACTGATAGAGGCAATAACGGGTCTTAAAAAGTCCGAAAGCGGTACGATCAAGTTAAATGGGAAGGATATCCAAAACTTGCCGCCAAGGAAAATAACAGAACAGGGTGTTGGCCATATCCCTCAGGACCGGCATAAGCATGGTTTGGTGCTTGATTTTCCTATCGGGGAGAATATGGTTCTGCAAACGTATTACCAGAAACCATTTTCTAAAAATGGGGTGCTGAACTATAAAGAAATTTATGAAAAAGCGAGAACGCTCATTAAAGATTTCGATGTCCGTACTCCAAGTGAAAGCACCCTGGCGAGATCACTATCGGGTGGAAATCAGCAAAAGGCGATCATCGGAAGGGAAATGGACCGTGACCCTGATTTATTGATTGCGGCCCAGCCGACCCGGGGTTTGGATGTAGGAGCAATTGAATTTATCCATAAACGCCTGATTGAACAGCGCGACCATGGTAAGGCTGTTTTGCTGATTTCTTTTGAACTGGAAGAAATCTTGAATGTAAGCGACAGGATCGCTGTTATATATGAAGGAAAAATTGTGGCCATTGTTAATCCGAAGGAAACTTCGGAACAGGAGCTAGGTCTTCTAATGGCCGGAAGTAAACGTAAGGGAGCAGGTGAAACCGCCAATGGCTAATCGTTTAAGAGGACTAATCATTCCAGTCATTTCTGTTTTGCTAGGCTTGATTGCCGGTGCGATAATCATGCTTATAAGCGACTACGATCCAATTGCAGGATATGCTGCCCTTTGGGATGGTATATTTGGGGAAATATTCTACATTGGGGAAACAGTCCGACAGGCTACCCCATACATTTTTGCCGGACTGGCAGTTGCTTTTGCATTTAGAACTGGCTTGTTTAATATTGGGGTTGAGGGACAATTAATCGTCGGCTGGCTAGCAGCAGTATGGGTAGGAATATCATTTGAAGATCTTCCAAAGTTCATTCACTTGCCGCTTGCGGTCCTTGCCGCTGCCGCGGCTGGAGCTCTTTGGGCATTTGTCCCAGGATTCTTAAAGGCCAAATTCAGGGTGCATGAAGTAATAGTATCAATTATGATGAACTATGTTGCCCTTCATACAACGAACTATCTTATCCGTAATTTCCTTGCTGAAGAAGGGGATTCTACAGAAAAGGTATTTCCTTCTGCGTCATTGAGATCTGAGATGTTTGAAATGATGACAGATTATTCAAGAATGCACTGGGGCATATTAATCGCATTAATTACCGCATATATTATGTGGTTTGTGCTTGAGAAAACATCAAAAGGCTATGAACTGAGGTCGGTAGGCTTTAACCACCATGCTTCGCAATATGCGGGAATGAACGTCAACAATAATATCATTCTATCAATGGTCATTTCTGGAGCATTTGCAGGACTGGGCGGTGCAATGGAAGGTCTCGGTACTTTTGAATATGCTTCATTGAAATCCGCTTTTACCGGTGTAGGATTTGATGGTATTGCCGTTGCCCTCCTCGGAGCCAACACAGCCATAGGTGTGGTTATGGCGGCATTCCTGTTTGGCGGCCTGAAAATGGGGGCATTAAATATGCCTAACGCTGATGTTCCAAATGAATTGGTAGATATCGTTATTGCACTTATCATCTTCTTTGTAGCTTCAAGCTATATGATTCAATGGGTATACAGACGCTTTAAGAAAGGGGTGAAATAAGTGGATTTGATGCAGGTACTCGAAATACTTATTTCTTCCGCAATTTTTATGGCTGCCCCGCTTATTTTTACGTCTATCGGCGGAGTATTTTCTGAAAGATCCGGTGTCATTAATATCGGATTGGAAGGTTTAATGGTTATCGGGGCGTTCGTCAGTATTGTTTTTAACCTTGCCTTTGTGGATTCACTCGGTGGAGCAACACCATGGATTGCCTTGATTGTAGCTATGATAATTGGCGGACTTTTATCTTTGGTTCATGCTGTTGCATCTATTTCTCTCCGGGCAGACCAAACTGTCAGCGGTGTTGCCTTTAACCTGCTTGCCCTGGGACTTTCCCTGTTTTTGGTCAAGAAAATTTTTGGAAAAGGCCAGACAGATATGATCCAGGAAAGGTTCCTGCGCACAGATATACCGATTCTAAGTGATATTCCAGTAATCGGGCGGCTATTTTTCTCAAATGTGTATTACACTTCCTTTATCGCATTCGGCGTGGCTGTATTAGCCTGGTTCATTATCTTTAAAACACCATTTGGCCTGCGCCTGCGTTCGGTCGGTGAACACCCGATGGCTGCCGATACAATGGGAATAAATGTTTCACTAATGAGATATATCGCGGTTATGATCAGCGGAATGCTTGGTGGACTTGGAGGCGCGGTATATGCCCAGACAGTCACACTGGATTTCAGCCATTCTACTATTACAGGGCAAGGTTTCATGGCTTTGGCAGCAATGATATTTGGAAAATGGCATCCGCTTGGAGCACTAGGTGCAGCGCTGTTCTTCGGTTTTGCACAAAGTCTTAGTGTCGTAGGAACCAGTATCCCGTTCTTAAAGGACGTCCCTAGTGTGTATCTCCTGATCGCTCCATATGTATTGACTATCTTGGCCTTAACAGGTTTCATTGGTCGCGCAGATGCTCCAAAAGCATCAGGTATTCCTTACGTAAAAGGAAACAGGTAATAATAAGCTTTCTTTTCTGAAGCTGAATTAACTTTAAACCCGGACTTTTTTATGGTTCGGGTTTTTTCATGTTCCGGAAACATACAATAATGTAAAACCGGAATTAAATTTAGTATTGTTCATAATTTTATTATGTAAATAACTTGCTTTAAACTTGCCAGGATTTTTTTTGTACATGTATAGTTTAGGTAGAAAGAATTAACGGACTTGCCAAAATTTATTCATATTGGCTTCATGAATGTCCGGTATATGTTTAAAATTTTTCCATAAAACAAACAATAATTCTTATTCACCTAAAAACTAATCCATTTCCAAGGAGGATTTCTAATGTCGATCGCTTCTGAAATCATAAGGCCGAAGCAGGGATTTAAGCTGCATTTTGTTAAAACGGCAAAATATAAAACGAATACATTAGTTTGGAAAATGAAGGCACCGCTTGAAAAAGAGACCGTTACATTAAGGGCACTCCTCCCGCATGTGCTTCAGAGCAATTCAAAACATTATCCAACTTCTACAGAACTAAGGTCCTATTTAGATGAATTGTATGGTGCGAGCCTTTATGTTGATGTGGCAAAAAAAGGCGAGTACCACATTATGACTTTTACAATGGAAATTGCAAATGAGAAGTTCCTCTCTGATCCAGCACCGCTGCTTGAAAAGGGATTTGATTTGCTGACAGGAATACTTCTTGATCCAAATGCATCAGGCAATGCTTTTGACCAGTCAACAGTCGATAAAGAAAAACGAACTCTAAAGCAAAGAATCCAATCTGTTTATGATGATAAAATGCGTTATTCGGCTTCCCGTCTTATTGAGGAGATGTGCAAAGGTGAACCTTATGAAGCTGAAGCCACAGGAATCAGTGAAATGGTTGACGGAATAACACCTTCAAGTTTATATGAATATTATCAAAAGGCCCTTAATGAGGATGAAATTGATTTCTACGTGATTGGTGACATCGATTCTGCAGAGGTTGAAGGGCTTGCCGACAACAAGTTAAATCTTACTGACCGTACCCCGCGTAAGGCGCCGGCACGGCAAATAACAGTTGATAAGGTCAATGATGTTATTGAAAACCAAGATGTGAAACAAGGGAAATTGAATATCGGCTACCGTACCCAAATAACTTATGCAGATAAGGAATACTTTGCTCTTCAGCTCTTTAATGGAATTTTTGGCGGATTCTCGCATTCAAAGCTGTTCATCAATGTCCGCGAGAAAGCCAGCCTTGCCTATTACGCTTCATCCCGTCTAGAAAGCCACAAAGGTCTTTTACTGGTTATGTCAGGAATCGAGAATAAGAATTACGAGCAGGCTGTCAGCATTATTAAGGAACAAATGCAAGCAATGAAAAATGGGGATTTTAGTGATCAGGAACTTTCACAGACAAAAGCGGTTGTTCGCAACCAGGTCCTTGAAACCATTGATGTAGCCCGCGGGCTCGTAGAAATTCTTTACCACAATGTGGTCGCAGGCACTTCCATTTCGCTGGATGAATGGCTGGAAAAAACAGAAAACACCACCAAAGAAGAAATTATTAAAGCTGGGGAACGGATTGAATTAGATACGATTTATTTCTTAACGGGAACGGAGGAGGTGCAATAATGGAGAAAATTTTATTCGAGCAGCTGCAGGAAGAGTTATTTTATGAAAAAATGGAAAATGGCCTGGATGTTTATATTCTTCCTAAGCAGGGCTTTAATAAGTCTTATGCCACCTTTACGACCAAGTATGGCTCAATCGACAATCATTTTAAGTCACCGAGTGATGATAAGCTTGTTAAGGTTCCAGATGGTATTGCCCATTTTCTTGAGCATAAGCTTTTTGAGAAGGAGGATGGTGATGTATTCCAGCAATTCAGTAAACAAGGTGCATCAGCTAACGCCTTTACTTCATTTACACGGACGTCATACCTATTTTCCAGCACATCTGATTTTGACAAGAATCTAGAAACATTGATTGATTTTGTCCAGGAACCTTATTTCACTGAAAAAACGGTGGAAAAGGAAAAGGGAATCATTGGACAGGAAATTAGGATGTACGATGATAATCCCGACTGGCGTTTATATTTTGGCTGCATTGAGAATATGTACCATAACCATCCAGTGAAAATAGATATCGCCGGGACGGTAGAATCTATTGCAGATATTACAAAAGATATGCTATATCAATGCTATGAAACGTTTTATCATCCAAGCAATATGCTTATTTTTATTGTTGGTCCTGTGGACGTTAAGGAAACGATGACATTTATTCGTCAAAACCAAGAGAGCAAGCCTTTTGTAAATCTCCCGGAAATAAAGCGCCATTTTGAGAATGAACCAGAGGAAGTTGCACAGAAAAAACGGGTTTTGGAAATGAATGTTCAATCTTCAAAGGTAATGGTAGGGATTAAAGCGGCTAAAACCGACATACAAGGAAAAGATCTGCTGAAATATGAACTGGCTGCCAATGTACTGCTGGACATTCTATTCAGCAAAAGCTCTAAACACTTTGACGAGTTATATTCAGATGGGCTTATAGATCAAACCTTTTCCTATGATTATACACAGGAATACGGCTTTGGGTTCGCGATGGTTGGCGGAGACACAACTCAGCCTGATATCCTTGCAGAGAAACTTACAGCTATTCTGCTGAACTCCAAAAGCGGAGGCGGGTTTACCGAAACCAGCTTAAACCGGACAAAAAAGAAAAAAATAGGCGGTTTTTTAAGGGCTTTAAATTCTCCGGAGTATATTGCGAACCAGTTCACCAGGTATGCTTTTAACGAAATGAATTTGTTCGATGTAGTAAGTACAATGGAAAAACTAACTATAGATGACCTTCGTACAGTGTCTGACAGCTTGATTGAGGAAAGCAGGATAACCGTCTTTCAGGTCACACCCAAAAAATAAGTAACTGCCCGCTAATTGTTTATTATAGGCCTTGCCAGCTTTAGGCAGGGTCTTTTATATGAGACGAAAAACAAATAAAGATAAAGGAGTGGCAGGCTAAAATGGAAAAACGCTTTGCCCTTATTACTGGAGCAAGTGGGGGGATTGGAAGGGCAATTGCAAGGAAATTGGCAAAACAGGGATATTCACTTTACCTGCATTATAACCAAAATTCTAAAGCAATTAACGAACTGATGGCTGAACTGGAACAACCCGGTATTGAATTGATTCCGCTCCAAGCGGATCTAGGTGAAAAAGAGGGCTATAAAAAACTGGTTAACGGAATATTTTCTCTGCATGCAATTGT
This sequence comes from Bacillus sp. M6-12, assembly GCF_002860285.1. Lineage (GTDB taxonomy): Bacteria > Bacillota > Bacilli > Bacillales > DSM-1321 > Peribacillus. The sequence continues at coordinate 346,149 of NZ_PGVF01000014.1, forward strand.
CTTAAATAGCGGTAATAGCTACTTTGGATTGATTTCTGATATGAAAGAAGAAACAATCGAACAGATGATCCTGCTTCATGCTTCTAGCCCTTTTTTGCTGACACAGGCCTTGCTTCCCAAGCTTTATGGCCAAAAGAATGCCGGAATAGTGGCTGTAACCTCTATTTGGGGTCAAACCGGAGCCTCCTGTGAGGTGCTTTATTCCATGTTAAAGGGGGGTCAAAATGCTTTTATTAAGTCACTGAGCAAGGAATTGGCATTAAGCGGGATCCGCGTAAACGCTGTTGCTCCAGGAGCGATTGCTACCGGAATGCTTGAAAGCTTTAATGAAGATGACTTGAAATACATAAAGGAAGATATTCCAATGGGGAGAATCGGAACTCCTGACGAAACAGCGAATGCGGTATCTTTTTTACTTTCTCCCGAGTCTTCCTATATTACCGGACAAATTCTTGCTGTAAACGGAGGATGGTATACCTGACTTTCTTCAACGTTTAATCAAAAAAACATGAATAAATAACCTTCATCCATCACAAAATAACCTTGTACTACAAAGGAAAGGATGATTAGGATGTCAGTATTAGATAACTGGGAACAATGGAAAAATTTCCTTGGCGACAGATTAAACCGTGCTGAGAACGAAGGTGTGGACCAAGGGACTATCTCTAATCTTGCATACGAAATCGGTGACTACCTTGCTAAACAGGTTGATCCTCAAAACGAGCAGGAACGAGTCCTTTCTGACCTATGGTCAGTTGCTTCTGATGAAGAGAAGCATGCAATGGCAAACATCATGGTTAAACTTGTGGAGAATAACGGAACACGTTAATACTGTCTCATTAAACACCGCTTTTTGTTCCTCAGAACCTTGCCAATCCGGCAGGGTTTTTCTGTTATATCTCGGAAAATCACAGCGCTCGTGATTTTATTTCTTACTCCATCTTGCTGTAAATAATTTACTGAATCTTCTTTTTTTTACAGCCCATTCAGGAAAATCAGACAGAAAGATTGTTTTTCCTTTTATCTTAAAACAAAATACTATATGATAGAATCTAGATAAAGGGACTGCTATATATGGGAGTTCGAGGAGTGGTTTAATTGGACAGAAAAGAATGGTATTTTGAATATGAGATACAAAAAAACCGTCCGGGCTTACTGGGAGATATCTCCTCCTTACTTGGAATGCTTTCTATTAATATAGTTACGATAAATGGAGTAGACGAGGGACGCCGAGGCCTTCTTCTGCTGGCAAAGGATTCAAAAAACATTGAGCGGCTTGAATCAATTCTTCGTACAATGGACACGATAAAAGTGATTAAACTAAGGGAGCCAAAGCTTCGAGACCGCCTTGCCGTCCGGCATGGAAGATACATCCAGCGTGATGCGGATGACAAGAAAACCTTCCGATTTGTTCGGGATGAATTAGGGCTGCTTGTAGACTTTATGGCTGAGCTTTTTAAACAAGAGGGCCATAAATTAATCGGAATCAGGGGCATGCCAAGAGTAGGCAAAACCGAATCAATTGTAGCATCTAGCGTTTGTGCTAACAAAAGATGGCTTTTTGTTTCTTCAACACTTTTAAAACAAACAATCAGAAGTCAGCTTATTGAGGATGAGTATAACAATAATAATCTCTTTATTCTAGATGGTATTGTTTCGACCCGCAGGGCAAATGAACGCCACTGGCAGCTTGTGCGTGAAATTATGAGATTGAATGCTGTAAAGGTTATTGAACATCCGGATGTTTTTGTGCAAAACACTGAATATACCCTTGATGATTTTGACTATATAATAGAACTTCGGAACGACCCAGACGAAGAAATTACATATGAGGTAGTCGACCAGAATCATGTTTTTGAAGGTTCTGACTTTGGATCATTTGATTTTTAAAAATGGCAGGTGGTTATTTTGACAGAATTAGGAAATCGGCTCAAAGAGGTCAGAGAAGCTCGAGGCTTAACACTTGATGATCTGCAGAGCATAACTAAGATTCAAAAGCGGTATTTACTTGGAATTGAAGAAGGAAATTATGGGATGATGCCGGGGAAATTCTATGTCCGGGCCTTTATAAAACAATACTGTGAAGCATTGGGCTTGGAGCCTGAAGAGATTTTTGAAACATATAAAAATGACATCCCGCTGGTTCACAGTGATGAAATGCCACAGCTTTCACGTGTAAAAAGCCGTAAAACCATCGATCCTGGAAATTCAAAAATTGCAGAAATCCTTCCTAAAGCTCTAGTAGGGGTATTTATAGTTGGAGCGGTTGTTCTTGTTTGGGTTCTTTTTTCTCAAAATGCAGATAAACCGGGGGATACTGCCGGCGGCAATAATGATGAGAGTGTTGTAATGGGAGAAAAGGAAGATTCTCCTCTGAAGAAGGAAAATAATAAGGAAGAAAAAGCAGAAAAAGCTGCAAAGCCAAAAGAGATTGACAAACAGCAGGAGAAACAGCCATCAGCACCTGTGGAAGAAGTGGCCAAACAAGAGCTTGCTTCTGTAAGCAGCAGCGGACGTGACAGCAGCTACCAGCTGAAAAATGCTGATACTTTTAAAGTAAAGCTGTTAGCAAAAGGTACATCCTGGGTAAATATCAAAAATGGAAAGGGCCATTCATTTTACCAGGGAACTCTCCAGAATAATGCCAGCCAGGAAGTCGACTTATCTAATGAATCCCAGGCAGTGCTTGTTATTGGAAATGCTGCTGATACTGAAATTTATGTTAATGGCGAGAAACTAGTATATTCTGTTTCACCTCAGGAAATTGTGACGCAGGATATTACGATAGATTTTGTAAAGGCTGAATAGTCATCTGATAGATGGCTATTTTTCTCTTACATGCCTGATTTCAGAATAATGTAATGTACGGCCCGGTTTAAGGTTTTTGTTCAGAAAGAGATATGTTGGAGGTTTTTTTGTGAATTTGCCTAATAAAATTACAGTATCAAGAGTTTTATTAATACCGTTATTTTTAATTATCATGATGGATCCCTTTTCCTGGGGAGAATGGGACCTTAAGGGAGAAAGTATTCCGGCTGCACATGTGTATGGAGCTCTCATTTTTATTTTCGCTTCAGCAACAGATTGGGTGGACGGTTATTACGCCAGAAAATTGAATCTGGTAACCAATCTGGGAAAGTTTTTAGATCCGCTTGCCGATAAACTGCTAGTTGCTGCTGCACTTATTTTATTAGTGGACTTAAGTCTGGCGCCGGCGTGGATAGTGATTGTGATACTCAGCCGAGAATTTGCTGTAACCGGATTACGGGCAATTCTGGCGGGTACCGGCGAAGTTGTTGCTGCCAATATGCTTGGGAAGGTAAAGACATGGACGCAAATTGTCGCTATCTCAGCGCTTTTGCTTCATAACCTTCCATTTAAGTATATTTCATTTCCTTTTGCTGATATTGCTTTATGGATCGCACTGTTTTTTACCGTCTGGTCAGGCTGGGATTATTTCAGTAAAAATAAAGCAGTTTTCACGAATTCAAATTAACTGTCTGGGGGAGAAGTCTAATGAATGCAGAAATAATTGCGGTTGGCTCAGAGCTGCTCCTTGGGCAAATCGTTAATACGAATGCCCGGTTTCTTTCACAGCAGCTCGCTGAACACGGAATAAATGTGTATTACCATACGGTTGTAGGAGATAATGCCAGCAGGCTAAACTCTGTTATCGAGATAGCAGAACAACGGTCTAATCTGATTATATTTACCGGCGGGCTTGGTCCTACGAAAGATGACTTGACGAAAGAAACCATCTCCCGCCATCTTGGGAAAAAGCTTGTTTATGATGAGAATGCCCTAACGTCCATAGAACAATATTTCGCTCGTACAGGACGGGATATGACAGAAAATAATAAAAAACAGGCTCTGGTTATCGAAGGGTCCAGTGTCCTCCCCAACGATCATGGCATGGCTCCTGGCATGGTGATTACAGTTCAGGGTATTAGCTATATTCTGCTTCCGGGCCCGCCAAAAGAAATGGAACCGATGTTTCTGGAGTATGCTATTAAGAATTTACTTGCTAAGCTGGATAAACATGAGCGTATTGAATCAAAGGTACTTCGCTTCTTTGGAATTGGCGAAGCTGCGCTGGAAACAGAAATAGAAGATTTGCTTGAAAAACAGCATAACCCTACTATAGCACCGCTTGCTTCAGATGGGGAAGTCACGCTTCGGATTACGGCCAAGCATACTTCAAGGGAAACGTGTGAAAAAATGATTGCAGACACAGAGAAGGAAATTCTTGCCCGGGTTGGCCAATACCATTATGGGAATGACCAAACCTCTTTGATGAAGGAACTGGTCAGGGAGCTGACATCAAGGAATACCACGATAGCAAGCGCCGAGAGCCTTACCGGCGGTATGTTCCAGGAAAAATTGACAGCAATTCCCGGCTCCGGGAAGATATTTATGAGCGGTATTGTCAGTTATACCAATGAGGCAAAGGCAAAGCTGCTTAAAGTTAAAGAAGAAACTATTGAAAACCATGGTGTTGTAAGTGAACAATGCGCGACCGAGATGGCTGAAAATGTGCGCAGCATGCTGGATGCAGATATTGGAATCAGCTTTACTGGCGTTGCGGGTCCTGAAGAGCTGGAAGGGAATCCGGTAGGGACGGTCTTTATTGGCATTTCATTCAGGAATAGCGAACCAAAATCTTTCAAGCTGAATTTTTCAGGAAGCCGAGAGCAAAACCGTGTCCGCTCCGTAAAATACGGATGCCATTATTTGCTTCGTGAGCTAGCTTTAAAAAAATAAGCCTTTCTTTCTTTCAAGTTAACAAAGGCCCTGCTTCTATGATAGACAGCAGGGTCTTTGTTTTTATTTGTACCAGCATTATAGAAAGCTAAAGCAGTAGCCTGAATTAAGAGCGAACGGTGGCAGCATACAACTAATTGAGCCTGCCTTCAAAAAGTTACAGTTCTTGCAGGTCCTATTCTGATGCAATTAGCGTTATTACCCTGAATGATCATTTTTCTTATATATTCTTTTAATTTGTGGAAATTAACTTTTTTGAGGTGACTGGGTCATAATAGAGGATTATCTCCTAAGTGAAAAAGGCATTTTTGGGGAAATACAGCCGCTAAAAAAAACGAATGAATGTTCGATTTTTTGCTTGGCAAACGGTATTAAAAGGTATATAGTAGAGATAGGTTTTGAGATGAGATAAACCTAACACACAAATTCAGACATAAGTTAAAAGATTTTTAATCGATTTTCGATTATTGAAATATAGAGGAGGAACGCCAGTGAGTGATCGTCAAGCTGCGTTAGAAATGGCATTAAAGCAAATAGAAAAGCAATTTGGAAAAGGTTCTATTATGAAGCTAGGGGAACAAACGGACCGCAGGGTTTCAACTGTACCGAGCGGTTCTGTGGCACTCGATGTTGCGCTAGGTGTGGGCGGTTATCCGCGCGGAAGAATTATCGAAATATACGGACCTGAAAGTTCAGGTAAAACAACAGTTTCCCTGCATGCAATTGCGGAGGTTCAGGCAACTGGAGGACAGGCGGCTTTTATCGATGTTGAACACGCTCTTGATCCCTCATACGCCCAAAAGCTGGGAGTAAACATTGACGAGCTTCTCCTCTCACAGCCGGATACAGGCGAGCAAGCGCTCGAAATCGCAGAAGCACTAGTCCGAAGCGGTGCCGTGGATATCATTGTCATAGACTCTGTTGCTGCATTGGTACCAAAGGCAGAAATAGAAGGCGAAATGGGAGATTCCCATGTAGGGTTGCAGGCCCGCTTAATGTCCCAGGCGCTCCGGAAGCTGTCAGGGGCCATTAATAAGTCCAACACTATTGCTATCTTCATTAACCAGATTCGTGAAAAGATCGGTGTAATGTTCGGTAATCCGGAAACAACTCCGGGTGGACGCGCCCTTAAATTCTATTCATCTGTCCGCCTTGAAGTACGCCGTGCTGAACAGCTAAAGCAAGGCAATGACGTAGTCGGAAACAAGACGAAAATTAAAGTCGTTAAGAACAAGGTAGCCCCTCCTTTCCGTACGGCAGAAGTTGACATCATGTACGGAGAAGGTATTTCCCGTGAAGGTGAAATCATCGATATGGGTTCCGATCTGGATATTGTCCAGAAGAGCGGTTCATGGTATTCCTATAATGATGATCGTCTTGGACAGGGTCGTGAAAATGCGAAGCTATTCCTAAAAGAAAATAAGGAACTTCGCAATGAAATTGCCAAAAAAATCAGGGACCACTATAACCTGGATGGAGACCACATTGCTCCTGAGGACGACCAAGACGGAGATCAGTTCGAGTTGATTGACTAATACCAGACGACAAAGACTCAGCAGAAAGAAATTGATGCTGAGTCTTTCTTTATAAGATAAGAAAGGGCATTCCTTTTTTAGCAAGAACAGATGTATAGCTTCAGCGTCCAGTCCGATGCACAGGACAAGGAAGCTGCGGCAAGCGATACATTGCACAAATCGTCAGCTTTGTGAGGACGTGCCAGTGCGGACGTTGCCACAGGACGAAGGTTGTAACACAATTTAATGTCCAACACTGGTGACTTTAGCCGTTCATCCTTTAACAGGCGCTTCCGTTTTTCTTTGTGGCATAATGCAACTTAAGGATGGGTGCGAAAGTACAACCCCTTGACAATAAAAATTCACACCTATACAATTAAAATGTATATTTTACATTTTTCAAACAACGATTTTGAAAAGCCTAAGTGCTGTATATTGAAGTATGTAACAATGTACATGCCGACATTTCAAATTAGTAAGAAAACAAGTTCATAGCAAGGGGAGGTGAAACGATGGAACCCATGACAATCATCTTCGCTTTGCTTGGCCTAATCGTCGGTGCAGTTGTTGGCTATTTTGTTCAAAAATCTATATCCAGTAACAAAATAGCAGGGGCTAAAAGCTCTGCTGAACAAATCCTTGAGGATGCAAAACGGGAAGCAGAAGCAGTTAAAAAAGAAGCCCTATTGGAAGCAAAGGACGAAATTCACAAACAGCGTACGGATGCGGAAAGAGATATCCGTGAACGAAGAAGTGAATTACAAAAACAAGAAAATCGATTATTGCAAAAAGAAGAGAACCTTGACCGGAAAGATGAAACGTTAGATAAACGTGAAACACTTTTGGAGAAAAAGGAGGATTCTCTTAACCAAAGACAACAGCATATTGAAGAGATGGAAAGCAAAGTAGAAGAAATGGTGCGAAAACAGCAGACTGAGCTTGAACGCATATCCGGACTTACTCGTGAAGAGGCAAAAGCAATTATTATTGATCGGGTAGAAAAGGAATTGGCTCATGATACTGCAGTAATGATTAAAGAAATCGAAAACCGCGCGAAGGAAGAAGCCGACAAAAAGGCGAAGGAAGTGCTTTCACTTGCCATCCAGCGTTGTGCGGCAGACCATGTTGCAGAGACAACCGTTTCTGTTGTTAATTTGCCGAATGACGAGATGAAAGGCCGAATTATCGGTCGTGAGGGCCGAAATATCCGGACGCTTGAAACCCTTACAGGTATTGATTTAATTATTGATGATACACCTGAAGCGGTAATTCTGTCAGGATTTGATCCGATTAGACGCGAAACTGCACGCCTGGCTCTTGATAAGCTTGTTCAGGACGGACGGATACATCCTGCCCGTATTGAAGAAATGGTGGACAAGGCAAGACGTGAAGTGGATGAACATATCCGTGAAATTGGTGAACAAACTACCTTTGAGGTGGGTGTTCACGGGCTCCATCCGGATCTCATTAAAATTCTTGGCCGCTTAAAGTTCCGTACTAGCTATGGCCAAAATGTTTTAAAGCATTCGATGGAGGTTGCCCAGCTATCCGGACTGCTTGCAGCTGAACTGGGTGAAGACGAAACACTGGCAAGACGTGCTGGACTGCTGCATGATATCGGAAAAGCGATCGACCATGAAGTAGAAGGCAGCCATGTGGAAATTGGTGTTGAACTGGCAACAAAGTACAAGGAACATCCAGTTGTCATCAACAGCATTGCTTCACATCATGGCGATTTTGAGCCAACTTCTATCATTGCCGTGCTAGTTGCGGCTGCGGATGCACTTTCGGCTGCAAGGCCAGGTGCTCGCAGTGAGACTCTCGAAAACTATATCAGAAGGCTTGAAAAGCTTGAGGAAATTTCTGAATCCTATGATGGCGTTGAAAAATCGTTCGCCATTCAGGCAGGCCGTGAAGTAAGAATCATGGTTAAACCTGAACAGATAGGCGATCTGGAAGCCCATCGACTTGCGAGGGATATCAGGAAGCGCATTGAAGAAGAACTTGATTACCCAGGCCATATTAAAGTAACGGTTATCCGTGAAACGAGGGCTGTGGAGTATGCGAAATAAGATCAGCCATCAGGCAACTTAATGCCAGCTGAATACGAGCATAAAGGAACCCCGCCAGTTATTTACGGCGGGGTTTTTTATAGTGGCAATTGGCAATTTTCTCGTTTTTTGCTTAACCGTTCCATAGGATGTCTAGAATATGGAATATGATACAATACACATATTATAAATAATAACGTTTCACAGAAAGGGATTTTATGATGAAGCTGCTTTTTGTAGGGGATGTCGTAGGTTCACCGGGCCGGGATATGGTAAAGGAATATTTGCCCAGAATGAAGGAGAAATACAAACCGCATATAACAATAGTTAACGGAGAAAATTCTGCAGGGGGAAGGGGCATTACTGAGAAAATTTATCGTGATTTTTTGGAATGGGGCGCACAGGCTGTTACACTGGGGAACCATGCATGGGACAACAGGGATATTTTTGAATTTATCGAGTCTGCAAAATATTTAGTTCGTCCAGCAAATTTCCCGAAGGGCACTCCTGGCGAAGGACTTAAATTTATCCGCTTTAATCAGCTTGAAGTTGCAATAATAAACATTCAGGGACGGACCTTTATGCCACCCCTTGACGATCCGTTTGAAAAAGCTGAGGTGCTGGTGAAAGAAGCCCGTAAGCGCACTCCAATTATTTTTGTTGATTTTCATGCTGAGGCAACCAGTGAAAAACAAGCTATGTCGTGGTTTTTGGATGGCAGGGTGTCGGCAGTCATTGGCACCCATACCCATGTCCAAACGGCAGACAACAGAATTCTACCAGGAGGTACAGGGTACTTATCTGATGTCGGCATGACAGGACCTTACGACGGTATATTGGGTATGGAAAGAGAAGCGGTTATCCATCGGTTCCTGACTAGTCTGCCAACGCGCTTTGAAGTACCGAAAGAGGGGCGTACAGTACTGAGTGCAGTATTATTGGAAATTGACGAAAAGAGCGGCAGCTGTAAAAAAATTAATCGCATCTTAATTAATGATGATAATCCCTTTTTTCAATGATAATTTAATGCGGAGTGTCCGAAGAAACTCTGTTCCCATAGGAGGAATAGAGTTTTTTCTTGTTAAATAAATAATCTAACGTTTTTAAAAGTACTGATGTCTAGCTCCAGCGCCCTGGCCTGACGCACAGGACGTGCTAGTGCCGACGCCGCCGCAGGACAAGGAATGCTTCTGCAGCGATACATCGCACGAAACAAAGAGACAGCTTTGTGAGGATGCGGCGACTTTAGCCGTTTTTCCTCTGAAAAGAGCCCTTCTGCGTTTCGATGGACAAGAAACTTCCTGTTATAGGTATATGGCTGAATCTCTATGAATATAGTAGCAGTGGAAAGAGTTTTACCTGCCTGAACAAAGCCACAATAGGTAAGGGATAATACAAGGAGGACTAGGAATGGAAATATTAAAGGTTTCAGCAAAATCTAATCCTAATTCTGTAGCAGGCGCACTTGCGGGAGTATTAAGGGAAAGAGGAGCCGCAGAAATCCAGGCCATAGGAGCCGGTGCGTTAAATCAAGCCGTAAAGGCAGTAGCAATCGCGAGAGGGTTTGTAGCACCTAGTGGAGTGGACTTGATTTGTATTCCTGCCTTTACAGATATTATGATTGACGGGGAAGAACGGACAGCAATAAAACTGATTATTGAGCCAAGATGAAATCCGGCCTGTTTGCCTACGCAAACAGGTTTTTCTGTTCACAATTTCAGGAAAACAAAGGAGATTTCCACTATGAAAAACTCATTATATTAGAATATAAAAAAAATTTTAAAAATATCAGATTTTAAACCCAGTATTTCCAGAGAAAGGGTTGCTTTTTTTATCTTATAGGTCTAGAATTGAAAGCGTTTAGTACACCTTTCACCGCGATAAAGGACAACTTGAAAAACAGCGTTTACATATTCGGGGACATTCTGTTTATTTATAGTGAAGGGTCTGCATTTGTTAATAGATTTAAGTTTTTCATTTGAACGTATCTAAAGGGGTGTAAAACATGATCAATCAACTTTCATGGAAAGTTGGCGGACAGCAAGGGGAAGGTATTGAAAGTACAGGGGAAATCTTTTGTATTGCCCTAAATAGACTTGGTTACTACTTATATGGGTATCGTCATTTTTCTTCTCGGATTAAAGGCGGCCATACCAACAACAAAATACGCGTAAGTACCGAACAAACCCGTTCAATTTCTGATGATCTGGACATTCTTGTTGCATTTGACCAGGAAACACTGGATGTAAACTGTCATGAACTTCATGGTCAAGGGATTATGATTGCTGATGCAAAGTTCAATCCGGTTCGTCCTGAAAATACGCAAGCTGCATTGTATGCGGTTCCATTTACTGATCTTGCAACTGAGCTTGGTACGTCCTTGATGAAGAATATGGTCGCGGTTGGTGCATCATGTGCTGTTCTAGGACTTGATATTAGTGTATATGATGAAGTGGTTCAAGAAATTTTTGGCCGTAAAGGCGAGCAAATAGTACAAAAGAACTTGGAAGCCATCAAGGCTGGCTATGAATATATGACCGGTCTTTTAGGGGACAAGGTTGGTACGATGGAACTTGAAAAGGCAGACGGCAAAAAGCGTCTGTTCATGATCGGAAACGATGCTATAGCATTGGGAGCGCTTGCGGGAGGATGCCGTTTTATGGCAGCTTATCCCATTACGCCAGCTTCCGAAATTATGGAATATTTAATCAAAAAGCTTCCTGCAGTTGGCGGAACAGTAATCCAAACAGAAGATGAGATTGCTGCAGTCACAATGGCAATCGGTGCTAACTACGGCGGTGTTCGTACAATGACCGCTTCTGCTGGTCCTGGCCTTTCACTAAAAATGGAGGCAATTGGTCTATCCGGGATTACAGAAACACCATTAGTAATCGTAGACACGCAGCGCGGCGGCCCTTCAACAGGCCTTCCGACTAAACAAGAACAGTCAGATTTAATGGCGATGATTTATGGAACACATGGCGAGATCCCGAAAATTGTCATGGCTCCTAGTACGGTTGAAGAAGCGTTCTATGATTCAGCGGAAGCTTTTAACCTAGCGGAAGAATATCAATGCCCTGTTATCTTGCTTACAGACTTGCAGCTTTCTTTAGGAAAACAGACCGTGGAGCCGCTTGATTACAGCAAAGTGGAAATCCGCCGCGGAAAACTGTTAGCGGGTGAAATTCCGGAAGCTGAGAACAAAACATATTTCAAGCGCTATGAAGTAACGGGAGACGGAGTATCGCCTCGTGTTATACCAGGAATGAAAAATGGTATCCACCATGTTACCGGTGTTGAGCATGACGAAACAGGAAAACCTTCAGAGTCTGCTGCAAACCGTATTGCACAAATGGATAAAAGGATGCGAAAAGTACAGAACCTTCGCTTTAATACACCTGTACATAAAAATATCAAACATGAACAGGCTGATTTGCTGATTGTGGGCTTCAATTCCACACGTGGTGTCATTGAAGAAGCAATGGAGCGTTTGGAAGCAGACGGAATAAAAGTAAATCATGCACATATCCGCCTGATTCATCCGTTCCCGACAGATGAAATGCTGCCATTGATCCAATCGGCAAAGAAAGTGGTTGTTATTGAAAATAATGCGACAGGACAACTGGCAAACATTATGAAAATGAATGTCGGTCATGTTGATAAGATCCAAAAGGTCTTAAAATATGACGGAAATCCTTTCTTGCCGCAAGAAATTCACACACAATGCAAGGAGTTGTTCTCATATGGCCACATTTAAAGAGTTTCGCAATAATGTAAAACCTAACTGGTGCCCTGGATGCGGAGATTTCTCTGTCCAGGCGGCTATTCAGCGGGCAGCTGCAAATGTGGGACTTGAGCCTGAAGGTTTGGCCGTCGTTTCCGGAATCGGCTGTTCAGGAAGAATTTCCGGTTATATCAATTCCTACGGCTTCCATGGAATTCATGGACGTTCACTTCCGATAGCACAAGGAGTTAAAATGGCTAACCGTGAACTGACTGTCATTGCTTCCGGAGGTGATGGAGACGGTTTTGCGATTGGGATGGGTCATACAATCCATGCCATCCGCCGAAATATAGATATTACTTATATCGTTATGGATAACCAAATCTATGGTTTGACAAAAGGACAGACATCACCAAGGTCAGCTGCAGGTTTTAAGACAAAGTCGACGCCACAGGGTTCAATTGAGCCGGCTCTTTCCCCGATGGAAATGGCTTTATCAGCTGGCGCAACATTTGTTGCCCAAAGCTTTTCTACTGACTTAAAAGATTTAACGGCTATTATTGAAGCTGGAATCAATCATAAGGGCTTTTCTTTAATCAACGTGTTCAGCCCATGTGTAACTTACAATAAGATCAACACATATGATTGGTTTAAAGAAAATCTGACAAAGCTTAGTGATATTGAAGGATATGATCATACGAACCGCGAAGATGCAATGCAAACATTAATGAAGCATAACGGTCTCGTTACTGGTATTATTTATCAAAATACTGAAAGAAAATCATATCAAGAGCTTATCCCGGGTTACGCACCGGAAGCTCTTTCTAAAGCAGATTTAAGCCTTGGCCAGGAAAGCTTTGATAAGCTAGTAGCTGAATTTATGTAATAATCAATTAAAATGACCCTGCCTGCTAGGAAAAGAATAAACTAGCAGCGGGGTTTTTTTGTTGTTAAGAAAATTATTAGATTCAGGGTTGCGAATAATTTCTATCATTTATTTTTCCCCTAATTTTCTCTCCGGTAAATGACCCAATCTCACCAACAGTTTCTTAAGGCTTTGTTAAAGCTCATTGTTGATTTTGCTGCTGGTTGATTTCTAGCTGCATCGCCCAGCGACGCACAGGACAAGGAAAGCCTCGGCAGCGACACATCGCACGAAACAAAGCGACAGCTTTTTGAGGATGTACTGGCGTCGACGTTTGGCACAGGTCGTGCCAGAACTTAGTCGACGGTCTTTGGTCGCTTTCGCTTTTCTATATTCGAGCGGAATGCGCGAGACTCCTCGAGTCAGGGGAGACCCAGCAGGCGCAAAGCGCCGAGGAGGCTCCGGAACCGCCAATAGAGCGGAAATAAACAGCCAAGGTTAACAAAGCTTTTCTTAAAAAAGGTTAAAAAAGTATAGTATCTTTCTATATTCGCCAATATGCTAAAAGAAAGCTAAAAAAAATTTCCAGTGCAAATTCAATTGTTCATATAGAGAGGACAGTGGTGTTTACTCATAAACTATCATGATGCTAAAATGTGAGTATACCAGAGTTGTTAGATATATCCTATTAAGGGGAGTGTACATGTTGAATGGAAAAATGAAAGCCATTGTTAAGCATCACCGAGGGTTTGGTGCAGAAATGCAGATGGTTGATATACCGCAGATAAAAGAAGATGAGGTCCTGATTAAGGTGAAAGCCACTTCCATTTGCGGCACAGATGTCCATATTTATTCATGGGATGAATGGTCACAGAGCAGAGTAATTCCTCCGTATGTATTTGGCCATGAATTTTCAGGCGAGGTAGTAGAAGTAGGCTCAAAGGTGTGTTCGTTTCAATGCGGCGATTATGTTTCTGCAGAAACACATCTGGTGTGCGGAACATGCCCGCAATGCTTAACGGGTCAATTCCATATTTGTAAAAACACGAAGATTATTGGTGTGGATACAAATGGCTGTTTCGCCGAATACATTGCACTCCCGGCAGGCAACCTGTGGAAAAATCCGAAAGACATGCCTTTTGATGTGGCGTCAGTTCAGGAACCGATGGGAAATGCTGTTCATACAGTTCTGGCGGGAGAAGTGGCCGGGAAAACAGTGGCTATCATTGGCTGCGGCCCAATTGGGATCATGGCAGTAGGGGTTGCGAAGGCAGCCGGGGCAGCGCAGATAATTGCTTTGGATTTAAATGATTATCGCCTTGGTTTGGCAAAGAAGATGGGGGCGACAACAATTATTAATTCCAAGAATCAAGACCCGCTGGAGACTGTCAGCACCCTGACGAATGGAAATGGTGCAGATGTCGTTTGTGAAATGAGCGGCCATCCAATCGCAATGGATCAAGGTTTTAAAATGGTTACAAATGGGGGGCGTGTTTCTATATTGAGCTTGCCTGTACGCCCAGTTCAAATAGATGTGACAAATGATATCGTTTTTAAAGGAATTACTGTCCAGGGAATTACAGGCCGTCTTATGTTTAAAACATGGCAGCAGGTTTCCAGTTTGCTTGCTTCCGGACAGGTAAACGTTGCACCAATGATTACACACCATTTTCCATTAACAGAGTTTGAAAAAGGCTTTGAGCTTATGTTAAAGGGCGAATGCGGAAAAGTAGTCTTACACCCATAATTATCAGTCTAACAGATTATTCTGGTAAACTGGTGAGAGGTAAGGGTTCGCACTATACATTGCGGATTACGCCACTCGAATGGCTGTATAAAATCTATTAATCAATCAGCATATAGGAGGTTTTTGAATGAAGGGCTTCGAATATCTTCAGTTAGAATTGGATTCTATGAGAAAGGAAGGAACTTTCCGCCAGCTTGTTCCGCTAGAATCAGAACAGGGATCAAAGGTTGTTGTAAAAGGAAAGGAAGTAATCCAGCTTTCATCCAATAATTACCTCGGACTTACCTCTCATCCCCGGCTAAGACAAGCTGCACTTGATGCGGTGGATAAATATGGTGCAGGTACCGGTTCTGTCAGAACGATTGCAGGAACCTTTACTATGCATAATGAACTGGAACGCAAATTGGCTGCATTTAAACACACAGAAGCGGCTCTGGTATTCCAGTCCGGTTTTACTACAAACCAGGGTGTTCTTTCAGCCATACTTTCACCTGAAGATGTGGTCATTTCTGATGAGCTGAATCATGCTTCAATCATCGATGGAATCAGGCTTACAAAGGCGGCAAGAAAGGTGTATAAACATATTGATATGGCCGATCTGGAAAAAGCACTGATTGAAACGCAGAGCTTTAGAAAGCGCTTAATTGTTACAGATGGAGTATTCTCTATGGATGGCAATATTTCACCTCTGCCTGAAATCGTGGAACTCGCAGAAAAATACGATGCGCTTATCATGGTAGATGATGCGCATGCCTCAGGAGTCCTAGGTGCTAACGGGCGCGGGACAGTAAACCACTTCGGCCTGGATGGGCGGGTTCATATTCAGGTGGGGACGCTCAGCAAGGCAATCGGGGTCCTGGGCGGTTACGTTGCCAGCTCAAAAACACTGATAGATTACCTGATTCACAAAGGCCGTCCTTTCTTATTCAGTACTTCCCATCCTCCGGCTGTAACAATGGCATGCATCGAAGCAATTAATGTATTGCTGGAAGAGCCGGAATTAATTAAAAGACTTTGGGAAAACACCAAGTTCTTTAAAAATGGCCTGAAACAGCTTGGTTTTAAGACGGGAAGCAGTGAAACACCAATCACTCCTGTATTGGTAGGTGATGAGGCATTGTCCCATCAATTCTCAGATAAATTGTTAGAGCACGGTGTTTTTGCACAGGGGATCGCATTTCCAACGGTAGCAAAAGGGCTTGCCAGGGTAAGAACCATTGTTACGGCCCAGCATTCCGAGGAAGAACTTCAAGAAGCATTGAATGCATTTGAAAAGGCAGGAAAAGAACTGGGGATTATATAATTTTAGCTAAGATAAAGTTCGTTGTTGATTTTGACACTATGTTGATGTCTAGCTGCAGCGCCCAGCCCCTCGAGGTCATAAGCCAATCACTTCGGAAGGCAAAAAGCGCCTTCTGTCAGCGCTTGTCTTATGCTTGTCGGGGCTGAACAGGGCGCTTTCGCTTTTCTATATTGGAGCGGAAGGCGCGATACTCCTCGGCAATGCTTGGCATTTCCTTCGTGCGGTGTTTTTTCAAGCAGCTAATTCAATGTCCAGCGGGAGAAGCGGACCAAGGGAGACCCCGCAGGCGGTAACGCCGAGGAGGCTCCAGGACCGCCACTAAAGCGGAAATCAACAGGCAAGTTTAACAGAGTTTAATTTTAAAAGCGAAGTCTTGCTGGTAATAGGCAAGGCTTCGCTTAAAAAACTTTGAAATAGCATACAGAAAAACAATCATGTGTTAATACTCCCAGCTATGCATGGAAATACGAAACTAAGCAGTTCGCACCATGCTAACACATTAATGGTGGTGTGAGCGAAGCTAAACGAGACAAATTCCTAAGTGATAATTTTCACTTTATTTTAATTAGTTTTTCTAATCGGCGCAGCTCACCCTTTTTCACAAAAAAAGGAAAGCCTAAGATAACCAACAGTAAAAATCCTTCTTCCTCAAAACCTCCACATGTCTAAAAAGCATTTACTCGCAGAAAAGACCAAAATACTCGCAGAAATACTAATATTACTCGCCAAATTATGGAACTGCCCAAAATAAATTTTTCAAAAAAGCCGAATACAAAAAAATTGTCTATAAAATATTATGAACTTTTTATTACAATTGCCAATGGGGATTGGGAAGTATTGTACTATAACTCTAAAACCTTTATACTATGATAATGTGTATATCTCGATGTTGCGTGCTATGTAAGCTTATAAAGGGCGCATTTTTTAGCAGAAAAACCGGCAGATTATCGACCATATCTTGGTGAAGAATTTGAACTGGCTGCATGAATTTACACAAGGAAAATATATATACTTCTGATCTGTAAAAAAATCAATATTCCTATCATACATGAAAGGGGATAACCATGAACGAAAAACAAAGGTTAGAGTCTCAAAATGTACAAACTGAAAATCCAGCGGACAAAAAATCCGAAAAGGATTACAGCAAGTACTTTCAGGGTGTGTATGTGCCACCTTCCTTGCAGGATGCCAAGAAACGCGGAAAAGAAGAAGTTCAATATCATAAAGATTTCGCGATTTCAGAGGAATTCCGCGGGATGGGAGAAGGACGCAAATTCCTTATCCGCACATATGGCTGCCAAATGAACGAGCATGATACGGAAGTAATGGCGGGTATCTTTATGGCATTAGGGTACACCCATACCGATAATGCCGAAGATGCGAATGTAATCCTTCTAAATACATGCGCGATCAGGGAGAATGCTGAAAACAAGGTTTTTGGGGAACTTGGACACTTAAAGGCTCTTAAGAGAGAAAAGCCTGATTTACTTCTTGGAGTTTGCGGCTGTATGTCACAGGAAGAATCAGTTGTAAACAGGATCTTGCAAAAGCATCCATTTGTTGACATGATCTTCGGAACTCACAATATCCACCGTTTGCCAAACCTATTAAATGAAGCTTATCTTTCTAAGGAAATGGTAATTGAGGTTTGGTCAAAGGAAGGGGATGTAATTGAAAACCTTCCAAAGGTGCGAAAAGGCAATACAAAGGCGTGGGTTAACATTATGTATGGCTGTGACAAGTTTTGTACGTACTGTATTGTTCCTTATACACGCGGAAAGGAACGGAGCCGCCGTCCTGAAGATATTATTCAGGAAGTCCGCCATTTGGCTGCTCAAGGTTATAAGGAAGTAACATTGCTCGGCCAGAATGTAAATGCATATGGAAAAGACCTGGAGGATACACAGTACAGGCTTGGCGATTTAATGGAGGAAATAAGCAAAATTGATATCCCTCGCATTCGCTTTACGACAAGCCATCCACGCGATTTTGATGACCATTTAATTGAGGTCCTTGCAAAAGGCGGAAACCTGATGGATCATATCCACCTTCCTGTCCAATCCGGAAGTACGGATGTATTAAAAATCATGGCCCGAAAATATTCGCGTGAACAGTATCTTGAGCTGGTCAGAAAAATAAAAGCTGCTATTCCGAATGCCTCATTGACTACAGATATTATCGTGGGCTATCCAAACGAAACGGATGAGCAATTCGAAGACACAATGTCCCTTTATCGGGAAGTAGGCTTTGATACGGCTTACACTTATATTTATTCACCAAGGGAAGGCACTCCAGCTGCCAAAATGGAGGACAATGTCCCAATGGAAGTGAAAAAAGAGCGTTTACAGCGTCTGAATGCATTGGTCAATGAACTGTCCGCTCAAAAAATGCTTGCATTGCAGGGCCAAATCGTCGAAGTGCTTGTTGAGGGTGAAAGCAAGAAAAATCCTGATGTGTTAGCAGGTTATACTACAAAAAATAAGCTTGTAAACTTTAGGGGGCCTAAATCCTCGATTGGCCAAATTATTAAGGTAAAAATCACCGATGCAAAAACTTGGTCATTAAACGGGGAAATGGTTACTGAAGCAGAGAGCGTAGAGGTGATATAGGATGGCAAAGTATACTAAAGATGATATTTTGGCAAAGGCGGCTGACCTGGCGAAAATGATCGCAGAAACAGAGGAAGTCGAGTTCTTCAAGCGTGCGGAAGAGCAAATCAATGAAAACCAAAAGGTACGTGAAATGATAGCAAGCCTGAAAAGCCTGCAAAAACAGGCCATAAACTTCCAGCATTACGGTAAAGAAAAAGCGTATGCTCAGGTTCAGGGGAAAATTGAAGCAATTGAAAAAGAAATTGATGAAATTCCTGTTGTTCAGGAGTTTAAACAATCACAGGTGGATGTTAACGATTTGCTGCAAATGGTGGCTTCACAGGTTTCAAACACAGTAACAGACTTAATTATTGAAGCAACAGAGGGTGATGTCCTTCAAGGTGAAACTGGATCAAAGGTCCGTGCATCAGCAGGCTCAAGCAGCTGTTCATAATAGATAAAGACTAAAACCCTTGCCCGCTGGCAAGGGTTTTACTTTTATCCAGAAAAACCATTTCGTATTTGGGGCTCTCTTCTCCGAAAGGATTAAAATAATCAGCATAATTTATTAGGATATTCCCATTACTTCCTTTTTTTCAGCGAGCCTGCGCTAATAATCTACTTCTCCCTAAGCTTTAACCCCTTTTATCTGCCTCCTAAACCTTTATTTAAATCCAAGTGCTTTACCGAGCAGTCCAAGACGGTATCAAAAAGACCATGCACTATTTAGTGCCCATTGAATAATGTAAGCTGTGTGGATTAGTGAAATCGAGGAGGATACAAAGATGAATCAACCTAAAACACTGGCATGGCATGAAACTATGGAACTTCATGAATTGGTTGCACTGCAATCTACTTTTTTATACAAGCTGAAAAAGAATGTGAAAATGATAAGAGAGGAAGAGTTAAGGGCACTCTATGTAATTTCGATTCAAGCGCTCGAAAAAAATATCAAGGAATTAATCATGTTTTATCCGGCTGCTCCCGGAATGGAAGAATTGCGCATATCTGAAGAAGAAGTGTTTTTAGCTAGTGATTTGTTAGGAACTGCAAAAGTTGCAGTAAGAAATTATGCAATCGCCATAACCGAAACAGCAACACCCATGCTTCGGGAAGTATTGACAAGACATCTTGTCGCTGCAATTAAATGGCACGAACAAGTATTTCTTTATACTTACAAAAAAGGAATATATCCGTCCTATGATCTACAGCAGCTCCTGATGAATGATTTGAAATTGGCAAATGCCGCATTAGCTGAAGAGTATTAATCATCCTGTTAACAGCCCATTTATAATATTTTCGCAGTACTTTAGAGGAACTGCAGCAATTGCCTTTACTCTTACAGCCGCAGGGCGTTTACGCATTATCTAATGAATTGGAATACAGAAAATAGATTTGAAACCAGTGAAAGACCAAGCTGAAATATACGCACACTAGACATTTCACACGCATAGGATGAATTGAAACTGAATGAGGAGGGTTCGCTAGATGTCACAGTATAGAGAAATAATCAGTAAAGCGGTGGTTGCGAAGGGGCGCAAATACACAAAGTCCACGCATACCATTACCCCGGCTCATCATCCTTCCAGTATACTTGGCTGTTGGATCATCAACCACAAGTACGAGGCGAAAAAAGTCGATAGGAAAGTTGAGGTTAGCGGCAGTTACGATATCAACGTTTGGTATTCACATAACAACAATACAAGAACGGAAGTCGTAACAGAAAAAGTTAATTACAAAGATGTAATTAAGCTTCACTACCGTGACCCTGACTGCTTTGACGACAATGAGGTTTTCGCCAGAGTCATTCAGCAGCCAAATTGTATTGAAGCCAGCATCTCGCCATGCGGTAAAAAGATTGATGTCCAAGTGGAGAGAGAGTTCTTTGTCGAAGTAATCGGAGAAACAAAGATCTGTGTTTCTATTAAGCCGGGCGGCTGCGACAATGACGATTGGGGCTATGATTTAGATGATGAGCTTGAAGACTTAAATCCTGACTTTATGGAATCAGCTGACAATCATTAACAAATGTGAACTAGGGAGATTTTCTTCCTAGTTTTTTGATTTTTTTTAACATCCATATCTTCTTTTACCAACAAACAATAGATTTAAGCTTATTCAGTCATTTTTTTCTTATGTTATAATGGAATCTGAATATCTCAAAATAGAAATAGAATACTATTTTTGCTAAGAAAGGTTTTGGGTTGCATGGCTACATACACGCCAATGATACAGCAATACTTACGGATTAAGGCAGAGTACCAGGATGCCTTTTTATTTTTCAGGCTAGGCGATTTTTATGAAATGTTTTTTGATGATGCACTGAAGGCATCACAGGAACTCGAAATAACTTTAACTAGCCGAGAAGGCGGCGGTGAAGAGAAAATACCAATGTGCGGCGTACCATATCATTCAGCCGCTAATTATATAGATACGCTTATTGAAAGAGGTTATAAAGTAGCAATTTGCGAGCAGACCGAAGACCCGAAGCAGGCAAAGGGCGTTGTCAGAAGAGAAGTAGTCCAGCTAATCACTCCAGGTACAAAAATGGAGGGAAGAGCACTAGATGAAAAGGAAAATAATTTCATTGCTTCTGTAACAGATTTCAGCGACGGCAGCTTCGGATTTGCCTATACAGACCTGTCTACCGGTGAAAATAAGGCGACCTTGCTTAAAGGCGAGTTTTCTGACCTTTACAACGAACTGGCCATTATAGGAGCAAAGGAAATCGTTGTTGCCGGCAGCTTTTCTGTCTCCTGGCAAAAGGACCTTAAAGAGCGGGGATTGGCCGTTTCATTGGAAGATTCTGAAGAAGAAATTCCTGTTTTCTCAGCACTGCTGGATGCAGTCGAAAAGAAACACCGGATTTCCATGTCCAGGCTGCTGCACTATTTGTTCAGGACCCAGAAGCGGAACCTTGATCATTTACAGCCTGTTACTATCTATGAAAATAATCAGTTTATGAAAATCGATTTCTACTCAAAACGGAATCTTGAATTGACAGAAACGATAAGGGCAAAAGGGAAAAAAGGGTCCCTGCTCTGGCTGATGGATGAAACGAAAACAGCGATGGGAGGAAGGCTTCTCAAGCAATGGATCGACAGGCCTCTGATCGATAAAAAGCAAATTAAACGCAGGCAGGAACTTGTTGAGACTATGATCCAGCACTTTTTCGAAAGGCAGGATCTGCGGGAACAGCTAAAAAATGTTTATGACCTCGAACGGCTGGCAGGAAGGGTTGCTTTTGGCAATGTGAACGCCAGAGACCTAATGCAGCTGAAATTCTCACTGCAACAGGTTCCAGGCATTAAGCATACGGTATCCTCTATGGGCCACGAACAGGCCCAAAACATTTCTGACCGCCTTGACCCTTGTGAAGAAATTACTGACTTGCTGGAATTAGCTTTGCAGGACAATCCTCCATTATCGATAAAAGAGGGCAACCTCATTCGTGATGGCTATAATGAGGAGCTTGACCAGTACCGGGATGCAAGCCGGAACGGAAAAACATGGATTGCAAACCTGGAGCGTCAGGAACGGGAAAGGACCGGAATTAAATCGCTTAAAATTGGATATAACCGGGTGTTTGGCTACTATATCGAGGTGAGCCGGGCAAATCTGCACCTTCTTGAAGAGGGCAGGTATGAGCGGAAACAAACACTGACAAATGCTGAGCGGTTTATCACACCGGAGCTCAAGGAGAAAGAAACGCTGATCCTTCAGGCCGAAGAAAAGATAGCAGGATTGGAGTATGACCTTTTTATACAGGTCCGGGAAACAGTGAAGGACTATATCCCGCGGCTTCAGAAACTGGCCAAGGCTGTAAGTGAGCTGGACGTTCTCCAATGCTTTGCTGCTGTCAGTGAAGAGCGCCATTATGTGAAACCTGTTTTTTCTGAAGAAAGAAAGCTTGTGATTAAAGAAGGGCGCCATCCAGTTGTGGAAAAAGTCCTGCAAACACAGGAATATGTGCCTAATGACTGCTATATGGATGCTGAACGGGAACTGCTGCTTATAACTGGTCCTAATATGTCAGGAAAAAGCACCTTCATGCGCCAGGTTGCTCTAACTGCCATCCTAGCTCAAATTGGCTGCTTTGTTCCTGCAACCAAAGCTGTTTTGCCGATTTTTGATAAGGTATTCACCCGGATTGGTGCTGCCGATGATCTGATTTCCGGACAAAGTACGTTCATGGTCGAAATGCTTGAGGCAAGAAACGCCATTGCCAATGCAACAGAAAACAGCCTGATTTTATTTGATGAAATTGGGAGAGGTACATCTACCTATGATGGTATGGCGCTCGCTCAGGCGATCATTGAGTATATCCATGACAATATCGGGTCCAAGACGTTATTTTCAACTCATTATCATGAATTGACTTCGCTGTCCGAACAGCTTGTTTCGTTGGAAAATGTTCATGTTAGCGCGGTTGAGCAAAATGGAAAAGTCGTCTTTTTGCATAAAATCAAAGAAGGCTCCGCCGACAAAAGCTATGGAATTCATGTTGCCCAGCTGGCTGAACTGCCAGATGAACTGATTAAGCGGGCAAATCAAATTCTTACAAGCCTTGAAAAAGGTACGGAAGCTCCTATTGTTTCAGCCGAGAAACAAACTGAAGATGAGCCAGTTCAAAATAACCTGAACGAAACTCCAGAGGAAGCGCAGCTATCCTTTTTCGGAGTTCAGGAGAAGCCTCAGAAATCTGAGTTAACATCAAAAGAGAAAAAACTGATAGAGCAGATTAAATCTATGGAGATATTGGAGATGACTCCATTAGAGGCCATTAATTCTTTATATAAACTGCAAAAGCTATTAAAATAATTCTTCCCGATTTTTTGAGAGGTGATCGTATGGCGAAGATTATCCAGCTTGATGAGATGCTCGCAAACAAAATTGCAGCCGGTGAAGTGGTTGAGCGCCCTGCTTCTGTCGTTAAAGAGCTTGCTGAGAACGCTATTGATGCAGGCAGCTCAGTAGTAGAAATACAAGTGGAGGAAGCCGGACTTGCAATGATCCGTATTCTTGATAATGGGAACGGCATTGCTGCAGAAGATGTTCCTACTGCTTTTAAACGGCATGCAACCAGTAAAATTAAAGATGAAAACGACCTGTTCCGGATCCGTACGCTAGGTTTCAGGGGTGAAGCCCTCCCGAGTATCGCCTCCGTTTCCCGCCTCGAAATAAAAACTTGTACCGGTGAGGAAGCCGGCACAAGGATGATCGTTGAGGGGGGAACAATAAAGGTTCACGAGCCAGGCCCAAGCAGAAGGGGAACAGATATTATAGTATCAGATTTATTCTATAATACGCCTGCCAGGCTGAAATACATGAAAACCATTCATACAGAACTGGGGAATATTACCGATGTTGTAAACAGGCTTGCACTTGCAAACCCAGGCGTTTCCATGACACTTATCCATAACGGAAAAAGGCTGCTTAAAACAAATGGAAACGGTGACGTTCTTCAGGTGCTCGCTGCCATTTATGGATATAGCATGGCTAAGAAAATGATTCCAATTCAGGGTGAGTCGCTTGATTATAGAATTAGCGGCTATGTGACACTTCCTGAAATGACAAGGGCATCCCGTAATTATATTTCGCTAATGGTAAACGGCCGGTTCATAAAAAGCTACTCGCTTGCTGGGGCAATAATGGAAGGCTTTCACACACTGCTTCCTGTGGGTAGATATCCGATCGCACTTATTTCTATTGAAATGGATCCGGTATTAGTGGATGTAAATGTGCACCCCTCCAAAATGGAGGTAAGGCTCAGTAAAGAGGCAGAATGCTCGCAGCTTATTACTTCGGCGATAAAACAAGCCTTTAAAACAATTCAGCTTATTCCCAGCGGAATTGCCGCACCAAGGGCAGAAAAGCCTAAATCGGAACAAACCGCTTTTGAATTAGACCATCTGCCAATTTTAGAAAAAGACAATAGCTATAACAAAACTGGCAGGAGTGCTTCGGAAACACACTCTCCTGATACTGCGGGTTCCGATTCAGAGCGATTTGCATTCGAAGGCTCTGCAGGAACAAGCTGGTCAAATGGTTCCTATGCTTTAACAGCAGAGCAGCCATTGCAAGCCAAACCGGAGGAACTGGATCTTGGTTCTTCACTGGAGGAGAATTACAGCAGGATAGAATCTGCCAAACCTGATAGTTCTTCCGTTATTCACGAAGCAAAGCCGATCATTACTGAAGCACCTGCAGCTTCCTCTCGGGTTCCCGTTTTATATCCAATTGGCCAGATGCATGGAACGTATATTCTTGCCCAGAACGCGGATGGTCTTTATATCATTGACCAGCATGCCGCCCAGGAACGGATTAAGTACGAGTTTTTTGCAGATAAACTAGGCAAGGTTGAAAACGAATTACAAGAAATGCTTGTCCCTATTACTCTTGAATTTTCCCAGGATGAATGCCTGAAAATTGAAGAGAATCGCTATGAATTGGAACGAGTTGGGGTATTCCTTGAGGAGTTTGGCCACCTTACCTACATCGTCAGGTCCCATCCGCAATGGTTCCCAAAAGGCGAAGAACAGGAAGTGCTCGAGGAAATGATCGAACAGCTGCTCTCTATGAAGAAAGTGGATATTAGAAGGCTGCGGGAAGAAGCGGCTATTTTAATGAGCTGTAAAGGCTCTATTAAAGCGAACCGTCACCTCCGGAATGATGAAATACAATCCCTTCTCGACGAGCTTCGTCATACGTCTGATCCGTTCACATGCCCGCATGGAAGACCGATTATTATTCACTACTCAACCTATGATATGGAGAAGATGTTTAAACGGGTGATGTAGAGGTTTTTGCAGTAAAAATTCAGACCCCTTCATGTTAAATCTATAAATGGCGAAACAAATTTTTTGCATAAATTAAGTTAAATATGAACTGTTTAAAGCCAACAAATCTGTTGGCTCAGATTGTCGACAAAAGGGGTTTGGAATGGTCTTATTCCGAACCCCTTTTTTGTGATTATTTCTATTTTTGCTTATTTTGAGTGTGAATGGCCTCACTTAGCCTTATTTATTAGGCCACTTTTGGACCATGCCATATCCAGTTTGCCAAATTCATGGCAGCCGAACGTAAGCATCGCCTGCATCGCCAATTTTCCAAGTCCCCTTAACGTTGTTGAACGCATGCCATGCTTTTCTTTTGCATCTACGAATACGAGTTCTATCGTTTCTTTGCGTTTCGAATAGATTGGTTTTACAATCTTGTGATGTCGCAAATGATCTGTTTCCTCTACATAATCCTTTTTGGGCGGCCCATTTGCGAATAGACATTCTTCATCAAGTCATAGATAAATTAGAAGTCAAGGGCTGTTTCCATCTTACGGACCATATGATCCTGTGGGACAAGTTGGTCTGAAGAACCCATCTCTAATTGATCTCGCTGGATAGGATTGTTTTTGAAAGCATCTCCGTCACTTCAAACACTTTATGTATCCATTTTAAGATAGATTTTAGGAATGTTCCCTAGTAACGTTTGAAAGCCAGTTGATTGGAGTGGAAGGCGCGAAGACTCCTGCGGGAGCAGCGGGACAGGTGAGACCCCGCAGGAGCATGCGACGAGGAGGCTCACCGCCCGCCCCGCGGAAAGCGAGGCGCATGGAACGGAAATCAACGGACCCCATTAACAGGCCAAATAAAAAATAACTGTAGACAACAAATCTTTTGGCTCTTTTTATCGAATTAGCCAGATGTATACTAAATAAAAGTATAAAATTAATGCAAAAACTTTGTAATCCAGATTCATTTCTGATAGAACCATAAGTAAGGCAAAAAAGGCGAGGCTGACAAAACAGACATTTTTAAGAACGCCTCATTTGAAAAAGAAGCCCAAAAACTGTCGGCGATAATGAATAAAAAGATAGTTGCGCTTTGAATAGAATCCAAGCTTTTAGCCTAAAATGGATAGAAGTTTGCTGTATTAAAACAAAAGTATGGTAAGATAGGAAAAAAAGTTAGGCAGTGAGTGGCTTGAATCATGAAAAAGAAAAACTGTTGGTAATTATCGGGCCTACCGCGGTCGGTAAAACGAAGCTTAGTGTAGAACTGGCGAAGCGGTTTAACGGCGAAATCATCAGCGGGGATTCCATGCAGGTATACAAGCGGATGGATATTGGAACTGCGAAAATATCCGCGTCTGAAATGGAGGGTATCCCTCATTTTATGATTGATATCAAGGAGCCGGATGAACCCTTTAATGCTAATGAATTCCAGGAGCTGGCGAAAGAGATCATCAAAGACATACATAAGCGAGGAAAACTTCCTATTATAGCTGGAGGCACGGGGTTATACATTCAGTCTGTACTTCATGATTATCAATTTTCAGAAGCTCCGGGTGATCCAGAGTACCGCGTAAAGCTCGAGCAGCTTGCCGCCGAGCAAGGGAATGAGGCAGTACATAATCTTTTGCGTGAAGTAGATCCCGAAAGTGCAGGCCGCATACATCCCAATAATATTAGGCGGGTTATCAGAGCCCTTGAAATCTTTCATTGTACCAATAAAACAATGAGTGAACAGCTGGAAGACCAGCCGAAGGAAAGTAACTACGATTCCCTGATTGTCGGGCTTACTATGGAACGGGACCTTTTATATTCAAGAATAAATCAAAGGGTTGACTTAATGATTCAGCAGGGCCTTCTTCAAGAAGTTCAATCACTTTTTGAATCGGGTCTCAAGGAATGCCAATCTATCCAGGCAATCGGCTACAAGGAAATCTACGCTTATCTCGAAGGAAAAACGATGCTGGAGGAAGCGGTGGAGATTCTTAAGCAGAATTCGCGCCGCTATGCAAAGCGCCAGCTGACATGGTTCCGTAACAAAATGGATGTGGCATGGTTTGATATGAGCGACCTGGCAAATTTTGAAAAAAAACTTGATGAAATATCCGCTTATATTGCAGGAAAGCTAGCAATAAAGGCGAATAGATAAATTTAGAGATAATAGAGGAGGAAACGAACAAATGAAACAATCTGTAAACATCCAGGATCAATTTTTAAACCAATTAAGAAAAGACTCTACCTATGTAACCGTATTTTTATTAAACGGCTTTCAAATAAGAGGGCAGATAAAAGGTTTTGACAATTTCACGGTTTTATTTGAATCAGAAGGCAAGCAGCAATTGGTATTCAAGCATGCAATCTCTACTTTCGCCCCGCAGCGGAATGTGCAGATTGATTTTGAAGCAAAAGAATAGAAATTCAAGGTAACAGGCAGAATCACTGCCTGTTTTTTTCTGCGGAAAAGAGATGGAGCTGGCCGATCATTCAGCATCCAAAAAACTAATTAGATGAAAAGTAAAAACTCTAAGAAGTTGTTTCGTTTAGCTTTCTTCACACCGTATTGTGGAAGCCGGCTGATTACTTTTTATTTTTTCATACATGGGCAGGAAGGAAAACCCATATTGTTTTTGCACAAAAAGCCGCCTCTCAGCAGGAGATTTTAATTTTTAGCAAATTAGAATAATGAATGACGGATAACTTGAATACATTTAAGAAGAGGAATATTTCTTGGGAAAGCGCAGGAAATGACATCCTTAAAAAATAATTTGTTGAAACAATTCAAATCGTGTCATACTTGCTTAAAAAATATCGAATCGTGTATATAATTGACCCAGAATTGAATCTGTCCACCTGCCTTTAGCAGGTATCCTTATTACGAAACCGCCGATCAAAAGCATACCGTTTGAAATTGAGAGGTGAAAGCTTTGGAAGAGCCTTTCCGCATGAAGAATAATGGGCAGATTAATATTGTACTGAATGGCCAGAAGCGGAAAACAATCAAAAAAGACCCGCCGGTAAAAGATATTATTGTAAGAGAAATTCCCGCCCAGCATATGGCCTTAAAAGAAATTGAAGAAGAGCTTGGCACGCTGGTCGGGATGGATGAAATGAAAAAAATGATAAAAGAAATTTATGCCTGGATTTATGTGAACAAGAAAAGGGAAGAAAAAGGCTTAAAAGCAGGAAGACAGGCGCTTCACATGATGTTTAAGGGTAATCCCGGCACCGGCAAAACGACTGTAGCCCGGCTCATTGGGAAATTGTTTCTAAAAATGAATGTGCTCTCAAAGGGGCATCTGATAGAAGCAGAGCGCGCGGACCTGGTTGGGGAATACATTGGGCATACCGCTCAGAAAACAAGAGACTTAATCAAAAAAGCGATTGGCGGCATTCTGTTTATTGATGAAGCATATTCACTCGGCAGGGGAGGGGAAAAGGATTTCGGCAAGGAGGCAATTGATACACTAGTCAAACATATGGAAGACCGCCAGCATGAATTTATATTGATTCTGGCAGGGTATTCCAGAGAAATGGATTATTTTTTAACGCTGAACCCTGGTCTGCATTCTAGGTTCCCGATAGTCGTGGATTTCCCTGATTACACTATTCAGCAGCTCCTGGAAATAGCACAGCGGATGCTGAATGAACGTGAATATTCCTTAAGCCGGGACGCTGAGCGAAAGTTGCGTGAACATCTCGTGTATTTAAAAACGGTGTTAAGCCCATTGTCATTTTCAAATGGCCGCTATATACGCAACCTGATTGAAAAATCCATACGGACTCAGGCCATGAGGCTGCTGATGGAGGATACGTATGAAAAAAGCGACTTAATGACACTGCGGAGTCAGGATTTAATGTTCGATGAAGACGAGGATTAAATTATTATTAAGAAGCAGGGTGCCGTGTAAAAGTGCGGTACCTTGTTTGCTTTTTTCTGGCAGACTGGATTAGTGGAACTGCAGTTAATATGGTAAAATAACCAGAATGGCCAGTGTAAAAATGAAAACCAATGGGTAATGAAACCAATAAAATGAATTTAAATTAATGGGAAGGATAAAAATCCAGTTAATAAATAATTTTTAGGGGCATTTCCATTGTAGGAGGGGCTGCAATATGGATAAAAAAGATGAAAAAGAAAAAGTAGTCCTGGTTGGCTGCCAGACAAACGAGGATGATCAGCGGTTCCAATACTCATTGGATGAACTGGCTTCTTTAACAAACACAGCTAATGGCGAGGTTTTAGTCACCTTAACCCAAAAACGTGACCGAATCCATCCATCTACATATATAGGGAAAGGCAAAGTAGAGGAATTGCAGGCGCTGGAGGAGGAATTGGAACCGGACATCATGATCTTTAATGATGAACTGTCACCAAGCCAAATCCGTAATCTTTCTCAAGGTTTAAAAGCAAGGGTTATCGACCGGACACAATTGATACTAGATATATTTGCGGGACGTGCCCGTTCCAAGGAAGGGAAATTACAGGTGGAACTGGCGCAGCTCCAATATTTATTGCCCAGGCTTGCCGGGCAGGGTACCTCAATGTCCCGGCTTGGTGCAGGAATTGGTACAAGAGGTCCGGGTGAGACAAAGCTGGAAAGCGACCGCCGCCATATCCGCAGAAGGATCGATGAAATCAAAACCCAGCTTGACGTAGTGGTTAAGCACCGGGAACGATATCGGGAAAGACGCAAGCGCAATAAAACGTTCCAGGCTGCTTTGGTAGGTTATACAAATGCCGGAAAATCAACATTATTTAACAGGCTGACTGAGGCAGGGTCTTTCGAGGAAAACTTGTTGTTTGCAACGCTTGACCCAATGACGAGGAAAGCGGTACTGCCGAGCGGGTTTACAGCTTTACTTACGGATACGGTAGGGTTTATCCAGGATCTGCCCACTACGCTGATTGCAGCCTTTCGGTCTACTCTTGAAGAGGTTAAGGAAGCTGACCTGCTTCTTCATGTTGTTGATTCTTCCAATCCGGATTATTTTAACCATGAAAAAACTGTTAACCGGCTGTTGGAGGACTTGAAAGTGAACGATATTCCACAATTGGTTATCTATAATAAAAGTGATTTAAAGCATCCGGAGTTTGTCCCTTCTTCAAAGGAAGCATCTATATTAATCAGTGCCCGTTCTGTGGATGATATCGAAAAGGTTCTTACTCAAATAGAAGATAAAGTTATTGCGGAAATGGAAGCATATCATGTGCTCCTTCCTTCAAGTGAGGGGAAGCTTCTTTCCCAATTGAAAAATGAAACAATTTTAAGGACGCTTGTATTTGATGAGGAAAAAGAACAGTACGAATGTAAAGGATATGCCATGCAGGACCATCCGATAACAGGACAGCTGGAGAAATTTTCAAAGTAAAGAGGAGAAATAAGTAATGTATCAGCAATTAAAAAATGGCGAAGCATTAAAAAGCCTCGCTAATAAAATAGAAACAAAGCTTGCCGATTTGCACCGTGAAGTTGATGAAAGAATAGAAACAAATCAATTCAGGGTGCTCAAAAGCTTCCAGCGCCATCAAGTGAGTGATTCCCACTTTATCCCTACTACTGGGTATGGTTACGATGATAGCGGCCGTGACACCCTTGAATCCATTTATGCGGATGTATTTGGCGGTGAGGCGGGACTTGTAAGGCCGCAGATTATCTCGGGAACGCATGCCATTTCGATATCATTATTTGGGATTTTGCGGCCGGGTGACGAATTATTATACATAACAGGCAAACCATACGACACGCTTGAGGAAATCGTCGGGATCCGAGGCAGCGGTATTGGCTCTTTGAAGGAGTTCAATATTAGCTACCGCGCAGTTTCTCTGACTGATGAGGGACGTGTCGATTTTGAAAAAGTTAGAAGTTCGATAAAAGAAAACACTAAAATGATTGGAATCCAAAGATCTAAGGGCTATGCTACACGTCCCTCTTATACAATTGCAGAAATAAAGGAAATGATCGAATTGGTAAAAGGAATAAAACCTGATGTGGTTGTTTTCGTCGACAATTGCTATGGGGAGTTTGTAGAAGAGCTTGAGCCATGCCACATTGGCGCCGACTTAATCGCGGGATCGCTCATCAAGAATCCGGGTGGGGGCCTTGCGAAAACAGGCGGATATATTGTTGGTAAAAAAGAATATGTTGAAGCTTGCTCCTTTCGCTTGACTTCACCAGGTATCGGAGCTGAAGCAGGTGCCTCCCTATACAGCCTGCAGGAAATGTATCAAGGCTTTTTTCTTGCTCCCCATATGGTGGGACAGGCTTTAAAAGGAGCGATGTTTACCTCTGCCTTTTTGACGGAGCTCGGCATGAATACTAATCCTGTTTGGGATGCAAAAAGGACTGATCTGATTCAGTCAGTGCAATTTGATGACCGGGACAAGATGATTGCCTTTTGCCAGGCTATTCAATTTGCTTCTCCGGTCAATTCCCACGTAACGCCGTATGCAAGCTATATGCCTGGCTATGAGGATGATGTCATTATGGCTGCAGGGACCTTTATTCAAGGTGCTAGCATCGAACTCACTGCTGATGGACCGACAAGGCCGCCTTATGTGGCTTACGTCCAAGGTGGTCTAACTTATTCCCATGTTAAAATTGCTATTTTGACAGCTGTTGATTCCTTGATCGAGAAGGGATTAATCACCATTAAATAAAGGCCGTATCTGGCCTTTTATTTTTTATATAAAAAACACGTTAGATTTTCTAACATTAGTTTGACAAGAAAACTAACATTGAATATAATAGCATTAAGTTCAAACAAAAGAGGAGGATGCAAGGATGAGCGGCAGCAATATAAGACGCTCGATGCCACTGTTTCCTATCGGAATTGTCATGCAGCTAACAGAGCTATCTGCCCGCCAGATCCGGTATTACGAAGAGCATCAATTAATACATCCTGCCAGAACCGAAGGAAATCGCCGAATGTTTTCACTGATAGATATCGACCGGCTTCTGGAAATTAAAGACCTGCTTGAACAAGGTGTGAACCTCGCAGGCATCAAGAAAATACTTGAGGTAAAAAAAGAGCAAGATAAAGTAAATACTATCACTGGTGAGCAAGAAGAAAAAGCATCCAGACCTGTATTAAGCGATAGTGAGCTTCGAAAGCTTCTCCGTGCAGAAATGATGCACAGCGGCAAAAATCGCACCTCGCTTCGGCAGGGAGACATGTCACGCTTTTTCCATTAAAAATAAAAGATTTATTGAAATGTTAGGGAGGACTCGAACCATGGCAAAGTACACACGCGAAGATATTACACGGTTGGCGAAGGAAGAAAATGTAAAGTATATCCGTCTTCAATTCACGGATATTCTTGGAACTATCAAAAACGTTGAAATTCCAGTCAGCCAGCTAGGCAAAGCATTGGACAACAAAATGATGTTTGACGGTTCTTCCATCGAAGGCTTCGTCCGCATTGAGGAATCTGATATGTACCTGTATCCAGATTTAGATACATGGGTGGTTTTCCCTTGGACTTCCGAAAAAGGTAAGGTAGCCCGCCTGATCTGCGATATTTATAATACAGATGGTACTCCTTTTGAAGGTGACCCTCGCACAAACCTAAAGCGTATCTTAAATGAAATGAAGGAGCTTGGCTTCACGGACTTCAACTTGGGGCCTGAGCCTGAATTTTTCCTTTTCAAGCTTGATGAAAAAGGTGAACCAACTCTTGAGCTAAATGACAAAGGCGGATACTTTGACCTGGCTCCGACTGACTTGGGCGAAAACTGCCGCCGCGATATCGTACTTGAACTGGAAGAAATGGGCTTTGAAATTGAAGCTTCCCACCACGAAGTAGCACCTGGACAGCATGAAATTGATTTCAAGTATGCTGATGCAGTTACGGCTTGTGACCATATTCAGACGTTCAAACTTGTGGTAAAAACAATTGCACGTAAGCACGGCCTTCACGCAACCTTTATGCCAAAACCATTGTTTGGTGTTAATGGTTCCGGAATGCACTGCAACGTATCTCTTTTCAAAGGCAATGAAAACGCATTTTATGACACAGAAGGTGACCTAGAGCTTAGCGAAACAGCACACCAGTTTATCGCAGGGATCCTTAAGCATGCACCAAGCTTCACTGCTGTAACAAACCCGACTGTAAACTCTTACAAACGTCTGGTTCCTGGCTATGAAGCACCATGTTATGTTGCATGGTCTGCACGTAACCGCAGTCCGCTAATTCGTATTCCGGCTTCCCGTGGCGTAAGTACACGCGTTGAAGTACGCAGTGTTGACCCGGCTGCCAACCCATACCTTGCAGTGGCTGTTATTTTGCAAGCAGGACTTGATGGAATCAAGAACAAATTGACTCCGCCTCCAGCAGTTGACCGCAACATCTATGTAATGAATAAAGAAGAGCGTGAAGAAGCAGGAATCATCGATCTTCCGGCTACTCTAGCGGCTGCCCTAGACAAACTGAAGGCTGACGAAGTCATCACTTCGGCTTTGGGAAGCCACTTGCTTGAGCACTTTATTGAAGCAAAAGAAATTGAGTGGGATATGTTCCGTACACAAGTTCATCCTTGGGAACGCGAGCAGTATATGACAATGTACTAAGATGGAGAACCCTTGACACTATGGGTGTTCAAATGTAATATTTTTGTTGCTGCATACTATATATATTGATTTATCAACGTTTCAGTTATATTTGATACTATAAAGAGGTAATGGATTATAGGTAATCCGTTACCTCTTTTGTTACCCTTTTATCACCATGTTCTGTACATTTGACCACCTAATTAATATTTGTTTTGACCATTAAATGACCACCAAAAAATTAGCCAACATAAATTAGTGGGCTTTTCAATCATTTGTCTTTTCATTTCAGCAGTATCATGGCTGTATATTTGGAGAGTGTTAATAGGAGATGAATGTCCTAACCTGGTAGCTATCATCTTTACGTTCACTCCACTTTGTAACAATAGACTGGATGCAAATGTCGCCAGCCATGAAATTTCCTGTGTGGAAAGTTTGAGTTCTCATCAAAGTCTACACTCTTCCAGGATAGACCTAGTATTTCACGAGATAAGTGACTATAGAAATCTTACATTAATGCTGGTACTACAAATGTAACTATTGGAGGTACACAAGATGCGGTGGTGGGTACAGTCAATGTTAGTTAATCAATAAGGGGCATACCTCCGAATATTGAAGACTAAAGAAAAGGATTAATGAGATTAAACCTGCTCATTTAGAAATAGCTTATCTTTACGCTTATCTTACAAAGGGCGAATTTAACAACTACCAGTTAACAATGAGTGATATTAGTACTAAAAACTTAACTAACTATGGCAGAATGGTCAACTTATAAACAGTAAGAAGTGAAAGAATGACTATAGAAACGCCAAATTTAAAGATTCCTAAACTTACAGATACAGATTATTTTAACACAGCTAATTTAGGGGCCATTGATAAAAATGCTGCTACTCAATCGGAACTTACTGCGCATAAGGCGGAAACTGCGTCAACAACCATAGCTGGTCATGTTCAACTAAATGATAATATCAAGAGCACATTAATAACCCAAGCGGCGACAGCTAATGCGGTGAAGAAGGCGTATGATCTGGTGAATGGTAAATCGACAGTAGCTTCATCGACGACTAACGGAAACATTAAGGTTAACAATGCCGAAACAGTGGTTTATTCGCATCCCACAGGCGATGGAAATATGCACGTTCCTGCCACAGGCACCACAAATGACGGTAAGGTGCTTATGGCTGGATCGACAGATGGAAGTATTTCCTGGCAACCTTTACCGAATACTGGTGGCATGACACTAATCGCTAGTCAAACGTTAGCCAGTACACATGCAACGGTTTCGTTTATGAGTATTCCAAAGCCGATAACGCAGAACAAGGGCTTGCTGAGCTACGGTAAGATTACACCAGCACAATACGAAGAAATGACAGGAGAACCTTACGAAGCGTAAAGGTCTTTTTTTATGTCACATACGGACCATTATGCGGAACAGTGTGTATAATTTTTTGAAAGTACACCAGACATAAATAATTGGAATAGTCAGCGAACTCTTTGAGAATCCTAATATTCATGGAGCGGTTAATGAAAGAAGACGTCTTTAAAGGAGTATTATTCTTTATGGTGATTATATATAAGTCAATACTGATTTTTATAGTGGGATATCTTCTTTTGAGAGTAACCGGAAAGAAAGCTGTTGCGCAGATGCACAGTTTTGACTTATTGTACATCCTTATACTAGGTAATGTGATAAGTGAACCGTTAGAGGACGCTAACTTAGTAAAATCGGTTATCTACTCGATTATGCTAGTGATTTTATATAAAATATTTGCCAAGATAGCTTTAAATAATAAATTACGATGGGTTCTTTATGAAAGTCCGACAGTCTTAATTCGGAACGGTGATATCGATAGGGATGGGTTGAAGAAAGTTCGTATGCCTTTGGATGAATTATTGGCACAACTACGTATTAAAGGCTTCACAGATACTTCTAAGATTTCTATAGCCCTAATGGAGGATACTGGGAATATCAGCGTGATTCCGAAATCTGATTTTCGTCCTGTCCAACCTGCAGATCTGAGTAAAAAGGTTAACGAGACTTTTATTCCTATTCCATTAATTATGGATGGAGAAATCATTGGTCATAATTTAAAGTTTCTAAAACTTGATAGAGAGTGGCTGTATATAGAACTAAAAAAAGTTGGATTAAGGGTAGATGAAATAATGCTGGCTACCTATTCTCGAGACGGAAAATTAAAAATAGATGACAATGAAATTTTGGGACATAAAAATGATCCAAATTTCTATAAACCAGGTGAAGATAATTAGTTTAGGTTAAATATCCAATGGTGAATGAGAGAGCCAACAGCTAAGTGTTGGTTTTTTTGCCGTTTCCGGAACATTATGTGCAATAAAGTAAACACCTGATAGGGTGTATTTTTTATGCTTAATTTCAGGGTAGGCTATATGCTCATCCTTTTAGGATTGGAGGGAAAACACGGAACATTTACAAATTGTACATTCATACCTATTCGGTGATGTAAAATACCTTGATCTATTGTTGCTTGCTATGGCGGTTGATATCGTAACAGGTGTGTTGGGGGCCGTTAAAGAAAAACGCTTAAGAAGTCGTACAGCGTGGTGGGGATATGCAAGGAAGATTGGAGTACTTTCTGCAATTATTCTGACAAATGTTATTGATATTATATTGGGCATAAATGGAGCACTTGCACTTATGACAGTGCTTTTTTATTTGGGCAATGAAGGTGTATCAATCTTAGAAAACTTGTCTCAGTTAGGCGTTAAAGTGCCTAGCTTTATCAAAGACAGGTTTAGTTTTTTCATCAACATATAACAAAAAAATAGGGGAGTGGGGATACAAGAGATATAATAAGATATGTATTAGAAGCAGGAGTTGTCGAATGAGAAATAAAATTTCTGATTTTAAAAATTTGATTGAACGAGAATTGTTATATAAAGTGCACCTAACAAGCGAGCATGATTTTGACCCCATAAAAGTAGATAATGTTCCGGAACAATGGAAGTGTATTGGAGCTGGGAACTATGCTGCTGTGTTTTTACACTTGAATTATGAGGAGTGGGTGGTGAAGGTATATAGTCGTGATGTGAAAGCATTGAAAAAGGAAGTGCATGTATATCAAAAGTTGGGTTCACATCCAGCTTATTCTGAATTAATAGGCTTTGGTGATAGGTATTTAATTCTGAAAAGACTAAAGGGAATCACATTGTATGATGCCGTCCATAAAGGAAAGAGAATTCCTCAAGGTGTTATTAAAGATGTTAACAAAGCACTTGATTATGCAAGGACACAAGGACTCAATCCCTATGATGTTCACGGCAAAAACGTCATGATGAAAGACGGCAGAGGCTATGTTGTTGATATTTCAGACTTTTACAAAGAAGGTATAGACAAAAAATGGGATGATTTAGAAACGGCCTATAATAAAATATACAAACATACATTATACCTGTTTCCTATTAAAATCCCTTATTTTATTTTAGATTTAGTTCGTTACGGCTATCGTAAATATAAAAATGTAAAAAAACGAGTAAGAACAAAAAGAAGCTTGATTTAAACAGGATTTTTTTGACTATCACAAACTTATTTAGTTCCGAATAGAGACAATGAGCTGTATATACTCAATTCCGAACGTTCCATAGTAATGTTTTAAAATTCTGTCAACAAGCCCATCCTATTGCTTTTACAACAAATGGGATTAGTAAGAAATATTACCAGAAATTCCCTTGAGCCTTGGTACAAGAACTAGCTCAAGGGAATTATTTGAGGATTGATAAGAATACATATTTAATCCCGTTAAAAAAATCTAAAGGCGGCTAGAATTCTATTATTATAGAATTGGAATTTATAAACAAACGTAATCCTGCTATTTTTACAGTATAATTTGTTATTAAAGATGGAGAAAACATGAAAGGAAGAAAGTAAATGTCAGTAGTGTTAGTTAAAGGACAAAAATCAGATATTACAAAGCTAAACCCTAACATACGAACCATACGAATTGAACTTGATTGGAGATCAACTGATGATATAGAGCTTGATGCTTCTGCATTTCTTATAGGTCTAAATGGGAAGGTAAAGGACGATTCTGATTTTGTATTTTACGGCCAGCCCTCTTCATCTTGCAAATCAGTAACAAAAATCAATACAGGCCTTTCAACAAAACAGAACTTCCAAGTGTCTTTACATAAAATACCTGCCGAAGTCCAAAAAATCGTTTTTTCGTTAACCATATACAAATCAAATGAATCTTTTCGACAAATATCCGATATAAACATTCGAGTAATTCATGAACAAACCAACCAAGAATTATTATGTTTTCCAGTTCCAATTTCTTTTACTGAAGAAACAGCTATTGTAGTTGGAGAAGTATATAGAAATTCCGGTCATTGGAAATTCAATTCTGTAGGAGCGGGTTATTTCGGGGGATTGGCAGCCTTATGTAAATCGTATGGGGTAGATGTGGAAGAACCACAACAAACTTCAATCCAACCTCAGCAAACTCACCAGGCTACACAGAAGCCTGAATCAAATGAACCATCGGGAAACCCTGCTGTTTCTATTGTGAATATTTCTAAAATAGAGTTAAAGAAAAAGCAATCTGTTAACATTAAAAAATCTCAGCGAATAACAGCTACTCTCGAATGGGAAACAGCTAAAGATCTTGATCTATATTGTTTTTATGTATTAAAAAACGGTCAATCCGGAAAAGTTTATTATAGAGATTTAGGAAGCAGTAACCATTCTCCTTTTATTCGTCTTGATGGGGATTCTCAAGAGTTTGGAAAAGAAACAATTGAAATTTATAAAACGGATGAACTAGCATATGTTTTATTTGCTGCTTATAGCGCAGTAAGTAACGGTGTAGGAAGCTTTTATTCGATGCGGGCGAAAGCTGTCGTAGATAACCACATGGGTAATGTAGTTATAGCTCCACTTCTAGAATATAATGATCGTGCGTATTGGGTAGCACTGGCACATATCGACTTCACTGATGGTCAAGCAATGAAAGTGTCACATGTGGAGCGCTATTCACGTGACAATTCCGAAGCCTCCCCTATGCTTTATAATGATGGTAGTTTTAGAATGGATGTCGGTCCAATCGAGTTTAAAGATGAAGAAGACTACCTGAATTACTTTGGTCAGTAAAGAATGAATAATTAAATTAAGCCTCCCTAAAGGGGGGTTTTTATGTCGCAAATAGGTAATAAAGAATAGTTGAATACCCCGGATAGCAGTAAGTTGGAGATATAGCGAAGAGCATCGGTTTTTTACTAAGGTAAAAGGTCGAAGAGCTCCTATTCGATTGATATTTTACTTTGGTGTTTTTTAAACCTCCTCATTCGCTTTATTTGGACAAAAAACCTATTTGAGAATTTGTCAGATTTCACTGAATTATTTGCTGAAGGATTGACTTCCGCTCAATTTCTTTGATACGATTTCCACTGTATAGATATTACCATTTTATGGGGGTGATGGATTGGATAAATCAATTTATCAAAACTCTTTGGACTATGCAAAAAGAATGGACGAAAATGATTCTCTGTCCCATTTTCGTTATGAATTCTATTTGCAGCCAAACATTATTTATATGGATGGAAACTCTTTAGGGCTACTTTCAAAAAGAGCTGAACAAACATTATTACAATCACTGGAAGATTGGAAACAGCTTGGAATAGACGGTTGGACAAAAGGGAACCAGCCGTGGTTTTACATGTCAGAAACTGCTGGCCAGCTTGTTGCACCGTTTGTAGGCGCCTCTGTTAACGAGGTTATTGTAAGCGCTTCAACAACGGTGAATCTGCATCAATTGCTTTCAACGTTTTATACGCCTGATGGCATTCGAACAAAAATATTAGCCGATGAGCTTACATTTCCTTCTGATATATATGCCATCCAAAGCCAGCTTCAGCTGCATGGCAATGACGCTGATTCACATCTGATTCAAGTAAAAAGCAGGGATGGAAGGTATTTAGAAGAGGACGATATCATTAACCAAATGACTGATGAAGTAGCCTTGATCGTTTTGCCAACCGTCTTATACCGCAGCGGACAAATCCTTAATGTCAAAAAACTAACCGACGAAGCACACAAAAGAGGCATTTTAATAGGATTCGATGCTTGCCACTCTGTTGGAGCCATCCCTCATTCATTTAGCGAATGGGATGTTGATTTTGCATTTTGGTGCAATTATAAGCATCTAAACGGTGGACCCGGGAGCGTTGGGGGGCTGTTTGTAAATCAAAGGCATTTTGGCACAAGGCCTGGTCTTGCCGGATGGTTTGGTTCCAGAAAAGATAAACAATTTGACATGGAACATGCATTTATACCAGCAGATAATGCTGGTGCTTACCAAATAGGTACTCCCCATATTTTAAGTCTGGCACCATTGCTCGGCTCACTTGCGATTTTTCAGGAGGCCGGCATTGAAAATATTCGCCGAAAGTCACTGCAGCTCACTGAATATTTAATTGGATTAATCGACCATGAATTAACCGGCCTTGGTTTTTTCATAGGCAGCCCCAGAAATGAAAACAGCCGTGGAGGACATATCAGTCTTGAACATAAAGAAGCAGCAAGAATCTGCAAAGCTTTAAAAGTAAGTGGCATAATCCCTGATTTCCGTTCACCAAACATCATTCGTCTCGCCCCAATTGCGCTTTATACGTCATTCACGGAAGTATGGGAAGTCGTTCAAATCCTAAAGAAAATAATGAATGATAAGCAATATGAAAAGTTTCAAAATGAGCGCGAAGTTGTAGCGTAGACCCAAGTTAGGGGGAAGAAGATGAAACAGGCTGCCAATGAGGGACCTGGGTTAAAAAGTGAATTAAGCACAAAGCAGCTAACGATGATCGCCATGGGCTGTGCGATAGGGACTGGATTGTTTTTAGGAAGCGGACTTGCGATACAAACAGCAGGGCCGAGCGTTTTGATGAGTTATGTGATGGGAGCTTTCATCAGTTTTGCTGCTAATGGGCTGTTTGTCAGAAATGACGGTCGCTTATCCAACATCGGGTTCTTTTGGCACTATTGCTGAAAAGTATATCAGCCAGCTTGCGGGTTTTCTAGTCAGGTATTCTTACTGGATTGCAAATGTTTTGGCAGTCGGGGTAGAGGTCAGCGCAATTGCTGTTTATATGAAGTACTGGTTTCCCGATGTGCCTGGCATCATTTCGATTGCCTTTTTTGCCGCGGTATTGATTTACGTCAATATGAGAAGTGTAAACACTTTTGCTACTTTTGAGTATTGGTTTTCGATGATTAAAGTCAGCGCAATTGTCATGTTTATCATTTTATGAGCATATGTCCTTTTGGGCGGATCCCAATCAAGCGAAATGGGTCCAGCCAACTTTGTAAAAGAAGGAGGGTTTTTCCCGTTCGGTTGGTGGGGTATGTGGGTTGCAATTTTCATTTCATTGTTCAGCTTTTTGGGGACGGAATTGATAGCTGTTACTGCTGGAGAAGCGAAAAACCCTGATGTAGCGGTCCCGAAAGCACTAAAAGCTACTGTATTCCGTTTGTCGACGTTCTATGTTTTGACAATAGGCATCATGCTGATGATCGTTCCGTGGCAATCAGCTGGTGTTGATAAAAGTCCATTTGTGAAGGTGATGGAAATCCTGAACATCCCGGCTGCACCCGCCGGAGTCATAAACTTTATTGTCCTAACGGCAGCGTTATCTGCAATGAATAGCCAGCTTTATTCTTCCACACGTATGATGTACTCCTTATCACGAGGAACTTTTGCACCTGCCTTTTTAGGAAAAGTTAGCAAGAATGGTGTTCCTGCAAATGCACTGATGCTTTCAACCATGGGAATCTTACTCGCGGCTGCCGTTACTGCACTGACGCCTGATACCTCCTATGCCTTCTTGATGGGAATATCGATGTTCGGAGCCATTTTCACCTGGTTTATGGTCTTTGTATCACACTTGTTCTTCCGGAAAAAATGGGAAGAAACAGGAGGTCGTAAATTGCCGGTAAGGATGGCTGGATATCCTTTCATGACGATTTTAGGTGCTGCACTCTTATTTGCTTTAGTTGTTTCAACATGGTTTACAAATTTTAAGATCGTCCTGCAGTTTGGCATTCCCTGGTTAATATTCCTTACAATCGCATATTTTCTATGGAAAAAAGGACAGGAAAACAGACAGCGGACAGACTTTGACGACAGCAGTACTGCAAAACAAACCAAAATCGATTAACGGGACATGTTTGGGGGGGGGAACGATGGAAAAAGAAATTCGCACTGACTTTAAAAAAGCAATGTCGTATGGGGATTATCTTCATCTTGATAAAATTCTTTCAAGTCAGCACCGGTTATCCGGGCATCATGATGAGATGCTGTTTATCGTGATACATCAGGCAAGTGAATTATGGATGAAGTTGGCCATACATGAGCTGACTGCGGCAAGACAATGTATACGGAACAACGATTTGGAACCTTCTTTCAAGATGCTATCGCGCGTTTCAAGAATCCAGCAGCAATTAATCCAATCCTGGAACGTTCTTTCAACCTTAACTCCTGCTGATTACATGCAATTCAGGGATAAACTTGGCCAATCATCTGGCTTTCAATCTTACCAAAATCGTTTAATAGAATTCCTGCTGGGAAACAAAAACGCTCATAAACTCGATGTCTATCAGCATGAGGAAGTTCTTTATAACAAAATGCTCACTGCCCTGCAGGAGCCTGGAATCTATGATGCCGCGATTCAAGCGCTATCCATTAAAGGGCTTCCAGTGGATGAAAATGCGCTTAATCGTGACTGGTCCAAAAATTATCAGCACAATGAGAGTGTAGAAAAGGCATGGCTTACTGTATATCAAAATGTTGACCGATATTGGGATTTATATGAATTGGCAGAGAAACTTGTTGATATTGGCAGCCAACAGCAAATTTGGCGATTTAACCATATG
This sequence comes from Bacillus sp. M6-12, assembly GCF_002860285.1. Lineage (GTDB taxonomy): Bacteria > Bacillota > Bacilli > Bacillales > DSM-1321 > Peribacillus. Next base: position 388,938 of record NZ_PGVF01000014.1, read on the forward strand.
ACTACGGTGGAGAGGATCATCGGGCATAAACAGGGTACAGGTGGTTCTTCAGGTGTAACCTATTTAAAAAAGGCGATGGATCAGCACTTCTTCCCTGAACTATGGAGTGTACGCACAAGGTTATAATTTCATAGAAGTAGACGGCATCGATTAGAAGATCAACAGCTATTTAAAGGGCCGTCCATATCCGATTATGGGGTGAATGCAGTGAAACCTTGGAAGGATATATCACAGCAATTGAATGAAAATGTCCCTGTTTGGCCAGGAGATACAGCGTTTTCCTACAAAATTAACTGGTCGAAAGAAGAAAGTGGGTCGGTTAATGTAGGACAAATAACAATGAGTACCCATACTGGTACGCATATTGATGCACCATTCCATTTTGATAACCATGGAAAAAAAGTGATTGATCTAGACCTGAATTTGTATATCGGAAAAGCCAGGGTAATTCATTTACTTAATGTAGAAAGCATTGCCGTTCACCATTTCTCCGGTATTGATATTAAAGGGGTTATCAGACTGATCATTTATACAGGTGCCTGGCAAGGCAGGATGAGTTTTCCAGAAAAGATTCCGTTTATTGAACCCGACTTGGCCGAATATCTTGCGAATCAGGGAGTTCAGCTGCTTGGCCTTGACCTGCCTTCAGTAGACCCTCTAGATAGCAAGGGTTTACCAGCGCATCATCAGCTTTTCGCAAATGGAATCCATATTTTAGAAGGTCTTGTCCTGGAAGAAATCCAGCCGGGTGATTATGAAATAGCCGCTTTGCCATTACCATTAACAGAAGCGGATGGCAGCCCGGTGCGTGCTGTAATTAGAGAGCTGGATGAAGGTTAATACATTTCCCTTGGGTTAGATCCAAACTGCATACCAGAGGTTATACCAGCCTTAAAACGGGTAAAGGAGTACTGATACTACTTCTGAGGTGATAACTAATGAAATTTATAGATCAAATTTGGGAGAACATGACCAAAAACAACTGGGAACAATTAATTGATGGCGACCAACATTTTGAAGAACAGGATGAACAGGAGGAGTAATTATTTACTTCTCTTTTTTTATCTACATATAAACCAAATATTTATGGACAAATTAAGCTATACGGAGGTGAATGACGTGTCTGAAAAAGAGTATACAAATGTTAGCCTTGGTGGAAAATCACCAAAAGGAGTAAAAGGCATAGACCGAAATTATGAAAATAAAGAAGAAAAAAAGAAGGTAAATAAAACGCCAAAAGTCGATTTATAAGTAGGATTAACACTCTCTGCATAAAGGGGGTGTTTTTAGTTTGGTTAAAGTATAAAGAAACACCTATTTCAACAGGGAAGAGGCAGTTACTTTGCTGCTTAACATTAATTGATAAACGTCCACTTTCCATTATTCTTTTGACATTTTTTTGTCATATATACAGTAATCGTGTGAGCGTCTTTTTATCTCATTAGCAGAAAAACACTGTGATACCACTAAATACGGTTTATACAAATTAACTATTACAAAATAACCTGAAGCGGCATTACTTAAGCGGGTGTCATATATTTAAGGTTACTGTACTTAGTTAATTTTTAGAAACTAGTCTATATTTCATAAACAAAAAAAGCGCAGAATGCGCTTTAGAAAATCTACGTTATTGAATTTGACGGTAAAGGCCGATAACTCTGCCGAGAATGGATACATTTCGTAGAATAATAGGATCCATGCTTGAATTTTCCGGCTGAAGGCGGAAATAATCTTTCTCTTTGAAGAATCTCTTTACAGTTGCTTCGTCTTCTTCTGTCATGGCCACTACTATATCCCCGTTGTTGGCTGTTTTCTGCTGGCGTACGATGACAAAGTCTCCGTCAAGGATGCCTGCTTCAATCATGCTGTCTCCCATAATTTCCAGCATGAACACATGTTCGTCATGAGGGGCCAAATGCTCCGGAAGAGGGAAGTATTCTTCAATATTCTCAATCGCTGTAATTGGCAGTCCTGCGGTTACTTTTCCGAGCAGCGGAACGTTTATTACATTGCTTCTTGGTATAGTACTCGCTTCATCAAGATCCAGTACTTCAATCGCGCGGGGTTTTGTCGGATCTCTTCTGATTAACCCCTTGCTCTCAAGCCGGGCTAAATGACCGTGGACGGTTGAACTGGAAGCCAGCCCTACAGCCTCGCCTATTTCCCTAACAGAAGGCGGATAGCCTTTCTTTCTGACCTCTTCTTTTATAAAAGCAAGTATATCTTGCTGCCTCTTGGATAATTTAGTCATTTTTAACGCACCCCAATCTCCGAAATCTTACTTTTAGTATAGCATGGAAAAACAAGGGATACAAACATAAGTTCGAATTTTCGTTGACACAAAACAAATGTTCGGTATATACTTCAAATATAAAAACGAACAAATATTCGGTTATTCTGAAAGGGGCATGGAACATGAAACAATTATGCAGAAATCATTCAAATACTTTAATCTTAATTTGCCTGTCTTTAGTTTTCTCAATTTTACTGACTATTAATTTTTCGAAGGAAGATAAGGATAGCTATCAAACAGTGAAAGTATCATCCGGAGATACATTGTGGGATATTGCAGGCCAGTATGAATCATCCGCTAATACAAGAGATGAAATTATCAAATGGATTGAAAAACATAACCAAGTCGAGGGCGGGCAAATTCGACAAGGGCAGGAGTTAAAGGTACCGGCAATTAACGATAAGCAGATCGGAAACTTGGCAGGAGACTTTTAGAAGGATGGATAATTATGAAGGCGATTATTTACTGCAGGGTCAGTACAGAAAAGGAATCCCAGGAGTCTTCCCTGGAGCGTCAGCAGGAAGAGCTTCTTGAGCTAGCAGCAAGGCTGGGATTTGCTGTAACAGGTGTAATCAAAGAACAGGCGAGCGGGTTTGAACTTGACAGAGACGGAATCTTTGAACTGCTTGAAGTAATCAGGGAAGAAAAAGCAGTAGCCGTTCTGGTTCAGGATGAAACGAGGCTGGGAAGAGGGAATGCAAAGATCGCCCTGTTTCATGTCATTTTAAAAGAGGGTGCAAAACTCTATTCGCTTGCTCATGAAGGCGAGATGGAACTTTCGGATTCAGACACAATGGTCCTTCAAATAGTAGGGATTGTTGAGGAATATCAGAGGAAATTACATAATATCAAAATTAAGCGAGGAATGCTTAGGGCAATTGACAAGGGATATCAGCCCCTGAAAAATTTAAAAAACCGGGGCAATCCCGGAGGGCGTGAGCGCAAGGAAATACCAGTTGAAGAAATTGTCCGCCTGCGCGGAAATGGATTGACCTTCGCTGAAATCGCCGCAACCTTAAGAGGGTTTGGTTTTAATATCTCCAAAGCTACTGTTAATAGGCGGTATCTTGAATATGCAATGAAAGAAAACCGTAAGTCATAGAACTTGTTTTTTTCATTATTTTTATATAACATGGCAATATGAAAAATCCAAAAGGAGCGATTGCCATGCTGTCAAAGGAAAAAATCGCCCGCATCAATGAACTCTCTCGCAAATCTAAAGACATTGGATTGACGAAAGAAGAGGCGAAGGAACAAACACAATTAAGAAGTGAGTATTTACAGACGTTCAGGCAGTCTATGTCTAATACGCTTGAAAATGTCACTATAATTGACCCGGAAGGAAACGATGTAACTCCGGAAAAGATAAAACAGATTAAGCGGGATAAAAAGAATTTGCATTAAACTTAATGTCACCAAAAAAGAGATTATACATTGAATGTATTCTCTTTTTTTGTTTATCCTAAGGAAGATTTAGACGGATACTTTAACAAGTTTTTATTGTGTCATCAAGTTGGAATGTATTACCGTCTTTACAAAAAGCCGCATGTATTTTAGTTGTCAATATAGTATAAGAACTATAATATTAAAAAGGAGAGGCTAACTTAGGAAAGGATGTTGTTCATGTTAAATAAAATTGATGATCTTTCAATTGCAACAATCAGAACACTATCAATAGACGCGATAGAGAAGGCTAATTCCGGCCATCCCGGTTTACCAATGGGTGCTGCGCCAATGGCATATACCCTTTGGACAAGGTTCTTGAACCATAACCCTCAAAATCCTGCCTGGTTTAACAGGGACCGTTTTGTTTTATCAGCGGGACATGGTTCCATGCTGCTTTACAGCCTTTTGCATCTATCAGGTTACGGTGTTGGAATGGATGATATTAAAAACTTCCGCCAATGGGGCAGCAAAACGCCGGGACATCCTGAGTACGGACATACTCCAGGTGTTGATGCAACTACCGGGCCGCTTGGACAAGGTATCGCAATGGCGGTTGGGATGGCGATGGCAGAACGCCATTTAGCTGCAACATACAACACAAATGACTACAATGTAGTCGACCATTTTACATACAGTATTTGCGGAGATGGAGATCTGCAGGAAGGTGTTTCTGCTGAAGCAGCTTCCCTGGCAGGACACCTCAAGCTCGGCAAATTGATTGTCCTTTATGATTCAAATGATATAACCCTTGATGGGGAGCTAAACAAATCATTTAGTGAAAGCGTAGCAGAACGGTTCAAGGCTTATGGCTGGAATTATATTAGAGTCGAAAATGGAAATGATATTTCTGAAGTAGCAAATGCGATTGAGAAAGCAAAATCTGACACATCAAGGCCTACGCTGATTGAAGTGAAAACTATTATTGGCTATGGATCACCTAACCGTTCAGGCACATCTTCGGTTCACGGGGCACCGCTTGGTGAAGATGAAATGAAACTGACTAAGGAATTTTACAACTGGACATTTGACCAGGATTTCCACGTTCCTGAGGAAGTTTATGCACATTTTAAAGAGACAGTTGCAGAGTCTGGCAGCAAGAAAGAAGAAGAGTGGAATAGTTTATTCAATCAGTACAAAGAAGCCAATCCAAAGCTGGGAGAGCAGCTGGAGGCCGCCATCAATGGACAGCTCCCAGAGGGCTGGGATAAAGACATTCCTGTTTATGAAGAAGGGAAAAGTGTCGCATCCCGTGCTTCAAGCGGCGAAGTCCTTAATGCTATTGCAAAGAATCTTCCATCGTTCTTTGGTGGATCTGCAGATTTGGCTGGATCAAATAAAACTGATATCAAGGGGGCTGGGGATTTTCTTCCGGGTGATTATAGCGGACGGAATATCTGGTTCGGTGTCCGTGAATTTGCGATGGGAGCAGCGCTTAACGGAATGGCTCTACATGGAGGCCTAAACGTGTTTGCCGGAACATTCTTCGTATTTTCGGATTATCTTCGTCCAGCGATCCGCCTTGCAGCGCTTATGAACCTGCCGGTAACATATGTATTTACACATGACAGCATTGCTGTTGGTGAAGATGGTCCGACACATGAGCCAGTTGAGCAGCTTCCAGCCTTAAGGGCGATGCCGAATCTCAGTGTGATTCGCCCGGCAGATGGCAATGAGACTGCCGCAGCATGGAAGGCCGCCTTGGAATCTAAAGACCGTCCGACAGCGTTGGTGCTTACACGCCAAAACCTGCCGACACTGGCTTCTACAGCTGAAAAAGCATATGAAGGTGTTTCCAAAGGGGCATATATTGTTTCCGCTTCAGGAAAAGAACAACCAGATGCACTTCTTCTGGCTAGTGGTTCAGAAGTTAATCTCGCGGTCGATGCTCAAAAGGCTCTTTCAGCTGAAGGGATTGACGTATCTGTTATCAGTATGCCAGCTTGGGATCGTTTTGAGGAACAGTCAAAGGAATATAAGCAAAGTGTAATTTCTCCTGCTGTCAAAAAACGCCTGGCCATCGAGATGGCGGCTCCCCTAGGATGGGACCGTTACACTGGAGATGAAGGAGATATATTAGCCATCAATACGTTCGGCGCTTCTGCACCTGGTGAAAAAATTATGGAAGAATACGGTTTTACCGTACAAAACGTTGTTAGCCGTGTAAAAGCCTTACTTAATAATTAGACTTCACAAGCAGCCGGCGCTGATAGCCTGTACCTTAATAAGGTGGCAGGCGTCAGCCCGGTTTTTTTAGTGGGGAACGATCCTCCATAAAAAAACAAAAAAGATGTAAATTTACAGTTTTCGTGAAAAGCGTTATAGTAAAAGAAAGTAACTATCAGAAAATTTCCAATTCGACAAAATAAGAAAATATTTTTTTCACGAACCAACATATCTTTCCGGTTTTCGTCTATATAATAATAGAAAAGCTTGGCAAGGAGGCGGTTATATGCGAAACTATCTTATTTACTTAATAGAAGAAGAATTTGCCCGTCATTATTATGGCAGAGAAAAACTATTCTTTAATCTGTTTTTAGAGCATAATGTTGCCACCGGAATAAAAAAAGATATTTTGCAGAAGCAAATTGAATTTGTAACCAAGCCAATACCTACCTTGCATATTCAGAACTTATTCGAACAGCTTTCCGTTGGAAGAAAGGATTTTTCTTTCCAAAAAGGGGTATATTATATAGAAAAGAAAAATGGCAGAAGCAAAGCAACATTAACTTTACACCAAAAACATCTTGCTATTAAAGCAGAAGGCAACTTTGAAGCAGAGACTTCTTTCTTTGAAAGCATACGGAAGTGTGAACCTTGCTTTTTGGCATTGGATCTTGAAAATCGGCGATATGGCTGGCTGAAGCCTATAAAAGAAAGAAAATTTGTGTAAACAGAGGAAATCATGCGGTGTATATTGTATAATAAACATTGGTCTAGTACACTGTATGATAGACAACACGAAGGAGGAAGTAATATGTGGGAAATCATTCTAGCTAGTATTCTGGCTCTAGTTGTCGGAATTGCGCTAGGGTTTTTCATTGCTCGCCGCTATATGATGAGCTACTTGAAGAAAAATCCGCCAATTAATGAACAAATGCTGAAAATGATGATGATGCAAATGGGTATGAAACCATCTCAGAAGAAAATCAACCAAATGATGAGCCAGATGCAAAAGGCCCAAAAATAAGGCAAGCCCTTGAAAGCTTGATATAATAGGCTTTTATATAGATTTCACTCATTTGTTGAAAGCAAAGTTACTGGTTTGAAAATTACTTAGAGTGAATTTTTCTCAGTAATTTCAATGAATTTTGCTTAATTTTTCTTTTTCTTAAAAAATGCTATCTTTTCTGATAAAAAATTCAGGGAGGTGGCATTTTTTTATGGACTTAGAAGACGTTTTTGAAGAGTATTTATACCATTGCTTAGCTCGTGGCTTTACCAATAAGACCATGATTAACAAACGACAAGAATACAAGCAGATTAAGCAATTCCTGCAAGAAAAATTAGCAATCACCGAATTAGAAAGTGTTACAGCTTACGATTTGAAAGCTTACATAAGAGAAAAGCAGAAATCTGGATTACAACCACAAAGTATTGTCTCAATGTGGAAAATGGTTGCTGCATTCTTCAATTGGTGTGAAAGGGTGGGTTATCTTAAAGAGAGTATTATTAAGAAAGTCGATATACCCAAAGTTCCAAAGAAGGTTTTGGAAGGACTCACGGGTGAGGAAGTACATGAAATGATTGAAGTATTCACCTATAAAAACTATATCGAGACAAGAAATAAGGCAATTATCACAATGTTAGCTGACTGTGGTCTAAGAGCAATGGAAATCAGAGGGTTACAGTCCGTAAATGTGAAGGATACTACGATTTTAGTAAATGGAAAAGGTAATAAAGAACGGATTGTTTTTATTAGTCCGGCATTGAAACGGATCTTAATCAAGTATGAGCGAATCAAAAAGCAGTATTTCAAAGAAAAATCACTCAAAAAAATTATTTTTTAACCTATACAGGAAACGGAATATCACATGTCGGATTAGACAATGTTATAAAAGAAGCTGGGAAAAGGGCAAAAATCACGGGGAAAAGGGTTAGCCCTCACAGTTTTCGCCACTTCTTTTCGGTCCCATGCCTTACTGCAGGGATTGATGTGTATAGCCTTTCGAGGCTTCTCGGACACGCTGACATATCCGTCACACAGAGGTACTTACAATCTTTGAGTAACGATCAATCATATCATCAAGCCCATGAATGAATATAGGAAGATAAAAAATAATTCATCAAAATCAGTATTAAAATAAAAAAAGACGCACCCACGGCAATTGGTACGCCTCGCTAAAACTTTATCTGATAAATAAAATTTAGCTTGTGACAATTCTATTTGTCATGCAATTTTTTAGGGCAAGCGTCTCTCTCGGGACAGAGAATAATGGAGAAATTGAAATACTCATATACAACAGTACCAATCATTCGATTCTATAGATGGAATGGATAAGTCAGTTTCTAATAGCAAATCATTACTTTTTCCACTCTTATTGACCGTTTCACAAGTTGATGTTCATAGGCACTGGGTGTAAAGTAACCAACTTAGTATGTACGACAATTTTAATATAAATGCCCAATTATTTAGCTGCTTCAATATTTTTCTGTCTGGGAAGAGGTATCGCGGACAAACATTGTGAAAATAGTTACTTCGTTCGGCCGAATAAATACTGAATTACCTCAGCAACTGAAAGCACGTCGGCAAACTTTCTATCTAGGTCTGATAGATTGTTCCTGTGTACATGTTCATCTCGGTCACCTACAGCTTCCATTGGGACGATAGGTCGTATCCCGTACTGAATGGTTTCCGCTGATACAGCCCGAATAGCACCACTTGTTGAAAAGCCACAAATAATTAAAGTATCGCAATTATGCTTTCTCAATTCGTTTAACAGAGTTGACTGATAGTATATTGAAACATATTTAGAGTAGATATGAATATCGTTTTTTTTCTGCTTAATTCTATTATCTAGTTGAACCCAGCTTGAATCAGGAGTAAGGGCTTTCATTCCTTCTATTTTCTTGGCCCATATTGTTAGCCCTGGGTCCCCGTCCTCATAATACGAATGTGAGAAGATTACCGGACAGTCTGTTTTATGGGCTGCATACACAAGATCATTAATATTTTCTACTTCTTTGTTCCAATCGCCATGCATTGGTGACTCTTTGCTTGTAAACGCATTAATACAATCAACTACTAATAAAACAGGGCTTTTACCAAATCCAATTTTTCCAAAAAAACCCCGGCTGATAAAATATTGTTCAATCTCCGCAACGGAATAACGCCTTTGCCCGCCAGGTGTGTAATGGACTCGGATTCCATAACCTTTCACTTGTCCATTCTCTTCTAAACGTCGTATTGTAGTCGGAGATATACCTAAAAGTTTTGATGCTTCATTTATAGATATAAACAATAATAATCTCCCCCTGCACAAGATAATTAAACAAAGTAGAACCAATTGAGTATGCAGTTATTCCAAGTATAACAAAATAAGTAACAAAATAAATGAGAATATTTATGACAAGAATTACGGGCTAACTTTAAGTCGAATTTTGTTGAAAATTTTCAGAATATTTATAATTGACTGTATTTAGTCCGTGCCTGTATAATCACAATTGTAATAGTTTGATTAAGTTTGGATAAGTTTTTATGGAAAGGGGGACGTGAGTTGTCTCAAAATGGCTTTAATATGGAGGAAGAACAATTTTTAAAAGAAAGGGGGTTTGGTTTAACGATTGGGTTTGGAGTACGCCCTGCAATCCTTGTAATCGATATGGTAAATGCTTTTACGGATTACAAAAATCCGGAAATGTTATTGGCCGCCAATCTAGACAAGCAAATAGTCGAGATTAAACAGATTCTGGATGTTGCCCGCCGAAAACAAATTCCAATTATCTTTACAACTGTTGCATATGATGATGGAGATTTAAAGGATGCAGGGGTATGGGCCAGGAAGCAAAAGGGGGTAATTACTCTACGCAACCACACGCCAGAGGTACAAGTAAATCCTGCCCTGGAGTACCAAAATAATGAGATGCTTTTAGTTAAAAAGTATGCTTCTGCATTTTTTGGAACCGATTTGATTCCTCGCTTGGTTTCACAACAGGTAGATACATTAATCATTACCGGGTGCACCACTAGCGGCTGCGTACGTGCAACTGCAGTAGATGCTATCTCGAGTGGATACCGGCCGATTGTGGTGAGTGACGCTGTTGGCGATAGGTTACAAAGTGCCCATGAGCAGAGTTTGTTAGATTTACAAGCCAAGTATGCCGATGTGACAGGGACACAGGATGTAATATCTTATCTGGAAGAATTAGATAATCCAATCTAATTGAGATTCTCTCAATCATTAACAAATTGGAGGAGAAAAAATATGAACAATACACGTTTTGACTACTCACCAATTATTGATCGGAAACCATTTAAGTTGCCAAATAATGCAAGAGTCGCCCTATGGGTCATTCCAAATATTGAACACTTTCATATCGACCGTCCTTCCACGTCGATTGTTCCTGTGACGGTAGGCCTGGTACCAGATATCCTTAATTATTCTTGGCGTGACTACGGAGTACGCGTCGGGATATGGAGATTGATGGAAATTATGGAGAAATACGGAGTGCGAGGGACTGTAGCATTAAATTCTGAGGTTTGTGAACATTATCCTAGAATCATTGAGGAAGGAAATAAGTTAGGTTGGGAATGGATGGGTCATGGACAAACAAATTCGCGTTTTATGGCTAATATGACTGAAGAAGAAGAGAGGATCGTCATCAAGGATGTAATCAGCACCATTGAAAGGTCGACTGGCGTAAGACCGAAGGGATGGCTTAGCCCTGCATTGACCGAAACCTTTAATACACCGGATCTCTTGGCGGAAGAGGGCATTGAATATGTAGCCAATTGGGTTAATGATGAGCAGCCATATCCTTTAAAGGTGAGGAAAAATTCTTTGATCTCTGTTCCGTACTCTATCGAGATTAATGATATCCCTGCATTTTTGGACTTGGGCAGGACAGGTGAAGAATTCTATCAGATGATGGTGGATACATTTGATGTCTTATATGAAGAAGGAGGAAACAGTCCTCGGGTCATGGCTATTTCCCTCCATCCATTCCTTATTAGCCATCCGCATCGAAGTAAATATCTTGAAAAGGCTCTAAATCATATTACCAGTCATAAAGATGTTTGGATAACCACGGGAGCGGAGATTTCAGATCACTATAAACGAAATTACTTAACGATGGAGAGTTTAATTAAATCCTAATTGTTGAGGGGGGCTGAATTTGGGGAGAAATACTTATTTGACCAAAGTGCTAACAATTCATTGGCTAATTTGGGGTTTTGTGGCGCTGGATAGGCTGATTATCGGCTATGCAATGCCAGCCATAGCTCCTGAATTGCATTTGAATCAGGCTCAAATTTCCTGGATTTTTGCTGTACTTTCCATTAGCTGGGGATTTTTTGCTTATATCGGTGGGGGGGTCTCCGACCAGATTGGCAGAAAAAGGGTGATTGTACCTGCAACATTTATCTTTACGCTGCTTTCATGGGGAACTGGTTTTGTAAAATCTTTCGGTGCCATGCTTGGCGTTCGGGCATTGATGGGAGCAGCGGAAGGCGCTTATTACCCTTCGGCGACAGCGTTATTGACTGATGTAGCTGATAAAGAAAAAAGGGGTATGGTAATTGGTATTCATCAATCTGCTTTCCCTTTAATGGGTGGATTACTTGGACCGTTGTATGTAACAGCGGTAATAGGTTTTTTCCACGACTGGAGAATGGTTTTCTATCTCACACTCATTCCGGGAATCATTTTAGCCATCGTACATTGGAAATTTGTTAACGAATCCCCGAAAGTCACAATAGAGCATGCTGCAAGTACGAGTGTGAAAGTCAACTGGACAGAACCATTTAAATCAAGGAACGTCATTCTTACAACTATTATTATGATATTTTTTATGTCTTGGACGATTCTGTTTATCGTTTTTGGTGCAACTTATTTGACCCAAGAAAGGGGTCTAAGCTTGGGAGTCGCCAATGGTATTATGTCGGCTTGGGGAATTGGAGCCTTTTTAGGAATGCCGATTTTGTCGTCGCTTTCTGATCGGGTAGGCCGAAAGAAAGTATTGATAACCGGCATGATTTTATGCGGAGTATTTACTTTATTGTTCTTTTTCTCTCCAACAAATTTCTGGGCGTTATTTATATTGATGTTACTTGCCGGGGGATTCGGTCAGGGAGTTTATCCGATATTCACCGCTCTTATTCCTGCTGAATCTGTACCGGAGCATGTGAAAGGAGCTGCGATCGGTGTTCCGCTTGCGGTCGGTGAGATTATTGGTGGTGGTTTCTTCCCAGCAATAATAGCCACTATTGCGTTCAATTATGGTTTTGGCCTGTCATTCATCGGCATCCTTTCAGGTATTGCTGTAATTGTATGTGCCTTCATTGCATTTGGAATTAAAGAAACAATTTCAGTTCATGCAGACACATCACAAAATACAATTACCCATCATTAAAGCAGATTTCTTGGGAAAATGCCCTTTTTAGCTCAAGAAGAGGCATGTACTTCTAAGAAAAATATGCATTTTTTTCTCATCTTGTCGGTGAGGGGAATTGTAGGATACAGTTTGACTTGCTGTATCCTTTTGTAATTGTTTGAAAACTGGGGGCAGGAAAACAAAAAAAACTGATGGTATATGAACCTATGTTTTCTTTCGTACTAGGGATGTTGAAGAAAAAAGGGACAAGGAGTCATTCATTTTTTTGAGAGTAATAAAGTGAATGATTCTTAACAAGGGGAGATATAAAACTACATTTAATAGTAAACAACATCATTAAAATCAATGTCTTCTATAAACTAATCCGAAACCACTTTTCAATTGGGTCCTCACTCATTGAAAGGTGGTTTTTTGTTGGAAGTTTAAACTTGCAAGTTATTCCTATTCTATTCTTACTGTCAGCGTAGAGGTAGACCGGCACTGAATATTTCCCTATAATCAAATTGCATGTTTGCTTAATAACATAATTCAATGGACGTGAGCTGAATTAACAATATTGATACTCTTTTACAGACGTTAGTTCCTCAGGCAAGGAAAAATAGCTGGCACACCTGTATTGGGTGCCAAATGCAGTTCACTTATTGACGGCAAGAAAGATCTTAGAAAAGAGGTACATCCTGATAAAGGAACATGAATTTGATATTCAATTCTTCGACAATGGTTGTATTTTTATGAGGTCATAAAAGAAAAAGGAGACCATACGATAAAAGGGATAATTAATAAAATAGAGGTTGGAGACTGGCTGTAGGACTTTTCTTTTCTGTTAACAACCAATCAATTCGCAACCAAGCAGGATAGAGAAATGCTTCAGAACAATTATCATCAAATGATTTATTTGCCTGAATCGCCTGCAGAAACTATTCAGTTTTTGCAATTGGATTTCCGTTCAGGTTTTAATAGTAAAATGCCAAATGGGGATTTTGCTGGGTGAACCATAATAGTTCATTTTATAGGAGTGAAGGGCTTCTTTGTCCACGCAGAAATTGCATCATCAATAGCTTGGGCGTGATTTGGGGTACTAAAGAGGAAGCAGATTTCATTATGAAAAATGTTTTATTAATCACGAGGAAATTTGGCTGCAAAAGTAATTTTAGAATTTACCCTACAGCAAAAGCTTTTATGGATGATTTTTTAATAATAATAAAAAACATTTCAAACAAGAGTATATAAGTTAGTGAAATTTTATACTCTGCTTTTTTCATTAAGTGTTGGAGTCTACATAGGAAAGATTTTCAGGGTTTATGGATATTATTATTTTAAAGGATAAAATCTTGAAAAATTCTTATTTATCAGATAGTAAAAATTTGGTAAACTGTTTAGGGATTCTAATATTAGGGCTTTTTTTGATTAGATTATAAAAAAGGCGAAATGCGCGCCACAATTCACTCGGGGGAATACATATTGAAAGTTTTCAGGCAATTAATGTGGTTTTTCAGGCAAGAAAAAAACTCTTATATATTGGGAATATTGCTGCTATGCATGGTCGCGGTTCTGCAATTGGTTCCTCCTAAAATAATTGGGATCATTGTAGATCTAATTGAAAACCGCGAGCTTACAATTAAAACACTTTTTAAATGGATGGGATATCTTGCACTTGCGGGACTGGTGATGTATGGCCTGAGGTATTACTGGAGGATTATGATTTTCGGTTCTGCCGTTAAATTGTCCCGTCAGCTTCGAAATCAGCTGTATGACCATTTTACAAATATGTCGCAGGCTTTTTATAAAAGAAAACGGATTGGTGATTTAATGGCGCATGCCACCAATGATCTGCAGGCAATTCAGCAGACAGCTGGGGCAGGAGTGTTAACACTCGTAGATTCACTGGCTACAGGGGGATTTGTTATTGTTGCCATGTCACTGATAAATTGGAAACTTACCCTGATCTGCCTGCTGCCTATGCCAATTATGGCTTATCTCACAAGCTATTACGGCACTCTTTTGCATAATAGGTTTCATAAAGCTCAGGAAGCGTTCTCGGATTTAAATGATAAAACCCAGGAAAGTATTAATGGGATTAAAGTGATTAAAACCTTTGGGCAGGAAAAAGAAGATATTGATGCCTTCAGGAAACAATCTTTTGAAGTTGTAAGAAAGAACATTGCAGTTGCCAGGGTAGATGCATTATTTGACCCCACGATCTCGGTAATTGTCGGCCTCTCATATTTTTTGACTGTCGCTGTTGGGGCCCGCTTTGTACTATCTGGCGAAATGTCGATTGGAGACCTTGTTTCATTTTCTTCGTATTTAGGTTTATTAATCTGGCCTATGCTGGCATTTGGCTGGCTGTTTAATATTGTTGAAAGAGGCAGGGCTTCATACGACCGGGTTCAAAACCTTCTTAACGAAAAAGCGGATATCGCAGATAAGGAGAATGCTATTCAAAGTGCTCCGGCAGGTGATTTAGTTTTCCGGATTTCAGCCTTCCGGTTTCCCGACGACGCCCATCCTGTCTTGAAAAATATCACATTTAATTTAAAACGCGGTGAAACCCTGGGAGTGGCCGGCAAAACTGGATCAGGAAAAACCTCTTTGCTAAAGCTGCTCACAAGAGAATTTGACCAATATGAAGGAACCATCCAATTTGGAGGGAATGAAATTAAAGAATTCAGTATCCAGCATTTTCGAAATTCGATAGGTTATGTTCCACAGGATCATTTTCTGTTTTCCGCAACTGTTGCTGATAATATTGCATTCGCCCGGCCGGAAGCGGGTTATTCAGAAATAATGGATGCGGCCCAGTCTGCACATATCCATAATGACATCCTGCAATTTTCAGAAGGCTATGAAACAGTGGTCGGAGAAAGGGGTGTTTCTTTATCGGGGGGGCAGAAGCAAAGAATCTCAATTGCCCGGGCGCTTATTAAAAATCCGGAGCTGCTTATCCTGGATGATTCCTTATCTGCTGTAGATGCCCGTACCGAGGAAATGATTCTGCAGAACTTAAAGGAGAACCGAAACGGAAAAACAACAATTATTACTGCGCATAGGCTGAGCGCTATCCAGCACGCCAATTTAATTATAGTCTTGAACGAGGGAACCATCGTCCAAAGCGGGACACACCAGCAGCTTATGAGTGTGCATGGCTGGTATAAAGACATGTTCATCCGTCAGCAGCTGGAAGAACTTGTAGAGCATGGAGGAGGACATGGAAGAAAAAATTAAAACAATAAGCGCCAAAGAGCAGCGAATTGTTATAAAGCGCTTGCTGAATTATACGAAACCGCATAAGAAATTAATCTTGATGGCTTTTTTCTGCCTGTTTTTAACAACGCTCGGTGATATTGCAGGACCATTATTGGTGAAAATTTTCTTAGACGATTATTTAACGAAAAATAATATTGTGTTTGGACCGCTTGCCATACTTGCTGGCTCTTTTTTGACCATTCAAGTACTGAATTTTTTTATTAGCTATTATCAGCTTCTAAAATTTCAGGAGATTGCTTTAAAGATCATACAGGAGCTAAGAGTTGATACTTTCTCAAAGGTCCATCAGCTGGGGTTAAAGTATTTTGACCAAACACCTGGCGGAAGTACTGTATCGCGGATCACTAATGATACCGAGGCAATAAAAGATATGTTTGTTACTGTACTGGGTACATTTGTACAAAGCTTTTTCCTGCTTGGCGGAATTCTGACCGCGATGTTTTTCCTGAATGTTAAGCTGGCAATATTCTGTCTCTTTCTTCTGCCGCTCTTATATTTTGTAATTAAGAAATACAGGGAGCACAGTTCAAGATTTTATCAGGAAATGCGCGAACGGCTTAGTCAGATGAATGCAAAAATAAATGAATCTCTTCAAGGAATGGCGATAATCCAAGTCTTTAATCAAGAACGCCGGCTCCGCCAGGAATTTAAACAAGTAAACGAAATGCATTTTTCGGCGGGAATGAAGAATATAAAAGTGGAAGGATTATTGCTTCGTCCCGCAATCGATTTGATTTATGTTCTAGCTATTATGATCGTTTTAAGCTATTTTGGAATATCATCCTTCCAATCGCCCATTGAAATAGGAGTACTGTATGCTTTTATTAATTACATAGACCGATTCTTTGAGCCGGTCAATCAGGTAATGCAGCGATTATCGTTATTTCAGCAGGCGATCATTGCGGCTTCCCGTGTATTTAAGGTTTTGGATGAAGGTGAATTAGCACCGGCATACACGGGTGGGGACGTTAACAACATTACAGCAGGGAAAATTGAATTTAAGAATGTCAGCTTTTCATACGATGACAAAAGAGATGTTCTAAAAAATATATCTTTTACTGTCATGCCAGGAGAAACTGTAGCTCTTGTTGGGCATACTGGGAGCGGAAAAAGCTCTATTATTAACTTAATGATGAGGTTCTATGAATTCAACAGGGGAGATATCCTAATAGACGAAGTCACAATCAAGGATTATCATAATGAAGAGCTGCGCAGGAAAATGGGGCTGGTTCTTCAGGATCCGTTTTTATTCTTTGGGACTGTCAAAGACAATATCCGGCTTAATAAAGAGGCGATATCTGATCATGATATTCGTGAAGCTGCCGAGTTTGTACAGGCGCATAAGTTTATTGAACAGCTTCCAGAGGGGTATGACCATAAAGTGGCTGAAAGAGGTTCTACATTTTCAAGCGGTCAGAGACAGCTGATCGCCTTTGCAAGGACCATTGCTTCCAACCCCAAAATTTTGGTGCTGGATGAGGCAACAGCCAGCATTGATACTGAGACAGAGGAAGCCATACAGGCTGCTCTTGAGAAAATGCGAAGAGGGCGAACGACCATTGCCATCGCTCACAGGCTTTCTACAATCCAGGATGCCGACACCATACTTGTGCTCCACCAGGGAGAAATAGTAGAGAGAGGCACCCATCAGCAGCTTCTTCAGAAACAGGGACTATATTATAAAATGTATTTGCTTCAAAACGGATTGGCCGACAGGTTTGAAAATGCGGTTCATTAAGTTTAAGCCGGTGGATACGGAAGACTGGAGAGTTGCGGTGGACCAAGCAGCGGAGAGTAACAGCATTTAATTAATATTATTTTTTAAATATTTGGTATTATAAAGGTTTAATAACCGGTCTAATTCCTGGCTATGTTTTACGGTGATATGAGAACTCAACCCATTTTTCAGTACTACCAGGAATAGTTCCAGTCTCTTTTCTTCAATTAGTTCAAGAAGCTCTTGTTTTAACACGGCTGAGACCTCTCATTTATTGGGATTATTAAATAAGTATAATAGAGTGTGAATTTAAATTCAAATGAGTAGGCCTAATATGATTAAAATTGTATTCAAATATATGATGAAAAAAGAACTTATTTGAATAAATAAACATCTAAGCAGCCATACAAAATTCACAAAAGGATTCATATCTTTATACGTATTGATTTGTTAGAATAATATAAGAGGTCAATTTAGGAGTTGTAAGTAATGAATGATGTAAATGTTTTCCTTGCCTTTGGTGCAGGGGTTCTTAGTTTTATTTCACCCTGCTGTTTACCGCTGTATCCAGCGTTTTTATCTTATATTACTGGTATGAGTGTAGGAGAAATAAAAACAGATAACGCTATGCTGCAGCGGCGGAGTATGCTTCATACTATTTTCTTTTTGCTCGGTTTTTCTGTCATTTTTATTGCAATTGGCTTTGGTGCTTCATTTATAGGAAGTTTCTTTAACACATATAAAGACTTGATCAGACAAATCGGCGCAATTGTTATTGTATTCTTCGGTTTTGTTATTATCGGGCTTTTCCAGCCGAAATTTCTTATGCAGGATAAGCGTTTCGAATTTAAACGGAGGCCTAGCGGTTACCTTGGTTCATCATTAATTGGGATGGCCTTTGCTGCAGGATGGACACCGTGTACAGGACCTATCCTGATGGCTGTACTGGCGCTTGCTGCAACCAATCCAAGCTCCAGCTTGTTTTACATGATTGCCTATATATTGGGCTTTGCGATTCCGTTTTTCATCCTATCTTTCTTCATCGGAAAACTGAAATGGATCAGAAAACATAGTCATATAATTGTAAATGTCGGTGGGTATATCATGATTTTTATGGGAATTTTATTATTCTTTGATTTGATGACAAAAATCATTATCTGGCTTTCCCCGCTTTTTGGCGGTTTTACGGGATTTTAATAGTTTTATCTTAACTTTGATTCCAATTTTGTCGCATTTTTTTCATTGATATTAGACTTTAGGTTAGTTATATTTAACAATATGTATATAGGTAAAATAATCTATTTTCTATGGCGATATATTTTCAACCGTGGTTTCAATGGCGAGGAGGATCCAGCAGTGACTAGAATATTGATAGTTGATGATGCAAAATTTATGAGAATAACTCTTTGTAATATCTTGAAAAAAGCTGATTTTGAAATTGCAGGTGAAGGAGAGAACGGAAGGCAGGCAATTGAAATGTTCCGTGAACTTAAACCTGATCTGGTCATAATGGACATCACGATGCCTGAATTAAGCGGTCTTGATGCAATAAAACAAATTAAGCTGGAGTTTCCCCAAGCTAAGGTAATTATGTGTTCGGCTATGGGACAGCAAAAAATGGTGATGGAAGCAATTGAAGCCGGTGCAAAAGATTTTATCATTAAGCCATTCGATGAAAACCGGGTACTTGAAGCAGTAAGCCGGGTTCTCAGTTGACCGTTAGAATGCTCTAACGGTTTTTTGCTGATTTGGAAAGCTAGCTATTGAATTCCTTCAAAATGAAGTATTTCTATTGGAGAGTTTTCTAAACTATAAAATTTCAGTTACCTCCCAGTGAATCCTTTTTTTCACCATCTCTATAGGCTATAATAAGGGAGAACTTTATCCTACATACATAAAGGAATGAAAATATTTGATTTATTTGTCTACTGGTTTTGCTATATTCATGGCTATTCTGGTGATGTTTATCAGAATGAAAGCGGCAAAACGGCCGGTGTCAGCCAGAAAAATAATTTTGCCCCCTATTTTTATGAGTACTGGGGCACTTATGTTTATTCACCCTATGTTCAGAGTAACATTATTGGAAGTCTTAGAGGCTTTGACAGTAGGTTTGCTATTTTCCATCTTATTAATAAAAACATCTAATTTTGAAATCAGAGACAAACATATATATCTTAAAAGGTCAAAAGCTTTTGCTTTTATCCTGATTGGACTTTTGATCATCAGAATTATTGCGAAACTGATTTTAAGTTCCTCGATAGATGTCGGAGAACTGAGCGGGATGTTCTGGATCCTTGCGTTTGGAATGATTGTTCCTTGGCGTGCTGCTATGTATATGCAGTACAAAAAGCTGGAAAATGAATTGAATAAGAGAGTAAAGATAAAGTAAAACAAATCGCTCACCCTTGTGGTGGGTTTTTTATTCAGTGGGAAAATATATTTTTTTAACTTTAGTCTTGTGTTAGCAAAAAAGCGGCTCAGTATTCTGCAGTGCCGCT
Source organism: Bacillus sp. M6-12 (assembly GCF_002860285.1). Lineage (GTDB taxonomy): Bacteria > Bacillota > Bacilli > Bacillales > DSM-1321 > Peribacillus. Next base: position 408,709 of record NZ_PGVF01000014.1, read on the forward strand.
TTTCTATCGGTCCAGTTTTTGGCAGGCCAAACTTAATGCTATAGGATGCTCTTTTGAGGATTGTGGCGAAAATGCCGACTTAATCTCTTTTCAGCAAAAAAATTATTGGCTAATACACTCATTATGTTTCCCCATGAAACTCACACTTTGATCCCGCTATGCTACCAAATAGATATCAATTGATATCTTACTGCTATCAGAATTTTTTCTTTAGATGAAGTAAGTTAGGAAATTAATGAAAAGATTGGCGAAAATTAAACTGCTCTGTATGTCTACTCTTGGCTGCAGTGAGATCTCAGCTAATATTGCAGTCTACTATTTCGAAGTTTTCATAGATTACCTATTAATTTTAATAGGAACTGCTTTTTAGTTTTCTATATCTTAAGTTAGCTAGTGAATACGGGTAACGCTTAAATATATATTGTAATAAAAAGAGCCTGAAATCATTTATCAATGATTCCAGGCTCTTTGAACATATTATGCTTGCTTTCCGGCTTCAATGGTAATGGACAATTTAATTTGGTCTCCAATTAGAACGCCGCCTGTTTCAAGGGCTGCATTGTAAGTCAGGCCGTAATCGCTGCGGTTTACTTTTCCTTCTGCACTGAAACCAACCTTTTCGTTCCCCCAAGGGTCTTTGCCCTGGCCCTCGAATGTAGCTGTAAACGTTTCGGAACGTGTAACCCCATGAAGTGTAACATCTCCAGTAATTTCGTATTCATCCTCATCTTTTTTTACAATGTTTGTAGATATAAAGGTGATGTTAGGATATTGTTCTACGTCAAAGAAATCCCCTGATTTAAGATGTGCATCCCGGTCGCCATTTCTTGTGTCAATACTGGAAGCATCTACACTGAATTCAATGTTTGCAGAAGTTAAATCTGAAGGGTCTGCATCAATAGAAGCATTAAAATTATGAAATACGCCTTTAACCTTTGCGATCATCATATGCTTTACTGAAAATTCTACACTGCTGTGTGTTGGATCTACTACCCATTTTTCGTTTGCCAATTTAAATCCCCCTTAGTATTTTATACTACAGTCAAATATTCTTAATTCGAGATAACTTAACTTAAGACAAATTATAATTACGTTTACACTAATTGTCAATAAGAAACCTATAAATTTTTTTCCACTCTTTACAAAAAATAGAACGTCCGTTGATTTGGTAGATAGAAAGATATCTTTCTCAATTTGCTTATCTTCAGGTTAATATGAAAAGCTTCTGCAAGAGAAGAGGAAGGAGTTTGCCGCGTTAGATGGAGAGAAAGGGGGCAAGATGAATCTTGAAGATGGGTACTTTTTGATATCTTTGGTTGAATATAAATAGAGAGGCGGCGCTATAAAGTATTATCTATAGCGGAAAAATCTTCACTAAAGTATATTGAAAGTATGATAATGATTACTAAAAAGGAATTTTTTAACATTAGTGAAAACGGGGGAAGTGTTGATGGATTTTATTCTGGCAATAGCACCGATCTTAATAGTTTTCGTTCTTCTGTTCGTGTTTAAGCAAACATCCTTAAAAGCTGGGATGGGGGCTTTCCTTTTGGCAGGAGGAATTGCTTTGTTCAGTTCTCCTTTTCATTTAGAGTGGGGGCAGATCGCTCAGGCCTCTGTAAAAGGAGCATTAGTTTCCTTTATCGCGGCGTATGTTTTATTTTTTGGAATACTCCTATTTCACTTAATGAAAAATATCGGTGCCATAAATCAAATGGCTTCATTTATTTCTCGGGCCACAAACAATCAAATTTTTCGCGTGATCATTTTAGTTATCGGATTTTCCCCTTTGGTTGAATCGGCAAGCGGATTTGGCATAGCTTTCATGGTAGTCGCTCCAATCCTTGTTGAACTTGGCTTTACTCCATTTAAAGCTTCGCTGATTGGTTTGGTTAGCCTTCTTGCTGTTCCTTGGGGCGCATTGGCAACCGGAGCTGTCATAGGAGCCAATCTTAGCGGTGTTCCGCTTGAAAATCTTGGTGCCGGCAGCGCAATTATTAGTACGCCCGTCTTTTTTTATCTGTTATTAATTTCGGTATTTATTGCAGGAGGCTGGCAGGCTGTTAAAGAAAACTGGAAGCATGTTCTTATTTTTTCTTTATTGTTTGCCTTATCAATATACTTCTTCAGTGCCTTTGTTAGTGTAGAATTAGCAGGAGTGCTTAGTTCACTGGTGACAACTGGATTAGGTTTATTCTTGATTCGTTTCACAAAGGAAGTTAACAAGAAGGACTTTGTCCAAATTTCTGAAAGAGCAGAAGCCGACAGCGCGAATATTCTAAAAGCATTGAGCCCATATATATTGCTTACATTCTTTATTTTACTTACGCGTTTAATTCCTGGTATTCGCCATCTCTTAACATCATATGGTGTGCTGGATTTGCCGGCTTTTTCTTTTTCGCTGGCACTGCTGTATTCTCCAGGTTTTTGGCTGTTTATTACATGTATGATAACAGTAGCCACTTTTAAAATTCAGCCTTCAGTCGTATATCAATCTTGGAAATCAACTGTATCTCAATGGATTCCTTTTACCATCACAACCACTTCTTATGTAGCTATGTCAGAGGTGATGTCCGCTTCAGGAATGATAAATTTTCTTTCAAACTCTGCAGGTGCTGCTTTTGGGTCCAGTTTTATTATTATTTCTGGGTTAATCGCAGGAATGGGGGGCTTTCTTACGGGGAGCAATGCAGGATCGAATGCAATGTTTATTAAATTGCAAGTGCAAACTGCAAGCAATCTGGGGTTAAACCCCGATTACTTTGCATTTATTCAGAATACCGCCGCATCTCATTCCACAATGGCTTCACCATCCCGTGTCATGCTGGGAGCTTCTATATTTAACATTCAATCAGAGGAGGGCCAATTAATAAAAAAGATGTCAGCGATTGCCGCTGGCTCCCTTGTGATAGTTATTTGTGTCGTATATGGATGGATGATGCTTGAGCAGTAGGATATCAACTATTTACGCATCAGAAGGTACTTACGTTTTGATGACTTCCCTGCTGATAAATTTTATTTGTTACTAATAGTAGCAGATTTATCAAATCAAAAATAAAGCTGGACCAGGAAAGGAATAAAAAATTAGACCAGCTGATAATAATAATCAAAGATGAAATAGTAGTCTATAACTCTTCTAATATGGAACTAATATCAATTAATAAAAGGAGTCTATGATGTCATACTCAAACAAATTGAATTTCCCTGTTCTAGAAACCGAGAGGCTTATTTTAAGGGAAGTTAAAAAGGATGATGCCCCAAGTATTCTTCATTATCTTTCTGATAAGGAAGTAATGGAATACTACGGTTTAGCACCATTTGAAACTATTAAGGATGCCGAGGATGAAATTGAATGGTACAGAAGGATTTTCGATGAGAGCACAGGAATACGCTGGGGGATCACTTTAAAAGGGGAAGATAAAGTGGTTGGCAGCTGCGGTATCCATAGCCGCTCCGGGACCCATGCTCGTGCTGATGCGGGTGCAGAACTGGCAAAAGAATACTGGAAAAAAGGGATTATGTCTGAAGCCTTTAATGCTGTGTTACATTACGGTTTTGTACAAATGGGTTTAATGAGAATCCAAGGACTTATTGAGCCAGATAATCTCGCCTCTCAAAAGCTAGTAGAAAAAAGCGGCTTCGTAAGGGAAGGCTTACTTAGGAAGTATGAATGCACAAATGGAAAATTTGATGATTTATACATGTATTCATTATTAAGAGATGATTACATAGTGTAACATAATAGGTAAGCGAGGAATAGCAGGCGTCGGCAGCATTTAATTATATGAAAAGAATAGCAGAAAAACGCCAGGAAAAAATGGCGTTTTTTATTCGTTATTGTGCCTTTCTTGCTGGATGATTATTTCATCCTGTTCGCTGCTCAATATGTCAGCCATTGAAGAAGTCTGCTGATTCCGAGTAGATTCCTTCTCTGCTGTTCTTTTACTTTCGGTTGAAAAACTTTTTTGCTGCTTCATTTTCCCACCCCCTATATAACTTTAAAGTGTGAGAACGTAGTTGAAATTATACTTCTTAGGTTTATTGTAATGAAATAAAGGGTTCCTCTTTAACAAGTTTTAATGAATAGAACCTGATACAATGAGTCTTTTAAAAAATATCTAAAAACAGCTTCTTTTAAATTTGCTTTCCATTGCAATGACTGTTACAATGAAAGAGAATTATTTTTGTTCGGTGTAAAGGATAGTTTAAGTTTTTGACTTTTCGTCTTGATGATCACTTTGGGCAAGGATAGTAACACTGTGTGTTTAGCACACTAGGAGGCAACAAAAATGGAACAAGGTACAGTTAAATGGTTTAATGCAGAAAAAGGTTTTGGATTTATCGAGCGTGAAGGTGGAGACGACGTATTCGTACATTTCTCTGCTATCCAATCTGAAGGATTCAAATCATTAGACGAAGGTCAAAAAGTTACTTTTGACGTTGAACAAGGTGCTCGTGGACCTCAAGCTTCAAACGTACAAAAAGCTTAATATATTTTCGGATAAAACAGACCCTTTTGATAAAGGGTCTGTTTTTTTGCTTTTATAATATAATAAATAAACCTGCTCATCTGAAGAGCAGGTTCTTTTGGTACAAGAAAAAGTAATAATATGTTTATAAGGTTTAATTAAGGATAGCATAGCAAATAAAGATTACCAAAGTCTTAGGTAATCAACCCTGTTTGATTAACAAAAACTTTCCATACTTTTTATTTTCATTGCTTAATTAACCGCATATAGACTTAAAAAGGGGATGAAAAAGAAAACGGTTCATAATTGTTGGATTGAAGAGGGAAATAAATAAAAATTTTAAGAAGAATATTTATTAGTGGATTCAGCGTAAAAGAGACGGTAAGAAAATGAATGAATGGGGGGAAATGTCGAAATGGAAAAAGAGGTAATATACTGCGAAATGAGCCGGAGAGAAGAAGGGAATACGCGTAGCAATATAGATCGCGCTATAGGCTGACTTTTAACAGCTCAGTTGCCTGTACTTCTGAGATTCCTCTTATTAATCCTAATTCACCAATAAAAATTTTGCGGGCATTTTCCAGCATTTGTTTTTCGCTGGAATTAAGGTTTTTTTCTTTTTGGATCCGCATTAAATCCCGAACAACTTCAGCGCCGTCATTTAATTTGCCTGACCTCATTTTATCTGAGTTAATCTTATATCTCTGTTTCCAGAATAATGATTTATCAGATTCTCCATAATGGAAATTTTCCATTACAATGTCCATCGCAAGCGTGTCAGCAACCAAACGTATACTTGTCTTTGTTATGTTTTTAATAGGAACAAGTACTTGCATTTTATTGACAGGTATCTTGATAACAAAATACTTCTGGATTTGCCCTTGGATTTCTTTTTCTTCTATTCCTTCAATTATGCCAGCTCCGTGCATCGGATATATAATGTGGTCTCCAATTTCAAACAAATAATCCCCTCCTTATAATGTATTCTTATAATATCATAATCTTATTTTTTTATCAAATTTCTAATAATAACATCAACTGCAAAACGATGTCAATAGTTGTTGCCCTTTATTTTATATTTAAATGATAAAAAACATTTTTTACATTAATCACGCTGTTCCTGAGGCTCTTGAATAGCTCCTGAATTGTAACTTCCGTTAGCAGCACTTGAACTATAAACATTAATATCGGACAATGAGATAGGAAAGTACTAATTTTAAAAGCCAAAGTAAAAAGCACCCGATTATTCGGATGCATACTTAATTATTCCATGTATATAAACGGAGTATTCTCTTTGAATAAATTCTCTTACTTTTATTTTTCCTTCTTTTTCTAATTCTTCAACCAGCTCTTTGATAGCAATGCTTTCTTTAATAGTACCAGCAGGAATCTCAGTTGAAAAGAAGTTCCCCTTGCTTGCCTTTTGCAGGTAGTTAAATAGTGTTACTTTATCCATCGGGTCATCCCTTTCATTTACATATACCCATTCGACATATAGGTGGCCTATCCCTTTAAATATTAAATAAGTCTTCAATTATTTTTAATTACTATTATCCATTTGCTTTCGCTCCGCTGTCCTGTTATAATAAAAAGGAATTATTTTTGTTCGGTGTAAAGGATAGCATAAGTTGTTTGACTTTTCGTCTTGATGATCACTTTGGGCAAGGATAGTAACACATTGTGTGGTTAACACACTAGGAGGCAACAAAAATGGAACAAGGTACAGTTAAATGGTTTAATGCAGAAAAAGGTTTTGGATTTATCGAGCGCGAAGGTGGAGACGACGTATTCGTACATTTCTCTGCTATCCAATCTGAAGGATTCAAATCATTAGACGAAGGTCAAAAAGTTACTTTTGAAGTTGAGCAAGGTGCTCGCGGACCTCAAGCTACAAACGTTCAAAAAGCTTAATATATCCGGTAAAACAGATCCTTTTAAAGGATCTGTTTTTTTTTTTAGAAAGAGGTCTACCGCAGGATAACAGTTAACGAATATTTTGTAAAAGGTTACATTATACCCAACAACAATTTTTGCTTTGAAAAGAATCCAGCTGGTATGTAAATTGCATACATAAGCAAAGTCCCAGGTGTTCATATCCGCCTGGGACTTTATTATTTATAAGCAATAAATTATTTCATAACCCGAATATTTCGGGAGTGAAAATAATGGTATTATATGTTAGTATAACTAATTGATTATTTATAATATTTCTTCAGCCGGGAGATGGGCAGCATGGTAAGGTGGAAACGAAATTTGTGGGTGCTTTCGATTGGGGTCTTTTTTACGTCAGCTAGTTTTTCCATGGTAATTCCCTATTTGCCAATGTTCCTTTTGCAAATAGGTGTACACCAACACACAGAAATGTGGTCAGGGCTTTTATTTAGCTCTGCTTTTTTGGCAGGTGCTATTGCTTCTCCATTTTGGGGGAGGATGGCTGACCAATATGGGAGAAAACCTATGATCATTCGGGCAGGATTTGCCCTTTTTATCATTTATACGTTAATGGCTTTAACCACAAATCCGTATCAAATATTGGTTTTGCGAATCTTACAGGGATTGTTAAGCGGATTTATTCCTGGAGCAATCGCTTTAATTGGTACAAATACGCCAAGCAGTAAAGTGGGGTATGCCCTATCCATTATTTCTTCAGCTTCTGCCTCAGGGGGGATTATCGGACCCCTTCTAGGTGGGGGAATTGCTGAGGTAGCAGGGAATCGATGGGCATTTGCCAGCGGCGGAATAATTGTTTGCCTGGCGACTTTTCTGATTATTTTTTGGGTAAAAGAGGAAAACTTTACTCCTGCTAAGGAAAAGGGTTCCATTAGAAAGGACTTCAAAGCGGCACTCAGCAACCGTCCTCTTTTACTGGTGCTTATCTTATCACTTGTTACCAGTTGTTCAGTCATGATCATTGAGCCGGTTTTTCCACTATATATTTTGAAACTAAGTGGTTCTTCTGATAATCAATCGTTAATTGCGGGTATTGTTTTTTCACTTCCCGGTATCGCTAGTGTCATATTTGCCCCTTTTTGGGGAAAGTGGGCTGACAAAGCAGGTTTTCAGCGTGTTTTATTTATTGGTTTACTTGGCGGTGGAGTGGGCACAATAGCTCAAATTCTGTTTACCCATATTTGGGGTTTTTCCATTATCCGGTTCGTTTATGGTATCTTTTTCTGTGCGGTTTATCCTGCTTTAAATGGGCTTATAGTAAAGGTAACACCGGATGATTTCCGAGGAAGGGCTTTCAGTTTGAGCCAAACGGCAAACCAACTTGGCGGGATGGCAGGTCCTATTATTGGCGGTTTACTAGGCGGAATTTTTCCCATCCAAAGTGTATTTGTGGTGACAGGAATTTTCCTTTTAGCGGCAATGGGAACAGCTCATAGAAATGCGGCGGAGCTAAAAGGCACTTTCATAAGAAATGAAGTTTCTGAAAAGTAGCGGGGTAGTGTAAGTTAAAAAATTGCATCAGGAAAATGGGTCAGTTCCATACTCACTATAACAGAGGGTACTGACCCGGAAAACCAGCATTTATTATGAAACGTCGATCAAACTGTCGGGTTGCTTCCTGTTTCGTAAAACTGTAATAAAACCATCCAATATATCATGGCTAACAGAAAACCCTTTACGTTTATAAAATTCCAAAGCGATATCATTGCCGTTTGAGACAAAGATAAAATAATCTTCTACATCGTCAAATTTCTCCAGCCAGTCCATAGACATTTTGAAAAGCTTAGATCCTATTCCATAATGTCTATACTCATCTTTAATATAAAATTGAGATAAACAGCCTACATTATTTTTTCTGACAGAAGCAAGGTCAAAAAAAGTGGCAAATTCATTAGAGTATGTTTCTTTAGGAGAAATATTAGAATATACATAGCCAACTATTTTTTGATCGTGTTTAACTACTGTAATATTATTGTAAATTGCACTTTTTACTGAAGGGACCAACCTAGTATCGAAATTCATATTGTCAAACAGTTCAGGGTTTATGCAGGATTTCGATTTTTGATAAGCCATAAGTTCATTGCACAAATCTCTGCAGCATTCAACTTCTTCAATAGGTAAAACTTCAAATTTGAAATTCATATTGTTCTCCTTTTAATTATTCTTCTTCGTAAATTGCCAACTGATTAATAAAATTGGGCATCACACTCTTTAATAAACAATCCGACTAGGGCAACATTAAATAGATCAGGTTCAAACTTCAGTTCCATCATTGTTATTAACCCACTTTTTGTTTAATGCACTAATAAAGGTCTTCACATTCTTTTTCTCCTGCATGATTGGTGAGTAAATATAGGAAAGCGTCCTGTTAAAATAGTGGTTTTTTAGCTTTACAATTGAGAGATTTCCATGCTGGATATCTCTTTCAATGACACTTCGGGAAAGCAGCGAAAGTCCCATGCCATTAATAAGTGTTTCTTTAATTCCCTGATTGCTGCTGATAGTTAAAATGGATTTTATTTTTAGACCATTAGACCGAATGACATGGTTTAAATATTCTCGTGTTCCTGAGCCTACTTCTCTTGTAACCCATGCTTGATCCTGGAGGTCTGCAATAGTTGCTTCTTTCTTACTAGCTAGCGGATGACTGGTGGACGAAACAATGAATAGCTCGTCCTGCATAAACGGGTTAACAGAAACGTCGGTTTCGTTTGTTTGGCCTTCAATCAAGCCGATATCCACGCTATACAGCCTGACAGATTCAGTAATTTCTTCGGTATTCCCGATCATCACCTTCAGTTCAAGCTCTGGGTAGTCTCTTTGCAGATCAAATAATAAGGAGGGCAAAATATACTCGCCTATTGTAAAGCTGGCTCCTATCTTTAGCTCTCCCTTTATGGAGTTATGGTGTTCCAGAATGTCCTGTCGGGTCTGTTCGTATATAGTTATCATTTGCTTGGCACGTTCATATAAAATTTCGCCGGTAGGAGTAATTTTTAACAATTTAGGCGACCGGACAAATAATTTGGTTTGAAATTCTTTCTCGAGATTTTTAATATGTAAACTGACACTCGGTTGTGACATGAGCAGCAATTCCCCTGTTTTGGTAAAATTCTTCACTTCTGCAAGGGTTACAAATGTTCTTAATGCGTCATAGTACAAAAATATATCCCACCTTATTATTAGTATTATTAATAACAATAATTAGTTATATATATTTTACTAATGCTTTATCTTTCGGTAAAGTTTTCAGTGAGAAGTTTTTTTGAAAAGGTAAATTTTTAAAGCCGAGTTTATTTATCAGAATAATAGTTATATAATAGCATTAGTCGAAACGTAAAAGATAAGACAAGTGGATCATGTCATTACTAATGACATGTATCAAGTATATATTTCCTTTGAGAGGTGGATTTCGTTGCAACTTCAGGTAATGAACAGTCCGTTTAATCAGGAGCAGGCAGAGCTCCTAAATCGTCTTCTGCCAACCTTGACCGAATCCCAAAAAGTTTGGTTAAGCGGTTATCTTGCTGGATCCCAGGTTATTTCCGATCAGGGAACACAAGAGGTTACCTCTGCAGTACTTCCTGCAGGTAACATTGGAGGAGCAATTTCAAAAGATGTGACCATTTTGTACGGATCACAGACTGGAAATGCGCAAGGTCTTGCTTCCCGTGCAGGCAAAACGCTTGAGGAAAAAGGGTTTCAAGTAACCGTTTCGTCCATGAGCGATTTTAAGCCAAACAATTTGAAAAAAGTCCAAAACCTTTTAATTGTTGTAAGCACACATGGAGAGGGAGATCCACCCGATAATGCACTGTCCTTCCATGAGTTTCTTCATGGCCGTCGTGCTCCAAAGCTTGATGATCTTCATTTTTCCGTCCTGTCTTTAGGAGACAGTTCGTATGAGTTTTTCTGTCAGACAGGAAAGGAATTTGATTCCAGGCTTGATGAGCTGGGCGGAACCCGCCTTTATCATCGTGTTGATTGCGATCTGGACTTTGATGAGCCGGCAGCCGAGTGGCTTGAAGGAGTGATTAAAGGTCTGGGCGCAGCACAAGATGGAAAAACTGCTGAGACTCAACAGTCAGCAACTACCACAGCTGAAACGGAGTATTCACGAACAAACCCATTTAAAGCGGAAGTGCTTGAAAATATCAATTTAAACGGCCGAGGCTCCAACAAAGAAACGCGCCATCTAGAGATATCATTAGAAGGATCCGGCCTCACATATGAACCGGGTGACTCACTTGGCGTCTATCCGGAAAATGATCCGGTTTTGGTTGAACAGATTCTGAAGGAAATGAATTGGGCTCCTGAAGAAACTGTCACGGTCAATAACAAAGGGGAAGTCCGCTCGCTTCAAGAAGCGCTTACAACCTATTTTGAAATTACCGTTTTAACCAAACCGCTTCTTGAACAGGCGGCGAAGCTATCAGCCAATGAGGATCTTAATGAACTTACAGCGCCAGACAGTCAGGACAAATTGAAAGCATATTTAAATGGGCGGGATCTGCTTGACTTAGTCCGGGATTTTGGACCTTGGAGTGTATCTGCACAAGAATTTATTTCTATTCTTCGTAAAATGCCGGCCAGGCTTTATTCAATTGCGAGCAGCCTAGCCGCTAATCCCGAAGAAGTGCATTTGACCATCGGTGCCGTCCGGTACGATGCCCACGGACGCGAGCGGAAAGGTGTCTGCTCTATTTTATGCTCCGAACGGCTGAATCCAGGAGATGTTCTGCCGATTTATATTCAGCACAACCAGAACTTTAAGCTGCCGGCAAATCCGGATACGCCGATCATCATGGTTGGTCCTGGAACAGGAATTGCCCCGTTCCGCTCATTTATGCAGGAACGCGAAGAAACTGGAGCGCAAGGTAAATCATGGCTATTCTTCGGTGACCAGCATTTTGTAACGGATTTCCTTTACCAGACTGAGTGGCAAAAGTGGATTAAAGATGGAGTACTTACTAAAATGGATGTAGCTTTTTCGCGTGATACAGAAGAAAAAGTATATGTACAGCATCGTATGCGCGAGCACAGTGAGGAATTATTCAAATGGTTACAAGAAGGGGCAGCCGTTTATATTTGCGGAGATGAGAAAAACATGGCCCATGACGTTCATAATACTCTTATAGAAATAATCGAAATTGAAGGCAGTATGAGCCGCACACAAGCTGAAAGCTATCTTGCCGATATGCAACAGCAAAAACGTTATCAGCGTGATGTATACTGATTTTGGAATGAAAGGAGTTTTTTCAACATGGTGAATCCAATTTTAAAAGCGCCGGAAGGCAAGCCAAGCGATGTTGAGGAGATAAAAGAGAGAAGCAACTATTTGCGTGGTACGCTGAAGGAAGTGATGCTGGATCGGATAAGCGCCGGGATTCCAGATGATGACAATCGTCTAATGAAGCATCACGGCAGTTATCTGCAGGACGATCGCGACCTGAGAAATGAGCGCCAGAAGCAAAAGCTTGAGCCTGCTTATCAGTTCATGCTGCGTGTCCGTATGCCGGGTGGTGTATCAACACCATCTCAATGGCTTGTTATGGATGAGCTGGCAGATAAATATGGCAATGGCACCTTGAAACTGACTACAAGAGAAACATTCCAAATGCATGGGATTTTAAAATGGAATATGAAGAAGACAATTCAGGAAATTCATGCGGCGCTTTTGGATACGATAGCGGCATGCGGTGATGTGAACCGAAATGTCATGTGTGCCTCAAATCCATTTCAATCTGAGATCCATGCGGAAGTATATGAATGGTCGAAAAAATTAAGCGATGATTTACTGCCGCGTACAAGAGCATATCATGAGATTTGGCTGGATGAAGAAAAGGTGGCAGGTACACCTGAAGTAGAAGAAATAGAACCAATGTATGGCCCGCTTTATTTGCCGCGTAAGTTTAAAATCGGGATCGCTGTACCTCCATCCAATGATATCGATGTCTTTTCACAGGACCTTGGGTTCATTGCGATCGTTGAAGATGGAAAGCTTATCGGATTTAATGTGTCAATCGGCGGCGGCATGGGGATGTCGCACGGTGACAAAGCAACTTACCCTCAGCTAGGCAAGGTGATCGGTTTCTGTACGCCTGACCAAATGTATGACGTAGCTGAGAAAATAATAACAATCCAGCGCGACTACGGAAACCGTTCCGTCCGTAAAAATGCCAGATTCAAGTACACGGTTGACCGGCTTGGACTGGAAAATGTCAAAGCTGAGCTGGAAAATCGTCTTGGCTGGAGCCTAGGTGAAGCAAGACACTACCATTTTGATCATAACGGTGACCGCTATGGCTGGGTTAAAGGTATTCAAGGAAAATGGCATTTAACATTATTCATTGAAGGCGGCCGTATTGCAGACTTTGATGGGTACAATCTGAAAACTGGTTTACGGGAAATTGCTAAGATTCACACCGGTGATTTCCGCTTGACTGCTAACCAAAACCTGATTATTGGAAATGTTTCAAGCCAAAAGAAGAAACAGATCAGTGAGTTAATTGAACGATTTGGCTTGACGGATGGAAGTCAATATTCAGCACTTCGCCGCAGTTCCATGGCTTGCGTAGCTCTTCCAACGTGCGGTTTAGCGATGGCAGAAGCAGAACGCTATTTGCCAACGCTGATTGATAAGATCGATACAATTGTTGATGAAAGCGGCCTGCGAGACAAAGAAATCACTATCCGCATGACTGGCTGCCCGAACGGCTGCGCACGTCATGCGCTCGGAGAGATTGGATTCATCGGTAAGGCTCCAGGCAAATACAATATGTATCTTGGAGCTGCATTTGACGGCAGCCGCTTAAGCAAAATGTACCGTGAAAACATTGGTGAAGAAGAGATTTTGAATGAACTCCGCGTTCTTCTTCCGAGTTATGCAAAAGAGCGTCTGGAAGGTGAACACTTCGGTGATTTTGTTATTCGCACCGGAGTAATAAAAGCATCGACAGATGGCACTAATTTTCATGACTGATATGTTTAATAGGCGAGAGGCGGGAATCAATTCCCGTCTCTTTTTTCATTAGAACGTTAATGGATAGTTTTTATTTTTAAGTGATAACTGGATGATTAAAGCATTCTGTAATCGGCTAGAAAAAAACTGCCTTTTTCCAGTATTAGAAAAAAAGAGATAGTGTTTGTTTAAAATAAATTTTATACTTTAGTAATAAACACATGAAAATGATTTTACTAAGGTTTTGTCAATTGTGGTTTTTATTTTGAAGCAGTTTTATATAGAAGAATCAGAAGCTAGGTGAATAAGATGCAAAATGCAACCAAACCTTCATTATCCGAGCGCTTTGAAGTCAGTTTCAATCAAATTCATGAAGCTCTTAAGAGAGCTGTTAATATAAATGAGAATAGGTTTATGGTGCTGTTAAGAACGGGAGCCAGAAACCATCAAATGATAAATACATATAAAAAAGATCTGGAACAATATGCGAAGCTAAGAAATGCTATGGTTCATGAGAAAGTTGCGGTCGGATACTATAATGCCGAACCAAATGAAAGAGTAGTGGATCATATAGAGAAAATCGCTTTAATCCTGACGCCCAAATTTTGCTTTGAATATTGCTACAAAAGAAGTAGTTTTCTATGATTACAGCGATAGCATAATGGAGGTTATTGAAGGTATAAGAAATTATGGATATTCAAAATATCCTATCTATAATGATGGAAAATGTATAGGTATGCTGACAGCAGGTACCATTCTCAAATGGATGGCAACATCGGGGATACATACATTTGTGGAAATGGCCAATGTTAAAGTTTCAGATATTATGCGGATTATTAAAAAAGATTACCATATAATGTTTGTACCAAAAAAATATTGATATTTTCGAAGCGGAGGACTTGTTTGAAAAAGCCCATAAGCATAAACAATATTTAAGCATTATCATCATTACGGAGAATGGAATGCCACACGAAGCACCTTTAGGTCTTATTACGGCATGGGATCTTATTGAAATAGATTACACAGCTGATTTATAATTCTATTATTTGGAATGATTTTACTTTTAAAAAAGGATATACATAATATAAAATGAGTATTGTTTATATAACGTTTTATAATAACTTTCATAATAAGTTTCCCCGTTGTTGAGTTTAAACTTCATAATACAAAGGGAGATCGTTTTATGGCAATAGTGAAGTCTGTAAAAATTGATGGCGACGAAATCCATTTGTTTAATAGTGCTATCTATATTGTTGAGTCGGCTACAAGATACACCTTGGAATTGGATATTATTGTTAGTGAAGTCGCCGAAAGAAAGTATGGAAAAGTAGAAAATCTTATATTAGAAATAGAATTGCAGGATGGCAGAATGATAAATTCCATAATGCATGTCCAGCGAGTGGCCGGTGGATTGCCTAAGCTTAATCTATATTGTGAGCTGGAAGACTTGGACGATTATTCTGACTTTCAATTACTGACTGAAAACGATATTTCCTTTCCGCAAATAGAAGAGGGTATTACTTTATATGAAATAAGACAATTTGAAATGCCTGATGAAAACATTCGCTTAAAATTAACGTTGCCGATTGACCAGGCCGAATGGCTAAAAAGTCAAAAACAATCGGATTTAAATCAGTTTTTTAAGGAAGCTATTAATAATTATTGGAAAAAACAGACAACTGAATAATATTGTAGCTTATTATTTTTGGTTATGTAGTGTTGTTGGAATTAAAGGCGGCAATAAAACAAGTAAACGGAAAGCATTCTTTGCTTTCCGTTATTTTTATTTTCTCTTACTGTACTCATTTAGATTCCCAAATCCAGCCATCCTCTCCCATTCAATCATGTTTTTTTATCCTCCATAAGACAAAACATCCAAAAAACGATGCTAAGGATGTTACATTTTGTGTAATGTATGAATTTTCAAAATAATTATAATTAAATAAAGCTCTATGGAAAGATTTTTTTCGGAAATGCCTGTTATTATGGCCATAAGTCTGAAGGGAATTTGGATTTGTTCAGTTTCTTTATCTTTCAGCCAGGTTGAGAATAAGAGGCGAACAACATGTTCAAGAAGGGGGTATTAGGAATAATCATGTCTGCCAACCCGAGTCGTTAAGTCCAATAAGAAGGAGGGTTTAGATGAAAACGCAAATTGAACAAAATGGCATTGTTACTCTGACAGAAGGTGTATCCGAAAAGCTAAAGGATAGTGGGTTGTGGAATGACGATTTGCGGCCGACAACGATGGAGGAACATTCATGGAAAGGAATAAACTTTGCTACTTTATGGATTGGAATGTGTTTATGTATCCCTGCCTATACGATGGCAAGCGGTTTAATTACTTTAGGTATGAGTTGGTGGCAGGCGGTCGGAACTATTTTTCTTGGAAATGTCATCGTCCTAATCCCTATCCTATTAAACTCTCATGCAGGAACAAAATTTGGAATTCCATACCCAGTGTTTGCAAGGCTCTGGTTCGGTGATAAAGGTGCACATATTCCTGCCCTGGCACGTGCAATAGTGGCAGCAGGGTGGTTTGGGATTAATACATGGATTGGAACTGGAGCGATCGATACTTTATTATCCGCTTCCTTCACTGCCTGGGCGAACCTGCCTGGACATACCGCGATCGTATTTGCTTTATTTTGGGCTCTGAATGTGGGGGTGGCGTATAAAGGTCCGCAAGCTATGAAAGTTCTTGGTGCAATAGCAGCTCCGGTAGTTGGTATATCTGCAATCATCCTCCTTATTTGGGCATTTACCCAATCCGGCGGCTGGGGTCCAATTCTTGAGCAGCCCTCAAAGTTCAGCTCCACTGGAGAGTTCTTGAAGGTGTTCTTCCCTGCTCTAACTGGTGTTATCGCATTTTGGGCCACGCTTGCCTTAAATATTCCTGATTTTTGCCGGTACGCCAAAAGCCAGAAATCACAAATGGTTGCTCAAAGTATATCTCTGCCAGCAACAATGAGTATCTTTGCCTTTATTGGTATAGCTGTCACATCAGCAACCGTTGTAATATTTGGTCAGGCAATTTGGGATCCAGTACAGCTGATTGCCAAGTTTCCTCCATTCATTATCTTGTTAGGAACCATTGTGATTGTCCTTTCTTCCCTGACGATCAATGTTGGTGCGAATATCGTAGCACCAGCCCGTGCTGTCGAGAATTTAAATCCAAAACGTATCACATTCGCAATGGGGGCACTGATTACCGGAATAGTAGCGATCCTTATGCAGCCTTGGTATATTATGTCTAATTTTGGCAACTATATCTTTGGCTGGCTCGGTGTATATGCTGCCTTGTTGGGCCCGATTGATGGCATTGCCATTGCTGACTACTGGCTAGTCCGCAAACGGCAAATGGCCCTTAGCCAGTTATATGAAGTCGGCGGCAGGTACAACTATAGCAGCGGTTACAATAAAAACGGTATTTATGCTCTTGTGATTGGTGTTGTCATTCCCGTCATGGGTTTATTGATCCCAAGCCTAAGATTTCTGTGGGATAATGCGTGGACCTTTGGGTTATTTATCTCAATTGCGGCATATACCTATTTAATGAGAAACGATCAAAGTGTATTAAGAAAAGGAGAGTACGAGCAAATTACGATTATGAGTCAAGGTAATCAAAACCTTGAGGCCACTCAGGCTGAAACTGCTCTTACAAAATAACAGGTGAATAGTGCTGGGTCTGATTAATTTCTCAGGCCCTTCACCTGTGTCTTTTAGAATCGCCAACAGGCAAAAAATTGGAAAGCGGTGAAATTATGATCAAGACTCATTCTATTAATACAGAAAGATTACATGAACGGATAGAGAAGCTTGCACAAATCGGAAAGATCGGTGACACAGGGGTTTGCCGTTTAGCTTTATCCAAGGAAGACAAGCTGGCAGTCAATGTTGTGAAAGGATGGATGGAAGAAGCGGGAATGCAAACCCGGATAGACCATTTTGGCAACTTGATAGGAAGATTAGAAGGTGAGAATTCAAATAAGCCGATACTTATGATAGGATCACACATCGATTCACAGCCATACGGCGGACGCTTTGATGGTGCAATCGGAGTTTTGGGAGCCCTTGAAGTGGTACAAACCTTAAAAGAAAAAGGAATTGTCCCTGAAGCAGCGGTTGAAGTTGTTGCTTTTTGTGATGAAGAAGGCTGCCGATTCAATAAAGGGATTTTTGGAGTCAGAGGAATATGGGGAGATCTGGAACCTGGCGAATTGGACAGAACAGATAAAGATGGGATCACAAGGAGGCAAGCTTTAATTGAATTTGGCTGTAATCCTGATAGATTTTCTGAATCCGAGTATAAGAAAGGAAGTATCGCGGCTTTTTTGGAGTTACATATAGAGCAAGGCCCAGTACTTGATAATTTAAAACAACCGGTAGGCATCGTTACTGGTATTTCCGGCCCTCTTTGGCTGACCGTTGAAATGACAGGTTTTGCGGGACATGCCGGAAGCGTGCCGATGGGTATGCGCCAGGATGCCTTATTGGGTTCGGCTAAAGTAATCGTTGCCCTTAATGAAATCGCATCACAAGAACCAGGGAGTCCGACTGTAGCCACTGTCGGGAATATTCAGGTGTTCCCGAATTCCCGGAACATCATTCCTGAAAAAGTCACCTTTACAGTTGACTTAAGGGATATTGAATTGGAACGGAGAAACCGGTATGAAAAAGAATTGCGTATTGCTATTCAGAAGATAGCCGACGAGCACGGGCTAAAGGTCGCTATTTCAGAAGATACGAATACTGAGCCGCGTTATTGTGCGGACTGGATTAAGGATACCATCCGTGCCGCAGCTCGAAAGATGGGATATACACCGACAGAATTAATGAGCGGGCCATTTCACGATTCATTGGTGATGTCTAATTATTGCGATTATGGAATGATTTTTGTCCGCTGTAAAGACGGCATAAGCCATAACCCGCTTGAATATTCAACGAATGAAGATATTGCAATCGGTACGGAGCTTTTATATCAAACCGCATTAGGAATTATCAGCAAGAATAATTAATCAAAACATAAAGCACATGGGTTTGTTTTCAAAATCGGGCCACTAGTTTTTATTTTTGGAGCAGCGTATCAGGTTAAAGATTGAAAAAGGCAGTTAGCTTATGAAAAAAGCTTTACATTTTGTATAAAAAACATCGTCCATTCCTTACAGATTGTGTAATGAAATAAACAGGCCTCAATTATAAAATGAATAAAACATGTTTTAAAGATTGGGAGATTTAGAGATTTGGTTAACCGGAGGAGGGGTTTGTAAATGTCAGATAAAGTGATGATCGGACTTATCCAAGCAGCAAATGACGTTCATGGTGATGAGCCGGTAGAGGTGCACAAACAAAAAGCAATTGAAAAGCACATTAGCTATATCAGGGAAGCAAAAGCAAAATCGGCTCAAATTATTTGCCTTCAGGAAATATTTTATGGGCCTTATTTCTGTGCCGAACAAACTCCAAAATGGTATGAGGCTTCTGAAGAAGTGCCAAATGGACCGACAGTAAGGATTTTTCAGGATCTAGCGAAGGAATTGGAAGTTGTGATCATTTTGCCTATATATGAGCGGGAAGGTATCGCAACGTACTATAATACCGCCGCTGTTATTGATGCAGACGGGTCTTATTTAGGAAAGTACCGTAAAAACCATATCCCACACGTCCATGCTGGGGACCAAGGATACGGTTTCTGGGAAAAATATTATTTTAAACCTGGCAATCTAGGATATCAAGTATTCGATACAGCCTACGCTAAAGTAGGAGTTTATATATGTTATGACCGCCATTTTCCAGAAGGGGCACGGCTGCTCGGTCTAAAGGGAGCAGAAATTGTGTTCAATCCCTCCGCAACAGTTGCAGGAACATCGGAATATTTATGGAAACTGGAACAGCCTGCCCATGCAGTTGCCAACGGGTATTATATCGCTGCCATCAATCGCGTAGGTTTTGAAGCCCCATGGAATATGGGGGAATTTTACGGTCAGTCCTATTTAGCTGATCCAAGGGGCAACTTTGTCGCTATGGCAAGCCGCGACCGTGATGAAGTGATCGTGGGTGAAATGGATAAGAAGCTGATACGTGAAGTAAGGGATGCATGGCAATTTTACCGCGACCGGAGACCTGAAACCTATCAGGAAATGACGGCACTTCTACCATAGAAATTCTTGTAAGTAAAACTTTTTACGCATAAAGGGGGAATAGTGATTGAGTAAAGGGACTAGAATTTCCTTGCAGCATTTAGAAAGGAATTTTGAAGAAATTGAACCGGGTTTAACGAACCGCCGGGCAATAGAAGAAGCTAACCGGTGTTTATACTGCTATGATGCTCCTTGCATTAAAGCTTGTCCCACGGATATAGATATACCAACCTTTATTAAAAAGATCGCATCTGGAAATTTAAAAGGCTCCGCAACAACAATCATGGCAGCCAATCCGGTTGGGGCAAGCTGTTCACGGGTTTGCCCGACAGAAGAATTGTGTGAGGGGGCTTGTGTCCTTAATCATTCCACAACCCCAATTATGATTGGAAATCTTCAACGTTACGCTACAGACTGGGCGATTCAAAATGAGCAGATTCTATTCAAAGCCGGAAAGAAGAACGGTAAATCCGTTGCAGTTGTAGGTGGCGGTCCTGCTGGTCTGTCAGCTGCACGGGAACTGGCTTTACTCGGGTTTCAAGTCACCATATTTGAAGCCGAAGAAAAGCCAGGGGGATTAAATACGTATGGAATTGTATCATTCCGTCTACCGCAAGCCATTTCCTTTTGGGAAGTAGAGCAGGTAAAGAGCTTAGATGTTGAGATCCGCACGAACACCCGAATAGGAAAAGATATTCCTGCACAGGAACTCCTGGAAAATTTCGATGCTGTTGTATTAGCTATAGGCATGTCGGAGGTACCAAAGTTGGGGATAGAAGGGGAAGATCTCCCGGGAGTGTACGATGCGATTCAGTTTGTAAAAGAAACCAAAACAGGCGAATTATCAAGAGAATTCGTCGGTAAACGGGTTGCGGTTATTGGGGCAGGGAATACCGCGATTGATGCAGCGACTTGTTCAGTCCGTCTTGGTGCTGAAAACGTCAAAATCCTTTATCGCAGAACAATTGAAGAAATGACAGCCTACCAATTCGAGTATGATTTTGCTAAACAGGATAATGTCGAGTTTCACTGGTTAACTGCACCAAACAGGATTTTAGCGGATGATTCGGGAAAAGTCACCGGGATAGAATGCGTTAAGATGGTTTTGAGTGAACCAGGTAAGGACGGCCGCCGGCGCCCTCTCAGAGTCGAAGGTTCAGAGTATCTGATCCCCGTTGATGTGGTAATACCGGCAATTGGACAATCCCGATATGTAAAGTTAATTGAAGAGTTCGGACTTGAGCATAGTGATGGAGTAGTCAGGCTTTCAAAAGAATCATACCAGACCTCGAAATCACAAGTATTTGCATGCGGGGATGTTATATTTGGAAAAGGCCAGGGAGAAGCAATGGTTGTTTCAGCGGCACAGCAGGGTAAGATGGCAGCCTTAGAAATTCATAAAATTCTAATTAGCGATCCCCTCGCAACCACTGCATAAATGAATATTATAAGACATTTAATCGTGAAGGCATAGGAAAGCCCGCTTATCCTTTTGTCGAGCTTGGCTGACATGCCTTAATAATAATAGATTAAAAATAAACTTAAAGGAGGGTTTAAAATGGCAGATTTGAATATTAATCTTGCAGGCATCAAGTCACCTAACCCTTTCTGGCTGGCTTCCGCCCCCCCAACAAATTCCGGGTATCAAGTCCAGAGGGCTTTTGAAGCTGGCTGGGGAGGAGCAGTATGGAAAACGCTAGGTGATCCAATCCTCAACGTTTCTTCCCGTTTTGCTGCTGTCAGTTTTAATGGCCAAAGGGTAGCAGGCTTTAATAATATCGAATTGATTACCGATCGGCCTCTAGAGGTGAATTTAAAGGAAATCCTAGAAACGAAAAAGAGATTTCCCAACCATGCTATTATTGCTTCGTTAATGGTCGAGCCTAAACAGGAAAAATGGCATGAAATCGTTAAACGGGTTGAAGCTGTTGGAGTGGATGGCCTCGAGTTGAATTTTGGATGTCCGCATGGGATGGCTGAAAGAGGAATGGGTTCTGCATCAGGACAGGTACCGGAATTAGTGGAAAAACAGACATTCTGGGTAAAAGAAGCGGCCACAACTCCGGTAATTGTGAAATTAACCCCTAATATAACTGATATCACTGTCACAGCAGAAGCCGCTGTAAGGGGCGGTGCGGATGCAATAAGTATGATCAATACAATAAACAGCCTTGCTGGGGTTGATATCCATTCGTGGAATACAATCCCGCATGTGGCAGGAAAAGGAGCACATGGAGGATATTGCGGCCCGGCAGTGAAACCGATTGCTTTAAATATGGTAGCCGAGTGTGCAAGAAATCCGTTAATTAATGTTGCGATCTCTGGTATAGGGGGAATATCCAATTGGCAGGATGCGGTAGAATTTTTGCTGATGGGAGCAACAGGTGTCCAAATTTGCACAGCAGCAATGCACCATGGTTTCCGGATAGTAGAAGACATGATTGAAGGCCTGTCAAACTACCTGGATGAAAAAGGTCTTGCTTCTGTTAACGATTTGGTAGGCAAGTCTGTATCGAGATACTCAGACTGGGGAAATCTTGATCTGAACTATAAGATAGCAGCCAGGATTAATAAGGATGTCTGTATCAACTGCAACAAATGCCATATAGCCTGTGAGGATACGTCACATCAATGTATTGATATTCTTCAGGACCCGAATGGAGACCCGTATTTACGAGTTCGGGAGGATGACTGTGTAGGGTGCAATTTATGCTCAATTGTTTGTCCTGTGGATGGGGCCATTGACATGGTTGAATTAAAAACTGATTTACCTCCAATGACATGGAATGATCGTCAATCAGCATTAAGTGCGATGGTCCAAAAAGATTTAGTTAAATAAGGGGAGGAATAAGATGAAGAAAATAATTAAAAACGGTACGATTGTGACAGCATCTGACACCTATGTGGCAGACATATTAATAGAAAATGAAAAAATCACAGCAATCGGTAAAAACCTTGTATCTGATGGTGCTGAAGTTATTAATGCTTCTGGTTCTTATGTTTTTCCTGGAGGGATTGACCCACATACACATCTAGAAATGCCTTTTGGGGGGACCGTTACGAAGGATGACTTTGAAACCGGCACGATAGGAGCTGCTTATGGAGGAACAACCACGGTCATAGACTTCTGTTTGACCGATAAAGGAAAGCCATTAAAAAACGCGATTCAAACCTGGCATAATAAGTCAAAAGATAAAGCGGTTATTGATTATGGATTTCATTTGATGATTTCAGAAATAAACGAGAATGTTTTACAAGAGATACCTAATGTAGTTGAAGAGGAAGGAATCACCTCTTTTAAAGTGTTCATGGCCTATAAAAATGTTTTTCAGGCAGATGACGAAACACTCTTTCGCACATTGGTCACTGCCAAGGAGCATGGGGCGCTCGTTATGGTCCATGCGGAGAATGGAGACGTCATTGATTATTTAACAAAAAAGGCTCTTGAGGAAGGAAAAACAGAGCCGATTTACCATGCGTTAACCCGGCCGCCCGAGATAGAAGGAGAAGCCACAGGCAGGGCTGCCCAGCTGGCAGGCCTAGCTAATTCCCAGCTATATGTTGTCCATGTATCCTGCCAGGATGCTGTAGAAAGGATAATCGAAGCGAGAAATAAAGGCTTCGATATTTGGGGCGAAACTTGCCCGCAATATTTGGTGCTTGATCAAACTTATTTAGAAAAGCCAAACTTCGAAGGCGCTAAGTACGTCTGGTCGCCGCCGCTTAGGGAAAAAAGGCATCAGGATGTATTATGGAATGCATTGAAAAACGGGCAGCTGCAGACTATTGGCTCTGATCAATGTTCCTTTGATTTTAAAGGGCAAAAGGATCTTGGAAAAGCTGATTTCACCAAAATTCCGAATGGCGGACCTATTATAGAAGACCGTATGAGCATTTTATATTCTGAGGGAGTCAATAAGGGGCGCATCTCTATTAATCAATTTGTTGATATAACCTCTACTCGAGCTGCCAAATTATTCGGGTTATATCCGCAAAAAGGGACAATTGCAATTGGTTCTGATGCGGATATCGTGATCTTTGATCCAGCTGCAGAAAGAATCATATCAGCAGAAACACATCACATGGCAGTTGACTATAATGCGTTTGAAGGGATGAAAGTGACTGGCGAGCCTGTCTCTGTTTTATCCAGAGGCCAATTTGTAATCAGGGAAAAGAAATTTGTCGGTCAACCAGGCAAAGGTAAATACCTAAAAAGGGAAAAATACGGAAGAGTTCAGACAGTTTATGAAAAAGAGGGCATGTCTGTTTAGTCTCCCACATGCTAAATCCATCTTCAAAAGTATAAGTAAAAATCAGATAAGCGGGTGGCCTCGTTTATATAGAATGGGGGTTATTTATGTCGGATTATCAGGAATACCTTGCCGAAAGGGAACAAATTGACATATTGATCAATCAAGGCTATCAAATAGAGCGGGTAACGGAAAACCTTAGTGGAGCTTTTGTGGATTTTAAATCGAAAAATCCTGAAGATCACAAGCAGGTTCATATAAAAACGGCGGATGGCCGAAAGTATTTTTCAGTCATTCTCTTAAAAAAGTAATAGGGTATTGATTTAAAAAATCTTTTCCGGTTTAGACAAAAGGGATTCAGAATAGTTTCATTCCGAACCCCTTTTGGTGATTTTTCTATTTTTCTCTTATTTGGTAGGAATTGACCTCTTATAGCCTCAATTATTAGGCCATTTCTGAACCTCACCATAGCCCAGTTGGCCATCTTCTTCATATTAAGTCATTCATTTTATGTATCCATTTTAAAATGGATTTTAGGAACGTTCTAAAGTAACGTTTGAAAGCCAGTTGATTGGAGTGGAAGGCGCGAGATCCTCGAAAATGCATTCGCATTTCTTTCGTGCGGTTGTTTATTCGAGGATGCTTATTCAACGTCCTGCGGGAGCAGCGGGACAGGTGAGACCCCGCGGAGTATGCGACGAGGAGGCTCACCGCCCGCCCCGCGGAAAGCGAAGCGCCTGGAACGGAAATCAACAAACCCCATTAACGGGACAGTTAAAAAACTGTAGGCAAGCTCGTTTTTCATCGAGTTTGTCTACAGTCTGAAAAGACAGGGTGAGAATCTTGTCTTTTTTTGATGTAAGAAAAAATTACAGCCTTTCCCAATTTTTTTATATAATAAAACTACTTAGTCTGAGATAAGGAGTTGGATAAATGAATTCATTTATGACAATAGAAGAAATCTTAAGACGAAAATATTTCGATGCAAGTGAATTGCTGGCTGGGGGAGAGGGAAAAAACAGGATGGTAAAATGGGTTCATGTAGTTGAATCCATGCAAATCACCCACCTTTTAAACGGAAACGAGCTCATTTTGACCACTGGCTTAGGCTGGAGGAATGACGAGACGCTTCTGCTGCCCTTCATAGAGCAATTAATTAAAAGCCATGCATCCGGTCTTTGCATTGAAATAGGGACCCATATCACAGATATTCCGCTAGAAGTAATTGAATTAGCAAACCAGTATCATTTCCCAATCATACTTTTCCGCCAGGAAGTACCCTTTGTCGAAATTACCCACGATCTGCATACCATCATTATCAATAAACAATATCTGCTAATTTCCAACATTGAAAGCTACTCTCAAGAACTCAACAAGATGCTGCTAGAAGTCGATCACTACGAACACATTTTGAAATTCATGCAAAGTTATTTAGATGTGCCTGTATTGATTCTATTTAACAATCAAGAGTATATGGCCTTTCCACAATTACGGGGAAGCGCGTTAAAGCACATTGCTACAAAGGTGAGGGGATTAGAAGCGGTCCCGGACCCTTCCATAGGAAAGCAATCGATTCAAATCCTTGGTGAAGCTTATGCGGAGCTGGGCATCTATTCGGATAAAAGGGAATTAAACGAATTTGACCTAATCATTTTAGATCGTACCGCTACGGCACTTGCCCAGCATTTTTTGCGGGATTTATATGTTGAAGAGAAAAAGAAAGCTGATGAGAGCACATGGATCAGGAGTTGGCTGGAAGGTGAACATAGCGATGAAGCAATCCGCAGTCAGCTCTCGTTCAGCCATCCACGCATGAAACTGCATGGTGCAACGGTATGTATATGCAAGCTTCCGCCTGCGGTCAGGAAGAATGCTGCAGTTGATAGTACATATTTTAAACTATTGTTCCGGACAGTATTTGAACAGGCTGGTTTTCAAGTGTTTTCAACAGAAATTCAGCAGCATCTCATTTTTATTTTAGGAGACAAACGTTCCCCGGAAAGCTGGAAAGAGAGAATGTCAGATGCTTTTGAGCGAATAAATTGTTCTGAAAGGATTGCCAAAAAGAGAATGTCGGGTGTCGCCTTTGGTGTAGGAAAATTAGTGTTCAATCTTGGTGACATTTATAAGAGCTATAAAACAGCGAAAGAGGCACTATTATTGCAGGATAAATTAACGGATGAAAATAAAAGTTATTTCTATCAGGATCTTCATATGCACCGGATACTATCTTTGATTAAAGAGCATAGCAATCTGGAGGAAACGGTAAAGGAATATTTGGAACCTGTAATATTGCATGATAAACAATTTAACGGTGAACTAATGGTGACCTTAAAAACCTATTTAAAATGTAATGGCTCTAAACAGGAAACGTCTAAAAAACTCTTTATCGTCCGCCAAACTTTGTATCACCGGCTTGAGAAGCTGGAAAAACTCTTAGGCAATGATTTCATGAAATCTGAAAGGCGTTTGGCAATCGAATTTATGCTATTGGCACATGATTATTTATTGAGCACGGAAAAGGAAAATTTGATGCAGTATGAAATATAAGCAGTCTAATAGAATGAGCATTGTCAAACCATCTCTGTCCAGACCCGTATTAACAAGATTAAGTGGTACGGGTCTCCGTTTTCTAAACCTATTTCAAAGTCATAATCAAACTCCATCCAGTAAAAGTTTTTTTGAAAGTTGAATTCCCAATATTCTAAGAAATATTTCACCTTCAGATTGCCGTGCTTTTGGTGGAAACAATGGCGGAAAGGGAATAACAAATAGTTAATCTTGTCATATATTCTAGTTCTCTGCTTTTCTTACAATCTGTAGAAATTTTTTAACTAACTGTAGACAAAATGTCTAATGAAACTCACTCCCCAAGACATATATAATGAGGACAATATTAGTTACATAACTTTGAAAGTAGATGGAGGATGGGTATATGTCTGTTACCAAACCAGCAGTTGAAGTTTTAAAGAATTTTGTAGGCGGTATTTTGGTGGAGTCTGCAAGTGCTAAATTTGAAGATGTCCCGAACCCGGCAACAGGTGAATTGCTTGCGAGAGTTCCGCTTTCAACACGTGAGGATTTGGAACATGCCGTAAATGTAGCGAGGGAAGCGTTCAAGTCATGGAAAAAGGTTGCCGTCCCTCAGAGAGCCCGAATTTTATTCAGATACCAGCAGCTATTAACAGAAAATTGGGAAGAGTTGGCTACGCTGGTTACTAAAGAGAACGGGAAAAGCTATGAAGAAGCATATGGGGAAGTGCTGCGCGGCATAGAATGTGTAGAATTTGCTTCGGGAACTCCTACTCTGATGCAAGGGTATCAGCTTCCGGATATTGCATCAGGAATTGAATCAGGAATGTATCGTTATCCGATTGGTGTAATCGGGGGAATCACTCCATTTAATTTCCCGATGATGGTTCCATGCTGGATGTTCCCTATTGCGATAGCCTGCGGCAATACGTTTGTATTGAAACCGTCTGAAAGAACACCGCTTTTGGCGAATCGTTTGGCTGAACTAATGAAAGAGGCGGGATTACCGGATGGGGTGTTAAATGTTGTTCATGGTGCACATGATGTAGTAAATGGATTGCTGGAACATAATGATGTAAAGGCTATTTCTTTTGTCGGCTCACAGCCTGTAGCCGAATATATTTATAAAACAGCTGCTGCAAACGGAAAGCGTGTTCAAGCACTAGCAGGGGCCAAGAACCATTCGATCGTTCTTCCGGATGCAGATTTGGAAAATGCAGTACGCAATATTACAATGGCTGCTTTTGGTTCTGCCGGCGAACGCTGTATGGCTGCTTCCGTTGTGGTGGCTGTAGGAGATATAGCGGATCAGCTTGTAAACAGTCTAAAGCAGGCTGCAGATGAGATTACTATCGGAAATGGCCTCGATAAAGGGGTTTTCCTTGGCCCAGTCATCCGGGAATCACATAAAGATAGAACGCTGAAATATATAGAGTCTGGAGAGGAACAGGGAGCAACGCTGATCAGGGATGGACGGAATGACCAGGTTGAGGGAGAAGGCTATTTTATTGGGCCAACTATTTTTGACGGTGTTAAGACTGGCATGAAAATTTGGAGCGATGAAATTTTTGCGCCTGTTTTATCTGTCGTCCGGGTGGAGACATTGGATGAGGCTATTGAACTTGCCAATCAATCAGAATTTGCAAACGGCGCATGTCTTTATACTGATAGTGCAAAAGCAATTCGGAAATTCCGTGATGAGATGGATGCAGGCATGCTGGGAGTGAATTTAGGAGTCCCTGCTCCAATGGCCTTTTTCCCATTCTCAGGTTATAAAAAATCTTTTTACGGCGACCTGCACGCAAATGGAAAGGACGGAGTAGAGTTCTATACCCGCAAAAAGATGCTTACTGCCAGGTATTAATCCCCTAAATCTTAAAAAATGGAGATGATGTCATGCAAAACCTCGAAAAAACGCATGCCTTACAGGAAGCAGATGAAAAATTTCTCTGGCACTCCATGAAAGGATCTGGACCCGGGCAGGCAAATACGGTTTTTACAAAAGGTCAAGGTGCCTGGATAACAGACAATGACGGTAATCGATACCTTGATGGCATGTCCGGTTTGTGGTGTGTAAATGTTGGTTATGGCAGACAGGAACTTGCAGATGCAGCCTATAAACAGCTGCAGGAACTCGCATATGTACCATTAACCCAAAGCCACATTCCTGCCATCAGGCTTGCGGAAAAATTAAACGAATGGCTTGGCGAAGAATATGTTATTTTCTTTTCAAACAGCGGTTCAGAAGCAAATGAAGCGGCCTTCAAAATCGCCCGTCAATACCACCAGCAAACCGGGGGACATAACCGCTATAAATTTATTTCAAGATACCGGGCTTATCATGGAAATACAATGGGAGCACTGGCCGCAACAGGCCAGGCTCAAAGAAAATATAAATATGAGCCTCTTGGCCAAGGATTTCTACATGTAGCCCCTCCGGATATTTACCGGAATCCGGACGATTCAGCAACACTCGCATCAGCTGAAGAAATCGACCGAGTGATGACCTGGGAGATCAGTGATACAATCGCAGGTGTCATCATGGAACCAATCATTACAGGCGGAGGAATTATTATGCCGCCTCAAGGCTACATGGCGCGAGTTAAGGAAATCTGTGAAAGCCATGGTGCCTTGCTGATTTGTGATGAAGTTATCTGTGGATTTGGAAGAACAGGAAAACCATTTGGATTTATGAACTATGGTGTTAAACCTGATATTATTACAATGGCAAAAGGCATCACTAGCGCATACCTTCCATTATCGGCCACAGCGGTTAAACGGGAAATTTATAATGCATACGCAGGAGAAGATACGTATGACCGTTTCCGGCATGTTAATACCTTTGGCGGTAACCCAGCAGCTTGTGCGCTTGCTTTGAAAAACATGGAAATATATGAAAATGAAAATCTCATCGAACGCTCGAGAATACTGGGAGAAGCGCTTTTGGATGAGTTTCAGGAATTAAAAAATCATCCACTAGTAGGAGATGTTCGCGGAAAAGGACTTCTTGTAGGGATCGAATTAGTAAAAAATAAGCAGACAAAAGAACCTCTTGAAATTGAAAAAGTAAACAAGATGATTGCCCTTTGCAAGGAAAAAGGACTGATAATAGGAAAGAACGGCGATACTGTTGCAGGATATAATAACATCCTTTCCCTGGCACCGCCGCTAAGCATAACCGATGAGGACTTTACATTCATTGTCCGGACAATCAAGGAAAGCTTTTTGAAAATGTAATAGAAAGCGACTAAAAAGATGGGGGAAACCTCATCTTTTTTAATTACATAATTATTTGGATAAGAAATGGAAAAAAAGGTGTTGCGAACATCTGTTCCTTGTGGTAATATTAATTTAAACAAATAAAGAAATTCGATTCTAGTCAAGGATCAAGTTAATATAGCATACGAAAAAAATCTATACAGCAGGTTGTATGTCGCGCCTAAAGGAAAGGTTGTAGCGGCAGCCTAGCTGGCATCCAGTTTGCCCTGACCGATAGCGGACAGGGTTTTCTATTTAGGGTAAAGAAAAAGGCTCTATAATATTTGTTGGGGTTTACACACATTTCCGTTTGCATAAAAAAACACGCAAACTTCCATTTCTTATATACTTGAATTGACGAGAAACAAGTTAAGAATGGAGTTGCGTGCAAATGAATTTTACCATGAATATTCCTGGTTTAAAAGAGGCAGTCCTGACTAAAGTGGAACAAGTTGGTGAAGTGGTCCGGCTTTTTGTAGAAATGAAACGGAAAGTGCACCGGTGTCCAAGCTGCCAGTCCAGAACCACCCGTGTTCATGATTACCGCCTTCAAAAGATCCATCACTTGAAATGGTTTGAGAGAAAGACTCAGATATTTTATAAACGACGTCGCTATGCCTGTGATTGTGGAAAGCGATTTTCAGAAAAGAACCCAATCGTTCAGCGGTATCAGCGTACTTCCGTGGAATGGAATCAGGCGATTGTGATACGAGCCATTAAAGGAAAAACCTTTAAGGAGACCGCTGAAAACTATGGTACATCTGCCACCACTATTGTCCGCCGTTTTGACCGGGTGGCCCATCAGGAGATCCGATCCGTGGAACAGCTCCCATCCGTTATTGCCATAGATGAATATAAGGGGGACACCCGGGAGGGTAAATACCAGTTAATCATTGCCGATGGGATCACCAAAAAACCGTTGGATATTCTTCCTAATCGCTATAAGAATACTATTAAACAATACCTGCAGAAGCACGGCAACCAGGTTCAGGTGGTCATTATGGACATGAGTCAGGCATTTAAAGCAGCTGTTCAGAGTGCACTGGGTCGACCGGTCATCGTGGCGGATCGCTTTCACTTTTGTAGGTATGTATACTGGGCGCTGGATGGTGTAAGAAGACGGGTACAAAAGGAATTTCATTCCTATGATCGCAAGAAGTGCAAACGGATGAAGTATGTATTTCATAAGGAACAGAATCAGCTAACGAATGATGAATGCTGGCATCTAGACCGGTATCTGGGGATGTCGGAGGAACTGAAAACAGCGTACGGACTAAAAGAAGCCTATCGGGAATGGTTTTCAAGGGCTAAGGAAATGGGGTCTCAACAAATCGGATTGGTAAAAGAGGAACTTAAAACATTTTATAAATTGGTGGAGGCAGCAGGCATTCCAGAAATGGGATCTGCGATAAAGACCTTTTAAAACTGGCAGACAGAAATTCTCAATAGCTTTGTTTATGGCTATTCTAATGGGTTTTTAGAGGGAATTAACAATTCAACGAAAGTCCTCAAACGGAATGCCTTCGGCTTTAGAAGTTTTGAACGCTTTAGGGCTAAAATATTACTCTCACATCAGTATAAAGGAATTGGGATTCACATCGGATAAGGGTGACGACAAACAGTCATCACCCCAACATTTGACGGAGAACCAAGAAAAAAAGTTACAACAATGAAGCAGCAGCAAAAAAAGGGCAAACTGTTTTATAAACAGATGCCCTTTACTTTACTTTTAAGATTCAAGCAATTGTTTCCCTGTCTTTGTTTTGAGGGGTAAGACAATTTCAAAAATGGTACCAATTTCCTGATGACTATTAACTTCGATGGTTCCTTGATGAATCTCGATAATACGCTTGCAAACCATAAGGCCTAAACCTGTTCCTTTTTCCTTAGTCGTATAAAATGGTTCAAATAATTTTTTTTGCCTTTCTTCTGAAATACCGCAGCCTCGATCTCGTATTTCTATTTTAAATTGGCTTTCATCCATCTTTGTGAGTGAAATATCAATGCTTAGTGATTCAGATGTGGCCTCTATCGCATTTTGTAAGATATTTATTAAAACCTGTTTAATCTGATTTGGATCACAAAAGGCTGTAATTTTATCGGAGAAAAATAAATTTACCATGATGCTTTTCAAGTTAGTCTGAGGTTCCATAAATTTGATTACATTCCGGACTAAAGCGTTGATATTGGTTTCCTTTATTTCCATTGTTTCTTTAGGCTTAGCGATAAACATAAATTCATTAACGATTTGATTAATTCGATCAAGTTCGTCCTCCATTATGAGAAGATACTCATGTAGCGAAGGATCAGTGACTTGTTCTTTGATAATTTTTGTGAAGCCTGTTAAAGAAGTTAATGGATTACGAATTTCATGGGCAATTCCGGCAGCTAATTCACCGACAACAGACAATTTTTCCATTTCTCGAATCCTTTTTTCATTATTCTTTTCCGCTGTAATATCGATGGCTGTTCCATTCACTTCTACTACTTCTGAATTAATTTTGATTGGAAACAAATTAGCGAGATAGTATGTATCTCCAATGTAACCTTCATAATTAACAGTTTCCCCATTCCAGGATTTTTCATAAAATCTTTCCTTTTGAAGTGCCTGATCTCGCGGGACAAAATCAAAAACAGTTTTCCCAATTACCATAGAAGGGGTCATTCCTAATTTCCTAAGTAAATCACCCTCAATATATGTATGAATAAATTGATTGTCTTTCTTTATGAATTTAAAAACAAAACCATTTTGTCTGGGAACAAAATCACGATAATTAATCATTGGCAGCTCATCCCCTGTAGAGATATTGTTTATATTGATTCGTGATATCTTTCTATAATCCTTCCTAACTATGGAATGGAAGAATAAAAATAGTTTTTGTGCTGACAATTAAGATAGGAACGCGCTTGTCTTATTTTTATGCTTATTTGGTTCTAAAAGTATGCAAATCTGTATAAGTGTGCAACAGGAGGAGAAAGAACCTTGAAAACCATCGGCCCGACTTGGGATTTGGAAGTCTGCAAACAATGTGAATTTTGTCCTAAGCTCAGCTCTCCCGCTACTATCAGGTTACGAGGTCCACTATATCTTATATGGAGTTGAGGCAGTTTATATTTTAGGGGAAAATTAAAAAAACAGTTAAAGATGAACAGCAAGAATTATTAATGAATCCTAAAAACCGATCAGCCCATATTAACACTCTTATAATTTTTAAGAATGAGTTTTTTTAATTCAAAGACAAAAAATGTTTTTTCAGTTCTTCTTCAGTGACTATTATCTTTCCCTTTAATTCTTCAGATTGTAGAACAAACTCTTTTACTCCAATGAATTCGGAATAAGAAATAACAAAAAATTTAGTTCCTTTTTTGTAAAAATCTTTATAGTCTTTAATTAATTTGTACATCTTCATTTTCTTACCTCAATAGAGTATAAAATTTTTTAATTCAATTTACTCTTTTTCTTCCAGTGAGACAGGAATGAAATAGGAATTGAGAGGTTAAAGGCTTTTTGAATCGGTATAAGTTTTATAAGGACAATAAAAGGGCTCCCGGCAAAATACAGATTGGGCCATTGAATTCAAATTTGATAAATATAAAAATGACGGAGCATAAATTGATCTCAGTCTAAAGTGCGGAGTTTAATTTATGTTCCGCGACCGTCTTTTATAGTTATTTTTCAATTTATATTAATCGTTGATCTTTTTTTTGTTTTTTCATAACTGCGACCTTGCAGGAGTATCTAGAGAAAAAAGATTAATTGAGAAAGGGTTTCTGCTTGAAGCCTTCTTCTTCTAAATAGCGTTTTGCTTCTGTTTCTGATCCAAAGCTCTCCTCCAGATTAAGACCGGAATACACATTCCACAAAAGATCTTCTTGGATGAGACTAAGCTGTTGCTGGTCAGAATTCAGCCAGACGGTTTCCTTTACTTCGGCTTCAGCTTCTTGCCCAGCCACCTCTTCATAAGGATCAATTGATAGATACCGGATACTGTCCTTTATCATTTTTCGCAGCTTGTCCTCGGTAAATTCCCGAATATTTACATAGCCCTTTTCATTAGTCTGACTTTCCGGCAAATGCCCCGCAAACACAAAACCATTGCCGTTTGGATGAAGGTGCTGAATAACTATCTTTTTCTCATGCATGCTTTCATCATAATGAAAATTCACACGTCCAAGTGATACGTCCCTCCGCTGCAATTCAGGGAAGGATTGAATAATCGCCAACTTTTCTTCAAATGTTAACAAGCTGTGTGCCTCATTTCTTCATAAAATGTTTGTTGATTATATCATACCCGAAGATCAAGCTTAGTCACACTTATGAAAAATAATTCCTTAAGTGGATAGAAATTATTTTAAAATATTGCTTTTTTCATTTTTCTAAATGGCTTTTTTGCATAAAAATAACCCTCCTATAATTTATATAGTGGGCTAAGAGAGGCGGTGCTTCACGGTTCGTAAAAAGTCTATATCTGTTCTTCAATTATGACAAACAGACAATTTAGTACTTGTACTAATTCAACATGTATAGCAGAAATAAATAAACATTGTTGGCGGGACCGTGTGGGAATCGAACCCACCAGAGACGACACGCGCCTCTCAAGCAGTTTTGAAGACTGTGGAGCGCACCAGCTACCCTTCCGACCCCGTGTTGAAAAGACCTTACTTATTATATATACTTTTTCGACAAATATCAACATGGATAGCTGTTTTATGATTTGAAGTAACCTGAAGTCGTTTCTGTCTCAGCACAGTTTTTCTTGTAATTATATATGGCTCGTGGCTATAATAAATGATACATACTAGATTAATTGATTGTAGGGGTGAACAGGGTGCAGCAGCTTGAAGGCTGGTTTTTATGGTTTATCCTGTTTTGGATAGTAGTTTTGGTTGGATCTTTTGCGATTGGCGGCTTTTTCATGTTCCGAAAATTTCTAAAAAGAATGCCGAAAGAAGATGGAAAGTCAGACATGGATTGGGAAGAGCATTTTGTCGAACAGACACGCGAATTGTGGTCTCCTGATGAGAAGGTCTTGCTGGAAGATTTAGTCAGCCCGGTTCCTGAATTGTTCAGGGATGTGGCCAGACAAAAAATTGCAGGTAAAATTGGAGAGATTGCCGTAAAGGAAAAAGCTTCGCACATAACGGAAGACCACATTATCCGTGGGTATATTCTTGCAACTCCGAAGCGCGACCACAAATTTTTGCGAAAAAAGCTTTCGGAAAGAAAAGTGGATTTACAGCCATATAAACATTTATTTTAGCAACTGGGACAAAACATAATGTTTTGTCTTTTTTGCATTTATACGTATGGTTAATTTTCTCACAATCTATATAAATTATGTACTAAAGGTAAAAAAGAACATTTGTTTCGTTTTTCGTTTTTAAGTTTTATTTTTTGCTATAATCAAACCATAGATGAATACGGATGGAGTGGAAATATGAAATTCATACATACGGCTGATTGGCATTTGGGGAAAATTGTCCATGGTGTACATATGACAGGCGACCAAAGGCATGTGTTGCAGCAATTTATAGAGGTAGTTGACGAAGAGAGGCCGGATGCAGTTGTTATTGCAGGGGACTTATATGACCGTTCTGTGCCTCCGACTGAGGCTGTTGAACTGCTGGATGAGGTGCTGTATACCATTAATGTAGACATGAAGACGCCGATTGTTGCCATTTCAGGAAATCATGATAGCGCAGAACGGCTTTCTTTTGGTTCTTCCTGGTATCGTCACAGCAATCTTCACATTCAGGGAAAGCTTCCCCAAAAATTTGAGCCCGTACGGTTAAATGGCGTCAATTTTTACCTGGTACCTTTTGCTGAGCCTGGAGTAGTCAGGTCTATGCTGGATGATGATTCAATCACTACCCATGATGACGCGATGAAGGCGATTGTTGGAAGAATAGAAGACATTCTTAATCCGAATGAGCCGAACGTTTTCGTGGGACATGCATTTGTTCTTGGCGGCAAAACAACTGATTCAGAACGGATTTTATCCGTCGGCGGTTCAGGATGTGTCGCTTGTGAGCTGTTTGATGCTTTTGATTATACGGCGCTGGGACATTTGCATAGTCCGGATGCATTAAAGCACGATAAAGCCAGCTATTCAGGTTCTTTAATGAAATATTCCTTTTCGGAAGCGAAACAAAAGAAATCCATTTCAATCGTTAATATGAAGCCAGATGGCAGTTTTGAAACCAATTATCGATCCCTTGTTCCAAAGCAGGATATGCGTGAGGTTGAAGGCATGATGGAAGAGCTGCTTGATCCTGCTTTCTATCAATCTCAAAGAACGGAAGACTATCTGAAAATTACCCTGCATGATGAAGGGTCAATCATCGATCCGATGAACAAGCTCCGAATGGTTTATCCGAATGTCCTGCATTTGGAACGAAAGTGGGAAGCCGTGGACAGTAAGCGAAAACAAAGCTTCCAGACTGTAAAGGACGCTAAGAAAACCGAGCTGGACCTGTTTGAAACGTTTTACAGTGAAATGACTGAACGCCTGTTTGATGAGACGAAACGCCACGCGATTGCCTCTGTAATCGAGAGAGTGAAAAGGGAGGAGGCGCTGAAATGAAACCATTGAAGTTGACTATGCAGGCATTCGGGCCATATGCAGGAAAAGAGCATATCGATTTTACCCTTCTTGGCAGCAGAACAATGTTTGTAATTTCCGGGAAAACGGGCGCTGGAAAGACGACTATTTTTGATGGGATTTCTTTTGCAATTTACGGGAAAGCGAGCGGTGAAGACAGGAGCGGACAAGAGCTGCGCAGCCAGTTTGCGGAAGACAGCCTGACAACCGAAGTTACTCTGGAATTTATGCTACGCGGAAAATCGTATGTAATTACACGCGCACCGCAGCAGGAGAAGAAGAAAAAATCGGGAAATGGCGTTACAACTGTAACAGCAAAAGCCGAACTTTATGAAATAGAAACGAATGGCGAAAAAAAACTGCTTGGTGCGAATGTACGTGAAGTGGAAGAAAAAATCAAAACTATCATGCAGCTGGATGCAAACCAATTCCGCCAGATTTTAATGATTCCCCAAGGAGAATTCCGAAAGCTGCTTACATCCGAGAGCAAGGATAAAGAACAAATCCTGCAAAAACTGTTTCATACGGAGCTATATAAACGTGTAGAAGAAAAACTTAAGGAAGAAGCTGCCGAACTAAAAGTAATGGCGGAAAAAAGCCGGCTTGCGCGTGTTGGTTTATTGAAGGATATTTATACCGCCGAAGAATCGGAGCTCAGTGAAGAAGTACAAAAGGATGAACCAAATGAACATATTGTACTTCCATTACTTGTTTCTGAAATTGAAAAGGCTGAGATAAAGCTCAATGAAATGGAAACAATTCTGCAAGCCAAGGAAGCCGAGAGAAGCCAAGCTCTGCAGGAAATTCACAAAGCTGAAGACATTTTGGCAAGGATGACTGAGAGGGATAAACTTCATGCCGAAAAAATGCAGCTTGAAGCCAAAAAGGCAGAGATTGAAGAATTAAAAAACTCTATCCGCCTAGCACAAAAGGCAGCCAATTTGGAAAAACAGGAACAGTATTGTAAAAGAATTCACTCTCAGGTGTCCCAGCTAAAGTCGGAGTTAGAAAGGCTTACAATGGAAGCGGGTAAGTGGGACGAAATTAAGAAAGAGCTTCAGAATATATATGAAAAAGAGCAGCAAAGATCTTCCGAACGCGACCAGGCTGCCGGAGAGGTTCATCGCCTGCAGCAGCTAAAAGAAAAGGTTCTGGTTTTTTCGGCAGTACATACCGAAACCGGGGTTCAGCAATCCATGTGGAAAAACGCTGCTTCTGACAAACAAAATGCAGAAGGAGAATTCCGTGAACTTGCTGAAGCAGAAGAAAGACTGCAGCAAAAAAAGAGTGATTGTGAAAAGGCGGCCCTATTATTTTCAGAAGTGCAAAGGAAATGGGAAAAAGCAACATCATTTCTTCAGCAGTTTTCGAGGCTGTCAGATATTATGAAGGACCTTGCCAAGGCAGAAACCATTCTTGGTGCAAAAGAACAAGCATTCAGTGAGCTAACAAGCAATCTGGAAAGTGAAAAACAGCTGTATGATAGGCTTGAACTTAGCTTGCGTTCTTCTCATGCAGGGGTGCTCGCAGCCACGCTAATAAGTGGTGATGCATGTCCTGTGTGCGGTTCAGCCCATCACCCGAACCCGGCTGAAATGTCTGCTGCTTCGCCTTCTGAAGAAGAAATGAAAGTTCAAAAAGCTAATGTAGCAAAAGCTGAACAAGCGCGAAGCAAGGCAGAGTCAGAGTATTATCAAGTAAAGTCAAGCTGGACTTCACTAAACGTCAGTGCAGAAGAAAAAATCTCGGAAATACAAGAAACAATTCCAGATTTCCATGTCTCAGACATTACCCTCTTTGCGGTTAAATACAAGCAGGAAAAGCAAGAACTTGAACAGGAGTTAAAGCAGTTAAAGCTAAAAAAAGATTCACTTTCCCGGATTGAAACAGAATATAACAATCTCAAACTGCAGCGGGAAGAAAAGAAAAGGCTGATTGAGGAGCTTGGGACAAAGGAAGAGTCATTAAAAACCAGCTACTTGGAGCTTAACGCAAAATTAAGCAGTCTAATGGATACTGTCCCAGAGGATATGCGGACACCAAAAAGGTGGGAAAGCGCACTGGGAGCAGCCCGGGCCCGGCAAAAAGACCTGCAGGATGCACTTGAAAATGCTTCGGCGAAGCTGCAGCAGGCAAGGGAAACCGAATCTGCTTTTTCTGCACAAAAGTCTTCAGTAATGGAAAATTATAATAAAATGCAGGCGGAGCTGGAACAGGAACGCAGCCGTTTTAAAGAAGACATGTTGGCCCAAGGGTTTGATACGTATAACGCATATGAGACAGCCAAGCGCACTGAGGAACAGATAGACAGCTACGAAAAGGCAATAGAAGCGTACGGTCAAAAATTTCATGCCATTACAGGGTTGCTTCATGATATAGAATTTAAATTGAAAGATGTAGCAAAACCGGATTTGGCCGAACTGCAAAGGATATTAAACTCTGTTTCTGCAGAGCTTGAAAAGCTGAGAATTTTCCAGCAGGAATGGAGAATGGGCAAACAAAGAAATGAAATGATCCTCAAGAAGATTGAAGAAATCACTGCATCCCAAAAGGAAATTGACGAAAAATATGCAGTAGTCGGGCATCTTTATGAAATTACAAAAGGCCAGAACCCATTCAGAATTACATTTGAGCGCTATGTATTGGCTGCGTTTTTGGATGATATATTAAAAGAGGCCAATATGAGGCTGATTAAGATGACAGGCGGGCGTTATCAATTGCTCAGGAAAATCGATCCGACCCGCCGCAATATTCAGAGCGGGTTAGAACTAACGGTTTTTGATCAATATACTGGTCAGGAACGGCATGTTAAAACGTTATCAGGCGGGGAAAGCTTTAAAGCGGCACTTGCACTTGCACTTGGACTTGCAGACGTAGTTCAGCAGTATGCCGGTGGTGTTTCGCTTGAAACGATGTTTATTGATGAAGGGTTTGGAACTCTTGATCCTGAATCTTTAGATAATGCAATTGAAACGCTGATGGATATTCAAAGCAGCGGACGTTTGGTAGGCATCATCTCGCATGTTCCGGAGCTGAAGGAAAGAATCGACGCCCGCTTGGAGGTCAGCGCATCTCAAAAAGGTAGCACAACTGATTTTCTGTTTATGTAATAATTAATCTCTATTAGACGGGAGCTGGGCATATGGAAGCGCAAAAAGTAATTGGGCTGGATGCAGGTGGTTCGCTGATTAAACTTGCTTATTTTGACAGAGGGGATCTTCATCTAAAAAAATACAGTTATCAGGACATGGATTCACTTTTGGGCTGGCTTTCATTTCTCGCTCCCGATGCAAATATCCGTCTTACCGGCGGCAGAAGCATAGGAATAAAAGGAAAATTGTCAGGGCGGATTTCCGAGTTAACAGAATTTGAGGCATTTACCGAAGGGGCGTTATACTTGCTGGAAAATGAACAATCCGTTCGGGAAAAAGGATTTATTGCAGTTAACATCGGAACCGGATCTTCCCTTCATTTTATTAAAGATGGCAAAAGTGAAAGGCTGATTGGCACAGGTGCGGGCGGGGGGACCTTACTCGGCCTTGCCGCTCTTTTACTTGAAACAGGTGATTATAATGAGTTGATAAAGCTTGCGAAAAACGGGGAAAGGAGCGCAGTTGACCTTCAGGTGAAGGATATTTATGCCCCGTTGGAACCACCTGTTCCCGGCTGCCTGACAGCAAGCAATTTTGGCAAAGTAATGCCTGGGACCCACCATACACGTGAAAATATTGCAGCTTCCCTAACTGGATTAATAGCAGAAACGAATATGCTGCTGGCCATCCAGGCTGCGCAAACAAAAGGGACCTCTTCCATTGTTTATTTTGGAGGGGCATTGGCTGGTAATACACCGTTGGAGGGTATGTTGGAGCAAGGCACCAAATTGTTTGGATGTGAACCGCTTATTCCTGAAAGTGGTGAATTTTGCGGAGCAATTGGTGCATTGATTGCAAAATAGCTATGATATAATGCCCTTAAACGAATTTAGAACTAGAAGGGTGTCACAATGAAAAAGTATTTTACCATTGGTATGGCCGGCCATATCGACCACGGGAAAACAACGCTGACAAAGGCATTAACAAACGTGGATACGGATCGTTTAAAAGAAGAAAAGGAAAGACAGATTTCGATCGAGCTTGGTTTCGCACCTCTTTTTGAGGATGACCATATGCATGTGTCGGTCGTCGATGTACCTGGCCATGAGCGCTTTATCCGGCAAATGATCGCAGGTGTGGCAGGCATAGATTTGGTGGTGCTTGTTGTGGCGGCAGATGAAGGCGTTATGCCACAAACGAAGGAGCACCTTGAAATTCTCCATTTTCTCGGAGTTCGAAGAGGAATCGTGGCTATCAGTAAGGCTGACAGAGTGGAAAATGACTTTCTTGACCTCGTACGTGAAGAAATTTTACTCGAGCTTGAGAACAGCATTTTCAAAAACTCCCCTGTTGTAATGGTCGACAGCATTTCTCGCAAAGGGATTGATCAGCTAAGGGCAACGATACTAAACGAGCTTGCGCAGCTGGAACCCCGTGACAGCACCGGGCCCTTCAGGCTTCCCATTGATCAGGTGTTTACGGTTAAAGGCCAGGGAACTGTAGTGCGGGGAACCGTATATGAGGGCAGGGTAAATGAAGATCAGACTATATTGGTGCTGCCGCAAAATATCGAAGTGCGGGCAAGGCAGCTGCAGGTTCATCATAGCCCGGCAAAAACCGCATTCGCTGGACAGCGTGTGGCCATTAACCTTTCCGGGACAGCAAAGGAAGAGCTGGAACGCGGGAATGTGCTTGTGTCTTCTAAGCATTTTATCGTATCAAATTGCATGGATGTTTCCTTGCAAATGGTTGGCGACCTTGAGCACTTAGTGAAACAAAGAATGCCAATAAAATGCCATATTGGAACTTCAGAAGTTATGGGACGGATTGTATTCTTTGATAGAAATGAAATAACTGAGGAATCAGGAGAAATTTTGTGCCAGCTCCGTCTCGAAGAAGAAATCGTGATTAAACGTGGTGACCGTTTCATTTTGCGTCGGCCCAGTCCTCAGGAAACAATTGGAGGAGGCTGGGTAATTGACCCGAAAGGCGAGAAGTATCGATTTGGAGATAAAACTATTCAGGAATTGGTAAAGAAGAGGGAAGGAAAACCGGATGAACGCGTACTCGCCGCGCTCCAGGCAGCAAAAGGGTTAACTGCTGCAGACCTCCTAACAAGAACATCACTGTCAAATGAGGAACTTGTTAGTGTTCTCCAAATGGAGTCATTCATTTGTTATTATCCTGAACATTATACGCACAAATCAGTAATTACGGCCGTAATCGAGGATATATTCGACCAGCTAATGGTGTTTCATAAAAAGAGCCCAATGAGACCTGGGATCAACAAAGCCGAAATTGTTCAGTCCTTGCAGAAGAGTCTGCCTTCGCAATTGATTGAATATGTTTTGGAAACCGGGGTAGAACAGGGGATATGGGATCGGAAAGGTTCGATCATCTCAAAAGCCGAGTTCCAGCCGCATGTTCCGAAAAGCTGGAGCAAGCGTGTGGAAGGAATGCTGGAAGCGATTGAAAAAGCGGGTTTATCTGTCGAGTATCTTGAGAATTATCTGGCAGAAGCAGGGATCCCATCAAATATTGCATTAGAATTACGCTATTTTCTCTTGAATACAAAACAAATTATGGCATTAGACGAAAAATTCCACCTTGCTACTTCCGTATTTAATAAAGCTGTCAATAAGCTGAAGGAGCATACAGGTGATACATTTGAAGTTGGAGATGCAAAAGAAGTACTCGGGTTATCGAGAAAGTATATGATTCCATTCCTAGAACTTCTAGACCGAGAAAAAATCACGGTTCGGGAAGACAACAGGCGCAGATGGGTAAAGAAAGTTCTTTAGAAATATATTAAAAGGAACCAGGCATTGAGCTTGGTTCCTTTTATTGTGTTATCGAACGTAAATAAGTTTTGTGTTTTTTTCTGTCACGCTTCCTATTATAGCGGTTGACTCAATTCCTGCTTTCTTCATATTAGTTACATATTGAGCGGCTTCGTCAGGCGGCATTGATATTAACAGCCCTCCGGCAGTAATCGCGTCGCATAAGATTAGCTGTTCCTCAACTGGCATAGCTTCAGGATACGCTACATCTCCTGCCAGCCAAGAGTGATTGGATTTAGTCCCGCCTGGCACAACTCCACTCGCAGCCAGCTCCCTTGTGCCGTCCAGCATCGGTACATCCATACTGCTTATTTCGATGCTAACCTCGCTGCCTCTTGCCATTTCACTTGCATGACCGAGTAAACCAAAACCGGTTACATCAGTTACTGCAGTGGGATTAAACCTTGTTAAATGTTCTGCTGCAGTTTTATTTAACATTGCCATTGTTTCCGTAACTGCTTTTTCCTGTTCAGCTGTTGCGGCATTTCGTTTAATTCCTGTTGTAATAATTCCAACACCTATAGGTTTCGTTAATACCAGCACGTCGCCGGGCTTAGCACCGACATTTTTCCAGAACTTTTCCGGATGGACGATCCCTGTAACTGACAGCCCAAATTTCGGCTCCTGATCATCAATGCTATGGCCTCCGACCGTTACGGCACCTGCTTCATTTACTTTATCAGCAGCACCCTTCAGGATTTCTGCAAGTATTTCACCGCCTAGTTTTTTAATCGGATATCCAACGATATTTAACGCGGTTTTTGGTTCTCCGCCCATAGCATATACGTCGCTTAATGCATTGGCGGCAGCGATTTGGCCAAACATATATGGATCATCCACAATAGGAGTGAAATAGTCGACTGTCTGAATCAATGCTATGGAATCGGTAAGTTTATATACCCCCGCGTCATCGGAAGTATCGTGACCTACAAGCAATTCAGGTACTGGATCATACTTTGGTAAATGACGCAAAACTTGCGCCAGGTCCTCTGGACCAATTTTGCAGCCTCAACCAGCCTTTGAGGAAAGAGCGGTTAGGCGGATATCTTCATTTTCTTTCATAAGCTTTAGTCACCTCCATTGTTAGTATAGTTCATTTAACTATGTACATGCTATTACAGGCAATTAATTTGCTTTGGCTTTAAAATTTACATACAATGCTAGTGAAAACTTAGTGGGAGGTTATTTAATGACTTACGATGTTAGAGTAGAATTTTGCATGATGTGAAACTTTTCCCCTAAAGCTGCGGGTCTCGCAGAAGAATTG
Organism: Bacillus sp. M6-12; assembly: GCF_002860285.1. GTDB lineage: Bacteria > Bacillota > Bacilli > Bacillales > DSM-1321 > Peribacillus. Next base: position 452,070 of record NZ_PGVF01000014.1, read on the forward strand.
TTCAGCCATTTTAGAGGAAGTATTACTAAACTGGAAATGATCCCATCTTCCGGTGGTGTATTTGAAGTTATCATTAACGGTGAAAAAATATACAGTAAGCAAGAAACGGGTGTTTTTCCGAAAAATCCAGATATCATTGCCAAAATGGAAGCCTTAAATAATTAAATAATTAAATAATTAAGAGAAAAAGACCGGTGAATTTAGCCTTCAAACACATATGGGCAGGCTGGAACGGTCTTTTTCCAAAGAAAAGGGCACCGCACAGATTGTTCGGCAAAAACAAATTAAATAATTAATGAAGTTGTTTCGTTAAGACTCGCTGACACCCCTTATTCTGGTAGCTTGTACTAACTGCTGCTTATTCTTTTTTTAAGTGTGGGTAGAGAGAATAAATCTATATTGGTTACTTATGAATTACGTACCGAACTGTTTTGTACACTTCATAATAAATCAATTATAAAACATAGGGCAGGATTGTTTCATCGAAATTTAGTTCGCAGAAGTTGACAACCGTTTTTATTTTTGTTAATATAAATCATGTCGATGAGACATATCATATATATTTTGAAATGTTATAAAAAAACTTCATTCGTGGAAGTTGACATCCGTATCTTATTATGGTAAGATAGTAAATGTCGCTGAAACAGTGATGTGAAATTGCTCTTTGAAAACTGAACAAAACAAAGCGCCAACGTTTTAAGTAATAGTGAGCACACACTTTAAAGGATGCAAAGGAACATCGACTAAGAACGTCACGTCCTGTGGCAACGTCGATGCCGGCACATCTATGTGCAAGTGAGCAAGTCAAATTCTATCGGAGAGTTTGATCCTGGCTCAGGACGAACGCTGGCGGCGTGCCTAATACATGCAAGTCGAGCGGACTTGAC
>NZ_PGVF01000015.1 GCF_002860285.1 Bacillus sp. M6-12
AGGACGAAGGTTGTAACACGAATTTAGTTACAACACTGGCGACTTTAGCCGTTCTTCCTCTGACCAGGGTGCTTCCGCTTTTCTCTGATGTCCAGCTCCAGCGCCCAGCCCCTCGAGGTCATTAGCCAATCACTTCCGAAGGCAAAAAGCGCCTTCTGTCAGCGCTCGTCTTATGCTTGTCGGGGCTGACCAGGGCGCTTCCGCTTTTCTTTCCTTGTTACATGTATATGAGCGAGTGCCGGAAAATTGTCATTTTCCTGCCGGATTTTCGGCATCTTTATGGATTTTTTACCCACACATTCATATCTTCCAGGCTGCTAAAAATATAGCAATTATTTGCGAGCCTTCCTCCAAACACATAACCCAGCTGATGAAGCGCTGCGTTCATCCCAAAGGACAGCGAGCGGGCAATCGAATAAGTGCAATATATTTTCATTTGGTAAAGCTCCTTTTCCAGTCCGGCAATCAGCAGCTTCATTAGGCCAAACTGCCGGTGTTCAGGCAAAGTGGCGCAATCGGTTATTTCCGCATTATTGTAGATGCGGTTTATTTCAGCTGATGCAGCGCTGATAATCCTGCCGTTGTGCTGGTAAACATAAAAAATCGTGTCACTTTCCATAACCTCGCGGATGTAGTCAGGGCTGTTCATCGGGACGGGATACACTTGAAATACGCTTTTATAAAGTTCTGCAAGCTGCGGTGCATCAGCAAGCTGAGCTCTTCTCATTTCGTACTCGGCAGGCGGATTGGGCATCGGTCCGACTGATGGAAGATGCTGAACATTTTTTACAATGTCATCTTCCTTTTGCCATTCCGGACTATCCCTTCGGCCTGCTTTAAAATATTTAACAAGAAAATAAGCATCACTGCCGGAAAAGTATTTTGTGATTAACGCTTCGAGTTCGAATCCCGCCGATACCAACCGGATCAAATCTTCTTTTCTCGCTTTAAAAATTAATTTTTCTGCATTCATTTCCTCAGCCGATAGTACCGCTTCGCTCAGGCAGTGGTCAAAATTTCCGCGATAATCATCAACTCTTGCCCGCTTATTAAAAGGATCAAGATATATGTCCAAAAAATAATCCTGGCCGCGTATCAGTTTTTGTTCAGATTTTTTCATGGCCTCGCGCAAGAAACAATGGCAGATTCAAGCACAATCACCAGCTTGCTCGGAACATTATTTTCCTTCATCTGTAAAAGTTCTCTTGATTTCGGGCCTGGAAATTCTGTTTTTAATGAAATCGATCTTTCAACGCCCATCTTCTTATCCCCCCATTATTCTTTTCCTGCTTCCCCGCACCAATCAATTAAAGTGCAGGCAATAACCTCCGCCACCTCAATGACTTTGCTGATTTCGATAAATTCATTTGCATCATGTGCAACTGCAGTTGTTCCAGGCCCGAAAACAACAACAGGGATTTCTCCGACATTTGATAAAATGCCTCCGTCAGTTCCCCATGGAGAGGCTTCGATTAATGGATTCTCCCCGATAATTGAAGTGAAATTTTTTGACAGAACTTCCATTAACGGATGATTCAGTTCAAGGCTCCCAGGAAGCCATCTTGCACCGAACCATTCCAGCTCGACCGGTTTCGTGGAGAACCATGCATCCTCGCTATTGAGACTGCAGATACAATCCTCAAGGTCCTGTTCTGCATCCTTTACCCTTTCAGTCGGGGCGATCCCCATCCTGCCTTCGATTACCGCTATATCTGGTACGGAGGAAGGCCACTCACCACTGGAAAGCTTCCCAATATTAATCGGTATGGGAATTGGGATACTCTTATAAAGCGGGTGGTTAAGCCTAATATTCCTTGCCTTTTCAAGCTTTTGCAGCTCGGTAATTACCTTCATTGCCTGTTCGATAGCACTGACTCCTTCATATCTGGTGCCGCCATGGGCAGACTTGCCTTTTACTGTTATCCTGAACCACATGGAACCCTGCTGCAGCGGGAAAAGCTTCATATTGGTCGGCTCTGGTATTATGGCTCCATCAGCTTTATAACCCCGCAATACGGCAGCCAGAGTACCTGCGCCGCCGCTTTCTTCCTCAATCACACTTTGAAAAACCACATCACCCTTTAAATCAATTCCAGATGCATGCAGTGACTCAAGCGCCAATAACAGCGAGACAGTCCCGCCTTTCATGTCTGTGGCTCCACGTCCGTAAACCTTTCCATCCTTGACTATTCCACTGAACGGATCATTGTCCCAATCCTTCAGGTTTCCTTCCGGCACCACATCAATATGGCTGTTTAAGATAATCGATTTACCTCCGCCTGTTCCGCTTTTTACTGCTGCGAGGTTCGGGTTTCCTTCAAACTGGCTGCGATCACAGTGAAAGTTGGCGTGGCTTGTCAGCATCTCTCCGCCTAATTCCCACAGATCAATAGAAAGGCCAAGCTCCCTGCATTTTTCGACTATAATTGCTTGAGCCTTCCCTTCCTGACCTCTCCGGCTTGGTTCCTGTACGAGCCGCTGCAGGAACTTTACTCCATTGTTCCTATTCTCCTTCAGCCAATTTTTCACTTTTTCCTTACTCTCCATCCAACTCCTCCTCTTACATGAATTACGGAGCACGCAATGTTAATATTTTAATATTCTCAGACTGTCTGAGATTGTAAAATTCACTGCTGTTTTTTCCCTTACTTCCTCTATTGTGTAAGGGCTGAATAGATCAACTAGCGATAATCCTTCACTGTATACTTCGAAGACAGCCATCTCAGTAATAACCAGCTGGACACAGGATTTTGCTGTCAGGGGAAGTGTGCATTTCTCCACAATTTTGGCTGAACTATTTTTGTCACAGTGGTTCATTACGACGATTACTTTTTTTGCTTTCGCTGCCAGGTCCATTGCTCCGCCCATTCCAGGAACTCTTTTACCAGGCACAATCCAATTGGCAAGATCCCCAGAACCGCTTACCTGTAAAGCTCCTAAAATCGTAATATCGATCTTGCCGCTTCTTATCATCCCGAAGGCTGTTGCACTGTCGCAATAGGAAGCTCCTTTTTGCAATGTAACGGGATATCCGCCTGCGTTGCATAGATTGGCATCCTCCTGCCCTGCAGCCGGGGAAGGCCCCATACCAGTAATCCCATTTTCCGCATGAAACATGACCGTTTTGCCGGCGGGCAGATGATCAGGAACAAGCGAAGGAATCCCGATTCCAAGATTCACAAGCATCCCATGCTCAATCTCAGCAGCGGCCCGTTTGGCGATTTTGTTTCTTACTTCTGCTCCCAGACCCACTTCCAATTGACCCCCTTTGACGGAATAATATAATCTACAAACACCCCGGAGGTAATGATGGCTTCGGGATCCAGCTCCCCAAGCGGAACTATCTCATCGACCTCCGCGATAGTAACCTTTCCGGCCATGGAGACAAGCGGATTATTGTTTCTTGCACTTTTGTTAAAAATCAGATTACCGTACGGATCTGCTTTTTGGGCAAGAACAATTGATATATCTGCAGTTAGGGCTGTCTCTATCAGAAATGGTTTTCCATCTATTTCACATGTTTGCTTATTTTGGCTAACCACTTCTGTATCAGCACCAACATCTGTCAGGATTCCCGCAAGCCCCATCCCTCCTGCGCGAATCCGTTCAGCAAGGGTCCCCTGGGGTGAAAACTCAATTTCAAGCTCGCCGTTTGTCATAAATTTGCCGGCATTAGGGTTGGATCCAATATGGGAAACTATTAATCTTTTTGCCTGTTTATTGGTAACAACCTTGCCAATGCCGATGTCGGGAAATCCAGTATCATTCCCGATCAATGTAAGTTCCTTAATATTGCTTTCGATTATTGCATCAACCAGTCCCGGCGGTGTCCCTATTCCGCCAAACCCGCCAAACATGATCGTCATGCCATCTTTAAAAAAGTGCCTGATTTCATCTATAGATGTTATCTTTTGAAAGGTATTGTCCAGCATAGGTACACTTCCTTTATTCCTCATTCATATAGGCAGCCTGAATAATCGTTTCTGCCTCCTCCAGCGTTTTCCGCAGCCTGCGGACAAGTTCTTCACATTCTCTTTTAGTGATTGTCAGCGGCGGAGCGATAATCACGGCATCACCGCCCGCACCTTCCTCGCCTGCTGCCGAAGGGTATAATAACAAACCATTTTTCGCCGCTAATTCTATAATCAATGTGGTGACCCCGGCAGAAACTGCAAAAGGCTCCTTCGTGTCTTTCCTGCGCACAAACTCCAATCCTAGGAGCAGCCCTTTTCCTCTTAAATCCCCTATTAACTGGAAACCCTGAGCAAGCTTCTTCAGCAAATTGCATAAATATCTGCCTGTCTCCTCCGCTTTTTCTGCTATCCGATTTTCATCTACATAGTTTAAAACGGCAAGTGATACTGCACAGGATTGTGGATTCGCACTAAACGTATGGCCGCTCATAATTAATTTTGATCCAATCAAGATAGGGTTTAAAACCTTCTCACTGACTACAGCAGCAGCTATTGGAGTGTATCCGCCGCTCATACCTTTGCCAAAAGCAACAATGTCGGGCACAACTTGATAATGATCGCAGGCAAGAATTTTCCCAGTCCTTCCAAATCCGGTCATCACTTCATCAGCGATAAATAAAATATCATTGTCTTCACAAATATCTTTAATTTTTTCAAAATAACCCTCAGGCGGCGCTATGGCCGCACCTGCTGCACCAATAACAGGCTCGGCGATAAAAGCTGCAATTTGTTCGGCCCCGATCCTTTTTATTGCCGTTTGCAGCTGATTTGCACAAGCAAGACCGCAGGATGGGTATGTACTATTAAATGGACATCGGTAGCAATATGGGGGATCAATTGCCGGGAAATCTTCCAGCAATGGTGTGAACCTTGCCCTTCTTGCAGTATGCCCTGACATCGAAAGCGCTCCAATCGTAATACCATGATAGCTTCTCCATCGTGAAATAATTCTGTGCTTAGAGGGCCTCCCTTTTTCCTGCCAAAATTGGATCGCTATTTTCATCGCTGTCTCGGTCGCCTCTGACCCGCTGTTTACAAAAAAGCTGTATTTTAGCCTTCCATCCGTCATCTTGGCTATTTTCTCTGCGAGCTTTTCGGCAGCTTCACTCGTAAACTGGGAGCGGTAAACAAACGAAACCTTGTTTGCCTGCTCAGCCATCGCTGCTACAACTTCCTGGACTCCATGGCCGATGTTCGCTGTCACCGCCCCAGACGAAGCATCAAGATAATCCTTTCCTTCCCTATCAAATAAAAAAACGCCCTTCCCATGGCTAATAACCGGATATGCAGCATTTAACATCGGTTTGATTAAATATGATACATTCATCGCACCCTTCTCCTCTTTTCCAGCCGTAAAACAAGCAATATAGTAAATTGTATGTACACCTAATGGAAATCTTGCTTAGAAAGTGAATCTTCAAAGTCTTCATAAACCCGTGAGAAGAATTTGAGGACATAAAATCGATAGTGAACAGAGAGGTTTTTAATTTTTTTCCTAAGGCAGGATACTGGAATACTACATTTTGAGTTTCGCAGTCAAAATAAAAACGCCTATCCTTTGGATAGACGCAATTAAGCATGCTCTCACTTCTTTCGATCAATCGGCCTGACAACAAAGCAGCCAACCCGGCAAATCTTTAATGAATGTGTTTTTAAGATAAAATTATTTTAATTTCAACACCGCTGCCGTTAGCTTTCACCAAAGCTCTTCCTCCGACAGGTACCGTAGCAAAAGGATGTACATGGCCGAAGTTTACATTAGCAATGACAGGTATACCTTCTAATTCTTTTTTTGAAGAAATAATTTTTTCCAGTGCGTAATCGGTCATGCCGCTGTCCTGTTGAAAACGACCGATTACCAGCGCCTTGATGCTGGTGGCATCCGGAAGGTGGAGCAGTGATTGCAAATTCCGGTCAAATGTCAGCGGATGGGTTTCTTCATCGTCCTCAATGAACAGGATGCAATCTTTTATGGATGGCATAAACTCTGTTCCCTGAAGGAGATTTAGTGTACCTAAATTTCCTGCCAATACCTCGCCTTCTGCATTTCCCGGCTGCAGGACCATGAATGGCCCCTGCTCATGAAACTCCCGTTTTTCCTGGTCAAGGTACCAAGGATCATCACTCCACTTGTCGCTTGGCAGAATTTCATAATCTTCACTATCCATTATTGCTTTTTTAAAATATTCGAGGGTATAGTCAAAGCCGTACTTTACCCCAAAACTTGAAAAATGCGGACCAGAATAGGTAATCAATCCCGTTTTCTGATAAATGGCCCATTGTAATGCCGTAATATCACTAAACCCGCATAATACCTTTGGATTCTGTTTTATCAAATCATAATCTAAGTAGCGCAGGAGCTGATTTACATTATAACCGCCAATTGCAGTGAATATCCCTTTCACATTTGGGTCACGGAAAGCGTCATGGATGTCCTGCACTCTTTCTTCTATGGAGCTTGAGAAAAACTCATCATGCCCTGATGTATTATTTCCGTAAGTTACTTTAAAACCCAAGGATTCCAGTCTATCCTGTGCAATTTCCACTTGCTCAGATTTTAAAATAGCAAAACTTCTAGATGGAGCAATTACCCGGATTTCATCTCCAGCCTGTAAATGTTGTAATTTCATAGCTTTACTCCTGTATCGTGTTATTTTGTTGAATACTTTTATACTACTAGAAAGAAAAAATTTTTTACATAAAAAATTCCTGCTGAAAAAATCAGCAGGAAAAAAGTTATACCTCAGTATCGTGCAGATGGCTACACTGTAACAGGTTCATCGTGAACAATCTTCGTTTTTGACTTTTCAACAATATCTCGAGCAATCCATACGCCGCATGCACTTGCCTGTGCAAGACCGCGTGTGATTCCGGCTCCATCGCCGCCTACATACAGTCCGGATATTTCGGTTTCAAAGCGGTCATTTAGCTTTGGACGCGCTGAATAAAACTTTGCTTCGATTCCGTAGAAAAGCGTGTGTTCAGAAGCGAGCCCCGGAGTAACCTGGTTTAGAGCCTCTGTCATTTCAATTAAGCTTTTTAATGTATTATACGGAAGAACAAGACCTAAATCACCGGGGACCGCTTCCTTTAAGGTCGGCTCAAGGAAGCCTTCTTTAATCCTTTTTTCCGTTGAACGGCGCCCTTTTAAGATATCACCGTATTTTTGAACGATGAGTCCGCCATTGGATAGTGCGTTGGCCAGCCTGGAAACCTCGTGTGCGTACTCATTCGGCTTATCAAAAGGTTCAGCGAACGTATGGGATACAAGCAAGGCAAAGTTTGTATTTTCACTCCCAAGTGCCGGGTCCTTATAGGCATGGCCGTTTGCAAGCATAATCCCCGAATGGTTTTCCACCACTACGTGGCCTGATGGGTTGGAGCAGAATGTCCTGACCGTTGTACCAACAGATGTGTTGAAAGTAAACTTGCCTTCATATAAATGCTTATTTATCTCTTCCATTACAATATTCGAGGTTTCTACCCTTACACCCACATCAACCTGGTTGTTGATCATTTTCAGGCGGCGTCCCTTAAGGAGAGAAGTAAGCCATTTGGAACCATCGCGGCCTGGTGTGACTACCACCTTTTCAGCTGTCACCTTTTCCCCTGATTTTAGCTGTATACCTGTCACACGATATGTTCCCTTTTCCTTCACAGTCAGAAGCTCTTCAACTTCAGTTTTGAAGACCATTTCCACTTTATCCTTTAAATATTCAAAAATACTTTGCAGGATTTGCAGATTCTGTTCAGTTCCTAAATGCCTTACCTGTGCACGCAGCAGCTTTAACCCCGCTGCATAACCGCGCCTCTCAATATCACGGACTTCTTCTGTCATTGGGTCGGTAATGGATGTGGTGGCACCGTGGCTTAAATTGATTTCATCAACGTATTTAATCAGGTCTACTACCTGTGAATTTGGCAAATAATCTGTCATCCAGCCGCCAAACTCACTCGTAATATTGAATTTACCGTCAGAGTATGCTCCCGCACCGCCAAAACCATTCGTTATCGAGCAGGCAGGCAGGCAACCAGCAAAATCCTTCTTGCCGGCAGCAGGAGGGCATTTATCAATCTTTTTTTGTAAAATTGGACAATTGCGGCGATATATATCATGGCCTTTATCTATAAGCAGAATATTAGCTTCAGGCATTTTTAAAGAAAGTTCATAACAAGTGAAAATACCGGCTGGTCCGGCTCCAACAACGATTACATCATAATTATTTTTCATTCAAATTCCTCCAGTGGAAAATCATATTTCATCTTTCCCCTAAGTAACTATATCAGAGCTGAAATTATCAGTCAATTATTTTACGAACTATTTTAATAATGTTATATTTAATGTTCGTATTTTGGTTGAGTTGAAACTTATGTAACCGTGGACAATCAGCGATTTGTACGTAAAAAAACCGGCTCCAAAAGGATAGCCGGTCATTTTTGCAAAATTAATAATTGACGAAGGAAGCACCAATGATTATTAACAGGATGAATAGAACAACGATTAACGCAAATCCAGATCCAAATCCTCCACCATATCCGCCGCCATATCCACAGCAATATCCGCCATATCCGCCGTATCCGTACATATTATCCGCTCCTCTTCTTGTCTTTATTGAGATTACACTAATAAACTATGTTATATGGCCCTGCCCTGTCTGTGCATTCGCCCATTTTCCAAATAAAAAAAGAAAATTATGTGCTAATCAGACTTTTCAGAAAAACCTAAAGTGGTCTTCAGAAGGCTCAGTATGCGTTATAGGGCTAAAAAGCTGGAAATATTAATTCCTAGGTAAATAAAAACTTTTTATTTGCGAAAAAAGACACAGAAGCATGCGAAAACTTGCTTACCAATCCATGCAAGATGATGTATAATTTCTTTTCAGGTAGTGTTAACCAGTAAAATGGTAATGTACTAAATTACCTTCAGCTGCACCAAAATATGGTATGTGTAAGTGCCACTCTTGATCATAAAATACAGAGCGATTATTCAACGTTGGGGGATATGAATTGAAAAACCGTTTTATTCTTATGCTTCTTTCCATTACTTCTGCGACCATGGCCATCGTCATACTTTTCATCTTGTTTGGAAGCACCGAAAAAACATACGGGTTTGACAAAAATAGCAGCGTGTATGAAAAAATGAATCACAAAAAAGCAATTTCGTATTTGGTGATCGGGGACAGCATTGGACGAGGATCAGGCACAGAAAATCCGGCGATGCGATGGTTCAAAATCCTTGAGCGGCGATTTTTCATTGAAGATGCTATCCGTCTTAAGGGTGACTATATCGTTCAAAGCGGAGCTACAGCATTTGAGGGTCTATATAAACTGACCAGCCATAAAGAGAATAGGCCCGTGGATTTAATATTTTTTGTATTCGGAGAAAATGACAGGAAGTACATGCAAGCAGGGGAGTTCGGACATCTATATGAATCGCTGATGAGGCAAGCAAAAACTCTGCACCCAAATGCCGAACTGATCACCATTACAGAAAGCTCGCTTACCTTCGATGACTTTGCAAAGCAAATAGCGGCTATAACAGGACATTATCAGGCTGCAAGCATCGACATGCGGCCAGTCTTCCAAGCAAGCGGTTATACTGCAGAAGAGCTGACAAGGGATCTTGTCCACCCTAACGAAAAGGGTTATCAGCTATATTCAGATACAATCTACAGCAAACTTTGGGAAAATGCGTCGAATAACAAAAAGCCAGCTATACTCCCGCCGCCGCTTTATGAAGACAGCTTTTTGGGATTTCAAGAAGTAATGAAACCCGATCGCCTGGATGGCTTTGTGCCCAAGGGCAGTTTTCTGGAATCACATCACACCGGTGCAGTCTTAGAATATGAATTCAGCGGATCATTAGTTGGAGCCAAAGTATTAAGGGGACCCGATGGAGGAATCTTCAATGTGTATATTGATGACAAATTCATTACTTCCCTTAGTACCTGGTGGCCATTTGAAAAAGAACGTTCTTTATATATTGCGAGCAGTTTGGCGGACGGGCCGCATAATATAAGGATTGAGGTTTCAGAAAGAAAATCTCCTTACACCAAAACGGCGAAGAGTTTTATCCGGATCTCCTCAATTATAAGCAATAAAACCGAGTAATTTAGAGTTTTTGGAGGAGTTGCTAGATGAAAGTACTATTGAAAAATTTTATTAACGGGATCCTGACCATTGTTCCGATCATTTTAGTCATATATGTTGTTTTCAAAACATTTACGTTTCTTGATAGCCTGCTGGGCAGTTTTTTGCGCCCTGTTTTAAAGGATGCTTATGTACCTGGAATTGGACTGATTTTGACTATTGCCCTGATTACATTGCTCGGCTGGCTTTCTACGCAGCTTATTACCGGGTCGCTCATTAAGTTGGCCGATCGCATTCTGGCGCGCATCCCAGTCGTCAAAACTATTTACTCTTTCATTAAAGACACAGTCCATTCATTTCTTGGCGATAAAAAGTCGTTCTCGAAGGTAGTCCTAGTAACACAGCCTGGATCTGAATTAAAAAGCATCGGGTTTATCACAACGGAAAACCTTGACGATTTTTACAGTCCATTAAAAGAGTATGCTGCCGTTTTTGTACCGCAAACCTTCCAGGTGGCAGGCTTCACCTATTTTGTACCAAAAGAGTTTATTGAAGTCATTGATGTTACTCCTGAAGAAGCAATGAAATTCGTACTTTCAGGCGGATTAACTTCTAAATAAGAAAAGCGCAAGCGCCCTGGTCAGAGGAAGAACGGCTAAAGTCGCCAGTGTTGTAACTAAATTCGTATTACAACCTTCGTCCTGTGGCAACGCCGTTCTGACCCACTTCCTCACAAAGCTGTGGCTTTGTTTCGTGCGATGTATCGCTGCCGCAGCGTTCCTTGTCCTGTTCGACGGGGCTGGGCGCTGAAGCTAGATATCTGTACTTGTTAAAAAAGGAATGCTTCTTTCTTATTTTTTAAAAAATAATTAACCCGCGAGCATATCATAAGTCCCGCGGATTTCATTGTGTCCAATTTTGATTCCTGCTAAGGTCACCTAAGCTTTTCTGTCTATTGAGTATTCATTAGCAAAGCGCAACCGCACTTACAAAGAAATGCCACTAAATTACCTGCAATCGTTTTTGTGAATGATACGTTACTTCCATACATCCTCTGATATCTCTACAACATGACGAAGCTTTGCCCACTGCTGCTCTTCAGTCAGCAGATTTCCTTCTTCTGTAGAAGCAAAGCCGCATTGCGGACTTAAGCAGAGCTGGCTTAAATCAACATAACGGGAAGCCTCATCTATCCGGCGCTTGATATCTTCCTTATTTTCCAATTCACCAAATTTAGAGGTTACTAATCCAAGCACAATCTGAAGGTCTGGCCGCTGTACGAAACGGAGCGGTTCAAAGCCTCCAGCACGATCGCTGTCATATTCCAGAAAGAAGCCATCAATATTCAAGTGGCCAAATAACTTTTCCGCTACCGGCTCATAGCCGCCGGATGAAATCCAAGTGGAGCGGAAATTCCCCCGGCAAATATGCATTGTTATTTTCATATCCTCCGGACGGTCTGCCACTGCAGTGTTAATGGTTTGCAAATACAGTGCACTGAGCTCATCAGGGTTCAAACCTTTTGCACGAAGCTGCTCTTTCTGCTCATCGGAACAAAGATAAGCCCATGACGTATCATCAAGCTGCAAATAACGGCAGCCATCATCATAAAAGGATTTAATTGCTTTTTTATAGGTGATAGCCAAGTCATGAAAAAATTCATTTTTGTCACTGTAGGCACTTTTTTCGATTTCGCCGCGGAAATGAAGCATGCTTGGGCTTGGAATCGTCATTTTGGCAATATGATCCCCTGCAATATTCTGCAAAAACTTAAAGTCTTCTATCATAGGATGATCATTGAAATCAAGTTTATTTGTAACTTTAATAGAACGGGAACTTGTTTGTTTTTGATGAAATTGAATCCCGCCGCCTGTCTCATAGCCTTCAACACCGGTCAGGTTTTCCAGGAAATCAAAATGCCACCAGGACCTCCGGAATTCACCGTCAGTTACTGCGCGAAGCCCAGTTTCCTTTTGTTTTTCAACAGCGCGGGTGATTTCTTCGTTTTCAATTGCTCTAAGCTGCTCTGAAGTAAGCTGTCCTGCCGCTCTTTGAAGCCGCGCCTCCTTTAACCTGGCCGGCCTTAAAAGGCTGCCAACCTGGTCTGCCCGAAATGGCGCCTGATTTGATTGAAGTGACTGACTTGAATTTTTGATGATATTCTCCATGACGTAATTCCTTCTTTCCTCGTAAAATAAAAAGCTCCTCCGATTATGGAAGAGCTTGGTAAACAATCTCTTCCTCATCTTTAAGATCACCATTGTGTTCTTAAGGACTTGGCACCATTCTGTCAGTAACAGCGGTTGCCGGGCTTCACAGGGCCTATCCCTCCACCTCTCTTGATAAGGAGATAATAAATATATAAATTCTAGTATTCCTAATTTTCACTCATACGTCAACCCTTTAGAGTATAAAAGTTTTAAAAAACTCTATGAAACTTATTTTAAAGAATAAACGTAATATATTTATATACCGCTTTTTCACTATAAAGAGCATAGATAAATAGGATTATCACAATTGATAAAAATAGATTCAGCTGGAGTGATAGAAATGAAAAAGAAAGTTGTATTGGCTGGAGGAACAGGGTTTATCGGAGATTATTTTAGACAGAAGTTTCTGAATCTTGGATATGACATAAAAACCATTTCCAGGCAGTCTGCTCATATTTCATGGAATGATAAAACTGGAATCATAGAAGCTTTGGAGGATGCTGAGATTCTGATCAACCTGGCAGGAAAGTCGGTAAATTGCCGCTACAATAGCAAAAATAAACATGAGATTTTGAAATCAAGGACAGAGACAACCGAAATTCTAGGAAACGCTGTGCTTGCTTGCCAATCTCCTCCTCATTTATGGATCAACTCAAGTACAGCAACCATATATCGGCATGCCGAAGACCGGCCGATGACTGAAAAAGATGGGGAGATTGGAACTGGCTTTTCCGTTGAAGTTGCAAAAGCATGGGAAAAGTCCTTTTTCTCTTTCGCATTGCCCAACACAAGACAAATTGCACTTAGAATCGCCATTGTATTGGGTGCAGGCGGAGGCGTTATGACACCATATAAAAACCTGGTGAGATTCGGCCTTGGCGGCAAGCAAGGCTCTGGAAAGCAGAGGTTTAGCTGGATTCATGCGGAGGATTTATTCAGAATAGTTATTTTCCTGCACGAAAAAGAACATGTCAGCGGAGTGTTTAATTGTTCGGCTCCTGAATCCGTAACCAACTGGGAACTGATGAGCCAGATAAGAAAAGCTATGAATGTGCCAGTTGGTCTGCCGTCTCCTAAATGGCTTCTTGAAACGGGCGCAATGTTTATCAATACGGAAACCGAATTGGTGTTGAAAAGCCGATGGGTAAAACCTGATAGACTGGAAAGCGAGGGGTTCCAATTCAAATATCCAAAGCTTAAGGAAGCCTTGAAGGAGATACTTCAAAATTAATAATAATATTTGGGGACAAACTTATTAAGACTTAACTTGGTTCCGCATGCTTTTCTTTTGGCCTGCCGCAAAATCTGAAACGGTATTTTATGAGGATCTCTTGGGGGTATAGGAGCAAGCACAACTAATTCACAAACGAATTTTTGACGTTTTAAGCCCTTATTTGGAGTATAAATTCACTTTTTTGCAACGTACGAATAGAGATCATTCTCTCCCGGGAAAAGTTTATCTTGGAGTCTGTTTTATCATCCAACTTTTTATCTTTATCAGCAACTTTTATTATGAATTTTTCAACTTAGAATGGTGTATCTGCTAGTCAACGGTTCGGATACCCCGTTAGGGTATGTGTATTTGACCGGCTATCTTACAACTTAGACCAATTTATCATCGACCTTCAAAATTTATCGCTCAACTTGCCCCATTTATCGTGTAACTTTGCGAAAATATCGATTTCTCGACAAAATTCCCCTTTTACCGGTGTTTGATGACGGGTGAATGAGGTTAATTTCCAGCCTGTACACGCCTTAACCCAGTAAAAAATCCGGATCCATTTCTTGGATCCGGACAAAATATCTTACTTTTGAGCAACTGTCAATAATACAGTTGTTCCTCTTGTAAGTGATTGTTCACTTGTTTTTTGCAGACCGCCAAAATCGTCTCCATTGGTGATGATGATAGGGGTGACGGTGCTTTTTGCTTTTTCACGGATCAGGTCAAGATCAAAAGAGATAAGCTTGTCCCCTTTTTTAACCGTATCCCCCTGGCTAACATGAGCCTCAAAGCCTTCACCGTTCATAGCTACCGTTTCAAGGCCTATATGGATCAGGATTTCGATTCCATCTTTGGATTTAATCCCAACTGCATGCTTGGTCGGGAAAATTTGAACGATTTCTCCAGTGACCGGTGCAACAACAACACCCTCGGCTGGATCAATGGCAATTCCATCCCCCATCATTTTCTGAGAAAAAACCGGATCTGGAACATCTTCCAGCTGAACGGCTTTTCCAGTCAATGGAGCCGCCAGTTCTCCTGCAAATGGTTCACTTTCTTTTTTTCCAAATAATTTCTTAAACATAATGAATACCCTCCACTTTCAATGCTTCTAATTCTGTTTTTCAGGAAAATAATTTCCTATACTCGCCGTAGCCTTCCTTTTCCAGCTGGTCGGCTGGTATAAAGCGCAGTGCGGCGGAATTGATGCAATAGCGCAAACCGTCTGGACCTGGGCCATCAGGAAAAACATGCCCCAAATGTGAATCCGCTGTATTGCTCCGGACTTCAACCCGGCGCATCCCATAGCTTAAATCCTCTTTCTCAAAAACTTCCTCTGCTTCAAGCGGCTTTGTAAAGCTGGGCCATCCGCAGCCAGCATCATACTGGTCCCTGGAAGAAAACAAAGGCTTTCCTGAAACAATATCTACATATATGCCTTCCCTGTTATTATCGTAGTATTCATTTCTGAATGGCGGCTCTGTTCCATTGTTCTGAGTTACTTCATACTGCATAGGCGTAAGTTTTTTCTTTAGTTCCTCTTTGTTAAAGTTTGGCATCCTGGCTGTTTCCCCACTTTCTTTCTAAAAATCCAGCTCTTCCTGATCCGTGCCGGTAGGCTTCATAATGTGCCGGGTTCTTTTTGTAATAGTCCTGATGGTACTCCTCTGCAGGGTAAAATTCCTTTGCGGGAAGGATTGGCGTTACGATTGGGCTGCTGAATTTGCCGCTTTCCCCAAGCTTTTTTTTCGAACGCTCTGCTGCGTCCCTTTGTTCTTCATTATGGTAAAAAATCGCCGTCCGGTAAGATTCTCCGCGGTCACCAAATTGTCCTGCGGCATCTGTTGGGTCGATTAGCTGCCAAAATAATTCAACCAGCTTTTCATATGAGTATATTTCAGGATTGAACGCAATTTGAACGGCTTCAAAATGGCCTGTCGTATCACTGCATACCTCCCGATAAGTCGGATTTGGTTTATGGCCTCCTGTATAGCCGGATATGACTGACTCAATCCCCGGCTGTTCATGAAAAGGTTTTACCATACACCAAAAACAGCCTCCTGCAAAGGTTGCCAGTTCTGTTTTTTCAGACATCAAAAATCCCTCCCAATCACTGAACATTTCTATTAACTATTCCCTATTTAAAGCATTTTAACGCTTTTCTCTAGTTAAAGAAAGTTTTAAGCTTGTTTTCATAAACTGATAATTACAAATTCACGCGGCTTCCCAAAAAGGAACAGTCAAAACGGTCTGAAACATACTCCCAACCGTGTGCACCTGCCCAGTATTATTCGCATATTCTGACTTTATCAATAACCAGGGATGGGAGATGAAAATATGTCAAGGAATACGGCAATTCACTTTCAAAAAGCATCTATGTATTACATGCTGGCCGAATATCATAAATACTCAAACCCCGAACTGCATGTAAAATATTATTATAAACATTTTAATCATTTAAAAAAAGCCACCCAGGGCTTTAGGAGTAATGCATGGCTGCCTCAATCCTTTCAGACTTTTCCCGGGAGACTTCGGTTCCTGCATGCATGCTTAGACGCGCCTGATGCAGACGTATATCTGAATGGGATGAGGATATTTCAGAATGCAGCAACCATGACAGCAGGTGAGTTTTTGTCACTCCCGGAAGGGCAATATCAATTGGACATCTATCCTTCCGGGAAAATGATTCAAACAATCGTAAGCGGCAAAGTAACAATAACGACAGGCAAATTGGTAACAGCCGCTGTTGCAGGACATACGGATAATCCCCGGCTAGTTGTATTAACGGATGATTCCTATATTCCTGCAGGAGAGTCTAAAATCAGATTTGTCCATTTAAGCCCTGATGCCCCTTCTTTTGATATTGCCGTTAAACAGGGAGATATTGTTTTTCCAAATCTTTCTTACCGCAAGGCTACGGACTACTTGGGAATCATGCCAATGACGATTGATTTAGAGGTAAGGATGGCCGGAACATCAGACGTTGTTCTTGATCTGGAGCAGGCTCGGTTCTATCCTGACAAGGCATATTCCATTTATTTGACCGGCTATGCAGGAAAAGGCCCCGGAATAAAGCCGCTTATTCTCCATCCTTAAAAGACAAAAGTTCAAGCTCACTGGTTAGAGGAAGGACGGCTAAGGTCGCCATTGTCCTGTCGCGACGCCGGCACTAGACGTCCTCGCAAAGCTGTCGCCTTGGTTTCGTGCTATGTAACGCTGCCGTAGCATCCTTGTCTTATGCGTCCGGACTGGACGCTGCAGCTAGAGAGATAGACGCAGTACTTCAGTTATCCATAACTCTGATCTTATAATTTCCTTAGCAAAAATAAAAACAAGCCGGTGTAAACTGCTTGCCACCGGTTTGTTTCACTAGTTTGGCACAGAAAGAATAAATGAAATCTTGTCATTTTCCAGATCAAACTCTTCTGCCTTCACTTTTACATTACTCTTTAGCTTTAAATTTTGCAGCGAAAGATAAATCTTTTCCTCATTTGGCTGAATGCTTACCCAGTCAGGAATTTTGTATTGTTTGTTAATAAAACTCAGAATATACGAAACCGGCAAATTAAGCTGACCGAGTGACATGGATTTTTGTTTTAATAGCAAATCGCCATTTTCCAGTGCTTTTGGCTCAAAAGTCAGCTTCATCTCAAAATCCCGGCCAAATGCTGGCACTGTTCCGTATAATTCTACCTCTTCAGCCAGAATTACATGATATTCAATCGGTCCTCTTAAGCCTTCATCAGTCAGGTAACGATTAATTAATTTATTCAGATCACTTTTATTTGTATGGACTTTAAATTGAATATCCTCATGTACTCTGCCTTCTTGCTCAATGTTGTCATGGGTTGCCGGTAGGCTAATAAGGATAATTAATAAAGTGATCACAAAGATATTAATAAAGAGCAAAGAAAAGAATAATGCTCTCCACTTTCTGCTGCCTGCCATAAGCTTCCCCCTTTCATTTGAGCTCTGTTAATTATACGCATACTCTTTAATTGAATACTCTTCCATTTGTTTGTATATTTGAGCAGCAATTAGCTCATAGCCCCGGTCATTTGGATGGAAGTAATCCTCAGTGAACAGCAAGTCTTCCTTGGAATTCTTAAATACATCACCTATTTGTATAAAATGCGTGTTTTCAAATTCCGCCAGTACCATCTCGCTGCTTGAATTCCAAGAACCCATGATCTCATCCAATTCACTGAAAAATTTTGAGAATGGGTTGTATAAGCCTACAAGATAAATTTCGGTATTTGGATTATTGCTTCGAACTTTTGCAATTATTTCTTTTAGCCTTGTTTCATAATCTATTCTGGCATCGACAAACTGCTCCATTTGAAGGTTCATAATGTTTTCCCGGACAACCTTCATAACATCATTTCCCCCAATTGTTATGATTACTGCATCACTGGCGGCAATTTCCTGCTTCAGCTCAGGATTATTAAGCCTCCTTAGGAGCTGATCTGTACGGTTTCCCTTTTTTCCATAATTACTTATTTGAGCTGTATGGAGGAATGTTTCTTCCTCCAGCAGTGATTTCAGGTAGGGCAAATAGCCTCCATTTTTATGACTGGATCCTACTCCTTCTGTAAGTGAATCCCCAATTGCAACCACCTTGAGCGGTGCAGGGAAAAAAGAGGCAGGAATAGCTTCTTTTGTCTGGAGTCCTATCTCACTTTTCTGCTGTTGTTTCGGTTCCTCCTTAACAACTTCAGCCTGCCTTGTACAAGACGCCAGTGTTGCGGTGCATATGATTAAAAGAACTATTTTCCTGAACATTGCTCTCACCTGCCCATTACTATTTATATTATATCACGAAGCAAAAATTCGAAACCCGGCTATAATTCAGAACCTGCTGAAAGATAAAGAGGCTCCATCCCGCTGTGCCACTAAAGAAGTTCAATGACCGGGCTGAAGGGTCAAATGGCTTCTTTAATGGCACCTATGCCGGATAGGCCTCTAGTTTTTCTGTAAAATTTTTATATGTTTTACAATCTCATCAAACGGGATTTTATCCAAACCTGTATAGTAATTAATGATTTTTCCTTCTTTATCCATCAGGTAGAAATCGGTGCCATGTATTACCTGATCCTGTCCTTCAGGTTTTGCCACAATTGTTTTAAAACTTTTTTTTGCAAACTCTTCAATTTCCTCCTGCTCGTAACCAGTCAGGAAATGCCAGCTGGAAAAATCAGCTGCAAAATTAGAA
Organism: Bacillus sp. M6-12; assembly: GCF_002860285.1. Taxonomy (GTDB): domain Bacteria; phylum Bacillota; class Bacilli; order Bacillales; family DSM-1321; genus Peribacillus. The sequence continues at coordinate 18,709 of NZ_PGVF01000015.1, forward strand.
CCAAACTCTTTTAAAACTTTAGGATTGTCAACTGCGGGATCTATTGAGAAGGACACAAATTCTACATCCTTGATACCTTTATCCTTCAGTTTTTTTTGCAGCTTCGCCATATTGGCAGTCATCGGAAGGCAAACATCTTCACAGTTTGTAAAGATAAAATCTGCGACCCAGACTTTTCCTTTTAAATCCTTTTTAGAAAAAGAGGCGCCATCCTGGTCAGTAAAAGAGAAATCTTCTACCGGCCAATTTTTTGCATTTGGCACTTCTGCCTTCCCGCATCCGGAAATCATTAATAAGACACTAACAGCTATTGCCATAGCTGCAATTTTTACTTTTTTCATAGTTTCACCCTTGTCACTAATTCATATCAGTCTATTTTAACAAATGGTACAACATGTGAAAAGGAAGAATTATTATATAATTTATGGAACTTAAACAAAGAATCATGTCCTGTCTCGGTTTGCATAGATTCGTTAAATGTACAATTTGTAGAATATTGCAGGCAATCAACTGTTCTCAAATTTTCTATGTTATGATTAGCATGCATTTTTGAAAAATTATGGGCAGGTGATTTACATAATGAAAAGAATTTATGCAAAATCGGCAGCTTTGCTGTTAGTTTCAGCCCTTTTCCTGGGTGGCTGCGGATCAGCTCAAGAAGAAAGCAATGCTGCCAAAAAACCCGCTTCGAATCATGAAGCATCCGGATTCCATGGTGAGCACACAACAAATGGAGACGTTCGGGAAGAAACAGCTTCTGCAAAGCAGCTGCCGGGCTTTTTACAAGGCAAGGACAAGGCAATGGCAGTCATTTATGCAGCTGCTGGCCAGAACAAAGAGCTGCTGGAAAATATCCCATGCTATTGCGGCTGCAGTGAATCCGCCGGACACCGGGATAACTATGATTGCTTTATTCATGAAAATAAAGAATCGGGTGCCGTTGTATGGGACGATCATGGAACCCGCTGCGGAGTCTGCCTCGAAACGGCTTCTGAATCCATCACACTTTACAAATCCGGAAAAAGCATAAAAGAAATCCGCGATTTAATTGATGATAAATATAAAGAGGGATATGCAGCTCCTACCCCAACGCAAATGCCAAAAGGGTGACAATAAACCAGAAAACCAAGCAGTCCCCAGCCTTTAGATAAGGGCGGGGTTGCTTGGTTTTAACTTTTATAAGGTCAAAATCCTCATTTCTGTTAATCCTGTAAAGGACGAAATATCCCAAATTGTTATGAAAAGAAAAGCTAAGTCTGCCATGACAGAATTTATTTAGTATAATACATGAAGCCTACTGCACCAGGGCCTGCATGAGTGCTGACCACAGGTGTTGTATATACAACGTCGACTTTTTGGAATCCGCTGTTTTCCATTATCGCTTCTTTTAACTTATCCGCAAGCTCAGGACCGTTTGCATGAGCAATTCCCACGCCAAGAATCTCCTTGCCCTTTGTATCGTCCATAAATTCTTTGACCAATTGTTTAACAACCTGGGACTGGCTTCTCGCTTTTGACGATTGATTAAGAACACCATCTTCGAGCCGGGCAATTGGTTTAATGTTCAGCAATGATCCAATAAACCCAGCCGCTTTTCCGATTCTTCCGCCCTTTATTAGATTTTCAAGCGTATCGATCACAATATAGAGCGAGGAATTTCTTCGGATTTCCACGAGCTTTTCTACTATTTCAGCGGAGGATTTCCCGCTCGCAGCCATTTTCGCAGCTTCAATTACTTGAAAAGAAAGCGCCCTAGAAATAAACTTTGAATCGAAAACAGTAACTTTTGCATCTGTCATAGATGCAGCGCTTTCCGCTGAACGGACCGTTCCGCTCATTCCGCCTGTCATATGTATCGAAATAATTTCGCTTCCATCCTTGGCAAGCTCTTCATAGACCTCTACAAATTTGCCTGCAGGAGGCTGAGAGCTTTTTGGCAATTCGTTTGCATTCTTCATCCGGCCTAAAAAATTTTCAGGGGAAATTTCAACTTTATCTAAAAAGGTTTCGCCATCAATAGTAATGGACAGGGGAACCATAGTTATTCCATACTTACCTAATTCTTCTTCCGACATATCAACTGTTGAATCCGTAACAATTTTAACCTTAGCCACTTTTCCACACCCCTAATTCTGCACTTGTATAATATTATACCTTTTCATATAAGTGATTCAAACTAATAAATGAGGCTATTCGGTTAATTATCATATAAAAAAATATTATCCCAGAAATAGAAAAAGCACCCAAAATTAGGGTGCAGGTGTTAGGCATTATTCTTTAATTCTTCATGTTGAAAAAGCTGCTCATAAACGGGCCATTTCAGGACTTGCCTTAAGTGGTCTTTAAACGAGTATACGATTTTAGCATCTGTCGCTTTGTAAACGGTTCTCATTAACATTTCCAATCGAGCTGAAATCATAAAATGATAAGTGTTATCTTCCTCCAATACTGGAATGTGGATAATTTTAACCTTCTGTCCAACAGCATTTTTGAACTCCAGGCTTTTGAATAACAAAATATCAATCCTCTTTTTTCACCGTTTGAATATATTATACACGAAATGTGTGTCTTAAATTGTCAAAAAGCGCTTAATTCTAAAAAAAAATAATCCCGCTGCCAGAACGGAGCGGGATTTCATAAGAGCAAAATCTATTCCATTTTAAACCGGTTCTCAAGAATCGGCTTCGCCGTCTTCCAATTCTTCTTGTCGTGCGTCGCGCTTCATTTTCCGCTTATAGACGACTTTTGAAAGTGTAATACTGATTTCGTAAAGAAGAAGCAGCGGAATCGTTACCAGGATGTCTGACATAATATCCGGCGGTGAAATAACTACAGAAATGACTACAAGAATGAAGTAGGCATATTTTCGGACCCTTTGCAGGACATATGGATTAATAATGCCAATGGATGTCAGGAACATAACGATGACTGGCAGCTCAAATAAAATGGCAAACGGCAGGGTCATGTGCAGAACAAAACGAAAATATTTATCCGCCGTAAAGTTCGTGACCAGCATGTCACCGCCAAGCTCGACCAGAAAGTTCAAGACTGTCGGAAAGATAACGAAGTACCCAAAGGCTAGTCCGACAATAAAGAGAATAAATAGAGCAGGAATATACGATAATGTCATTTTTACTTCAAACGGCTTTAAAGCAGGTTTTACAAATAGCCAAAGCTGGGTGGCGAAGATCGGTATTGTTGCAGCTACTGCTATTACAGAGGCAAGCATGAAATAAACCCAGATAATATCGCTCGGCCCCAGAACAATTAATTTCACATCTAAATCCTTCACAAACCATTTATAAATATCTTCAACATATATGAATCCCAGGATAAAGAAAGCTATGAAGGATACAGCTGTTATGATAAGCCGTTTTCTAAGTTCGTCCAAATGATCTATTACATTGATGTTTTCTTCCATTTTTTTCACGCCTTCTTAGAGAATTGCCAAAAACCGGATATCCCGCAGGAAAACTGCCGAATAAAACTGCCGGGTCCGTGTTTTGTAAAAAATAACCGATTAAAAAGGTGTAAGACTGTTCATCTCACACCCGAAAAAAATCAAAATGATATGTTATTTTACCGCTTTTTTCTTTTCTTCTTCAAAATCTTCCATTACGTCGCTTGTCAGCTCGCGAGTGGAATTTTTAAATTCACGCAAGGTTTGGCCAAATGCGCGTCCAATCTCTGGAAGCTTTTTAGGTCCAAAAATAATAAGAGCAAGTACAAGGATCAGAATCAAGCCTGGTATGCCGATATTTGAAAGCATGCAAACATCCCCTTTTGTTTTGTGTGGCTGCTGCCACTTACTACTACCATTATAGTATTTTTTGATGGGCATTTGTACTTTGAGATAGATATTTCATAGTAAATTCACATATCGAAATGTTTCATTTTCAAACCCATTCATATTCTATTCTATTTTGTCGATTCGTGCAAGGGTGATATTAGATAAGTTTTCGTCCTGCATTCATTAAATTAATAGGTGGAACAAATTGCTTTCCTTGTTCACTTCCATAAAAGGGAAGCCCTTAAGTGCCATCCGGTCGACCAATCCCTGATAATCCTCCCTTTTCTTGAGCTCGATACCTACAAGGGCGGGTCCGCTGTCTTTATTGTTTTTCTTCGTATATTCAAATCTGGTGATATCATCGGTCGGCCCAAGGACTTCATCGAGGAATTCCCTTAATGCACCGGCCCGCTGCGGGAAATTTACTATGAAATAATAGAGCAGCCCTTCATATTGCAATGAACGTTCCTTTATTTCCTGCATTCTGCCGATATCATTATTTCCTCCTGAAATAACGCACACTACTGTTTTCCCCTTAATTTCTTCCCGGTACAGGTCCAGGGCAGCGATTGGGAGTGCGCCAGCCGGCTCAGCAACAATTGCATGTTCGTTATAAAGCTCCAAAATAGTTGTACAGACTTTTCCCTCAGGCACTAAAAGAATATCATCCACCAGCTCCCGGCATATCTCAAACGTCTTTTGTCCTGCGCATTTCACGGCAGCTCCATCAACAAAAGTCTCAATGGATTCCAATACAGAAATGCCGCCTTGTGAGATAGCTGTCTTCATAGATGCTGCCCCTGAAGGCTCCACACCGATACATCGTGTATCAGGAGAAATGGTTTTTAAATAGGTGGATAACCCGGCCATTAAGCCGCCCCCGCCGATGCCCGCAAACACAAAATCGATTTGTTCATCGATATCGTTCAGGATTTCAACTGCTACTGTGCCCTGACCGGCCATTACTTTTTCATCATCAAACGGGTGGATGAATACCATGTTCTCTTTTTCGGCGCATTCTACAGCTTTTGAAAACGAGTCATCAAAGGTATCCCCCACCAGCTCAATCTCCACAGCTCCTTTTCCAAACAGCTCTACCTGGTTTACTTTTTGCCTTGGCGTAGTCGCAGGCATAAAAATCTTGCCGCGTATCCCCAGCTGCCTGCATGCATAAGCTACACCTTGGGCATGATTTCCGGCACTTGCACAAATGACTCCATTCCCGGTTTGATCTTCGGGCAATGACTTTATTTTATGGTAAGCACCTCTTAATTTAAATGAGCGAACATGCTGTAAATCCTCGCGTTTCACATAAACACTGCATCCATATTTCTCAGAAAGCACTTTATTCTTCTGAAGAGGAGTATGTGAAACTATATCCTTCAGCTGATTATAAGCAATCAGAATGTCTTCAATCGTAAGCCACTTTTTTACAGAAACGGTTTGAGTCATAACCTTCTCCTCTATCCTGTGATTTTTTTCCCGATTAAATATGGGCTTTATTAATTTGTAAATTATATCACTTTATAAGTACAAATCAACTGATTTTTCAAAAAATTCACACGGAATAAGGCAGATTTATGGAATAGTCTAAAATTTATTAATATAATATTAAAAAGGAAGCGTTTTCATTTGTTTTGAGGTTGCTTCAGGGATTTTAGGGGTTCATTTTATGCGGGGGTGTTGGAATGGAGTTTTTATTATGTTCAACTGATTGTGCCTTGCCTGTGGAAATAACAGTGGATGATGACAATGGACGGTATATGATCCGAAAGAGCGATACTAGCGGGGAATACTTCAATAGCCCGGGTGAGTTAATTACTTGGGTAAAACAAAATTTCTTTGTTGAGCAGTTCTGTACTCCTTTAGAATTTTACGATATGATCAAGACCCTCACAGAATATGAAATGAATAACCTCCACAATAAATGATCAATTTTTTCATATAAGAATCCTGACCGCCTCTGTATTCAATCCCGGCCAGGATTCTTTTTTTCGGATAAGAGGCAGAGCTACGCCGATTGTCCAGGAAAAAATTGAATAGCAAGTTGTAGGATAAAGCTTCGATCACACCGCTTTATTGGGTTAGGCTGTGATAATTATTTATGCTTATTTCCATGCATTTGCTGGGATGAAGGAAAAGACTTTATCTGCCTGTACCCTTGAATCATCAGACTAGATGCTATCATTTTTTCTCGTAGACAAGAAAGTCATGCTCATAGATGTTTTTTTCATCAACTGTACCTTTTCTTGAGGAAATCAGCTCCCACTCGCGTTCATTCACAGGAGGAAAGAAGGTATCTCCTTCAAACTCTTCCTTTATCTCCGTAATATAAAGTCTGTTTGTAACAGGAAGGACTGCCTTAAATATTTCCGCTCCGCCGATTACAAATACCTCGCCTTCATGTCTATCCGCATATTCCTTTATTTCATTAGCAGAATGGAGTACAGCGCAGCCATCCGCTTCAAAGTTTTTATTGCGGGTAACAATAACGTTTTCCCTGCCTGGAAGTATTCTGCCTATCGATTCGAAAGTCTTTCTTCCCATTACTATCGGATGGCCCATTGTTACTTCCTTAAAGTATTTTAAATCTGCAGGAAGATGCCATGGCAGCTGGTTTTCCTTTCCGATCAGCCGGTTCTTATCCATTGCAAGCAAAAGTGAAATCATCAATTTGGTCTCCTTAAACTTTAGTTGAATAAAAGGAATTTAATGGAAGATTGCTTTAATTAACCATTATTTCTGTCCCCAATTATCCTGTCTTCGTGCAGGGTTATTTATACAGCAACCGGAGCCTTAATCGGCGGATGCGGATCATACCCCTCAATAGAAATATCTTCCATTTCAAAATCAAAAACTGAACGTTTCTCCGGATTCAATTTTAATTCAGGTAGGCTCTTTGGATCCCGGTCCAGCTGCATTTTTATCTGTTCCAGATGATTTACATAAATATGGGCATCACCTAGTGTATGGATAAATTCCCCAACCTCCAAGCCGCATTCATGGGCAATCATGTGCGTCAAGAGTGCATAGCTTGCAATATTAAATGGAATTCCAAGGAAAATATCCCCGCTTCTTTGATATAGCTGGCATGACAGTTTCCCTTCCGATACATAAAACTGGAAAAGACTGTGACAAGGAGGCAGAGCCATATTCGATGGTACATCTTCAGGATTCCAAGCAGAAACAATTAATCTTCTGGAAGACGGATTATGCTTAATAGTTTCAATAATATCTTTTAGCTGGTCAATTGTCTCCCCTGTGGAAGCTGTCCAAGCTCTCCATTGCTTCCCATAAACATTCCCCAGTTCTCCAAATTTCACAGCAAAGTCCTCATCGGTTAAGATGCTTTGTTTAAACATATCCATCTGTTGTTCATATTGCCTGTTAAACACTTCGTCAGTTTGTGAACGCAAGCCAAAATCAGTCATATCGGGGCCGTTATATTCCGGGCTTTCAACCCACTTTTTGAATGCCCACTCGTTCCAGATATTGTTATTGTGCTGCAGCAAATATTTAATGTTGGTATCCCCTTTAATGAACCATAATAATTCACTTGCAATCAGACGAAAAGGGATCTTTTTGGTAGTTAATAGCGGGAATCCTTCATTTAAATTAAAACGCATTTGGTAGCCAAACAGCGAAATCGTCCCTGTACCTGTACGGTCCTCTTTTCTCACTCCATGTTCCATAACATATTTACACAATTCCAGATATGTATTTTCATTTTTACTCAAAGTATTTATTCTCCTCCCATTATAAAGCTGTTACCAGTTTTGATATAGCAACCAGGCCTTGTACAGGTTTTAAATTAATTAAACAACTTATAGGAAGCACACAACTAAAAAAACAGGAATGCTGCTGCAGTTTTTTCACAAGTGGTTCTATAATATTTGCAGCAGCCTACCTTCTATCATCCAATTATCGCAGATTGCTATTTTAGCTGTTTTATATACGCAAAGGTTTTGGGGGCTCCTTTTTTCAGGAGTTCTCTGCTTTCATCATTATAATAATAGAATGCAAAACACTCTGCAAAATATTCCTCTGGGTAGTTTATGAAATATTTTTTCTCCGGAAACATTACAGCGGCTTCTTGTGACCATAATGCCAGAAAGCTATCATTGTGCCGTATTTTATTAAATACAAGATTATCAATACTATGGGCTAATTCATGAAGCTCAAGATTGACAGACCCGTGGCCGCTTCCTTTTGCGCTGGCCCCAATCTTAACCAAAACATTTGGGCCGCCTCCTAATCCAGGCACAACATCCCATGTTTTCGACTTATCCTGATAACCGCGAGGCACGCGCCCTTTTAAATGGCGGGCTGTCGTATTTGCAGTTAGGCTTCCGTTGAACAGCTTAACCTTAATTCCCTTAGCTGCCACCCTTGATAGCAAGGACGGCGGCAGGCGATCAATCCTTTTCATCATTTCAAGAGTTTGTCCGGTATTGAAATCAGAATTAGGAAAAAGAAATAACTCAGTCGTGTTTTGCCTGGACTGAAACTGAACTTTCAAGCCATGCCGTTCACTGTCAGACAGCTGCTGCCAAGTCCGGCCATATTCTGTGGCATTTGAAAAAGAATAAACAGGAATTACACAAATTATAACAGCCAAAATTTTCAGCCATTTTTTCACCATTTCCGCCCCTTAATGAAAAGCAAATTTCTCTCTTTACCATTATTTTAACATATAAAAATATGAATATTAAAAACCATTTTAATGGTAATGCCTGCAGAGGCTGGCAGAAATCACACTTTAGTAACATTCCATCTGTCTTCTCATATAATGGATTACTCCGAAGAGGTGATTGCATGAGGTTTAAATATAATAAAGAGGACATAATCAGGTATCATCCAGAGCTAGCCGAAGAAGTAATTTCTATTTCGGGGCTGGAGCTTTTTGTCTATCTTGATCTGCTGGTATTTTCAGCTGTTTTAGGGTTATTACTATATCCCCTTGTTAGTTCTGTTTGGCTGCTGTTTTCTATTCCCGTAATGTTCTTTATTTCATGCTCTGCAGTATTCAGGCTGATTTGTAAAAGTGCTCCTTCATAGCAGACCCTTGTATACAATAGGCCTGCGGCTGCATAACTTATTCATGTAATGAAATATCTGTCCGGTTAAATGCGGTGAGGACTGTTCAGCTATGAAAAAAGGAACCCTGCTAACTTGGCAGGGTTCCTTCTCAGGCTAAAGGGAATATATTATCCCTCTGCATTAACATTTTTAGCGTTTCTATTATGAATAATGATGGTTATGACGAATGTTAGAGCAATTACAATAAAGAATACAACGTGTGGAATGTGTATCCCAAAAACAGAGAGCAGCATTTTTAAAGCTATGATAGCAATCAATACGTACGCAGAGGTTTCAAGCTCAGGAATCCGGTCAATCAGCTTAAGGAATACACCCGCAACGCCCCTCATCATCAGAACCCCTAGCATACCGCCAAGCAATAGTACCCAAACCTGGTTACTGACACCGAATGCAGCCAGAACACTATCCACTGAGAATGCAATATCCATTAATTCAACAGCTGCCACAGTTCCCCAGAAGTTACCGAATAGTCGAATGAATATGCTTTCCTTGCTAAGTCCCTTTATTTCCGCTTCTTCTCCTTCATCCAAATCGCCCTTTTTCTTGCTTCTATCGATAAAGTATTTTATTGATAGCCACGCGAGATATCCTGCACCAAGCAGTTTAACCCACCAAAGCTTGATTAAAAATACACCAAGTCCTATTGCGATAAAACGGAATATGTATGCACCAAGGAGACCGTAGAAGAGGGCCTTCTTTCTTTTATTCTCAGGGAGATGCTTTACCATAACCGCTAAAACCAGTGCATTATCGGCTGATAATAATCCTTCCAAAATAATAAGTGTACCAATTAAGCCCCAGCTGACAGGATCACTAAGCACTTTAACCCACATATCCCAATCGAAGAAACTGGCATACGTGTCGATAAAGCTATTTAATACTTCATTCATTTGTTGTATCTTTCCTTTCCTTGTAGATCCCAGTTAGCTCATATCAACATATGAAGCAGATCAGGACTGATATTTATTTTATTATTGCATTTTCCCCATGATTTTCAAAGTTTTTTACTCAAGGGCCTGGCATCAGACCATTGTGGAGGAGTATTGGTATCCCAGTATATCCTTCCCAGGTCTTTATGGCTTGAAAAGCGGTCATGGTATGTATGGTAATGAAAATTGAACCAATATCCGTCCTGAGGCGGCCTCTCCAGCCGTACATGAAACCTGATAATATCCATGCCGGTTAGTTCATTGTAGATATGGAAGATCTTTTCGCCTCTTCCTGATGCTGGCTTTTCTGAAATGGCGAGCTGCTCCAAGTCTTTATCAGAGTATTGGGCAGTAATTTCAGTAATGGCTTCGTCAATTTTCGGCAAAATTATCTCATTAAACTCGGTTCCTATTCTTGGACCAATTTTGTCACCGAATTTAGCATATGCGTTCATTTCAGCTCCTTCCATTAATGCTGAAATAAACTCTCCCCTTTCAAATGAATCGGCCAGTGATTGGCTGTAATAACCGGTGTGTAAATTGAAGATCTGCTGTTGGCCGTCTTCGGCAATATCATCTTTTTTCGGCTGCTTGGAAGAACCAGCATCAGCTTGCCAAAGATTTTCCGATGGGGTTACCAATCCGAACGTAAGGATCGATATTAGGATGAACAGACTTTTTCTTAACCATTTTGATACATTCATTGAAATTGCCCCTCTAATATAATTGCTTTTTCTTGAAGCAATTAAACTCCCGTTGTCAGCACTTTTTATAAAAACCCTTTGTTCATAGTATATAATGCTTTCTCCTGTAATACGAATTTAAATAATTAAGGTTTCATTTTTTTTAGGATGGGAAAGGAAAAAGCAATAGAATCTGTTACCGGCGCGATAATTTCAGGCGGTACGGGAAGCATATTCTTAGTTGTTCGATATGCATGAAGGAGGGGTTTGGAATGGATTGGTCAATTGCTATCGTCGTTTTCAGTTTTATTATGCTGGGTTATTTCGTATATCTTACTTTTGCGGATTAGAAATTAAGCGTAATAAATTAAAACCTTGCAGTTTACTTGCGGCAAGGTTTTCTTTTTTATACAACACAATTAACTTTATACTCTAAATCAAAATAAATCTAATTTTTTCCAACCGTATCTATTACTCCATAATGGAATTTCGCTGTTTTCCTAACATGGACGGAAAAACCAAATTCACTAAACCGGCTGCTTCTAAAATGATCCTTTAAAATCACCCTGCGGCTAGCTACTCTTTTTGCCTCAGTTATCGCTTCTTCTGTAAGTTTATCTGCAGCGGCAAAGGGAATTAGTAGCCTGATGCCATCTGATTCACCAATTGTTTCTTCGAACATCGGATCAAAATAAACAATATGGTAGCTGTTTGTTTCTAGTCCTTTTAACATTTCCAAATGATTACTTGCAGCTACCTGTATTCTTCTCATGGATTCATCTATTACCCGATAGCCTGTTTCCCATTCCCTTAAACCAGTTTGTACAATTTTGGCAAGATGCGGATTAGCCTCAATTCCTGTTACCATCCCCGAAGAACCGACCTGATAGCTTGCTGTAATAGCATCTGAGCCAAGACCGAGAGTACAGTCGAGGACTTTCATTCCTTCTGTAATTCCTCCGATCGAAATAAGAGGATCTTCTTCGTTATTCATTAACCGTTTTATTCTGAGCATCGCGACATTGGGATGGAAAAAGAATGGTTCCGCGGAGCCAGGTGAATAAAGCTCCAGCCTTTCTTTCCCAAGTACAAGACAATCATCTTTAATCAGCGACTGCAGGGCTTTTACAGAACGTTTTTTCCTTGGTAAATAAATTACGTTAAGTTCCGCAGCGAGCCGTTTTGCTTTTGCAATCCACAATTCATCTGTCCTGCCGGCAGTTGTTACAAACATATTTAGCTTTCTCCTTCAAAATTTGCTTCTAGACAATTTAAGTTAGATTAGGATTTCACAAATAAGCTGCAGTCTACTTAAACAAGTAAATGCGTTGCTCACTTATAGTGAAATATATTTTTCAGTATCTTTTAGATTTGAATAACTTACTCATCTTATATAAAATCAAAATCCAATTTTACAATATCCGGAAAAACGCAAACACCCTGACAGCGATTGACAAGGTGTTTGCGGGAAAAGTCAGTATTCCGGATTTTTTACTTTAGCTTTTCAAAAGCGGTGATCAGGTTTTTCATGATATCTTCCATAGAGTGGTCTTCAATATCATGGCGAGGGATAAAATGTACGACTTCCTTCCCCTTCAGCAAAGCCATTGATGGAGAAGAAGGTTCAATATCGCCGAAATAATCCCGCATTTTGGCGGTGGCTTCTTTATCCTGGCCAGCAAAAACAGTTACAAGGTGTTCCGGCTTATCTTCCGACCTCAATACTGCCTGAGTTGCTGCTGGGCGTGCTAATCCAGCTGCACAGCCGCAAACGGAATTGACGACAACGAGCGCTGTTCCATCAAGCGATTCCATAAAGCCTTCTACTTCGGTTTCCGTATTAAGTTCCTTAAAACCTGCAGCTACAAGCTCTTGACGCATTGGTTTTACCATTTCTCTCATATATTCTTCATATGCATTTGACATTATTAGAGCACCCTTTCCATTCCCTATTCTCATTAAGGATACTATAATTATCAATCAACATGCAAAAACAACGGATGAGCAAGGTCATCCGTTGTAGCCATCCCAGGAAACAGGATGGTCTTTTACTAGATTTTCATCACGCCGCCTGTGCTGGCGTTTGTTACCAGCTTGGAATAACGGGCCAGGTAACCTCTTTTCACTTTTGGCTCAAAGCCTTTCCAATTTGATTTCCGCACTTCAAATTCCTCTTCAGAAACTTCCAGGTTGATTGTACGATTTTTTAAATCCAATTCGATTATATCTCCATTTTCTACAAAGGCGATAGGCCCTCCTTCTGCAGCTTCCGGAGAAATGTGGCCAATTGAAATGCCTCTTGAAGCACCTGAGAATCGTCCGTCCGTAATCAGACCGACTTTTGCACCAAGACCCCTGCCGACAATTTGGGAAGTTGGCGCAAGCATTTCCGGCATACCCGGTCCGCCTTTTGGACCTTCGTAACGGATTACCACTACATGTCCTTCTTTTACTTTACCTGTAATAATTCCTGATAAAGCATCTTCTTGTGAGTCAAAACAGATAGCCGGCCCTCTGTGATATCCGCCGACGGATGGGTCAACTGCGCCAACTTTGATGATGGAACCGTTTGGGGCCAGGTTGCCAAACAGAACAGCCAGCCCGCCGGTCTCTGAATGCGGATTATCCAATGGCCTAAGAACATCCTTATTTAGGATTTCACATCCCGCTACATTTTCACGCAGCGTTTTGCCTGAAACGGTAATAAGATCTCCATTAAAAGCATCCGGTTTTTTGAGAAGCTCATTTATAATGGCACTGACCCCTCCTGCCTCATGTACATCTTCAATGTGATAATCCGATGCAGGAGCTATCTTGGCAAGATGCGGTACGCGGTTGGCGATTTCATTGATCCGCTCGATTGGATATTCAATCTCTGCTTCATGTGCAAGAGCAAGGGTATGGAGAACCGTATTTGTTGATCCGCCCATAGCCATGTCAAGGGCAAATGCGTTATCAATAGCATCGATAGTAACAATATCGCGCGGCTTAATATCCTGCTTGATAAGCTCCATCAATTGAGTGGCAGAACGTTTAACAAATTCCTTGCGTTCTTCAGCCACAGCCAAAATGGTTCCATTGCCCGGGAGAGCCAATCCGAGACCTTCAGCTAAACAATTCATAGAATTAGCCGTAAACATCCCTGAACAGGAACCGCATGTAGGACAAGCGAACTGCTCGAGCTCCTGTAAACTTTCTTCATCAATTTTCCCTGCCTGATAAGCTCCTACTCCTTCAAATACAGATGTCAGAGAAAGAGCCTTGCCGTTTTTATCTTTGCCGGCCTTCATTGGTCCGCCGCTCACAAAGATAGTCGGAATATTTACGCGCAGAGCAGCCATCATCATACCCGGCGTAATTTTATCACAGTTTGGAATACATACCATTCCATCGAACCAGTGCGCGGAAACTACCGTTTCAATTGAATCAGCAATGATTTCACGGCTTGGCAAAGAATAGCGCATGCCGATATGGCCCATGGCGATTCCGTCGTCAACTCCGATTGTATTAAATTCAAAAGGCACGCCGCCCGCTTCACGAATGGCATCCTTCACGATTTTCCCAAATTCCTGCAAATGAACATGTCCAGGGACAATATCAATATAAGAGTTGCATACTGCGATGAACGGCTTTCCAAAATCTTCTTCCTTTACACCGGCTGCCCGCAGAAGGCTGCGGTGCGGCGCACGGTCAATTCCCTTGGTAATCATATCGCTTCTCATGTTTTCTGACATATAATGTATACCCCCAGTAATTTAAAGCACTAAATTATTTTATATTATCTAAAGATTCTAACATATGCTTGTCATCTTGCAAATGATCTGTTTCAATTAATAAAAATTTTTTTGGTCTTTACCTTTCAGCCCAATCCGAAAAATAGGCAGCATATCTGTCGCAATAAACGTGTTGTTAGCCAAGCTATACTACGCAGCTTTCTGGTGTGATTTTTTATTTCTTTTTCATTTAGTTTTTGATATGTGTATATTATTTGCAAAAGCATTGCCCCCTTTCCAAAAAAAACCTCTTCCTATTTACTGTTCAGTAAAATAGAAAGAGGTTTTAATCACTAGTTTCTTTACTTGCTTTGCTCTCCTGCTTGCCTTGACTCGGTCATTTGCTTCCAGACCGACCCTTTAGCTTCTTCGCCTGTTTCAATTCTTTCAATAGCCATTTTTATTTGCATAGCCACTTCAAATTCAGGGTCGTTTTCAGCTTCTTTTAAATCTTTCAGAACAGAATTATCCCCGGATTCGTATAAAAACATCGCTGCTCTCCATCTTACAAGCTTGTTCTTATCAAAGAGGGCCTTGGCCATTTCTCCCATTGCCTCTTCAAAGCCTAAATCGGAGAGTGTATCCCCGGCGGTCCGTCTTACAGCAGAACTTTTGTCATGAAGTGCTTTATACAAGGCAGGCAGCACCTTTCGATCACTAATCATGCCCAAATAAACGACAGCGAGCCTTCTGATTGAGGCTTTCGGGTCATCCAGTGCCTTTTCTAGAAGTGGAATATCATCTTCTGCCGGATCCTCCATTTGATCTAGCACCTGATATCGCCGTTCCCAGCTTTCGTACTCCAAAACTTCTTTCGTTAGCTTGATTTTTGCCCTTCTGGCTCCCGCTGATTTCTTCTCTGGATGAGCGGCCGCATCTACTAATTCTTTTAGCCTTTCCGGCGGGTAGGCTGCCAGGATTTCTTCTGTGACATCTGCACCAATATCCTCCATGGACCCATAACGGACTCCATAATCCTTCCACTTTCTTAGCAGGACAACGTTATCTTCTTTTAGCTGTGCACTTGCGATGGAAGCAGCGAAGATTTCAGGCAGTCCGAAGCGCTTCTCCACCTCTCCATCGTTAAGCTTAATTTGCATTGGTATACCTTTAAATTGCTGGACTTGAACAGTAACTTCGCCATAGTGCTGTTCAGACTGCCTGACAGCGGAATGGAGACTGTCTTCTTCTCCAAACGTCTTGCGGACGCTTACCAAAATGCTCTGCCAGTCATATTTGGGATTCCGTTCGACTGCAAGGAAATCGGCAACATGGTAGACTCCTTTAACTCCCTCTATACGAAGAATATCAGCTATAACATCTGGGGCTGTTTCCAGATTTTCTTTTTTGTAGTTGTTGCTTTTGCCAGCCGGCAATTCTTCAGTCAGGTTGACTTTCATTGTATTCGGGCTTGGGGTCGGTTCAATTGATTTAATTTGCATCGGTTAACTCCTTTATACTTACTCCTATATTCTTATTCTTCTTCAGCTTTCTCAGCTAAATATTCCCAGCGTTCCATCGTTTGTTCGAGTATTACATTTAGCTCGTGCTGCTTATCCATTAAGTCGCGGGCTTTTGTAAAATCACTGCCGGTCTCTGATAGTTCTTTATCAATCGAAGCTAGCTTTTCTTCTATTTGCTGAATTTTATCTTCTATTTCATCCCATTCTCGTTTTTCCATATAGGACAGCCTTTTCTTGCCTATTTTTTTATCTTCACGTTTAACAGGCTGCTCCACAGGTTTAGCCGCTGGCGCTGCTTCCGGCTGGCTCTCCTGTTCCAGGTATTCGGAATAGCTGCCATAATAGGTGCCAACCTTGCCGCTGCCTTCAAAGACAAACAGCTGGGTTGATGTTTTATCCAAAAAATATCTGTCATGGGAAACAGTTATTACAACCCCGGAGAAGTGGTCAAGATAATCCTCCAGCACGGTCAATGTCTGTGTATCAAGATCATTGGTCGGTTCGTCAAGCAGAAGCACGTTTGGCGCAGACATCAATATTTTCAGCAGATAAAGCCTGCGCTTTTCCCCGCCGGAAAGTTTTCTGATCGGAGTTCCATGGCTGTTCATCGAAAAAAGGAAGCGTTCAAGCATCTGTGCTGCTGAAATATAGCTGCCGTCTTTAAGAGCAATGGAATCAGCGGTTTCCCTAATATATTCGATCATCCGCAGATTTTCATTCATATCTTCATTTTCCTGAGTATAATAGCCGATTTTGACCGTCTGGCCAATTTCTATTTCTCCAGAATCCAGGCTTTGCCTGCCTGAGAGCAGATTAAGAAAAGTTGACTTTCCGGTTCCATTCCTCCCGACAATTCCTATTCTGTCTCCCTGCTTAAAAAGGAAAGAAAAATCTGATATGACTGGTTTAGCGTTAAAAGCCTTGGTGATTTCCTTCAGCTCGATTACTTTCTTTCCGAGGCGCGATCCATTTAAATCAATTTCCAAAGAACCAATGCTGTTCTTTGTTTTTACATCAGATTCTATTGTCTCAAAACGCTGAATCCTTGCCTTCTGCTTAGTTGTTCTTGCTTTGGCGCCCCGTCTTATCCAGGCAAGCTCCTGTTTGTACAGGCTCTCCTTTTTGGCGCGCTCAGACGTTTCATTTTCTTCCCTGATTGCTTTGGCTTCCAGAAAATCACCATAATTTCCTTTATATTCGTAAAGCTTAGCATACGCAAGCTCCCAAATCTTTGTTGAAATCCGATCGAGAAAATAGCGGTCATGGGTGACAAACAGTACGGCTCCCTGATATTTGGCCAGAAAATCCTCCAGCCATTTAATGCTTTCGTAGTCCAGGTGGTTCGTTGGTTCATCTAAAATCAGCAAATCCGGAGTCTCGATTAATGTTTTTGCAAGCGCAGCCCTTTTTTTCTGGCCTCCTGAAAGTTCAGAAAGCGGTTTAAAGAAATCAGGTAGCCCCAGTTTTGTCAAAATAGTTTTAGCATTTGCGCTTATTTCCCACGCATTTTGTTCATCCATCTTCTGCTGAAGCTTAAACAGCCTTTCCTGGACAGCCTCGTTGTGAGCGGCCTCCTGCAGCTGAAGAAGTGTTTTCTCATAATCCTTTATAAGAGTAAAAACGGGATAGTCGCTCGCATACAGATACTCGAGTACCGTTTTCGATTCGTCGAATGCAGGATTTTGTGATAAATATGAGATTGTATAATCGTTTGGATGGTCACTTCTTCCGCCATCTGCTTCTTCTTTTTCGGCAATAATATTTAGAAGCGTGGATTTACCAGTCCCATTAACTCCAATAATTCCAATCTTATCTCCCTCAGCTATCGTTAATGATATAGAAGAAAAAAGCAGCTTTTCCCCGTGGTATTTCGTAACATCTTCCATGCTGTATATCTTCATAATTTAACATCCCATTCTTTATAAAACTGGTGTAAGAATTTTTCCATATATTCATGCCGTTCGGCGGCTAACTTTTTTGCAGATTCTGTATTCATCATATTTTTAAGCTTAAGCAGCTTTTCATAAAAGTGATGGACAGAAGAACTTTTGCCCTCCCGATATTCTTTTAAAGTCATATTTTCCCTAACAAGAATCGAAGGGTCATACAGTGCCTGCCCCTTTTTTCCGCCATAGGCAAAGGTCCTGGCAATGCCGATCGCTCCAATGGCGTCAAGACGGTCAGCATCCTGAACAATTGCCGCTTCAGCCGGCAGCTGCTCCGTCTTTCCAGCGCTAAACGGGATAAGGGAAATTATCTCCCTCACTTGCCCGGCCATTTTATCTGATAATTCCTTATTAAGCCAGCTGTCGAGAAATAACCAGCCTTCTTCCTCGCTTTTATTCAGTTTCCCATCTGGAATATCGTGCAGCAGTGCAGCCATTTCAATGAGAAACAAATTCCCGATCTTTTCTTCTGCAGCGATTTGGAGGGAAAGCTTTCGGACCCGTTCAATATGGTGCCAGTCATGGCCGCTTGCATCACCTGCTGTTCTTTCTCTTACAAAAGCTTCCGCTCGTTTAATTATCAAATCATTCATCTTTTTCTCCTAACATTTTTACACAATTATGGCTTGCTGAAATTTCCGTTTCGAGTCATTTCACGACAACGGCAGCCTTTTATTTAAAAGTTAAATGAACCATCTTATTTGCATTATCCACTATTTTACCACGGAGATGGCATAAAAGAAGCAATCCTGCCTGAATTACTATTGTCCAAAACTCACTTACATTTAAGGGATATTAAACAATAATTGTAAATATTATAGAAGAAAAGGAGGGTTCATAATTTGCAAAATGGAAAAACAGTGATTTTGACATATTCAGCACTTGGTATTGCCCTAAATGTCGTCCTGGGTACAGTGGTGTCTATGCTGAAAATTCCACTATTATTTTTAGATACTATTGGCACTGTTATTATTGCTGTGTTATTCGGTCCATGGTGGGGTGCTCTCACAGGGCTGCTGACGAATGTGGTAATGGGGGTAACTACGTCCCCAACTGCCGTTTTCTTTGGGCTGGTCAACATCGCCATCGCGATCGTTACAGGGCTAATGGCAAGAAAGTTCGATTTTACGAAATGGTATATTGCATTAGTGACGGGTTTGCTGCTTTCGGTAATTGCCCCATTAATCGGGACACCAATTGCTGTTGCAGTATTCGGAGGTCTGAATGGCAGCGGTTTTGATGCAGTAGTTTTATGGCTGCGGTCTACAGGCGAGAGTATTTTTACCGCAACTTTTATATCAAGGATTACCGGAAACTTTGTTGATAAAATTGTTACCTGCCTTCTCGTTATGTTTTTAGTTATGCGTGTGCCGCAATTTATGAAATTATATAAAAAAACAAAGGATACAAGACGGCATGCAGCGTAGCAAAAAGATCTTGCTTATCTCCCACTGCATTCTGAATCAAAATACGGTCATCGATTGTGAAGCGAGGGCCAAGGGGGCTGTCCCGTCAGTCATAAACTGGGCGATGGCTGAAGGCTATGGAATTTTGCAGCTGCCTTGCCCTGAGTTTACATTTAGCGGTTTAAGCCGCCCGCCCATGACTTATGAAGAATATGATACCGCAGAATATCGGAAGCATTGCCGCAGCATTTTGGCCCCTGTTATCAGCCAGCTGAAGGAGTACTCAAAGCACGGATATGAGATAATTGGTTCGGTCGGAATCCAGAGCAGCCCTTCATGTGATCCTAAACGCGGAGTTTTTATGGATGAGCTTCAAGTTCTCGCTGGAGAAAATGGAATCTCATTAGAAAAACAATGGTATTTGCCAAATACAGAAAAGCCTGTGTTTGAAAGTAAAGTCCATACAGTTAACAATGGTTTCACGTAAAAGAACAGAAAAAAGAGCCTGGATCACGTTCATAACGTTTCCAGGCTATATGTATTTACCTAGCTTCCATAATTCCTATTCTTTTTCAATAAACCAGCTGATTCCGAGAGTTTGATCTCCCGCATGAACGCCTACTGCCGTCCCGATCGAGTAGGCACTGACAGCTATAGCAGGATATGATTCCTTTATTTGCTTTTTTAAGCCCTCCGTCTGTTCCTCTGACGACCCGTATAAGAGATAGCACTCCTTTATCTTTCCTTTATCAGCGGCTGATTTAAAGAGACCCAGTATTTTGGCTTCCGCCTTCTTTTCACTTCTCGTTTTTTCCCTAATTTCAAGGGCTCCCTTCTCAATTGAGATGATTGGTTTAATATTAAGCATACTGCCAAGAATGAATGTTGTACCCGACATCCGCCCGCTTCTATGAAGCTGTTCAAGACTGCCAATAAGTACATATAATTCGTTCGTATCTCGGATCTGCTCCAGCTTTTCTTTGGCTTCCTCAGGGGAAAGGCCATTATTTAAGTAAGCCATCATTTTTTTAATGAGGAACGTCATTGGATAGGAGATTAATAGGGAATCAATCACCATTATTGGGAAGTCTAGCATTTGAGCAGCCTGCAAGCTTGAAGAAAAGGTTCCGCTCAGTCGGCTGGACAGATGAACGGCTATAATCCTATCATATTCTCCGGATAATTTTTTAAACAGATCCAGGAATGTCCCCACAGCCGGCTGTGAAGTTTTTGGAGCTACTTTCTCCTCCTTCATCATCCGATGCATTTCTTTTGGATGAAGATTGACACCATCCAAATATTCTTTCCCGTTAATCATGACAATTAACGGGACAACATATACATCGGGATTTTTCAGTAACTCCTCGTCCAGACATCCGCTGCTGTCCGTAACCCATGCAATCCTTTCAGCCATTAATCCAGCCTCCTACTCCAACAATTTTTTAATATCCTCCTCAATATCCAATGGTTTTGTCTGAGGGGAATACCTTTCAATTACGTTTCCGTTCCTGTCAACCAGAAACTTGGTAAAATTCCATTTGATCCCCTTTGATCCAAGGACTCCAGGCGCATTTTTAGCCAGATAAGCAAAAAGCGGATGCGCATTTTCTCCTTTTACATCAATCTTTGCAAACAGGGGAAATGTTACACCATAGTTTAGCCTGCAAAAGGAGGATATTTCGATCTCGTCCCCTGGCTCCTGGCCAAGAAATTGATTAGACGGAAACCCGAGGATAGTAAATCCTTTTTCAGAATATTGTTCGAACAGCTGCTGCAATTCAGTGTATTGAGGTGTAAACCCGCATTTGCTGGCTGTATTGACAATTAAGAGAACCTTGCCTTCAAACTCAGAGAGCCGGACCATTTCCCCGTTAATTAATCTCGCTTCGTACTGATAAACAGACATTTTTGACACCTCTTCTCGCAGATATTAAAACCTTTTGATATGGTTTTTTGTAATGGCTACCTTTCTTCATTTGCCCAATTTTCTAACGCCTGTAAAGCATGAACACAGCAAGATGCCATCGGCTGCAGGTCACTGATTTGCTCCTCCGTCAGCAGCCTGCCGAAAAATACCTTTATCTCGGCGCATTCAGCCATAAAGCCCTTATTATCCTGTATTTTTCGCGATACAAATACGATTCTCCTGTCTTTACCCCATATTTCCTCAAGGATGCAAAGTAATTTCTCACCATCCGTTTTTTGCCCAGCCATGTCAAGATTGAATTTAATTTCTGCATGGCAGCCGGCAAGCTCAGCCGCCATGTCACCCGCATTTTCCAGCAGCTCCGCACTAAGGTTTTCCAGCCCTGCCTCTAGCCTTATCGCTGCTGTAATCCGCTTTTTCGTTTGCGGCTTTTTCAGCTCCATCTCCACTTCATATTCCCTGGACAGACTGGACAGATTAATATTCTCTACCCGATTCGTTACCGTGACATCTCCTGCAAAATCAAGGTCATAGACTGCCCCCTCAAGGACAATCTTCATGTTTTCAAAGGCTGTAGGATCGAACATTAAAACAGCCCTATTGCGTTTTCTGAACTGTCAACATCCATCCTCAAAGCGGCGGGCGCCTTTGGCAAGCCAGGCATAGTCATAATTTCACCGGTCAAGGCGACGATGAAGCCTGCGCCAATTTTTGGTTTTAACTCCCTGACGGATATTGTAAAGTCTGTCGGCCTGCCGACCTTCGCAGGGTCGTCAGATAATGAATATTGAGTTTTAGCCATGCAAACAGGGAGATCTCCCCATCCTTCTTCTTGAAACATTTTCATCTGCTTTCTTGCTGCAGGTGAAAAATCAACATTCCCAGCGCCATAAACTGTTTTCGCGACTTTAACAATTTTTTCTTCCAATGATTCGGAGAGATCGTATAAAGCTTCAAAGCAGCGATCGTTATTTTCGATTAGCTTCAAGAGCCCTTCTGCCAGTTCAATACCACCTCCGCCGCCTTTCTCCCAGACCTCAGTCAATGCATAGGAGATTCCTGCATTCAAGCATAGCTTGCCGAATAATTCAAGTTCCAGTAGGCTGTCATCTGCAAAGCGATTAAGCGCAACGATAAACGGCAACCCGAATGCTGAAATGGTTTCCGCATGTTTTTTTACATTCTCGAAGCCTGCTGATAGAGCAGACAAATCTTCTCGGTTCAGCTCTTCCTTCGCAGCTCCGCCGTGCATTTTTAGTGCCCGGATCGTGGCGACGATTACTACTGCTTTCGGGCTGATTCCAGCTCCCCTTGCTTTAATATGCAAAAACTTTTCAGCGCCAAGATCAGCACCAAACCCTGCTTCTGTTACAACATAATCTGCAAGCTTTAAGGCTGTTTTTGTCGCGGCAACGCTATTGCAGCCATGGGCAATGTTTGCAAAGGGCCCGCCATGGACCAGTGCTGGAGTATGGGCAATCGTCTGGACAAGGTTAGGTTTGATGGCTTCCTTCAAAATCAATGTCAATGCCCCTTCAAAACCAAGGTCCGCTACCGTGACTGGCCGATGTTCATATGTATAGCCAATAACCATTTTTGAAAGCCTCTTTTTCAGGTCTTGCAGTCCATCCGCAAGACAAAGGACAGCCATAATTTCTGATGCTACTGTTATATCAAATCCGTCTTCCCGAGGTATGCCATTTAAAGGGCCCCCCAAGCCGATTACAATATTGCGCAGGGCACGGTCATTCATATCGAGGGCACGCTTCCATACTATTCTGCGCGGATCAATCCCTAAGGCATTCCCCTGGTGGATATGATTATCGATAAAAGCCGCAAGGGCGTTATTTGCTGTTGTTATGGCATGTATATCACCTGTAAAATGGAGATTTATTTCATCCATTGGCAGTACCTGTGAGAAGCCCCCGCCCGCAGCTCCTCCCTTAAGGCCCATAACCGGGCCAAGTGAAGGCTCCCGGAGCGCAATCATGGTTTTGTGGCCCAGCTTTTGCAAAGCATCGCCAAG
This sequence comes from Bacillus sp. M6-12, assembly GCF_002860285.1. Classification (GTDB taxonomy): domain Bacteria; phylum Bacillota; class Bacilli; order Bacillales; family DSM-1321; genus Peribacillus. Next base: position 41,752 of record NZ_PGVF01000015.1, read on the forward strand.
ACCTACAGTAACGGTTGATTTCCCTTCTCCTGCCTTTGTCGGATTTATCGAAGTAACAAGGATTAAATTACCGTCCTTTTCCCGTTCTAGCCGTTTCATTATATTTGAAGATAACTTCGCTTTATATTTACCATATTGATCCAGTTCATCTGTTTGAATTCCAATTGAATTTGCAATTTCCTGTATCGGCTTCATTTTTGCCGATAGTGCAATTTCAATGTCGCTGTGTATTGTCTTTTCTGAACCAATTCCCAAACCAAACACTCCTTTTTTCTACTTGATTCTTAAGTCATATTGTACCATTTTAACCTAGTTAGCTTCCCTGAAATTATCAGTAAGTATTAATTTTTGAGGTAAATAATTTCCCTAAATGATTGCAGTGAAATTTGTTTCCTTTATAATAAACATATTCAAATTGAAAATTCAGATAAAAGGAAGACTGATATATGCCTATTAAAATACCTAAACAGCTGCCTGCTGCCGATATTCTAGAACAGGAAAATATATTTGTGATGGATGATGAAAGGGCAGTGACTCAGGACATCCGTCCCTTAAATATCCTAATATTAAATTTAATGCCAGAAAAGGAACGGACAGAAGCACAGTTGCTCCGGTTTCTTGCAAATTCTCCCCTGCAGATTAATATCGTTTTTCTAAGGCTTGCTTCTCATACCTCGAAAAACACCAGCAAGCTGCATCTGGACCAATTTTATACAACGTTTTCTGAAATAAGTGATAGGAAATTTGATGGCATGATTATTACAGGCGCACCAGTTGAAAAATTGCACTTTGAAGAGGTTGGCTATTGGAAGGAGCTCCAGGAGATCATGGACTGGTCAGCACGAAATGTAACCTCAACCATGCATATTTGCTGGGGAGCCCAAGCGGCACTTTACCACCATTTTGGCATAGGGAAGCACGAACTTCCGAAAAAGTGTTTTGGAGTGTTCAGCCATGAAGTGGCCCACCCTTCAGAGAAACTCGTTAGAGGTTTTGATGATATTTTTTATGCGCCCCACTCCCGCTACACAGACATCGATATTGAAAAAGCAGAAACAAGCAGCAATTTAATTGTTTTGGCTAAATCAGCTGAAGCAGGTGTATTCCTGATTGCCTCCAAGGATGGGAAACAAATTATGGTTACCGGCCACCCTGAGTATGACTCCAATACACTGGGAATTGAGTACTCAAGGGATAGAGAAAAGGGCCTTAATACTGACATTCCTAAGAATTATTATCCTAACAACGATCCAGATGGCAAGCCTATGCATACATGGAGGAGCCATGCAAGCCTCTTGTTCTCAAACTGGCTGAATTATTATGTATATCAAGAAACTCCTTATGAGTGGAACTGAAGGGCAAGAGGCCTTTGCGATCAGCTAATATGACAAGGTGAGGCTGCCCTGATTTGTCCCTTCTTTTTGCTTAAGGTACAAATCAGGGCAGCCGGCAACTTTGATTTTGGGGATTTTAAGCAGTCTGATAAATACACATTTTTCTATACGACACTTTAACTTCCTTTGCTTCCATCCATATATTAACGGCAAATTGTCTAAAGCAGCAAAGCTCAATTGGTATTTTGCATTTATCCTAACTCTGTACCTGGGTAAAGTATACTTCCTCATAAGGCTGCACAACTACAAATCCGTTTCCAGTAAACTTCATTTGCACAGACTCCCCGCTTGCTCTGCCAAAAAAGGTTTTCAGCGAAATATCGGTAACAAAATCAGGCTGGAGATCTCCCGACCAGGCAACTGTGGCGTTTGGATCGGTATAAACCGGATTTCCTGGTTCAACAATCAATGTCAGCGGTTCATAGTGCGACGTAAAGGCAACCATGCCGGTACCTTCAAGCCTTACATTAAATAAGCCGCCAGACATCAATCCTGCTATTTTTCTCATCAATTTGATGTCCCAGGAAATGCTTGGTTCAAAAGCAAGTAAATCATTGCCATTAACCGAAATCGATTCATTTTTAAGATTAAGTATCGTAATCTTTTTCCCTTGGTCCGCAACATATAGCTTCCCTTTTCCTGTAGCTTTCATGAGGGCTGCACCTTCCCCTGTAAGTGCCTTTTTAAACAGCTTTCCCAGGCCGTGTTCCAAAATGCCTTCTCTTTCGAATTTAATATTGCCCCTATAGGAAACCATGCTGCCCATTTTGGCCCATATCTGATTTTCGAGGTTAATCTCAAGAATCCGCGGGGTCTCCATTTCAAAGAGACCCTGCCCTCTGTCCTGCTGCTTCGTTTGCTCCACAAACTGTTCAATAGCGTATTTGCTCATTCTGCTTTCCTCTCCTTTTTATTTATCAGCAAAAATAGCCACATAAAGGAAACTGCCTGTTTTAATTCCTTTGAAAAGTGTCCAAGTTTTTCAAATTCCACACCTCTTTTTTCGACACCTGTCTCCTGTTGAAGTGCCCAGCCATTTTCAAGTGCCAGCTGTTCAAATTCCCAGGGCATCATAGAATTCATGATTACTTTTTCCCCATAAAGGCGGCGATAGCTATGATTCTGCCTTGGACCTGCTGTAGGCCCTAGAATCCCAAAACAGGCGACACCTCCCGGCTTGAGAATGGTTTGTATGCGCATTAACACCTCTCTGGGAGACTCGGTCCACTCAAGAGAATTAATAGCTAAAATGGCATCAAAGTGATTTTCTTTAAACGGCAATTCAGCCAGATCTCCTTGTACAAAGGAGACATTCTTCTGGCCTTCCGCTCTGCTTTTTGCAGTTTCAATCATTTCGCCGGATATATCAAGGCCTTTTACCTTGAAGCCCTTATTAGCCAACAGAATTGATCCATATCCGTCACCGCAGCCTAAATCGCAAATCTCATCGCCCGGCTGCAGATAAGAAGAAAGGAGAGGAATTATCTTGTGCCTGCTCCCGCTCTCCCACATCTCTCGTGAATTCTGGGACCATTGCGCCGCAAATATATCCCATTTTCTTTCAGCTTCCTTATGCCAGCTGCGTACTTCCATCGAAAACACCCCTGCCGTCTTATTAACTTTTAATACGTTCATCATGGTAATTTGGTTTCAATATAATTATTCTCCGTACAAGGTAATAATCCTTTTGCAGGCAATATCTGCAGTGTTTATTCTTTAAATTGTTTCTTAAATTAATCTCTTGTTTTAGCTTTATACGCTAAAATCTTGATTTATTAAGCATATGAAAAAAACCACAGCTTTTGCGGTGGCATTAATCATATATTATGAGTCAATCTCTTCTTCAGTCTGTTTTTGGATTCCTCTAAGGGTTTCAACCCTTTCAGGGCTTTCTGTAAAATACTGAACGAGGTCACCTATCCGGTCAATCGCATCCCAGCTTAAATGATGCTCTATCCCTTCCACATCATGGTAAATATTTTCTTCTTTAACTCCAATTATATTTAACAGCTGCTCAAGGAGCTCATGTCTGTAGACAAGACGTTTCCCGATTTTTTTCCCTTTCGCTGTTAAAATAAGTCCGCGGTATTTTTCATAAACCAGATAGCCTTCCGAATCGAGTTTTTGCACCATTTTGGTTACGGAGGATGGGTGTACCGTAAGATTTTCCGCAATATCGGAAACTCTTGCGTATCCCTTTTCATCTATTAATAGATATATTTGTTCTATGTAATCCTCCATGCTCGGTGTCGGCATTCTTTTTCCCCCAATCAACACATATCATAAAAAGTTTACTATAACCCTTCTGCGGTTACAAGACAGGGGTATTTACAAGATAAGCGGAAGTGTTTCTGAGCTTTAGGTCTTCGGCTAATATTTATCTCCAAAAAAAGCAAAAGGTCCTGCCATCAAGACAGGATCCTCCAGGAAAGAAATAGAATTAATTAAAATTTAGAACCAGCTTCGCGAGCTCTTTCCACTGCTGCAGCAAAAATATTATCAGCATTAGCAGGATCAGCAGCCATGCCTTCAGTTAGTACAACTGTGACATCAGTAACGCCAAAGAATGCAAGAACTGTCTTCAGATAGCTTTCTGTATGCTGGAGCTCCATTCCAGGACCTTCAGAATAGATTCCGCCTCGAGCTTCAACTAAAGCGATTTTTTTGTCGCCTGCTAATCCAACTGATCCGTTCTCTGTATACTTAAATGTTTTTCCTGCCACAGCAATTGAATCAATATAAGCCTTAAATAAAGGCGGGTATCCAAAGTTCCAGAATGGTGCTGAGAAGACAACTTTGTCTGCAGCAAGGAATTGGTCGACCAGCTCTCCCATCCTGTTTATCTTAGCCGCTTCTGTTTCTGAAAGTTCAGTGCCTGCAGCAAGTTTCCCCCAGCCATTCAGCACATCAGCATCAATTAGCGGAATGTTAGTTTGATAAAGATCCAGAAGTTCTACCTGTGAATCCGGATTTTCAGTTTGGTATGCATCCAGAAACGCATTTGCCAATCGGGCAGAATAAGAAAACTCGTCAGCCTTCGGATTAACTTTTACATATAAAACTTTAGTCATTTTTTATTGCTCCTTTTGTTAATCTAGTTAGTTAAAAATATATATTTAAATAATATATTCTTAATTCAAGATAATAATAGTATGTTATACAACTAATGTCAACCAATCGGCTTACAACCTTTTAAAAAATTACTATTCTTTGTTTCCAAGAAGGGTAAACTAGTTATGTATAAAAATTAACTTATCAGAACCAATGAAATAATTCATTTTTCATATTTTAATAAGATTAGACAAAAAAATCGTCCCGAAAGACGATTTTTTGTACTTATTCAAGAGTTATTTAGTAAATTCCATCTTCCAGCTATAATACTCATTTTCGGGATTTTTTTCATAGCGGAGATTTGCGTCAAATTTATTTCCTTTTTTACTGGTTAAGCCTTTTACTGGTGCTATTCCATTTTTCAGGAGAGTTTTTACCATTGTTTTCGTTGGCTTTTTCTTCATCGCTGCTAAAAATTTATCATTTTTCCATATAACAAATTTGCAGCCGCTCTTCCAATTGCTGCAGCCAAACCCTTTTTGGCCTTCTATAATTCCATGCCCGCATACTGGACATTTCCCAAGAATCTCAATTGATTTTCTTGCAGAAGAAACTTCGTTAATAATAATATCTTTTTCATTTTTAATTGAATGAACAGATTTGGAGGTAAAATCAAAAATTAAATTAAGAAAGCTTTCTTTGGTAAACTTTTGTTTCTCTATATCTGACAATGTTTTTTCCAATCGGCCCGTGAACTCCAAATCAAATAAATCCTTCACAGGAAAAGTCTCAACAAGCCTTTTCCCAAGATCAGTACAAATTAAGTTTTTGTTTTGGGTATCAATATACCCTACATCCTTAAGCTTCTTTATGGTTTCAGCCCTTGTAGCCGGCGTACCAATACTATAACCGCTTAAAATAGCCTCCATCATTTCTTCACTTTCTTCGTCATCATGCTCTTTTCCGCACGTTTCCATCACTCTTAGTAATGTTTTTTCAGTATGATGTTTCGGCGGTTTCGTAACATGGGATGTAAGCTTATGGCCAATTATGCTAACTGCATCATTAACATTTACAAGCGGTAAAATTGTATCCTTAGATTCAATTTTTTCAACCTTTTTCCAACCTTCAACAAGCTGAACCTTGCCTTTAGAGACAAATATCCCTTTAATCCCGCTATTGTTTATTTGTGTCAAGATCTTAGTTTCCTCATGCTCTGCAACAGGCATAAACTGCATAATATACCGGTTTTTGATAGCCGTATAAACAATCTCCTCATCCTTTGTTAAAGATTTAGGAATCAGATAGGTTGGTATGATGGCGCTGTGGCTTTCTACTTTGGAATTATCAAAAATACGCTTCGACTTAGTAAATTTGATTTCGTTCTCATAAGGCAACCCTTTTTTGAGATTTTCCAATACTTTTGCTGCCTTGCCGACCAGGCTTTCTTCTAATACAACGCTTGCTGTCCTGGGATACGTAATATATTTTTTTTCATACAGTGATTGGGCAACTTTTAAAACTTTATCCGACGTCCACCCTTTGTATTTGCTGGTAATAAAACCTTGTAAATTAGAAAGGTTAAATAAATAGGGGGGATACTCTCTTTTCCGTTCAACTTGCTTATCCTTGATAGAGGCTGTTTGATTCAACAGAGCCTTTTCAATAGATTCCAGGGTCTCTTTATTCTTAAATTTATCTTCTTCATTTTCAGCATAAGTTCCTTCATACTCTTTTCCATCTTGCGTTTTGAAGGTAGCAGCCAATTTAAAGTATTCTTCCGGTTTGAAATTTTCAATGGCTTTATCCCGGTCATAGATTATTTTCAAAGTCGGAAGGAGCACTCTGCCTATATTCAATGCCTTCCCCTTACCTTTTTGGTACTTTAACGTTGCCACTGAGGTTAAATTAATTCCGATTACCCAGTCAGCCCATTGACGGCCCATCCCTGCATCCTGAAGCGGCCTCATTTCGCTATTAGGCTTTATTTGCTGAAGCCCTTTCAACACTTCATCAGGTGTCCACTCATTTAATAAAAGCCGATAAACCTTTTTCTGTGTTTTGAGATTATAAATAATCGTATCCCCAATTATCTGGCCTTCACGGTCAAAATCACATGCGGAGATGACCATATCTACATCATTGCGTTTGATTAAGCTGTAAATAATTTTAAGCTGCTTCTTGGCACCAAAATCTTCTTTCTCTTTGTTTCGGGGATCACTTTTTACTTTATAGCGAAAGTTTTGCGGTATAAATGGAAAGTTTTCCATTTTCCACTTGGCCATTCTTTCATCATAATCTTTTGCATCCAGCAGCTGCAAAAGGTGGCCAAATGCCCATGTAATAATGTAGCCATTCCCTTCAAAATATCCTTCGCTCCGGCCTTTTATTTTCAAAGCATCTGCAATGTTTTTGGCAACGGAAGGCTTTTCTGCAATGATTAATCTATTCAAATGCTCACCTGCTTTTAAAAACTGTAATTCGATGGTTTTACTATTTTAAAATTTCATGGTCTTATATTTTAACATAATTCTCTATATTCTTTTCATATTAAAACCAAAGAATTTGTGTATGCAATTTTATTGTTAAAAAATCACTCTGCCAATATACTTATATCTTAATATGCTAATTGATTAAAAACGCTTTTGGTGTCTACCACTTGAAAAATTAAAGAATTTAGGGAAAGAAGTCAGTAACAATGAAAAAGCTCATCCTTGCCTTTGCATCCATAATAATTTTGATGTCAATTGGCCACCAGACAAAAGGCGGATATAAAAACCCTCGAACTGCTCATTTGAGCAATAATAAAAAAAGAGGACATTCCGTAAGTTAATTTTTTTACTCCCTGCTTCTTTAAGCAACAAAAAAGGTACAGCACTTTTGAATTTAGTGCTGTACCTTTTTTGTTGAGTCTTCTTAAATATCAATTTCCGGTATTCTGTTCGTATGTTTGATCTATTGTATCTTTGGTAGTCTTGTAGGTCTCATCAACCTTTTCTTTCTTGGCCCGGTAATCATCATCTGCCTGGTCCTTGATTTCTCTGTAAAAATCATCAATGGTTTCATTTACTAAATCGTATACATCAGGATCCATGTGATATTCGTTATTAGCACGAATCAAAACACTCGTTGCTGTATTGTCAAAAGCGATAAGCCGGCTGGTTGTTTTGTTATTGAGTGAAATCAGGTCACTGGTATCTTCATTGCTTTGGTTGATGGCATCGCTTGTATGCTCATTGGACCAGGAAATCCATTTGCCGATAGAGTCATTGGATTTTTCAAATTCCTCTTCCAGGTCTGCCTGATTTTCAGCGGAAATATATCTGCCTCCCGCACTGCTTGCAATAGTTTCAAGGCTTGAACGGTCTGATTGATCTACACCAAACCCAATAACGTTTATTATCGGCTGAATATTGGACTTTGCCAGATTTGCAGCAACTTCCTGCGGTTTGCCATCACAGGTTTCTTTTCCGTCAGAGACTAGGTAAATTATATTAGTATTTGATGCGCTGTCAAAACTCTTCAGTTTTTCGCCAGCATGAGTCAATGAAGCTGCAATCGGTGTCCATCCGCTCGGTTTAACTGTATTAAGCACTGTCCCAAAAGAGCTTGCATTATACGCGCTCATCGGATAGATTTCTTCAACACTGGAGCAGGAGAGCTCCTTATCCTTATCGTCCCCAGTTCCTTTATGTCCGTAGATTGTAAAAGAAACCTTCGTATTATCCGGCAGATTTGTTACAAAGCCATTGATGGCTTCTTTTGCAATTTCCATTTTTGTTTTGCTGCCCTGTTTTGCGTTCATCGAACCAGAAGCATCCAAAATGATTGCTACATTAATATTCTCTTTTACTTCCCGTCCATTAAGCTTTAGGTTAGAACCTGTATCAAGCGTTTCCAGTGAGATGTTTTCTCTGGGCTGATACGAACCCAGGCCAGGCAATTCAGGATAAATTGATTTGAAGATCAGCTGTGTTACACGATCCGCCCGTTTCTCTTCACTGATATCAAGAGAATCAATTTCACCAATTTTTTCAGCAAGCTTTATTTGGTCCGAGTCATTCCACTCATTGTCCTCTATCTTTTCCCACCATTCACCTGGGGTCATCTTCTCCGCTTCCTCCAGTGTCTGCGGTACTGAAAAATCCTTTTCCGGCTTAAAGGAATCAGGCCATTCTTTTGAATTTTCTTCCTTGTCTGCAGCAGCTTCCTTTTTTTTGTCTGTTACCTCTGCGGGTGCTTTTTTTGCTTCAGCTTCGGCCTTTTCTTCTGCTTTTCCGCATCCGGTTATTATTAATATCAAAATTGCAATTAACGGTAATAGCTTTTTCATTAATTCAATTCACTCCTAGATAAAAATGGTAAAACCATTTTATCATTTAGGGTATATTGAAATGCCAGCATTAAGCGAGCAATGGTGGAAAAACAGGAAGAAAATACCGATTTTAATTTAAATACTATAAATCTTTTTACCTATTTTATTTTTCCGGAAAACTTGCAGATATTAGCAAACTTTTAAGAAATTTTGAATAAAGTATACTTTCCATCCCGATGCATAAAAAGCATGCACCTGTAAATAGATGCATGCTTTTTGAGGCTGAATTATTCAATGCTAATCAATATTTATCCAAGCAGTAAAAACTTCATTAGATTCCTAGTTTTGTTCCAGATTCAAAGCCGGTCCAAAGAATTCGTAATGGATTTTATCCTGTTCTACACCAAATTTGCGTAAACCTAATACAGCAGCACGAAGGAACAGCACTGGACCGCATACGTATACTATTATCCGAGAACCATTGTTCATCAATATAGCCTTGCTTGCTGAAATGGCTATTTTGCAGATCCTCTGCAGAAGGATTTTCATATATATAAGACAATTTAAAGTTTTGGAATTAATGTCTGTGAAATCATCAGGAAAACAGAGGAAGATTTTTACCTGGTTGAATGCTTCGAACATCATAATAACAATTGCCTGATCACACCAGTCTGTTCACTAAAATACATTTTCAATACAGCACTTGAGGGCTTTTTACAGGTATTGGATAACTATTCTCTGGCAGATGTTACTGATAACAGTCTTATGCTAAGGGAATTTTTCACAATGCAGAAACAATTGGAGGCGGTATTGCTTCCCGATAGGATAAATCCGGATTAAAGTGTAATAGTTTTTGCAGTCTATCATAAACATGGGCGCCGGAAAATGAATCTGGCGCCCTTTCTCTTTTCATTATTCATAAATATTTTGTTTTCAAAGGCTGACCGGTGCTAATACACCCTCTCAATTCCTATCCCTTTCTCCTTGCTCAAATCGTGAATACTGTTACCGACTTTTACAAGGGAATTAATAGGGTCGTATGGGTTCACCATTATCATTGTTCCTTCCATTCCATTGGAGAGAAGCACTTTATTGCCCACCATGCCTGCCATCATATGATTCAGAAATATAAGAATGATATTTGGGTCAAACTTGCCGAACATATCATCGTGCATTCCTTTCATAATCTGGTAAAAAGGGAGAGCATCATGGTAAATCCGATCAGATGACATAGCGTGGAACACATCCGCGATAGCAACAATTTTTGAATAGAGATGGGTATTAAATCCTTTCAGGCCGATTGGGTATCCTTTCCCGTCCTCACGTTCATGATGCTGCAAAGCGGTGAGGGGAATGGTAACAGGAAGGCCTGGAATTTGTCTTAAAAGCTCATACCCATAAACAGTGTGCAGCTTCATTTCTTTAAATTCCTCAGCGGTGAGCTTGCCAGGCTTCTGCAGAATCGACTCTGGAATACGGGTTTTCCCAATATCATGTAGGACAGCTGCTAAAGTAAGTTCCTTAAGCTCCTTTGGAGATAATCCAATCCACCTTCCAATGGCAGCGGAAATAACCCCTACACATATCGTATGCCTGTAAGTGTATTCATCTTTTGAATAAAGTTCCTTAAATAAAAAATACAAGTGGGGAATTTCTGCCGCTTCTTCAATTGTGGGAACGATTACATCAGTAATTTGTTCAATAGGCACTTTTCCATTCCCTCTTATGTAGAGAAATATCTCACCGATCTGATTTGTGGCCTCTTTTATTTTTTGGCCAATTGCTTCTAATTTTTCAGGCTGATAGGGTGTTTCCGGAAGTGCCTGCAGTTCGATTTTTTGCTCAGCTTTCTTTTCCCTGAGCTCAAGGAGTATCTGATCTATCTCCTCTGCGGTTAATGGAGCCATTTCACCCAAGCGTTCTAACCTTTTATCTCCTTCCATATCTATCCCTCCTTTTATTATCATATCAAAAAACACGTTATAATGGGTTAAAATGGAATTTTTACCTTTTATTATCATAAATTCTTACATTATTTATAGTTATCATCTGTTAATGTTATGCTTGAAGGAAACTGCCCACATAAAGAAAATCCAGGGCAATGGCCGCTGGATTACTTTAGGAAATATTTATTGTCCATTTTATTTTTTATTTTCATTCTGATTATGGCCTCGACAATTTTTCTCCAATGAGCTTTAATTTCTCACCCACAGTACAGGAAGAAATGCAAAATTTATGGGCATGGCGCTTGCCATGCTCTTTTCGGAAGTGCGCTTTTACAAAACAATCCTTACAATACTCGGATAATAAATTTTCAACATCGTCATAAAGCATCTTTCTTTCCATGCCGGCTCCTTTGTCCAGTTCTTAATTGGTTAAGAGCTGTTAATATACTTCGTTTTTCGTATTACATTTTAAGCATTTGATAAATTATAAATTGATGGTACTGGAGATAAATTCGCCTTTCAGTGCCTGTGTTGCCAGCTTATCGGCTTCCTGATTTTCTTTTCTTGGGATTGGTTCATACACAGGGCGAATACCAAGCTGCTTCATTTTCTCTTCAATTCTGTCAAGCCATGCATTTAATGTATCTTCAAAGCATGGCCAATCCCCTGAAAGCTGGTTAAGAACGACTTGGGAATCACCCTTAAAGGTTACCGTCTGATGGTGTACTCCCAGTACCTCCAATTCCTTTACTCCTTCATAAAATGCAGCGTATTCTGCTTCATTGTTTGATACAAGCTCCTCAAGCAGCCTATTCATCCTAATTCGCTTTTTGTCTTTACCCTGGCTATAATATATGACAATTCCTGCTCCTGCCATACCTTCTTCCTTCATATAGCCGCCATCAAAATAAACGGTAACATCCTGTGGTTCCTCTTTAATTTCGTCCAGTAATTTTGTTAATTCTTTTTTAGTCCAGGAAGTACCGATTTCATCCTTAAATTCAACGTCCTTGACTCGCCCTGTCTTTTCAAGGTCTTCCAATATAAGCAATGCTGCTGCGGCCTTCATATACTCAGAAGTAAAAAGTACCTGTGGCCTTCTTGCCATTGAATATGTCCATTGCATCATTACGTTCAATTTGTAAGCACCGCCTTTTCCCTTGGGAATCCTTGGTTTTGTTTTTTATGATATTACCAAACTTGCTCCAGTAGAGCTAAATAAAAGTGCCTTTTCTAATTATATACCATTCAGCGTTTATCAAAACAAAAGTGATACTTTTGCTGATAAAAAGTGTGCAGAAAACGGCCGGGGATGTGGTAAACTTAATCAGATATTATTTCCTGGAGGTATTTCGATGATAGAAGTTTACATAGATGGGGCCAGTGCCGGGAACCCTGGGCCTAGCGGAGCCGGGATTTTTATTAAAAATAGCGGGAGCGTTGAGCGTCATTCTATCCCGCTTGGGCTGATGGAAAACCATGAGGCCGAATATCACGCATTAATTAAAGCTCTGGAAATATGCATAGAAAGTGGATACAGCTCTGTATCATTCCGGACTGATTCTGAATTAATAAACAGAGCGTTCGAAAAAAACTATGTAAAAAATAAACGGTATGCTCCTTTATTTGAAAAAGCTGTGCAGCTGTCAGAACAACTTGGACTTTTCTTTCTTAAATGGATTCCCAGCATAGAAAATAAATCGGCTGATGAGCTCGCACGCAGGGCCATCCATTTAAATAAGGAAGATCTTGATGAATAAAAAGCTTGCTGCCGACCTGACATTACTATTGGTTGTTTTAATATGGGGAGCAACGTTTGTAATGGTACAAAATGCCATTTCCTTTCTGGAGCCTTTCAGTTTTAATTTTGTCCGTTTTTTTTCCGCCTTTTTATTGCTTTTCCTTTGGTTTTGGCTATCTCAGAAAAGAAGCAGGCGTACGGGGCAGCACAGTATACCTGCATTTTCAAAGGATCTGGTTATATCCGGTTTAAAACTCGGGGGCTGGCTGTTTCTTGGCTATGCTTTTCAGACCTTTGGCCTGCTCACAACCTCGCCTTCTAAAACAGGATTTATCACCGGGCTTAGTGTTGTCCTGGTCCCGCTGTTTTCGCTCCTATTGCTGAAACAAAAACCTTCCAGGAATGCTTTGATTGGAGTAGGTTTAGCTACGGCGGGACTTTACTTTATGACAATGGTCGGAAGTTCAGGCATTAACTTTGGCGATTTCCTTGTATTTTTATGTGCAATCAGCTTTGCCATGCATATAATTACAACAGCAAAATATGCTGCCAAATATCCAGCCCTCTCATTAACCATTGTCCAAATATTTACCGTTTCCATGCTTTCGTTTGTGTTCACCCTATTCTTTGAGGACATTTCAGTCATTCTTGATCCGGCAATTATGCTTCAGCCAGATGTATGGGGTGCCTTGCTCGTCACAGCGGTGCTTGCAACTGCTTTTGCTTTCCTTGCCCAAACCTATTTCCAGACGTACACAACACCGACAAGGGTTGCTCTTATATTTTCGATGGAACCGGTTTTTGCGGCAGCCACCTCTTTTTTCTGGATCAATGAACGCTTGGGTTCAATGGCTATTGCCGGCTGCATTTTAATTTTTGCAGGGATGATTTTTGCAGAACTTCCGCAAAAAAAGACTGAACCGAAAATTGAAAGCTTATCAAAAATTAGTTAAAAATAAGGAACTTCCTGATCTGGGAAGTTCCTTATTGTGTCAGTCATTATATATAGTTCCGTTAAATAAGCCCTCTTTCCCTAGAGAAAGCTACAGCAGCTGAATGTGTGCTGATATTGCTTTTTTTCATGGATTCAAGCAGCGAAATATAAAAGCTGCCATCGAATTTCTTCTGGGCTTTGAGGGTCATTTCAATCGCAGCGTTAACTAACGTATCTTCTGCCTTCGTATATTGTTTCCCAAAATAAATAAAACCTATTGCATCTTCACCAAAAGAAAACCCTTTTGATTCAAGATAACTGACGTATTCTCCAACTGATTTTCCCACAGGTACATCCTCTCTATATCATTCCTTTTTCTTCCTTTATTTTACCTTAAGAAAGCTGATTTGCCTATCCATTTACCGTCTAAACCTGCCGTTAAGGAAAGCTGTTGCCAGAAATATGAGCCGTACCCCAGCTGCCCAAAATAGTAAATTCAATTTAAAAACTCATCAATGGAGTGACAGCTTTCCTGCAAAATATTCTTACAAAAGGTTGTCTCAAGGACAAAAGAACACGTCTTGAAAAAGATGTTTTCTTTACAGATTGAAAAAACCGGATGGGGGAAAAGTAAGACCAGGGGGTGGAAACCAAATGAGTAAAAATAGAAACAGGGGAACCGCTGCGTTTAGCGGCGTGAACCCGCAGGGACATACTGGCGGAGCAGCCTCTTATAATCCAAAGAGTGAACTGGAAAACAAAGCGAAACGCAGCAATACTAAACGTTAAAAGCAGGGTTAGTAACATAAAACCAAAAAAACCGCCCGGACACAATATCCAGGCGGTTATCAGTTAAATGATCCGCTGAACTGTTTTAAGCTCATGAAGATCAAGCAATGTTTTCACTTTATCTGAGTTATACCCGTAGATAGCATCATTCAGAGAGCAAAAAACAGGAACATCACATTTGATTTCAGCCAATGTCCTGGATAAATGAAGCATTTCAACGGCTGCTTCTATCTTTGCACGCTGCGATTTTGTCAAAATATGGACATTCCCGAGAATCCCTTCAATTGACTCAAATTGCTGGAGCAGCTTCAGTGCAGTCTTTTCACCGATCCCTTTAACCCCGGGATAGTTATCAGCTGAATCCCCCATCAGCGCTTTTAAATCTATCATCTGCCTTGGGACGATTCCCTTCCATTCATAAAAGGAGTCAGGATTATGGATTTCATAATTGCCATAGCCTTTTTTTAGCAGGACCACTGAAATTTTGTCCTCTATCAGCTGAAGCATATCCTGATCCCCTGTAAGAATATATACATGGGAGTTATCCATCGCGGCTTTTGCAATCGTGCCGATGCAGTCATCTGCTTCATATCCGGAAAGGCCTATATTCGGAATATCAAACGCTTCTACAGCCTCCTTAGCTAAATCAAACTGCGGCATCATTTCTATTGGAGCCTCGCCCCTGTTTGCTTTATATTCAGCGTAAATTTCATTCCTGAACGTTTTGCTTCCCATATCCCAGCATACCGCCACGTGGGATGGCTGAAAATGGTTGATGGCAGTAAGCATGTGCTTTAAAAAGCCCTGAACAGCATTGGTCGGTACTCCTCTTGAATTTATCATAAACTGACCTGTAACGGCCGTTGCATAAAAAGCCCTAAATAATAAGGCCATGCCATCGACCAGCAGGAACGAAGGTTTTATCTCTTTTTCATTCATCAATTAAATCACCCCAGAAAAAAATCAAATCATATTATTTTATCATATTTTCGGGATATTTGTAAGAAGGTTTGCTGCTTCTTCTGGAAGCTATTTTTATTTGTTCGTTTCCGCTAATGATTCGATCTGATTTTCCGGGTAGGATATCCAGTCACTAAAGCTGCCTGTATAAACCTTTACTTTTGGAAATCCTGCTTCCTTTAAAGCGATATAATTAGGAGCTGCCGTGATGCCTGATCCGCAGTAAACGATAATCTGTTTATTTGGATCCAGTTCGGCAAACCGCTGTTTTTGCTTTGATTCCGGTAAAAATCGGCCATTTTGAAAACCCTTAGTCCAAACCTCATTGATTGCCCCGGGAATATGACCTGCTTTGGCATCAATTGGCTCTTCAATCCCAAGGTAGCGCTTCTCCTCCCTTGAATCTATCAATATTGCATCTTTCCCCTGCTCAACCGCCTGTTTAACTTCTTCATAAGAAGCGTAAATTGAGTTGTCAATAGCTATCGAGAAAGTACCCGGCTTGAACACAGCCTTCTCAGCATCTGTGGGGTATCCTTTCTCCTTCCAGACAGAAAAGCCCCCATTCAGCAAATATGTATCTGTGTGGCCGATATAATTCATCATCCATAAAAACCTGGATGCAAACGAGCCCTCCCCATTGTCATAGGCAACAATAATCGTTTCATTGCTAATTCCCGCAGCTTCCAGTTTAGTTTTAAAGTCGTGAAAATCAGGCAGCGGGTGCCTGCCTCCATGCTTTTGCTTCGGAGAAGAGAGGTCTTTTTCAATATCAAAAAAGGCTGCTCCCGGTATATGTTCCTTTTCATATTCAGCCTGGCCGTAGGCTTGCTGGCCTAGCTGAAACCGGCAGTCAACCAGCCTCACATTCTTTTTCTCCAACCATTCCAACAGTGTTTCTGCCTCAATAAAATATTTCATAGATACACTCCTTTAATCAATTGATAATCCTAACGGAACCTTCATGTCAATAATATTCTTTGTAATAGCCCGTACTTCCTCTTTGTTCCACAAAAAAAGCCGGATAGCGACATCGCCTCCGGCCTCAGTTTTCTGTGATTACAATCCTAATATCCTATTTCTTTCGCTGATTTCCTTTAATGCTTGTTCGTATAAAGGTATGTCTGCGTTTTCCTCTAATGCTGACCGAAGTCCGAGATACCTATCCTTTATTTCACGAGTATGCTTTTCTCTTAGCATTTCCATTTCAGCAGCAAGTGTGTTGGCCGCCGTGTCAAATATGTTGCGGGACTCTGTTTCGACGTAGGCCTTTGCAGCAGGCATTAAAGTTTCATATAAACTATCGCTCATCTTTTGTTTTTCGTTCTTTTCAAAGAATGATTTTGGATTCTTAAAAAAGGAAAGCTCTCTCTTAAAATTGTGTTCATCCATTTCATTGAAAGCAGATCTAAACTCGAGCGGTTTCATTTTTCCAGGTTCATAGTCACTTAAGGTGATATCCTCACGTATATTTTTTAGTCTATTAAGAAGCTCGGCATCTTTTTCGCCAATTAATTTTTTTACATATACTTCTGCTCTAAGTGCTGTAGCGCGCATTTCCTGCGCAAAATCGAAACCAAGAAAATCAAGCAGCTCACGGAGCGCCGACTGTAAAGCAGCCTTTAAATCCCGGCCGTCATCCTTGAGTACCGCAGGATTAAATGACTCCTTAAAGAAATCTGAAAACCTCAGGAAAACTCGCTGTATACAATAGTAAGCAAGCTCATTAACTTCCTTTTCCAGCCTTTGTTTGTCAGTTTCAGAAGATAGGCCTCCAATAGCCTCTAGCATTCTTTCCAATTCATTTCCAAGCTGCATCAGGATTTTACGTTTTGTCATTTCATCCTGCTTGGAAGAGTCTACAACCTGACGAAGCAGTTCTTCCGTTCTGGATAAAGTTCCCCGGGCTGACTGGATTGCCAGCTCTGTCAGCTCATTTTCAATAAACGATAAGAATTGCTGTTCGAAGTATCCCAGCCCGCTGTCAGGCAAGAAGTGGTGACTGAAAGCCTCCCCTTTCTTTTCTGCAATAGCTCCTTTTGATGTAACCGGGAAAAGCTTGGGAAAACGCACTCCAAAGCTGGTGAGCTGTTCTCTGACGTATACCGTCACTTCATTAAGTTCTTCAGCTGATCCAGCCAAATCAACAGCATTGATTAAAAAGAACATCTTATCCATGGCAAATGAATCTTTAACCCTGCCGAGCTGAATTAAAAACTCCCTGTCCGCTCTCGAGAACGGATGATTATAATAGGTTACAAATAAAATGGCATCCGAATTTTTGATATATTCAAAGGCTGCACCAGTATGCCTCGCATTGATCGAATCCGCTCCGGGGGTATCAACAAGGACCATCCCCTGCCGCGTTAGCTCGCATTCATAATATAGCTCAATCTCGTCCACAAAACAGGAATAGGCTTCATTTGACGCATACATTTTGAACTCATCAAGACCTACCAATAACTCGGCGCCTAAATTTGTCCTGTGCACTGGCAGGCCGGCAGAAAATGCCTTCAGGAAGGCTAGTTGAGTTTTGCCCTTATCATTTGGAACCTCCCCTTCAGTGAGCGATCGGGAGGCTTCCAGCGCCTGATCAAGATTATCTGCCTTAAGTTGGAAAGCAGATAAAGCAAGAACAACGTCCTCCAGGATCATATGTTCAGACTTAAGCCGGACACTTGCTGTACCATGGACTAAGTCCCCTTTTGGCGCCTTAATTTTATTAATCGCCGCCGTAGTAGGATTCGGAGACACAGGCAGCACTGTTTCACCCATTAGCGCGTTGGCAAATGAGGACTTCCCGGCACTAAAGGCACCAAACAGAGCAACCGTAAAAGTTTTTCCGTTTAACCGTTCTGCTTTATCCTTAAGCTCCTTATAAAGCGATTGGAAACCCTGTAGTGGAGAAACTAAATGCGATGCTTTGGTCAAGTTTTCCGCTGTTACTGAAAGCCTTTCTTTTCCTGTTAAAGCAGGGGCCTCACTATCTTGCTCTTTTGCAGTAATTTCAGGAAGAATTTCTGCTGTTTTTTCGGCGGGATCAGCAGAAGGAATCTTTTTAATTTCCCCGCTTTCCATAATTGCTGCATCCCTGTCGTCCTTTTCCCATTGACTTATCAGCAAAGCAGCTTCTTCATCGCTTTCTGGCGGCTGGGTACCGTTTAAGATAGATAACAGCTGTTTTTTTTCCTTATCTGCAAGATGTACAATATTTTCTGTATTTTGAAACGCATCTTCATACTTCTGCAGGCTTTCCAATTCTTCTTCAATTGTTAGAAGTCTGCTTTTCGTATCCGTTTGGGCAGCTGTGAAAACCCTCTTCGCAAATTCAGCAGCGGCATTCCTCGCCTGTTTCTTGACCGTGTCGGCCAGGTCGTTCGTATAATTTAAGACATATTCACCTGTGATTCCAGCCTGAGCCTTCAGCGGCTTCCGAATTAATTGTTCATTTACCTCCAGCTCAATTCCCTGACTGGCGGCTTCAAGTTCGGGGCTAATAATACCGGAGGACCTTAATGTCTTGGCTGCCAGCTCCTTAATATGCCAGACAAGCTGCGATGTTACCTTCTCACTCAGGTCATTTTGCAGCTTCAGCAGCCTTTCCTCCCGTTCAGCCTCTGTTTTTTTCCGGGAAAATAAAAGGCCAACTTTAAAATCTGCCTGGTTGGCTTCAAGAAAATCTTTCGCTATTTCCCGTGTTTGGGCAGGCATGATATAGGCATTCTTCAGAACCTTCTCCAATTCTTGCGCGAAGCCTGCCTCCAATTCCTCTGTTTTGGAACTCAATTCATTTTTTTCCGACTTTAACGAAGCCAGCTTACTGCGAATTTGTTCGAGTTCTCCCTCTTCCAATTGACCGAGAAGCTCGAGACTTTCCTGTTCTGCCTCTTCACCCTGAGCCTTTTGCCAAACAGCATGATTGAGGATCAGCCTCTCTGCTGCAAGGGTTATTGACAGACCATTGTCCCTTGTGCTATTTGCTATTAATTCTTTTACTAGTGCTATATCATTGTTTTCGTTGTCCAAATCCCGTAAGGACGTATAGAAAATTCCGTTTGGTGTTACACCCCAGTTTTCAAACGCCTCCTGAACGGAATGTTTAAACGACGAGAAGCTTAACTCTGAATCGTCATGTTTATCAATTTGATTCACAATCAAATATAAGGGTTTTTTTGCCTCAGCCATGTCCCGGGCAAATAAAAAATTCACCTCTGATTGGACATGATTATAATCCATCACATAAAAAATAATATCTGCCAAATGCAGTGTCGATTCAGTTGAGACCCTGTGAGCATCATCTGTTGAGTCGATACCCGGTGTATCCATGACCGCTATCTGTTCCGGAAGAGGAAAACTGCTTGAACTGACGGTAATCGATGCTACCTGATCACCATTTTTGCAGTACTCCTTCACCGCAGCAAAATCATAAGGCGCAGGAAAAAGGACAGGTTGCTGATTGTTAAAATAAACCTTAGCATAATCCTTTCCTTTTTGAAGTTTCACTGTATTGGCACTCGTTGGGATAGGGCTTGACGGCAAAACCTGCTCGCCCATCAAAAAATTAATCATGCTTGATTTTCCGGCTGAAAAATGGCCGCAAAAAGCAAAAATAAACTCTTCTTTATGCAGTTTCTTCATCAGCTGTTTCATTTTTTCGGCATTGCTGATATCTCCGCTTATGGTGAATTTGCGGTACAATTCTCCAAGCCTGCTAAGCTGACCATGCTGTACAGCTGAAATTTGCATCATGAAATCCATTACCCCTTATTTTATTAACTTTAATACACTCTATTGTAAACGATTTCGCTGTCTATTTATAGAAAAAATCCTTGATTGTACAAAGGAACCAGCTCCATGGTAAAGCTGCTGCTCACAAGCAGGCATCTCCAAAGATTTCGCTTTCTTTCATTATCCTTAAAAACAAAAAACCAGGCATGGCTACCTGGTTTGGGATGCTGTTATGAAATTTTGGCGTTTATTATTGTGCTGATTATTTGCAAAGGCTTGGGCTGTACGTTTGGCTGGCTTTTGAATGTTATTTAAAACATACACCATCACAAGGCTATATGTAACGACAGTAAGGGCAATTAAAAACCAAATCATGAAAGCACATCCTTTTCGTTAATGATAAATCATTTTTTAATTGAGAATAAATATCATCTTCAATTAGAATTGTATCATTAACGATAATCATTTTCAACGCTAAATATTTTGAACATCTTATGAATCGTGTGTTTCCGCCTTAAATGCAGTGCTGTAATCCGTTAGTGATTTAAGTGCCCGTTCTTCTTCGGGTATTCTCACCCGCATCATCATAATGTTTAGGCAAGTAAATAAGACTGCAGTAATAAAGGCATTAAACAAAAGTGCCATTACAATTATTTCAGTCGCTACAATTAAATAGTTCGGATGCTTGATGAATTTATAAGGCCCTTTAATCACAACATTTGCCCCTGGCAAGACAATGATTTTAGTATTCCAATATCTGCCCAAGGAAGAAAGCGCCCACACTCTTCCTGCCTGTGCTGCAAGAAAAATAGCCAGCCACAGCCCCCAGATTGGCGAGAGGTCGGTGTCCAGGTATGATACTTCCATGATTAAAGATAAAAAGTATCCAATGTGCATCGCTACCATCCAACGGTAATGGCTAGTCCCAAATTCGATTGCCCCCTGCTGCTTCATCCATTTTTCATTCCGCTTTGCTATGAATAGCTCCGCAAACCGCTGCAGGCAGACTATGGCAATAATACCGCCAAATATCATTATTCCCACCTCATTAACAGCATTTCCGAAGAAAATCCAGGTCCAAGAGCTGCAGCCAGCCCGTACTCTCCGCTCTCTATTCTTTTTTGCAAAAAACGTTCAAGTACATACAGAATGGTTGCTGATGACATATTGCCATATTCACGCAAAATTCCCAATGAAGTTTCGATATGATGATCCGAGAAGCCAAGAGAGTCCTGATAGGCCTCAATGACTTTTTTCCCTCCTGGATGGGCTATAAAGTGCTTAATATCCTTCAATCCTAATTCCTTGGCATCCAGAAACTCCTCTACTTGCGGCTTTAGCCATTGTTTTACAATAGAAGGAATATCCTTGGAAAAAACAACAAAGAGCCCTTCATTCTTAACATCCCAGCCCATCACATCCAGAGAATTAGGCATAAGTGCCGAATGTGTCTCCATAAGCTTTGGCACAGCCGGAAGCTTAACTTCAGAAAGCTTTTCAAACTCATCCCCGCACACTAAAGCGCAGGCAATGCCATCCGAAAATAAAGATGTCCCTATTAAATTGCTTTTAGAGATATCATCCTTTTGAAAGGTCAAGCTGCAAAACTCGATTGCAAGGACAATAACAGAGGCTTTTGGATAGGCTTTGCAATATTCAAATGCCCTTGATAGCCCCGCAGCTCCTCCTGCACATCCAAGTCCCCAAATCGGAATCCTTTTTAAATTAGAGGAAAATGGGATATGATTCATGATCCGTGCATCAATGGTAGGTGTTGCCAGACCCGTGCTTGAAATAAATATAAAGGCGTCAATATCCTTTGGATTGACTGGTTTATGTAAAAATTCCCCGTTGTTAAGGCATTCATAAATTGCTTCATAGCCATATTTCACAGAATGTTCTATGTAAAGGCTGTTTTTCTCTTCAAATGATCTTTCTTCTTTGAACCATTCCAGAGGATTTGAAAAGTTCCGGGCCTGTACCTGTCCGTTTTCGAACACATGGATGAGCCGGTCTATGTCTCTGAAGGATGAACCAAACATGCTCCTAGCAAATTCCCTTGCAGATTCCTGGTTTATTTTATAGGGCAGTTCGATATGGGAGGCAGACATAATATATGGCATAGGATCACCCCTTCGTTTTATAAAGGGTAATATATCCTCTTTTATGTAAAAATAAACTTTAGCCCTTATGATCCATATGACCTGTGATAAAGTTACTGTTTTTTACTGATTTTTGGTGCTATACCTTCACTATTTTTGTTATTATAAAAAATATACAAAAATTCAGGGGGTTAATATGACTAGTGGTGTGATCACCAATGTTTTAAACGGGACTATTGATTCTGTAAAATCTGTAATCCCGCTCTCAATAGTAATAGGAAAACCGGCACTCATTGTACAGCCTGTTGAGCATGAAGCCATAGGCGTCCTTATTGGCATGACGGGAGATATCCGCGGCAGGCTGATAATTGAAGGAGCTGAGGAAACAATAGGAAAAATAGGAGAATCCATGTTCGGCATGCCGCTTGCGGGAGAAATGCTTGAATCCTTTGCGGGAGAGCTGGGCAATATGATTGCCGGCAATCTGGCTACTACTATCGCGGGGCAGGGATCAGAAATGGATATTACCCCTCCTACCGTTCTGGTGGGGAAGGCAAAAATGTATGGGTTTGAAAAGGCGCTTCGCTTACCGATTGGCTTAACAGATATAGGTGAATTGCGGATTATCTTAATGATGGAAGTTAGCTGAAAGAGCAGGTTTTGCAGAAGAAATTGCCTTACTGAAGCAAATAGAGAAATACAAGAAAACAGCTGTTCTGAACAGGGGTTTATAGCAAAGTATGGAGTTATTACATACCTTTTGCTGTCAATCCTGTTGGAACAGCTTTTATTATTTACTAGAATCCTTTAATTGTCATGCCTCCATCTACAAATAAAGTTTGGCCTGTAATATAGGAAGACGCATCACTTGCAAGAAATACAGCCGGACCTACTATTTCAGGAAGCTCGCCAATCCGGTTAAGAGGGGTCACTGCGAGAATATCATTAACATATTCTTCATCACTTAGCAGTTTTTCAGTTAGCGGTGTCTTAAAATACCATGGGCCAAGGCTATTCACCCTTATTCCAGACATTCCCCATTCCAGCGCAAGAACCTTGGTCATTTGAATCATGGCAGCCTTAGTAGCCGCATATACCACTCCTGTTCTTAACGCGGTGTGCCCGCCTACTGATGAAATAGAAATGATGCTTGCGCCGTTTTTATTATCCGCCATATTCCTGCCGATCTCCTGGGACATCATGAAAGCCGATTTCAAATTGGTATCCATAATTTTTTGCCACTCTTCATCCGTCACGTCGAGAGCTTTTGATCTTATATTCATTCCAGCGTTATTGACTAGAATATTAATCTCTTTAAACTCGTCCATAATTGCGGCAACAGCTTGCTGAATCTGTTCACGTTGTGTAACATCCAGTGCCCTAATATATGCTTTTCTGCCTGCAGCCTCAATCATGGCGGCAGTTTCCTGCAAATCACTTTCAGTCCTTGACATTATAGCAACATCTGCACCTGCTTCAGCCAGCCCAACTGCAATTGCCTTTCCAATTCCCCTGCCTGCTCCTGTTACAACAGCCGTTTTTCCATCCAGCCGAAATGTAGGTAAATACATCAGAAACCACTCCTATCTGCAATCTACTATTATTAAATCACTACTGATTGAGACAGACAATTACATGATGCTATAAATATAGCTCTATTGCTTCTTCGGCGGGTTGTTTTGGACTTCGATAATGATCGGTTTAAAGATGTTCCGCCCACAGCGGGTACATTGAGTTTCAACTGTGTATATTGCCCTGCAATGAATACAATATTTTTTCTCCAAAATTCCACATTCCTTCATTTAAATAATAATATCCTATTCTATTCACATATAAGGATTTTGTTTCCTTATTTTTGGAGGATTTCAGGTGTTAAGGGCCATCAAGAAGAGCCCTGCCAGACAAAGGTCCGGCAAGGCAGCTTTTTATGCATAACTATTCTATTGTCCGGTCAAAATTAATATTTATTTGCCAAAAATAGTATCGCAAGGAAACTAGCCATAAATGCCGAGTTTTATCCCGTTCAGGTAATAGCGAATTAAGTCATTGCCTTTGGGATTATCATACTCCTTAAACTTCACATATTCTTCACAACTTACAGGGTTTTATTGTGATTAAAATCACTGTTACATCAACTTTTACCTATTATCATGTTATTAAGTAAGCTTTGAACAATTTGTGAAATGAAAAAAACCAACTGGAATTGAACAAATTGTTTTGTATGATGAAAATGTATTTATCTATTTCCATTGTCTAGAAAGGAGTGAAAAGAATGGCACAGCCACAATTAAAAAATAAAACAAAAACAACAGTCGACGACCACTCATCCCTAAAAGGGACTCTGGCTTCCGTGTTCACGCTTGGATTGATTTTGATTATTACTTGGGTTAGTGTATATTTCTTATTTCTAGATCGTCTATAAAGAGAATTTAGGGGGAAAAAGCCATGCATATGCATAAATTTGAAAAAATATGGCTCATTTTCGGGATTGGATCATTGCTTGTTTTTCTAACAGTCCTTGGTGTCAGCGCTTTCTATATGGGCAATCAGCCGCCAAGCTGTTTAACTACGATTGATCCTGGAAAGATTGACCAAACTTAACCATTCGACAAGCCTGGACTTCATAAGGTAGAGGGCAAGGATTGGGATTATGAACTTGTATTTGTAGCACAGGCATTTGCGTATAACCCGGGTAAAGTAGAAATTCCAAAAGGTTCTACAGTGAAAGTTATTGCAACCACAAAGGATGTAATCCACGGATTTGAAGTTGCCGGAACAAACATTAACATGATGCTGGAACCAGGTTTCGTAAGTGAAAAGGTAGCTATCTTCAATAAAACGGGAGAATTCCTGATTTTATGTAACGAATATTGCGGAGCAGGTCACCATATGATGAACTCCCGAATTGAGGTGGTTGAAAAATGATAAGCTCTTTTGAAAAAGTAAAAGTTGATCCGCGTGATGCCAAGCTTTCGATGGCACACTTTTATGTAGCATTCACTGCCCTGGCACTTGGAGGGCTTGCCGGTTTGCTTCAGGTTCTGGTCCGTTCAGGCAAATTAGAATTGCCATTCGGAATCGGCTACTATCAAGTATTGACTGTTCATGGCGTATTATTAGGACTTGTATTAACTACTTTCTTTATTTTAGGATTTCAATTCGCGGTCATAAGCCGCACTGCCGGAACTTTATCAGACGGCGCCCGGAAAGCCGGCTGGATCGGTTTCTGGACAATGACGATCGGTACTGCCATGGCAGCTGCAATGGTTCTGCTTAATGAAGCTTCCGTACTTTTCACATTCTATGCGCCTCTAATGGCCCATCCAATTTTCTATATAGGTTTAACACTAGTGGTTGTCGGAAGCTGGATTGCCGGAGGTGCGATGATTACATCTTACATTAGATGGCGGAAGACTAATCCTGGCAAGCCTAGCCCGCTATTAAGCTTTATGGCAGTGGTAAATACTCTCATGTGGATTGTCGCCACAATTGGGGTAGCAGCAACCGTTCTTCTGCAAATGCTTCCTTGGTCATTAGGTTTAGTAGATACTATCGACGTTTTAATCAGCCGTACTCTTTTCTGGTACTTTGGCCATCCGCTCGTATATTTTTGGCTTCTTCCTGCCTATATGTGCTGGTATGCTATTGTTCCAAAAATCATCGGCGGGAAAATTTTCTCTGATTCTTTAGCTCGGATGTCTTTCATTCTGTTCTTGCTTTTCTCAATCCCTGTCGGTTTCCACCATCAGCTGATGGAGCCAGGTATTGATCCAGCTTGGAAGTTCTTGCAAGTAATATTAACATTCCTTGTAGTAATCCCTTCATTGATGACTGCTTTTTCTATGTTTGGGACATTTGAAATGTACGGCCGCTCTCAGGGAGCAACAGGCTTGTTCGGCTGGCTTAAGAAATTGCCTTGGGGTGATGCTAGATTTGTAGTTCCTTTTATCGGAATGGTATCTTTCATTCCTGCAGGAGCTGGCGGTATGGTTAACGCTTCTCACCAATTAAATCAGGTTGTCCATAATACCATTTGGGTAACCGGTCACTTCCATTTAACATTGGCTACAGCTGTTGTCCTAACATTCTTTGGTATCTCTTACTGGCTGGTACCTCACTTAACTGGAAGGGTATTAACAAAGAAAATGAACCGTTTGGCAATTATTCAGGCAATTGTTTGGTCCGTTGGTATGACATTTATGTCTGGTGCGATGCATGCTGCAGGACTTCTTGGAGCGCCTCGCCGTTCATCTTTCTCAACTTATGGTGATGCTGCACAGGCTACTGACTGGATTCCTTACCAAATTGCCCAGGCAGTTGGCGGAACTATTCTTTTCATTGGTATCATCTTAGTTTTGTATATCTTCGTAAACCTTGCTTTCTTTGCACCTAAAGGCGAGCAGGAATTCCCTGTTGGTGAAGTTGCTGATGCCGCTGAAAAGACTCCTATGGTATTCGAAAACTGGAAACTATGGCTTGGTATCACAGTTGTTCTCATCCTATTCGCATATACAATTCCGTTTATTGATATGATTCAAAATGCACCTCCAGGATCAAAAGGATATAAACTTTGGTAAAAAAAGCATACTTTCATATCTTTTACACAAAAAAGCAGATCAAACTCGATCTGCTTTTTTGTGTTGGATTCGAAATATCTCCCCCATCACCTGCTGCCGAACAAAAGATGATTAGGAGTTTCAGATAAAATTAGATTATGGTGCCAATCTCTTTCTTTTCTGTAACTGGGTCCCTTCTGCTGTATAAAACAACAGCCAGAAGAATAACCCCTGCTCCAGTTAATTGCAGCAGGGAAAGTGATTCAGAAAAGAAAGCAAAACCAATGATCATTGCAGTTACAGGTTCGATTGTGGCCAGGACTGCTGCTTTGCTGCTATCCATTGCCTTCAGGCCCCAAGTATACAAGAGGTACGCAAGTACTGTTGACAGCAGGCTTAATCCCAGAACCTTGAGCACTATTCCCATGTCAAAAAAGATTGGCGCTTTTGTCCAAATCCGGGTAACCGGAAGCAGAAATAAACTTGCTACAAAAAACGTATAAGCAGTAATAGTAAAGGTTTGGTACTTACCCAGTGCTGCTTTGCCAAAAATACTGTACAAAGCATACCCTAGTCCTGAACCGAGTCCAGCCAGATATCCAATTGGATTTCCATGCTGCATTCCTGAATCAAGTGCTCCTGTTACCAGAAAACAGCCCGCAAGCGTACAGCAAAGGAGGACTAGTTTTCTGGAGTTGAATTTCTCTTTTAAAAAAAGTACCGAGAGAACCATCACAAACACAGGCGAAGTGTACAAGAGAATAACAGCCGCAGAAATCGAAAGCATGTTCATTGCGGTAAAATAACACCAATTAAAAAAAACGATACTTAAAATCCCTGTTCCTATAAATAGATAAATATCCTTTAAATTAATTCTTAACAATCTTCTGTCCTTTATCAGCCCGATAATGAGAAGAAAGGCACTGGATGCTATAACTCTTACTGTAACAATCTCCATGGAAGAGAAGCCAGCTTCCGCAAGGCCTTTAACGAATATCCCAATTGCGCCCCATAAAATAGCCGCAAACAGAATGGCCAGAGCTGGAAGAAATAGTTTCATTCGGGATTCACCTTAGCTTTCATTACCTCAGCTTATAAACGCTCCTGTATTTCTCTTCAAGATAGTCGATTAAATAATTGGCATTTAGTCCATCCCCAGTAGTATCCAGCAAAATCTCGAGCGGCTGCTTTGTTTTTCCGTACTTGTGGACCTTTTCTGTCAGCCAGTCTTTAATCGGCGCTATATTCCCTGCTTTCAATAAATCATCAAAATTCGGAATGTCCTTTATCATAGCAGCCTTGAACTGAGCTGCATACATGTACCCTAGAGCATAAGATGGGAAATAGCCAAAGCTGCCGTCTGACCAATGAACATCCTGCAGCACTCCCTGCGCATCATTTTCCGGACGGACTCCTAGATATTCCTCATATTTTTGATTCCATACGGCCGGCAGATCTCTTACCTGAAGCTCACCATTAATCAAGGCTTTTTCAATTTCGTAACGGACCATAATATGTAGCGGGTATGTCAATTCATCTGCCTCAATCCGGATTAATGATGGTCTTGACTCATTGATTGCCCTGTAAAAATCCGTAACATCGACCTGTGCGAATTGGTCCCCTGAGAATGCTTTAAGGGAATCGTACTGTTTTTCCCAAAAACTGAAATTCCTGCCGACAAAGTTCTCAAAGAAAAGCGATTGTGATTCATGAATTCCCATGGACGTTCCGTCTGCAAGCGGCGTCCCCGTCAATTCTTTAGCAATATTCTGCTCGTAAACAGCATGGCCGCATTCATGTATTGTTCCAAAAACCGCAGTCCTAAAATCATTTTCGTCATACTTTGTTGTAATCCTTACATCCCCTGGATTCAGTCCAATGGCAAAAGGATGAACTGTCTCATCGAGCCTCCCCGCTTCAAAATCATATCCAAGCTCTTTCAGGATTTCGAGGCTGAACTCCCGCTGTTTCTCTTTAGGAAACCTGTTATATAAAAAAGCAGTTTCCGGCTTATTCGAACTATCTGCAATTTGCTTCACTAATGGTACAATTCTTTCCCGCAGCTTACCAAATACATTATCAAGAATTTCAACCGTCATACCCGGCTCATACATATCCAGTAAAGTGTCATATTTGTTATTTTCATATCCCCAATAGGACACAAATTTTTTCATATAAGCAACGATTTGCTCCAAATATGGCTGAAAAAGGCTAAAATCAGATTTTTCCTTTGCCTCTTCCCAGACAGCCTGAGATTTTGACTGCAGGACAACATATTGTTTATATTCGTCAGCAGGGATTTTCTTGTTTCTTTCATATTCTTTTTTACATTCCTGAACCAGTTTGTTCGTGATTTTATCCAGCTTGCTGTTAGCTTCCTCATTTGATAGCCTGGCAATATACGAAGCCATTTCTTCACTTGTAGACATGCTGAAAACCTCGGAGGATAAAATGCCGATTACCTCTGCTCTTTGTTCAATCCCTTTTTTAGGTGCACCCGTCCGCATGTCCCAATACACCAGCCCAAGTGCCTCATTATAAGCTGACATTTTCTTAACATACTCAGCAAATTCTTTTTTTACCTTCTCAATAGACACAAAAACTCCCCCTATTCTTAGCGTCAGGAGTGCTTCAATATTCCTGACTTCCCATTAACTGATCCAGCCCGCTCAGCTTCTGATAGGCTATTTTAAAACCTTATTTTTCCTTTCAACCTTTTTCATTTTATCATAACAGGCAAAAAATTTATCCATGGTTTATTCGTGAATTTTCATTATTAAAATATTTCTTACTACTTCTATTTCATGTTACGATTAAAAAAATTGTTTAGAGGAGGAACCAGCATGATCGAATTAGTCGGGAAGTGCAATTGCTGTGAAAGGGCTATTTACTGCAGAGATGGTTTTCTGGACGGAGAAAAGCTTGGCAAAAACGGTGAACTGTGCTGTTTCCCTTGCCTGGAAAACATGGAAAATGAAAATAAGGAATAGCGGGAGATAATTAATTTCTGCATAAAAAGACCCGCACCCCTAAAAATCAGGGTACAGGTCATTACTTCCAAGATTTAAAAATATCTTTGTTCTAAACGGTTGGCAGTACAGCCCTCATTTTGGCAGCAGTGTGATCATCCAATTCAGCCGGAAGCAAGATATGCACGGCCCCTTCATCCTGAGTCGTACGGATGAGCCGTCCAATACCCTGCCGCAGCCGGAGAAGCATGTATGGCAGATCTACTTCTTCAATCGGATTAGCCGCCGATTGTCTTTTCGCTTCAAACACCGGATCATTTGGAGGATATGGAAGTGAAAAGATTATCACATTTTTTAACGACTCCCCTGGGATGTCCAGCCCTTCCCAGAGATGGTAGGAAAGCAGC
Source organism: Bacillus sp. M6-12 (assembly GCF_002860285.1). Lineage (GTDB taxonomy): Bacteria > Bacillota > Bacilli > Bacillales > DSM-1321 > Peribacillus. The sequence continues at coordinate 71,644 of NZ_PGVF01000015.1, forward strand.
ACGGAATGCTCCTCTTCCTGAAACCTTCTTACCAGCTCGCTGATTTCCATGTCACCTTCATAATAAAATGGATACGGTGAACTGCTGTCCGCATTTTCCTTAAACCATTGCAAATCTTCCTTCGAACGAAACAGTATTAATGTCCGCCCTTCATATGAAGAAATGCTGTTCAGTGCATATTCCAGTTTACTTTCCCTGTCATCCGCCTTAAATTCAGGCAAGTTCATTTGCATAACTTCGTCGTAATCAAAAGGAGATTCAACGCTAAAACTCAAATAGTCGTGAATCCCAAGACTGCTTGCGATATAGTCAAAAGACTTATCTTCCGATAGCGTTGCTGACGAAAAAACATATGGAATTTTCTTTGAAAATACTTCTTCACCCAATATGTCCTTCACCAGGCGCGGCATGATAACAAGAGTATTCGACTGGGCATGCTGTTCAAACCAGCTAACCGCTTTATTATCCTTTAAGAAAAGTGACAAAGAATAGCCAAACTGCTCCAAAAACTCCTCAGTTACCTTTAGATCATACTCATTTATTGTGTACATTTCTGCTTCGAAGACAAGGCTTTCTTCTAATTCTTCCACTTTTCGGTGAAGAAATTTCCCGCTTTTCATCAAAGTTTCTGATGTAAGAATCTTGTGGCGATTGGACCCGGTTACAGGCATTGAGTGTTTTTGCAAAAGAGAGAAAAACTCTTCATTCATGTCAATCAAGTCCTCAATGATGTATAACGTTTCATCGCGGACATCGTTTGCCATCAATCCCTGCAAAACCGCGGATAGCGTGTTGTCAGCAACTTTATAGGTAAGCGCCTTTTGGGCCGAAAACTCCAGGAGATGGCCTTCGTCAAAAACAACGCAGCTGTGTTCGGGCAGCAGCGGCAGCTGACCTTCTCGTTTTCTGGCATCTTTTGTCCAAATATGCTCCATAAAGAAATCATGTGAGCAAATAATCAGATCGGCAGCTTTCCGATAATAATCCCGAGACAATGTCTGGCCGCAGCGATGCCGTTTCTCACAGCTGAAGCAATTTTGGAGCTGATCCCAGCCAACCTTCGACCAATCCTCATCATTAACATAAGGATATTCTTTACGATCCCCATAGGGTGTGTACGATGCCATTGAGCTTCCTTCATTAACGAATCCCGGCAGCTCATCATAAAGGCGGTCGATTGATTCGGAATCTTCATTTGACACAGCATACTCCAGCTTTTTCAAGCACAGGTACTGGTCATGGTATTTTGCAAGGCGAACGTCAACCGAGATATCTAAGGCACTCTTGATTTTCGCTATATCTCCTTCTTCCTTGACCAGCTGCTCAATCAAAGTTTCATCCGCACAAGAAATGATGGCGGGCTTATTTGTATATCGTGCGTAACAGATGGCATAAAGCAGATAAACAAGGGTCTTTCCTGTGCCGACACCTGCTTCGGCAAAGATGACTTGCTTATCCTTAAAGGCTTTTTCCAGCTGAAAAGCCATAAAGACCTGTTCGTCTCGGAGTTCAAATCCTTTTTCCGGCAGAATATCGTAAAAGACATCGCCAATCCATTCGGAGAATTTTTCATAAAAGGAATCCGTTTTTGTGACTGTAAAAGGCAATGTTTGAAGCATTCTATTCTCCCCTTTTTATAAAACCCCAATAAATCTCGGGGGCTAATAACCTTAGGCATAAAATTACATTATTGCTGAATCTCGCTTGATAGTCAAGAAAAAACCTTACCAAAGGTAAGGCAAGGTTTTATGCATATTTTTGGCGCCAGGAGAAAACATGCGCTGCTTTATTAGCCGAAATAAGCCTTGAATTTTTCAAAACCCTAATCGGGAGTATTCTGCTGTTGAAGCTGGAAGGATAATGCCTGAAGCATATTTTTTTCCGCTTCCTTCAGTCCGTCTATCCCTTTATCACAGTTTCCTTCCAGTCTGATTTTTTCATATGAAGTATACAGTGCCTTAGTAATCATTTCAAAATCCGCCATTCTTGCGTACATAGGACCGCTCCTTCCCGATAAAAAAAGATAATCTCATTTTATGCAGGATCTGAGGACTGTATACATACAATATTATTTTCTCGGCGGCCTTGGCCCGAAAAACTGGTGGTAATCGGTTCGGATGAAGCCATTGAACAGCTTGCGCTTTTTTGTGGCTTGCTTTCCATAAAATTTTTCAAAATCAGGGTGGGAGGTTATGATATAAACCGACCATGTATCAAGCTTTTCAAACGCTATTCCCATTTGGCGATACATGTGTTCAACAGCTTGTTTTTCGCCGAGACGTTCTCCATAAGGCGGATTTCCGACAATGACACCGTATTCCTTTCTGGATGTCACATCGCTGACTTGCATTTGCTTAAATTGCAGCAGGTCCCCAAGGCCGGCTTCAATACTATTGTTCTTTGCAATTTCGACCATTTTATGGTCTATATCGTAACCGGCAATATCCAGCGGCTGGTCGTAATTTGCAAGATCCTCAGCCTCGATACGCACTTCATCCCATACCTTTCGACTCATCCATTTCCATTTTTCCGACGCAAACTCGCGATTGAATCCAGGAGCTATATTTTGTCCGATCAGCGCTGCTTCAATCGGTATTGTTCCTGAACCGCAGAACGGATCGATAAAAGGGCGGTCCGGATGCCAGTTTGTCAGCATGATAAGTGCCGCCGCCAGTGTTTCTTTTAATGGAGCTTCCCCTTGTCCAGTCCGGTAGCCGCGTTTATGCAGCCCTGCTCCGCTGGTGTCTATGGTTAGGGTTACTGTATCCTTTAGGATAGCGACCTCAATTTTATACAAAGCACCTGTTTCTTCAAACCAGCTGTCACGTCTATACTGCTTTTTTAACCGGTCTACAATGGCTTTTTTAACTATTGCCTGGCAGTCAGGGACAGAATAAAGCGTTGATTTTACTGATTTCCCTGAAACAGGGAATTCCGCATCCTCCGGTAAATATCTTTCCCAATCCAGAGCCTTTGTTTTTTCAAAGAGTTCGTCAAATGTTTTTGCCTTAAACTCACCGACCTTAATTTTCACACGGTCTGCAGTCCTTAACCAGAGATTTGACTTTGCGATGGCTTGCTCGTCACCTTTAAAGCTGATTCTTCCATTCTCTACTTCACATTCATAGCCCAGTTTTCTGACCTCGCCTGCAACGATGGACTCAAGTCCCATTGCTGAAGTTGCGATTAAATCATATGTTTTCAATCAATCACCCTATTTCATTATTGCTTGTGGATCCCAAGTTTCTAAAAATACTAATAAATCATCCCAACATAATGGCTTTGTAATATAAAACCCCTGAATTATATTACATTTTTCCCTGGCCAGAAATTTCAAATGCTTTTCCTGTTCTACCCCTTCAGCTACTACAACTAAATTCAGAGTATGCGCCATGGTAATGATAGCTTGAACAATTGATGCATCTTCCTTGTATGCCGACAGCTTCTTTATAAAGCTCTGATCAATTTTCAATGAATCAATCGGAAGTCTGTGCAAATAGCTCAACGATGAGTACCCAGTTCCAAAATCATCAATCGATAGCTTTATTCCCATTTGCTTTAGCTTGACCAGTTTGTTGTTCGCTTCAGGGGCATTTGGCATAATGATGCTTTCCGTAAGCTCCAGATCTACGCAATGCGGAAAGATGTTGGTATGCTGGATAATCTTCGTGAGATTTTTCACGAAATCATCCTGATTAAAATGGATTCCGGAAATGTTAATACTGACTTTAAGGCCAGTATACCCGACAATATGAAGCTTTTTAATATCATCGCAGGCTTGCCTGATCACCCATTCGCTAATAGGTACGATTAATCCAGTCTCCTCAGCAATCGGGATGAAATCAGCAGGTGATATCAGGCCGAGTTCCGGAGAATTCCAGCGAAGCAATGCTTCTACTCCTTCAACCTGCCCATTAGCCACATTTACAAGGGGATGATATTGCAAAAAAAGCTCCTTTTTTTCAACTGCTTTCCGGAGGCGGTTTTCAAGTACCATTTGCCTTGTTTCATTTTCAATTTGCAAACCTGTATGATAAAGCTCAAAATTATTCTTACCGTTTGCTTTAGCCTGGTACATGGCGCGGTCAGCGTGTTTAATAAGTGAATCAATGTCTTCGCCATCAAAAGGATAAAGGCCTACCCCAATACTTGTCGAGGTATAAACCTCCTGCTCGTGCAGTAGAAAGGGCTGTTGAAACGAATTTATTATGTCCTTGCATACTGAAACCGCTTCTCTCGGATGCTTTATGTTTGGCAATACAATCACAAATTCATCTCCCCCAAGGCGAGCGATAATATCTTTGTTCTTCAGCAGGCCTTTTAAACGGGAATATACCTTTTTTAAAAGTAAGTCACCATAATTATGCCCTAATGTATCGTTTATAAGCTTGAATCTGTCCAAATCCAAAAATAAAACAGCCAATAATTGATTATACTTCTTGGCGGTAATCAGTAAACGTTCGAGCCTTTTATACAGCAGGTATCTATTCGCGGCACCGGTAAGCACATCATAATGCGCTAGCTTGCGAAGCTTTTCCTCAGCCTGTTTTTGGTCAGAAATATCCGCAAAAACAGCGACATAGTTCGTCAGGGTACCCTCATCATCCAATATGGAACTGATTGTCAGCCATTCGGGGAATACCTCGCCGCTTTTACGCTTATTCCAAATTTCGCCCCTCCAACGCCGTTTTTCACCTATTTCCCGCCACATATCCCGGTAAAACTGGTCATTATGAAGGCCCGATTGAAGCATATTGGGTGTTTTGCCAATCACTTCTTCCTCAGTATAACCTGTTACAATTTGAAATGCAGGATTTACCGACAGAATTCTGCCTTTAGCATCAGTGAAGAGAATTCCTTCACTAATATTTTCAAAAATTTTGTCAGCCAAACGCAATTCTTTTTCGGATTTTTTTTGAGGTGATATATCTTCAAAAATTACGAGAAAAAAAACATTATGTAAATCTTTGTCAATTTTTCGGATCTTCATTCTATCTGTATATATTTCTCCATTTTTGCGTACCTTCTCGGTTTCGCCGCTCCATTTATTAATCTTTACAATCTTGTTCCAAATGCTGCTGTATTCCTGATGAAAGTAAAAAAGCCTTTGAAAATGAATACCTGCGAGTTCTTTTCCGGAATAGCCCGTAATTTTCTCTGCAGAGCTATTACTATCAACAATTTCACCTGTATCATTTAAGACCAGGACACCCTCTTGCATATGATCATAAACCAGTTCAGCTAAAGAGTACTGATCTCCAAGTCCTAAAAATGAATGATTTCCAACCACCGATGCATTCCCCCACATCAAAACTGTGTACCCTCAAACATTATACCAATAATGAAAATGTATTTTATTTATTATATATGTACGTTTTTCAAATTATCGGGACGATTTTCATAAAAATGTCGATATTCGTTTAAAAGGGTTGGGGGAATGTTGTTTTTGGAACAAATGCAATTTAGGTGCAGCTAAAACCATAGGGATGCAGGAATAGTAAAAAAACCTGCAGCTTCTAAATCTTATCCGCTAAAGGTGAGGAGCACTTCATGACACTTGTCTTTCATTGCACTTTCCTTCTATTGCTCCTATAAAAAAAATAAACCTGCCAATTAAGCTGACAGGGTTTATTATAAGGCAATTATCTTCAATTATAAATGTGTTTGTTAACGTTCTGTAAGCCATGTTTTGTACCATTGTACTGCAAACGATTGCTCATCTCGTACTCAGGTGGTAATCATCTATCTACAGGCATAATATATGCCTGTCTTTCTCCTCGTTCATTTCCAAGGAAGAAAGTGCCCCTACCAAAATTTGGGTTTCTCGCTCGTGGGGTTTACCTCGTTCCACCCTTTCCATTTCTGGAAAGGCTCCGTCACTGTGGCACTTTTATAGGTATTCATGCCATATTCATAATGAACTTAGGCATTTTCCCGGCCGTCAGCATCAAATGCTGCCCTGGCTTATTTTTTCGCCAGGCACGAACACTACAGGCATCTCAGCCTGTGCGAGCATGGACTTTCCTCTACAGCGTAAACGCTGCAGCAATTACCCAAACGTTAAACACAACATAATTGATTATATAGGACAATCGCTAAACGTGCAATGGTAAATAAGGCCAGCACCCATTAATCAAAAAGCTTGTTTCCGAAAACGTGTTTTTCCAAATTCGACAGCCTTTTAAGTATGTCAAAGTTTGTTGTTCCAGGCGCTGCACCGGGAGTCTGCTGGACCTGGCGTCTGGATACATCATCTGACTGCTTCCTCAAGCGAAGGTTTTCCTGCCTGAGATCTTCAATTTCCTGATGGAACACTTCATAATCTTTTATTATCAGATCTAAAAATTGATCCACATCTTCCTGTTTATAGCCTCGCATCGCTGTTTTAAAATCTTTTTCAAGAATATCTTTTGCAGTTAATTTTATCTTATCAGATAGCATAAGACCCACCTCAATACTTTCGCCAAACGTCTTTTCTTATATTTTTTCAAAAAGCGGGGAATTTGTCAACGAATGATACGGAAAACATTTTAGTATTAGTTCCAATCATCATGAGATTGATCTTCAATTACCTGCTGGAGATCATCAAACGTGATCTGAAAAACATGATATTCGCCTGATTCACTTAGTCTTTTTGCGTCCTTATAGACATATTTGGGCGAGCCGTCCTTTTCTTCATCATAGACAATCAGCATACCATCGCTTTTTTGAAGCATGAACATACTTTTCGTCCGTAATTGGGCCGGACCTTCATATGGCTTTTTAGATATGGAATCGACAAAATCGGCCTGAGCAAGCACACTTTCATAATATTCTCGATTATGCTCTTTCCAGGATTCTTCCTGGTTCAAATAAGGAGTCAGAACTGCCAGCTGCAGCTGGCTGTATTCCTCTTTCAGTTCCAGAACCATCTCCGCTCCCCATAGCTCTGCACCTAACTGTCCATTGATAATAACCCATTCCAGGCCTTCCTCGGCAAATAAAGCAATTCGCTGTTTTATTGCGCTTTGAATATATTTTACCCCTGGATGATCATTTTTAAAAATGCCTAATTCAAAAGGTTTGTAGCCCGTCAAGTATAGAACCTTCATCGAAAACTACATCCCTTTCTTTTAATATTATGTAAAAGAGCAAGGGCTGGAGATCCGCCCTTGCATCTTATTTAGAAGCAAATTCCCGGTCTTCTTGGAGGGCAGAAAGCTGGTGATACCGGCGGGCACATAGCCGGAGATACCGGTGGACGACCTCCACAAACAAAATGCTGATTCTTGCATGTCTCGACAACGGATTGGGTTTGAGGGAAGTAATGCTGGTGGTTAAAGACATGATTATTTACCGTTGTAGTGTGTGTTGGATGAACATGCGGCACAATATGCGGAATCACATTTTGGTTTACTACATTTTGTGTTGGATGAACTACTGTTGGAAGTATGTTGGCAGGAGCAACCTGAGTTGGACCGCCATATGCAGGTCCAGTTTGCGCTCCCATTACGCCCGGTGCCATACCCATAGGACCTGTTTGTGCCCCCATTACACCTGTTGGCGGATACGCAGGACCAGCTTGTGCTCCCATTACCCCCGGTGTCATACCCATCGGCTTAGTATATGCTCCCATTACACCGGACGGTTTTTTACCGCAGCAGCTGCCGGACATTTTATACATTTCCATTAATAAATCCCCTTTCGCCAGGTTTTGTATTACAGTAACAGACTATGACGAAATGGGGATACATGTACTAATTAAAGCACCTATTTATAAGAAAGAATAAAAGTTTTCTTTTAAGGTTGAAAATAGAATTGCCGTTAAGCATACAACAATGAAGAATAAGACTAATACCGCTTTATACATTTTTAAACAGCCCCGCTTGTAAAATGAATTAGTTGACCACAGTTTATCATTTTACACATTTTGTTAAAAGTCGACAATAGTTTTATGAAAAAGAAAGCGTTTAATAAAAGTGACAATTTCATGTCATTTCGCCGTCGCTCCAAACTTGTCTTCATTTTAGGATAATAGGAGGTTAGCCTTCCTTTTTTCTTTCTTTGTTTGCAGGCGGCCAATTCTTTTTTCCAGATCACTTTCAAGTATACCATGTAAGTTTGCTTTGCCGTTGAGCAACTCAAAGAGCTTCCAAGAAGCTGACAAGGCTGCATCATAGTCCCTGAAACGATGCTCATGCATTTTGGCCAGCTCAATCAATGCTTCCGCTCGCTGCCGCTCATTTCCGCCAGCGGATACGAACTCCCATGCTTCCCGTGCTTTATCATATTCCTTATCCTTTTTCCATTGACTTGCAAGTCCGTGCAGTGCAGTCAGCTGCTCTGACTCAGTCCCTTTCATAATGGCAGACTCATACGCATGGCGGGCTGCATCTTTATTTCCAAGAAGCTTCAGCCAGCGGGCAACCTCAAGAGATTCTCCGTTATAGCCATCCAATTGCAGAATTTGCCTGGATAGATGGATATATAGCGTAATTAAGGAAAGTACATCAATTTCATTGTGCTTCATAATACCAAATAATATTTCCGGATCTTTTCGCTCTACAAAATCGAAGTAAATCATCGGAGCTAAAAAGCCAGGAATATCATTTTCTCTGTGCACGCCAAGGATATCCTTTTCCACTGCAGATAGTTTTACTTTTTCAAGCTTATTTTTCCAGAGCCTTCTTGAGGCATGGTACAAATCAAAATGGCCAAATTCCGGAAGCCGGGGCACATGTTCCTTGATCAGAGTATGTCTTGTTTTCAGCTGGGGCCAATCAAAGGCCTTCCCGTTGTAAGTGACTAGCTTTTCATAATTCACCTTTTCCAAAAAGCTTTGATACAGAGGAACTTCATTTCCAGGCTCAGGCAGGATATGCTGCCGGACGATTACATGATCATTTTCAAAAAAGGCGTAGCCAAGCAAAAAGATTGTATTTCCCGTACCTCCTCCCAGTCCAGTGGTTTCCGTATCAAAAAAGAAAAGATCCTCTGCCCTATGTCCTGCACAAGAAAGGGGATGCTCAACCAAGCTATTGTTCCAGCTCTCTACCGCCCCAAATAATTCATTGAAGCGATAGCTGCCATGCTGGTAATCGAGCGGATAAATGGTCTCCCTGATCAAGCAATAAGTCCCATCCATTTGATATACGCTTGTGAAATTTTCCGTCCATTTCTCTATAAAAGGGATGGCCGAAGAGCTGACTTCAGCCGTTTTTACCTCTTTCAGAACGGCTTTTTCCGCTTCCGGAAGTGACATATGGCTTTTCATCCGGCCAAGTTTACTTTTTAGCGACATGTCATCACCGCCCCTTTCCCTATTGGATCATCTCAGTTGAAAACAGCTTCAATAGCTGGACTGCATCCCGTTTTGCGGTATGGGATGCTGAATCCGTCCCTACACAGGACGGGCATCCTGTTTCACACTGGCATCTCTCAATCATTTGCGTTGTCTCATGCAGAATCAAGTCTGCATTTTCATATACCTTTTCACTTAGCCCCACGCCGCCCGGATAGCGATCGTAAATAAAAATAGTCGGCTTTTCATTATGGGCCGCTTTTACCTGCGGGTACACATGGATATCATGCGGGTCGCACATTACATAAAGAGGCACCATGCCATTTAACGCCTGGGCAGCGCCGATCAATCCCTGCTCAATCCTGTTTTCTTCCCATCCAAGTATCTCCGGATTAAGGGAAAGCATAGCTGCAGCTGTATGAAGCTCTTCCTCGGGAAGTGTAATGGGGCCTGACCCGATATTGTCATGTGTATCAAATTTGATTTTTTTGAAAATGGTTGCCATAGCCCTTACTGAAACGTCCCCAAATGCTGCCTCGTGTGAAGGGGAGTTTCTTTGTTTATCAATTTCCAGAACCGATAACTGAACTGCCAGATTGGCATCTGTATAGTAATCGACATTCACTTCCCGCACATATGCTTTCTTTTCCTCCCAATCCAGCTCCTCAACCTGATATTGGACACCCTGATGCAGGTAAATAGCCTCATCATGCAGCAGAGTCATGGCACTGTAACGATCCATCTCTCCGATAACCTTCACATCTGGTTCGTTCGTCAAATCAATAATGACCACATTTTCCTGAGAAGCGGAGCGGAGGGAAATGTTATGCGCCGGGAAGGCATCATTCATCCAAAACCATTTGCCGTTATTTTCGTGAAGAACCCGTTCCTCAGTTAAAAATTCAAGAACATCAGCAATTTCTGCTTTCCCAAAAGTATCACCTGCTTTAAAAGGCAGCTCATATGCGGCGCACTTTACATGGTCGACCAGGATTACGAGATTATCTGGATTGATTCGTGCCGTTTCTGGATTCCTTCCGAAAAAATACTCCGGATTTTGGACAATATACTGGTCCAGCGCGCTGGAGCTCCCTACCATAATTATCAGCGCCTCACCATGCCGGCGGCCAGCCCGTCCTGCCTGCTGCCAGGCGCTGGCGATTGAACCGGGATATCCAGTCATAATACATACCTGCAGCTGCCCAATGTCTACACCCAGTTCAAGTGCATTTGTGCTGACGACTCCATAAATACTTCCTTCTCTAAGACCCTTTTCAATCTCCCTGCGCTGTTTCGGGAGGTAACCTCCCCGGTATCCGCGGATAGATTTTGGTCCAAGCTGCTTTGAAACCAATTCCTGCAAATAGGTCAGCAGGATCTCCACTCTTACCCGGCTTCTGGCAAAAACAATTGTTTGAATCTTGTTTCTTAAAAACTCCATGGCCAGCCTTCTTGATTCCAGAACGGCACTTCTCCTGATATTAAGCGGCTTGTTGACGACAGGCGGATTATAAAAAACAAAGTGTTTTTTTCCGCTTGGAGCGCCATTGTTATTAACAAGCACCATGCTTTTTTCAGTCAGCTCTTCAGCCAGTTCCCTCGGATTTGCTATGGTAGCAGAAGTACAGATAAAAGCTGGATCGCTTCCGTAGAAATGGCATATTCGCTTCAGCCTCCTGATAACATTGGCTGTATGGCTGCCAAAAACCCCTCTGTATATATGAAGTTCATCTATCACCACATATTTCAGGTTTTCAAAGAGTGACACCCATTTTGTGTGATGAGGCAGGATCCCCGAGTGTAGCATGTCGGGGTTTGTAATCACAATATGTCCTGCCTTCCGGATTTTCTGGCGGATATTTGACGGAGTATCCCCATCATAGGTATAGCTATTAATATTGACCTCCATTTCGTTGATCATTTCATGCAGTTCGCTTTTCTGGTCATAACTCAAAGCCTTTGTCGGGAATATATAAAGAGCCCTTGTTTTCTCATTTTCAAGTATTGATTGAATGACTGGCAGGTTGTAGCATAGCGTTTTTCCAGATGCAGTCGGAGTAACCGCAACAAGACTTTTACCCTTCGCCGCCGCATCAAAAGCGGTGGCCTGGTGGGTATAAAGACCGTCAATCTTGCGCTTCTTCAGTGCCTCCTGTATCCGCAGGTCCATAGAGTCCGGGAACGGTACAACTGAAGCAGGTTTTGCGTTTATTGTATGCCAATGGGCAATATTATCCTTAAATTCTTCATTCGTCTTAAGCTCTGAAATTAATTCCTGGAGATTTTTTCGCAATTTCATATCATCACCCCATTCTTTTATTTTAACGAATGAATGTTCGTTTAAAAAGAAATAAATTTTTACATTTCAAAGTTTCTTTCATCTGGGTTCTCTTTTTAGCAGAGGAATACTTTCACAGCCAATCACGGCACTGATATAATATGAGGAAAGCTTTATGCGGAAGAGGTTGTAAAAATGGTAAAAAATGCTTTAAAAAGCGCTCCGCTATTAAACGCTTTAAGCGCTGAAGAAATTAAGCTCATTGAAGAAATTTCAATCGTTCGTACATATGCAAAAACGCACCATATTTTTCTTCAGGAGGAGCCAATCCAAAATGTCTTATTTCTATTTGAAGGCCGGGTAAAGATCTATCGAAACGACGCAAATGGCCGGGAGCAAATTGTAGCAATCCACACAAATGGGGAGATGTTTCCACATGTTGGTTTTTTCCGGGAAGGAGGATATCCAGCATTCGCCCAGGCACTCGAACAGTGCACGCTCATTATCATACCGAAAAAAGAGTTTGAAAAGATCCTAATCTATAATCCGGATATGAGCAAGAAAATGTTCCATGTGTTAGGTGAAAAAATTGTTGATCTGCAAAAAAGGCTTGAAGCTCAAATCCTTAATAATTCTTATGAACAAATCATCAAGCTCATCCTCCGTCTCGGAAGCGACCTTGGCAGGAAAGATAGCGGTGGAGAAATTCATGTAGATTTAAACATAACGAATCAGGATCTGGCAAAAATGATTGGCTCCACCCGCGAAACCATCAGCAGGACATTAAGCAAGCTGAAAAAGCTCGGTCTTTTAATTGAAACGAAGGAAGGATACCGGTACCATCCTGAAAAATTGATGGATGAACTGCTGTTATAGAGAAGCACAAACGCCCTGTTCAGAGGAAGAACGTCTTAACTCTCCACTTCGTCACAAAGCTGTCGCTTTGTTTCGTGCGATGAAATGCTGTCGAAGCTTTCCTTGTCCTGTGGCGCAGTCGGCACTAGCACGTCCTCACAAAGCTAACGCTTTGTTTCGTGCGATGTATCGCTGCCGTAGAATTCCTTGTCCTGTGTGTCGGGGCTGGTTGCTGGAGCTAGACATCTGACTTGTTAAAAAAGTTATACTTTCTCTTTGAAAGCTCAAACGCCCTGATAAAAAAGGAAACCCCGTCCGCTGCAATCCTCAGACGGGGTTTCCTCATTTTTCAGTATTATTTTTCAACTGTATTAAGCATTGCTGCCATATCTTCCTGAGCAGTTGTAATCAATTTGAGGTTAAATGCATTTTGCAATACTCCCAAAACTCCTTCAGAAATAAATTCAGGGGGTTTTGGCCCAATAAGGATATCCTGGATTCCTAGGCTGAACAGTCCAAGCAGAATTGCCACTGCTTTTTGCTCGAACCAAGATAGTACGATACTTACCGGAAGCTCGTTTACCGGACAATCAAAGGCTTCAGCCAGCGCTAAGGCTATCTTAATCCTAGATACAGAATTATTGCACTGGCCCAGGTCAATATAACGCGGGATATTAGTCCCCGGAACAGTGCCATAATCTACATCATTGAAACGGAATTTACCGCAAGAAGTGGTCAGAATAACTGTATCCGGAGGCAGGGATGTTGCCAGCTCGCGGTAATACTCTGCCCCTTTGCCTGGTGCATCACAGCCTGCAATTACAAAGAAACGGTGTATTTTACCCGCTTTTACAGCGTCGATAACTTCAGGTGCTATGCCCAAAACAGTTTCATGGTGGAAACCTGTTAATAAAGTATCCTCAGATTCCATATCTGCTGCCGGCAATTCCAATGCTCTATAAATCAATGGCGCAAAATCGTTTCCTTCAATCTTTCGAACACCCTCAAGACCTGCTACTTCATATGAGAAGAATCTGTCTGCATATGTACCTTTAATTGGCATTACGCAGTTTGTTGTTGCGAGAATCGCTCCAGGGAATATTTCGAAAAGCCTTCTCTGGTCAAACCAAGCCTTACCGATGTTCCCTTTAAGATGAGGGAATTTTTTAAGGGCTGGGTATCCATGTGCTGGAAGCATTTCGGAGTGGGTATAGATGTTGATGCCCTTTCCTTCTGTCTGTTTTAACAGCTCTTCTAGTGCAAACAGGTTATGTCCTGTTACGACAATGCATTTTCCTTCAATTTTGTTCTGAGTTACCTTAACAGGCTGAGGAACTCCCAGTCTTTCTGTATGGGCCTTATCAAGCAGCTCCATTACCTTTATAGCCGCCTGGCCTACCTTTATAGCCGCCTGGCCTACCTTCATCGCCATATCTATATGCTCTTGAGTCATGTAAAGTGCTTCGTGTGTTACTTGATCAACAAACGGATCTGTATATCCCAGCTGTGCAGCATGTGTCCTGTATGCAGCAATCCCCTTTAAAGCAAAAATTATCGTATCCTGCAAACTCGAGATATTTTCATCTTTCCCGCATACCCCTACAATAGTACATCCGCCAGTTGGCGTTTGTTCGCATTGATGACAAAACATTACGTTTCCCCTCTCTCCTTTGTTATCTACTTTTTCATCATACTGGCTATGCTTTTCTAGTAACGTGATGTGCATCACACTTTTGTGATGTTCGCTGTTTTTACATATTTGCGCTATCAAGGCACCAATAAAGTTCCTTTCTCATAGGCTGTTTAGAAGCAGCATATACAACGGAGGGATTTCTATGGCATCCTCAGAAAACAAGCAGTCCTCAAAGGATTGGAAGAAAGAAGCTTTCAACGATTTCCTTTATTCGATGGATCGATTATTGGGCGAAAAGCCGATTAAAGGTTTATTGCAGTCGATGGATGATTTCTTTGCCACGGCTTCAAAAGAGAAAAGCTTTCCAGTTGAGCTATCCGAAACAGAAAATGAGTATCTCGTTTCTGCCAAGCTACCGGGCATTAGCCGCGAACAGATTGAACTGGAGTTTTTCTCGCAGACACTGGTCATTTCAATCAGCCATCAGGAATTAGAAATGGAAGAAAACCAATCGAAAGGAATCTTTAAAAAGCACTCAGCAACCAGAAGGCTTTCCCATTCTGTAGCCTTTGCAAAACCTGTTATGGGCGAAAATATCAAAGCAAATCATCGCGACGGCCTGCTCGAAATAAAGATACCAAAGGTGAGGGGTAAGAGGATTCAAATTATTGAATGAGGGGGAGCTAATGCACTCCCCCTTTTTTGCGGAGAAAATTCCAAGTGCTTCATTATTGAGCTTTAATTGCTCGCTAGCCGCAATCAATAGGCCAGCCCTGCAAAAAATTGTTCATTTTTTTAAAAAAACGACCCGTACCACTTTATTGTGTGTACGGGTCACTTACTAGTATTAATAGGTTTTTTATTTGGGCAGTTTTTGGAATACAGTATGGCCTTTTACGCTTTAAAGATGCTTCCGGCCCCTTTAAACATCGCCGATACCTGGCTAACTGTATTAAGCACCTGTCCGGCAGTATTCACCATTTTATTTAGATCGATTGTTCCATCCTGAGTTTTAAATTGGTTGAGTACTGATGATAAGCCCGCCTGCTGGGGCTTTTGCATAAAACTTTGTTTTGGATATGGATTGACGAACTGGTGTATTCCTGGCTGCTGGTATGGATTCGGCGGCGTGCTCGGCTGCAGCGGATTATCAAATGGATTATGCTGCTTTTCCGTATAATAAGGAACGGCCTGATGGGGCATCTGCTGTGCCCCCTGCATAAACGTCCCTGCTCCCATCACTTCTCCATTAAATGGCGGCCGAAATTGCGGCTGAAGATATGGTGATGGGGCATAGGTCTGGTACCCTCCAAAATGTCCGGCAGGAAAACTGTAGTGCTGGGGAAAGTGCATCTGCTGCGCCATAACAGCATAAGGCTGAATGGCTGCATCTTGCCTGGTAAATTGCTGTTGTCCAAAAAGGGACCCCATTCTGTACATGAGCCCTTCATCCTCCTCGTGATAATAGCTGATATACTATATGAGAAGAATCCCAATATGGTGCCCGCACTTTTATTGGAGTTTACGTTCAGCTTCCCGCAGGATGTTTTGAAGGGTAAATTCTACCGATTGGACATGGCTTTTAAAACGGCTTAAGCTTGTCTTTGGATAGAATGCCTGTATTGCTACATTTGAAATATTCTCTGCTGCCTGTTCTACCTGCAGCGGATATAAGTAAGAGAAGCTTTCCGCCTTCATCCAGCCCTTAACCGCTTCCGCCCACTCCCTCGCCAATTGATGGACATCATCGGCAAATGGCTTCACCTCCAGGAAGAAATCCCGTTCAGTTCCGTCAGCTTTTACACCATCAAAAATTTTATCAGCACGGTGGTTATATTCAATCAATTTTTTAGTCTGCTCTATAATCAAGCTTTTATCCACATTGCTTCCTCCTAACAAAAGCTTCGAAAGACAGATATGTCTGCGAAGTAAAAGTTTATACTTATAAAATAGCAGAAAATCACTATATTGAGTATTCTTTCACCAGGCAATTAAAGAAAGCTCTGATTGGGCCTGCTGGTAAACAGCTGGAATATTATTAGCATTACGAAAACAAGTATCAGATTATTAATAACTAAGGTTTGGCTTAATGGAAATAGGCTTGCCTATAGTCTGCAGCTTCTGGCTGCCTGCTGCCTCTGCAGTAATCCTCACTTTTCTAATTTTCAGCTGAACTCCCTCAGTTATATTCCGATTGTTTTGCATAATAAGGCCTCGTTCCCTTTCTACGCTCTTCTCAAGGTTTGTTTCCAGCCGTTCAATTGAAGCTTCTATTTCTGAGAGCAGTTCAAGTATTTCTTGTCTTGGTATCATTTTTACTGCCATTTATTTAATCCTCCTGTGTACTTTTTATTGTAAGATTCTTGCCGTCTGGCCGCGTTTCCTTCACTGTTGACAAAACTAGAAGAGAATCGGCAAACAAAGTGCCATTCCACGCAGATTCGACAAAAAGCAGATAAATAGTGTATAATGGCTAGCTTAATATCTATTTTTGACCGCCTTTTCCCCTATCACTATGTTTTCTATCGTTATCCCCATATGGAGCTGTTTTTGCTTTTTAGCAAACCAATCATTTAAATGAATTTTTTTTGGAACAGCCGGCTCCCGATACCATTTGCGTTTAACCTTTACTTTGCGGTCCCATTGTGAAAAATCCTTTCGGTGGTGGGATATTACAGGATAAGAAGCACGCAAAAAAGGAGTATTCCGCACTTTTTTTCTTTTAAAATATTGTTCGTAATCGTATCTGGATCCCGTATGCTCAGTCTTCCTTGAAAATTCGTGAAACTGAGGAAAAAGCTTTGGAGAAAATAAGATTGCAAATAACTTTTTGCCTAGTTCAATCCGGGTATCCAGTTTCGAGAACCGGGAAACTGAAGCGCCAAATAGATCTCCGTTTAGTGTTGGAAAAAGAACTACACTGAAATGCAGCAAATCCTGAAGCAAAAAAACCGTTGAGCGGAAAACATGCTTCTTATAAAAAAGATGGTCAATAACAGGCTTCTGGATAATATTCTGCTCATTGATTATCAAGGAATAAACCAGCCTTTTTTGATCCCTCACACCCCAAAAATAATTCCATTCCTTTTCCATAAAAAAAGAAACTGAAAAATATTTGCATAAGTGAAACATTGGGGTGCCGCATTCCGTCGAATAATGATAGAGAAGGAGCTGGGGGAAAGCATCTTCAAAAATAAGCCAATTTGCACGTTCATACAGCAAAAACAATATATACCGGTAATGTCTGGGGAGTCCTTCCTTCAGCCATTTCCCTTCAAGGTCACACATGTTATAGCCAGCATTCCGTGAAACCATGCTGGCCAAAAATGACCACTTTATGGATGGATGCTGAGCAAAAATTTCTGCATATGCCTTTGTTCTGGATATATTATCTTTATTGCAGCGTTTTGTTATTTCGTTAATTTTATTAATGATTTGCTGTTCTTTATCTGACAGAGGAAAACTCATATGTTTAGTTCACTCTTTCTGTGCTGTTTGCTGGTAATACTTGTATGGTTCAATCAAATAGTCACTTTTATTCACCCATTAGCCGCTATTTTTGTTATCATAGATGAGGTACCAAAAAGGAGGGGGAATTGTGGCCTTTCATTATCCGAACGGGAAAAGATATGTTCCGGCTGTTGCAGCATTGACCAGCCGCCCTGTAAAAAAAGCTAATTACGGCAATAGGGGGAAATCGCTCGAGGATGACATCAATGACTCCAATGAATATTACTTGGCTAATGGGATTGCCGTTATCCATAAAAAACCTACACCCATTCAAATCGTTGATGTTCACTACCCAAAGCGAAGTGCTGCTGTAATCAGAGAAGCCTATTTTAAACAAGCATCAACCACTGATTATAACGGAGTATATAAAGGGAAATATGTCGATTTTGAAGCGAAGGAAACCCAGAATCCAACCTCTTTTCCTTTGAAGAATTTCCATGAGCACCAAATCAAGCACATGGTGGCAGTCTCACAACAAGGGGGCATTTCTTTTGTACTGCTGAAGTTCTCAGCGGCTGATGAAATTTACCTTATGGATTCTCATCATTTAACCGGCTTTTGGGAGCGCATGCTCGAGGGAGGAAGAAAATCGATTTCGAAAGAAGAAGTCGAAGCCCATTCCAGTTTTATCCCGCTTGGATTCCAGCCAAGGATTGATTATATTAAAATCATCGATGGGATACTAACAAACAAATAAATAGATTGTGTTTTACATTAGAAAGGCAGGTTGCTGTAATGGCAGAAAAATATAAAACAAGGGAAGAACGCCGAAAATTGGCCGAAACAAAGACCAAAAGCAAGAAAAAGCCAAAATCAAAAGGCCTCTTTAGGAAGATTTTTCTCTTGCTAATCACATTGGGAATAGCAGGCATGGTTATAGGTGCAGGAACATTCGCTTATTTTGTCAGTGACGCACCGAAGATTGATGAAAAGCTGCTGAAAGATCCGATCTCATCAAAAATTTATGATAAAGATAAAAACCTGATAGATGAAGTAGGCAAGGAAAACCGTGACTTCATTCCGTATGAAGAATTGCCGAAAGAGGTTGAGGAAGCATTCCTGGCAACAGAGGATGTACGATTCTACAAACATCACGGTGTCGATCTTCTCCGCCTGGGAAGCGCTGTTGTCGCTAACCTTACCCAGGGATTCGGGTCCCAGGGGGCAAGTACGATTACCCAGCAATTGGTAAAGCGCTCCTTCCTGACTCCTGATAAAACGATAAAACGGAAAGCTCAGGAAGCATGGCTGGCGTATAGACTGGAACAAAAGTACACAAAACAGGAAATCCTTGAAATGTACGTTAATAAGATCTGGTTTGCCAATGAAGCTAATGGAATTGCTACGGCTGCCAATGTTTATTACGGCAGAGAACTAAAGGATCTGGAGCTGCATGAGATTGCTCTTCTTGTCGGCCTTCCGCAGAGCCCAAGCAGATACGATCCTTTTAAACACCCGGACAGGGCAAAAAAACGCCGGGATATCGTTCTGGGCCTTATGAATCAGCATGGGTATATCACAAAAGAAGAAATGAAAAATGCACAGGCAATACCTGTTGAAAAGAGTCTTGTAAAATCTGAAAAACAGGAAAAAGATACAACTCCTTATGATTATTTTATTGATACGGTAATTGAAGAAGTTGAAGATATGGGCGACTATAACGTCCATACTGACGGACTTGAAATCTATACAACCCTGGATACAAAAGCACAGGAATATGTCGATAAAATGCTATCAACAGACGAAATCATTAATTACCCGGATGATAAAATGCAGGCAGGCATCACCCTTCTGGATACTAAAACGGGAGAAATCCGTGCTATTGGCGGCGGAAGAAATGCAACCGTTAAACGAGGCATGAATTTTGCGACAGACATTGAGCGCGATCCTGGATCAACAATAAAGCCAGTCCTGGACTATGGTCCAGCAGTTGAAAAGTTAAAATGGTCCACTTACGAACAAATTGTCGATGAGCCATATGAATACTCAGATGGGACGAAAATAAACAATGCATCGAGGTCCCATTATGGCCAGGTATCAATCCGTGAAGCGCTGGTACGTTCACTAAACATCCCCGCATTGAAGACGTTCCAGGAAGTAGGCATGGATAATTCGCGGGAATTCGCGGCCAAGCTTGGCATTTCATTAAAGAAAGACACTTTTTATGAATCTGCTGCTATAGGCGCCCTTGAACCAGGCATTTCTCCGCTCCAGCTGGCTGGGGCATACAGTGCCTTCGGAAACAACGGAATCTATACAAAGCCGCATGCTGTAACGAAAATAGTTTTGCGCGATAAAAATACAACTATCAAAACAGCTCCAGATCCAGAGGTTGTAATGAAAGAATCAACAGCCTTCATGATCAGTGACATGCTTAAAGATGTTCTTAGAAAGAGCTATGGTACAGGACACACAGCAAATATCCCTGGCCTCCCTGTTGCAGGAAAGACAGGGACGACCAACTACACGGCAGAAGAGAAAAGCAAATATGGTTTTCCAAGCAAAGCAGTTCGGGATGCATGGTTTGCAGGATATACGACAAACTACACCGCAGCAATCTGGACAGGATATGATAAACAAAACGAAGACTATCTCGGACAGCAATCACAGCATATAGCCAAGAAGATGTTCAAAAATCTTATGACATATGTTTCAGAAGATGTAAAAACAGCCGATTTCACTAAACCAAAGAGCGTTGTGGAAGTTGGAATTGAAGCAGGATCCAAGCCGGCAAGCCTGCCTAGCAAATATACTCCTAAGGATAAAATCGTCTATGAATATTTTATCAAAGGAACGGAGCCTACAAAGGTTTCCAAGCAATTTGACAGGCTCGACGGACCAACTAACCTACGCGTCAACTATGACCAGCCTATGAACCAGCTGGTTCTGGAATGGGATTATTCTTCAGATGAGCAGCCTGACTTTGAAGTAACGGCAGCACTGGAAGGCGGAACGGAACAGGTTATAACAACTAAAGAAAAACAACTCATCGTCCAAAGTGCGGTTCCAGGCGGCATTTACAAATTCACTGTCGCGGCAAAAGAAGATGACCAAAAGAGTGATACCGCTTCTGTCACCTATCAGGTTCCAGGAGCAATACCTGAAGAACAACCTGAGGATCCTGCTGACGAAGACGGCGGCGATGGTGAAAACCAGCAGCAGCCGGGTGATTTGAGTGGAAATGGGAATAGCAACGGTAATGGGAATGGTAATGGGAATGGTAATGGGAATGGTAATGGGAATGGTAATGGCAACGGTAATGGGAATGGTAATGGGAATGGTAATGGGAATGGGAACGGCAATGGTACTATTCCTGGAGGGGGAAATAATGAAGAGCAACCCGATGAAGGTGAACCAGATGAAGATGGCCAAGTACCTCCAGAAACTCCGGAAGGCAATAGAGGCACTAATCCCGGAACTGGAACAACACCTCCCGGTACCACTCCCTGAGATTACATGAGGTAACGGAAAGAAAATGGCTACAATTAAAACGTTATGAGTAAAACAAAAGGCTGGCCCTAACGGTCGTTACAAACGACTATCTGGGGCCAGCCTTTTTAATAGCAGAATTATAGAAATTTTTTAAGCTGGTTATCCATAATCCATTCAAATGCCAAAATAAAAAAACCTAGTTTCTTAAAGAAGCCAGGTTTACTTTTGCAGCGCTATTTTTTTATAATATTGTTTTTCCAATTCAATCATGAGTTCTGTTAATTGTTTATATGAGTGGTATAGGAGCGGCCTGTTCATTACGAACTCCAGCCGTTCTACAGCATTAACCGGTTTAAAGTCAAATCCAGATAGTCTGCCTTGCCAGTCAGACAGTGTAACAGGGTATCCATTCATCCAGAACAGAGCTGAAATGAAAATGGCTAGCCCCTCTATCATCGGCCCAGCCGCTTCCTTAGTATTCCTTTCGGCAAAAAGCAGCCCTGCCTCCAAGCTTAATGTTTTCCACTTTGCAAATAGATCCGGCAACGCTTGTCCACTCTCCTGCCAAGGCTGAAATGCGTGATTTCCGTTTGCCGCCAGTATCTCATATGGATAAACCGCATATTCAGCAAGATTATCCCAAACTTGAAAACAATCAATTTCGAGTGCCAGTTCATTTGAAGAATAAAATAATGGATGCTCAAGGTCAGCAGGTATTTTACAATGTACCTGACTCATTAGCTATTCTTCCGTTTCATTCGTTTTTTGCCTTCCCTGCATACTTCCAGAAGAGGACAGATTTCACATTGCGGAGCCTGTGCTTTGCAGTGGTAACGTCCAAAGAATATAAGCCTGTGATGGGTTGCCGACCACTCATCCTTTGGAACCTTTGCCATCAGCGTTTTTTCTACCTCGAGGACACTGTCTTTCCACCGGCAAAAACCGAGGCGTTTGCTGACCCGCTCTACATGCGTATCAACCGCGATTGCAGGAACCCCGAAAGCAACAGAAACGACGACATTAGCTGTTTTACGGCCCACACCAGCAAGCTTCGTTAATTCATCCCTGTCCCTTGGCACTTCGCCTTGATAATCTTCTAAAATCATCCTGGACAGTTTTTGTATATTTTTCGCTTTATTACGGTACAGGCCGATGGAACGGATATCAGTTTCCAGTTCTTCAATCGGAACCGCTAAATAATCTTCTGGAGTTTTATATTTGTTAAACAAGTCCTTCGTCACTTTATTCACCAATGCATCTGTACATTGAGCTGATAATGCTACAGCAATGACTAGCTCAAACGGGTTAGAGTGATTCAGCTCACAATGGGCATCTGGAAACATCTTGCCCATCACATCAAGACAATGGCGAATTTGAGCTTTGTTCAGCATTTCGTACTACACCATCCTCATTGCAATTTGGAAAAGTTTGTTTAAATTTGGCCATATTAAACTTCGATTGAGCAAATCTTCCTCATAGAGACTAAATCATCCGGTTGTTGATTATGCCCATTCCCCCATAACTAAATTAATCTGCGTCAGATTTCTACTGCTCTAGCCAGTTGTAAAATGGAACATCCTTAACAACAACCGGCTCAGGCTTTCTTCCGCGCTTTTGGTGGGCCCGGAATTTCTCTCCCTGCATCTTTGCCTGATCAATTGTTTTAATTCCATTTTTCTTCCATTCAAATAAAATCCTGTCTATGTAGCGAAAATTCAGCTTTGCGGAAATAACAGCTTCTTTTAATGCTGCTTTAATAATTTCCGGCTGATGTGCATCATCATCCATCCACATGGCAAGTGTTTCACATTCAAACGGGGATAAAGGCCTTCCAAATTCCTGTTCGAAAACGGTATACAGGCTTTCTTCTTCTTGCTTTACCTGCTCTGATTCTTTATGATTTTGTTCATTCAAGAAACAGTTTATAATTTTTACTAGCATCGGCTCCAGGGAATAACTTTCGTGGCGAATGCTATCCGTGATTTCTTCTTCGATTACAATAAAGCCTTTTTGAATCAGCTTCTGCAAAAAGAGTAAGCATTCAGCCTCCGAAAATGTCATTCTTGCCGATATTTCTGCCGGTGTGGGAAACTTGTTCCCCTGTTCGGAAAAATTTTGAAGCTGCAAAAGCAGCATTAGCTCACTTTCATTCAGTCCGAGCATTTTATAATGTGATAAAAGAAAAGAAGGTACCATGATATGGCCTTCTTTCATCCATTCAAGCAATCCAGTTTTAATCATAGGAAACACACCTCATATGTAGTATAACATGAAAATTCCGCACCCGGCTAACTGCAAAACAGGAGAAACTTTTTACAGTTTGCTATGAAATTTCCTCGCTGTTATGGTCCCTAGCTTGGCAAGGGATTCAAAAAAATTAAAAAAAAAGAAAAACCCTGCCAAATGACAAGGTTCTTCTTAGCCGGAGAAACAGGTACATAATACCTAACATCGTACTGTCTGTAAATTTCTATTATGGATATAAGCGGTTTAACAAGCGCGGGAAAGGAATTGTTTCCCTTACATGCTCCACTCCGCTGATCCAGGCTACCGTCCTTTCAAGACCAAGGCCAAAGCCGGAATGAGGAACAGAGCCGTATTGTCTCAGCTCTAAATACCATTTGTAAGCATCTTCATTCAAACCATGCTCTGCTATCCGCTGCTTCAATAATTCAAAATCATGGATACGCTGGGATCCGCCAATGATTTCTCCGTATCCTTCAGGGGCAATCAGGTCGGCACAAAGTACAACGTCAGAACGCTCAGGATGCGGCTGCATGTAGAATGGTTTGATACCTGTCGGATAGTGCGTAATAAAAACAGGCTTGTCATAGCTTTCAGCAATCGCTGTTTCATGCGGCGCCCCGAAGTCATCACCCCACTGGATGTCGTCAAAGCCCTTTTCATGCAAAAACTTGATTGCTTCATCATATGTGATTCTTGGGAAAGGCGCTGAAATTTTCTCTAGAACAGTAACATCGCGGCCAAGAGTATTTAATTCCAGCTTACAATTTTCCAAAACTGATTGAACGATGAAAGACACATAGTCTTCCTGGACCTTCAGGTTATCTTCAAACTCATAGAAAGCCATTTCAGGCTCAATCATCCAGAATTCAATTAAGTGGCGGCGGGTTTTGGATTTTTCTGCACGGAAAGTAGGGCCAAAGGAAAATACTTTTCCCAGTGCCATTGCCGCAGCTTCCATATATAATTGGCCGCTCTGGGAAAGGTATGCATCCTCGTCAAAATACTTCGTAGCAAATAGCTCAGATGTGCCTTCAGGAGCACTTCCTGTCAAGATTGGCGGATCTACCTTTGAAAATCCGTTTTCATTAAAAAATTGATATGTAGCACGGATGATCTCGTTACGGATCTTCATTACAGCATGCTGTCGTTTAGAACGCAGCCATAGATGGCGGTTATCCATTAAAAACTCCGGGCCATGTGCCTTCGGTGTAATTGGATAATCCACAGCCTCGTGAAGAACTTCAATGTTTTGTACGAGAAGTTCATATCCGAACGGAGAACGCTCATCGCGCTGAACAATTCCTGTTACATACATGGAAGATTCCTGTGTTACAGACTTTGCCTGCGCGAAGATTTCTTCTGGTACATCAGCTTTAACAACAACACCCTGAATAAATCCAGTTCCGTCACGCAGCTGTAAAAAAGCGATTTTTCCGCTTGAACGTTTATTGGCTAGCCAGCAGCCTAAAGTAACTTGTTGGTCAACATGCTTACTGACCTCAGAAATAGTTATTTTCACTTTGTTTTCCCTCCATAAATTACAGCAAACAGCTAATTTCACTTTCTCATTATACATTTGGGGATAATGACAGGCAAACACAAAAATCATAATAAAGCCGTGAAAGAAAACCTTGCCAGACAATTGACAAGGTTTTCTTTTTTATGTGTTAAGCGTTTTGTACTTGTTGGATCTTGGCATTCACAAAACTTTGCATACGTTCAATAGCTTTTTCAAGCTGATCCAGGGAAGTAGCATACGACAGTCGGATATAATCCTCAGTACCGAATCCTGAACCCGGAATCACTGCGACTAACGCTTCTTCAAGCAAAGCTTCAGAGAATTCGTCTACATTGTTATAGCCGGTTAATACAGCCGTTTTCTTTGCATTAGGGAAAAGATAAAACGCTCCTTGCGGCTTTACACATGTGATGCCTGGTATCGCCGTTAGCTTTCCATAAATAGCATTAAGCCTGCTTTCAAAGGCATCCCTCATTTCAGAAACAGTATCCTGCGGCCCATTATAGGCTTCAATCGCTCCGTATTGTGCTGTTGAGGTTGGATTTGATGTACTATGGCTCGCCAAATTTGTCATAGCTTTAATGATTTCTGCACTACCAGCAGCATAACCTATTCTCCACCCTGTCATAGAGTGGGATTTTGAAACGCCGTTAATAATGATAGTCTTCTCTTTAAATGCCTCCGACAGCTGTGCGATTGAGGTATGCTCTGCACCGCCGTAAACAAGCTTTTCATAAATCTCATCAGAAACGATAAGGATATTATTTTTGACACAGATATCGCCGATTTCCTGCAGTTCTTCCGCTGAATAAATCATTCCGGTCGGATTGCTTGGAGAGTTTATGATCATTGCCTTTGTCTTGGAAGTAATGCTTGCTTCCAGCTGTTTGGCAGTAACTTTAAAATCATTTTCTTCTTTACCTTCAACATAAACAGGTACGCCTCCTGCCAGCTTAACCTGCTCAGGGTAGCTCACCCAGTAAGGAGAAGGTATGATCACTTCGTCCCCTTCATTCAATATTGCCTGGAAAAGTGTATAAAGAACATGCTTTGCTCCTGAACCTACCATTATTTCTGAAAGCTTATATTCAAGTCCCTGATCCTTTTTGAGCTTGGCGGCAATCGCCTTTTTCAATTCTGGCAGCCCTGCAGACGGCGTGTATTTAGTATGGCCTTCATTCATGGAGCGGACAGCCGCATCAATGATATTCTGCGGCGTGTTAAAATCAGGTTCACCTGCACCAAGTCCGATGACATCAAGGCCTTGGGACTTTAACTCCTTTGCTTTTGCTGTAATTGCCAGTGTAGTAGAAGGCGTGAGAGCCTGAACTCGATTTGCCAATTCCATTATTAAATCCCCCATTCTAAATGTTACGGTAAAATTTGAGCAATTCACCGGTCTTGAATTCATAGTACTCATAGTTATAGCGCCTTTTATTATCCAAGTATGTTACTTCCCATAGCGGGACACTTTTTTCCATACCCAGTTTAATAGTTACAATTTTATCAGGATCCGCTTCACTGGAGACTATTTTTCTGATGTCTTCTTCTGTCTTGCCGCTATGAAAATCTTTGATAACAACCTTTTGCTTTTTATCAAAAGGAATCCAGACAGCTTTCTGTTTTTTATTTTTATCCTTGCCGACAATCACATAATAGGACTCCATACCATTATAAATATAAAACTTGTCCTTCGTGACGAGTCCGGCTTCGTTTTGCGCTTTGCTAAACGCCCTCTTATAAGCAGCGTCTTTTGGCTTCAACGCGTGTATGTAGGCACCGGCCGAAATGCCGATTAGAATCAGAACGGCAAGAGAGGTAATAATCAGCCACTTTTTCAATGCAGTCACTCTTTCTAAGTACGATAAATAGTAAAAATTGCTTTATCTTGATTTTCTGAGTCCAGCGCCAGTCCGAACATTAAATCCTTTTCCTTAAGCGTCCGGTTCAGTGCATCGACAATTTTATATAGATCCGGAGAATGCTGGATCTTCACCGTCGAAATTACTTCAATTTTGCTTTCCATTTCTTCTGACCCCACTTTCGCTAGCCAACTAAGTGCGTTCTTTTTTTCACAATATTTATTATAACAGCAACTGCCGCTTTCCGATAATATTTCTGTCGCTTTTTGAAATTTATAGCCAATCATCTATTTCCTTTGATAACTCTAACTGACCGGCTTCCATCCACTCCAGGGACGGAAGCGCCCGGCGGAATTCTTCTCCATATTTAGCCGAAACAATGCGCCGGTCCAATACAAGCAGGATCCCTTTATCGTCTCTGGTCCTAATCAACCGGCCAAATCCCTGGCGAAAACGCAGCAGAGCTTCTGGCAATGCATAAACGGAAAATGGATTTTTCCCTTCCAGTCTGATTTTATTGCACTTAGCCTCAGTTATCGGTTCATCCGGCGGTGAAAAGGGCAGCCTTGCGATGGCCAGGCAGGACAGGGCTTCGCCTGGAATATCTATACCATCCCAAAAGCTGGCCGTTCCAAACAGCACGGCTTTTTCAAAGCTTTGAAAATTGCGGATAAGCCGAGATCTGCTTCCTCCGCTCACACCCTGGGCGAATAAAGAAAAATCTTCAATCCTGCCAGATTCCTTCACTTTTTCATAGGTATTCCTTAGCATCTCGTTTGATGTAAACAACACAAGCATTCTCCCTTTTGAGGCAGAAGCAGCTGATATTATATGCTTTGCAAGGGCATTTGTATATTCATCCGCCGTAACCCGGTTAATGTCCGGCATTTCTTTGGCAATCAATGCTTTGACATTTTTCCGATAATCAAAGGAAGATGGAAAAATTGCTTTTTGAATCCCCTTTTCCTTCGGTACGCCCAGCTGGTCCATAAAGAAACGGAATGATCCTTTTACACTTAGTGTGGCCGATGTCATTACCACACTGTCATATCTTGTCAGGTATTCTTTCCAAAGCTTTTCTCCTGCATCAATTGGCTGAGAATACAGAGAAATGCTTGAATGGGAAACGGTTTTGTTCGTTTCAAGAAAATAAACATTCTCTTCTGATGGATTCAGAAAAAACTCATGCAGCATGCTTTTCACCTGTAAAATTCCTGCCAGCACTGAGTCAATTTCATTTAAGAAAAACAGCTGATTTTTCTTCAGCTGTTCTTGCATATTTTGCAGCTGAACCGTCCTGAAAAGTATTTTTTTATATATTTCCGCGAGATAATGAATCAGTCTTTCCGCGAGAAGCTGTGCCGGCTTAAGGAATCCCCTTTGTTCATTGCTATGCTGAATTCTGATTGCGGATCTGTTGTAGCCTGCTGCAGAAGCGTTCTTTTCCGCCAATCTGGCCAATGTATAAAACATTTGTTCAAACTCATAGGAAAAATCATTAATTTCCCTTTCGATTGACTGATAGGGATCATCACAATTGATTTCATATTCCTGTACCATTTTTTCAAGCCGATAAAGCAGCTGTTTCTGATCGTGCATGCCAATACGGTTAAGCATAGTCTTGACAGTTATATAATCCAGCTTGTCCCCCAAGTATCTTGATGCAGCTTTTTCAATGTGGTGGGCTTCATCCAGCACGAGGTTTAGGATTCCTGAGAAAAATGTAGTTTCCGAACGGTAGTCAGCCAGCAAAAATGAATGGTTGGTGACAATAATATCTGCTTTCGCCGCTTTCTTTTTAGCCCTTTCAAAAAAATCCTTCTCCACCCATGGCTCCTGCAGACCTTTGTAGATGGTTTCCTCGCTTTGCAGCCTTTCCCAGAACAGCTGGCCTCCGCTTGTCAGGTTAAGTTCGTCCCTATCTCCTGTAACTGTTTCCGTCAGCCAGACAAGAATCTGGATTTTTGTCAGAGCAGTTTCGTAGTTATCTTCTTTCTCCCTCAAAGACCGCTCAAATTTGGCAAGCGATAGATAATTAGATCTTCCCTTAATAAGCACGGCTGAAACTGGAAATGGCAGCATTGCTCTTAACTTTGGAAGCTCCTTTCCTAATAGCTGCTCCTGAAGCTGAAGGGTATGTGTCCCGATCATAACCGGCGTTCCCGTTGTCTTAGAAATGTATACAGCTGGAAGCAGATAACCCAGTGATTTACCGATCCCGGTACCAGCTTCAATGATTGCATGGGTGCTCTTTTCAAAGGAATGATAAACAATGTCCATCATTTTCAACTGTCCTTCCCGGATTTCCGGGTTCGAAAACGCTTTGCTGAGCATAGCCAGCTTTTCAGACCGCGCAGCAGGATATTCCGGATTATCACCTTCACTGTTTGGCGGGATTGCATCGCTATTATTTAGAGCAAGACCGCGAAAAATTTCTATGTTTGGATTATGTATAGGAGATGACTTTTTCCTTATGTCAATACTCTCTTTTACTAGTTCCGCCAGCTCGCTTTTAAGCGACAGCGAAAGCCGGTACATATGTTTCAAAGTAAGAAGCGGCAGAGAAAACAATTTCTTTTTTAGATTTATGAAAAGCATGGCCGTTACATAGGCATCGCTGTCGGCACGGTGCGGCCTTGTGTGTGTGAATCCTTCTTGTTTAGCAAGATAGCTCAGTTTATAGCTGTCCGAGGTTGGCAGCAAGAGCTTCGAAAGCTCAACTGTATCAATAGCAGAACCAAAAAAGCCGTCATATCCGCAGCGCTTTAATTCTTCTTGTAAAAATGATAAATCGAATAGGACATTATGGGCAACGAAACAGGAGTTGCTCAGCATTTCAACAATTTTCGGTGCTACTTCCTCAAATACAGGCGCATCCTTAACCATTAAGTCGTTAATGCCAGTGAGCTCCTCAATAAATACAGGAATCTCTACGCCAGGCCGAATGAAAGTGGAGAATTCCTCGATGATCCGGTCATTTTCTATTACAACCCCGGCAAATTGGATAATCCGGTCGCCTTTTTTGGGTGAATTTCCTGTTGTTTCTAAATCTATCACTACATATCGCTGCACTATTATTACACCTCAATTTACAACATGCCTGTTTTCGCATAAAGTGTTGCTTTTCGTATCCAAACACCCTCCAGTTTTTTTGGGGGCTTCCGGGCATCTTCTCGGAAGAGTTTAAGGGATTTACTCAGTTTTTAAAACAGCCTTAGGGTCAAAAGCAACAAAGTTTCCCTAAAAGAGCCTATAACCTGCATTTTACGAATCTTATCTTTTATAACATAAGCTGCAGCATTAATAAAATGGTTATCCATTAATGAAAGATCATTTAAAAATGACAGAGTTTTAAACTTCCCATCAATAGATTCAGCTTAAGTCGTTGAAACATTCTTTTTTATATATTATAAACATAAATCGAATTAACTTTTAATGATTTGAAGAATTATTCTCTACTTTCCCAATAGTGTTTATGCTATATGGATATTTACCCTTCAAATAAATAAACAAGGGCGAAACTGCTGCTCCCAGTTACGCCCTTGTGTTAAAAAGGTTGATTTTTTCTAATAAATAGTAGCTTCCGGCTCATGTGAAATCATTTCAACGATCCGGTTATTTTCATCCATAATCGCGACTTTCGGCTTATGGCCGCGAACTTTTTCTTCTGGAATCATTACATAAGAAATAATGATCACGATGTCATCGGGCTGTACAAGTCTTGCTGCAGCACCATTCAGGCAAACAACTCCGCTGCCTCTTTCTCCTGCGATAATGTACGTCTCCAGGCGCGCCCCATTGTTATTGTTCACAATAGCCACCTTCTCGTTTGGAAGCATCCCGACAGCATCGAGGATGTTCTCATCGATGGTAATGCTTCCTACATAATTTAAATTGGCTTCTGTCACGCGAGCGCGGTGAATTTTGCCGTTCATCATTGTCCGAAACATTTCTTTTCCCCCTATAGGAATCTATGTTGTTAGATGGTAAAGACAACATTATCTATCAGCCTGGCCCTGCTGAATCTTACTGCCAGCGCAATAATAATTGTGCCTGACAGTTGGGAAAGCGGCTTGAGCTCTGGATAGGAATAAATTTCTACATAGTCAATCTTTCCATTAGTTTTATTTTCCAAATGCTCCCTTATCATTGAAACAATCGCTTCTGGATTTGTTTCACCATTCAATACTGCATTTTTTCCAATAGTAAGCGCCTGATAAAGTTCACTTGCCTCAGTGCGTTCTTCCTCAAGAAGGTTGATGTTGCGTGAGCTTTTGGCAAGCCCGTCCTCTTCCCTGATGGTATCTACCGGCACAACTTCAACCATAAAATTGAAGTCTTTCACCAACCCCTTAACAACGGCAACCTGCTGGGCATCTTTCATCCCAAAGTAGGCCTTGTCAGCTTGGGTAATATTGAATAACTTAGTCAGCACTGTGGCTACACCATCAAAATGGCCTGGCCTGTTTTTGGCGCACAGCACATCAGTCCTGTCTTTAACCACAACGGAAACGGAAACTTCATCCTGATACATTTCTTGTACAGTCGGATAAAAGATATAATCGGCGCCCGCGTTTCTTGCAACTTGTTCATCCCTGTCCATGTCCCGCGGGTATGAATCGAAATCTTCATTTGGACCGAATTGGAGCGGATTCACAAATATGCTCAAAACTAGAATATCGTTTTCTTTTCTCGCCTTTTGCAAAAGTGATTCATGTCCTTCATGCAGGTATCCCATTGTCGGCACATAGCCGATGCTTTTTCCGGCCGCTTTTTCGTTTTTAATATAATTTTGCATTTCATCAGCATGGGTAATTATTTTCATTTTCTGCCTCCGTACAATGAAGCAACTTCATCCTCTTGCATTGTAAATGTATGTTTGTCCTCCGGGAAGGAGCATTCTCTTACTTCAGAAACATATTGGGATAATGCTTCGGAAATTAATTCATTCGCATTACCGTAAGTTTTAACAAATTTAGCTACCCGGTCGACACCATAATTAATTACATCATGGTAAACCAGCACCTGGCCATCCGTCTCTTTTCCGGCACCAATCCCAATTGTCGGAATTGATAAGGCTTCTGTAACCATTGCAGCCACTTGGTGCGGCACGCATTCAAGAACAATGGCAAGTGCACCTGCTTTTTCACATGCCTTTGCATCTTCAATTAGTTTCCTTGCTGCTTCAGCATCCTTCCCCTGAACCTTGTAGCCGCCAAGCACGCCGACAGATTGGGGTGTCAGTCCCAAGTGGGCAACTACGGGTACACCAGCGCTGGTTAACGCAGAGATCATGGTTATGACATGGTCGCCGCCCTCCACCTTAACTGCATCGGCCTGGCCGTCCTGGATGATTCTTGCAGCATTTTTCAGAGTGTCTTCTATTGATAAATGGTAGCTCATAAATGGCATATCTGTTACAACAAATGTATTTCGTGCCCCTCGTTTTACAGCTTTTGTGTGGTGGATCATATCCTCCACCGTTACCGGAACCGTAGATTCATATCCCAGTACTACCATACCAAGGGAGTCACCGACTAAAATCATATCAACCCCTGTGTTTTCTGCCAATTTGGCAGATGGATAATCATAGGCAGTCAGCATGACAATTTTTTCTTTTTCCTTCTTCATTTTCAAGAACCGATTGGATAGCTTCATCCTTTTTCCTCCTTTTTAATCAAGAGGAGATGAAACACCTTTTCAGATGTTAGAAATCTGGAATACAAAAAAGACCCTTCATTGACAGAAGGATCCTGTAATTATCCAGAAATTTCATCCCTCCGTCCCAGTCCGGCACCCGGATCAAGGCAGATTATCAGATTTTACTTTCAGGGTTAGTTCAGGTGCAGTTCAGATTGGTGCTTGCTTTGCCACATTCTTGATACTGCCCACAAAGATTATAACAAATTCCTGCTGGAAATAGCTATTGTATTCTTTTCACAGAAGGGAAAAAAATGTTAAGCAAGGGAGATATCCGCTGAATAAATTTTATGTATCTGGCCGGAAATGTCTTCTAGCAGTAAAACTCCTTCATCGGTAATGCCTAGGGCGCTCCCTTTTATGGTGTCAGTAAGGGTGGTAGCGATAATTTCTTTGCCTATCGACACAGCGTAGCTTTCCCAAAGCTGTTTGATAGGCGAAAAACCTTTGTCCAAATATAGATCATACATACGCTCAAGCTTTAGCAGCAACGCCTGGATAAGCTTCGCTCTGGAAATCGGTCTCCCCTGCTCAATTTGAATAGATGTAGCTTTTTCCTTCAAATCATCAGGGAAATCCTCCAGCTTAGCATTTACATTGATTCCAATACCAATTATTACTGAATGGATTCTGTCGCTTTCGGCCTGCATCTCAGTTAGAATGCCCGTAACCTTTTTCCCGTTTATCAGGATATCATTCGGCCATTTGATTTCTGGAAGAGTATCTGTAACATCCTCAATGGCCTGCACTACTGCAACTGCGGCAAGCAAGGTAAGCTGCGGCGCCTGATGAATCGGGATATTAGGCCTAAGGATAATGCTCATCCAAATACCGGTATACTTTGGCGAGTGCCAGCTTCGCGAGAGTCTCCCTTTGCCTGATACTTGTTCCTCTGCAATCACTATTGTCCCTTCGGGTGCATCCTCGTTCGCTAGTTTGTGGGCAATTTGCTGAGTCGATGCCACCGTTTCCTCATAAACTATTTCTTTACCAAACCGATTCGTTCCCAATCCAATCTGAATTTCCGTTTTTGTTACTTTTTCCGGGGCAGAAACGATACGATAGCCTTTCTTTCTAACCGCATCCAGCTCATAGCCCTCTTTGCGAAGCTCTTCAATATGCTTCCAGACCGCTGTCCGTGAGCAGCCGATGAATTCAGCTAACTCCTGGCCTGAGACGAAATCGCCCTCCGCCTTCGAGAACGCCTCTATCAGCTTCGTCTTTACGTTTGATTCCAACTTAAAAGCCACTCCTTTATTGCTGCCTTTTCATTTTTGGACTGCTGCTCAAGCACCGCTTTAGTTATTCTATCGAGGTCCTCCTTAATCCAAGGACCAGGTTTTTTTCCAGACCACTGCATCAAATCACTGCCTGAAACCGCTAATTCTGACATATCTTTTATAACAAGCCCGGCGTATGCCTGGCTAACCCGTTCTTCTGCACTACTGTGATCAGAATCGTTTAATATACAAAGAAGCTTTTCCGCTATCAAAGCTTCATGCAGACCATAACGAAACAGAATATCATTTGATGTTGATGGAAGGACTCCAGCTTTCAGGAGTGCAGTGATTCTCTTGATCTCCTTTATCAGCTTAATCGGCATTTTCCAACGTCTTAAAAAAGCTTCTGGATCCTGAATCCGAAAAGTATAGATTATCAATGACCACTGTCCTGCTGGTTCATTAATTTCCTCAATCGGCAGGGCCAGCAGCTTGGTCAGCCCTTCTTGCTTACTTTCAAATCCAGGCAAGAAGGCAAATAGACCGCTATCCAGGAGCATTTTGAGGGCTTCTTTCCTGCCTTCTCCCTTCAGCAGCTTTTCAAATTCGGCAAAAATTCTTTCAACTGCTATTTTTGTCAGCAGTTCCCCATTCCGCTCAAGACTTTGAAAGGCTCCATGATCCAATGTAAAGGATAATTGGCTTACAAAGCGAAGTGCCCGCATCATGCGGAGCGCATCCTCTTTAAATCTTTCGTCAGGGTTTCCAACAGTCCTGATCAGCCGTTCCTCTATCGCTCTGCGTCCTTCAAACGGGTCTGAGAGACGGCCGTCTTTATCCATTGCAATCGCATTCATTGTAAAATCCCGGCGCATTAGATCTTCATAAAGTGACCTGATATATGTAACACTGTCAGGCCTCCTGTAATCAGAATAGCCGCTTTCTGCACGAAAAGTGGTTATTTCATACGTTTCATTCCTATACAAAACCATGACCGTTCCATGTTCAATACCAACATCAGCGGTCTTAGGAAAAATGCTCTTGATTTCAGCTGGTGTGGCTGATGTCGCAATATCCACATCGTGAATGGGTCTGCCAAGGATCATATCTCTGATCGACCCGCCGACAAAATATGCCTCAAATCCTGCCTGCTCAATCTGTTCAAGCACAGATGCTGCTTTTGTGAAAATTTCATTCATCACTATCAGGCTCCTGTATGGGCGAGCAGCTCTTCATATATAGAAATATACTGCTCTGTAATGATATCAGATCGGAATCGTGCTTTAACCAGCTCGAGTGACGCCTCGGAGAAACGGTTGTGCATCAAGGTGTCATTAAGCAGCATGATCGCTTTGTCCGCTGCAGATCGAGTATTTCCCAATTCACAGAGAAATCCGGTCTTGCCGTCCACAATAACCTCCGGAATGCCCCCAACATTTGTGCCAATGCAAGGAACACCGCATGCCATCGCTTCCAAAAGAACCAATCCAAAGCTTTCCTTTTCTGATAACAGCAGCATGAGGTCGCTGATTGAGTATAATTCTTCCAGATTATCCTGTTTACCGAGAAAAAGGATATTATCTTCCAAGCCTAAGTTTTTCACTTGCCTGCAGATTGCCGACATTTCAGGTCCGTCCCCCACTAATAATAGCTTTGCAGCAATCTTTTCTAAAACCAGGGAGAAAGCATCCACTACATCATCAACCCGCTTGACTCCCCTGAAATTGGACACATGAATGATGACCTTTTCATTGGCTTTAATTCCGAATTGCTCTCTTAAATGCGGGGAATCCGTTTTTCGGTAAACCCTTTCATCGACAAAATTATATACAGCCTGGATATTTTTATCAGGGGCAATAAGCTCATGGGTCTGCTTTACCAGCGCCTCTGATACAGCCGTTACTGAATCCGATTTCTCAATGCCAAACTTTATCACTTCAGTCATAGAAAGATCATAGCCCAGAACCGTGATGTCTGTTCCATGAAGCGTGGTCACGATTTTCACGGAAGTCCCCGACATTTGCTTGGCAAGAATTGCACAAACCGCATGCGGAATAGCATAGTGAACATGCAATATATCAAGCTTCTCCCGCTTGATAACTTCTGCCATCTTGCTGGCAAGAGCCAGGTCGTAGGGAGGATATTGAAACACAGAGTACGTACTGACCTCAACCTGGTGGTAAAAGATATTAGGGTACATTTTATTGAGGCGGAATGGCATGCTTGAAGAAATGAAATGTATCTCATGACCCTTTTCCGCAAGCAGCTTACCCAATTCCGTTGCTACTACACCTGATCCCCCAACAGTCGGATAACAGGTAATGCCTATTTTTAACTTCATCATTATTCTCCTAACAGGTCTGACTCAAGAACAATCGGCTTTTTACTGAAAAACCCTTCGGCATAAGCCACCCCAGCCTCTTTGCCAAACAGCCGCTCCCTTGCTTCTATCGATTCTATGTATCCATGGGTAAGCGGAGTGTCAAGGCTTCCTTCCAGCTTTTGAAACTGACTCGTATAGGCGTTCAAGCTGGCCAGCTTCTGCTCTATATGCAAGGAAATATCCACTACAAACCCTGGCTGATGGAATCCGTTTATCATATAAAAGTAAAGATTCCTGGTCCGGTGGGGTTCTTGCCCATTCGCTGTTTCATATTTTTTAATACCAGCTGAAAAAACAGCTTCTTCTACCAATCGCGCACAATTTCCATGATCGGGGTGACGGTCAGCTGTATAAGGAGCAAAAATGGCAAAAGGTTTATAAGTCCGGATAACTTCCGTGATTTTTCTTATGTATTCATCTTTCATAAACAGCCCCCGGTCGGGCAGATTTAAAGTGATTCGCTCCGCAGCCCCAAGGATGCTGGCAGCGGCCTTAGCCTCCGTCACCCTTGTGTCCACATTGCCATTGGATGATAGCTCCGCTTTAGTCAAATCACAAATAACGATCTTCTTACCTTGAGCCGCGTATTTGGATATCGTGCCTCCCATGCCGATTTCAACATCATCGGCATGGGCGCCAAACGCCAGTATGTCTGTTTTATAATCCTTTATCTTCACTTTTTGTGTTCCTCCACCCAGTCTATTAAGCCGTACTTCATGCCCCGTATCAGCACCTCAGCCGTGCCCATATTAGTAGCCAGCGGTACAGAATAAACATCGCATAAACGGACGAGGGCAGTAACATCCGGCTCATGGGGCTGGGCTGTAAGTGGATCACGAAAGAAAATAACCATTTCCATCTCTTTTCTTGCAATCTTGGCACCAATTTCCTGATCCCCGCCAAGCGGTCCTGAGTTAAATCGGTGAACGGGAAGCTTAGTCGCTTCCATCAGCCGCTTTCCAGTAGTACCTGTTGCATAAAGAGCATGCTCCTTAAAGATATCCTTGTAGGCCGTAACAAACCGTATCAAGTCATCCTTTTTATCATCATGGGCAATTAAGGCAATGTTCATAGTCTCACCTACTCTAATATATTTTCAAGTCCGTACACGAGAACATGAATTTTCATTACGCTTTCGACTGCCAGTTTAACTCCTGACATAAAAGAAGCACGATTGAAAGAATCATGGCGCAGGGTCAGGAGCTGTCCGTCTGAACCAAAAATAACCTGCTGATGGGCAACCAATCCCGGAAGGCGGACACTATGGACCCGCATTCCCTCAATGTCTGCCCCTCGTGCTCCGGCTATTGTTTCTTTTTCGGAATGGTGTCCTTGTGTTTTCTTTGTTCGGGTTTCTATGATCATATCAGCCGTTTTCACTGCCGTTCCAGATGGAGCATCAAGCTTTTGATCATGATGCATCTCAATGATTTCAACATCCGGGAAATACTTAGCTGCCATCTGCGAAAATTTCATCATTAAAATTGCACCTACTGCGAAATTTGGAGCAATGATACAACCCAGCTCTTTCTCAACGGTAAGAGCTTCAAGCAACTGCAAGTCTTCCTTTGTAAAGCCGGTTGTCCCAACAACCGGACGAACTCCATGATTTAATGCGGCAACCGTATGCTTCATTCCCACTTCTGGGGTTGTTAAATCAATTAACACATCTGCCCCTACAGCAGAAAGGCATTCGTCAATATCAGCATAAACTGGTGCATCAATGGCTGGAAGGCCATCTATATCCTTTACAAGCATCCCGCCATGCTTACGGTCCAGTGCAGCAACCAATTCAAATTCCTTAGTTTCATGGACAAGTTTTACTGCCTCTCTTCCCATTCGCCCTCTAGGTCCTGCTACAACAATTCTAATTTTCTCCATTTTCTTTTCCCCCTGATTCTATCCGTGTCCAGCGATCATGGTCTCTTGTATTAAATTTATTCATCACACGATCATGAGCTGTCTGCAAATCAATGCCCAGCGAATTGGCAAAGCAGATTAGGACAAACAGCATATCGCCTAATTCCTCTTCTACCGTGTTTTCCTTCTCACTGTTCTTTTTCGGCTTCTCGCCATAATAATGATTCACTTCCCGAGCAAGCTCTCCCAATTCCTCGCTCATTCGGGCAAGCATGGCCAGAGGGCTGAAATACCCTTCCTTAAACTGACTTATGTATGCATCCACTTCCTTTTGCAGGTCCTGAACAGTCTTTGCTTCTTCCACTTTAATCATTCCTTTACCTTTATTCTTACATGTTAGCTAAAACCATCCATGATGACAAATATTTTCGCCGGATTGCCCCTTTACACCCGTTTCGTTATAATATTGGCAAAGAATAGAAATTTCCGGGAGGCTCTCGAATGATTTTCGGCTTACGACTGAAAAATATCTTTTTTATCCTATTGGGCGCTGCCATCATGGCTTTTGGGCTGATTCACTTCAATGTTCAAAATGATCTGGCTGAAGGCGGCATCACTGGGGTAACCTTAATTTTATATCAATTATGGGATATCAATCCGTCCTATTCCAACCTGCTATTGAATATCCCTCTTTTCTTCCTTGGCTGGAAATTCTTTAGCAGATCTTCCTTTCTTTATACAATCATTGGAACAGTTGGACTTTCCATCTGGCTTTGGGTATTTGAACGTTATCAGCTAAAAGTGCCGCTTCATGATGACCTTATGCTTGTCGCTTTGTTTGCCGGGGGTTTTTTGGGAATCGGTCTGGGTATGATTTTTCGCTTCGGAGGTACTTCGGGCGGTGTCGATATCATTGCAAGACTTGCCCAGAGTTCCTTCGGGGTGAGCATAGGAAGGACCATGTTTTTATTTGACGCCCTGGTAATTACCCTTTCGATTTTAACCTATCTAAATGCCCGGGAAGCAATGTATACGCTGGTAGCCGTGTTCATCGGAGCCCGAGTTATTGATTTTATGCAGGAAGGCGCTTATTCCGCTAGGGGAGCAATGATTATCAGCGAAAAGAATAGTGAAATTGCCGAGAAGGTTATGAAAGAATTAGATCGCGGGGTAACCGTGCTAAAAGGCTATGGGTCATTTACTAAAACGGAAAGGGAAGTTTTATATTGCGTAGTTGCTAAAAATGAAATAGTCCGTTTAAAAAACGCGATTACATCTGTCGATCCGCATGCATTCGTTTCAGTAAGTGTAGTACATGATGTGCTTGGGGAAGGATTTACACTTGATGAAGAAAAAAATCCGATCGAAAGATGATTCTTTGCTGTTAAAATCTGAGCAGCGGTATCATCGCTGCTCATTTTATGTGTGGAGATCACAGACTGCCAAATGAAAACAGCCCTTCCATAACCTAGCCGGAAGGGCTGTTTAAATAGTAATATAACCATTAATCGTTTCTTGTCATCCCTGTGTAAATCAGAATTAACCGTACCAATTCAAGTACCGCTACAGCGGCAGCAGCTACATAAGTCATGGCAGCAGCATTTAACACTTTCCGGGTTTCACGCTCTTCATCATTCCTGATAATTCCAAGAGAAACAACCTGATCCATCGCTCTGTTTGAAGCATTGAATTCTACCGGTAACGTTATCACCTGGAAGACGACTGCAGCAGCCATGAACAGGATACCAATAAGCAATAAGCCGGAAAGCTGAGCGAATATCCCAATCATGATCAATACCCAGGAAAGATTGGAGCCAAGGTTTGCTACAGGAACTAACGCGTGGCGAAAACGCAGAAAGGCGTAATCCTGCTGATCCTGGATGGCATGGCCTACCTCATGCGCCGCAATTGCAGAGCTTGCCAATGAATAGCCATGAAAGTTACCTGAAGACAGGCGAACCGTTTTAGAACGGGGATCATAATGATCGCTTAAAACACCACGGGTTTCTTCAACTGTAACGTTATAGAGGCCGTTTTGATCAAGAATTTGCCTGGCTACCTGAGCCCCAGACATCCTTGAAGAAGAAGGAACTTTCGAATACTTTTTATAAGCGCTCTTTACTTTCATTTGTGCATATAATGGTACCAGGATGATGATCGCAAAATAAATAATGTATGTCATTGTTCCCTCCATAATAATACGTCTTACATTTATTTTAAGAAGTTTGTGCCGTAAGTGTCAATCATTCTGACCTTTGCTAGGCTTTTGCTTCTCTTTATCCCCTTTATACTTTCTCCAACCCACATAGGATAATGTAGAAATAATAATGCTGCCAGTCGTAAAAATAACCCACCATAACGAAGGATCTGTTTCATCCTCGGTCATTTCATCAAATATTGAAGCCAAATCGTCATGAAGCTCGTCAAGCTCCTTTTGACTTGCTTTTTCGGAAAATACCTGCGGGCGGTATTGATTAATAAAGCTTAGCCTTGCATCTAACTTTTGTACCCTCTCTGGGTCCAAATCAATCTTAAGGCTAGGCTGGATAATATCGTATTGCGCTAACAGCTGATCCAGCTGGTTTTCGAACTGCTGGGAGTCCTTGGATAATACTGCATCCTTTGCTTGGCTAAAAGTTCCCATAATCTGATCTTCCATAGACGTCCATAAAGGCTGGTGAGTCGACTGCACAGCATCCATCACGAGCCGGAATTTTGTAATGGAATTAATTTTTTCTTTATCGTCCTGTCCGGAATCCTTTACGGCCTTTACTGCATCATTGTGGGCTACAGTAATAATCCGAAGCTCGTCCATGCTAAAAAGCTTCTCCTCGCCTGTTGCCTCCAAAAACTTCTCTGAAAAATAAGTCAGCATCTTTGCTGAGTCATCATAGCGGTGCAGTCTTGCTAATTGCAATGCTTCATCTGATATGTCATCGAGCTTTCCCAAACTAGCAGAGGATTGGGCATAAACGGCAAACATCGGTACAGACATAACGGCAATAAATAGCAATAGAATCTTTTTAAGCATACAACTTGTCCCTCCTCATTACTCTATTAAAACTGTATGAGTAATAAGGAAAGAGTAGACCATCCGAACGATAATTTTTGTAAAGTCCTATATCTTCTATAGAGACAAGGTAAATCTGTTCTTCCTTATACCGAACCAATAAGCGATAAAGATAGAAAGTATGCTCAGCCAGAACGTAAAATAGCCGATTTCAGGCAAAAACTGCATCAGATCACTGTAACGAGGCATCATTTCAAATACATAATCTATAATATCATTGTGTACAGTCCAAACTCCTGCAGCTGCCAAATGCCATGTCTTTATCCGATAAAACGGGGAATAAAGGATTCCTTGAACTGCCATAGCAAAATGAGACGCCATTAGCATATAGCCTGTCCAAGCAAGATACCCGGTGGTATAGAGAGTAAGGATATTCATGATAACAGCCCAGATGCCGTACTTAAAGAGAGTAATAATGGCTAGAGCCTCGATCAGACCCCAATTCCTTTTTAATAAAAAGGCGATAATAACAAATACAAAAAAGAGGCTTGCAGTCGGGCTATCGGGAACAAAAATCAAGAAAATATCTGGAGTAATGCTTAATTGCGAGCCATACCAATAATACCCATAAATCGTTCCTAGAATGTTAATTATTAAAAGCAGGAAAAGAAAACTTCTGTTTGAAAGAACACTGTATAAATATTGCATGAAGACCCTCTTTCTTGGATTGGAAAATTTAAACCTTTGTTTATCCGGAACCTCTTATGGTTCCATTTTACCTTGAAATCCCTCAAAATCCAAGGTTTTCCAAGACCATTGAAACGTTTTATCCTGACTATTACTTCTGTGCGCAGGCGCCCATTATTCTATGAAATAGGAAGGAATGAGTTCAACTCTATCATAAAGCGAAAAAAACTGACGAACGAATCGTCAGTTTCATCAATCTTATTATTTACTTTTTGCTGTAGAAATAAATTCAGCCAGCTGCTTAAGTTCTTCATCAGTACCTTTGAAGATACCTGCCGGCATGCCGCCTTTACCTTCTTTAGCAATTTTCGCTACTTCTTCAGGCTTTAGGTTTTTGTCAACTAAAGCAACTCCGCCTGCTCCACCTGAAAGTTCTGCCCCGTGGCAGCCAATGCAGCCTTGAGCTTCATAAACTTTATAGCCAGGGCTTTCTTTATCAACTGCAGATTCAGCAACAATTTTACCTTGAGCTTTTGCAGCTTCCCAGTCATGCGTTGCAACAGACTGCCAAGTGAGGAAGAATGTTGCAGCAAGTGCCAGCAGCATAAATCCTGTGGCAAAAGGTCTCTTTGAAGGCCTGCGTTCAGGACCGCGGTCAATGAACGGTGCAAGCAATAGACCACCGAATGCCAAGCCTGGTATTACCATGGCTCCGATTACGTTATAAGGACCAGAAGCATACGAATATTTTAATAGTTGGTACAGGAATAAGAAATACCAGTCAGGAAGCGGAATATACCCTGTATCAGTAGGATCAGCTACCCTCTCCAGCGGAGACGGATGAGCAATTGTCAAACATAAGTAACCTACTAAAAACACCGCTCCAACCATCCATTCCTTCAAAAGAAAATTTGGCCAGAAAGCTTCTGTTTTCCCTGGATATTCCGAGTAATCCTTAGGAATATTGGGCTTTCGTTCTGATGGAGCCGGAACACGAGAATCCCCAACGAACTTCATACCTTTTCCACGATGCATTGAAAAATCCCCCTCCTTTTTGAAAAGGTTATAGTATTTACGAGATTTTATAGAGGGCCAGAAATACCCTGTTTACGGATCATCAGGAAGTGAGCCCCCATTAGTCCAAGAAGCGCTGCAGGAAGGAAGAAGACATGGATCGCGAAGAAACGAGTCAATGTCTGTGCCCCAACGATTGTTGGATCACCTGCAAGCAAGGTTTTGACAGCTGTACCGATAAACGGTACCGATTCAGCGATTTGAAGGCCTACGCGTGTTGCGAATAGCGCTTTCATATCCCAAGGCAATAAGTAACCAGTGAAACCTAGACCTAGCATAACAAAGAAAATTAATACTCCAACTACCCAGTTAAGTTCACGTGGTTTTTTATACGCACCTTGGAAGA
The DNA here is from genome assembly GCF_002860285.1 of Bacillus sp. M6-12. Lineage (GTDB taxonomy): Bacteria > Bacillota > Bacilli > Bacillales > DSM-1321 > Peribacillus. The sequence continues at coordinate 114,540 of NZ_PGVF01000015.1, forward strand.
ATACGCGCAATGTATGTAAGAACAGCATAACAATTACTAAGCTTGCTCCCCAGTGATGCATTCCCCTTACAATTTGACCGAATGCGACTTGATTCTGCAAATAATACACGGACTCCCAGGCGTTTTTGATATCAGGCACATAATACATTGTAAGGAACATACCCGATAAAATCTGGATAACCGTTACGAAGAAGGTTAAACCTCCAAAGCAGTATACAAAGGCAGAAAAATGATGCGCAGGGTTTACGTGTTCGGGAACCTCGTGGTCTGCAATATCTCTCCACAAAGGCGTAATGTCTAAACGCTCGTCAACCCAGTCATAAATCTTGTTTAACAATTATTACGCCCCCTTATGCGGCTTTACTGCACCCAAGTAAAGAATTCCGTCTTTTGTTTTATGCTCGTACACATCCAGTCCAGCCAACGGCGGTGTACCCGGCACGTTCGCTCCGTCTTTCGTGTATAGACCGTAGTGGCACGGACAGAAGAAGTGATTAGGATTCGACTTATCTGTGTTCCATGCAACGGCACAGCCCAAGTGTTTACATACCGGTGATAATGCGACGACCTCGCCCTTATCATCCTTATAAACCCATGCTGTTTTTGTTTCTTCAGATTCGTACCACGCATCTACCTGCTTAACAGTAAAATCGACACGTTTTGGTTCGTCAGTTAAATCATCCACTTTTTGTTTCGTAGCAACATAGTCGCCGCCTTCAGAAGCCTTAAGTACAGGATCCACTGCAAACCTTACCATTGGCATTAACATGCCTGCCGCCATAAATCCGCCTACACCTGTGAGTGTATAGCTCAGGAATTGACGTCTTGAAACCCGATGCTTGCTCATGCTTTTCCCCCCTCTATCACTATAATGAGCCCAAGCGGACCAATCAAATAGCAACACTATAAAACTAGGACATTACAATGATATATCAATAATTTGCCAAGGTCAATAATCAGTTAAATTTAAAAGATGTCAACAATGTGTCCAATTTAAAGGAAATGTATGCGTTTTTATTTAAATTATCATTCATGCCATTTTCGGGTAAAAATCGCTAGCACCTGCCGTACTTGATCATCGATCATCGGTTTCTTATGTTTTTCTTCCAAATGCTCGAGCGGTATCGAAGGAATCCAGATCAAAGAGCCTTCCAGCTCCTGCTCATTTTCCTTCCATTCACTGTCCGAGGTTATGTAAAAGACATGGGCGAATCCTTGCTCTTTTAGCTCGCGGGCCCAGCCAGCTGCCAGCTCCAATCTTTTTTCTTCATCCAATGCGGATAAATAGGCCAGCTGCGGCAGCAGCATAATCCGGCCTTTAAATTGCCGTTCAATTTCCACTGTTAAAATGTCAGTAAAGTCTTTCATGGATGCTGATTGTTTCATATTTTCGGCAAAACTAACCGGCACAAGCGGGATTAAGGCCGTGTCAACATATTCCTTTGCCTGAAGATACATATCCATATCATTTGGCGTCCATTTCATGCTATCACTCCTAGTATGTCAGTCTACTCATTTATCTATCTTAGCACTTTTTAATAGAGTTGTGTGCAGGACATTATTTTATAAAATTAATACACTCATAGACCCCATTAAACCCTGACCTGCTGTATTCTTTATCCTGCTCTTATTGCTAATAGTTTCAGCCAATAAAAAAACGCACCCTCGATTTACTCAGGTGCGCGATACTCAATTAAATATGGAAATCAGTTACTTTATTTTAATTTTGCAAGCTGAGCAGTGAGCTGTGAAAATGCAGCAGAATCATTTTTGTCAAGTGCTTCATCAATAAGCCTCATAAGCCGGTCCCTTTGGAATGTAAGGATTGATTGCTCCAGGAACTGCTCGGCAAGGACTTTATCCTTGTCATTTCCCGGAAGATTCCGGGGTACATAAGGATTCTCCTCGAGCACAGCAGCATATTGATGAGAGGAATAAGCAGAGCGAAAGTTCAGCTGGATATATATTTCTTCATCACGGTTAAGACGTATATCGTGGAAAGATTTCTCGGCATCAGTCGTCATAACATTGGATTTATAAAATCTAAAGGGAGCTTCATCAACACAATGCGTTGACATGATCAGCCCCCGGGGGCAATATTGAGCCTGCTCGACAAAATGTACCCTCTTCATTAACTGATCATGGCTCATTAGATAATTTAATATCCAGACACATTCTCTTCTTTTCAGTTGATAATGGTTTAAAAACCAGCGGATAAAATCTTTTTTCTCATTCACAGATACAGGGGCAGCCACATGTATTCCCTCCTCTGTCCTTTTTTTATTTTTCCTACTCAGCTTCGAGCCTTTCCAGCATCATGATATATTCTTCATTTGCAGGGCTCTCGCTAAGCAGCTTGCTAAATACTTCTCTAGCTCCTGCCCTGTCTCCTTCTTCAACTAAGAAATATCCATAATCAATAAGAAAATCCTGATTCATTTCAAAAGCATTATATGCTTTTTTATAAGAGTTTAATGCCTCTGAATAATTTTCCAGCCCTTGATAGCTGACTGCGAGCAGCCAATCGAACTGAGGGTCATCTTCACCATAGCCCCGTATGCTTTCAATGCATTCCACAACATCCTCGTGCCGTTCAAGATGCACCAAAAGCTTCATCAAAGTAAGGGCAGCCTCCAAATAACCCGGATCCAGTGCCAGGGCTTCACGGAACATGTCCTCAGCTTCCTGTTCCCGGCCTGTCTTAAGGGCAACTTTTCCGCCAAAAAAGTAAAGTTCCTTATTGAATTCGTCAGCTTTAATTCCTTCCTTAACAATCTTTAGAGATAGCTCCAGCTCTTCAAGATGCTCATAGGATCTGGCAAGAAATAAATATAAAGAATGATATTCAGGATCAAGCTCTTTCAATTCGCTAAATTTAGCGACTGCGGTTTCATAATATCCCGCCTGATATGCGGTCAGCCCGTACTCGAATAATGTATTGATTTCAAGCTTATTTTCTAATGCCTTATCAAAATAAGTAAGGGCTTCTTCAAATTGGCCTGAACTGCTGAGAGCTTCAGCCATTCGCTGGCTGATATCAATGCCTCCAACCTCTTGCATGACAGGCAGCACTTTTTCAAAAGAAGCGATGCTTTCAATAAATTTGCCCTGCTGATAGTAAAGCTCGCCAAGCGCAAAATCGATGAGAATTTCATCTGGCAGTGATTGCTTTGCCTTTAATAACTTTCTTTCGCTGACTTCATCCATGCCCTGCATTTGATATAAATCCGCTTCAAGCAAAAGTGCACTCGGATAAATGTCATCCTCTGGGTCAATCTGTTCTAGAAGCAGCATAGCTTCATCCTCTTGGTCCATTTCTGTTAAAATCTCGGCAAGCGACAAGAGGATTTCACCTTCATCGGGGTACTTCTGGTGAAGGAATTCAAATAAATCCTTTCCCTGTTCAATAAATCCAAGCTGCGTAATTTCTTCAGCCAGCAATAGGATATCCTCATCCGATTCACTCTTTTTTATTTGATTTATATGTGAAAAAGCTTTCTCTAATTCGCCATTTTTAAGAATTTTCAATACATTTTCAACCGAGTTCATAAACATTCCTTCCTCCAGCAAAAACTTAATTCTATATGAAGAAACCGGGAATATGGACGGTAATTTCCTCACCATCACCTGGGACTAGAAAAAGATTTTCCCCGGCTCTTATTACTTTACCTTTTGAAACCGTACCTATTAGTTTATCATAAACTAAGCCATTTTTTCCATTTAGGAGGCTAGCGGCCGCTTCTTTAAGGTAGATGTTATAATTTATTTCTCCACCGGCATGCAAATCTCCTCTTTTCGGATAGATGCCAAGTTTTTTCATTTGTTCAAGCCCCATAGGCTCCCCTGGCACAAGCTCGTTTTCAAGGCTGTTCACTTTCACCATCTGCATGAGCCTCCTCCAGCGCTCTTCCTTTCCCCTTACTGGATCTTTCTTATCAAAAACAGGAATTAGTACTGGCGAATAAGGAAATCCGGCATGCTTTATCCATGTCCAGGCAAGGCATTCCAGCTCATCCATTTGATCAATTTCGATAAACACCGCAGGAATTTTCGCGGATTTGCAATACATAATGATGGAGGGAGTAAGCAATCTCTGCGGGATTTTCAGGGTAAGGACATAATCCAAAGGAGAGTTCTTAAGGAAAGACCTGTACAATTTAAGATTTTCTTTTACCTCGTATTCAAACCGGATTGGTACGGGAACTATAGTAGTCGTAATACCTCTTTTCACATATTGATCCATGAGAAAGTTTTGCGGGCTGCTGTCCAGCTTCTCTGCCACCGTACAATAGGAGGGTGTAATAACGAAACCGTCCAGATTCATTTTTATGAATCTTAGCTTTGACGTAGAAATATGGATGGTTTGTATTTTATTGTCATTAACGAATATTGACGTTTCCTTCAGAGCATCATGCTGAAATAGTTGAATTTTTTCCATCAAATAAGCCATATTCCACCCCCAACTTGTCTTATGACAGAATATGTTTTTTTAGATGAAATAAGACCTTTTGAGCGGGGATTCTTAAAACTTTTATTAGCTGAGGCTGTAAAGGATCACACAGCTGCATTTCTCCTAATTCTAAACTTTGTTAAATTTGCCTGTGGATTGCAGCGGGAGGCACTCGCTTTCTTGTCTCACGTTTTTATCAGTGAAGTCTCCCTTGACTCGCTACTTCCCAGGTATACGATTCTTGAAAAAACACCGCACGAAGGAAATGCGAAGCCCTATTTGAGGAGTCTCGCTCCTTCCGCTCCAATCAATATAGCACCAAAATCCTTAAAATTTAATATAACGCAATTCTAAAATAGTGAGGAATACCTTCAAAAAATAACACTGTCATTGACACCAGGATGGCTGCTGCATGGTATTTATACTTCAGTATTAAAAACCCTGTTCCGCACATTGGGATCAGGGTTATACTTTATATTGTGAGCTATTAATACAGCTGTATCGCTACAGTTGTACCAGTGACGATAAATGCTTAAAAAACTGAGGGTAAGAAACGGCAATAGCTTCAGGGTTTTCCAGAAAAACCTCTCCATCAGAGGCCAGTCCTGCCACAGCCAGCATCATTCCTATCCGATGGTCGCCATGGCTTGAAACAGTACCACCTTTTAGCTGAGCACCGCCTTTAATGATCATACCGTCGGATGTTGCCGTTATATTTGCACCGAGCTTGGCCAGTTCACTTGCTACTGTATCGATCCGGTTTGTTTCCTTCACCTTAAGCTCATGAGCATCTTTAATCACAGTAGTTCCTTTCGCGTGCGCAGCCAGCAGTGAAATTACCGGCAGTTCATCAATCAGGCGAGGAATAAGATCTCCGCCAATCTCGACGCCCTTTAATCTTGAGGATTTAACAGTGATAGTACCTGTCGGTTCAGCATTCTCTTCAACGATATCTGGTACAACTGTCATATCCGCACCCATCGCAAGCAAAACATCGAGGATACCAGTTCGGGTCGGGTTCAAGCCTACATTTATTAATGTTACTTCACTATCAGGGATGATTGCTGCTGCCACCATAAAAAAAGCGGCAGACGAGATATCGCCAGGTACTTTAATATTCGCAGCTATTAACTTTTGTTTTCCTTGGACAGATACCTCATTGCCGTTAACCGTAATTTCTCCTCCGAACCGTGCAATCATCCGTTCCGTATGGTCACGCGTTTTTGAGGCCTCCCTTACAATAGTGACACCTTCGGCCTGCAATCCGGCAAGTAAAATAGCTGATTTAACTTGAGCACTTGCCACCGGCATTCTATAATCAATGGAAGAAAGCGAACCTCCCCTAATTGATAAAGGCGTTCTTTCCCCATTCTTCCTGCCATCAATATCAGCTCCCATCAGCCTAAGCGGATCAACCACCCGGGTCATTGGCCGTTTAGCTATTGAACTGTCTCCTGCTAGGACAGCATGAAAAGGCTGGCCTGCCAGGATGCCGAGCATGAGCCTGATGGTTGTGCCAGAATTTCCTACATCCAGAAGCTCAGAAGGCTCCGTGAGCCCCTGAAACCCCTTTCCTGTTACCGTTACGCTGTCCCCATCCCTTTCAATCGGAACACCTAGCTGCCTAAAGCAGGAAATGGTGCTCAGACAGTCTTCCCCTGGGAGAAAATGACTGATGGTTGTTGTACCTTCGGCAAGTGCACCGAACATTACGGCCCTATGAGATATTGACTTATCGCCAGGTACATCTATATAACCTTGCAATGACTTTACTTTAGTTTTCAGTGATACGGTTTCCATCTTTTATTCCTCCTTTTCCGTTTTTTTTACGCCAGATATGTATCATATACAGTTAGGCGGCCGAGGCATTCCTGCGCTCTTTCCCGATCGCTGTCAGTCTGGAAGCTCAGCACGAGAACTCCATATATCTCTTCACGGGTCTCCAAAATCCTGATATTAGTTATACTGATCCGTTCTTCTGCCAGATAACCGGTGATCTCGGAAATAACACCGGGATAATCCGGAACATCGACATATAAATCGTAAAAAGCAGGGATCGCACCTTTTGATTTCGCTGGAAGGCTATCCCTGAATTTTCTTGCTTCATCAAAGAATTGATAGATTCCATCACTATCCCTGTCCTCGACCAATGACTTGATATTGGCCATCTCTGTCTGCCAGCTTTCCATTAGCGAAAGAATCACTTCCTGGTTCTGCAGCAGGATATCACGCCACATGGCTGGACTGCTGGAGGCAATTCTAGTAATATCGCGAAATCCCCCTGCTGCAAGCCTAGTTACTAAATCCTGATCAAGTGTGCTGGACCTCGCTTGGTTAACAAGTCCAGCTGCAATGATATGCGGGAAATGGCTGATAACTCCTGCAAGCTGATCATGAAGATGCGGACTAGTTACAAGAAAGTGTGCTCTTGTCCCTTTCAGCCAGTCCTTAAGCAATTCTATTTGTTCCGTATTGATATTTTCACCTGGTGTCAGCATGTAAAAAGCATTTTCAAATAGATGGGCTTTTGCAGCTCCAGTACCGCTTTTATGCGATCCAGCCATAGGATGAGCACCAATAAAGGCTATACCCCGGGCTGTAAGAGCTGCTGCCGCCTCTACAATCCGTTCTTTCGTGCTGCCAACATCTGTGATCAGGACTTCCTTTTTCAAAGGCATAGCAGCAAGGCGCTTAATCATTGCTGCAGTTTGGAGAACAGGTATGGCAATCACAATCAAATCTGCCTGTGCAGCACCTTTTTCAACTGTTTCGCAGCCTTCATCAATGATTCCCAGTACTTTTGCCAGTGCAATATTCTGTTCATTTACATCGTATCCGGTAATGCATGCCTCTTTATGCTCCTTCTTGATGGCGAGTGCAACCGAACCGCCAATCAAACCAAGGCCTATTACTAAAACGTTCCCTTTCACAGTTCTGCTCCTATCTACTCTCCTAAAAGAATTTAATTTCTATTTATTCCTTACAGCCAGCAGAGATTTCATTTGCTGGATGATTCCTTCGTTCTGCTGCTGTGAACCAACTGTAACGCGGATCCAGCCAGGAAAGCCAAGCGCCCTGCCAGAACGGACTATATATCCTTTTTCAAGCAGGAATTGAAATACTTCATCACTATCCATCTCAAAATTAATCAAGATGAAGTTTCCCTGTGAAGGATAGTAGGCAAGACCTGCTTCTTCACAAAAGCTGTAAAACTGCTGCAGACCCTTTTTATTTTCCTCTTTGCAGCGGATGATAAATTCCTGGTCACCGAGCGCAGCGATTGCAGCAATCTGGCCGAGTGTATTTGTATTAAATGGCTCGCGTGCCGGCTCCAGTCTGCGGATAATATCCTTATGTGCAATTCCATAGCCAACCCTGAAAGCAGCAAGGCCGTATATCTTTGAAAAAGTCCTCAAGATTATTAGATTAGGGAAGGAATCGAGCAATTTAACTGAATCAGGATAATCCTCAGCATTTGTATATTCAAAATATGCTTCGTCCAGAACGACCATAACGTCGTCTGGAACTTGGGATAAAAAGCCGACAAGCTCTCTCTCAGGAATATGGATACCGGTCGGATTGTTCGGTGAACAGACCCAGACTACCGATGTTTCCCCGTCAATCGCTGCAAGCATTGCTGTTAAATCATGGGCTCCATTAATTAAAGGCACTTCCCTAATGCCTGCACCTTCAATGACAGCATTGTGTTTATATTGCGGGAAAGTAGGAGCTGCCATGACGGTATTACGCCCCGGATAAAGCAGGCTTCTCGAAATGATCTGGATAATTTCATCTGATCCATTTCCGAAAATCAGCTCTGTTTCTTGTTTGTTAACATGCCTAGCGACCGCTGATCTCAAATTTGTGGCATAGCCATCAGGATATAGTGCATAGGAGGTTCCATAGCTTCCTATAGCTTCCCGGACAAGGTTTGAACAGCCAAAAGGATTTTCATTTGATGCCAATTTTGTTATTTCTGATAAACCGTATTGTTTTTTTACTTCTTCAATGGACTTGCCAGGCTGATAAGGCTGTAAATTTGTTACCGCTTCTTTCCATTTCATTACCAAACCCCTCGATTCACTATTACTTTAAAGCGACAAAGTATATGGATATTGTATCACATAGACGGAATTGTTTCTGCAATTACTTCTTCTTTTTTAAGTTATCTTCTAAATTAAAGCAATTACAATAATTATCCTATTTTCAAATGGGCCTTCATTTTATTTACTTAGTTTGATGGCTGCAGATCAGGCCTTAACGAGACTGCTTTATTTAAATAAACATGATGGATATCCTGCTGGTCTTTTTCTGTATTTACATGCATCATAATTCTAATGCAGAGCGGAAGAGCTCCCGGCACAGCAATTTCTTTCATGCACATGACAGGAACATATTTCCACCCTTCAATATTTCGTTGTGCTCTAGCGGGAAAAGCTGCATTAATATCATCGGTCACCGAAATAAATACCGATGCCACAGAATCCGCCTTTAATTCATTTTCACTAATCAGGGCCAAATAAAGCTTTTCAGTCTCTCTAACAATTAACGTCTCATCATTCTTATTGACAGTCGTCGCTCCGCGGACTCCTCTTATCATCTCTGCCCCTCCATTCTGCATCCTCATTTCTCGTTCAGCTCACGAATACATAGTTACCAGCAAGTCTTTAATAATATCATCAGACAGTTCAACAAGCTTTGGAAAACCAATTTGTTCTAATAAGACAAATTTCACCTTGCTCGTTACCGTTTTCTTGTCTTTTTTCATGATAGTGATAAGTTTTTCCGGCTCAAGTTCAGCTGGAACTGAAGTCCGGTATCCAAGGGACTCAAGCCAGTCAATAAGCTTAGCCAAATCAAAACGAAAACCAAGCTCCTGAATACTAAGTTTTAAAGCAAATAACAAGCCGATGATAACCCCTTCACCATGGCTAATCTTCCCATAACCCATTTCGGATTCAATTGCATGCCCCAATGTATGTCCAAGGTTTAGAAAAGCTCTGATTCCAGATTCTTTTTCATCCTCCTTAACGATGGCCGCTTTAATTCCAACACCTTTTTGAATCATGTATGACAGTTGACCGTCTGTAAGCTTTTCAAGTCCGGAAATATTATCCTGAAGCCAATTGTAAAAAGTTTCGTCCTGAATCAGTCCATGCTTGATCACTTCAGCAAACCCCGATCGAAGTTCAGAAAGCGGGAGTGTATGTAAAAATGCCAGATCATAAAAAACTGCTTTAGGCTGGTGAAAAGCGCCAATCATATTTTTCCCTAACGGATGGTTGATTGCCACTTTTCCTCCAACAGCACTATCATGGGCAAGCAGAGTTGTCGGCAGCTGGATAAAAGGCACTCCACGCATAAAAGTTGCAGCCACAAATCCGGCAAGATCGCCTACCGCTCCCCCGCCCAAGGCAAGAATAAGGGAATTTCGATTTAGGCCAGCTTCAAGTGCATATGTATGACATTGATAAAAAACCTCAAAAGTTTTAGCGAATTCACCTTCAGGGACAATGTACTCATTAACAATCAAACCATTATTCTTAAGGAGCTCCTTGACAGATTTCAAATGAAGAGCTGCTACCTTCTCATCAGTTAAGATTAGCAGTTTGCGCTTGTCAAATCCTTCACTTTTCAAAAAGTCAGGCAGCCCTTTAATTGCATCTTTGCCAATATAAACTGGATACTGTTCCGAAGATGTTTGGACGATAATGCTTTCCATATTAAAACTCCTTAGTTTCTTGCCTATATTGTTCTATATACTCAGCAAGTCTATCAAAGCGATCAGAAGGAAATTGGTCCACTATTGCTGTGGCAAGTTCCCACGCTACCACCGCTTCGGCTACTACAGCTGCCGCAGGAACAGCACAGCTGTCAGAACGTTCAATGCTTGCAGTGAATTCTTCCTTTGTGTCAATATCAACACTCTTTAAAGGTTTATATAGAGTAGGAATTGGCTTCATAACCCCTCGTACAACAATAGGCATACCTGTAGTCATTCCGCCTTCAAGCCCGCCAAGCCTGTTCGATTTACGATAGTAACCATCTTCCGGGCTCCAGGCAATCTCATCATGGACTTCGCTGCCAAATCTTCCCGCAGCTTCAAAGCCGATTCCGATTTCCACCCCTTTAAAGGCGTTAATGCTGACGATGGCTGAAGCCAGTTTAGCATCCAGCTTTCTGTCATAATGGACATAGCTTCCTACACCCACAGGCATCCCTTCCGCAATAACCTCAACAATGCCGCCGATGGAGTCACCATTTTTCTTGGCGTCATCAATTGCCGCCATCATTAGAGCCTCCGCTTCCTTATCAAAACAGCGGACTGGAGATTCTTCTGTCCTTTCCTTCAGCTCTTGAAGGTTTTGATAATTTGCAGGTGCGGCCTTTACATCGCCAATTTGCAAAACATGAGAGCCAATATGTATACCAAGAAGCGACAACAATTTTTTTGCTGCTGCACCCGCCGCTACACGAACAGTAGTTTCCCTTGCGGATGAACGCTCCAGAACATTCCTTAAATCCCTGTGGCCATATTTAATGCCCCCATTTAAATCCGCATGTCCTGGTCTCGGACGAGTGATTTTGCGTTTTACTTCTTCCGTCTCATCCTCCGACAGCGGAGCGCTTCCCATTATTTTTGTCCAATGTGTCCAGTCTTTATTTTCAACAACCAAAGCGATCGGTGATCCAAGGGTATAACCATGCCTGACCCCGGAAGAAATAAATGCCCTATCCTTTTCAATCTGCATTCTTCTGCCTCTTCCATGGCCTTTTTGCCTTCGTTCAAGCTCGAAGCTGATATCTTCCTCGGTGATCGGCATTCCCGCCGGAAGTCCCTCAATTAAAGCTGTTAGCTGAGGTCCATGTGACTCTCCTGCTGTTAAGTAACGCATATAGAGTTCCTCCTCCTTTTCCTCGTTAAAGGATTTATGTATCAATATACCATAGTTTTTCGTAATGTGGGTATCTCAAATGATAGAAAATTCCGCTTTTTTTAGAAAGAGGAAGCGTCAGGTTAAGACCAACAATGTTTGTGACAGAACTTAGTCACAACCCAAATTGGCTTTAACCTTTCTCAAAGAAAAAAGATAAGGAGTGCAGAAGACTTATAGTAATGTATAATAAATTCTTTTTTTCCTGAGCGAAGCTAAACGATACAACTTCCTTAGAATTTACATTTTTATTTAATTTATTTTTTTACCGAACAATCGGCGCAGCTCCGCCCCTTTTTCAACAGAAAAAAGCCTTGATATTCGGATCAAGGCTCTTTGCCGAAAACTCCTATATTATAGCTTCCGGTAAAAAAAAGTATCTTCCGTTTCAAAATCGTATTGTGCCGGGTTGAAAATCTGCTCTGTACTTCCTACAAAAAAAACACCGCCTGATTTAAGAGATTGGCTAAACTTCCTGTACAAAATATCCTTTGCTTCCTCTGTGAAATATATAAGCACATTCCGGCAGATAACTAAATCATGCTGAGACTCAAACGGATCGGCGAGAAGATTGTGCTGTTTAAAGGTAACTGTCTGTTTTATTTCCTCTGTAACCTTATAAAATTCTCCCTCTTTAGTAAAATGCTTTGCTTTAATATTAGGGGGAACCTCATTCAGTGACCTCGACGGATATACCCCCAGCTTGGCCCGTGCAATTACATTAGTATCAATATCCGTTGCCGTAATCGAAATGGAGGATAGAGGAACCAGGTTTGATAAAATCATCGCGATTGTATAAGGTTCTTCCCCTGTTGAACAGGCAGCACTCCATATTTTTAGCTTTTTAGATTTTTGGAGCAGACGAGGGAGAATCTGTTTTTCGAGCACTTCCCACCGTTTGGCATTTCTGTAAAATTCAGAAACATTAATTGTCATGCGGTCCAGAAATTCATTCATAATCTGTTTATCGCACTGGATAGCTTTAGCATAATCCCGGAAAGAAGAATAACCTTTCTTCTCATAAAGGGAAGTAAGTCTCCGTTTCATCTGGGCTTCTTTATATAAGGATAAATCTATTCCTGAAATTTTTTTTATCTGGTTTATAAACTCAAGGTAATCTTGCGGCATCTTCCATTTCTCCCTGCACTAATATTCGGCTGTCTAGACTTCTATAGGTATATCGGATTAGTTTAACAGATGTTTATGGGCGCAGACATTTGGAGCATCAATAATTAACAAAAAAAAGTAAACACCGTAGGTGTTTACTTTTTTCATAATTAATTAGCCGGCGGAGAATTAATAAACCCACTCATTGATAAGCTTTGAATATTCCACAAGTTCTTCTTCTTTAAAGAAAAGTGCAATTTCGCGTTCAGCGCTTGCTGATGAATCAGAGCCGTGGATTACGTTTTTGCCAACAGTGATAGCAAAATCGCCGCGGATTGTTGCAGCTGCTGCATCCTTTGGATTTGTTGCACCCATCATTTGACGAGCTGTTGCGATTACGTTCTCACCTTGCCAAACCATAGCAAAAACCGGACCAGAAGTAATGAAGTCTACAAGCTCCCCGAAGAAAGGACGCTCTTTATGTTCACCGTAATGCTGCTCAGCAAGTTCCTTTGAAACCGCCATCAATTTTGCACCTGCTAAATGAAAACCTTTTGTTTCAAAACGGGAAACGATTTCACCAATCAGGTTACGTTGTACTCCGTCAGGCTTTACCATTAAAAATGTTTTTTCCATGTAAGCTCCACTCCTACGATTATGTATGTTAGTTGCCTTTAATTAGACAATCCTTGAAAATATTATCATTTTTATGAAAATTTATCAACCTGAGCCCAATCGCTGCCTTAATATTTTCGTTTTCCGATAAACCTGGCAAGCTCATATAGAGTCTTGTTTGCCCTATTAGCAGGCAAGCCTCTAAGCTCGGCAAACGCTTTGCTTAAATAATTTTCGCTAACAGCCGAAGCCCTCTCAATGGCGCCCGATCGAGTAATAACCTCTATTACAGATGAAAGTTCTTCCTGCGGCATGCCTTCGCTTACATTGCTAACCAATTCTTTTATATGAGGATGATCTATTGCCATGAGTACTGGAAGCGTAATGTTCCCTTGTCTCAGGTCGCTGCCTGCAGGTTTGCCCAGTTCTTTTTCAGTAGCAGTAAAATCCAGAATGTCGTCGGTAATCTGAAATGCCATACCAACGTTGTAGCCAAACTTGTAGAGCTTGGTATGTATATGGTCTGGCACCCCAGCTGCAATCGCTCCAAGCTGGCAGCTCGCTGCAATAAGTACGGCCGTCTTTCTTTTTATCCTGCGGAAATATGTGCGGATATTTTGGTCAAACTGATATTTCTGGTCAATTTGCTCTATTTCCCCGACAGCTACTTCAAGAATTGTCTGGGAAAGAATTTTATGAGCAAGAGGATTTTTTATTTCCGCCATAATTTCAAGGGATCTGGCAAAGATGTAGTCGCCGGTATACATTGCAACCCTGTTGTCCCATTTTGATTTTACGGTTGGAGCTCCCCTTCGCAAATCGGAATCATCTATTACATCATCATGGACTAATGAAGCCATATGGATTAATTCAAGCGCAACAGCAACTTTTTTCACCACATTGATATCATATTCACCAAATTTAGCCGCCAAAAGGACGAACACTGGGCGGATCCTTTTCCCCCCTGCCTGCAGCAGGTGCAAAGAAGCCTGTCTCAGCACGGCGGAGTCGGATTGAAGGGTCGCTTCCATTTCTTTTTCTATTAATTGCAGGTCTGTATTCAAGAATGAATACATCATTTTAAGTTTCATACATTCCACCCAGCTTAATAAATGCTATACCTTACTTCTTTTTATACCCGAAATGTGTAGCAGCTACACCGCCGCTGTGAGACTTAAAGGCAACATCCACAAACCCTGCCTCTTTAAACATCCGGGCGAGCTCCTGCATTCCCGGAAAATCGCGTGCTGATTCCTGGAGCCAAGAGTACTCCTGAAAGCTCTTGGCAAATAGTTTTCCAAATAGCGGCATCATGTAACGGAAATAGAAATAATACAATTGCTTAAATCCCGGCATTGTAGGCTGAGAGGTTTCAAGACAGACTGCCATGCCCCCTGGCTTTAATACGCGGTTCATTTCCTTTAAAACCTGCATATAATCAGGAACATTCCGAAGACCGAACCCAATTGTCACATAATCAAAAGAGTTGTCTTCAAACGGCAGATCCATTGCATTTCCATGGATAAGCCGGATATTTTGCAGATTCAGTTCCTTTACCTTTTGCTCACCTATCTTTAGCATATTTTTACTGAAATCCAAGCCTGTCACCTTGCCCTCGGGCCCAGTGGCTTTGGATAAGGAAATCGACCAGTCAGCTGTACCGCAGCAAAGATCGAGTGCAGACGATCCTTTTTTAACGTTCATTAAGTTCATGGTAGCCCTGCGCCAGATAATATGCTGTTTAAAACTTATTACTGAGTTCATCTTGTCATATTTATCATAAATATTTTCAAAGACATGATGAACTCTTTCTTCCTTAGACTGTCCCATTGGTTTATCCTTCCTCCACTAGCGATTTAGCCGTTCCAGCATGACCGGCTATGAAAGAAGCCAGTTTTTTTTGCAATTCCCCATCAGGCGACAGCTTCTCAAGCCCCAGAACAGCTGCCTCGCGCGCCTGGTTAATGCAAAGGTCAATTTTATTCAGTAAATGCTTTCTCTGATCAGGCGAAAGCTCTTTTGACCTGTCCCTCTTCGGAAAGGACATTTTTTTCAATATATCAAAGATAACGGATTGTCCGCTTTCCATATATTTATTTTTTTCCTCAATAAGCCGATTGTGCAGAAGGAAGCTGGATGAAAACTCTATCCAGTCATGCTTTTGGAAAGAATCAGCAACTTTCCTGATCAGGCTTGATTCAATCGATGCAAGGGTATCATTCAGCACTGTCATTTCATTTATCGATTTTTGATATAGATTAATCTTTTGCTCATTTATATCTTTTATGGCTTCAGCCAGGACACGGATAAGAGAGATATTTTCAATGTCAGCAAGCAGTTTATAATATAAGCCACTGTAATAATCTCCAGCCAAAACGGTAAGCTGCCTGTTTTTTAGGACACCCTCGCTATCTTGGCCAGCAGCTTTATTTGTCACTTTCTCATGGGTATCCAAGGCAATCTGAATCAGCATCGTTGAAAGAATATACTTATCACGTTCTTCCACTGAAATATCCAGTTCCTCAAAGATACTAATGAGCAATAGCAGCTTATTCTCATCAATCAAAGGCTTTTCTAAAAATCGCAGCAAATAGGGATGATGTGCTTTTGCTTCAATCATGTCTTTTAATTCTGCCAATGTTTTGTCGCTGTTTAACATATGATATCACCCTTGCATCCCTTTTATCGTCATATCCGTTTTCTATGTATTTCTTTTATAGGCCGCGTATGGCCTTGTACCTGTTTTAAAAACACACATCATTATAACATAAAAAACTTTGGAAAGGGCTAATCCATGGATTTTTTCCTATTTTGGCTGCTGTGATCAATTATTTAGTCCAAAATCCAATCAGCCTGTCTAATAATAAATAAAACCCTGCGCGGCAGAATCGCGGCAAGGTTAATAAATACAATTCATTCAGCTTTTTTCGCTTCACTTTCGACTACTCCATAGGGGGTATATACTTTGGCCTTACCCCTTATTTTAATGGCAGAAGTATGCTCGGTAAATTGTGCAATCATTATTTCACCTGCATCAAGTTTTTCCGAGTGATGAAAACGGGTATCAGTTCCTCTGGTCAGGCCTATTACATTAACACCGTCATCCTCTGCCTTTATCACTACAAAATCCTTGCTTGTTTTTTCATCCATTTACTCACCCCATTGCTATCCCTTAATAAATGACAAGACCTCGGCCCGAGACCGTGAGTCCTCTGCGAAAACGCCTCTAACAGCCGAAGTAACCGTTTTGGAGCCGGGCTTTTTGACTCCTCTCATCGTCATGCACATATGCTCTGCCTCAACAACGACCATTACGCCGTGCGGCTTAAGCTTTTCCATAATTGAATTCGCGATGGTAGTCGTAATCCTTTCTTGGAGCTGAGGCCTTTTTGAAACTGCCTCTACTGCCCTTGCAAGCTTGCTTAAACCTGTAACCCTGCCATTCTTTGGGATATAAGCAACATGGGCCTTTCCATAGAAAGGGACCAAGTGGTGTTCGCAAACCGAATAAAATGGAATATCCTTAACAAGTACAAGCTCTTCATGGTCCTCACCAAAGATAGTTTCAAAATATTCCCCTGGATCTTGCTGCAGTCCAGAAAAAATCTCTTCATACATCCTTGCCACTCTTTTCGGTGTATCCAGCAAGCCTTCACGCTCCGGATCCTCACCAACTGCTTCCAAAATCATTTTAACCGCTTCTTCTATTTTCGCGTGATTTACTTTCGACATCATTTTCCTCCTAGGTACTTTGCAAACCGCAGGGTCCATGCAACCTTCCCCCGCTATTAATATTAATGCAGCGGATTACCCGCTTTTGGGCCGCTGCAGCTGCCTTCATTGCATTGTACCCGATTGATTAGGTATTGCCAGGTACAGTAGAAACTGAAAAAAGCACGCTTACATATTATCATATTTGTAAAATAAGGAGCAAAAAGGACCACATTCGTGGCCCTTTTCTCTTAAAGTGCTCTATGTAATTACTTAACAGCGTCTTTAAGTGCTTTACCTGGTTTGAATGCAGGAACTTTGCTTGCAGCGATTTCGATTTCATCGCCAGTTTGCGGGTTACGACCTTTACGAGCCGCACGCTCACGCACTTCAAAGTTTCCAAAACCGATTAATTGTACTTTATCGCCGCTTTTTAATGCATCTAGGATTGTATCAAAAACAGCATCAACTGCTTTTGTAGCGTCTTTCTTGGAAAGTTCGCCTGCTTCTGCAACTGCGTTAATCAATTCTGTTTTGTTCATGCCATTCACCTCCTCCCAAAAGCCTTTAATAGTAACCCATTATTACCGAATAATAGTGAATTATTACTTTTTTGAACATTCAGGGTACATTCTATACCTGCTTGTCGTATATTTCAATCATTTACTCTTCCAATGAATAGAAGCCCCGAAAATACAAGGTGGCAATACCCGCCAGTCCAGGTAAGAATGGCTTTAAATAGCGTTTTCTGTTAGTAGATTATCATAAACTCTATTCCATAAGCAAGAGATTAAAAAAAATATTGGTAATCTTTTCATAAAAAGATGCATATTTTTATTAATTTTCGGAAATTCCGGCTAAAACCCATACTGTTTCTGCCGTATCAATAATAATTAGCCGCTGCTTCAAACTACTATAAGGTCATTAAAATATCAAATAATAACTGCTATTCGTATAAAAACAGGTCTCTACTCCTATTCACAGCTAAGAAAATTCGCTCTTTCCTGCGTCTTCCGCACCAAAATAGAAAAGCGAAAGCACTCTGGCCAGAGGAAGAACGCCTAAAGCCGCCAGTGTTGTAACTAAATTCGTGTTACAACCTTCGTCCTGTGGCGACATCGGCACTAGCACGTCCTCACAAAGCTACCACTTTGTTTCGTGCAATATATCGCTTCCGTTGTGTTACTTCTCCTGCGCGTCGGGGCTGGGCGCTGCAGCTAGACATCAACATAGTGGTAAAATCAACTATGAGCTTTAAACGGAGCCTAATTTAATCAGTTGTTCTTAGCCCGAACAATCGGCTAAGCTCCGCCCCTTTTCCAAAGAAAAAAGAGGCGAAAAACCCTGCAAGCGGGTATCGCCTCTTTCTATCCGGCCCTTTTAAAGGATAATTGCAATTAGTCCTCCGGAGCCTTCATTAATGATTCTTTCAAGAGTTTCTTTTAGCTTGTAGCGTGCATTTTCAGGCATTAACGAAAGTTTTGCCTGGATTCCCTCACGGACTATGGAACTGAGGCTTCTTCCGAAAATATCTGAATTCCAGATTGATAACGGATCATCTTCGAAGTCCTGCATCAGATAACGGACAAGCTCTTCACTTTGCTTTTCTGTTCCAATGATCGGTGCGAATTCAGACTCCACATCCACTTTAATCATATGGATGGACGGAGCAACTGCTTTAAGTCGAACACCAAAGCGTGCTCCCTGTCGGATGATTTCAGGCTCATCAAGGCTCATATCAGCAAGTGAAGGCGCTGCAACCCCATATCCTGTTTGCTTTACCATTTTAAGTGCATCTGCCACCTGGTCATATTCCGCTTTCGCATGGGCAAAATCCTGCATGAGTGATAAGAGGTGGTCTTTCCCCCTTATCTCTACACCCACAATTTCTTTTAAAATATCATCATATAGTTCATCTGGGGCATATAGATCAATTTCCGCTACACCCTGACCCATTTCCATTCCCGCAAGCGAGGCACGGTCAATGAACTCAAAATCTATGAATTGTGCAACGACACGGTCAACATCCCTTAAACGCTTAATGTCCTTAACCGTTTCCTTTACAGCCTCCTGATAGCTTTTGCGGAGCCAATGGTTTTCCTTAAGCACCATTACCCAGCTAGGAAGGTTTACATTCACTTCCAAAACAGGGAATTCATATAATGCTTCACGAAGAACACTTAATACATCCGACTCACGCATGCCCTCTACACTCATCGCCAGCACCGGAATATCATACTTTTCCTGAAGTTTTACCCTTAACGCTTCTGTTTCTGCATGGTGCGGCTGGACAGAGTTCACAATCATAATGAACGGTTTTCCAACTTCCTTAAGCTCTCCAATGACTCTTTCTTCAGCCTCTAAATAATCAGCACGCGGAATTTCGCCAATGGTCCCATCCGTTGTGACAACTACCCCGATCGTAGAATGATCCTGTATTACTTTCCTTGTGCCAATTTCAGCAGCCTCATGAAACGGTATCGGTTCCTCGTACCATGGCGTATGAATCATCCGCGGCCCGTTCTCATCCTCATATCCCTTCGCACCAGGCACCGTATAGCCTACACAATCAACCAGCCTGATGTTTACATCAAGGCCCTCATCGACATGGACACTTGCTGCCTGGTTCGGAACGAATTTAGGTTCAGTCGTCATGATGGTCTTTCCTGCAGCGCTTTGCGGAAGTTCATCTTGCGCTCTTGCACGCTCTGCTTCACTGTCAATGTTTGGAATCACTACAAGTTCCATAAATTTCTTTATGAATGTTGATTTACCTGTACGCACGGCCCCGACTACACCTAAATAAATGTCGCCTCCCGTACGTTCAGCGATATCTTTAAAAATATCTACCTTTTCCAAGGTATCCCCTCCCGATATTAGAGTTGCTGGGATCATATCATCCTATTATGAATCTAGTACAATATATATTTATGATGTTGTCCTAAAGGAATATTCCTGCTATTTTAAAAAAATCCCCCCAGTACGATTTGAGCAATTATATTAAGGGCTGAAATTCAAGACTGAGAATGATACATGAAGATTAGAAAACTCGTCGATTGGCGAGCCTTAGAAAGGCGAAGACAGAGGCGTAGTTGCCCTTATGCGGATGGAAAGGAGATAGCAATTTTCAGCCCAAAAATTTTACACTTTCCTATCCGCGAAAAAAATAACCCTTCTCCTACAATATATTGTGCAGGAAAAGGGTTATTCCTAATTTGTCATAAACACCGGTTTTTTCTGATTATCTATCGTGTACGGCAGAGAGTTAGCCGGAACAAATTCCGAGCCATCAACCAACAGGCGACGTATATCCTCACCTGGTTTTATTCCTTCCCCGCCTTCTTCTAGGGCTTTCATTAAATCAGGTGTATAGTCGACATATAGCTTGGCATCCGGCGTATGTATTACAAAGTGAAGTGCCTGTCCAGAAAAAGGGCTTACAACAGTCGGTTCTTCCTTCAAGCCCATTTTCTTATAATCAAGTGTGTACACTTCTTTGGACAGCTGCTCATTATACGGAGGAAAGCCATTATTCTGCATGTAAATCGTAAGGCGTGTATGAAGATTCTGGACCGCTTCAGAAATTCTGATATCAAACAATTTAACTGTCGGATCCTTCTCAACATCTGTCAGTACATACTGAAATATGCCGCCCATCTCATATGCGTTGCCAGGCGGCTCAGCTATATATTTTGGTGCGAGTTTGCTAAAATCAATCACATATTTGTTATAAATAGGAGTTTCAGCGTCTTTCGTCTTAATTGGAAGTATTCCGCCTCCGTCCTTCTGGAATTGGTCAACTGCCATTTGGACTGACTGAATATGGTCTTTATACGGGATTTGGTTTTCTGAAAGCTTCTTTTCAGGGTAAAGGCATCCTGACAGCAGGAAAACGATCCCAATGTGAACGAAAATGGCCTTCAGCTTTGTATGATATTTATTTTGTTTTTTCATTTGGTCGGCCCGCTTAATACTACCACAAGTATAATAAGGCCAGCCGATATCATTAAAATATAGGCGATGATTGCCGTTAAGATTTTCCAAATCCCTTTAAGTTTAAAGCGGCTAAAATAGATAGCCACAATTGAAATGAACATAAATAGCATAGAGGCTAATGAAATCCACATTTTTTGCAGTGCTGGTGTCATCTTTTTTCTCTCCTTCATCCCAATAAAAAATGCCAAAAAATCACCAATAGGCTGATTCTTCCGGAGCAATGTAAAACATCCGATTGCGTGTTAAATCCTTCTTTGGGCCTGTCCAATATTTATATATGGTGTTTCCCTATAACGTGAAGTATTATAACACACGATAATTGCGTTGAGAAAAAGTATTTTCTAATATTCCTTAGACGGCTTCATACATTTTTTATTTCAAGAAAGTATTCAAAGCGACAGAGCCACCCTGAAGGAGGCTGACATAGCATTTAGGAGCAAACAAAGCTGTGGCTGCAGCAGGCGGCAATTATGGTATTGATGCTTCCTAATAAACAAACAGCGCCTGAATTACTCTCCAAACCCATCGCTACCGGTAACTCTTCTTATCAAAAAGCTATGTTAAAGCTCATTGTTAATTTTGCAACTATATTGATTGGAGCGGAAGGAGCGAGACTCCTCGAAAATGCTTCGCATTTCCTTCGTGCGGTGTTTGTTCAAGGATGCCCATTCAATGTCCTGCGGGAATAACAGTCAAGGGAGACCCCGCAGGCCAAAGCGCCGAGGGCTCCCGAACCGCCACCAGAGCTGAAATCAACAGCCAAGGTCAAACAGATCCTATTAAAAAAAAGGCAGCAGATTGGAAAAATCCCAATCTCCTGCCCATGACTAAAAATCCCCAACTCCAGGTAGAACTACCAGTTTGCTACGTTGCATTTTATGCATGCCTGCAAGGATCCGGATCACCGAATGCCCATCCCATGCATTTAAAAACTAACGGTAACCTTAGTTCCGTTAAACATATACTATGCACGTATAAACCCCATGGTGTTGCTGTTTTTGCTTAATCGCTCAGCCTTTCGCCAAGAATATTTATGAGATCTTCCATTTCATTTGTTTTCATACGGCTCATTAAAGTGTCAACTGAACTTTTTACATTGGACGAATTAAACAAAACATCGTACAATGCGTTTGTAATTGGCATATCCACACTGTATTTTTTTGCAAGCTGATAAGCTGCTTTCGTTGTTCTAACACCTTCAACTACCATTCCCATATTGGCAAGTACCTCGTCCAGCTGCTGGCCTTTTCCGAGCATATTTCCTGCTCTCCAGTTCCTTGAATGGACGCTTGTACAGGTTACAATTAAATCACCGATGCCTGTCAGGCCTGAAAAGGTCAAAGGGTTTGCCCCCATTTTGGTTCCCAGCCTTGCAATTTCTGCTAGCCCCCTGGTAATAAGAGCCGCCTTGGCATTGTCGCCATATCCAAGCCCATCGGTAATCCCAGCAGCAAGAGCGATGATATTTTTCAAGGCACCGCCTATTTCTACTCCAACTAAATCCGGGTTTGTATAGACACGAAAATTCTGGTTAATAAACAGATCCTGAATTTCTTCAGCTGCATTCATATTTTTTGAGCTTACCGTTACCGTTGTCGGATGCCTAAGACTGACCTCTTCCGCATGGCTTGGCCCTGAAAGGACTACGACATCAGATAATAGCCCCTCGGGCATCTCTTCCTCTATCATTTCTGAAATACGCATCAGCGTGTCTGGCTCAATTCCTTTGCTTACATGGACGATCGTGACCGAATCTGAAACAAGAGGATGTATATTCCCGAGAACTTCCCTGATTGCTTTTGTAGGAACCGCAAGGATAATGATGCGAAGGCCTTCAAGCGCCGCTTCCAAAGAAGAGTAGCCAGTAATGCCGGTTGGCAGGGTGATACCCGGAAGATATTTCTTGTTTGTATGTTCTTCGTTTATTTCTGAAATTTGCTCATGTTTATGGCCCCATAAGCGTACCTCATGCCCATTGTCCGCCAGAACCATCGCAAGCGCTGTTCCCCAGCTGCCTGCCCCGATTACAGCCACCTTCTTCTCTCCGTTCGGGTTCATGCAATCACAACCTTTTTATTTTCTTTGACGACCGAGTATCTTGATTGGCGTGCCTTCAAAATCAAAAGCATCACGAATTCTGTTTTCTAAAAATCTTTCATATGAGAAGTGCATTAATTCCGGATCATTTACAAATACGACAAATGTTGGCGGCTTAACGGCTACCTGTGTTGTATAGTAAATTTTCAGGCGCTGCCCATTATGGGTTGGTGTCGGATTCATCGCAACCGCATCCATAACTACCTCATTCAGTATATTTGTTTGAACACGCAAAGCATGGCTTTCACTCACTTTGTCAATAACAGGGAGAAGAGTATGGACCCTTTTCTTTGTTTTCGCGGACAAATATACGATCGGAGCGTAATCAAGGAACAAGAAATGTGCCCGGATACTTTGTTCAAATTCCTTCATCGTTTTTTCATCTTTTTCAATTGCATCCCATTTATTAACGACAATAATAATTCCCCGTCCTGCTTCATGGGCATAACCGGCAATTTTCTTGTCCTGCTCGCGAATGCCTTCTTCTGCATTCAGTACAACAAGGACGACGTCTGAACGTTCAATAGCCCGCAAGGCACGCAGGACGCTGTATTTTTCTGTGCTTTCATACACTTTTCCTTTTTTCCTCATGCCCGCGGTATCAATAATGACATATTCCTGGTCATTATAGGTGTATGGCGAGTCAATCGCATCCCTTGTTGTTCCTTCGATTTCACTGACAATAACCCTTTCCTCGCCAAGAAGAGCGTTCACCAGTGAGGATTTGCCCACATTCGGGCGTCCGATGAGGCTGAATTTAATGACTTCTTCATCATAATCCTCTTCATCAAATTGCGGGAAGTTTCTTGCAACTTCATCAAGCAGGTCTCCCAAACCTAACCCATGGGATCCTGAAATCGGAAACGGTTCACCAAAGCCAAGCGCATAGAAGTCATAGACTTGGTCGCGCATTTCCGGGTTGTCCACCTTGTTAACCGCAAGCACTACCGGTTTCTTGGATTTATATAATATTTTTGCAACTTCCTCATCAGCTGCGGTTACTCCTTCACGGCCATTGGTCATAAAGATGATAACATCCGCTTCATCAATCGCAATTTCAGCCTGCTGGCGAATTTGCTCTAAGAACGGTTCATCTCCAATATCAATTCCTCCGGTATCGATAATATTAAAATCATGAGTCAGCCATTCTCCTGAACTGTAAATTCTGTCCCTTGTTACACCTGGCACATCTTCAACGATCGAAATTCGTTCCCCGACAACTCGATTGAAAATAGTAGACTTCCCAACATTGGGACGGCCGACTATAGCCACTGTAGGTTTTGGCATAGCATTCACCCTCTCTAAAAAATTATGGATGTTATATATCAACCATGATCGGTTTTTTTTGCAGGAAACTGGTTAAAAAACATCTCAAAAAAATAATTTATCAAAAACTCAATCCAAAAAGCCTGAATTCCTGCTTAGGCCCATGGGACGTGGCGCCCTTAGTCTGTGTTCTGCTAATGGCAGCTGGCGCTCTAACTATCATATAGTATCAAAAAAAAAAGCAATCAACAATCTTTGTCTATTTTGGGAAATGCTGAAGTGCCCTGTTCAGCCCTGACAAGCATAAGACGAGCGCTGGCAGAAGGCGCTTTTTGCCTTCAGAAGCGATTGACTTATGACCAAGGTTGTAACGGCCCTTGGTTACAACACTCGAGGTGCTGGTTGCTGAAGATAGACATCTGTATATATTGAAAAAACAAAAACATTATTAATGTTTCACAATAATATAAACTTCATCACTCAGTGAATGGGCGATCCCATCAAGAATTGCTTCCAGGTTCGCTGCAAAATGGTCCATTTCCTTTTTATCCTGACAATGGAATATGTGGGCGCCGGACGGGACTTTTTGTGGATTCGTCGTAACAACTGCAAGAATATACTTTTCAACAGGCATCAGTCTCACCCTTTCTGATTCACATTTGCTTTTGTAGGCATGCGAATTGCTGTTTCCAGGGTAGGCACGTTTTGAATGATTTCTTTAGCTTTTTCAATATTCCTTTCCTGGGGAAGAACAAACACACCTACCCGCCCATCATCCAAATCTCTTTTTGCGAGCGGTACAAGTGCAGGTGTACCTGAGTCCCGAAAGACTCCAAGTGCGGTCGAAACATCATGCAAAATTGCCTGGCGTTGGCCCAAGTTCGCGATGGTGGTCCGAGCATTAAAATTTTTGGGAGTGAGAATAAATCCCATCCCATACTTCAGGATTTCCTTCTGGCGTTCAGGATGGCCGATATTCATGATATAGATATTGTCGACGTAAAGCCCTGGCCCTTTAAAATAAAGTTCAATGTACTCAATATCAACAATATCCTCTAACCTCCCTCCTGACATAAGCTTCCGGCAGATAATCAGTGAAACAATCGCCGCTATAATGGCTGCCCATAGGTTTAAAATAAGATAGCTTGCAGTAGTCAGAAAGGAAGTCAGAATTACTAGATAGTTTCTTCCCTCAAAAGCAATTGCAATTCCTTCAATATACGTCTTGCCTCTGCTAACCAGCTCATATTGATCAACCTCGGTCAAAGTGTCTCGTTCCATATTCCTTACTTCTCTGAATTGTGAGGCGGCGAGCGTGAGGAAAGTAATCGCAGTAAATTGTTCCTCCATAAAAGACGGAACCACTATTGCCCCTAAACCGGCAGCGATAAACCCAACCGATAGGTGAATGATTTTGCCGTGTAAATAAGTGGGGTATTGGCGATAATCGGTCCGCAGCATATACACTCGTGCGAGCGTCCCAACAGCTATACCTGATAATACGGGATATACATACTCATTCATATGATCTTTGTCTCTCCTTCTGCAATGGATTTGTTTGGGTTTGCAGCATCCTGCTTGCGTAACCTGCCAATATGCCGGTAGCGGCAACTCCCAGTGCTAATGCGGCATCATCAAGCCAGGAAAATGAACCCGCTGCATATGGCATCGCAAGCCTCGACAGCAGAAAAGAGGTCATACAATCTCCAAGAGCCATGCCGCCAATTAATCCTCCAAGGCGGATACCTTTTGCTGAAAAAAGGAGTACGCATAAATAATTCAGCAAAATCGCCATCATCCAAGATTTATCAAACAATAGCCAGACCGGATCGAGCATTGAGTATAACTGAAAGCAGCAATAAGCCATTGCCACTGTGAAAATTGATATAACAAATCCAAAGATCTGCATCAAACGCATCCTTCTTATATAAACGCATATGGCAATGAAAATATAAATAACTGAAAAGTTAAAAGAAAGTGCATCAACATTTACCTGATAGCTGGCTATAATCATTATCATCAAAAGATGAATCAGCATTGGAAAGCGGTACTTCCACCTTTCAGAAACAAAAAAAAGCAGGACCACCACAGCTATCCAAGCCAGCCAATAAAAAAACAAACCATCCATAATGTTCCTCCTCTTACGAAACATTATGTCTGATTTGTAAGTTGCTTAAACGTTAATTCATGCTTTCATTACTCGCATTTAATAGCCGCTTTCTGAAATTGCAGCCCGACATGCCTGCCACTGCACATTTCAGGCTGAGCCTATAAGGAAAAAACCGAAGCATCAATGCCCCGCTGCAAAAGCCAATGATAGGTATCACCCTTTATCACGAGCCGAGCTTCTTGCAGTTCTTTAATCGTCCGCTTGCCAAGCGCTGTCATAACGAACTTTAAATCACTGTGCAAATAAGTTATTTCATTAATTAGGCAGTTCACTCCACCCTGCTTATATATCTTAAGGAGATAGCCGGCCAATCCAGTCCCGCTTGCACCTAATGCTATGCTTTTCGCGATATCCCCGGCGTCTTGTATGCCTCCTGATGCAAGTACAGAAAGATTTGGGGAAACGGCCTTTGCTTCAACTACGGAAGCAGCGGCCGAAATGCCCCAATCGTTAAAAATAGAAAGGATTCTGCTTCGCCTTTCATTTTCGATTCTCGCAAAATTTGTACCGCCATACCCGCCAATATCGACGACCTGCACACCTGCGGAAGCAAGGGATTTAACAGTTTCCATGCTCATTCCAAAACCCGTTTCTTTAACTATTAAGGGAATCGGCAGGTTTTGGGCAATGGTTTGAATCCGGTCAAGAGCACCCCGAAAGCATCTGTCCCCCTCAGGCATGGTCAGCTCCTGGATAACATTCAAATGAATTTGAATCGCATCTGCCCCAATCATGTCCACTGCTTCCCTCGCCTGTCCTACCGTTGCTTCACTGCCCAGATTTGCTATTAAAATGCCATTTGGATTAACCTTCCTGACTATTTCATAAGAAGCTCGTTGTTCTTTATCCTTTAGGGCCGCCATCTGAGACCCCACCGCCATCGCAATTCCACTTTCCCTGGCCGCAATGGCAAAATCCCGATTTAATATCTCTGTTTCTTCTCCGCCGCCGCCGGTCATCGCGTTCACAAAAATTGGCGAACTTAAAATAAGTTCGCCAATTTTTGTGCTTAAATTAATTTCAGACAAAGAGATTCCAGGAAGGCTTTGGTGGACAAATACAATGTCCTCAAACCCTGAGAGCCTGTGCTGTCCTGTTTTTAGAGCGTAATCTATATGCTCCAATTTGCGTCTTGTCCTTGACATTAATCATCACACCATTACTTATAGTCTTTTAATTTATCGCCAATCATTTCGCCAAGCTGGAAGCCTTTTGATTCTTCCGGCAATTGATAGTTGGTTTCTTCATATGAATCATTTTCCTGCAGCTCTTTAATGCTGAGAGAAAGACGCTGCTCATTCTCATTTACATCAAGCACTTTTACTTTAACCGTTTGTCCTTCTTTCAATACCTCATTTGGTGTTGCGATATGCTTATGGGAAATTTGTGAGATATGGACCAGTCCTTCCACACCCGGGAACACCTCTACAAAAGCACCGAAAGAAACGAGGCGCTTCACCTGTCCTTCGAGTTCAGTGCCTCTGGAAGCTTTTTCTGCAACACCTGACCATGGCCCAGGCAATGTTTCTTTAATGGATAGCGAAATTCGCTCATTGTCCATGTCAACTGAAAGAACCTTAACCTTTACCTGCTGTCCTTCAGTTACAACATCAGAAGCTTTTTCCACATGCTCATGGGATAGCTGAGAAATATGAACAAGTCCATCTACTCCGCCAATATCGATAAAGGCACCAAAATCAGTAATTCGCTGCACTGTTCCATCAAGAACCTGGCCGGCCTGGATGTTTCCAAGTACTTCCTGTTTTTTCTTGCCTTTTTCATCCTGAACAACAGCTCGGTGGGAAAGGATTAGACGGTTAACTTCCCTATCAAGTTCCACAATTTTAAAGGTCATTGTTTTGCCTTTATAGTCAGCGAAATCTTCCACGAAGTAATCCTCTACAAGAGAAGCAGGAACAAATCCCCGTACTCCAAGATCCACTACCAAACCGCCTTTAACCACATCTTTTACTTCAGCTTCAAACACTTCCTGTGACTGGAACCTTTTTTCAAGATCCTCCCATGCATTCAGTGCATCAATCTTGCGTTTCGAAAGAATCAAAGCATCTTCTTCAACCTTTATGACTTCGAGCTCAAGCTCGTCTCCCTCATTGGCTGCATCAGAGGCTTTTTCAACATGCAGGCTGGAAAGCTCACTGATCGGAATAATGCCGTCTGTTTTGCTGTTTTCGACATCTACGATAACTTGTTTTTCTTCCACTTTGGTAACCTTCGCTTTAACCCTGTCGCCAATTTCGTAGTTGTTAACCTCGACTTGGTTCATGTCTTCTGTCATTAGAATTCCTCCTTAACCGATGACTGCTGCTTACAGTTTTTAAGATTGCGGGGCGGGCAATATCCCGGAGCCTGTTTGCTGTTTCCAATCATTAATAACCCTATACAGGTTTATACCCGCATATTAATTTATAATTCGGAAATATCCCCTTTTTAATAAATTCTAATAAAATAGATAATTTGTCAAGCAAGAAGGTTTATCTATATAACTCTATCAGCTTGCGAATTTCATTCATAATGATAGCAGTTGCTTCTTCAGCTGATTTTTTTTGTTCGCGGATTTCTGTAAAGTCGATCGGTTCCCCGAAGACAACCTTTATTTTACCGAATAGTTTGTAGGGGCCGATGATCGCACATGGGACTACCCTGGCAGACGTGCGAAGGGCAAAAAAACCTGCACCGGCAAGACCTTCACCCAGCTCTCCGCTTTTGCTCCTTGTACCTTCCGGAAATAGGCCCAATACTTTTCCTTCTTTTAAAACGGATAATCCTTTCCTAAGTGCTTCCCGGTCGCTCATTCCCCGCTTTACAGGAAAGGCATTTACCTTTGGAAGGATGCTTTTTAAAACAGGCAAGCGAAATATTTCCTCTTTAGCCATAAAATGGACATCGCGCGGTGTCATAATGCCTGCGACAAGCGGGTCCATATTATCAATATGATTGGCGCAAAGCAGGACTCCGCCTTCCTGCGGAAACTTTTCAGATCCGATTACTTCAATTCTGTATACCGGAGCAAGTCCCACTTTGACCAGACCCTTGGCAAATGTATAAAAACTCAAGGCTTATCTTGTCCTTTCTGTTACTAGCTGCATGATTTTTTCAGCAACCTGCTGTATAGACAGACAGGTTGTATCGATTTCCACAGCATCTTCTGCTTTTCTTAATGGCGAAACAGCACGCTCAGAATCCCATTTGTCCCGCTGAGAAATCTCCTCTTTTAATTTCGCCAAATCCGATGCAAACCCTTTTTTACAATTTTCCAGGTGCCTTCTTTCCGCGCGTTCATCGACACTTGCGATCAGGAAGACTTTAACCTCTGCCGTCGGAAGGACATGGGTTCCTATATCCCTTCCATCCATTACAATCCCGCCACTTTGTGCCATAATCTGCTGGCGCCTCACCAATTCCTCACGAACACATTGATGGGCGGCAACTTCTGATACGGAAGCGGTAACTTGGTTATTCCTTATTTCAGAGGTTACATCGTCTCCGTCAAGGAAAACCTTTTGTCCTGTTTCTCCTGTTTTCAGCTCAATCGTTGTTTGCTCCAAAAGGCTTGCCAGGGCATCTTCATCAGCAATGCTTATTTCATTTTTAAGTGCTTTATATGTCAGTGCTCGGTACATCGCTCCGGTATCAACATAAATATAAGTAAGTTTTTCTGCTACAATTTTCGCTACAGTGCTTTTGCCGGCAGCTGCTGGTCCATCTATTGCGATTGATATCTTCTTTTCCATAAAGCCTCCCGATGCATTAAATACAATTGGTTAAAACATATATATTTTAGCATAAAAACAATTGATACTGCACTTCTTCCCCTCAGTTTCGACGTGAAAGACAAGAAAGTAACAAAGAAGCTTATACCAGATGCAACAACGGTTTATTTTCATCCTAATTTCTGTCTGTTTTTTCCTTTAAAAATAAAACTCTGTTAAACTTGCCTGCTGATTTCCGCCCCAATCAACATATTGCCAAAATCAACAATTAACTATAACAGAGCCTAAACAAAAAAAGCAGGAAGAAACCCGCTTTTTAAAAGATTACTAAAAACGATTGCTGGCCATATTATGGAGCAAAGATTTTCTTATAACTATGACTACTTTCCGGCATCATTAAAAGTTTCTATTACCTTTGTATAGTTATCTGTATGTACACCCTCATATTGGGCCATTTTCTTAAGCTCCAAGAATGAATCTTCCCTATGGAAAAGGAACTGAAAAAACAATAAACAAATCGCCTGGATGATAATGAGCTTAATTATTATTCTTTCAACTGTTTTCATTGTAAAACCCCATCCTTGCAGTACTTCATTACAAGTATGGGGCAGATATATTCTTTTCATTCATTTTTTAAGTAAACAAATTTTTATTGTATAGCTATTTAAGAATTCTTTTTCTTTGCCTGGTACAATGTCAATTAATGCTTGTGCCCTTCTTTTTTTCGAGCTGTTTCTCAAACACAAATCGTATTAAATTCTGCCTGTCCCCTTCACTTACTTCAACGAATTGGATGGAGGCCTTGTTGAATCTCCCCATTTGCTCACTTACTCTGATTACTTTGCTCTTTAGCCTGAGATATTGTATTTCTCCGGATTTAAGCGGCAGTACCATCCAAAGATAAATATGAGATGAAGCGGCCAGAATTACGTGCTTTGGTATTTCAAGTCCAGCTCCACCCGCACTCAGATCGGCAGTAACCGCTGTGAACGGAAGAAATTCTCCACGTTCAGAGTGTACGGCCATATCGATGCGGGTATCAATTCTGACGTATTGGCGGCGCTGGATTTTAACAAAGCTATCTTTGTCCGGATAATGAAGATGGATCATAGGAATGTTTGCTTTTTTCCTGCCTAATACCTCAGTATCAAAAATAAATACCGCCTGTTCAGGATCCATATATGTAATTTTGAGCTGGGTGCCATCTATCAGAAATACGGTTTTCCCAGTGTCCAAATTGACCGGATAATCAATAAAAATATCGTTATCATCGATTTCTACAACCATTGCCTTATACTTTTCAGGCTGCAGGGAAAATTTTGGTTCTATGATAATCGAGTCTCCAATTTTAATCATATACTCCACACTTCCGGATGTTTTTTTCTTATTAACTTAGTGCGAAACAACTATATACATTCATGTAAATAAGACTAAATACATAGGTATAACTACTAATATTATGCCATGTAAAGCAAAAAAGGAAAAGTACATTATCTGTACCTTTCCTTAATTTGTAATTTAATTTTCCATTCCCATTCCGCAGAAAACCATGCTATTCCAATTGTTTTGTTTAACTAACTTAAATGGGCTGGTATGGATAATTTAAACTATATTCTCGTATATCGGCTCCGCATTTTCCAGTTTTTCAACCTTCTCTTCGTCGCCTGTTTTTGCATTAATAAAAATTCGGTATGTGTCATCGCCAATTGTTCCAAGGAATTCATGGCAGAGCACTTCCTCCTGTGTATTATTATTAATTACTGAGAGACGGTGCTCCATAACCTGTACCTTAGAGCTGATTTTTTTCCTTGCAGCCTCTTCGGAAAGAACTGGTGTACCAATCTTTCTTTGTTTATTGGACTTCAGGAATTCATCGGCAGAAAAACCGATGATGCTGCCATCATCCAATGCTATTTTCACTTTAACAGAATCCGGATAAATTCTCGCACCTTGTTCTACAGTGACAAAATTAAATAAACCGATATTATCATACTGCGCGCTTTCGTACAGTTCCAGATTTTCAAACTTATTCTGTTTCAAAAATGCCTTTGCATGGTTAGAGGCTTCATTAAGACTGATCTTGGATTTATTCACATCACGAGTGTTAATGAACCATATAGGATATCCGCCCTTTTTGGTGATATCCATATTTACTTCAGATTCTTTTCTAGCATCAGTTAATGACACACTATAGAAACCAAATTCTGAGCCTTTTTTGTTTTCTTCTACTTTAACTTTTGTTCCTTTTTCGGCTTTTGCGTATCTTGTGGCAATGGATGCCGCTTCCTTCTTGCTGATTTCCTTGCCAGTCAGGTTTTTAAAATTATTCTCTTTTTGCTCGTAGGATGTGAAAGTGGGATCCATCTCGTTTGCCTGGCTGTACCCGCTTACCTTTTTCTCAACTGTTTTAAAACCATCAACAATGGTGTTATCGGATTTTTCTTCATCATCAGAAAGAGCCATTTCTACATCCATCCACTTTAGGTTGTTTTGCAGCGCAACATGCTGGACCTTTCTTATCTCAGTCTGAATATCTGCTGACTGCTTATAAAGTGATTGAAGATTGCCATATTCTTTGTCTGTCAAAGGCTCCTTTTCCA
Organism: Bacillus sp. M6-12; assembly: GCF_002860285.1. Lineage (GTDB taxonomy): Bacteria > Bacillota > Bacilli > Bacillales > DSM-1321 > Peribacillus. The sequence continues at coordinate 147,218 of NZ_PGVF01000015.1, forward strand.
GGTCCCTGATTGCAGTACGGTATGAGAAATCCCCAATTTTCGACAGAAATTCTTCTGTTTTACTAAATGCCATCAGAGATAGAGGAAGCTGTCCAACATCATTTTGTGCCTCTGATGTAATTCTCCAGATATCTGTTAGGCAAGGGCTTAATGAGGTTCTTGAATTCATTGCCAGTGAAGTTCCGATCTTATCGTGAAGTATGTCAACCTGATAGGATAAATCATGAAATGCTCTTTGATAGTTGTTTTCCGCATGTACTAATACTGCATTTTTTGCTTGACTCTCCTGGTTTTTTGCCTGGCGCTCCTGGTAGCCCCAGTATCCTGTTACGACCAATGCAATAGAGAGGGCGGCTATAATAATATTCCTTACCAAAGTTACTCACCTCGTTTATCTGCAGAAAATATGCTTTCCGATTGTTTTAATTTGCGGCCTGCCCCAAATCCATCCACTTGTTGCGGTATCTGGGTTAAAGTAGTAGATCGCTCCGCCAGTAGGGTCCCAGCCGTTAATCGCGTCAATGACAGCTTCCTTGGCGCGCTCATTTGGCGTCAGCCAAATCTGGCCATCTGCAACTGCTGTAAAGGCCCTTGGTTCAAAAATAACTCCTGAAACAGTATTTGGGAAAGCCGGGTTCCCTACTCTGTTTAAGATAACAGCCGCTACTGCTACCTGCCCTGTATAAGGCTCTCCCCTGGATTCGCCGTATACAGCATTCGCCATTAGCTGTATATCATTCTGTGAGAATCCGCCTGGTGCGTTCGAAGCCGTGCGCGTTGCTTTGGCAGTCTGGTTTCCAGTCCTTGCTACTCCGGTTTTTTTCGGATTTGCCTTTCCCTTCCCTTGTCGCTGTTTTACTTGCTTTTCAATCGGCACCCCGCCATAATAAGTAAATTCGTTGCCCTTACTAATTTGTTCATGAACCCAGCGGGCATTAAAATTTGAAGCGTCTGCTAATTTCATTTTGGTCGTTGCACCGGCCATACCATCAATTGGGAGACCATACTGACTTTGAAAATTTCTTAGTGCCCAGTAAGTTCCCCAGCCAAACACACCATCAATCCTACCTTTATAGAAGCCGATATTCTGTAGCCGGGCCTGCAATTCAATCACATCATCGCCCACGGCTCCCTGCTGGATGACTTGGCCTGTGAATGCTTCTGCCTTCGGAACGCCAACATGCAACGCAGCACAGCAGCAAATTGACAGAAAAAGCACTTTCCACTTTGACGAAATGCCTTTCACTAAAAAACACTCCTTCTTTTTCATAAAGTGACATAACAGTAGTTTCTTCATCAAGAAGAGTTTTATGCGAAAAAAACACAAGGAGCTACTGATGGGTCTGCTCCGCTATCTTTTTTTACAAAAGGCTGTTAATCTTTGTGCATAATTAACAATGAACTTTATAAATCAAAAAAAAGAACCCTTAAAGGGCTCCTTAATAATAGCTATCTTTTTATTAATTGCTTGCTGCATGGTATTCGGATAGTATCTTGGCCCGCTTGACTTTATTGAGCCCCAGCCACCAAAGAAAAATCATAAAAGGGAGTATCATATAAAGCCAGAACTCCTGTGTAAGCAAAATAAAGTCATATGTACCGTGTAATAGAACTGGGATGATAAATGCCAAAAGAAGAAACTTTTTCTTCATCCCTTGACTGGAAAATTTCCCTTTTCCTAAATAATAGCCCATAATCACGCCAAAAAGCGCATGGCTTGAAACAGGGAGAACAGCCCTCCCGAATGCATGCTCAACCCCATTGGCAACCAGATACAGGACATTTTCCAAAGTAGCAAAACCGAGCGACACAGCAGCTCCATAAACTATACCGTCATACGGCTCATCAAAATCCGCATGGTTATATATTGCATAAAATAGAATAAACCATTTAAAAAACTCTTCAAGCAAACCGGACTGGATAAAGGCCGAGGCCAAATTGCTATCAAATACATTCTCAGTTTCCATTACATATTGAATAAACATCAGCGGGAATACCAGAAATGCACCAAATAAAAACGCCCTTCCTACAACTGAAAGCGGCTCGGTTTCAATCTGATCCTTCAGATAAAAATAACTAAGCAAAGCCAGGCCCGGCGCCAGACCTGCAGTTAGGATGACCAGCATGTGCCGACCTCATTTCGTTCTTTTTTTTGAGGCTCTTTTCGGGTGTTGCTTTTGCAGCATAATTAAAGGGCTTTACTTAGTTTGTCAAAGCATCTTTCTTCGAGCCACGAAGCCCCTGAAAATACGGGTAGGGGCGCCTTTACGAAAAGCAACAATCTATGCGAAAAAAGCCTTTATTTAATCGTATCACGATATGCTTAAAAAGAAAACGGAAGCTTTCCATGTTAAGGAAATTCTAATTTTGCCCGGAACAAAAAGCACCAGCCTGGCACAAGGAACGTCGACGCCTTCACATTCTTACAGGCGGACGAACGGCTAAAATCGCCAGGTCCTATAGGCGCCGCCGGCCCTAGTACGTTCTCACAAAGCTGCCGCTTTGTTTCGAACGATATCTCTGCCTAAGCTTTCCTGTCCTGTACGTCGGGGCTTTGAAGCTAGATATAGAAACACTCTAATTGCTATCCAGAACTCCTACCTTTTTATAATTTCCTTACGAAAATGAAAAAACCACCTGAAACAAGGTGGCCCTTCCAGAAACTATATTCCCATCATCTCTCTTTAAACAATATACCGTTATGTTTTTTGCGGTTTTAATTTCACTAAGATGTTAAGAGCAAAAAGAATGATGGCCAGAACTAATACAGTGCCTCCAACCGCAACAAAAGGGATTAAAGCATCGTTTCCATTAACGACAAATGCCAATCCCGCCATCATTAAAGGCAATGAAATGTTATGCAGCCAAAAATGGGTTTTCGCAAGTTTTGTCACAGCGATTTGCGGAAACAGATGGTACAAAATTCCAGCAAGTGTCATCGCTGTCCAGCCCAATAAATTAATATGGACATGAACAGGAGTAAGAGTATATGAGTGCGTAATGGACATACCCAGCCCTAAGCAAGCGCCAACAACGAAATAAACCACTGATATTCTAATTAATTGGATACCTAACATTCTTCCTATGCCTCCTATTTGGGCCGACTTATAGAACTATATGCACAGGACAAATGTTAGATAACTAATATTTAAAATCGCTGGACTTTATTTTCTCTTTGCATGCCAAAAGTACAGCCAACTTAATCCTTGCTTTTTTGCTGTCATAATCCGCACCCAAAATGACTCCTCTTTCTTTAAGGTCAAAAGCACTTCCTTCGTAATCATAAGCCGGATATACTTTTCCCTCTTCTGCACTAGTTGTTATCACTATGGATGTATCATTGTCCAAAGCTTTCTGGATTGAACTGACCATTTGCGGAGTAACCTGGCCCCTGCCAACACCTTCCAATATGATTCCCTTTGCCCCCGCTGCAACTGAAGCATCAATAAACAACCCGTCAGCACCTGTATGGCATTTAATGATGTCTACCCTTGGAATTCTATTTTTAACAGGATAAAATTCCCGGTGGAAAGGTTTCTGATAAATGCTCACCACATCATTATCAATAATTCCAAGATATCCATATCCAAAGGATTCAAATCCTTGCAGATTGGAAGCGTGGACTTTTTTAACATATTTTGCTGAATAAATTCGTTCATTGAATACTACTACAACTCCGCCATTCTCCAGAAGCGGATTGGCAGCTGCATAAATAGAGTTCCTTAAATTGGAATATACATCGGTGCCAACCTCCTGAGGCGAACGCTGTGAGCCGGTTACTACAATAGGCCTTTTATCCTCTGTGGCAATATCAAGGAAATAAGCGGTTTCCTCAAGAGAGTCGGTTCCGTGAGTAACAACGATTCCTGTCACACTTGAATCTTCCAATTCTTTGTTTATTGCATCCCGTAAAGCCAGCATGGTTTGAAAATTCATATGCATGCTCGGAACCTTCATAAAATCTACAATTTTTATTTCAATATCATCCGGCAGCTTACAGAGGGCAGCCAGTTCATCACCACTAAGCGCCCCAGAAGATAGCATCCCATTTTTGGTTTCTTTACTGGCAATTGTACCGCCAGTCGTTAATAAAGAAATCTTTTGTTTCATTGTTTAGCCTCTTTTCCCCGGTCATTTTCCCTTCCCATAATTGATGCAGCAATTAAACCGCCATGAAAACGGCCGTTTTCGATGAATATTTCGTTAGCATTATTTCCTGCAGCTATTACTCCGGCAATAAAAATTCCTTCAACATTCGTTTCCATCGTTTCTGCATCAAAGAAGGGCCTTCCTGTTTCTTCATCTATATTTACTCCCATTTGCCTAAGGAAGCTGTGATCTGGATGGTATCCTGTCATGGCAAACACAAAATCATTTCTAATTTCCTTTGATATTCCGTCTTGTGTGTAGGAAATCGTATCAGGGGTAATTTCCAATACATCGGCCCCAAAATCCATCTTTATCGTTCCGCTCTTCACTAATGCTTCGAACTCCGGTAGGATCCATGGCTTTATGCTTTTTGAATACTCATGCCTTCGATATAAAACAGTTACCCTTGCCCCAGCCTTTACCAATTCGAGAGCAGCATCTATGCTGGAATTTTTTCCGCCGATCACCGCCACATCCCTGTCAAAGTATGGGTGTGCTTCTTTAAAATAGTGGAATACCTTTGGCAGGTTTTCTCCAGGCACCTTCAAATAATTCGGATTATCATAATAGCCAGTGGCAATAACAATATAACGGGCAGAATACTCTTCTTTATCGGTATGCAATAAAAACGAGCCGTCTTCCATCTTTTTGATTTGTCTGGCCTTTTCAAAAGCATTTATGCGAAGCTGCTTTCTTCTGACGACCTCCCTGTAATAAGCTAAAGCTTGGTTCCTGACGGGTTTACGGTTCTCTGTAATAAAAGGAACATCTCCAATCTCCAGCTTTTCGCTTGAGCTAAAAAAAGTCTGATGAGTCGGATAATGATACACCGCGTTAACAATATTGCCTTTTTCTATTATGAGGGGAGATTTACCTGTTTCCTTCAATGATATGGCCGCAGCCAAACCGCAAGGCCCTCCTCCTATAATAATAACCTCTTCCTTAATCATCCGTTCCACACCCTTCTTTAACACACACTCTAATGATTACCTTTTCCAGCAATATATAAAGACATTTACAATCATAATAGTACACAAAAAGGCCAGAAACGTAAAAAACCTTGTCTATTTTGGTACAGGACAAGGTTTTTTAGTGTTAATGACTTCGAATCAAATTTTAGATCCAGCCTCTGAAGCGGGAAGCTTCAGCCATCTTTCTGACACCTACCATATACGCGGCAAGGCGCATATCGACGCGGCGGGTTTGAGCTGTTTCATAAATATTATTGAATGATTTTACCAATATTTTCTCCAGCTTTTCTTCAACTTCTTCCTCTGTCCAGTAGTAGCCCTGGTTGTTTTGAACCCATTCAAAGTAAGAAACTGTTACACCGCCGGAAGAAGCGAGTACATCAGGAACCAGAAGAATTCCTCGTTCCGTCAAAATTTGAGTTGCTTCAAGAGTTGTCGGGCCGTTTGCAGCCTCCACTACAATTTTCGCCCGGATATTATGGGCATTTTCATCAGTGATCTGGTTTTCAATTGCAGCAGGGACAAGGATATCACAATCCAGCTCCAGCAGCTCTTTATTTGTAATTGTATTTTTAAAAAGCTTTGTAACAGTTCCAAAGCTGTCCCGGCGATCAAGCAAGTAATCAATATCAAGCCCATTTGGATCGTATAGTCCGCCGTAAGCATCTGAAATACCTACAACGATAGCCCCTGCATCATGCATGAATTTCGACAGGAAGCTGCCGGCATTACCAAAGCCTTGGACAACAACGCGCGCTCCCTTTAATTCAATGCCCTTCTTCTTTGCAGCTTCATTTATGCAAATCGTTACACCCTTGGCAGTAGCAGATTCACGGCCGTGCGAACCGCCAAGCACAAGCGGCTTTCCAGTAATGAAACCTGGTGAATTGAATTCGTCAATTCGGCTGTACTCATCCATCATCCAGGCCATAATCTGGGAGTTGGTAAATACATCGGGAGCAGGAATATCTTTAGTTGGACCAACAATTTGACTGATGGCCCGTACATATCCGCGGCTTAGCTTTTCCAGTTCACGAAATGACATATTGCGCGGGTCGCAGACAATTCCGCCTTTTCCGCCGCCATATGGCAAATCGACAATGCCGCACTTAAGGCTCATCCAAATGGAAAGCGCTTTAACTTCCCTTTCAGAAACAGCAGGATGGAATCTGATTCCGCCCTTTGTTGGTCCGACAGCATCATTATGCTGTGCCCTGTATCCGGTAAATATTTTAACAGACCCATCATCCATACGGACAGGGATTTTTACGGTGAGCATACGAATTGGCTCTTTCAAAAGCTCGTATACCTCTTCCGGATATCCCAGCTTTTCAAGAGCTTTATGTATAACAGTTTGAGTTGATTTTAGTACATCATGTTTTTCTTCATTGTTAGCAGGTTCAGTACCTTTTTCGGCTACCATGTGTGTACCCCCTAAGGTCAATTAGTAAATAAGGACTTCTTCCATGACATAGTATACACCTTTGGTACATTTATGCAAAGCATAAAAATATATATTTTCCCTCTTTGAAACAAAAAATGTAAACGCTGTCATTTTTGGTCTTCTGTCCTATTATTATTCCGTTTCCCTGTTGAATGAGGGAATAAACGGAACCTGTAAAAATTCTGTGTAAATGTTGGGTTTATGATCTTTCAATTTACTAAACAAAGCCTAATAATAGATATTTAACGGGAAAAGTAAGCAGTAATCATTCCAGCGGCATTTTGGTCAATGATCTGCTTACCGTATTCCTGCAGACGCGGGAGTGTAAGTGTAGAGACACTGCCATATTCAGCAGCCAGAGAAATGACTGCATCAAATACTGCATCCGGGATTTCTTCCAGAAGCAAATAATAGATATCTTCATAGCTATATAGGGAACCAGCAATAATGTTAATGTTCTTAAGGCAGTATGAAAGCTGAATTACGTCCTCCAGTATCGGGAAGGAATATAGAATGTAAGGATGCTCTCCAACCTTAACTTCAAGATCGAGATAATCATCTTCATCATTAAGGAATTGGTCCTCTTCATCCCTTGAGACAATAATAATTAAACCCTGTGCCGGAAGAGAAAAAATTTCAACACCAATTGTACCAGCTATTTCAAAACCGATTTCAGCACAGGCTTCTTCAATCATTTCATGAAAGAAACGGTGAATCTTCAGGGAATTTCCTTTTATATCCTCAGCTGTTAATCCGCGATCACTTAAATCATCGAATGTTAAAAATATTTTTATCTTATTAGTTGTCAGCCGCTCAAGTTTCATAAAAAAAGCCCCCCGCGTTCCTATCTTCATACATACTATGAAGACACTGAATCAGGGTGCATATCCTTGATAATTATTGGTTTATTATACCCAAACAATGTGGCTAAGGGGTTTTTGCTCAGTTGGAATTTTTACTCTGTATCCAGCATTAGAAAACGCTCAATCCATTGGTCCCATTCATGTTTAGTATTTCCAATAAATAAATTCTGAAATTTTACTTTTTCATCTTTATTATGAGCTGTAAAGGCTAGCCCGCTCAAGCCAATTTGCAGATCAGGCCTATCACGCTTAAAATCTTCCGCAAGTGTTAATGTTTTCTCCAAATTCGCTGGCACGGTACAGGACACAAATAAAAACCTCGGGTTTACGCTGCCGATCGCAGCTTTCAAATCAGCCTCTGTAACACTGTGCCCCAGATATACTACTTCCAATCCCTTTCGCCGAAGGAAGAAAGTTAATATGAGCAGCTCAAAATCATGCCGCTCATCCGGTCCGCACACAGCCAGCGCTTTTGGAAGAAATCCATGTGAAGGAATTGTATGCATATAATACGTTACTCTTGCCCTGATGATAGATGAGGCGAAATGTTCATGTGCCGAGGTTAGGTCCCCTGTTTCCCTCAATTGCTCTATATCTGCCATTATGGTTCGTAAAATATCCATTATCACAAGGTCGGCTGTGTATAAGGCAAATGCCTGGTTGATCAATTCATGGGATTTTGTCTCATTGAAAGCTATAAACGAATCTAGCAGCCTTGTTTTCAAAAGCTGTATTTGGTTTGTGTCTCCAGCAGCCTCTTCTCCATTTTCTGCTGCCAGCTTCCGGCCTTGCTCAAATAACGAAACAGCCTGGCTAATGGAGAAACCTTGTGAAGTTTTGGAAATTAACCATCTTAGAATTTTAACATGCTCTTCTGTATACAGCCGGTGCCCGGACTCATTTCGGACTGGCGAAATTAACTGGTAACGCCTTTCCCAGGCTCTTAACGTACCTGGCTGGATACCAAGCAGCTTTGAAATTGCTTTAATATTATATTTACCCTCTTGCATGGCTGCCTCCAGAAGGATCTTTTTCTATCCTTTGATTTGCTATTTTGCTATTCCTTCATGAGATGGATCAGATGAGTCTCCGGCTTGGCTCCCAGCCTAAGCGGCAATAAGCTTGTGCCATAGCCATTGCTTGTAAGGATTTTGATTCCCCGCTCTTCCTTTAATCCCCCCAATTCATAAGGTCCCCGCCCAAAAACGCGGATTTGCCCGCCGTGTGTATGGCCCGCCAATACCAGCCTGATACCAGAGCTGGCATTGATATCCTTTATAATTGCAGGGTGATGGCTTATCAGGATTTTAAAGGAATCCGCTTCTGCATCGGCCAGCGCAAGATCCAAACGTGCTTTTTTTGCTTTTAAATAATCCACGCCGAGGATGGATATTACCTCTCCTTCAGCTGATTCAAACATGACTGCAGTATTATCAAGAATCTTAACTCCGTGTTTAAGCAGCGTTGCGTCCAGCAGATGATAATCTGTTTCATAATCATTATTGCCCCATACAAAATATGCCGGTCCAATAGACTTAAGCTTCGCAATATTTTCTTCAACCTGGTCAAAGGGCACGCCGCTTTCGGTAAGATCTCCGCCAATCACAACAAGGTCGGCTTTTCCAAGAGCTTGGCTGATTATGCTATCTGATACCTTCCGTTTGTGGATATCAGAAATAAAAAATATAGAAAGCTTTCCAAAATCCTCCGGAAAATCCTTAAAATTTATATCCGTATTAATGACCCTGTTCATTCTGGCCGTTAACCACATAAAGATAAGCAAAAAAACACCAGCTATAATTAATACAGCAAATAAATACAAAATAATCAAAGAATCCACCCTAGTCCCTTATGTTTCTTCTGAAATCATACCATAATAAAATGCCATACATAAAGCCTTCTTAAAAAGGGAGCATTTATTTCTCTTATTTCTAAGCACCACCCTCTTCTCCTAAAAAAATAACCTTGCCACATAGTTCTATGGCAAGATTATTCATTCCCATTTACCGCTTTCTAAAAGCAGAATATGATTAATCCTCAGAAACGTTAAGCACTCTAAAACCTGATGCCTCAAGCTTTGAAAGGAACTTTTCAATATTTGGCTTCTTTTCAACTTTCATAACGATCCTGCGAACCAATTTGTCTGTTTCATCAAAGGTTACAAGTGAAATGATATGTTCGTGGAACTGGTGGGCAATCTCTGCAAGCCTTGCAATCCGGCCCTCTGTCTCTACAGATGTGAATGCGATCCTTACTCCCGGCTGGTGCATTCCAAAGGCACTGGTAAATTGCTCTACCACATCGCTTCTGGTTACTGCCCCAAGAAATTTCTTTTTCTCATCTACTACTGCCATAATCGGAAATACCTTCAAATCTACTAATGTTTTTTCAAATATCTCGTCACCCTGCAGAAATTGATCCTGATGGGTCGAAATATCTGCAGCCTTAGTCTGCTTCATAAATTCAGATTTAGGCAAGTCCGACTGAAAACAGCTTTTATATATACCGTATCTGGTAATAATACCTGCATATTCATCGCCATTTAAGATTGGCAGCCCATCCACATCTTTTTCCTGCAGTTTTTCTAAAACGGTATCCAAAGTATCATCTTGCTGAGCTACAAAGCAGGCATGCTTTGGAATCATAATGCTTTTAATAAACATGCGAATATCACCCCAATAAATATAGATATATCTATATTCCACAACTTGGGTAATTACACCTTTTTTCTATCTTTAAAAACTTTATTCTATTACTTATTTTCATGGTAAAGATTTATATCATAATTCTTTTTCATGGATTCATAAACTTTATGGCGAGTCTTCCAAGCCTGATCCCTCCATAGATCCTTGCTTCTATCGATAATTTCGCAGCGAAGAGCATGGTATTCCTTCTCCGCTTTGTCTAGCTTTTGCTTCAGCACGAGCATATAGCCATACAACCCAATGACTGCAATTAAAAAGATAAAATGATCAAATTCATCTACAAATGCAGAAAACATCGCGAAGAAGGAGTAGGAGTACGGCTTAGCGATATAAACATAAATATAGCTCAGGAACATACCTGCCAGAGCAATTGATGCCCAAAGGCTGATAAGATGATTTCTTTTATATTTGTCAAATTTCCTCTTCCTGTCTACCACACTTTGCAGCATTTGTTTTGTTGCCTCATCGGTATGCTCGTCCAGTAATATAATGGCTGGCTCCATAACCGAGTCACCCCCAGTAATTGCATGTTTACTCCAAAATATATGCGAAATGTTATGGAATAGTACAACATGCTGCTATTGCTTAATGGGGATTTTCAGCACTTGTCCAACTTCGATTTCATTTGCCTGCAGGCTATTCCATTCCCTGATCAGCGGTATCCCATCCTGGGACTTATAATATTTCATCGAAATCCGAAAAATTGTTTCCTGAGGCTGTACAGTATGATAAAGAACCTTATATCCCGGCGGGTCGCTTTCATTTTGCTGTTTTCCCTGTTCATCGGCAGGTTTTGCAGCCGCTGCAGGAGCAGGGGCTTTCGGTTCACCGGCCAGATCATCTTTAGCGTATGATTCGTTTTGAATGCTTGTACTTGTTTCCGTTTCCGGGGGCGTTTCTGCCTGGGCTGGTATATGCCCTGATCCTTCACTGCTTCCGCCAATATTAATTGTTTCATATCCGCCGCTGGATTCTCCGTTTCTGCCCGCATCCTGCTTTTGGTCGAAATAGCTATACAGGCTGTATATCGTTATTGGCAGCAAGATAAAAAATAAGGATAAAAGCTTTAGCATAGGAAACTTAATTTTCCATTTATTTTTCTTTCGCTTGTCCCTATGCACTTCACTCCTGGTTGGAAGTTTTGAAGAACGTGAGGTTCTGGAAACTTTCATTTCTGACCGAAGCCCTCCAGCCTGGTCATCCATGATTCGCCTCTCTGATTCCATTTAGGCTCCCCTCTTTCTATTGTTGTTCAAGTTCTTTTGCTTGTTTTTCCGCCTGTTTTTTCACAATAATACCTAAGATAAAATCAATTAAAAAGTGGGCGAAAATAGTTACCAGTAAATTTTCAGTGACTTCAAATATATAACCTATAAAAAAACTTAAAACGGTGATATTTAAAAATAAAAACCAATTAAATAGATACCGGTAATGAACAGCTGCGAAAATTATACTTGCCCACATAAGACCTGTCTGGGTCTGGATCATTCCCCTGAACAATATTTCTTCACTGAATGCTACAGCAATAGCAACTACAAAGATCATTGGGTAAGATAGTCTTCCAAAGATTCTGGCATTTACCCCTCCATCATCCTGCCACGATTCAGGAACGATTTTCATTAAAAATAAATCAAACAGGATTACTGCTATTCCCGCCCCGCCGCCGATGATAAAGATATTAATGTCATTGGGTCGAAAAAGAGCGAAAAAAGCAGAAATATCCTTAAATAAAATAATACCTAAAATAAATGAAAGAGATAAGAGAATAACCTGAGTTAACAGTAAATTTATTCTTAATTCCCTATCAGACAGGCTCCTCACCAATTCAGCATGTTTATTTCTCATTAATTACAGCTCTCTTTAACAATAAAATACTCTCCAATTCCTTTTTCCAGGAAAAGTTCTGTTCTACTGTGGAATTCTGCTGATTTCCAGCCGGCAGCTCTTCAAACAGCCGGGCATTAGAAAAACCGCAATTATCACAGCAGTAAGGGATAATTGCTTTCTTTTCTTCCTGAAAATAGTTCAGGAGAAGTTTTCTTCTGCACTCAGATGATTGGAGCCATTGGAAAAAGCCGCTGAATTTCTCATGCTTGACCAGCTTCCTTTCCTGTACATATCCAATTAATTCGCCGGCCTTCTGCGCTGGATTGCTGTCCTTAATAAAAGCCAAAATAAACCGGAGCTGTGTCTCATTGAGAGAGTACTTGGCCATTAGATCCAATTGGACAGACTGAGGAAGCTGGCTGGCATTTAACCCTTCACTGCTAAGAAACCGGCAGGATTCCTCGATTTGAATACTCGTTGGCAGTTCCTGCTCAGCAAGCCTAATCGGCAACCCCTCATCACCTGCACTATAGAGCAGAATCGCTACGCTTTGTTTACCATCCCTTCCTGCCCGGCCTATCTCCTGTACATAAGCTTCCATGCCCATCGGCAAGTGAAAATGGATAACAAAACGGACATCCTCTTTATTGATTCCCATACCAAAGGCTGAGGTTGCACAAATAATCCTAATCTGTCCGCAAAGGAATTGCTGCTGCATGAGCATGCGCTGTTCCTGTTCCATTCCTCCATGATAAAAGCTGACATCTTTTATTCCCTTTTCTGTCAGCAAGGCAGCAGCTGACTCTGCCAGCTTCTTGCTTGAAAAATAAATAATGCCTGACCCTTTTATCTCTGAAGTCAATTCAATAAGCCGTTCCAGCTTATCATCATAGCTGGCTAATTTTTCAACTGTAAGGGCAATATTTTTCCGGTCGATAGATGTAATGATTTGGGTAGGGCTGCTTAATCTGAGCTTTTCTGCGATATCCGTTCTTACCTCAACCGTTGCTGAAGCAGTTAATGCAAGCGTTAATGGATTATTAAGTTCAGCCCTTATCCCGCCTAAGTTTAAATAGTCCGGACGGAAATCATAGCCCCATTGGGAAATACAGTGGGCTTCGTCGACAACGAACAAGCCAATATCAAGGCGTTTAAGAGTTGCCATAACGGAACTCATTCGAAGCATCTCCGGTGATAGGAATATGAATCGGTAACGTCCCAACTGATTCAGCGCAGCTTGTTTTTGCTTATGCGACAGAAAAGAATTGAGAGAGATCACTTTTTTTTCGCCTCTCATCTTCAGCTGCTCTGCCTGGTCCTGCATTAATGAAAGGAGCGGTGAAACAATGATAATATTTTTATTTAAAATATAGGCAGGGAGCTGATAGCATAGTGATTTGCCGCTTCCTGTAGGCAGCATAGCCAATGTACTTTGACCAGCGAGCAAGGAGGCTATTACTTCCTTTTGCCCGGGTCTGAAATCCGTAAAACCAAAATATTTCTGAAGAATATTCTCCAATTTCATGCTATATCCCCCATTTTTGCCAGAACAAGCCGTATTTGAAAATAACTTGCTGTACTTTTCAAATGCTGTTTTATTTCTTTTAGCTGCTTTGTCCCAAGTTTTTCGGCGATCTTTGTGATTGCTGTCTCCAGACCTTCAGGTACATAGGGCTCAATGGAAAAATCTTTATAGCATAAAGCAATTTCAACGATATGATCTTCAATAGTGCTTATTTTCAAGCGGCGTATTTGGGCAATTTCAGAAAGCTGCCTGCCTGCTTTAATGTATTTTAATGTTACTTTTGCCGAATTAGTCAGCGGCATCTCTTCCGTTCCAGCTAGATCTCGTACCAGCGATGATACCAATGGATAACTATCCTGATTTGCTAAAACCGTTTTTATGATATAGTGCAGTGTTCCTGCAAATAAAAAACGGACGTCAGATGGCTGAATACCGAGCATCCTGCCAATTTGTTCATTTGTATAGCCAGTTCGCCGGCTTCCTGTCAGCTTCATAACAAAAATGTCACGCTCGGCCGGCTGCCTTTTCTCAAGAAGCAAGACAAGTTCCTCATAAAGCGTAACTGCAAGATCGGACCTGTCCTTATTTTCATTCTTCAGAAATACTTTAACCCATTGCTGAATATTCAAGTTCTTCTGGATCGGATAAAACGATTTAACCCCGTGAACAATATTGGAAAGCGCTTGGACTAATAGAGTGAACCGTTCCCAAAAGACTGCAGTAAAAGAGTGAAATTGCCAGCCATCCAGGTCGGCAGGAAGAGGATTTTCCAAGTAGAATTGTTCGAGGCTATCTTTCCCGCTCACCGTTGCTTGATAATGATGCTCGGCACCAAGCTTTTTGATATACCCAGCCTTCTGCAGCCCTTGTACAGCAGCTTCAACATTCATACGTGCAACATCAGGGAAAAGAGCGAAAAAAACAGACACGCCAAAAAGCTGGCCATCCTGAATGGTCTGTGAGGATTTCTTGCCCTTAAGCAAGTGGTAAATCCCAAATATTGACCGCTGGCCGTCAAACTTATCGATGCAGTGCAAAATCGCGGCCTGAAAATAGGTTGTAATCAAAATAATCACTGTCCTGATTTGGATATTATTGTTCATAAAGAACCTTAATTCTTGCTGAATTGTGCAGCGCCGATACAGGGCACAATACTAAGAGGGAAAAAGCCTAATAATATTCTCCCGCTTTCCCTTCAATTAGCTTCCAATTAGTCAAGTCACTTGTTCTTTTCTTTACATTCCATTGTATCAGAGGATTCGACGGAATAGGTGACTATTTGTCGAATAATCATAATCCGGCTAAATAAAACCGGAAAAACCCTGAATGCAGCAGAAGGAATCCTTTTTAATTTTTGACGGAATGAAGATCAAAATTAAATGCAGCGACACTTATATTTCACTAAAACCTTTGTGTGATAAGTATTCTCAATACATTTTCTATTGAAAATTTCATGTTTGAGTTTTACAATAATAGTGGAAGTTCAGGTTCCTCCTTATAAAAGTAGGAACTTGTGTACATAATGGGAGGGGTTTTTTCATGGCAAAGTATACAATTGTTGACAAAGAAACATGTATCGCATGTGGTGCGTGCGGTGCTGCTGCACCGGATATCTACGATTACGACGATGAAGGCATTGCTTTCGTAACATTGGATGATAACCAAGGTATTGTTGAAATTCCTGATGTATTGGAAGACGACATGATGGACGCGTTTGAAGGATGTCCAACAGACTCTATCAAGGTTGCAGACGAGCCGTTCGACGGAGATGCAACTAAGTTCGAATAAATTATTATGAGGGCCGTCAGGAGCATTGCTCCCTGATGGCTTTTCTCTTTCTATATTGGTAGCACTAATTAATAAAAAGCCCAGAACTGCAGACTGCAATTCCGGGCTTTTATTATGCGTTTTTATATTGTGACTGCTTTGAAATCCAGGTCTGAAGACGGATGAAAAGCAGCATGAATACAATTGTAATTAATGCGCCTTTTACAAGGTTAAACGGTAAAATTGCAGTTGCAATGAACTGGCGGGCAGCCGGAGCTGACATTGCTTCCCAGCCCATGAAAATCGTATAAGCCGGCAGGAATACATAATAATTAAGAACACCCATTAATACAGACATTGAAAGGGTGCCTGCAACCAATCCAGCTGTCATACCTTTTTTAGATGCCATTTTTTTGTATACAAAGTACGTTGGAAGTACAAAGAGAATTCCTGCTGCAAAATTGGCGATATGTCCGACCGGTACACCTGTTGGGCTGCCAGTCATTATAAAGTCTAAGACGTTTTTAATTAACTCTACCAAAATTCCCGCAGCTGGACCAAATATTAACGCTGCAATTAATGCAGGGATATCGCTGAAATCCACCAATAAAAATTGGGGAAATCCAGGGAATGGAAAATTTAGAAGCATTAATATATACGCTATGCTGCTGAACATACCAATCCCGACTAATGTTCTGACCTTGCTGTTTTTCATATAGATCTCTCTCCTTCTTTTTGTGATCTACCCCACGAAAAGAGGACAGGCCCTTTTGCACACCAATAGAAAGCCCTTCAATCCGCATATGGAATTGAAGGGAGTAATGGCATGTTCAAAGAAACGTTTGAAATATAATTTTAAACGCCGTAAGGAACCTCCATCTTCTCCCATCCAGACTATACTGTCGGCTTTGGAATCTCACCAAATCCTGCCCCGAAAGGCTCGCGGGCTTAAAAGGTTTGAACCTTCATCACCGCCGGTGGGGAATTGCACCCCGCCCCGAAGATAGACCTATTTATTTTACAATACTGATTATATCCCAATCACTTCAGAATGTGAAGATGTATGCTTGAGTTTTCACAAAATCGTAAAAGGAAAAAAGTAGTAAGATTTTTGATTTTATAACTTTTTCAAAAATTATTTTTGGTGAAGCGCTTTCATTCGGGCTAGCTCAATTGACAGGGATTCTGGGCTCTTGTAGAATTAACAGAAATTTAAGATTTAAAGATAAATATAAGCTTTCACGAGAAAATTCCTTAAGTTTCATCAGGAAATACCGGTCGGGAGCAGTACTCCCCCATTTAGTAAATTTTTTTTATATAGTAAAGGATGTGCTGAAAATGTTTCGTATATTAGTTGCAGATGCGATTAAGCCTGAGGGGCTTACACCGCTGATGGATTCCCCGGAAATAACCCTCATCCAGAAAACGGTCGATGAGGCAGTTAATGAATTGGACACAATTGACGCATTGCTTGTAAGGAGCGCAACAACTGTAACAGAGGAATTAATCAACGCAATGCCAAAACTAAGCATTGTTGCCCGGGCGGGAGTGGGGATAGACAATATTGATGTTAATGCCGCCACGAAGCGCGGAATAGTTGTAGTCAATGCTCCTGATGGAAATACGATCTCAACTGCCGAGCATACATTTGCCATGATGGCTTCATTAGTCAGGCATATACCACAGGCCCACGCTTCTGTTAAAAACAAAGAATGGAAGCGGTCAGCCTTTACAGGGACAGAACTGAACCGCAAGAAGCTGGGGATTGTCGGCATGGGACGAATCGGGGGCGAAATCGCGAAAAGAGCCCAGGTATTTGGCATGGATGTGGTTGTATTTGATCCATTTTTAACGAACGAACGCGCTAAAAACATGAATGTAGAACTTCTTACTCTAGAGAATCTTTTGCGTCAGGCCGACATTATTACTGTACATACTCCTTTAACGAATGAAACCCGCGGACTGTTAAATATCGATAATCTGAGAACCTGTAAAAAGGGCGTGTATTTACTAAACTGTGCCCGGGGCGGAATTATTGATGAAGAAGCATTATACGAGCTTATTTTGGAAGGCCATATTGCCGGAGCGGCCTTTGATGTTTTTGTGCAAGAGCCGCCTTTAAACAATAAGCTGCTTGAACTGGATTCTGTTATTGTTACCCCTCATTTAGGGGCATCTACAAAAGAGGCACAGCTGAATGTAGCAACCCAGGTAGCGGAGGAAGTTCTCATCTTTTTGGAGGGCAAGCCTGTCTCCAACTCTATTAATCTGCCAGCTATTACAAAGGAAATGTTCCAAAAAATCCAGCCATATTATCAGCTTGTAAAAAGCATGGGCTCAACCGCTTCTCAATGCATGAAAGAAGGCATACGGGAGATCTCTGTTACTTATTCCGGAGAAGCCACGGGCTTTGATACTAGTATTCTTACCAAAAGCCTGATCTCCGGATTTTTCAAAACGAGGCTTGATATACCTGTTAATGAAGTAAATGCATTGCTGATTGCACAGGAAAGAGGCGTGACAATCGGGGAAAAAGTTGCGTCTGATTCTTCAGGCTATAAAAATTATATTACTGCCGTGATAAAAGGCGATAGTCGGCAATTCGAGATAAAAGGCACCTTTGTTGCCAACTATGGCCCGCGAATTATCAGCATTAATGGCTTTAATATTGATTTCCGCCCTGAAGGCGACCTGCTCTATATTCAGCATACTGACCGTCCAGGTGTAATCGGCCGTGTAGGAAAAATCCTCGGTGACCATGAAGTCAACATTGCAACGATGCAGGTGGGCAGAAAAGAAGCTGGCGGCGAAGCCATCATGGTTCTTTCCTTTGACAAGCCTTTAAGCGACGAAATGTTTGAAATTATGAACAAGCTGGATGACATAACATCCATGTATCGAATCGGTTTATAACATAAGCAAAAGCAGGAGCGAATACCTTTCGCTCCTGCTTTTGCTTATCCTTTTCCAAAAAAGTTGTGTTTAATCAATACGCCTCTAAAACTTTAGCTCTGTTTTTACTTGCCTGTTGATTTCCTCTCTAGTGGAGCCTCCTCGGTGATACAGCCTTCTGGATCCCCTTGGTCTCCTTCTCCTTGGTACACTATCCTGAGTGAACACTGCACGAAGGAAATGCGAAGCATTTTCGAGGAGTCCCGCGCCTTCCGCTCCAATAGAAAATCAATTTACCACTAGCGATTGTTCAGGAAAAATAAGATCGCTTTTAAGCCCATTTAAGTTTTTAATATTTTCAACACTTGTATCAAATCGTTGTGAAATACTAAATAATGTGTCACCACTGTCTACGGTTATCGTCTTATTTTTTTCTTTTTTGGTGGTTTTCCAGTAATTTGGCCCTAATGTGACGGCAATTGTCTCCTGCTGATCTGACGATTCAGCAACACTGTCTTCCTCACTATAATATTGGGAGGTTTCTTCTTTTTTTCCTGCAGGTATTTGTTTTTCACTTTCAGGATTATTAATGCTGACATGAATTGTTCTTTTTCTTGCAGCATTATCTTCTATTTCCTCGATGGAACCAGCATTTCCGGTTTGCGCCAACTCCACTCTTTCTTCCAGCACTGCCAACGGATTTATGGCATTTTCCTTATGTACTGTCCATTCATTTAGATGAAGCTCAAAATGCAAATGAACCCCCCGCGAGCGGCCAGTATTGCCCATTTTCCCTACTGCTTGTCCTTGATCAACTTTATCCCCTTCATTAACCAGCCGTTTCTCCAGATGAGCATAGACTGTTTCATATTTATCATCATGCTTCAAAAACACCACATTACCATATGTACTTGAATAATAAGATTTGGCGACAGTTCCATCTGATGCAGCCACTACGGAAGTTCCTAAAGGTGCGGCTATGTCGATACCTTTATGGGCTCCATCTCTCGTTCCGAAGCGATCTGAGATAATCCCTTCTGATGGCCATACCCAGCCCTCAGGCAAGGATGGCAATTCTTCAGCGCGGACATGGCCATTTTTCCCTCCAATAAATAGCAATCCAATAAAAGCCGCCATAATTATTACTATTAAAAAACGTTTTCCGTAATCTTGCATATTCAGCCTCCTAAGACACATTTACCACTCTTACCCTATGCTGACACGACTTCATTTAGAACACTCTTAAACAAATAATAGTTTGCTCCTTATTATTTTTCTCACCTCTATATAAATATTCATATCACTATATTAAGAGTAGAATGTACCTAGATGTTAAACTGATTTCCAGCTTATTGACTCAGTGATTCTGTAAATAAAAAAAGGCTGCTATGTTGCAGAAGCAGGTCATCACCTGGGCTCAGAAGCACAGTAATTAGATGTGTACTGCGAATGTTGCATATCACTTTGCCCCTTGTAAATTGCCTATTACAAAAGCGCAAATGCCCTGGTAAAAGGAACATCGACTAAGGTCCGGCAGGGCAGTAACAAAAATCCTTTACAACATCCGTCCTCTGCCAATCTTCGACGTCAGCACATCCTCAGCTTTGTTTGGTGCAATGATTCGCTGCCGAAGCGTTTTTTGTCCTGTGCGTATGGGCTTTATTTTCCTGCGAAAAAAAAGCTGCCGGGCGCTTGTGCTAGAGATAGACACACAACTTCCGTTATCCAAACTATGAATTTTTAGAAATTCCTGAAATAAAAAAAAATGCCTGCCGGGGCAAACATTTATTATTTAGCTTGTTTTATTTGGAGCTACCGGCACCATTATCTCCTGTGAGAGGTCCAGATTACCGAGAGTTTGTATATTGCTGTTTACAAATTGTACTTTTTTATAGCCAAATTCGCGTGCCAGCAGGAGTATCGCTTCAATGCTCCTTAAATGGCTTTCCGACTCTTCGATCATGGTGTCTTTAGCAAATGTGACTGCCAGTTTTTCACCGGATGCTTTAAACTCAGCAACATTTATTGCCTGATCAACTGACGCAGAGACGGAAGCCCCTTCGTTTAATTTCTTCATTTCTTCAAAGGCTGCTTCAATTGTTTCATATGAATTGTAAGAGGGCACAAATAGTGCAGAGGATTCCGGATTAAGCTTATGAAGCAATATAGCTCGCATTGGAATTTTATTAATCTTCTCCTCCTGAGTCGGGCCCATATGGGAAAATTCAGCTCCCGGCTTCCCATCCGTACTAAACGTTAGTTTGCTTATTTCATCGTCATACCGGAATGTTTCACTTAAAGCATTTATAAAAAAGGCTTCATTATCACCGAAAGCACTGGTATTGCCTCCTGTGAAATTAATATTTACTGCCCCCTGTTCTTTCCCGGCAGTTAATTCTACATTTAACGGATAAAAGTCAGATAGCCCAAAGTTTTCTTCCATAACATCCGCCATTTTTTGTTTAAGAGACTCTAGCTTGCCCTGATGATCCGTCTTGTTAACAATATAAGAAACAGGTATATAATAGTTTAATTGCTGATCAGGGATTCCTATCGTTAATACGCTATGCTCAGCCAAATCACCCGGATACACGGAAGTTGTCTTAAGTGCTGCGGTTTGTAATTGCTTTGTTTGCTTTTCCGTTAGCATTTCTGTTTGGCCTTCTTTATCCATCGGTGCCTCAGCAGCCTCTTCTATTGGAGTATCTTCATTGTCCGGCAGCTGCTGATCTTGATCATTGCTTTCCTGTTTTGTTATGTCTGATTGTTGGTCTTCCTTCTTTCCGGCTCCAGCAGACTCGCTGGCTGCTTTCTCTGTAGTGCTCTTATCAGCTTTACTTTGTTCACTATGGTTGAATTGAAGCAGCGAGGATGAAAGCACTGTGAACACAATGAGTGCGGCCACAGCGGCAAAGGCTGGAATCCATTTGACCGCTGGCTTTTTCCGTATTACTTTTCTGGAAATTTGCTGATAAATTTCTTCAGGATTACGATTATCATTTACCTTTGGCAGCTTTTTAAACAATGTCTCAATTTCCTGATCGCTCCATTGTGATCTTGTCATGTGCATTACCCTCCTTTACTGCATTATCTTCCATAACCTTTTTCACTGCCTTCAAAGCTCGGTGCTGCGTCGTTTTTACCTTGCTTTCACTCCAGCCAAGTACCTGAGCTGTTTCGGAAATAGATAAGGACTGGATAAATCTGAGGATAATGACAGAGCGCTGGTCAACTGTACATTGGTCCAGACTCCTATAAATCCATTGGGCTTGATCATTTTGCATAGCAATTTCCTCCGGCAGAGGCTTATCATCTATAACCTGATGCCGATCCCAATCGAAATTCTCCAGCAGGCGCTGCTTCCAGCTTTTTTGCTTACGAAAATAATCAATCGCCGCGTTTCTCGCAATTGAATAAAGCCATGTTCTTTCACTGCTTTTCCCCTCAAACCGGGCTTGAGATTTCAAAACTCTTATATAGACCTCCTGAACGAGATCCTCAGCTGTTTCCCGGTTTTTGACCATATAAAATAAAAATTGAAATAAATCATGATGAAACTTTTCATAAAGCTCATGAAAAACGGAGTCCAACTTCATCTCCTCCTCCGTTCAATATAATAGTCGCCATTTAAAAGACAAAAGTTACACATTTACTATAGACTTTTTCCAATTAAAAAGGAAGGAAAATTCAGTCAATAATCCAAACAGTGCGAAAAGCCCTGCAGGAATATATTCCTGGCAGGGCTCCTATAAAACTCTATACCTGGACTGTGTCATAGTCCTGTCTTTTCAATTGGGAGTCCACAGTTTCCTCTGCAAGTTCTGGCGCCGGCGTTCCTTTGGCAGGGCGCTTCCGCTTTTCTATGTTTCCCATGTAACAAGATTTTCCGTCAAACTTTTATGGGATTATTCAATTTCCTGCAATTTTCGGGGAATGTTGAAGGTGAATGTTGTCCCTTTTTCGAGCATGCTGTTGACGGATATATGGCCATCATGCGCCATAATGATATTTTTCGCAATAGCAAGTCCAAGGCCGGTACCTGATCCTCGGGTTCTGGCTTTATCCGCTTTGTAAAACCTTTCAAAAACAAAAGCAAGGTCTTCTTCAGGGATTCCGGAACCGGAATCACGGACAGCGAGTACCAGACCCTTTACCGGATCTGTCCTCTGAATCACTTCAACCTTTCCCCCTGCAGGTGTATGCTTGATTGCGTTATCAATCAGGTTTGTCAGCACCTGTTCTATCCTGTCGGGATCAAATTCCCAGGTTAGGCCAGACTCCTCAGTGCTTGTCTTTACGACAATGTCCTTTTCCTTGGATAAGCCGTGAAATTTATTCGTGATCCGGTTTAAATATGGATCCATATCTACTTGTTCACAGCTAAGGGTAATATGTCCGGCTTCCATTCGGGCCAGATTTAGCAAATCGTTCACCAAGCGTCCCATCCGGAGGGATTCATCATATATGATTCTTGCCATTTCTTTCTTTTCTTCTTCTGTGTCTGCAATATCATCAATAATTGCTTCACTATAGCCTTGAAGCATGGATATCGGTGTCCGCAGTTCATGGGAGACATTAGCAATAAAATCTTTTCGAAGCTTATCCAGCTTGCGTTCCTCCGTCATATCCCGAAGAATTGCAACAGCACCGCGAATAGTTTTATTATTATACAGCGGACTGACAATCAGGACCCAATCATGGCCTTGCAGCGATATTTCTTCAACCTGTTCATTTTGATGCGTCTCTGAACGGTCAAAAAGGTTCATCAGCACTGAGGGCACAGATTGATGCTTTTCCTGACTAAATCCTCTTTCATAATACCAATTTTGGAGAAAGCGATCCGCAGGAGGATTCGTAACCAATATTGTCCCATCTTTATTAAAAGTGATAACACCGTCGGCCATACTGCTTAAAATGCTTGAAAGGTTTTCTTTTTCCTGATTCAATGCATTAAGATTATATTTTAGCTGTTTGCCCATTTGGTTAAAAGCTGTAGCCAGTTCCCCGATTTCATCATGAGTCAGGATCGGCAGCTTTGTATCGAACCTTCCTCTTGCAACCTCGAATGCGGCTTCCCTCATTTTCCTCAGTGGTGCGGTTATTCTTGTAGACAGGAAGAAGGCAAAAATGGTAGTCAGGATGATAGCGACACCCGCTGCAAGAAAGATGAATTTTGTTGTGGAACGAATCGTTTTCTCTCTTGATTCCAAAGATTGATAAAAGTAAATTCCATCTTCCTTTCCGTCAAGCTTTAGCGGTAATCCTACTACAATTGCGGAAACATCCTGATTATTCTTGTTTTTTATCGGCAGGATCATTTCTGCCTTTACAGTTTTTCGCTTAGTAAACACTTGTTTCAGAAGCGGGTCGTCCCGGAAAAATTTAGGCGAAAGACCTTTTTCAAGTGACAGTTCTGAGGAATACAGTTTGCGTTCATCTTCAATCAATACAATTTTCGTTTGGTCTCCTAACAGTTCGGAAGCAATCGTTAATGCGGTCCCCGTATCTTCGTGTTCAGAAATTATTTTTACCACTCTGGTCGCTGTTTTAGTGAGTTCATTTTCAATTTCCTCCTGATAGAAATTTCCAAAAAACTCCATTAACAGGACGGATAAAATAAATAACACAAAAGACACAAGCAGCAAAATGGTAAACCAAAGTTTACCAACTACACTGCGCCAAAACATCATTCATTAACAACTTCGAACTTGTATCCAACACCCCAAACAGTGACAATCATTTTGGCAGCATTTTCAGAAACACGATTCAGCTTTTCCCTTAGCCTTTTTACATGTGTATCTACAGTTCTCAGATCTCCAAAAAATTCATAATGCCAGACTTCCTTTAAAAGCTGCTCACGGTCGAATACCTTATCAGGAGATTTTGCAAGGAAATAGAGAAGTTCATATTCTTTTGGTGTAAGCGCGACTTCCTTTCCATCAGCAAGGACCCGGTGGGCATCGTTATCGATTGTTAAATGCGGAAATACGATAACATCCTTTGTGGTAGTTTCGGTTTGGACATAGCTAGTGCTGGATGAACGGCGTAAAATTGCTTTAACTCGCAGCACGACTTCCCGTGGGCTGAACGGCTTAATGATATAATCATCCGTACCGACTTCAAAGCCCTGAACCCGGTTAACTTCTTCGCCCTTGGCAGTCAGCATAATGACAGGAGTTGCTTTCTTTTCGCGCAATTCGCGGCAGACTTCTATACCATCTTTGCCAGGCATCATGATATCAAGAAGTATTAAATCATACTCGTTAGCAAGTGCCTTTTCCAAAGCCTGATCCCCATCCTCAGCTTCGTCGATAGAATAATCCTCTCTCTCCAGATACATCTTCAATAAACGGCGAATTCTTTCCTCATCATCCACCACTAATATTTTCACATTATCCACCACAAAAAACCCTCCCCGTTTAAGCTGTGAGCAAACCAGCCGGTTCCTCTTATTGTAGCCAAAGGAAAACGGCCTTGAACACCTTTAATAAGAACGTTTTATCATGCATATGAATGCAAGCCGGCAAGAACCAGGTTGACTGCAACAAGATTAAACATCATGATTGCAAATCCGATAACTGCAAGCCAGGCAGACTTCTCCCCATGCCAGCCTTTTGATAGTCTCAGATGAAGGAATGCTGCATAGAAAAGGAATGTAATAAGAGCCCAAACTTCTTTCGGATCCCATCCCCAGAAACGGGTCCAGGCAATTTGTGCCCAGATCATGGCAAATATTAACGCACCCAATGTAAAGACTGGAAAACCAATCAATACTGATCGGTAACTGATTTCATCTACTAAATCAAGATTAATATTCTTAACTAGCGGCCTCAATAAGACTGCCACTCTTCTTCGGAAAATCAGCCTCATTAATCCATAAAGAACCAAACCGCCGCCAATGGACCAAATGACTGTATTTAATTTTTTTGCATTGATAATAGCCGGCATCTCCATAATTGGTTCGAAACTGCCTTCTGTAATAAGTTCACCTTTATGCGGACCTGCAAGAGCAGGCATGGAATATTCCATTACATCTTCTTTGCCCTTTTTATCTACCCAATTAAAGCTTTCCTTGTAATCCAAACCAGAAAATACGGAAGTAACGATTACAAATGCCAATGTACAAATTAATCCAAACATAACAGTTTCAAGCCAAAATGTCTGCCTGCTGCTTTTTGTTTGATCAACTGCCTTAACCAGGTAGATTAGTCCCGCTGCGAAGCTTACCGCCAGTATGGCCTGGCCCGCTGCAGCTGTTGTTACATGGATATGCAGCCAGTCGCTTTGCAAGGCCGGGATCAAAGGAGAAATATCCCTTGGAAACATGCTTGCGTATGCGATAATCAGGATAGCAACCGGCAGGGTAAACACTCCCAAAGCCGCTGTTTTGTAAATGGCATAAATAATAATGAATGCACCAACCAGCGCCATTCCAAAAAATGTCGTAAATTCAAACAGATTGCTGACAGGAGCGTGCCCGCTGGCAATCCAGCGTGTTACAAAATAACCGAGCTGGGCGACAAAACCTAGAATGGTTAATCCGTAGCCCATCAAAGCCCATTTGCTCTGTTTCTGTTCTTTCTCTGTCTTTTTATCCTTAATCGCACCGCCAAATACCAATGTTGCGACGAGATAAATAATAAAAGCAAAGTATAATAGATTGCTGCTGATCTCAGCCAACTGAAATCCCCCTCTTAAGATATCTTTTTCTCATGTTCCTGAGACTGGTCAATTGGCTCATGAATTCCCGTATCTTTAATAACCATATTGATTTCTCTCTTAAGTCCATGCCAATTTTTGTTCGTATGCCCCGCGATCCACACTTCACCTGTCTTTGGCTGTATCCAGATTCGGCGGTGGTTCCAATAGGCTCCCTGGATAACGCCAATCATAAAGATTGCGCCGCCAAGTCCGATAGCCCATAATGTTAAGTCCTTCCTTACAGTTAAAGCAGAAGCGTTCTTTGTCTCAATGCCTGCAAAGGCCATCTTGTATTCATTATCTCCAAAGGGTTCGACCGTTTGCTTAATTGCGACAAAGCTGATTTCCCCATCCGGTTTATCAGGGGTAAACATTTTAAAGATGAAGGCAGGGTTGTTAGGAACTGGTGATTTGGTGACTGGATCACCATTCTCATCAAATTCAAAATCAGGAAAGTAATTCATTAATTCCACCGAATACCCTTTTTTCAGTTCAAACTTATGCTTAGGATTATAAAGATCAATTTCGATCGCACCGAAACTTTCATCCGATTTCTTATTGATCAAATTAAAATGCATTTTATCAAGTTCATCAAGCTTGTAATCTACTTGATACAATGCATACTTATCGTGTTTTAACGGGTCGTTTACTTTAATGCTGTAATCCTTCACTTTTTTCAGCTTAGGCTCTTCTCCCGGAATAGCCTCACCTTCACGTTCTAAAAGTGTCACATTGCTTTGATAGTTTTTCGCAACGGCCCCCATCTTACCAAGGGCTTCCCCAAAGACTTCCTTGTCATTTTCCTTATCGTACACTTCGAGAATAAACTTATCGCTGGATAAATAATACTGTCCATTTGTTCCTGGAATCGCTTTAGTTTCCCCTTCTCGGATCCATAGCACTTTATCCACGTACATTCCAGGTACAAAGCGAAGCATAGCACCAAGTAAAAAAATAATAAGTCCAATATGGTTTACATATGGTCCCCATCTTGAGAAGCGGCCTTTTTCCGCAAGGATATTGCCATCCTCTTCCCGGATGCTATAGCGCTTATCCCGCAGGTTTTTTTTGATGCGATCCATATCAGCAGCTGAATCTGCAGCGGAAGAGATTCCAAAAAGTCTCTGCCGTTTTAAAAATCCTTCATGCCTCGAAACTTTCTGCGCCTTCAAGGCCCTGTATAGCGGGATAACCCTGTCCAGACTGCAAATGACTAACGAGATTCCAATTGAGGCTACCAGGATCAGATACCACCAAGAGCCATAGAGATTGTGGAAGCCTAGTTCCACATACAGCTTTCCAAACCAGCCATATTCATCCTGGTAATACTGCTCAGGAGGTATATTCGGCGGGATATACATCTCCTGTGGCAGGATTGTCCCTAAAGCAGAAGCAACCAAAGTAATGACTATAAGCCATATTCCCACCTTAACAGATGAAAAGAAATTCCAGATCTTGTCAACTATCGTTTTGTCATATGTCTGTGAACGGCGTGCGCTTCCTTCATATCTCATATCGACAAGTTTACTGTCCTTCTCTTTCTCATCCAGCACCCTGCCGCATGCTTCACAAAGCACTGTGCCATGAGGATTTACATGGCCGCATTCGCATTTCACTTCATTCATTTTAAAAACTCCCCAGTGTTTATGGTTTAATTCTCTCCATAAGTTTTTGAATTCCTTCCTCAGTCAGACTCCCAGTAATAGAGTCAACCACTTTTCCGTCTTTATCAATCAGGAACGTAACAGGGAGGGGATTGACCTGATAAGCATTCTGAACTTCATCCTTGGCGTCAATGAGAACAGGAAAATTCAGGTCGTGCTTATCGATAAAACTTTGGACAGCAAACTTTGACTCTCCTACATTCACTGCGAGAATCTGTACTCCCTGGTCCTTATACACCTTATATTGATTTGCCATATAAGGCATTTCTTTTTCACACGGCTTGCACCAGGTTCCCCAAAAATTCAGGAATACCCCTTGTCCCTTATAATCGGAAAGTTTATGTTTTTGGCCGTTCATATCTGTTAGCACAAAATCAGGTGCCTCTGAATTTATCTGCAGGACTTCATTTTTCTCTTTTGTGAGATTAGCGTATAACGAATAAGCTAAAGCTGCGCCTAAAATGAAAAGAATAGCCGTTCTGACTACAAGGCGTTGCTTTTTCTTCATAAATATCCCCCTATTTCCCCTTTAAATCTTCCCTTCATTATAACATTTAACATCATTTCGACATTGTTTTCATTTTTGAAGGTTATGTGTCATTTATTTCTTTTGTCCTGTAACAGCCAGTGCCCTGAGCTGCTTTACTTCATGCGGTGTTAATTCCCGTGAATCGCCGACTGAAAGCCCCTGAAGTGTAAGAAAGCCATATCGCTCTCTTTTCAGCTTCAAGACCGGGTGGCCGATGGCTTCAAACATTCTTCTGACTTGGCGGTTCCTGCCTTCATGGATGGTAATCTCCACAATAGAGGTCTGCTTTTTCTTATCAACAGATATCACTTTTGTTCGTGCGGGCGCGGTCATCCCATCTTCCAGCTTAACCCCTCTGTCCAGCTTTTTCAGGCTTTCCCTTAGCGGAATACCTTTAACTTTGGCAACATACACTTTATCAACTTCATGCTTCGGATGCATAAGCGCATTGGCAAATTCCCCGTCATTTGTCATTATTAAAAGACCGGAAGTATCATAATCAAGCCTGCCTACCGGATAAATACGTTCTGGTATTTCCGGAAAAAAGTCAGTTACGACCTTCCTGTTTTTATCATCAGCTACAGCCGAAATAACGCCGCGCGGTTTATATAGGAGGTAATAAACAGGTGCTTCTTTTTCCAAAGGTATTTCATTTACTTCTACCTTGTCATTTGGCCCAACCTTTGTTCCTAGCTCCCTGACAATTTTACCATTCACCTTTACCTTGCCCTCCGCAATCAATTCCTCCGCTTTCCTGCGGGAAACCAAACCTGAATGGGCAATAACCTTCTGCAATCTTTCCATCTATAATCACCTCTTACATATTACTTCCTCACTATGTATTGTACAAGTACTACACAATTATACAATTATTACATATCCGAAGAAAAAAACAAATGGTGAAGAGTGGTATAAGGTTCGTTTTTGCTTCTGAAATATAAAAAAGGTTTCTGGTTCTTTTAAAAAACTCCAATAAAGATATTGGCTTACCAAAGGAGATTCATCTTTTACTTACTAAGCGATGATTCATTCGTCCAAAATTTGGCGAGTCCCGTTCTTCCTAAAAAGCATAAGTATTTATTAAGTGAACACCTAAGAAACAAAATGCAAGTTGAAAAATTGAAAATGGACAGTCTGCAAAACGAAAAAAAGCCGGATATCCCGGCCTTTGTCTAATCAATATATTTTTTTAATTATGTTTAAAATTTGGCACCCTCTGTTTATTTCACTATCTTCCAAAAATCAAAAATACAACCACTATTGCTGCGATGATTCCAACAAGATCTGCCAGCAGTCCAACCTTTACCGCATCTCCCATTTTCTTAATACCGACTGCACCAAAATAAACAGTAAGGACATAAAAGGTAGTATCAGTGCTTCCCTGGATTGTAGCCGCAAGCCTCCCTATTAAGGAATCAGGGCCATGAACCGAGATCAGATCACTTGTCAGCGCGAGGGCAGCTGAACCTGAAATAGGTCTGATAATGGCAAGAGGCAAAATCTCCGCTGGTACACCAATCATTTCAAGCAGGGGCCTGAGCAAGCCGACAAAGAAATCCAAAGCCCCTGATGCCCTAAAAACCGAAATCGCCACCAGCATCCCCACTAAAAAAGGGATGATCGAAAAGGAGATGGTAATGCCTTCTTTTCCTCCTTCTACAAAGCTCTCATAGGTAGGCACTTTCTTAAAGGTACCATAAAGCAAAATAAAACAGATCAATATCGGAATCATCCAGATCGATATCGCGGTTATCCATTGCACCCCTATTTCCCCCCATTCCGGGTTCTTCTATAATAAAAATATCTATCTATAAATATTGCTCCCACCGCCGAGATCGCTGTAGCAATCAATGTAGGAAACACAATGTCAGTGGGGGAGGCAGAATTGTATTTCATCCGGATCGCAATCACCATACTGGGAATCAGGGTAATGCTTGAAGTATTGATTGCAAGAAATGTGATCATCGAACGGCTGACGGAATTTTTATTTCCATTAAGTTCCTTGAGCTGTTCCATCGCCTTTATCCCCAAAGGTGTAGCCGCATTTCCCAGCCCGAACAGATTAGCCATCATATTGGACAAGATATAACCCATCGCCGGATGGTTTGACGGCACTTCTGGAAACAGTTTCTTTACTGCAGGCCTGAAAAGGATCGCCAGTTTTTCCAGCAGTCCTGCTTCTTCAGCAATTTTCATCAGCCCTAGCCAGAAAACCAGAATGCTCATCAGCCCTAAGCAAATCGTCACCGCCTCCTGCGCGCTTGTAAACAAAACTTTATTAACTTTATCCATAGTCCCATTAATTAACGCATAGACAACTCCAATAATGGTCATTCCTACCCATATGTAATTAACCATGCTAATTCAACCCCAGGAATGTAAAAAATATTCGCTTCCAGTTCGGCTTATCACCCATTCTCATCGTCTCTTCCGCCTTGCCAAAAAAGATATTTCTTGTGCCAATTCTTTTACCATCAAGCAATACTTCTGCCCTTCCCACTTTTTCCGGAAAATTCTTCTCCTTGTTCCATTCATTGTTAGGCTTTACTAGTTTGTATGACACGCTAACCTTTTCTTTTTCCGCTTCCGTTAATGGATAATGAAAAGAAGAACGCATATATATATTTCCTTTATATACTTTATTCTTTACTTCCTTCACGGGTCCTTCCGGAATTACTTCAGTCAAATCGTACTCTAGAAATGCGGTTTCATACATTTTTATATGATCGTTCCAATCGTCCCCATCATCGAGAGTTACCGCCACAAGATTCATATCACCCTTAGTTGCTGTTGAAACGAGGGTTCTTTTTGCCAGTTTAGTATAGCCTGTTTTGCCTCCAGTACAATGTTCATACATTGAAAGCAGCTTGTTTTTATTGCGCCAGACATAATCCCAGCCCTCCATCAAATTAGGGGCACGGTGTTTTTTTGTTCCGGCAATTTTTTTATACTGTTCATTATTCATAGCGTACCTCGTCAGTAAAGCCATATCATATGCTGTTGAATAATGATTCTTCGTATTATCCAGACCATGCGGATTAGAGAAATTAGTGTTTTTCATACCGATTTCTTCAGCCTTTTGATTCATCATCCAAATAAAACCATCAAAGCTTCCCCCGACATATTCAGCTATCGCAACTGCAGCATCATTTCCCGAACGAAGCATGAGCCCGTAAACTAAGTCTTCCAGCTTCATCTTCTGGCCGTTCTTTAGATATAAAGCAGAGCCTTCCGTTCCAATTGCTTTATCGCTTATCTTGACCATTCGATCCATTTTTCCTGATTCAATGGCAAGGATAGCGGTCATTATCTTAGTAATACTGGCAATCCTTCGCTTCTCGTGGGCATTGACCTCATATAAAACCCTACCGCTTCCCTGCTCCATTAAAACGGCATTTCTGGCATTAAGTTCCACGCCTGCCTTCGCTTTGAGCGGGCTTATCGAAGCAAGAAGAGCAATAGCCATGATAATTGAAGTCCATTTATATAAAACACGCATACTGCCCATCGTCCCCTTTAATGTTTTGTACAAGTTTATGCTTGAGGACAAGGGTTATGACAATAAAAACGGAAGCGCCCCGTCGAAAGGAAATGCCGACTAAGGCAAGAACTGGCACGACCTGATAAAGCTGTCGCTTTGTTTCGTGTGATGCGCTATGAAGCTTTCCATGTGCTATGCGTTGGGGTTGTGCGCTGCAGCTGGACATCAGTACATATGAGACAGGTATGCTCACTGATATTACTAAAAAGCGGAAGCGCGTTTTCATCAATCAAGTTTATCTGGAAACGTTATACATTTAATATAAAAAAAACGGTTCTTCACTGAACCGTTTGGAGGCTTTCTGTTATAAAAATTTTTTCCTGTTAATGTGCTCATAAAGCATGGGGCCTTGATCAGGCAGATGGCCAATTAAGCTGCCTTGCTTTTTGAAACCTGTTTGAAACAGCAGGCCAATTTATAAGTTTCCACCAGTTGTCAACATATTCGCCACGATTATTTTTGTATTGTAAATAGTACGCATGCTCCCATACATCCAGCACAAGTAATGGAATCGTATCCCACTGGGTTAAAATCATATGGAGTTCAGTTTGGAGGATTTCTAGCCTTCTTGCCCTGGGTGACCAGACGAGCAGCGCCCAGCCGACTCCCTCCACCTGCTTTGCCGCTTCACTAAAATGCCGTTTGAATGCTTCAAAACTGCCGAAATCTTTTTCTATTTGATCTAATAATACTCCTTTAGGAGTTCCACCGCCTTTTGGACTCATAATCTCCCAAAATATTGTATGGAGATAGTGGCCAGACCCATGAAACGCCGCTTCGCGTTCCCAATGCTTGAGCAGGTCAAAATCATTAGAACTCCTTGCTTTTTGCATCATCATTTCAGCTTTGTTCAATCCATCCACATACGCTTTATGATGCTTGTCATGATGGAGTCTCATAATTTCCTCGGAAATGACCGGTTCCAGTGCATTATATGGATATGGCAGAGCCGGCAAAAGATGCTTTCCAATTGGAACAGATCCTGCTGCTCTTTGAAATTCGACCTCTTGCTGCTTCATATACATCTCTATCTTTCCATGCAGCAGTACCGCATCTTCCTCAAGGAGCAGAATTTCTTCTCGCTGCGGATTTCCGTTTTCAAGGTCCTTTGTTTTTTGTACTAACTTTTGCAGTTCCACATGTATATCGCTTTCAGTATCTATGTTCCTTTCAGCAGACAATAATAAAAGGCTTTCAAGCCATGCTTTCATTTCAGCGAGATAATCCTGATACATTTCCATCTCTATTCCCTCCCCATCCATCATATGAAAAGGGAAAAATAATGAGAAATTGTCCTGTATGAAATGTGAATTTTTAAGCTGCTGCCATCTTGCAGAAATAAGCCGGCATCGCTTTACGCATTTCCTCCCACCTTATTAAGGAAGGCGTTTCTTTCATAATATCGAATGGCTGTTTATGTTTCACACAAAAATGAAAAAGCAGCGAAGGAATTCGCTGCCCTTTTTTTCTCCCTATTCAGCAGAAAGCTACTGCATGTGGGTCTTATTTTGATTGCATCATTTTTGTACGGTAATCAGTTTCATAGAATTCAAGTTCTTCACGGGCCCTTTGAAAGCCGCTTTCCAGATCCTTGATAATGATCGAGAGGCTCTCAGGCACTTCTGAATGGAACTTTATCGAATTTTTCCCGGTATAGGCTGAACGGCTGTCTTCATACCAGCGGTCAGATCTGGGGGAGAAATACTCGTCAATGCATTGATGATAAATTCTATATAATGTTTTTTCAGCTGCACCTTTATTGAAGGGTTCTGTTTGCAGAACGATTTGGCATGCTTCCAGGCCTTCCTCACAATTGACAAGCAATCTGCGCAGACTGGAAAGTATTCCTTTATAATACAGCTCTTCACCAGCCTTTTCCTCACGAAGCATGGTGAAGGTGGTTTCATTTAAAAACTGCTCAAGCTTGCCGACTGTATCTGCCAGGAATAACCGGACATCCTCTAATTGTGTTTTTACGATAGTATTGCCCACTAAATGCAGCCTCCTTTTTGTTATCTTTGCTCCTGTAATGTAAAGTCCAATGGTGAAACAACCTCATACCCGTTTTTGTTAACAATCCCCGCAAATAATTCTTCTAGTTTTTGATAATTCATATTTTCAAAGTAGCTGAAAAATTCCTTTTCCGAATTAATATAGACCCTTTTCCGCAAGCGGAAGCCAGGGTTTGAAAGCAGGCAGACAATTCCAGCTATATCTTTCAGATATACTTCTGTCCCGCCAGCTTTAAACAAAGGGTTTTCGGAATATGGCGTAGCAGATAAGACATTTTCATCAAAATACCTTACATATAAAACATGCAATGTCTTTTCCTGACCGTTTTCTATGTAGGTTACTTCTGATCGGTTAAAGAAGTCTTCAGATGTATTGGATTTTTCCTTTTCCAACTCATATCCCTTACAATCTTTAATTAACACAAAAATCCCCCCGCTGAGAAAGTCAGCTTTACTTGTTCTCCATCATTTTAACACAATTCAGACTAAAATGTTATTCTGCCGGGTCAGGAAAATTCCCAAAAAACAGATCGGCTTCACCATTCTCCGGTTCATCTTCTCCGCGCTCGGCCAAGGGCGGCAGCTCTTCTATTGTTTTCAGGCCAAAATGTTCGAGGAATTCCTTGGTTGTTCCATATAAAAAGGCCCTTCCAGAGCCCTCGGCTCTTCCAACTTCTTTAATCAAGGCTTTAGAGACGAGAGTTTGAAGCGGCCTTTCCGTTTTAACACCGCGGATTTCCTCAATTTCAGCCCGGGTGATCGGCTGTTTATAGGCGACAATAGCCAGCGTTTCCAGTGCTGCCTGGGACAGACCTTGTGTTCCTGGGGATTCCACTAACCGCTTCAGGTATTCGGAATGTTCCTTTTTTGTTACAAGCTGAAATCCACCAGCCATTTCTGCTATGGTAATACCACGGTTGCCTGCATCATAGTCCTCCTTAAGAGAAGCGACTATGTCTGCAGCCTGAAATTCCTCCAGCTCCAAAACTGCAGTGATTTGTGAAAGGGATAATCCTTCATCTCCGGCAGCAAAAAGCAGCGCCTCTAATATCCCTTTCCATTTAATAAGTTCCAACTGCTTCTACACCTTCCTTGGATACTACATATATTTCCGCAAAATTACTGTCCTGCTCCACGAAAATTTCATTCAATTTCATCAGTTCAAGGACAGCAAGAAAAGTTACAACAATATATTCTTTTTCCGGACGAGGGAACAAGTCAAAAAAGCTTGTTCTCCTGGTTGCTTTCTTCAAATTCACCATTATTTCTTCCATTCGTTTTTCGATTGAAATTTCCTGTCTTGTGATCTTGGTAAACGCAGGCTTCTTGAACTGCTGCCTTCTGAGAAGCTTTTGAAATGCACCAAGCATGTCATAAAGAGTGACGTTCAGCTCCTGGAGGGAAGGCTCTATTTCTTTTGAGAACTGGGAAAGGTCGCTTGGAGGTTTCGAAAACATCAGGCTTCGTTCTTCTTCCATTTGCTTGAATTCCACAGCTGCCTCTTTGTACTTTCTATACTCAATGAGCTTCTCGACCAATTCATCCCGGGGATCATCATCAAAGTCGTTTTCATTATCTGCAATGCTGTCATCCTCATACACCGGAAGCAGCATCTTGCTCTTGATGGCAAGCAGGGTAGCAGCCATTACAAGGTATTCGCTTGCAATATCCAGCTCCAATTCTTTCATTGCATGTATATAAGCCATATACTGGCCTGTAATTTCAGCCATTGGTATATCATATATATCAATTTCCAGCCTGTTAATCAGATGAAGCAATAAATCCATCGGACCTTCAAAGGCCTCAATTTTAACATTATAAGCCATTCCTATCCCACCAATAACCCTATTTCCTTAAAAATGCTTCTAACAAAATTCAATATTACTAGTATAGTGGATTCGCCCCTTTTATCCAATACCTATATATTTATTGTTGCAGGAGAGCAAACCTAATTAAGGAAATAAAATCGCAGCCAATACATTCTTTTTCTTCAGCTTTGTTTAGGAGCACCCTTCTTATTCAATCCCTGGTTTAGATTTTCCTGCTTATTAGGCCCCAGCCCATACCGTATTGTACTGCTTCTCATATGCTGAAAATGTAATAACCAAAAATTCGGGAGGTATTTACATGGGTGACAAAGGTTTCAGCTACGGCAATGGTTTCGCGTTAATTGTTGTATTGTTCATTTTATTGATTATTGTTGGAGCAGCTTGGTTCTAATTCTGATGTTAAAAGAACTTTATTTCCGGTTCCCCGGCCCAGTTCTGCTCGGGATTTTTCAGTCCTCAGAGCAGGACTGTTTTTATATTTATCATTCAAGGTATTAGTAATTCTTGATTTACTGCCTGGGAGGGTATATGCTTTTTGGATAAAGAAGAACTTGCTGATCAATAATTGTTTAAAAAAGCTATAGCTCTTTCAGCAAGCACATGACTCGGCTTACTGTGTCGAGGCATTTGGTGCTTTTTCTGAGCCAAAAGGAGTATTGCCATGAATTACCCTCAGGATTATTTGTTTTATCTGGTTCATTTTCAGGGCAGCCGGGATTATTTTGAATGCCATGAAATATTGGAGGAGTATTGGAAAGACATGGAACCGGGTGTAAAGGACTCCCACTGGGTAGGTCTAATCCAGCTTGCCGTGTCCCAATACCATCACCGAAGAAAGAACTTTGCCGGGGCATTAAAAACAATTGCAAAATCAATTTCGATTCTCAGAACAAAAAAAGACGAGGTGCTTACACTAGGCATCGATTATACAAAATTAATGGATGCGCTGGAGAAAAGCTTGGAAAACATAAAGAAACAGCTTCCCTATCAGTCCATAAATATCCCTGTTACCGACTCACTTGCAGAGCAATGTAAAGCCCTTTGTGTGCAGGAAGGATTTACCTGGTGCACTCCGAGCAATATGGAAGACACGGAATTGGTAAATAGGCATACGATTCGCGACAGAACAGATGTGATAGAGGAAAGAGAGCATCAAAAAATACTTAGGCAAAATAAACGCAAAAACTGAACAATGCAAAAAAACCTGTCACAATCGACAGGTTTTTTGTTGCCAGTATTTTCTTAAGCTTACGAAAAAAATATCAGGCCAAAGATCATTTTCCATATATGAATAAAAAATGTTAGTCGCTATCCTTTGTAAGGTCACACTTTTCAAGAAATGCTGCTGTATGTTCATTGGGCTGAAAATCTTTTTCCGGAAACATATCCATTAAAGCTTTTATCATGGTTTTGCCAATCCCCTGAAAACGGAAGGACGGATTAACGGAGATATGCTGGATGGACACTGTTTCATTGTCGCCGGCAACGATCCCAACCAATCCTATTACATCATCTTCTTCCTTCCACAAAAAAAGCTGCCAGTTAGTGTCTGTTTCATACAGCTTTATCGTGTTTTGGAGCTTTTTAATGTCTTTTTCGTCCGGCATAAAGGAAAGCAGGCCCATTGCGATTTTTTCAAAGCTTTTCTTGTATCGTATTAACATTATGATCCCTCGTTACTGAAAAGAACGATGTATTAAGCTACACCCTGTTCCTCCCTAAGATGACAGTAATCTTCCCTATCATACATAATAATGTGTATTCTTTCAACTTTTTGCAGGAGAATATCCCTGTGCTCATCGCCTTATACAATAAATTTCCAATAAATCAGTCCCCAAATCACTGCTCCTATTAGTAATATGCATAAGAGAACAATATTGCTCTTTTTCATATCCAGGCACTCCCTCATGTAGTAAATTTTATAACAACGGTTATTTTTTCTTTGCATTCATTAAGATATTTTATACTATTAACTATAGCCTGTCGTCTACCTTTTATAAAAAGGAAAGATGCTGCCTGGGCATTCCTTCTCTGAATCCTTTTGCAGCTGCCGCTCGTCTTATACTTTAAGGAGGATTAAAAATGATAACTAATATTTTAAAAAAATTGGCTATTTCCAGCCTCTTGCTTACAATGCTGTTTCCGGTTACAGCTCTTGCTGATGCACAAGTCGGGGAAATGACTGTCACTCTAGGGGAA
Source organism: Bacillus sp. M6-12 (assembly GCF_002860285.1). Classification (GTDB taxonomy): domain Bacteria; phylum Bacillota; class Bacilli; order Bacillales; family DSM-1321; genus Peribacillus. The sequence continues at coordinate 184,836 of NZ_PGVF01000015.1, forward strand.
AACTTGACCCCGGAACAAAAGAAAAGCCTTCTGGCTGAGATGAATGCTCCTGAAAATGTGGAAGTAGTGACTGTTACTAATCAAGAAGAACACCAATATTTAGGTGATTATGTTCCGAAAAAACTAATTGGAACAAAAGCCCTCTCGTCATCCGCGATTACAAATGAAGCGGCAGGAACAGGATTAACGGTAAAAACAAAGAATATATCCTGGGTAACCGAAGAAATGTATATCAATGCTCTTGCAACCGCAGGCGTGAAGGATGCAGACATCTATGTCACTGCCCCATCCCAGGTTTCAGGAACTGCAGCATTGACCGGAATTATCAAAGCCTATGAGCTTCAGTCCGACAAAGCTATTCCGGAGGAAGTAAAGCAGGCCGCAAACGAAGAAATGGTAAAGACCGCACAGCTGGGTGACCAGGTGGGAACCGATGAAGCTGCTGCATTGATGACCAAAATTAAAGAAGAAATTGCAAAAAATCCGCCTGAAACGGAAGCTGATTTAAGGAATATTATTGAGAGTGCCGCTAACCAGCTCGGAATTACTCTGACGGAAGACCAAATTCAAAGTTTAATTGACTTGTTTAATAAATTAAAAGAGTTGAATATTGATTGGAACGCTGTCGGCGATCAGCTCAATGAGGCAAAGGACAAACTTACAACCTTCCTTGAATCAGAAGAAGGACAGTCATTTCTCGATAAGCTAAAAGAGGTTTTTGCAAGCTTGATTGATGCCATAAAATCGTTTTTCTCATAGGAAAGACAAAGGACATTATTATTATCGGCTTATGGACCTGAGCTGCAGCATATACAAAAAAACAAATACATTAGCACAGCACTGCTGAAAAAGCTGTAGCAAACAAATATTTAAAAAAAGACCCGTACCACTCCAAAGTGATACGGGTCTTTCCAGTGAGGCACCCTTTTGGGCAGCCGTTTTCATTAATTTTTTACACATTTAAGCTGCAAATCAAGACGTAATAAATCCTCCAAGGATTCCCTTTTAACAACTAGACGGGAAGTACCGTTTTCAACGAAAACGACTGCCGGCCTTGGTATCCGGTTATAATTGTTGGACATTGAATAACCATAGGCCCCTGTGCAGAAAACAGCGAGCACATCCCCTCGTTCAGCTTTAGGAAGCGGAAGGTCCCAGATAAGCATGTCCCCGCTTTCGCAGCATTTTCCGGCAATCGCGACAGTTTCCTCTGCTTCTTCCAGCGGACGGTTTGCAAGTACTGCCTCATATTTCGCATCATATAACGCAGGTCGGATATTATCGCTCATGCCTCCATCAATCGCAAGATATTTTCGCAAATTGGGCACGATCTTTTCGGAACCTACTTTGTATAGTGTCAAACCTGCATCACCGACCAGCGAACGGCCTGGTTCAATCCAGATTTCCGGCATCGGAAGTTCTTTCTGTCTGAGCTGCTCCTTCACTTCCGTCACAATAGCATCAACATAGCTTGCTGCTGGAAGTGGCTGATCTTCCTCGGTATACCGGATTCCAAAGCCTCCGCCTAAATTTAGAACCTTAGAAAGGTAACCAAACTTATCGTTAAATTCAGCTAGTTTATCAATAATTTTCTTTGCCGCAAGCAAAAAGCCTGTTGTTTCAAATATTTGCGAACCAATATGGCAGTGCAGGCCAAGCACCTCCAGCCATTCCGAACGCAATGATCTTTCCAGTGCGGCTTCAGCTTGTCCATTTTGCAGATCAAAACCGAATTTTGAATCTTCCTGGCCAGTGAGAATATAATCATGTGTATGAGCCTCAATACCGGGAGTGACACGCAAAAGAATATTCACCTTCTGTCTTCTGCTTTCACAGATTCCCTCCAGAAGGGCAAGCTCAGAAAAATTATCGACTACGATGCAGCCTATGTTGTTTTCCAATGCCATTATCAGTTCTTCTTCACTTTTATTGTTACCGTGAAAGTGGATACGCTCGACAGGAAATTCCGCCGCAAGAGCTGTGTATAATTCTCCTGCTGACACCACATCAAGGGAGAGCCCTTCCTCTTCAGCAAGCTGAACCATTGCAACCGAGGAGAATGCTTTGCTGGCATAGGCCACCTGTGCGGTTACTCCCAATTTTTCAAAGGTTTCCTTAAATCCTCTTGCCCTTTCACGTATAAGCGCTACATCATATACATACAGGGGTGTGCCATATTCTGCCGCAAGATCCATCGTATCTACGCCGCCGATTTCCAGATGACCTTTTTCATTAACTGTACCTGTTCCATAATAATGCATTTCTCCACGTCCCTTCCTCTCAGCCATTGAACTCTCTATCTGCTTTCAATTCTTTACAGTAATAAAGGTAATAAAGTTAAAATTACCATAGAAACAAGTCAACTTCAACAGGAATTGTACTGGAACCTGTTCATTCTATGGCTGTTTATATCTATCCTGAGGATGAACAATTCTTGGCCTAAGCTTCGATCCCGGAACCGATGTCCTGAAAAGGATATGCTTAAAGGCTCTGGGGTTAAACGGAATGAAAGGCCACAAATAAGGTGTATGGAGCGCCCTGATACTAACAATATATAGGAAGAAAATTGTTATACCAATAACAAGTCCCGGGGCACGGAAAACTGCTACAAGAATAAGGAGGGCCAGCCTGATGATTTTATTAGCCACACTCAGCTCAAGACTTGGCGTCGCAAAGCTGCCAATCGTTGCTATGGCGACATATAAAATAACTTCCGGAACAAACAAGCCAACATTTACGGCTATTTCGCCAATTAGCACAGCAGCTATTAGGCCCATCGCAGTGGTTAAAGCAGTAGGGGTATGAATCGCTGCCATTCTCAGGAACTCCATTCCGGTGTCAGCGATAAATATTTGCAGGACTATGGGAACGTGCGTTGTTTTATTGGGACCGATAAATTTCAGAATATCTGGCAGCATATGCTTATCCAGGACGAACAAAAACCAAAAAGGAAGCAGGAATAGTGACGTAAGAATTGCTAAAAACCTTACCCATCTGATGAAAGTACCCACTGTCGGAGACTGCCGGTATTCCTCAGCATGCTGAACATGGTGGAATATCGTTGTCGGAGCGATGATCACACTCGGCGATGTATCAACATATATGAGAACATGTCCTTCTAAAATGTGAGTTGCTGCAACGTCAGCCCGTTCCGTATATCGAACCAGAGGATATGGGTTATAACCCTGATCTACCAGAAATTCTTCAACTGTTTTATCTGACATGGTTAACCCGTCAATTTTAATCGATTTCAGCCTCTTTAGAATTTCTTCAACAACAGCCGGATCTGCAACACCTTTAATGTAAGCGACTGCTAAATCCGTTTTTGAGCGTTCCCCAACTCTGAAAATTTCAAATCTAAGCCGTTCGTCTCTTATCCTTCTTCTTGTCAGAGCTGTATTAACAATAATATTCTCAACAAACCCGTCGCGGGAACCGCGGACAACTTTTTCGGTATCCGGCTCTTGAGGCTGGCGTCCTGGATAGCTCCTTACATCAACAACCAGCCCTTTTTCAGTTCCATCAACCAAAATAACAATCAATCCGGATAATACCTGATCGACAAGTTCATCCATTGTTTCTATAACAGTAACTGATTGGTGGAGTATCCGGTTGTGAACCACCTCAAACGCTTTAGAGGCGGTCCTATATTCTGTTTCATTGGTATCTACTAGTTCCTCAATGATATTAATAATGAATAACGGGTCGCATAGCCCGTTTACATAATATACTTGTACCTCTTTTTTTAGGATGTTTATTTTCCTGACACCAAGGTCAAAGCTTACGCCCAGCCCCACACGTTCCTTCATATACTCTTCTGCTTCACTGGCGCGTTTCGGAATCGGTGTCATTGTTTTCTGTTTTGCATCCATAATAGCCGCTCCTTTCAAGAATGATTTCGATCGCTAGTCTGGTAATTGGGGAACCAATTTTAAAATAATCGCGCCTTGACATTTTACCTATATCGCCAATCCCTACCACCACCGGGGCATTAAGCTGGTCAACGCAATACACTGTATCTCCTGTGATCCTGCCAAGCTCATACTCCCTCGCTCCGTGTTTGTCTACACCAAATTCAGTAAGCTGGCAATCGCGGTCAATGCACACATCCACTTTTGTCCATTCCCTATGATGTGTTTTGGAAGCAACTGCGATAATGCCGAGGACTTCGATATCTTCGTGATTTGCTACATAACGCATCGCAATTTCCCCGGCACCCTCTCCTACATAGCCGCAATCATCAAACATAACAAGAACAGGGTCATGTGCCGCCGTCTTAATCAGCTGTACAAGCTGTGCACCGGAAAGAACGGAAGGGTTTCCCTGGGACATTGAAATACAGCGGCAGCCTAAATCTCCGGCCACTCTTTCCAGCGTCCGCTTAGCATATTCATCTCCATCGGTAACCAGAATAACCTTCCTCTTTTCTGCCATCATTCATTTCCTTTCCGCTGACGCTCGATTCAGGGGATTAGCGGTCGACAAAATACACCCATTGAAATAAGGATCCAAATACCTTGCCCAAAACTATGGCCATTAACAGATAAACTATCTTTTCCTGGAGGCCGATTCTTTTTGCGAGAATAGGCCATACATTCAGAACCTCGGTAAGAGCAGCTGCCAGCATTCCGTTAAATATTCCATTGGCAAGCCCGATAGGAATTAGAAGAAAGCCCCAAAATCCGAAGTTCGTGTCCTGCAGGCTAATCCACCCGCCAGCAATAGCTCCAAGAACGGCGGCAAACTGATAGGAATGTATCATTTTTTCAGTCTTAGACAGCTGTATTAATCTTGGAATGATTCCAAGCACAGAAATAAATGCAACAAAACCCGCCCCTACTGCCAGGCCCCCAGCCAGGCCCACAAATGCGGCGAAGAGGATTTTAACGCTCATCGAGCTGCTTAACACTCTCTTTATTTTCGTTCATGATCACAAATTGATCGAGATCTTGCTGGTAATTAAAAATTTCAACCTCAAGCGGACTCGGCTCTTCATTAAATTTTTTCCGAAAAAAATGATTAAAAAACAGGATCATTCCCAGGCCCAAACCAATGCTGTATGGAATCTGAATTAGAAGGGGCTTGCTGTCCTCCCTGCCTGTAATAATTTTAAAAAGCCTCTGATGAACCTCCTGCATACTAACATCTTCATGATAGTTCATAATTGTCAAAGCGGCTCCGAAAAAAAGCAGCAGCCAGACTGCAGTTATGGCAAGATATGAGACTTTTCTTTTCTGATAAATAATCTCTACAATCGTTTGTGTTGGACCGAAAGTTTGAATCTCCAAATCAGGAATGCTTTCCAATATTTTTTCAAGCAGCTGAGACATATCAATGATTACTAATGTTTTATCCTCTATCGAAACCTGATGGACAAATACCTCCTGGACCTTTCTAACCAATTGTTCTGGCCCTAATACCTTTGCAATTTCCTTTACCTTGATATTCTGGTCTCTATGGACATGTACGCGGTAGCGCATTCTGATATAAACCATATTTTCCATGCTTCTCACACTCCGCACGCAAATTTACGTACAAGTAGTATTCGTAGGAAATCATTTGAAAATACAGAGGGTACTCGACAACCATATATTGGCACATCTTCTTTATGGGCATTGTTTTCTTGGAATTTCCCTTTAAATAACGGTAAACAAAAAAATCCTTTTCAGGGAAGGATTTCAGATTGTCGACA
>NZ_PGVF01000016.1 GCF_002860285.1 Bacillus sp. M6-12
AGAAGCGCGGTTAAGAGTAGAGAAAGAAGCTCAGGCGAGAACGGAAGAAGAAGCGCGGCTAAGAGTGATAGCAGAAGCAAGGGCGAGGACGGAAGAAGAAGCGCGAATAAAAGCGGAAGAAGAAGCTCAAGCGAGGGCTCAAGAAGCACGGCTAAGAGCTGAAGCAGAAGAAGAAGCGCGAATAAAAGCTGAGACGGAAGCAATGGCAAGGGAAGAGGAAGAAGCGCTTATAAAGGTTGAATTGGAAGCAAGTGTGAAGCAAGATGAGGGATCTGTGAAAAATGAAAGTAATAAAAATGCTTTAAAGGAAAGTTTTCTTGCAAGACTGACTTCAGCTGCCTCAACCAATGAGGAGAAAACAGCCTCTAAAGGTTCAGATCAAGGAATAGTCTTGAGTACATCGGGTGCTCAAGGAAAGGTAATATCCGATAAAGTCCCGATGAAAAAGCAGAAAAAGATGAGTGAGATGACAAAGGGAGAAATGATTGAATATCTTGCAAAATTTCCGCCCATTGTTCCGAAGCCTTATTGTGAATTTAGAATTAATGGTAAGGTAATACGGGGACAGCTGGAAAAAAAGACAGGAGAAATGGTCTTTATAAAGCAGGGATATGGAAAGAGGCCGATTAAATGTGATATTAGGCAAATTGAAACAGTCGCGATATTAAATCTATAAAGAAAGGCTACTTGAGCAGTAGCCTTTCTTTCATTTCCTTTATAGATTTACTGTAGCAACTGGAGGCAGGCATGTAACAGCACAGAAGCAATTTAAGTCAACAGTTATGCAGATTCGTGTACGAACAATCATGTCGGCTTTTTGAAGATCTTTAATGAAATTTTCGAAATCTCCAAATTTATTTTTGCCGCCGCCTTGACCGCCTTGACCGCCGCGGCCATCGCCTTTTCCGTTGTCAATATCAAGTAGTTCAAGTGTTGCACAGCAAGTGTCTGTGTCTACTTCATTTACACGGAATAAGAAGCTTTGGAATACGTCATAAAGCGCCATGTTATTTTTGTGATTGTTATCGTTCATGGCTCTTAAAGCACCAGTTGCCATAAAAGGCTCGCAGCCGCATGTAAGCAGCAGAGGAATGGTGTCAAAAAGTGTTGTTACTCCAAGAACTTCACCTTTAAGTTCACCGATAGCGATTTCGCAGCTCGCATCACAGCCGTTATTATTATCAACCATATCTTGAGCAGCTGCTACTGCCGCCAGTGTATCACATACGCAGTTTTTAGTATCTTTATCGTGTCCGCAACCCATTCAAAATTCCTCCTGTAAAATTTATTGACTTATGTCACTTACAGAGTATGTTGAACAGTGATAAATGGTATCGGTAAATAGCCTATTTTTAGTCAAAAACCTATTTCGGTTATTTTAAATTTGATTTATTAAGGGATGTTCTTTGGAGATTGCATTCCTTTTTCTGTTACACAGGACGGATTAGGTGGAAAGATTATTAATCATTAAATGGAGGTGATATTTTGATCGAAAATGTATTGGATTTCTTTTTGCTTTCACTGGCAAGTTTCCGAATGACAAGATTAATTGTGTTTGACTCCATAACAGAGTTTTTTAGGGCTCCTTTTTTTGAGGAGGAGGAAGAAATCAATAAGCAGGGCGAAACGGAAATATATATCGTGCCTAAAAAAAATGGGATAAGAGGATTTATTGGTCGGCTATTAAGCTGTTATTGGTGTACAGGAATATGGGTATCAATGATCTTCTACGGTTTGTACCTGTTTATACCTGGGTTTTTCGGTCCGGTGCTAGTTGTTCTGGCTGTAGCGGGACTCGCGGCGCTAATTGAAACTGCGGTTCACCATATGATACAGGAATAAGAAAATGTGCCGAAATTTATAGGTTAGGGTGTAAACAACATTTGTACGTGCACATAAACTAAAGTGTAGGGGTAACACGATTGGAGGCGAGCTTCGTGATAAAAAGAATAAAAAAATCAGCAACGTCTCAGCCGCAGCAGCAATCTGACGGAAAGAAAAAAGGCTGCGGATGCGGCAAAAAGAAAAAGTATAAATAAATCATACAAGGGAAATAGGAACTCCTCCTATTTCTCTTTTTGTTTCAAAAATATTGGGGCATATATTCCATCTTAAGGAGAACAATATAAAAAGTGAATATATGTAGGAGTGTGTGTATTATGGCAGTCACAGTTGTTAAGAATGTGTCCGGTATTATCAAACTGGCTATATCCATAGCGCTATTTTTTGCGGTGGGAGGATGCTCTGAACAAAGCAAGAGCAAGAGTACCGAAACACGATTGTCTTTATTAAGGACGACGAATCCCCACCCAGCTGTACTGGATGAAAAAAGTGAGGAATTTGCATTTGCCGAGAAACTTCATAAAGAGGTTCTAAAGCAGCCGGAAATCTACGACGCTGCAATTATTACAGGCAAAAAGGAAGTCCTGGTGGCTTATAAAGTCCGCCATCTCAAGCGATTCAAGATGAAAAAGATTGAGAGCACCCTAACAAAAAAACTTGAGAAAAAATACCCTGAAGAAAATTTTATTGTCTCCAGCGATTATAAAATTTTCCTCGAGGCTGTAGAGTTAAACGAAAAATTAAAAAATCCGAAGTATTCCAGGAAAAAAGCGAACGATCAATTTAAGAGCATAATTAAATTACAAAAGGAACAAACATAGTAAAGGAGGTTCTGAATATGGCAAATAAAAATAAGGAAAATTTAAAGATTAACCAACAGGATTATAAAGATCTTCAGAAAAAGTACGAGCTGAAAAGGCCGTTGTGGCAAAACTGTATCAGAGCCTTCCTAGTCGGCGGAACTATATGCTTGATTGGACAGGCCATCATGTATTTCTATATTTATTTTTTTAATTTTACCGAGCAGACGGCTGGAAATCCAACAACAGCAACTTTAATTTTCATTGCCCTGCTGTTAACCGGCTTCGGTGTCTATGATCGCCTCGGACAGATTGGTGGCGCAGGCAGTGCAGTCCCGGTCACCGGATTTGGCAACGCGGTAATATCAGCTGCAATTGAGCATCGTACGGAAGGGCTGGTACTAGGTGTTGGCGGGAACATTTTTAAACTTGCAGGATCTGTAATTGTTTTTGGGGTATTTTCTGCATTCGTTGTGGCACTGATAAAAACAATTGTCCTGATGGTGATTGGAGGGTAAATGATGCTAAAAGGGAAGCAAACATGGCACTTTAATAATAAACCGCTGATTGTCTCTACTGGAGTTATCGGTGGACCGTTCGAAAAGAATGGCAAGCTGGCGGATGATTTTGATTTTCTTTATGACGATCTCTGGATGGAACAGGATACATATGAAAAGGCGCACCGGCTGCTAGTGGAAAAAGCGGTGGAGAAAGCATTGGCAAAGGGCGGCGTCACTGAACAGGATGTACAGTTTTTCCTCGCCGGAGATTTGATTAACCAAATTACGCCTACCTCATTTGCAGCGCGTACATCTGGAATTCCGTATTTCGGTTTATTCGGGGCATGTTCTACATCAATGGAAGGGCTAGCGCTTTCATCGCTGATCATTAATTCAGGTGCAGCAAAATATGTTCTGACAGGAGCATCCAGTCACAATGCAGCTGTAGAAAAGCAATTCAGGTACCCAACTGAATACGGCGGGCAGAAGCCGCCTACAGCACAATGGACGATTACAGGGGCTGGCATGGCTTTACTTTCATCAGGAGAAAACCATCCGGAGCCTCAGCTGCGGGTAACGCATGCAACTATCGGCAGGGTAGTAGACAAAGGGCTTAAGGATCCTTTTAACATGGGTGGAGCAATGGCCCCGGCGGCTGCCGATACGATTCTTGCACATTTCAAGGATTTAGAGCTGTCAGCTGACCATTACGATTTAGTGATCACTGGGGATCTTGCTACAATCGGAAGAGAAGCCGCCTATGAATTGCTGAAAAAAGAAGGGCTAACTCTTCATAAAGATAAGTTTCGCGATTGCGGGCTTATGATATATAACGAGGATCAGGAAGTCCAATCCGGAGGAAGCGGTGCAGGCTGCTCGGCAACTGTACTCTACGGCCATATTTTCAACCAAATGAAACAAGGAAAATATAAGCGGATATTGGCCGTAGCAACAGGTGCCCTGCTGTCACCGCTGTCTTTCCAGCAAAAAGACTCTATACCGACCATCGCGCACGCAGTAGCAATTGAATTTGGAACAAACCAGATGGAAGAATAATTCTTTCTTTTAGAAAACTTGGCGTTTAATTTTAGCCGGGAAGTTTAACGGGTGATTATCAAATTTGGCGAGTAACTGATTCTGAGGTACTGCCTTAGATAGTATTCAAACAGCTTTGGAAAGTAAAATACAGGTTTTGGACAGTAAATCTTTCATTCCCGGCAAGTAACAGTGTATTTTGGGACAGTAATTCCATTACTTCCGCAAGTAAATTGAAATTGATGAACTGGCTAAGAGGTTCAAATACACTTTCGGCCCGCGAGGACCGGTTTTGGAGGGCTAATCCTTTACTTTTGGCAGTTTTACTTTATTTCTGCTAGCTATTTGAGTAAACTGCACGTTTTTTTCAGTCGAGTAAATTGAAAGCTGACCGAGGCTTCAAATTATTTAGAAATCGCAATGGAGTTTTTTATTTCAAATATATAGGAGGGAAGCGGAATGTTCCCAATGTTTTTCTGGGCTTTTATCGTTGGAGGTGTGATCTGTGTAATTGGACAGCTTTTATTTGATGTGGCAAAGCTTACTCCTGCACATACATTAAGTTTAATGGTCGTAATCGGAGCAATATTGGACGGATTGAACCTTTACGAACCGCTTATGGATTTCGCAGGGGCTGGAGCAACAGTTCCAATCACATCGTTTGGCAATGCGCTTGTTCACGGAGCCATGCAGGAGGCTGAAAAGCATGGGCTGGTGGGTGTGTTGACCGGAATGTTCGAAGTCACAAGCTCTGGTATCTCAGCAGCAATAGTCTTTGGTTTTATAGGGGCTCTTGTATTCAGGCCGAAAGGATAACGGCGGTGAATCGCTCCACATTGTACTCGTAAACGCTTGCCATGAAATTGGGCATGAGTATATAGGACACCGCCCATACATAGAGGTTCGCCGTTACATATCTTAACAGTGTACTAAGCGAAAGCGAGGTGACATTGCATGTTTGGATATGGCGGACAGGGATGCTGCGGTTATGGTTACGGTGGTTATGGCGGCGGCTACGGCAGTTCTTTTGTTCTAATCGTAGTGCTGTTTATTCTTTTAATTATCGTTGGAGCTTCCTTCAGCTACTAATCAAATGTAACGGAATGGGCTGCCGGCCCTATTCCGTTATTTATTTATACATATGAAAGAACTGACAGGTGAAATTTTTAATGAGAAAAATTATATCATACCGGTTTCAGGGGGAAATTGCACTGGGTTCATCCAAGTTTAAAAGTTATTAATAACATAGTGGATGTTATACGGAATTCAAGCCGTTTTTCGAGGAATAAAAATTTTTTCACGGAATTCATGCCGGTTTTCACGGAATAATAAATTTTTTCATGGAAATCATACAAGTTTTCTTGGAATAAAAAATTTTTCACGGGGTTGAAGTAAATTTCTTCACTGAAGGTCCTTGTTTTTGTAAAATCTGGATTTCGAAAGCTGCAATCACATATTTTCCTTCTTTGCATAAGATGGCAATACAGAGAAGGAGGGTTCGTGAATGGATAACAACTTTTTTAAGAATATGGAAAAGAAGACCGGTGTCAATATGAAGGACGTTTTTGACCTGGCTAATTCTCTGCAGGGTGCCAATTTTAAAGATGAAAAAACAGTGAGAAGCATAATTCAGCGTGTTTCGAAAATCGCTAATAAACCTGTCAATAAAGAAATGGAAGAAAAAATTATTAAAACCATTGTTAAGGATGGCAAACAGCTCGATTTTGGCACATTATCACAAATGCTGAACAAGAAATAAAAAGGAGGGAGTCTGTCTTTAGTTTGGGCCAGACTCCTTCATTTTTGGCAGCTGTTACATTTGCCTGTAAATAAAAAAATTAAAGCTTCAATAATCTGGATTGATGTGCGGTTTTGCCTCTCCTTGTCTGCGGAACGGAAAGGTAAAGCTCAGTCTCCGCGCGTGTCATTGCTACATATAAAAGCCTGCGTTCTTCTTCAAGTGCTGAACTGTCACCCTTGCGGAGGGCTTCCAGCGAATAATCATGAGGAAGTCCACCATCGACAACACCCAGTACATAAACGTTTTTATATTCGAGACCTTTAGCCCGGTGTATCGTCGTTAACTGGATGGCATCGCTAAAATGCTTTGAAAGCTGTTTAACCTCGGAATTCATTGCTCTCATATGGTCGGCGTGTTCCAGGAATGCAGCTATCGTTTCGAATCTTTTTGCTGCCACCTTCAGATCACGTACATCATCGGACCCTTTTTCGATGTTGCCTTCATTACCCCGTTTCTTTACAAACTCCTGGTATCCCAGCTCTTTTTCAATAACCTCAAGGGCAACTATAGGAGAAAGGCTGCGGAGTGATTGAATTTGCTTTGGCAGAGCCTTCAGCTTTTTCTGCTGGAATGCATGAGCCGTTTTAATAAAAGAGAATGCTTCAATCAAATTACAATCCTGCAAAATACTTTGTGCTTTTATCTCCTGAAGCACACTCTGTTTCAGGAACAAAGCAGAAATAATCTCTGAAACAGCTTTCGGATCATCCGGATCCAGGCTAAGTCTCAGAAAAGCCAGCATTCCTTTTACAATACGCCGGTTATAAAAGGATTCGGCATCACTTTCAATTCTGAACGGCAAATTTGAAACTGCCAGCCGTTCGAACATGGCTCGGGACATGGAATGGGTTCTGTACAGTACGGCAAAGTCACCGGGGCGTGCACCTTCTGCAATTTTTTCTTGGATATCTGTGACAATCATGGTTGCTTCCTGTTCTTCATCATAAGGATAAAACAGCATTGGCGGGGCACCAAAATTATGCTGGGCGCGCATGGCTTTGCTCAACCGGTTTTGATTTCTCTTAATAATCCGGTTGGCTGTGGCAACAATTTCATGGGAAGAGCGGTAGTTTTCAGTAAGCTTGATCACTTTTGCACCCGGAAAGTCACTGGGGAAATTCTGGATAAAGGATGGGTCGCTCCCGCGGAAAGAATAAATGGACTGATCATCATCACCGACCACACAAACATTCCTGTTTTTCCTGGAAAGGGAAAGGATAAGCTCGTATTGAACTTTATTGATATCTTGGAACTCATCAATTAAAAAATAAGAAAATCGGTTTTGGTATCTTTCAAGCAGCAGCGGGTTATCCCTAAAAAGATTATGGCAGCCAACCAGCATATCATCAAAATCATAGGATCCGGTTTGCTGCTTATGCTCTTCATATCTCTCATAAAGGATCTTGCAAGTTTCTTCCCATTCTGTTTCAGGCTTTACATCATTCGGGAATATCAATGTATTTTTCCAAAGGCCAATTTGCTGCAGTGCCTGGTCATAAGCAAATTCCTTTTCATCAAGCTCCAGTTCGCGTCCAGCTTTCTGAAGTATCGCCTGACGCTCCCAATCGCGGCTTAGCAGTAAATCTCTCCGCCACTTTGCAGGCTCATGGTGAATGAGGATTTTAAAGAAGATGCTATGAAAGGTTCCGGACACTATTTTTTGAACAGCTGAAGGATCAACCTGGGGATAACTAAGGAGCCTTTCTTTCATTTCCTTTGCAGCCTTCACAGTAAAGGTAACAAGCATGATGCTTCGCGGATCGATTCCCAGCTCAGTGATCATAAAGGCAGTCCGGACAGTCAGCACCCGTGTTTTTCCGCTGCCTGCTCCCGATACCAGCAGGACAGGTCCATCGATTGCCGAGGCTGCCAGAAGCTGCTGTCCATCAAGTGTAACGCCGCTGCTATTTAGCTCAGACAAATAATTTGGCGGGGAAGAAATGCTTGCGGAGCTTTTTTCAATGTGCGGCGGATTTCCAGCAATCGGACGGCTTTTTGCAAATGCAGCAGCCGCTGCCTGTTGTTCCTTGATGATTGCACGGGATTTCGGGATCCGAAAGCCACCTTGTTCCACATAACTATCTTCCTGTGGATGAACCGCTATAGGCGCAGAGCTTTCTTTAATAAAATCGTTACAATTCGTTTCTGTTTTAGAAATATGGTAAAAATGCGGTTCCTCTTGGATGCCGAGGTAAAGCTTTACAGGGCTTTTACAATGCAGGCAGGAAAGCTCGCCCTTTTTCCCGTTTTCGTACAGGGACTGAAGACGCTCCGGACATAAATAGGCAAGATCAACCGTATTGTTTTGATAAATAGCTTTTTTCATAGATAAAAAACCTCGTTGTAGTAAAAATTCGTCAATATTTATCATATCAAAACATATGATAAACAAAAAGAACATGTTCATAGTGTTTATCTGGGCGGAAGATCGGGTAAAAAAAATTAACAGTATTGCCCGAATCGCGTTAAAAAGGGAGAGGTGGATACCATGGGATACATAATACCGTTTACGCATTATGATTACATTCAATACACCAATCGAAGTGTAGAAAACGACCAAAGGACCAATAGGCCGGTGCAAGGTATTCATAATATCCAGCCAGTAAAGTTCGACCACTATATTAAAGAGCAGATTGATGATACAGAAGCTGAAGCGAAAATTGAGAAGAAAAAAGAAACTGTCCGAGATTATTACTTGTTCGAGGGCAAAAGCAAAAAATCGGTAGCAAAAGAAATCATTTACCGGACTACGGCGGAAATGACCGGTAAAGGCGGAAATTTTAATACTGTCGTGTAATCGTGATAAACGGATGGTTTCGGAAAATGTCAAGGCGAAAGTCAAGTCTGCCGAGGGTAGAACAATGCTATTCAAAATGGACGATCAGGGTGATACTGGTCGTTTTTTTGTTTTCATTTTAGTCAAACGTAATAAATATGGGTGAAATTTCTTTTAATTCCTTAAGGAACCGACCTGAAAATGAATGAAGTTTGACGGAATGCTGTTCCGGCTGCACTTGGCTAGGCTATTTCTAGATCAGAAAAACTTTTGAAGTGAGAATTATCCGATTCCTAAAAAAATCTATCAAAATCTAAAATAATCTATTAAAATCTAAAATAATCTATCTTAATTCTAAATTATTTAGCCAAATGCCAAACCGGCCCGATCCCGCTAATCGAGTGACCCGTGTTTTTTCATTTTACCCTGGTTGATTATAAAAAAGGAGGACCCGGCTTTTCCGGCAATCCTCCTTTTCACTGTTTTAGATCTTTTTTTCCATTGCTTTATGCGGGATCCCTGCATCAAGAAATTCTTCAGATACTGTGTCATATCCAAGCTTTTCATAAAAAGGAATTGCGTGAGTTTGTGCGTTCAGCTTAAGCTTTTGAACGCCTTTTTCTTTCGCATATTCCTCGATATGATCCATGATTGCCCTGCCGGCGCCTTTTACCCTGGAGTCAGACAAAACGCAAATTCTTTCTACTTTTCCGATTCCATCCAGTGTGCGGAACCGTCCAGCCCCAATTGGAGAATTATTGCTGTCATAAAGCACGAAGTGGGCGGCATCATTTTCATATTGATCGATTTCTTCTTCTTCGGGAACATTTTGTTCATGTATAAAAACAGTTTTTCGAACAATAAATGCGTCCTCCAGCTCTTTTTGGCTGGCAACAGTTTTAACCTTCACTTTCCTATTCCTCTCCTAACCTGAACGTTTCATAAACAGTCCATGAACCATTCTCAAGCTGATAAAGCAAATGAATGCGGTCAACTTGTTCTTCGTGCCTAAGGTCCAGCATTCTCAGCTGGCCGAAGACATCAGAATGCTCATCGTTGGATAGCTTTTGGCCGATCGTGATGTGAGGGACAAAAGAGTATTCCGATTCATCGTTGAAGAAATCTTCTCCATGGAGGCTGTTATGAAGTGTTTCCAATTCTTTTGTCATTTCGATTTTAAAATAAATTGTATTATTAACCGGCTGAAATGAGCTAACCTTAAGTACGTTCAACGTAAATGGCTTTGACTGGCTAGTGATTTCTTCCAGCTTTGCGGCAATTTCTTTAATCCGGTCATCGGTTGCTTCAAAAGGACCTTTTATTGTAACATGCGGAGGAATCAAGGCGTAATGCGGATCGTACCGTTTCCGATAAGAATTCGCAAGATCTTGAAGCTTTTTCGATGGAAAGATAGCAACACCATATTTCATAAGTAAACCTCCTGTATCCTGAGTAATAAGCAAGTAATTCATGTGTTACATTATTATACCAAATTTTCGGAAAACGAGGTAATGTTAAAAACCAAAGCAGATGTAACCCTACCTAAAACATTTCCATTAATGCCCTTTTTAAATCAGGCTGCCAGTATTTCCAAGTATGTTCACCATCAAATTCATCATAAAAGCATGAATATCCCATTGACTTGAATAATGCCTGCAATTCCCGGTTAGGATCTATAAAATTCCTCGTTTTTCCATCGGTAGTTGGCACTTCGGTTTCATTTTTTCCAACCACATGATAAAGCTCCAGCAGCTGCTGTTCTTTAAAGTTCCGGACTGCTTCCATTATATGTTCATCCACATAAGGAGACTGCAGCGCAACCTTCCCAAAGGTATGCGGGTAACGCAATGCAGTCAGCAGTGAAATGGTGGCTCCTAAGGAATCGCCAATTAACGCGCGGCCCATCCCCATATGATAGCCCGGAAACTCTTGATCCAGGTACGGGACAAGCTCGTGTGCGAGAAAGCGCATATACGCCTGATGTTTGTCACCTTCGGGATGGTACTTGCTTCTTCTGTCATCCACATTTCGATAAGGGATTCCTACGATGATCAGATTTTCAATTTCGCCATCATGAAGAAGGGCGTCAGCGGTTCTCCCTATTCTGCCAAGCTGGAAATAATCTCTTCCGTCCTGTGCAATTAAAATACTGTATTTATATAATGTAGAAAAAGAAGCAGGAAGATATACCAGCAATTCCATTTCTTCTCCAAGCTCTTTGCTGAACAAAGAGTACTCCTTAATTGTCCCCTTAGCTACGCTCATTTTTATTTCCCCCTTTAAAAAGTTGTAAGGGCTTACCACCAACTATTCTAGCATAAATGATATAATTAAATGAAAAAGCTGTTTTAAAGGAGATGGAAGGAATGGCTAATAGGCGTGTACATAGCAAAGAGGTTACAGCAGCCGCATTGAAAGCGCTCGAAATGCGTGGTGTATCTCTGGAAGCGATTGCTGAAATCGTGTATGAAATGCAATTTCCTTATAATAATGATTTAACGCTGGAAGAATGTTTAGTAAGCGTGGAAAAAGTGCTGGTGAAGAGGGAGATCCAGCATGCCATCCTGGTTGGCGTAGAATTGGACATGCTGGCAGAACAGGGGAAATTATCCGAGCCGCTCCAAAGCATTGTTGAATCCGATGAAGGGCTATTTGGGGTTGATGAAACCATCGCCTTTGGAGCAGTACTGGGATATGGAAGTATTGGCGTTACAACGTTTGGACACTTAGACAAAAACAAAATAGGAATCATCAGGGATTTGGATACCAAAAAAGGAAACAAAGTTCATACCTTCCTGGATGATATGGTAGCAAGCATTGCTGCAAGCGCAGCTTCCAGGCTGGCCCATAGATTAAGAGATGAACAGGAAGCTCTTTCTGAAAAAGAGAAGCAAATAAAAGAGAATGAAGAAATGATCGGATAAATCTGCAATATGTGAAAAAAGAAAAACAAGATCCGTGTGGAGTGAACACAGCAGCATTTTTAGAAAACGATAAATCATTGTTACAGCTTTATAATGAAGCCAATCCTTTATGTCTTTTTATCCAAAATTTTAAATGCAGGTTTCATTTGATATATTGAAGAACTATAAACAAACGAATATTATTAACCTGAACAAAAATTTAAAACAAGAAGAACAAAAAATTGAAACTTCAGTAAGAAAACTATCCATAGTATTTAAAATAGTCAGAAAATAAGATGATATTAAAAATATTTAAGCATAATAGTGAAACTTTTCTTCAGGCAACTTGATTAATATTTAGTTAAGGGGGAGAAAGAGTGTCGGAACTGCTAATAGTAGATAATGATCAACAAGCAAGAAAAGAAATCTGCGATATTGTAAGGGAAAGCAAATATCATTTCTTATCAATCTATGAATCAAGCACCGTACAACGAGGATTGCTTCTTCTCAAGCAGAGTCAGCCAAGCGCACTCATTCTCGATCTTTCCTTGCCAGATATGGATGGCCTTACATTTGGCAGGACAGCATTGCAGTTGTACCCTTCATTACCGATTATCGTCGCCTCTCAGCTGAAGATGTTTAAATTAGCACAAGAGGCAATTAACTCTGGATTTTCTTCCTATTTATTGAAACCTCTTTCAAAAAATGAATTGATCGAAACCTTTGATAGGGTATTGGCTCCGGAAATTAGTACGGAGGTCAAACATGGGCTTAATAGGGCAGGAAAGTTTATATCGGATATTAAAAATCCTATTGAAAGCGCAATACAATATATTCAAATCAATTATGGGGAGTCGCTGACGTTAAAAGGGATATCTGAACTTGTATATTTAAGCCCTTCTTATTTCAGTCGCTTGTTTAAAGAAGAAACCGGCATGACCTTTGTTGAATATTTATCATTTACGAGAGTCCAGAAAGCCAAGAGCATGCTTAGGCTATCATCTCTTCCGATCGAAGTGATTGCAAATAACACTGGCTTTGCAAACTCGAGTTATTTTGCAACCGCTTTTAAAAAAATAGTAGGAAAGACCCCTAGCGAATACCGGGATCAATTTCATTGGGAAGTGGGGATGCCCTTAGCAGAGAAAAGCGGGAGGTGAAAAGGTGCTTGCCATTTCTAAGGAAATACAGAAATATCGCCAAAACGGTTTAAAAGGCGTAATCGGCACAATAATCTCAACGTCAGGTTCTACTTATCAGAAAACAGGGGCTAAATGCTTTATAGGTGAGGATGGCAGAATAACCGGACTTTTAAGCGGAGGCTGTGTGGAAGGCGACCTAAAGGAATATGTAAAAGAAGTCTTAAACACCGGAGTACCTCAAACAGTTCATTACAATTTTCAGGATGAAGGCGATCTAGTTTGGGGTCTTGGCTTAGGCTGTAATGGGAAAATGAATATTTTCCTGGAACCGTATATTCCTGGAGATGATTTGCAAAAAGCGGAAAAAATAGATTCATACTTTTCGAATGTTTTGCGTAAACCTCTCCACAGTATTACTATTGTAGATTCGTCCAAAAAATCACTAATTGGTTTGAAGTGGGTTATTGACCCAGAAGAACCAATTTTGCAGCAAATTACTTTTAAAGAAATTGAAAAAAACTATACAGAGAACCGATTTAATCAGGAAAATAGGCTATCTTACATTGGCGGGGAACATAATCTTGAAGTCTTTTATGAGTATACAGCTCCTATTCCCCAGCTAACAATATTCGGAGCGGGGCCAGATGCAATACCGCTGGTCAGGCTGGCTAAGACGTTAAATTGGCACGTGACAGTGCTGGATTACAGACCAGCCTTTGTAACATCTGAAAATTTCCCTGAGGCAGATGAATTAATAGTTTACCCTGCCGGAAGTGTTCCCAATATTCAAATTAATAGAAATACCTACATTGTTTTGATGACTCACAACTTTATTCAGGACCAAGCTATTCTTGAGGATATTATCCACTCAGAGGCTGCCTATATCGGCTTGCTTGGACCGCGAAAAAGAACAAACGAAATAATCAGCACCAGTAAAAACCTGCTCAATAACCCTATGCTCAGAGAGATTCATAGCCCTGTAGGATTGGATATAGGTTCAAAGACCCCGGAGGAAATTGCGTTTAGCATCATAGCCGAAATCATGATCACGTACCGTGGAGGCACAGGCCTAAGGCTGACTGAGCTGACAAATCTGCCCATGATTAACAGGGAGAGCGGGGTTTTATTATAGACGCTAACAGAGGAGTCTGGGGGATTATTCTCGCTGCAGGTTTTTCCAGAAGAATGGGTTCTGCAAAGCTTTTGCTCCCCTTTAAAGGAAAATCGATCTTGCGGCACGTTATAGATCACAGCATGATGTCTAACTTATCCGGGTTAACCGTAGTAGTCAATCCTGACAATGCTGAACTCTTAAAAGAAGCAAAAAATGCTGGGGTAGATCGGCTGGTACTGAATGAGAATGCCGTTCAGGGAATGTCCTCTTCTGTTAAATGCGGGATACTTTCTGTACCTGAGAATGTGGATGCAGCCCTGTTTCTTGTGGGTGACCAGCCTTTGATTGCCTCAGAGGAAATCAACAGGGTTATTCAGGATTATAGTAAACCGGAGAAACCTCCATTAATCGTTCAGGCATCCTATGAGAATCAAAAGGGGCATCCGGTCTTATTTAATAGAAAGCTGTTTTCCTGCCTTATGAAGATTTCAGGCGATGAAGGGGGCAGATCGATTATTAAAAAGTACCAGCAGGAAGTTTGTAATTCAGTAATAGACAAGAAAATCACTTCAGATATCGATACGCCGGAAGATTATCAAAAGTTACTTCGGAAGGAGGTCTGCAAGATGGACAAAATGATCGGAACCCCGGTCAGCCGTGTAGAAGATGCCAGGCTGCTAATGGGACAAGGAAAGTATATTGATGATATTGGCACACCGCCAAATACTGCCCATGCAGCGATTGTGAGGAGCGGGTATCCGCATGCTAATATTTTATCTATAGATGTGGATGAAGCTCGGAAGGTTCCAGGTGTTAAAGCGGTTATTACCGGAAAAGACGTTGAGAAATTTATAAATCCTTTCAGTGTTGGGGTAAGTGCTCCAGTAAAATACTATCCAATTGCAATCGATAAAGTCCGTTATGTTGGGGAACCTGTTGCGGTGGTAATTGCAAAAAACAGATACATTGCCGAAGATGCTGCCGAATTGGTGAAGGTGAAATATGAGCCGCTCCAGCCGGTTGTGGATATTGAAAAATCCATGGAGGAAGATGCTCCGCTGCTCCATGAAAATGTAGGTTCAAACATAGCCAATCACCGCAGCTTCCATTATGGTGACTGCAACGATGCGTTTGAATCCGCTGATCGGATTATCAAGGATAAATTTTTATTTCCGAAATACTCAGCCACTCCGGTTGAGACTTATGGAATGATTGCTCATTATGAATCCAGCTCGGACCAGTACACAATTCATGCGAATTTCCACGGACCATTTGTCATTCAGGCTGTAATGGCAGGAGCCTTGAAGGTTCCCGGCAACCGTCTGAGAATCATTGTCCCGAAGGATATAGGAGGAAGCTACGGAATAAAAGCGGGAACCTTCCCATACATGGTTCTTTGCGCAGTAGCAAGCCGAATAGCAGGAGTGCCAGTTAAGTGGATTGAAGACCGGCAAGAACATCTTTCTGCAAGCTCCAGCGGTACAGATCGTGTGACATATATTGAAGCTGCCGTCAATGATGACGGAAAAGTCCTCGGTTTGAAGATGAGAATGATGGATAATGTGGGAGCTTATATCCGGGCCCCAGAACCAGCGTGTCTATATCGCACACACGCGAACTCTACAGGAGCCTATGATATTCCCAATTTAATGATTGATGGTTATGTTGTAATGACCAATAAATTGCCAACAGGCCTTATTAGGGGATACGGGGGCCAGGAGCTTTACTTCCCGCTTGAACGGCTCATGCAGAAAATTGCCTTTGAACTTCAGCTGGATCCAGCCGAAGTGATCGAGAAGAACCTGATAAAAAAGGAAAAATTCCCTTATCATACGGCCTCGGGCGGCATTTATGACAGCGGAGATTATGAAAAAGCATTTCAGCTTGCACTGGATACCGGCAAATATCAGGAATTCAGGGAGAAACAAAAGCAGGCGGCAAAAGAGGGAAGGATACTTGGCGTAGGCCTTGCATGCATCGTTGAACCTTCAGGATCTAACATGGGTTATATTACAGTAGCCTTAACGCCTGAAGAAAGAGCAGGCTCTCTGCCTAAATCCGGCTGTGCTGAAGCAGCAACGATTTCAATGGATCCTACGGGCAGTGTAAATGTAAGAATCAGTACCACGCCTTCAGGGCAGGGGCATGAGACAGTAGCCGCACAAATTGTCGCGGATGTGCTGCAAATCCCCGTTCATCAGATTAATGTGGTTGCTGAGCTGGACACCTCAACAAGTGCCTGGTCCATTGCCTCCGGAAGCTACTCAAGCAGATTTGCTTCCTTAGGTTCAAGTGCTGTATATTATGCAGCCCACAAGGTGAAGAAAAAACTTATTAAAATAGCGGCACACCAATTGCAGGTACCGGAAGATGAACTGGAAATTGAAAACGCTCTCATTAAGTCGGTAAAGGATCCATCAAAAAAATATCCGATCAAGAGGGCTGCCGGATCAGCACATTGGAATCCTCTATCCCTTCCGGACGACATGGAGCCTGGAATCTATGAAACATACTACTATACTGCAAAAATTGCTGAACCGCCGGATGAAAATGATCTAATTAATTCATCCATTACCTATGGTTTTGTTGCAGATATGGTTACTGTTGAAATCAATCCTGATACAGGAGAAGTTAACATCCTGGATTATTTTACAGTCCATGATGCCGGAAAACTTCTAAATCCTCTGATCGTTGATGGCCAGATTTATGGAGGATTAGTACATGGTCTTGGAGGAGCTTTATTCGAAGAACTTGCATACGACGAGAAAGGCCAGTTTTTAACAGGTTCATTCATGGATTATCTTTGTCCAACAGCACCTGAAATTCCAAAAGTAACGATTAAACACATCGAGACACCGTCACCGGTTACGCCATTAGGCGCAAAGGGGCTTGGCGAGGGAAATACAATGAGCGCTCCAGTGGCCATTGCCAATGCAGTGAATGATGCATTAAGACCCTATAACATCACAATTGATTCACTCCCTTTAACACCTAATAAAATATGGGATAAACTCTCTAAACAATTGGTTAGAAATTATTAAAAGAGGTGAAGGACAATGAATGGAAGCGGAAGTTTGAAATTGGATGCAGGCATAGAAAAATCATGGGATGTTTTACTTGATCCCAATGTATTGAAAAAATGCATTATGGGCTGCCAGAAGCTCGAACTGGTAGAAGAAAACAAATATAATGCGGATTTATCAATTGGAATAGCAGCTGTTAAAGGAAAATATGAATCAACCATCGAGATAGCTGATATCGAAAGACCGGGCCACTACAAGCTTATTGTAAAAGGCGAAGGAGGACCCGGAAATGTTGAGGCTGCGGGGGTTATCGACCTGACTCCCATTGATGAAAATACAACACAGCTTTCTTATACCTATGAAGCAGAAATTGGCGGCAAGGTCGCAATGATTGGCCAAAGAATGCTTGGCGGTGTGGCTAAATTAATTATCCAGGATTTTTTCAAAAAGCTGAGTAAGGAATTAAAAAGCATAGAAACGAGTGCCTAAGGGGGGATAAACCATGAAGCCAGCAAAATTTGATTACTATTGTCCCGCTTCAGTAGAGGATGCTCTTTCTTTGCTAGAGGAATCAGGATTCGACGGAAAAATAATTGCCGGCGGACAGAGCCTGGTACCAATCATGAATATGAGGCTTTCTGCACCTGATTGCTTAATAGATATCAATCATTTACAAGATCTTAATTTTATAGATTTTGATGATGATAATGTAAAGATTGGCACTTTAACCAGACAAAGTGAAGTAGAACATTCTTTGCTTATTAAAGAAAAATGCGGATTATTAAGCGAAGCTGTCCCATTTATCGGCCATGTCCAAACTAGAAACAGAGGGACATTTGGAGGAAGCCTTGTTCATGCCGATCCAACAGCAGAAATTCCTCTGGCCTTGCTTTCCTCTGGCGGAACTGTTCACATTTCCTCTAAGGAGGAGACAAGAGCCGTTGCACTTGAAGAATTTTTTGTAACGTATTTAACGACGGATATTATGCCAACTGAACTGTTAACGCAAATCCATATACCTATTTGGAAAGGCAGATCAGGCTATGCTTTTGATGAGATTTCCCGACGCCACGGTGATTTTGCCCTAGTTGCGTCAGCCTGCCAGCTTACTTTGGATGATTATAATAAGATCTCTAAGGTAAGGCTCGCTCTAGGCGGAGTAGAAGCCGTTCCGCTATTGGTTGAGGAGGCAAATGAGTTAATGGTTGGGGAAGAGCTGTCTGAAACTCTTCTGGATAAGGTGGCGGAGATTGTGGCGAATACAGTCGATCCGGAGTCTGATTTACATGCATCTGCGGAATATAGAAGACACTTGGCGAAGATTCTCTCAAAAAGAACAATTCAAACAGCCTACAGTCGAGCAAGGAGCTGATAAAGTTGGGAATGCATATCATCGATGTAACCATCAATGGCAAAACATATAGTGAAGAAGCAGAGTCCAGAATGCTATTAAGTGATTTCATTCGCGAAAAATGTGGTCTAACTGGAACACATGTTGGCTGTGAGCATGGAGTCTGCGGTTCTTGTACCGTTATTGTGAACGGCTCAGCTGTCAGAAGCTGCCTAATGTTTGCTGTTCAGGCAAAAGGACAGGAAATCCGGACGGTTGAAGGACTAAGTGAGGATGGAAATCTTACTCCGCTGCAGCAAAACTTTAAGGAGTGCCATGGATTGCAGTGCGGGTTTTGTACATCGGGGATTTTGATGTCCACAGAGGATTACTTATCTAAGCATCCAGATCCATCCTCAAAGGAAATAAAAGAAATGCTCTCCGGCCATCTTTGCAGATGTACTGGCTATGATGGGATTATTAAAGCCATTGAGAAGACGGTGGAGGACAAAAAACAAGCCATATAAATAGAAGGGAGCTGAATATGTGAACCTGTCAGCAATGTTTGATTTTGCAGTTGAACGTCATCCAAACCGGACAGCCTTAGTGGAGGAAACAAAACGATACACTTATACACAGCTAAATAAGGAAGCTATTAAGGTTGCTTCTTCCCTTCAACGAATGGGAATCCAGCAGCGGGACCGGGTTGTTATCGTCTTAAAGAACAGGCTTGAAAATGCTGTTTTATATTGGGCTATACAAAAAATTGGTGCTGTCTACACGCCTATAAACCACAGGCTCTCTGCTAAAGAAGTCGAATATTGTGTAAATGATTCTGAAGCAAAAGCAGTTGTTTATGAAAGCTCAAGCCAGGATGCTGTGCTGAAGGCTACCTTTCAGGAGAAACCTATATTGATAGGGCTTGGGGCGGTAGAGGGAGCAGATATTTATTACGATGAATTAGTTGAACGCAGTGTAGGTTCCTTTAGTAAACCTGATATTCATGATGAAGATATTGCTCTTATGCTCTATACTTCAGGAACGACTGGGCGTCCGAAAGGAGTGCCAAGAAGCCATAAGAATGAATATTCAGCTGCAATGGCGCACATTATTCAAAATCAGTATACAGATGGTGAAAGCACATTAGGAACAATGCCCTTATATCATACGATGGGGATGCGTTCGCTGCTTTCCATAGCGTTCCTGAATGGAAAGTATGTTGTGCTGCCAGACTTTGATGCAAAGGATGCTCTTGATCTATTAAGCAACGAGGAAATTACATCGCTTTATTTAGTGCCTACTTTATACCATGATATTCTAAGTCATCCGGAATTCCATACTTATCATTTAGGCAGCCTCCGAAAAATAGGCTATGCTGGAGCGTCCATGACATCAGCTCTGACAGAAAAATGTGTAAATCTTTTAAAGCCGGAAGTGTTTGTAAACCATTACGGCAGCACCGAGGTGTACACATTTACGATTTGTCCTAATGTTGGGCTGAAACCAGGCTGCGCAGGTAAGCCCGGGCTTCAGCAAAATATCAGAATCGTAAAAGCAGATGCTGATGGCCACTCGCTTCCATCTGATATTGTCGGGAAGGGGGAGATAGGGGAAATTATTGTTAATCTCACTTCCAGTGAAGCGTTTAAAGGATACTGGAACCGGCCGGAGGCAACCCAAAAAGCCATAAGGGAAGGCTGGTACTTTACCGGTGATCTGGGTGTTATTGATGACGAAGGAGATCTGTTTGTTGTCGGCAGAGTTGATGATATGATCATTTCCGGAGGAGAAAACATTCATCCTCTGGAAGTAGAGGATGCTCTAGCAAAACACCCTATGGTTTCAGAAGTAGCCGTTGTTGGTGAAGATGATGAGCGCTGGGGACAGATTGTCTCCGCATATATCGTCCCGAATGATCCGGCTCTTACGGTTCAGGAACTGGACAAATACTGTAAGGAACACTCAAAGCTATCCAATTTTAAAAGGCCGCGCAATTATGTTTTTGTGGCCGAGATCCCGAAAAGCCCGGTAGGCAAGATACTTCGCCGGAAGCTTAGAGATGGAGAATACGAGTTTTACCAGGATACTAATAAAATAATCGGATAATGGAAGGGGATTTTCTAATGACAATCGCAACTAATTTAGATCACATCCGCGTTGAAAAAAATACCGAGAACAAAACAGCAACTATCATTTTTGATCGTCCGGAGAAAATGAATTACATCAGCATGACAGCACGGGAGCAATTTGCGGAAATTTTTACTGAGCTGGACAAAGATAATGATGTACGTGTAATCATCATTAAAGGTGCCGGAGATAAAGCGTTTAGCGCAGGCGGAAGCATTCAGCAGTTCATGGAAAGTCACCCTGAGGAATTATCACGCTTGAGAGTGAACGTAGCGGCGCCGGAACGTTCTCCGAAACCAGTAATTGCACAGCTTCAGGGCTATACCTTTGGTGTAGGTTTTGAAATTGCAATGGCTTGTGATTTCAGGATCGCTGCTGATGATACACTTCTAGGTCTTCCAGAAATGAATTTGGGTATGATACCAGGCAGCGGAGGTACACAGCGTGTTGCAAGAGCGGTTGGCCTTACCCGAGCAAAAGATATGATCATGAGAGCAAGAAGAATTCCTGCAGATGAAGCATACCAATGGGGCCTGTTAACAAAGGTTGTCAAAAAAGCTGATCTTGATCAGGAAGTAGAACAATTGGCAAAAGAATTAACAAAATTCTCTCCTCTAGCTCAGCGTGTATGTAAGGAAGTGCTAAATGCCGCTGAAGAAGGTCCGCTAAGTGCTGGATTGGAAATCGAAGGAAGAGCCTACGGAATGTTGAGAGGCACAGAGGATTTCAAAGAGGGCGTTGAGTCTTTCGACCAAAAGCGGAAACCAAACTTTACGGGCAGATAAGAATTGCTTCCGGTATAACCCCCACAGTGTTCTGTGGGGGTTTGCCTATTCCGCTCCTATCTCCACTAAGGCTAATATGCACTTAAATAAAAATAGAAAGCAGTGAGAATATGGACAATCGAGACCATATGTTTATGGTAGAAGCAGATAACAAAAGATGGTGGGCTTTTTGTAAATATCACAGCATCTCAAAAGAAGATGCACGAAAAAAAGTCATACATGTATTGACAGATATAAAAAGGATAGAGTCATATACTCTACTTTACGTGGGATATTTAAATTTCGAAGAAAGTGATCAGGAGATACATAATCTCCTGCCGCATTTTGAAAAGTATGAAAAAGTTTGGATTCTGACTGAAAATGGCATTTCAGATTGAACATAAACATTGGCAATGCAGAGATAATTTCAAATAAACATATTTTATACACACAAAAGCAATAATTTAAAACTACCTGCACAATAATTATATTAATATTTAGAAAAATTAGATTTCTGTTTTTTAAGAAAAAAGAGGGTGATATTCAGTTTAGTAATTCTTCCAAAATAATATCATTTTCAATTTTAATTGTAACCGCTTTCAATAAAGTAGGGGCTCATTTGACCGGGGCTTTCAAGATAAAGCGAGCAATTCCAAAAAACTGTATGTGAATTAATTGGATGATAGGTGTAAACAAAGAAATTTTTATGAAAAGATTCCAATGGTTAAAAACCTAAATCGTTGCTTTCTTATAAAAGGATTTTTCGTTCGATCATTGATCATAATCCCAATCCACTTATAATGTTGGATTTGTCGTCGTCATTACTGCAGGCTTGGGGCGGGAAAAATTCATACACATTTACCATTTCTGGTTCAAAGACAGCTTGTTAATTATCCCGAAAATGGTGAGGAAAAGGGAGGAAAAGCGGATGAAAAAAATCGTTGTAGGTATATCAGGTGCCAGTGGAGCTATTTACGGTATTAGGTGCCTTGAAACTTTAAACAAACTAGGAATAGAAAGTCATGTGGTATTTAGTTCTTCGGCTGAGAGAACAATCGAATATGAAACTGATTACTCGGTGGAAAAAGTAATATCACTGTGTAGTTTTGTTTATGACATAAAAGACATTGGTGCAAGCATTTCAAGTGGTTCATTTCAAGTTGACGGAATGATTATTGCACCCTGTTCGATCAAAACTCTATCATCGATTGCTAATAGTTTTAATGATAACTTACTCACTAGGGCGGCCGATGTAACTTTAAAAGAAAAAAGGAAATTGGTACTAATGTTGCGTGAAACACCTTTGCATTTAGGGCATTTGCGGCTTATGCAATCTGTAACAGAGAATGGCGGAATAATCCTCCCTCCAGTTCCTAGTTTTTATCATAAACCAAAATCAATCGACGATATCATTAATCAAAGTGTGGGGAAGGCGTTAGATCAGTTTGGTATTGATGCCCAACTCTTTGAACGGTGGAAAGGACTAAATGAAAATGAATTCATGATTAATTCATGATTTTTGCAGCCTGATTAAAAGGAGGAGTGTTACTCTGTTTAATGGAAATATATTAATTCTAGGAATAGTCGTCGTGTATATTTTGTTTACTGCATTTTTTGGTTTTTATACAAAAAAATTCTCAAAAAGTTCCGACAAGTATATGACAGGCGGAAAGGCGTTCGGGCCCGTTATTATTGGAGTTTTAATGATGTCGGAGTTTATTGGAACCGGCTCAACGATCGGAACAGCCCAAACTGCTTATAGCACAGGGATTTCAGCATCATGGAATTTGATTACACTTGCAGTGGCATTTGCGCTATTTGCTTACACTATGGCAAAAAAGTTTCATGAACGTGGAGAGTATACAATTTCTGGAGCGATTGCCACAACGTATGGGAATGGTGCACGTATTATAACCTCGCTAATTATGATCTACGCCCTGGCAGTAGTTAATGTTTCAATGTACGCTGGCGGTGCGGCTACATTATCAGCAATTTTGAAAGTCCCGCATGAAATGGCGGCAATAATTGTTGGGGTGATAACTGTAGCCTACGTCTCTTTAGGCGGAATGTTTGCTGTTGCATATACGAATTTAATTCATGCTTTTTTCAAGTATATGGGTTTAATATTGGCCCTTGCATTCGGTTTGGCCGCGGCGGGTGGATTTTCAGAGTTATCCTTGAATCTGGATTCTGAGATGATGAACTGGACTGGGATCGGCGTGTCAACAATCATTGCTTGGACAATAGCAAATATCGGTTCCATTTTTTCAACTCAATATATAATCCAGGCGATATCTTCAACACAAGACCAGGCTAAGGCCAAGAAAGCAAGCATTTATGCCGGTTTCCTGGTAATTCCCGTTGGTATCGTTGCATCTCTAATTGGAATGACTGCCTCAATCATATTTCCAAACATTGCGCCAGCAGAAGCTTTCCCTATGATGACAACGTTAATGAATCCTTTTCTTGCGGGTCTGGTTATAGCTGGATTAATTGCTGCTGTCTTTGGTACAGTTGCCGCTTCAACTATTGGGTCGGCTGCCCTTCTACTAAAAGATTTCTACAATCCCATTTTTAATAAAGATGCTTCTGACAAGAAATCGCTGCGGTTTGCACGAATTGCAACAATTGTTATGGGACTGATTCCAATTCCATTCGCGATTTTTGCACCAGAAATATTGAGCACTGTCTTTTTTGCTAGAGCTCTAAGAACCACCTTAGCCGTTATTGTCGTTTTGATGTTCTATTTCCCGCGTTTTAGTAGTGGACGAGGAGCAGTATTAGGAATGATTTTTTCCGTAATTTTGACAACTGGCTGGTATCTTGGCGGTAATCCATTAGGAATAGATAATATCTATGTCGCTGCGGTTACTCCTATAATTGTCATGCTGTTTGATCATTTCTTTACCAAGAATAATAGTGTTTCTGAAAAAGAGCCGCGTGCAATCGCCAAATAGAAAAGAATACTTAAAAATAAGGAGGAATTCATTTATGAGATCAAAGACATTTAGGACATGGCTAACCCACCTGCAAAAAACGGGGCGTTTAGCGACAATTGATAAAAATGTCAGTTTAGATTATGAGATTGCTGCTGTTGCGAAAAAATTAGATGGAAAAAAAGCTAGTTATTTTACTAGCGTAGAAGATTATCAAATTCCTGTTGTATCAGGAATTTGTTCAACACGTGAAGATTTTGCGGAAGCTTTGGAAGTGGATCAATATGGTGTTATAAACAAATTCACAGAGGCAGTCTCCGCTCCAGAACCATGTCTGCTAGTTAACGAAAAGGAAGCACCTGTTAAAGAAAATATTATTCTAGAAAATATCGATTTGATGAAGATGTTTCCAATTCCGGTTCACCATGAGAAAGATTCGGGTAATTACATTACAGCTGGATTATTTATTGTTCGGGATCCAGTTACTCGCAAGCAGAATGTTTCAATTCACCGCCTCCAGATTTCCGGAGAAAACAAGATAGGAGCCTTAATTTTGCCTCGCCATACTTTTCATTTGTATAAGCAGGCTGAAGAGGCGGGGAGACCACTGGAATGTGCGATCGCAATTGGCGTCGATCCGATCACCTTACTGGCATCACAAGCAAGCACTTCTTTTGGAATAGATGAACTTGAAATCTCAAGTGCTCTTCGGGGAGAACCATTAGAAGTGGTTCGTTGTGAAACGGTTGATATTGATGTCCCGGCTTATGCGGAAATTGTATTAGAAGGTAATATTCTTCCACATGTTCGTGAGCCAGAAGGACCTTTCGGAGAATTCCCAAAATATTATGGGCCTCGCAGTGACAAGGAGGTAATTGAGATTACAGCGGTAACTCACCGGAACAATCCCATTTTTTATACGATTGTTCCTGCGGGATATGAACACCTTTTGCTTGGTGGAATTCCCCGTGAGGCGAGTCTTTTCCAAAGCATTCGCCAGACCGTTCCGTCAGTAAAAGCGGTGCATATGAGTCCTGGTGGTACATGTCGCTATCATGCGATTGTTTCAATAAAAAAACGAAATGAAGGAGAAGCGAAAAATGCAATTTTAGCTGCTCTTGCAAACAGTTTTGATATTAAACATGTTGTAGTTACCGATGAAGAGGTTGATATTTTCAATATGGAAGAGGTAGAATGGGCCATCGCTACCCGCTTTCAAGCGGACAGAGATTTAGTCACGGTTCATGAATCCCAGAGTTCCAAGCTTGATCCGTCTACCCGAGATGGAGTAGGCTCGAAGATGGGATTGGACTGTACAGTTCCATTAAACAGTGAACCGATGCAATACTTGCGTGTTCAAATACCTGGTTATAATGAGTGCAATTTAGAAGAATATATCAATCCTGATAAATCGATTCAATCCGTTCACCTTGAAAGAGATAAACACTTGTAAAATTTTACGAAATGATCGGCTTAATAGAAAAACCGGCGCCAAGAGGCTGCCGGTTTTTTCGAGTCTTGTTTTAAGGCTCTATCACAGCATTTGCTAAGAAGCCTGTAAAAAGTCAAACCATGTATTGACTGATATAAAAAGGATAGATTCATCTACCCTTTATTCCTGCGGATATTTACATTATGAAGAAAGTGATTCAAGAAGAAAAAGTCTTATACCGCTATTTAAAAAATATCAAATGATTCGGATTCTGGATGATGGGTTTCGGATGACACCAACACATTGAAATGCAGAGCTGATTTTAAATAAACATATTTTATAAACACAAAAGCAAAAATTTAAAACCATGGACAGGGCAGTTATATTAATATTTAGAAAAGTTAGATTTTTTAAGGTGCTAGTATTTATGAAAGAAAGTAGGTGATATTTAAATTTAGTCATCCTTTATAAAAACATCTTCATTAC
The DNA here is from genome assembly GCF_002860285.1 of Bacillus sp. M6-12. Classification (GTDB taxonomy): domain Bacteria; phylum Bacillota; class Bacilli; order Bacillales; family DSM-1321; genus Peribacillus. The sequence goes on from NZ_PGVF01000016.1 coordinate 26,012, forward strand.
AAATTGTAACCGCTTTCAGTTTAAAACAGCTTTGGCCTGTACATTTAACATTAAGTTAACCGAAATAGAAATATTTGAATTATTAGGATGATAGGAGGAACGTTTATGTCGAATACGGCAATTCCGCAAGTTGTTTCAGAAGCTGCTAATGAAACAACGAATAACCGTCAATTAGTATCGGCTACTATGGCTTCATTATTAGGCTGGTCTTTTGATCTTTATGACCTTTTTCTTCTTTTATATGTAACGCCCACAATTGGTGCACTTTTCTTTCCCAGCAATAATCCGACACTTTCTCTGGCGGCGGTTTATGCTTCCTTTGCCGTGACATTGCTTATGCGTCCGCTTGGTTCAGCTATTTTTGGTTCCTTCGCAGATAAGAACGGAAGGAAGAAATCAATGACAGTTGCCATCGTTGGGGTGGGTTTAAGTACAGCTGCTTTCGGACTTTTGCCAACTGTACCGCAAATTGGTGTATTTGCCGCAATCATTTTCTTGGTTCTCCGTCTTGTACAAGGGATATTTGTTGGTGGTGTTGTTGCTTCAACACATACCATTGGGACAGAATCGGCTCCTCCAAAGCTAAGAGGCTTAATGTCAGGTCTTATTGGTGGGGGCGGAGCAGGGTTAGGCGCCTTATTCGCTTCTATCACATTTGCCATTGTATCCGCTCTTTTCCCCGGAGAAGCATTCAGTGAATGGGGATGGAGAGTCATGTTCTTTACTGGAATATTTGGATCAATTGCCGGATTGTTTGTTTTCCGCAATTTAGATGAATCACCATTATGGAAGGAACTCCAGGAGAAGAAAAAAGATAAGAATGCAAACAAACCAGCAATCGAACAAAAGCCGGTTAAAACCTTATTTACGGTCTACGGGGGCATATTGTTGGTTAACTTAATGATTGTTATCGGCGGCGGTGCCAGTTATTATCTGACTTCCGGTTTTATTCCAACATTCTTAAGCGTAGTAAATGAAGTAACTCCAGGAACTAAATCAGGAATTCTCATTGTCTCAAGCATAGTGACCATTATTGCAGCCCTTATTGCGGGCCATCTCAGTGAAAAATTCGGCAGAAAGAAGACCTTCCTGGTGATAGGTGTTTTAAACATCATTGGACTTCCCTTCTTTTACCTCTCACTAGCAGACGCAACCTCTACTACTTTAATTTATTTATATACTATCGGCGTTGTATTTTTAGGGAATGCTTCCTATGCCCCTGTATTAATTTTTCTAAATGAAAGATTTCCAACCTCCATTCGGTCAACAGGTACCGGCCTTTCCTGGAACATGGGGTTTGCGGTTGGAGGAATGATGCCGACATTCGTTACTTTAGCAAGCGGAAATGTCAGCAATATCCCTCATACCCTGATGTATTTCTTCATCGGCCTCTACTTGCTTTATATAGTTGGCTCCCTGATCATTCCGGAAACAAAAGGAAATTTAAAGTAGCCAATTAGAGGGGGGAAAGATAATCCCCCTCTCTTTTAAAAGAGATGTTTTTGACTTCAATGAATTACATATCTTTAATGAAAAATGATGTTTTTGAAGTTACGGGAAGCAATGAAGTGGACATAATTTCAAAATGGAATCAGGGTAATTGAATTTGAAAGATGGATCGGTTTTGAATAAATAACGAAGGGAGATTAAAAGGCATGCTGCTAACAACGGAAGCGGTAAAAAATTTTATTGATGGAAGATGGCAGGAATCACAAACAGGGGAGACAATGAAAGCGATTAATCCGGCAACAGGAGAGGTAGTAGGTGTTGCACAGAAATCGGGCCTGGAGGATATTAAAAAAGCGATTCAATCCGCTAAAAAGGCATTTGAAACGGGTGATTGGAAATACAATGCGGTTAAACGTTCAGACGCATTGATGAAGTGGGCAAATAGATTAGAGGAAAACAAAGAGAAAATCTCAACTATCCTCACAAAAGAGAATGGTAAACCGCTGAAAGAATCGCGTATAGAAATAGGTTCATGTATAGATACTCTTAAGTATTTTGCTGGAATGGCACGAAGTGTTTTTGGACGGTCTATTAATCTATCTGAATCCTCCTATGGAATTGTAGATAAAAGTCCAATTGGCGTAGTTGGAATCATTTCACCTTGGAATTGGCCGGCTATGCTAATGATTCGAGAGGTTGCACCAGCCTTGGCTGCAGGCAATACGGTTATTCTAAAGCCGGCAAGCCGGACACCTTTAATAAGTGTGGCCTTAGTTGGGCTAATTGAGGAAATTGCTGAGTTTCCTCCAGGAGTTGTTAACATTGTTACGGGACCTGGAGCATTGATTGGCGAGGAAATCTCTAAAAGTCCCGATGTTCATGCTATTAGCTTCACTGGAGACACAACCACTGGAAAACAGCTGGCAAAGGTTGCAGCCGATAAAGTGAAAAAATTAGCACTTGAACTTGGCGGAAAATCTCCCAATATTCTCTTCCCGGATGCGGATATTCAGAAGGCTGTACCGGTTATTGCAAAATCAATTTTTATAACTGCCGGGCAAATGTGTTTTGCAGGCTCAAGATTGCTAGTACACGAATCAATCCATAAAGAAGTGGTCAGTCAGTTAAAAATAGAGGCCGAAAAGATAAAGGTAGGAAACGGAATGGATGAAACCGTTGATATGGGACCTGTCATTTCAGAGTCACAGCTAAAGGGGGTCCTTACCTATTGCGAAGAGGGAAAAAGAGTCGCAAAGCTTGTAACAGGCGGCACCCAATTAAAAGGCGGCGATTATGATAAAGGCTTTTTTATGGAGCCGACTATCTTTGATGAAGTCCCGCTTGAATCCTCCATCTGCCAGGAAGAAATATTTGGCCCTGTTCTAGTCGTCCAATCATTTAAGGATGAAGAAGAGGCGATACAGCTTGCAAATGGAACGATCTTTGGGCTGGCAGCCGGTGTATGGACGAAGGACATTAATAGGGCTTTGAGAGTCTCAAAGAAAATTGATGCAGGTACAGTCTGGATCAATACGTATAACAAAAATTACCCTTCAACAGAATTTGGAGGATATAAAGAAAGCGGCTTAGGGCGTACAAGAGGGCTTGAAGGCCTTTTCGAATACACGGAAACGAAGCATATCAATATTGATTTTGAAGATTAGAAAAGGAGGCTTTGTGAATGAATCAATCATTTACTTTTCATTTGCCGACGAAAGTCCACTTTGGCTTTGGGAAAATAGACGTATTAAGAGATCTCCCCTTTCAAGCTAGCAGGGCGTTTATTGTAACCGATAAAGGAGTTCTGAACGCAGGCCTTCTAGAGGGGATAATAAATCAGTTAGAATCAACGGGGATTTCTTATGAGGTTTATAGTGATGTAGAACCGGATCCAAGCGTCGAAACGGTAGATAGAGCAGCTCATGTGTTTAAGGAATCTCAATGTGACCTGATCATCTCAGTCGGAGGCGGCAGCCCAATTGATACCGCAAAGGGTATTCGGGTAGTGGCTGGAAATGGCGGGTCGATCAGGGATTATGCAGGCAACAATATTGTTAAAGAGCCATCAAATATTCCGCTTATTGCGATACCCACTACTTCCGGTACAGGAAGTGAAGTTACCATTTTTGCTGTATTTTCTGACTGGGAAGAAAATAGAAAAGTAACAGTGGTAAGTCCCTTCTTATCACCAGATTTGAGCATTGTTGATCCGGAATTAACAATGACCGCTCCTGCAAGTATAACAGCAGCTTCCGGGTTTGATGCCTTTGCCCATGCTGCGGAAACGTTCGTTTCAAAAGCAGCACAGCCGACGAGTGATGCACTGGCACTGTCAGCCATGAAAACAGCCCATAAATATCTCCGGAGGGCAGTTCTTGATGGTACGGATATAGAAGCAAGAACGAAAATGGCTGAAGCCAGCCTGTTGGCAGGGATTGCCTTTAATCAATCATATCTGGGGCTGGCCCATGCAATCGGAAGTGCAATAAGCGGGCATGCACATGTTAGCCATGGAGTAGCTATTGGACTTTTATTGCCAAGAGTGATGGAGTTTAATTTGGAAACTTCAATAGAAAGATACCAAGACATTGGAAGAGTTCTTTTTGAAGATAATAAACTATCAAAAAGGTCTATTGCAGAAAAGGTTTTAGAGGAAGTAAGGCAATTAAGGAATGACGTCTTGTTGCCAGCCAGGCTTCGGGATGTAAATGTCAAGGAAGATCAGCTGGAAGGAATTGCACATGACTCTATAAAGAGCGGAATGTGGAAGTTTAATCCGCGTGAAGCATCAGTCGAGGAAATTCAGCAGCTGCTCGCGACCATTTTCTAAGGATATAAGGAGGAGCAAGACACTCCGCAGCTGGCTGTGATACCTGAAAGACACCAACCAATGTATGTTAGCCGAAAGGATTTTTCCTTTTGAATAAAAAATATATTGCAGGAGGATGAAAGTATGAGCATATCTCAAGATCGTCTGAATTATGAACAGGTGGATAAAGAATTAGAACACATTCAGGATTTAAACCACGAAGATCGAAGAAAAGCTGATGAGCTTGCTTATTCTCTTTATCGTATGGCAATACGATTTGGGACATGGGATCCGCAGGAGATCGATTTAACAGAAGACAAAAAGCATTTTGCCACAATGGATCAACAAAAAAGGGATTACCTTATCCATTTTTGCACGGGGTTTTGGAATGCGGAGGAAAATGTTGCTGTCCAATTTTGTCCCTGGGTTATGGTGGCGCCGACAACTCATCAACAAGCTTTTTTAAGCACACAATTAGTGGAGGAATTTAAGCATACTGAGTTTTTTGAACGATACTTTAAAGAAGTGCTGGGAGTGGATCGCGAAAATAAAGTCCAGAATATTGTCCATGATACCCTCGACCCAAGGGGCAAACAGCTTATCCAAGCCATTGAAGAGGGCCCGGAGTCAAGAGAAGCAGCGATGGTAGAAGGAATGGCCCACTATCAGGGGATTATTGAAGGTGTTCAGGCAATGGTTGGCTATGATGTCTATGAAGCAGTTTGGGGACAGTATAATCTCCTGCCTGGTTTAAGGGAGGCGTTTAAAAACATTAAAAGGGACGAAGGGCGTCACGTCGGATTTGGACTAAGAATGCTGAAACAATTCTCCAGAAAACCGGAGCATGCCGAAAGAATCAGAAGAGTTTATGAAGAGTATCTTCCTGCCATGTTAATCCGCTATGACCAGCAAGTAATCGTAAATGGAAGAGAGATAGAAACTCCAGTGGAAGTACAAGGAAAAGATAGAATTCAAAAGATGTTTGACCGCAGACTAAAGGATATACTAGGCAATCAATTACAGCAGGTATAAATTTTCAATGGGGCGAAGAACTGAGGACCCAATGATTACGAGATGAAGAGGAAGCCCTTTCTGAAAACGCATTTGTCAAAATGAAAAAATGTGGCTAATAGTAAAACCGGCGCCAATGAGGCCGCCGGTTTTTCACATTTGCTAAAAGAGGTACAATTTGAATTAATTAGTAAAAATGTTCTAAATTAATGTTAAAATTAGAATTGTACAACAACTAAAAGGATTAATATGGTAAGATAAAATAGTACATTTTTATGCTATTAAAAAGGGGGAAATTGAATGAAAAAAAAGAGTTTTATTTTTCCAGCGATCCTTTTGCTCGCTCTGTCCATGATCTTGGCGGCATGCGGAGGAGGCGGGTCGGAAGAAACATCCGGAAAAGGCGGCGAAAGTAAAGAAGGCGGCGAAAGCGGCAAAAAGCAATTCCTTAACCTTGTAACAGGCGGAACAGGCGGTACATACTATCCTTTGGGCGGAACTTTTGCTGATATCATTACAGATAACACAAATGCTGAAACAACAGCCCAGTCTTCAGGTGCATCTGCTGAAAACATGGAAGCAATCAAAGCGGGAGATGCTGATATTGCTTTTACTCAAACGGATATCGCTTCTTATGCAACGGAAGGAAAGCTTATGTTTGAAGGCAAAGCAGTTGAAAATGTGAAAGCTATTTCGTCTCTTTATCCTGAAACAGTTCAAATCGTGACTTTAGCAAAATCAAAGATTACGAAAGTAGAAGATTTAAAGGGTAAATCAGTTTCCGTAGGTGCGCCAGGTTCAGGTACATATGCGAACGCTGAGCAAATCCTAGAGATTCATGGCATGACAATGAAGGATATTAAGCCTCAAAACTTATCATTCGATGAATCTACAGGTGGAATCCAGGATGGAACAATTGATGCTGCATTTATCACAGCAGGAGCTCCAACGGGCGCAGTTGAAGGTTTGGCAGCTACTCAGGAAGTTGTAATCGTTCCGATTGCTGATGATAAAATTAAAGCGCTGATTGAGAAATATCCATATTATGCGGAAGATAAAGTTCCTGCTAATACTTACAAGATTAAAGAAGAAGTAAAGACAGTAGCCGTACAGGCAATGCTGGTTGTCAGGGATGACCTTGATGAACAGCTTGTCTATGATATGACAAAAGCTCTATATGAAAATATGGATAAAGTAACACATGCAAAAGGCAAATTAATCAAGGTTGAAAACGCGTTGAACGGTGTAGGGATTGATGTACATCCTGGCGCAAAGAAATACTTTGATGAAAAAGGCGTTAAATAATTAAAAAAACGGGTAGACCGGTTCATGCAATCGGTCTATCTTTTGGTTAAGGAGCAGTTATGGCCAGGGAACAACGAGCGGGAATGAAAAAGCGGTACGCATACATTTTACTTATTATGCTGTTCTCTTTTGCGGCGCTTTTTGTTCCTTATCGGTCAGCACTGGTTTTCCAGTTTGAAAAATCGGACAAAGTATTGGCTTTTCTCCCGATTAAAAAAGGAGAAAGGTTCAGCATAATGTATACACATTCGATCCATCTTTCCAAGGTGGTTGAAACTTATAAGCTGAAGGATACCGGAGAAATCCAGCAGGTTGAATTGGTGTACGAGGATTTCGGAATTGGAATGCCTGAAAACGCAGGTGAAGGTGAGACATTTACGAAGAAAGACGGCAAATATTACATAGGAAATATGAATAGGGTCTTTCCTCAAATTGATCTGCGGATTGGAAAAGTAAGGGCGAACCATACGCTTTTATACAAAAATCATTCATTTCCGCTGAAAGACAGCATTGAGCCTGGCACGTGGGTCAGGATTAAATGGAAACAGCTTACTTTATGGCAGCAATTGAGAGGAGTGAATATCCTTGGAAGAAAATAAATTTCAATCACTAACACAGGAAGAACAGCAGGAACTAATGGAAAAGTACGATCCGGAGGCCGGAACAAGGAAACTTACCGGAATTTCGGCAAAAATTGCTTTTTTTGGACTGCTCGCCTTTTCTATATTTCAGGTGTACACCGCTGCAATTAAGCCATTAATGGCTCAGTTACAGCGATCGGTCCATCTTGGTTTTGGCCTTTCTTTAATTTTTTTGCTGTTTCCTGCAAGCAAGAAGCTAAGAAAAAAAGGCGGAGTTGCATGGTATGATGCGATTCTGGCCATTTTGGCAGTCGGGGTGGGTGCTTATTGGCCGGTCATGATGGAAGATCTGGTCATGCGGGTCGGAAGGCTTACGCCAATGGACTTCACGGTAGGTATCGTTGCGATCCTTCTGGTGCTGGAGGCTACCCGGAGAACAGTCGGTTTGCCAATTACCATTATCGCGGCCGTATTCATGGCATATGCTCTCTACGGACCTTATATGCCTGGATTTTTGGCTCACAGAGGCTTAACTATGGAACGTCTGGTTCAGACGATGTTCTTTACCACTGAGGGTATACTGGGTACTCCGCTTGGTGTGTCTTCAACCTTTATCTTTGTGTTTCTTTTATTCGGGGCATTTTTGATCAAAACCGGTGTTGGAGAATATTTCAATGACCTCGCTGTCATGATTGCCGGGAAAAGAGTTGGGGGCCCTGCAAAGGTTGCTATTTTCTCAAGTGCCCTTCAAGGTACGATTAGCGGGAGTTCCGTTGCTAACGTAGTAACCTCAGGAGCCTTTACAATTCCAATGATGAAGCGTCTTGGCTATAAAAAAGAATTTGCCGGAGCTGTTGAAGCGTCTGCTTCTACAGGCGGACAGTTAATGCCGCCTATTATGGGAGCAGCAGCCTTTTTAATGGTTGAATTCATCGGAGGGGGAATTACCTACTGGGATATTGCAAAAGCGGCGGCTATCCCTGCCATTCTTTACTTTGCCGGAATTTGGATTATGACTCATTTTGAAGCAAAACGGCTCGGGCTACGCGGTCTGAAGGATGAAGAACTTCCTGATCGCAACGAAGTGCTAAAAAAGCTATACTTGTTAATCCCGATTGTCGCCATAGTCGCGCTGCTTATGACAGATATCAGCGTTATGCGGGGGGCGCTATGGGCCATCTTAATAACAGTAGCTGTCAGTGCTATTCGCAAAGAAACACGCATTGGGATTAGCGGGTTTATTGAAGCATTGGTAGATGGTGCGAGGACAGCACTAAGTGTTGCTGCGGCAACAGCAGCGGCAGGAATCATCGTAGGTGTTGTAACAAAAACCGGCCTTGGCCTTAAAATGGCAAACGGGCTGATTGACCTTGCAGCAGGAATGACTTCTTCACCAAAAGGTATATTGATCTTAACGTTGTTCTTTACGATGATTGCATCATTAATTCTCGGTATGGGGTCGCCAACAACTGCGAATTACGTAATTACCTCAACGATTGCTGCACCTGCCATTATTCTGCTGGGTGTACCTGATTTGTCTGCCCACTTATTCGTATTTTACTTCGGTATCATTGCAGACATCACTCCGCCAGTTGCCTTGGCTGCCTTTGCAGCTGCGGGTGTTTCAGGCGGTGAGCCGATCCGTACCGGCATAATCTCTTCAAAGCTCGCTATTGCAGCATTTATCATTCCGTATGTGTTCGTATTGTCACCGGAAATGCTGATGATTGATACAACCTGGTACAGCACTGCATGGGTAGTCTTTACATCCATATGCGGAATGATTGCCATCGGCGCTGGTATGATCGGCTATTGGTTCCGGAGAATGATGGCAGTTGAACGGATTTTGGCGGTTATTACTGGTTTACTGCTGATTTATCCAGAACGGATTTCTGATATTACCGGACTGATATTGTTTGCGGTAATGATTGCCTTGCAGATTTTTATTAAAAAGGAAGATAAAAACAAACCCAATACTTCAGAACAAACTTTCACCAGCTGATTCACCAATGTTATTTATTAAAATCTTGAGCGTCTTCCTGCGGGAAGGCGTTTTTTTTTTGAAAATAAAGCAGTAAAACAAGCTGTATAGTCTCTTGTACGTTTCACCTTCAATGTGCATTGCATTTAATATTTTGAGGTGCTTGGACATTTGTATTTTCATTGAAAGATGGCCATATGGGGGCAGGGTTAAGAAATGTCAAAGTGAAGGCAGATTTCTTCTGAGGATTCAGCTCCGTGTTAATAAATTTAAAATACCGCAAATTATATGCACTTAACAAACGATACCAAAATAACAAGCGGATCCTTACTGGCCGGTATTTAGGGAGGATATTTCGGCCAACAGTGATTGCCGGTAAAAAAAGAGATATACTGTGTGTCTCCGGACAAGCTTGGGAAATTAGACTACCCCTGCTTAATACCGAGGCAACATTAACGATAGGAACACTCCCGAACTCTTCCTATTTAGCCGGTTAATGTCAAAATTGAAAGTGTGGGCAGAATATGGATTTTAGAGAGGCAATTAAGGAGTTTCAAACCACTAATGACGATACGGTTATTAACCGGATCATTTCGCAGCTTTCCATAAACTATGTACCATATGAGTTAACCGAGCCGGAGCAGATGATTGCTTATATGGTGAAATCCCAGATCAAGCCGTATCTGGAGAAGGCTAAAAAAGTCCGAAAAGGGACTAAAAACCGCTGGTACCGGTTTATGGAACTTATATACGGAGATAACTACAGTGAAAATGGATACATCGGGATTAACAAGATGTACAATTTAAATCTTTCCCGCGAAAATAAATACTTGCTTCCTGAAAGGGTCCGGGAGATGCTGCATGAAGATCTGCTGGCAGATTTGGATGAAGAAATTGGTTTTTGGAACGCATTGCATGAAAAAGAGGACAAATTCCGGGATAAATTGTACCGGGAGGCGCTCCATAATTGGGCAATTCCTGCTTTGGAATATGCCATTCACAGGGTTGATTCCGATTTGCCAGAACAACAAATGGTTTCAAGTATCAATCTTGCTTTTTTAACAAAGTTTATTGAGCTCCGAACTAAAACGCAGGGACTGTCCCGCAAAAAGGTTGATGGGCATTGGATTTACTTCTAGAAGAAAGATGATGCAAAACAAGATTTCCGAAAGTAATCGACGTGCGTATAAAATTTTCAAATTATAATAAATTTCTTTCGCCTGTGGACATGTATTGCGTCCGCAGGTTTTTTGTGGATTTTACTGCGGCATATCAATGTTTTTGCCCGATTTGGAGACAGGTAGCGGCTGCATTTCTTTCTTGAAAAAGCATTCTTGGACTTAGGTATTTGAAAGCTGCACCTCCACAAATGGGCTAATGACTAGGTCAAAAAGAATCTGGATACGTATAATGCATTATAAATAACCTATATGGATAAAGGACAGGGAGGATAATAATGAGTACTAATGAAAATTCAGTGAGTGTTAGTAATGAAACTGAAGTTAATGCTGCTAATGAAACTGTTGAGATGGCATCCGAAGTGCAAGCGTACCATTCTTTTCTTGGAGCTTTGAAAGGCAAAGTAGTAACTGTTTACCGCGGGGGTCCAGAATCCAAAAAGGGCATGTTAGTAGATGTAAAATCAGATTACTTTGCGCTCTCTATACAAAACAACAATAACAATAACAATAATGATAATCAAAATAACAACAAACAAAATGATTCAATTATCTATTACCAAGCCCAGCATGTTAAGAGTGTCAGTGAAGATTCCAAAACAAATTCCACTCAGCAATTACCATCCAGCAACAGCCAGATTGATTATTTAGAAGCTGACAGCTTTGCAGAATTGCTGAACATGATGGTGAATGAGAATGTTAAAATCAACCAAGGCGGCCCAGAATCGAAGAAGGGAATGCTGCTTGAAGCTACAAGTGATTTCATAGCTGTTTTTACTAAAGATGATGGCATAGTCTACTTTAATATTGATCACGTTAAAAGTGTGAGCATAATCCAAAACAATGATAAGAATCAGCAAAAGAATGTCGTGTACCCAGATATAATAAGTGCATCGAAATTTGAGGATGTATTTAAGCATATGGAGCATAATTGGGTATCGATTAACCGCGGCGGAGCCGAAGCAATGGAAGGTGTACTAGTTGAGAACTCTGGCGGCCATTTCACAGTGGTGAGCAATCAAGAAGTTCTCCGCATTCACCCTTATCATATCCGAAGCATCAGCTCAGGACCTAAAGGTTCAGCTAAAAATATGCAAAACCAAAACCAAAACCAAAACCAAAACCAAGATCAAAACCAAAATAGTAACAGCAGCAACCAATATCAGGATGATAGCTCCGATAATAACAATGGAAATGCAAGAAGGTCAGCAAGGAGACAAAGAACTTCCTCCTATAGATTAACCAGAAACTAACTTCATGGTATGTTGGATGCATCTGCAGTAAAGCACCAAGCGGAAAGTAAAATAGCACACCCTTCTAATGGTGTATTAGCGATTATGCTGATACACCATTATTCTAACATCCAATAGGAAAGGAGTGATGATAATGACTGGATTAAAAAGCTTTCTGGGCAAGGATGTGCAGCTGGAGATTTCAGGGAAAACATTCTTTACAGGGATACTTATAGACATTGGGCTGGACATATTGGTCTTATTTAATGGGGAGAAATATCTTTATATCCCGCTGTTGCACCTGCACAATATTAAGAAGCGGGAAATCAAGGGGATTGAAGAAGTAACCCAAAAGCCGACGAATACCATGCCTTTTCAAAATGAAAAAGAATCCATTTCATACAGAAAAATACTAAACAATGCAAAAGGCCAATTTCTGGAGATTTTCGTAACCGGGAACATGTCCATACATGGTTATATTACGAGTGTTTTAAACGATTACATTGTATTTTACTCTCCAGTTTTTAAAACACTTTGTATCTCCATGCAGCACCTGAAATGGTTGACCCCTTATACCAATAATCTAACACCATATACACTAAGCAATGCCGATCTGCCAGTGGTTCCTGCCAGTATGACTCTGGCTCGATCCTTTGAGGAACAGCTGAAAAAGTTTGAAGGCCATTTACTTGTTTTTGATTTAGGCCATGATCCTAATAAAGTCGGACTCCTTAAAAATATTAACAATAATATTGCCGAGCTTGTAAATGCAGAAGGCAAGACGTTATTTTGGAAACTGATGCATTTAAAAACAGTTCATAACATAACCTGAAATTAAATTATCACATGCATATCCTGGAATCAGGCCGTTCGCAATGGAGCATAAACATGACCCGCTGTAGCGGCCTTTTTATTATAAAAAGGTTATTTTATTAAAATAGAAGGTTCGAAACCAGATGTGGGATTTTATTGCTGTGTAAGGAAATTAAAAATTTCGGAATATTGGATAAAGAAAGTAGTATATCTATCCCCCACTCCAGCGCCCTGTAACTTTTTTCCGCAGGAAATTAAAGCCCCGGCATACAGGAAAAGGAACAATACAGCAGCGATTCATCGCACGAAACAATACGTTAGCTTTGTGAGGATGTGCCAGTGCCGATTTCGCCACAGGAGGAAGGTTGTAACAAAGTATTAGCTACTACAGTGGCGATTTTAGTCGGCCTCGAGTTTGTGACAAGTACTGTCACAAACTTTTTGTTGTGATCAAAGAACCAATGCAACCCTGTAGAGCCATCAATGGCCATTGCAGCCTTGGATGTGATAAAGAGCCATCACAACTCCACAACTCGCTCATATCCCAGTCGATCCTGCATGTTCTGCTTTAGGATGCGGAGCGCCAGGTTATGAAACTAAAATATTCCTGTCACTATAGAAGGCTGGCTCAGGTCGGGTCCACTGAGTCAGCCTCTTTTCTATCGTTGTATACCCGCGTTTTTAGTAGAATACTAATTCGATCCAGACATATAAAATGGTTAGAGTAAAGATTACTGTTAGTGGGATGGCCAATATCGTAACTGCAATATATTTTCCCCAGGAAATTTTTACCTGATTCCCCCTTAAAATATGCATCCATATAAGAGTGGCCAATGTACCGGTTGGCAATAACAGGGAGCCTATATCACTGCCGATAATATTGGCTAAATAGATCGTTTTTAATGTGATTGGATCAAGCCCCATTTCTGTTAACGCCATTGTCCCTATCATCAGGGCGGGATGATTATTGAAAAGATTAGACAGTATTGAAAGAAGAGTTCCCATTACAAGAGTTGCGTTAAACAGGCCAGAGCTGACACTCGGCTCAATATAGTCGATTAAGAGGGCAGTTAAACCAATATTGTTAAGGCCATACACTATGATATACATCGTAAAAGCAAAGATGAAAATGTGCCAGGGAATCTTTTTCAGCAGATCAAAAGGGCTGATTTTTAAATACCACCACCGCCAGCCTAATAGGATGAGGGAGCTGACGACTGAGACCAATGAAACTGAAATGGAGTAGTAGGATGCGATGAATAAAGAAATCCTGACAAGCAGCACGAACGCAAGTACAGATACCATTAATTTTGTCTGTTTTCGCATTTTTTGATGGTCAGGCCCTGACTGCAACGGATGAAAGGTTGATAACTGTGAATAATCTATTGGCTTAGGGAAGTAGGGAATCTTCCTGGGCATTTCTCTACTAAATATTAGATACAAAAGAAAGGTGAGAAAAAGCAAACCGAGAGTTCCTGGCACAAACATCATGGCTGTTTGAAGATAAAGATCCATGCCGATAATTTCTAGGGAAATCAAGTTCACGATGTTGCTAACCCCAATTGGTGCGCTGGATGCAGTGGCAATTAAAGCACCGGAAATGAGATAAGGAAGCTTTTGATGATTTTTCAATCCTAAATTCCTTAGGATTAAAAGCAGGATTGGGGTTGTGATCAGAATACTTCCATCATTATTCAGAACTAGGGTCATTAGAAAGCAAAGCATGTTCGTGAGCCAAAAAAGCCGGATGCCAGATCCTTTTGTTGCCTTAAGCATCCTTGCTGCAACCCAGTTAAAAAAGCCTATCCCTTCAAGAGCTATAGCCATTACCATAGTTGCCATAATTGTTACGGCAGCTCCTGTTACCTTCGAACCTATATCAGTAATGTCCGCTAATGAGACACTCCCGCATAGAAAGATCAGTACAGCTCCAATCGTCGCCGGTATCGCTTCGTTAACCCCTTTTGGTCTCCAAAATATAAAAATCATTGTTAATACAAATGACAGTATTGTCAAAAGCGAAGTCAATTGAGCCATACCTTATACCTGCCCTGGACTTTTATTACAGTACTAATAAAAATCACCTCTTCCAAATGTCTTTAGTAACTGTTTGTACTCTATCTATATGAGTCTATAAATACAGTTGTCCTAAGCGTTTTCCCTATAAATAGAAAAATCCACGAATGTCTTGTACAGACATTTGTACTAGTATGATAGAGGCCTACTGCAGGAATCCGGTATGCTGGACAGGTAAAAAGGGCTTTTTTTTACTAAGAAAATGGGAAATAGTACAAACCCATGATGGGACAGGAACATAAAGTATCAAATATATAGTGGAGCAACAATTTTATATAAAGAGGGAAGTGGATTGATGGATACGAAAGGGCAACATCTCGTTATCGATGCGTATGGCTGTCAAGCGGACATTCTTAATGATGAGGGCAGATTAAAGGAATTACTAATAAAAACGGTTAATGATGTAGGTATGGAAATTTTGTCTGTGTATTTTCATTCCTTTACACCTCAGGGAGTCACAGGGGTTATTGTGCTTTCAACCTCCCACCTATCCATTCATACATGGCCTGAGCATAATTATGCAGCGCTTGATCTTTATACTTGCGGGGATAAAGAACTTTTGCCTGCCATAGAGGAACTTCTAAAAGAATTTCAGTCTACACGTGCCTCGATCTGTGAGCTTTCACGCGGTGAGGGAAAAAATGGTCCTGCATTGAGGAATATGGAGCTAGGGGAAGAAGCAGGAGCAGCAAGCATAACAGAAGCAAAAGAAGTGTTTCGGCTATCAAACGGTCGCGGCAATAATTGGGATAGAAAACAGTTAAAAGAAATATTGAACAGTAAACACAAAATGCTTTATAAGGGCGCAAGCGAATTTCAGGAGATTGTGCTGGTTGAAACGAATGACTTACGGCTCTATTTAGATCAGGAACTCCAGTTTTCATCGCTGGATGAACGGCACTATCATGAAGCGTTAGTATTTCCGGCAATGGAATTGGCGGCTGCCCCTGAACGAGTCCTGATTTTGGGCGGAGGGGATGGGCTTGCCATGCGCGAAGTTCTTAAATATCCGAGTGTAAAGCATGCGGATCTGGTAGATATTGATCCTGTTATAATCCAGCTTGCAACAACGCACCCCGTTATGCTCGCCCACAACAACCGATCTCTGCTTAATGAAAAGGTGACAGTACACGTTCGTGATGCCCAACAATATATTATGGAAGATCATCAGCCGTATGATGTGATTATCATTGACTTTCCTGATCCAGATAACGAGTTTATTAGTAAATTATACACTCATGAGCTGTTCAGCCAGGTGGCAAAACATCTATCCGAAAAAGGAGTAATGGTGTGCCAGTCAAATTCACCCGAAGATACACCAACGGTATTTTGGAGCATAGGCGAAACGCTGAAAAAAGCCGGACTCCATACGCAGGCATACAATATTACCGTTCCTTCCTTTGGTTTATGGGGTTACCACCTTGCGTCGCATAAAAAGCTCAAAACACCTATTCCTTCCATCACAGTTTCCCATCAAGCACTTCCATCCGACATGAACAGGCTGTTTAAAATTCCATCTGAGATTGAAGAAGAAAAAGAACATGCAATTGTAAACAGCAAAAAAGACCTCAGGCTTCACGAATTACACCGGGAAGATTTAATGGAGTGGGATGATCTATTATAAGATGAAAGCCTCTTCACTAAGTAAAAAATGGGACTGCTTCTATAGATCACTATAGGAGCAGTCCCTTTTTAATTTTGTATCCTGCTGGTTAAAACGCCCAATCACCATTTTTAAATACAGGTTCAATTGTGCCATCTTCTTTAATTCCGTCGATGTCCATTTCGGCAGAACCAATCATGAAGTCGACATGCGTCAAGCTTTCGTTCAAGCCGTGCTCAGCAAGCTCTTCAGGTGACATTTTCTTGCCGCCCTCAAGGCAGAAGGAGTAAGAGCTTCCGATTGCCAGGTGGTTCGATGCATTCTCATCAAATAGTGTGTTATAGAAAAGAATGTTTGACTGGGAAATGGGTGAATTGAATGGCACTAGCGCCACCTCGCCAAGATAATGGGAACCCTCATCTGTCTCTACAAGCTGCTTTAAAATTTCTTCGCCTTCTTCCGCTTTCACATCGATTATCCGGCCGTCCTTGAACGTGATCATAAAGTGATCGATGATATTACCGCCATAGCTGAGCGGCTTTGTGCTGGAAACTGTACCGTTTACACCTGTCTTTAATGGAACAGTGAAAACTTCTTCAGTTGGCATATTTGCCATGAAATCAATGCCTTTTTTGTTGACGCTTCCGGCACCCACCCAGATATGTTTTTCAGGAAGCTCAATTGTTAAATCAGTTCCCGGTGCACGATAATGAAGTTTTTTATAATGTTTTCCGTTTAGGTAATCAACCTTTTTGTGCAGTGTTTCATTGTGAGTTTTCCACGCTTCAACCGGGTTTTCTTTATCGATGCGTACTGTCTTGAAGATAGCTTCCCATAGCAGGTCAACTCTGCTTTGTGCAGGCTCTTCAGGGAAAACCATATCTGCCCATGCCTGGGAAGGAACCGCAATAATGGACCAGCTGACCTTATCTGACTGTACCATTTGGCGGTATTGCTTAAGTGCTGCACCTGCTGCTTTTTGGAAGCTGCCGATTCGCTCAGGTTTTACACCTTTAAGCAAAGCTGGGCTTGAGGATAAAATATGAAGGAAAGCAGCTCCTTTTTCTGCAAGTTCAATTTGTTCCTTTGCACGGTGTTCTGGATATTCTGTAAAAACTTCATCTGAAGCCATATCATATTTAAGGCGGGAAAGAGTGTCATCACTAAAGTTTACGATTACATTGCTTGCTCCCGCTTCATATGCCTTTTTTGCGATAAGGCGGGCAAGCTCAGCACCTTCTAATAGTGAATTGACAACAAGCGTCTGGCCTTTCTGGATATTAACGCCCACCTTAACCGCAAGCTCTGCGTACTTTTCTAATTGTTTTTGGAAATCTGTCATATGTATGCTCCTTGTTTTTTTCATATTTTTCGCATTTTATTGCAGCTCATTTTCTTAATGAAAGATACTATTCAATTCATTAATATTCTATAGTAAATATGAAAATCCTTTTTAAAATTTGTGATTGAATCTGCTTTTAACCTTCTAGATTACAGTCCAAAACCCGGCCGGTGGCCCAGCCGGGTTTCAAGTGAGGCAAGATTTATTAAGGAATATTGGCTAGTCAAAAAGCAGATTTGCTTTAGCTTTCGTTAGCTGCTGTTTCTTCATTAATAATTTTTTCAAGCGATTCTTTCGTATGAAGGCCCTGAACTCGGCGTCTTCCGATGAAGAAGGTTGGCACCGCAGTAATAGAGGCTTCGTAATAGGCATGCCTTAATGCCTGCTTGTGATGCGGCTCATATCTTCTTTCCTTTAGTGCTTCTACGATCCCATTACGGTCCACGCCAGCAGATTCGGCTATGTCTGCCAGAACATCAATTTTCCCGATATCCTTTCCATCCTCCCAGTAAGCCCGGAGTACGGCCTCGACATATTCATTGCCCTTTCCCGTTTCCTTTGCGAAGCGGAAACCTTCATGGGCTAGATGGGTATGAGGAGAGGGATCAACTTTCGGCATGTTCATTTTTACCCCGAACCGTTCGGCCATTGGTTTAATGGATTGCTCCCAGCCTTGGCGGTATCGGGGATCCTTCAGGGAAACCGTTTCAGCCGGATAGGGCCGCAATTCAAACGGCATCCATTCAATTTCAACATCTTTACCTTTTATTGCATCCTTTAGCGGAGCCTCCGCTATATAACAAAACGGTCAAACATAATCAGAATAAATTCGTATTTTTAATGACATAGAAAACATCTCCTTTTCTGTAGTTTATCAACATGATCAAAGTCAATACGAATAAAATGCCTGATACTTTAAAATTTATTAGTTTTAGTAAAATTATGGTAAAGGGTGGATGTATGGAACGGGACTTATTGTTGGCGGAAAATGCTGAAAAGAAAATAGACGGAACTGTGAAATTAAGCGGAATTAGCTGTACAGTGCAACAGAATAAAGCGGTCGCTCTTATTGGCCATAATGGTTCAGGAAAGAGCAGTATGCTGAAGCTGATTGCAGGAATATATGAAGCAAGCTCGGGGAAGGCTGAACGAGCCTAAGTCATGCGGGTACATACCTGAACATTTTCCGGAAGGAATTCGCTTTCAGCTGAAGGAATATTTAATATTGATGGGACAAATATCCGGCATAAACGGTGCTGAAATAAATAGAAGAATAGCAGTGTACGCCGAGCGGTTTCAGATAAAATCTTTCCTTCAAACCCCGCTCAAAAAGTGTTCCAAAGGTACGATGCAAAAGGCAGGTATCATTCAGGCATTGCTTTCTGATAATGAATTGCTGCTTCTGGACGAGCCACTGACAGGCCTTGACCCTGCTTCGAAAAATGAACTGCTGGATATTTTGAAAGAGCTTAAGAATGAACACACCATTGTATTTACAGCACATGAAAAGGAAACAGCAGACCTTCTGGCAGACCGGGTTTTCGTACTGGAAGGGGGCAGGCTGCGGATTGACGGGGCGTTCCCAACGTCTGAAGAGCAGATGTTTACCGTAAGTGCCAAGGTGCCAGACCACATCAATGAGGCGTTATGGAAAGATCTGCAGGCAACTGTGAAAAAACAGAACGGGGCATCCGAATTTACGGTGGCTGAAGTAAATGTAGATGAATTGTTATTGCTGCTGCTTCAAAATGGAGGCAGCGTTAGAGATGTAAGGCAAAAGAGGGGAAAGCTATGAAAGCTTTTATCAGCTATCAGCTGAAAAACTATATCCGTTCGCTTACATTCATTCCGCCAGCTGCGGCCTTTATCATTTGGGTAGCTATATTGTATGCCTATAAAAATGTTCCTATCCTAAGCAGCTACGGAAGCTCGGCCCTTGTCCTCTATCTTATAATGGCATGGATCACAATGGGCATATTCAAGCTTGAAACAGAAACAGAAAAACACTTGCTTCTCCTGCATTTGAAAAAGAAGGACCGCTACCTGTACGGAAAGTGGATATCGAGTGCCATCATTATTGTCCCATTATTTTTGCTGGCCCATTTTCTTCCTATTATAACTGTGAGCTATAGGGGAACCTTGGAGCTTGAGCATCATGGGTTATCATTATTCAGCCATCTGTTCATGGGGCTATTAGGCATACTTGCCGGAAGTCTCTTCATGGGGACAAAATTAGCTCGAGAGAAATATGTTTGGCCGCTTGCCATACTATTTCTGTCCGTTTCCTTAGCCTATGAACAGCTGCACGAGAAGCTGCCAGCAGTGTTCGGATGGCTGCTATGGGCACTGCCGCCAATAAGGGTTCATGATAGATCCTCTTGCCAAGGGAGACAACTACCAGCCGGATGCCACTTTCTATACCAATGCCGGAATTTCCGTTCTATATATTCTTGCAGCAGCTTTCATAATCCGAATACTATTCTTGAAAAACGAACGTTAAATAAACTATTGACTTTTCTAAACAAATCAATATAATTAAATATGTACTCTAAGTCAGGCACTTACTTAGTAAGCGCGATTTAGACCATATTTCGATCTGTTAGCTCAGCTGGGAGAGCACTACCTTGACAGGGTAGGGGTCGGCGGTTCGAGCCCGTCACAGGTCATCCTTTTTAGAAGCCTCAATCCCTTGATATAAAAGGGTTTGGGGCTTTTTTGTTTTTTACTGACTGCACTCAAAATGGCACTCTTAGAGGGAGTGGTGCCATTTTGGTGCCATAGTAAGTTAGTTAGATTTAGCAAAAGCATCAATTTGATTTGCCGCTTCTTCTTGCATGCTTGGTAACACGTGGGAGTATATATCAAGCGTTGTTTTAATGTTGCTGTGTCCTAAACGCTCTGAAATAACTTTGGCGTGTACACCTTTTGCAAGAAGCATGGTAACATGCGAATGGCGTAAATCATGAAAACGAATGGCAGCGACGCCTGCTTCTTTAACCAGTCGAAGAAAAGTTCGTTTTAGGTTATTCGGATTAACTGGTGTCCCTTTTGTAGTACAAACTACTAGATCATTATCCAAATAAACTGGCCCGCACTTTAACTTCTCTTTAGCTATGCTAACCTTTTGTGACTGTAAAGCAGAGAGAGTTTCTTCAGGTAGTGTAATACCTCTTATACCGCTATTAGTTTTAGCGCCAGTGAGAAATTGTTTTCCGTCCTTACTAAGGGTTTGTCGAACATATAATACTCCCTTTTCAAGATCAACATCTCTCCAACGCAATCCCAGTATTTCTCCCCGCCACATTCCGGTCATAATTGTTAGGTGAAAGGCTAAATAAAAGCGGTCTTGCTTTGCTGTATTTAGAAAAGTTTTCATTTCAGCAACTTCCCATACATTATCCTTCTTCTTTTTTACACTTGGTAACTGTATCGTTTTAATCGGATTAGAAGGCAAGAGTTCCATATTTACTGCATAATCCAAAGAACTCTTCATGATGTTGTAAATTTTTGTGATAGTTGAGCCAGCTAAACCTTCATCATGTAACTCATTTACATAGTTTTGGAGAAGAATAGGAGTTAATGATGACAACACGGTATGACCAAGAGCAGGAATTATCCTATGATTGATGTATGATTCATAGGTTCCTGCTGTCTGAAAGTTATGCTGTTTGATCATGTAAGTAAAACAATCGGGTATTAAGAGAGCTTTTGTTGTGGGCAAATTATAAATCTCTATACAATACAGATGCTGTCCAAAAAAAACAGTAATTCAAGCACGAGTGACTGTTTTGCGTTATAACAAACGTATTAATTTATTTACCGGGTAAATTTAGATTTTAAACTTCGACTTGCTGTCTTGCTAATTAATGACGGCTTTCTCAGTGAAAAACTAATCTTTTTATATCTTTAATCTTTTTCCTTTACTTTTTGCAAGTATCTGTACAGCGTTGCCTCTGACACCTTAAGAATCCTCGCTACCTCATTAACTGCGCCTTTAAGTAAGAAAACTCCCTTTTTATTCAATTCATACACGATATCAATTTTTTCCTCTTGTGTCATTCTACCGGGTTTAACCGCTTTCGTACTTAGAATTGCATCAATAGAACTCGTTGTTAAATCTTCAATTGATGAACTTAAATTCTCCATTATTTTCATTTGATCTATATCTAGACTAGCTTTTATTTTATGCTCAGTTATTTGTTTCACTGAATCTATCAACTGATGATAAGCACTTAAATCAGAATTGATACATAACATCCCGATGATATTATTTAAATCATTTCTAATAAAGAAAGTAGAAGATTGAAGTTTGTCTGAATTTTTGGATTGACCTGTGTAATTAGTTACAAAATCTAACTCTTGCAAATTTTTATTTTTCACTACATTTAATACCAAGTTAGTTGCAGGTCCACCAACCTGCCGTCCACTTATATGATTATTTCTTATGGCAATAATTGAATTTTCAAGATTTGTTAAATCATGCAAAACCACTTCATGATTTTTGCCCAATACTTCAGCTAAAAAATCGACCAGTTTACTATATTTCTGTAACTTTGCACTATCTTGCGACAAGCATTACACCCCCGAAATGTTAAAAGACTAATAGTAGTATCCTAAATGTTATGCACTCTACATTGAGAGTAATACTATTAATCTTCACTAATAAGTTGAGTCTAAATTATTTAAATATTTTGAACATTTTTATCAAATGCACTTCATAACATTAAATTATAATAATAATAATTTATTATCATTGAAAATTTTAAGGGGTGATAAAGAATGAGACAAATAGTTAACAGCAAGAGTGCTTCAAAAGCAATCGGTCCTTATTCACATGCTGTTGTTGCGGGGGAACTGGTTTTTATCTCTGGACAGCTGCCAATTAATCCTCAAAGTAACGAAATTCCTGATGAAGTTGCAGAACAAACGAAACAGTCAATAGAAAACTTACAATCCATTCTAAGTGATATCCATTTAAAATTGGATGACGTAGTAAAGACCACAGTATATATCAAAGATATGAATGATTTTGAACAAATGAATGAAGTGTATGGGCAATATTTTAAAAGTCATTATCCTGCTCGCGTGTGTGTCGAAGTATCAAGACTTCCAAAAGATTCCCTTGTTGAAATTGACGCAATTGCTATCAAGTAAGAGCTATAAGTATTAAGCAGACGGTGTAGGTTCGTTCATTGTAGAAATTTTAGGAGGATGATTTCTAAGATATGAAAAAAATACTTTTTCCGTTATTGATGATATCTATGCTTGCTTTATCTGCTTGTGCAGGAGGCGCTTCTTCAAATAGTAAGGATGGAGCTAGTGTTGATAAAAATAATACAAAATCCAGTGAAGCTATAGAATGGGATTTCAACCTCCATGTTGGTTTAGATCAAGGACCTGGGGTTTATATGACCGAATTTACGAAGGCAGTAAAAGAAAGGACTAACGGTAAATTAGATATTGTACCTCGTCCTCCTGGAGAACTTCCTTATAAAGGCATGGAATCAGTGCGTGTAGTGGGTGATAGGTCTATTGAAATGGCTGATGCACCGGTAGGTTATATTGCTGGGGACGTTAAAGCAGCCATTATTCCAACTTGGCCATTCCTAGCCTCTGAAAATATGGATGTATTTAAGAAAGCTGTAGATGCTGTAATGCCTTATGCGGAAAAGGAATTAGCAGACCATGGTATAGAAGTGCTGTTTTTCTTGCAGGATCCTCCTCAACGAATATGGGGTAAGGGAAAACCGGTTAAAAAGCTTGAAGACTTGAAAGGATTAAAGATTCGTACTTTCGCACCCGAACAACAGGAATTTTTGAAAAAACTAGGAGCTATTCCTGTCTCACTAGCATTTTCGGAAGTTCCAGCGGCAATCCAAAGAGGGGTGATTGATGCCGCTATAACTGGAGCGACCGGAGCACATGATGCCAAATGGGATGAATTTTTAGATTGGGGTTATGATTTACCGTTTTCAGGTTCTGGCGCTTTTATGCTTGTAAACTCCGCAGCACTCGCTGAATTGCCAGAAGAAACAAGGGCGATTGTTGAGGAAGAAGCAAAAAAATGGGAAGAAAAAGGAAACGCAGAAGCGATCGGGTATGAAGATACAGCCATAAAAGGACTTACTGATAAAGGAGTAAAAATCTATAAGGCTTCGCCTGAAGATTTTGCTAAAGCTCAAGAAATCGTTAGACCTTACTGGGAAAAATGGAGTTCCACTCCACTTATGAAAGAAGCCCTGGATAAGGTTTTAACTTCAATAGAGTAACTATAGTGGCAGGAAGCTGCTTTAAGTCAAATTTAAGGCAGCTTTCCATCCAATTTAACGATGGGGGGGATAAGTACAATGAAAACAACATGGAATTATATAAATAAAATTGTATTATCACTAACAAAATTTAATCTTGTAATGGCTATAATCGCACTAATTGCAATGACGATACTAGTATTTATAGAGATTGTAAGCCGCTCGCTCCTTGATAAGTCGACATTAATCGCAGATGAGATGACTGGATACTTCAATGTTGCCATTTTGTTCTTGGGGCTATCTTTTACCTTTAAGTCAAACGGATTGATAAAGATTACGATTTTATATGATCGATTTTCAGCAAGATGGAAAAGTATAGCAGATATAATCAGCATGACAATTGCCATTGCTTTCACCTTAGTCCTTCTTGTTTATATTTGGGCCACATTCTATCAATCCTTTATTGGAAAGGCAACATCAGTCTTTATAAGCAGGACACCTCTTTACATTCCCCAGTTTGTTATGGTAATAGGCATTGTGTTTTTTGTTCTTCAGATTCTGATTTTATATGTAGAAAAGATAAAAAAGAGCATTAGGGGAAAGGAGTGAAAAAATGTGGAATGGTATATGTTATTTATTTGCTATGTAGGAATCTTGCTGTTACTCCTTTGTTTAGGAACCTGGGTACCGTTTGCCTTAGGTGCAACAGGGCTGGTAGGCCTGTATTTGCTTGGTGACCCTACTTCGTTCCAAGCACTAGGATTTATAGCTTGGAATAGTGTTAATAATTTTGAATTAACTTCAATCCCCTTATTTATTCTTATGGGTGACATCATACTTAAAAGTGGTATTAGTCACAAATTCTATTACAGTGCTTCAGTATTATTAAGAAAGTTACCAGGTGGACTGTTACAGACGAATATAGTTTCTTGTTCTTTCTTCGCCGCAATTAGTGGATCAAGCCTGGCGACTGCAGCGGCTATAGGATCTGTATCTGTTCCTGAGTTAACAAAAAGAGGTTACAACCGGCCAATGATTTTTGGTTCGTTAGGCGGAGGAGGAGCTCTTGGGATTCTGATTCCACCTAGTATACCCTTAATTATTTATGGCTCAATGGTTGAAGAATCGGTTGCAAAATTATTTATTGCAGGTATAGTACCTGGGTTAGTAGCAACACTAATCTTTATGATTTATATAGCTGTTATGTGTTTAATCAAACCGGAATTGACTCCTGATTTGGAGCCAACTACATGGAGTGAAAAAATCAAAAGTATTGGGGGTATTCTTCCGCTCACTATCCTTGTGGGGTTAATCGCAAGTGGGATCTACTTAGGATTTACCACTCCAACTGAAGCGGCAGGATTCGGTGTCGTAGCTGCATTAATCATTTGTGGATTTTATAAAAAAATAACCTATGAAAATATCAAACAATCATTAATTAGTACCGTTAAAACAACCAGTATGGTTTTATTTATCGTAGTAGCAGCTCAAATTCTTTCCTATTTAATAGTGAAGTCAGGAATCAATAGAGGGCTAACTGACTGGGTTGTAAGTCTTGATCCTTCACCGGCTTTATTCTTAATCGTAATCATCCTCTTGTACCTAATATTAGGCTGCCTAATAGATGGATTATCATTAATTTTTTTAACTCTCCCGGTACTTTGGCCTTTAGTGCAAGCGATGGGTTTTGATCCTATCTGGTTTGGTATTTTGTTAGTCATACTAATTGAGGTTGCTCAGATCACCCCACCAGTTGGTTTAAACTTATACGTCTTACAGGGTATTGCAGGGGAAAAGACTCCACTTACTGACATTATAAAAGGCAATATCCCCTACTTTTTCCTGTACTTATTCTTAGCCCTTTTAATCATCCTATTCCCTCAAATAGTTTTATGGCTACCTTCAAATATGTAATGATAATAAATTAAAAAATAGGAGGAACAAAACATGAAAGTAATTTGTGAAAATCTTGATAGAATGGTTACAACAGAAATTAGGTCACAATATTTACCCAGAGGTGTCGTTGCTTCCCTGTATGACGCAGTGAGACAGGATCATAATGAACCTATTACCTATCAAATTGCCAGCGCTCTAAAGGAAAAACTTGATGGGAAGGAAGAGTGTAAGATTGGCATATTTACAGGTGTATGGCATCCGGAATATTTTCCTAATGGAGAAAATGATGGACCTATTGGCTGCGTCGCCCTTGGGAAAGCATTACATCTTGGGGGAGCTGAAGTAATCTATTGTGTGGAAAAAGAAGTAGCTCCTATTATGGAAGAACTATGTAAACATTTGCAAATCCCAGCAAATATCTTTTCTTTGTCAAGAACCGATGTAGCACATAATGAAAAGTTAGCAGAAATATTAGATTGTGGAATCTTTATAGAAAAATTAGGTTCTGCCCAAGATGGGAATCACCATTTTGCTACTGGAGGTACTCGTCCAGGCCAAGATGCTCCGTTAGAATCAATGTTAACAAAAATGCGGGATAACAATAAACTGACCATTGGTGTAGGTGATAATGGTAACGAGATTGGGTTTGGAAAAATCCATGATGAAACTAAAAAAGTTGTTCCTTTTAATGAAAAGGTAACAGTTATGGCTACAGACTACTTGCTTCCTTCATCGGTATCAAATATTGGAGCTTACGGTATTACAGCCGCATTAGCACTTGTTATGGAAAACCTAGAAATGCTTCATAACCCTGATGATGAAGTGGAGCTTATAAAAATATGCGCAGCTTTGGATTGCCGAGATGGTGGATTTGGGAAAGCTCATAATTTTGTGGATGGAATATCAGATAAGTCTGTAGCTTCAGTTGTAGAAATAATAAAAGAGATTGTTTCGCTTTACTATACGCAAGAAAAAAGAGGTTTTTAATATAAAGGTAAGAAGGAGACAGTCTATGTCTCCTTCTCTTATATTATAAACTATGTAACGGTGACAAGATTTCCGCTGTATCATTTTGGGGCTTTTTAACAAGTTTGGATACTGGATATAGGTATCGATAAACAGACGATGCTCGCGGTAGTCATGGTTACTTGCGTAATAGCCTTTCCTATGCATGGTTTCTTCGGAGCTTATCCGATAAAGTTGGTCGGCGCCCAATTTATATTTTCAGTGCCTTATGTGCAGCAGCATTTGCTTTTCCCTTCTTTTACTTATTGGAAAGTGGCTCTTTCCTACTTATGCTGTTGGGATATATATTATTGATTAATACTGGGCACAATTCAATTAATTCAGTACAGCATGTTGCATTTCAAACGAACAATAAGCATGCAAAAAACCTTCCGTTAATTCAAAATCGGAAGGTTTTTTTATTTGATATTTAAAGGGTTATTGACACTTGAAACGAAGAAATAGATCGTATTGTTAATAGTTATACAATTAATGTATTTTCAAGCGATTCCAATTCCTCCTGTATGAGGAGAAGGTGCTTTGTAAAGGCACTTACAAGCAATCGGTAGTGCTCGGTATTCAAATTTCCAAATAAATTTTTCTCCCATTGCTTGATTGTATCTGTTACTATTTTTTGGCTAATTATCAGCATGTGCTTTTGCAGGGTTAAATTCTTTAATTCCTTTAGAGGCGTAACATTGAACTGTGTTAAAAACTGTTGCTGGTATTGCCTGGTGGCTGATGTTATCTGTTCTTTTCTCTTTTTGATAGCTTCTTGTTTTGTAGCAAAGCCAACAGCAATGGATGCGACAACAGCAAATAGTGCTACGGGCGGAAATACATTTAACAATGCATAAGTGATTGTGTGCCAGCCCATTGCCAATCCTATCGATCCGGCAACCGCAGAACCAATACCGATTACCAAAGTTTGTTCGGAAGTTCCCATTTTAAAATCAATTGTTAATGTATTGTTTGCTTGTTTCGCAAGACTAAAGGCAGATAAACGATTCATGCTTGGTACCTGACTTTTAATCATCTTTTCCCAATTTCCCTGAAAGCTTTTGCTCGCTTCATTTAAAAGGGTTGTGACTTCATTTCCGACCTTGTTCGGGGAAAGATGTTTTTCCATGACTTTTTCCACGATTGAACGTTCATCAATCACCTTATCATTGCTGGTAATCTTGGAGCCACCTAAATCTACAGCCACATCATTCGCCTTTTTTACGGCCCAATTTAAAATGGTTCCTGTCTTTTTTGCGGAATCGCGAATGCCTGAATACCATTCACCGTCCCTCTCGATCTCCCTATGCATCAGCACTCCTTTTTCATGAAAGTAGTTATCTAATTTATCGAATAAATCGTCAAAAAATATCTGCGTGCTCATGGGTATATATTGAAGTAAATTTCTTTCTTTAATGGCCATTTCCTCACTGATATTTAAATATCTGCTTGCCTGAGCTTGGATTGTGATTTGTTCCTGAAGCAGGGCAACCTTTTTCTCGGCAACTGTAGAGGAAGGATTGGATAAAACCTTATGGAATTCATCGACGCTTTTTTGAAGTGAACTGGAAATATTCAAAGCTATCTCAGGGTCTTCAACTGCCATTTTGTTAAACGCATCCTGAAAGGATCTCAAAGAGATAATTTGTTGGGTAATATCCATACCGGTGCTCCTTTTATGAAATTTGTAAGGAAATTTTTCTGAAAATACTATTAGCTGGTTTAATAAGGTCCTGTACTTTTGTAAAGGCTTTTTCCGGATTATTGAGTACATATTTGACAGCAACCGCAGTACCGATACCGACCATACATCCGAGCCAAACAGGGCCGCCTATCACTGTTCCGACTGCAATTGCAGAGCCTGATACAATAGCACCTTTTCCCGCTGTAATAAGAGCTTCTTTTTTATCCTCAGCTTTATAAATCGAGTAAGCCATTCCACCCGCGGCTACAGGCAATAGGAAGGGATTGGCTGTAGCCAGTGACGATACTAAAAAAGAACCGGATAAATTTGAGAGAAGGGAAGGGTCTGCTTTTTTTCCCATAATCAGGCTGCTGGTTAACGCTAGACATCCACCAATAAGTTCCGGACCATTTAGTGTCAGGGCATCAGCCAAAAAAGGCTTTGAGATTCCAAACTCCTGGCAGTATGAGGCGATTGAATTGAACTGTTCCCCGGTTAAAGTAAAAAACGGATTTATACCACTAACGGAAGCTACGTCCCTAAGCAAATGCTCACTTGCCTGAGCTATCTCGGTGAGGAAGGAATCATCCGCTTTTACATCCTTTACTGCGTGGATTGAGCTTAATAAAGAATGTTGCCCATCCAGTAAATGATGATAGTTCGAACCACCAATTCTGGTGGCATTATAAACAGAATCTATAGCAGTATCATACGCATCGAAATTATGGTTAAATTCGGAAGCGAGTAATTGAGACAAAGGGTGGCTCCCTAGTACCAGCCCGGTGTCAGCCATCAATATAGGTGTAGAGGAGGAGGTTAATCCAAGCTCCATTTTTTTTAATCGGCGTTCAAAATTATTCATAGGACCTCCAAGATAGAAATGTTATAGTGCGATTTATTTACTTTTTACATCGGAAAGATAACCAATTATTTTAATTTATCAAGTGAAGTTCTTTCCAATTAGATTAAAAAAACGGATGGATGATCTACCCAGGTTTTGGATATCCTCCCTTCAATATGAAGCTACCATCCTATGAAAGAGAATACATTGAGGATATCCATAAAAGAAATAGGGAGTTTCTCGAACTACGCGAAAATAAAAAGAGATTGAGGATGTTTGCAGAGATAGAAGAAGTGGTGGAAAGTAAGTTAGAGATTGCACTGACTGATTCAAGCAATAAAAAAGTCGGCAAGGACCAATTAATGTTTGTGTTTTAAAAAAGATGTCACTCTCGTTTGGAGTACCCGCAGGGCAAATTACAAAATAAACGGAATATAAAAAGAGCGGTGCAATTAGCACTGCTCTTTCATTGATTTATCACTGTTTAATTTGAATCAAAGGATTATTCCCAGTATTTTAAAAAAATATTATATGTGTTCAACAATTTAGGGGGGAACCTTTTATAAATGTACAAGAAGAGGGAGACAACTGAATGTATATGAGGTACAGTTTAACTCGAATCTAAATAAATTGATGCAATTTATGGAGCCGCAATATTCGTCTTATTGAACAGCTAGCTCAATTAAACGCGCCCTTTGTGTTACTTTCTACAAACATCCAAATAGCACCCTAGAAAACACCTGCTTCCGTGCTGCTTCAATGCTGTTTCTAGCAAACTCAAATGGGTCCCCAACATTCACCCATTGCATGTACATTAGAAGTGGTGTATCAAAAAGCCAATGGTTATGGTCAGCTGGAACCGCTGATTTTAAAATGGAACCTAGGCAGTGTGTAAAAAAATAAAATTATTTTTACATAAAACGCATATTATTTGGTAATACATTTTTATCATGACGTAAATGAAATACAGGAAAATTATTAATAAGGAGGCAAGTCTATAGTGAACAGATTAAAAATCTTAAAGGAAAGAGTCCAAGTAGCTAGAGATAAAGCAGAGCAAATTAATGATATTAATCAGATTAGAACATTTGATTGGGTTTTACAGGAGATTGCAGGAATTGAGAATGATCTTAAGTCCAAGATTGAACGAAGGACACTGAATAAAAAAACGATAAAATAGTTAAAAAAATTACGTCACAACAAAAAAGAGACAAGTTCCCCAAGCTTGTCTCTTCCCTATACGTATCAAAAGAAAGTTAGGAAATAGTATGGTGCTGCTCTTTCAACCACAATATCCGATATGATATGCTTTACTGACTAAAGATCAAAAAGAGTACGAAGAAACTGTGACATAAGTACCCTGAGTAATCGCTTTTCTGCTTATTCAAAAGCTATCCAGTTGTTTATTGATGTTGTTTTTCCTAAAACGGGTGCGATAGTTAAAATTATTCTATTTACTTAATGATTGGTGCTTAGTAAAAAACCTAATTTTGGCAGGAGGTAATTCAAGAAAGGAGTAGATTCCAGGTAGAAAAGTTTCGCGCCCCTATTTATAGCATTAATGGACGGGTATTTAGAGAAGATATTTATTATCAAAAAACGCCGTACCTTTTAAAAAACTTTGTTGGTTTGCCAACACATTTTCGGACGAACCGAAAACTTTATACAGAATCACTAAATGATTCATCACATTTCTTTGACATTAAGCAGAAAGAGGCAGAGGAGTACTGGCTCTTTTATAAAAATAGTTACAAAAACTTTGTAAGGCATAGCCCTATTATCAACCGAATAAGTTAATGCGTTCCTCTCTTTCATCTAAGTACGGACATAAAGAGACAGTAATATGTCTCTTTTTTTTAGGTGCTTATGAAAGTAACTTTCCCCAATATCCCCCATTAATTCGGCTCGACATGGACGTGAACATCATAGACATTGTGTTCTTTTTTTAATGTATTTTCAACTTTTGTAGATATATCATGAGCATCTCGTAATTCCAAATTAGAATTAACAAGTATAACAGCATCCACCACAACGTAATTACCGTAATTCCTAGCTCTAATGTCTTTAACTCCTTTAACACCAAAGGTGCTAAGAATTGTATCTTTATAATCTCCTATCAACTGCTCATCAAAACCATCCGTCAAATCATGAGAGGCACCCCGAAAGATATCCCAAGCTGTTTTGCAAATCAGTAGACCGACGATAACAGCTGCAACTGTGTCAAGCCATGCAAGGTTAAATTGAGAACCGATAATACCAACTGCTGTTCCTATACTTACCCAAGCATCAGAAAGATTATCCTTTGCGGCAGCCATAACGGATTGACTATTAATCTTCTGAGCCAAGTTCCTGTTATAACGAAAAACAAAATACATCACGACTTCACAAAAAATTCCTGTCCAGGCTGCAAGTAAATCTGGTGCTTCTTTTCCTCCGTGGAATACAGAAGAGATTGCTGTGTACAAAACTTGAAGCCCAACAGCCATCATTATAAAAGATGCAACCAACGAAGCAACAGTTTCTGATTTCCAATGACCGTAAGGATGGTCCAAATCGGATGGCTTTTGAGCGATTTTGAGACCGATAAGGACAGCAATAGAAGCGATAATATCTGTCGCATTGTTTAATCCATCAGCTTTTAACGCTTCAGAATCTGCTGTGAAACCAATGAATAATTTTAAAGCAGATAAGAATATATAAGTGCAGATACTAAGAATAACTCCCCGTTCACCCATTTTTAAATCACTGTATCTCTGTTATTCCATAATTCCCTCCCAGTTTGAGCCCTTGAACATGATAACAGCCAGCTATCGGGTGGGTCTATAGCAATCTTTTGTCGTTTGTCTACAGAATTAATACCTATCAAAAAAATTTCGTAAGGTAAAAAATTACAAATGAAAGGAAAGCCAATTTTGTAAAAGATCGGGGCTGCCCCATAATGAAACGAACGGCGTATAGATATAGAAAAATGGATCATCTCGAACGAAGAATCCAGATTGAAACAGCCTTATCAGGTTAAACCACCTGTTTTGATGAACCATATTTTTAATTAATCTGACATGTGTTTTTATTTTCAGGAAAAGAGGATATTCATGTTGACAGATATGAGTTTTTAATCAAATTCTAATTATAATAAATTTTTTAACAAAAGATTGCATGCAGAAATGTAATCGGTTACAATAATCTCATAAGATAGTAATCTTGAAGGGAAATACAAAATGGTAAGAATAGTTGATGTTGCTAAAATGGCAAATGTCTCTACAGCAACCGTATCCAGGGTGATAAGCAACACGGGGAGTGTAAAGAGCGGTACCGCAGAAAAAGTTTTAGAGGCGATTCAAAAATTGAACTATCAGCCCAATTTGCTTGCAAGACAGCTAAGGAGACTGGAAACAAAAACAATTCTTGTGGTTGTTCCTGATATTACAAATACTTTTTTCTCCAATGTCCTGAGAGGAATAGAGGCGATTGCAAGTGAACACGGCTATCAGGTTCTTCTTGGAGACACCGAGAATATTGTTGAAAGAGAAAGCGGCTACTTAAATATTATCCGCCAAAAAAAGGCGGACGGCATGATCCTCTTAACAGCGAGAAGCAGTCAGAATTTATTGGAGGAAATAGCTCAAGAATACCCTGTAGTACTGGCATGCGAATACATTGAAGGCTCGAAGCTTCCGACCGTTTCAATAGATAATATCAGCAGCGCCAGAAAGGCTGCAGATTATCTAATTGGATTAGGACACAAGCGGATTGCGCATATTTCCGGCCCACTTGGAGTAGTAGTGGGACGGGACCGGTTAAGAGGATTCCAGCAGGCGATGATTCAGAATGGCCTGACTGTTGAGCCATTCCTTGTTCAGGAGGGAGACTTCACATTTGAGAGCGGCTTCAACCTTATGATGAAATTCTTGGCTTTAGAGCACTCGCCAACAGCGGTGTTTGCCGCAAATGACGAGATGGCGATTGGAGCGGTTAAAGCCATCAAATCCAAGGGATTAAAGGTTCCTGAAGATATCTCGGTTGTGGGCTTTGATGATATCAAGTTTGCATCTGTTTTCGAACCTGCCATCACCACGATAGCCCAGCCGACATTTGAACTCGGAAAAATAGCGATGGAATTATTGCTGAAGCTGATGAATAACGATGAATTGAAAAAAAAGCAGTACATGCTGGAGGATAGGCTTGTTGTACGAGAATCCTGCAAAGCGTTAGAAAGAGAAATGTAAAGGAGATAAAAGCCTTTCGTTCTCTTTTTAAGCAGAATTAATGTAAACGATTACAGTTTAACTACTCTGGGAATTTTGATAATTAAAGTAAAAACCTATATAAGGAATAAAAAATGTACCAAAAAATGTAATCGATTACACTTTTTCCATTAAAGGAGGTGATGCTGTTCAGCAGTGGAACTAGCGAATCTTTAACGGCATTAATCAAATATGTTTAATCAAATGAATTTTATAATGATAAACACCATAGTAGGAGGGCACTGCAGTTTACTGCATTGATTAAGGTGCTTACTAAAGCAAATTGTGAAGATCGGTTTATGTTTGAACTGAACAGTGATCCTAATCCTAAAAAAGCATTGAAATGAGCAAATACTTACATTTGAAATACACGCTAACTATTAACGGGGGGTTACCATGAAAAAAACTTATTTTAAATTCGCATCGATTCTATTAGCTGGCAGTATTGCTTTGGCAGGCTGCGGTCAACAAAGCGCGTCTACGTCGGGAGGCAAGGAGAATAAAGAGCCGGAAGTAACGCTTTCAACAACCGGACCGCTTACAATCAACCAGGATATTCCCGGCGATCAGGAAATCCTGAGTAAGGGACCTAATGGAGAAACGGCTGTTTCTGCAAAAACCTTGCAGCTGACCGAAGAAGAAGTTGCCAAAGTAAAGGAAGGCAAATATAAAGCTGCGATTGTTATGCACTATGCCGGCAATGACTGGGCAACCGCTCAAATTGACGGGTTAAAAGCAGCGTTCAAAAGACTTGGAATAGAAGTTGTAGCAGTTACCGATGCGCAGTTCAAGGCTGAAAAACAAGTTTCAGATATCGAGACTGTTTTAGCTAAAAAGCCGGATATTATAGTAGGGATCCCAGTTGACCCAGTGTCAACTGCAGGAGCATTTAAAAAAGCATCAGATGCAGGAGTTAAAGTAGTATTCATGGACAATACGCCAAGCGGCTTAACAGCAGGCAAGGATTATGTAAGTGTTGTTTCTGCTGATAACTACGGTAATGGGGTACAGGCTGCCGATATCATGGCAAAAGAGCTTGGTGAAAAAGGGAAAATTGGTGTGATCTATCATGATGCTGATTATTTTGTAACTAAACAGCGTACAGAAGCATTTGAAAAAACAGTAAAAGAAAAATATCCGGAAATGAAAATTGTGGCACGTGGAGGAATTGCTGCACCAAATGATGGTGAGAAAGTGGCTTCAGGTATGCTGACAAAAAACCCTGATCTTGATGGCATGTTTGTAGTATGGGATGTTCCGGCTGAGGGTGCTTTGGCAGCCGCTCGTACTGCAGGGAAGAATGACCTTGTTATCACTACGATTGACCTTGGAACGAATGTAGCTTTGGATATCGCGCAAGGTGGAAATATCAAAGGCTTGGGTGCACAGCTTCCGTTTGACCAGGGAATTTCAGAAGCCATTCTGGCTGCATATGGCTTGCTTGGCAAAGAAGCCCCTGCCTATGTCGCAGTTCCGGCTTTAAAAGTAACAAAAGACAATGTGCTTGACTCTTGGAAACTAGTTTACTCTAAGAACGCTCCAGAAACGGTACAGAACGCCGTAAAATAATTTGCTGGCAATACTTATAGCATAAAACTTGCTGGATAGCGCAACCGATTTGATTTCATGCTGTTGCCGTGTTCATACAAAAAAAGCGTTTGAAAAAATAATAACAGTAAGATTGCAAATACCATAGAGGCTGCTCTGTCGATCGGGTAGCCTCTTCAAAAAAGAAGGTGAATTGGTTGGAACAAACGATGCTTTCAATGAAAAATATTTCAAAGGCCTTTAATGGGATAGAGGTTTTAAAGTCAGTTGATTTCTCCGTCGTAAAAGGCGAAGTCCATGCCTTAATGGGGGGAAATGGTGCAGGAAAATCTACATTGATGAAAATATTAACCGGTGTGTACACAGCTGATGGCGGAGATGTCTTAATTGAGGGGAAACCGGTAACAATCAATGACATGAAAGATGCCAGAGCTAATAAAATATCGATGATCTTTCAAGAATTCAGTTTAATTCCGACATTGACCGTTGCAGAAAATATCTTTTTAACAAGAGAAGCAAAAACTTCATTAGGATTCCTCAATGACAAAGAGTGTGTTGAAAAAACAAGGGAACTTTTAAAAGAGTTAGAGGTTGATATCAACCCAAATGAATTAGTAGGAAATCTTGGAGTTGGATATTGGCAAATGACTGAAATTGCAAAAGCCCTCTCGCAAGAAGCTAAAATTTTAATAATGGATGAACCGACTTCTTCATTGACCAAGAATGAAACGGAAATACTTTTCAAATTCATTAACAAGCTAAAAAGAAAAGGGATTTCTATTATATATATATCACACCGTATGGACGAGATATTTGAGATTTGTGACCGAATTACCATTTTACGCGACGGTAAAAATATGGTTACGGAAAATTGTAAGGATATTCCTTTAGAAACTGTGATCCAGCATATTGTTGGTGCGGAAATGGATAAAGCTTTTGAATGGCAGGAACGGTCTTATCCACACGGTTCAAACCCAATATTGGAAGTGAAGAATCTAGCTTCCGGTTCTAGGGTCAACGATATAAGTTTCAAACTGTATCCTGGTGAAATCCTGGGTATTGCAGGCTTGATGGGAAGCGGAAGATCGGAAGTGGCCCGTTCAATCTTTGGAATAGACCCAATTGACAGCGGTGAAGTTTTTATTAATGGGGAAAAGCAATCGATTAAAAATCCGACAGATGCCATTTCAGCAGGACTCGCTTTAATTCCAGAGGATCGAAGGGTGCAGGGGCTTGTGCTCGCCCATAGCGTTAAGGAAAATATGATTCTTCCAATCCTCTCCAAACTTAAAAAAGGACCATTTGTTGATGATCGCAGGGCTATAGAATTATCCAATGAATTAGTGAAAAAACTCAACATCAAGACGGATAATATTTATAAAACAACCAGTTTGTTATCAGGCGGCAACCAGCAGAAAATTGTGCTGGCAAAATGGCTGGCAAATGATCCGGATGTTCTGATATTGGATGAGCCTACCATTGGTGTAGACATTGGTGCAAAGACAGAAATTATTGATATCATCCGTGAACTTGCTGATAGCGGAAAATCGATTTTAGTTATTTCATCAGAACTTCCTGAACTCCTCGCGGTAAGTGACAGAGTCATCGTATTGCACGATGGAAGAGTGGTTAAAGAACTAAATAGAATAGAAATTCAAGCGGAGGAGGAACTTCAACATGCTATCCAAGGATATTAAAATGAAGGATTCCATAAATGCAGCACCTTATAAATCCGGAAAAAAATTTGATTGGCGGGACTATATTGTATATATTGCCTTCATAGGTGTGCTCGTCTATTTTTCTATTAGTTTATTTGATGAAGGCTTTTTATCATCGCAAAATTTAATGAATATTTTCCGTCAAACGGCCATGATCTCAATCATGGCAGTCGCTATGACATTTGTTATCAGTACCGGTGAAATTGACTTATCGGTTGGTTCCATCACAGCCTTGGCTTCTTTGACTACAGCATTGGCCATACAAGCCGGATTTGGACTTTTTGGCGGCGTTGTTGTTGGTTTGGGAACTGGAATTTTAATTGGACTCATTAACGGTCTTCTTATTACAAAAGTAGCCATCCCTTCTTTCCTTGTTACACTTGGGATGATGGGGATTGTCCGGGGATTGGCGATGTGGTCCACCAATACAGCACCTGTACCGATTCTTGACCAAAACTTCAATTTCTTTTTCGGTTCCGGTGATCTTGGCCCGATACCGATTTTGTTGGTTTGGACTTTTGTATTTGCATTAGTGGGACATATTCTGCTGCGAAAAACTTCATTTGGCAGACAAACTCTTGCTACAGGCGGTAATGAAAGCGCCGCTAAATTCTCTGGGGTAAAAACCGCAAAAGTTAAACTGATGGTATTTATCGGTACAGGATTAGCCGCCGGGTTCGCAGGTATTTTATATGCAGGCCGTATGCAGGCAGGCCGGTATACATTTGGAGAAGGCGATGAGCTTTCTGTTATTGCTGCTGTCATTCTGGGCGGAACGGCCCTTGCTGGCGGAGTAGGAACAGTTGTAGGGACAGTTATTGGATCCTTAATGATAGGTACGATAAATAACGGGCTAATCATCATGGGACTTGACGTTAGCCAACAAATGATTGTCAGAGGTTTAATTATTATCCTAGCAGTTGCTATCGGTCGTAAAACGATTAAACGATAAAGACTGACTGTGGAATGCGCATAGAATAGGATGGATTTTCAAACAGAGGGTGCCCTATTTGGGAACATCCTCTGTTTCTGCTGGTTCACGCTCGATTTTTACTTGGTGCTAAATTGAATTAGATAAATGTTGTGATACAAATGGCCAGTGAAGACGCAAAGGATTCTCCTCATAAATGGATATCGGATGATGTCTAGCTCCAGCGCCCAGCCCTTCGAGGTCATAAACAATAGCTTCGGAAGGCAAAAAGCGCCCTCTCTCAGCTCTTGTCCTATGCTTGTCAGACTTGCACAGGATTGCTGACGTCGACGTTCCTCAGTCAGGCGCTTGCGCTTTTCTGCCAATTTACTAAGAAACGGATAAACTGCATAGGCATCAAGCTGAATGTAAGACTTTATTTAGAAATTAGGAGATAATATGTATTACGTATATGAAACTCAGGAGGAGGAACCCTGCATGATAATCATTCACGCATATTTCAAGGTTGATCCGAAACAGCGCCAAGAATTTCTTGAACATGTTAAACAGGTAATGGGGCCATCTCAAGCTGAAGAGGGAAATCTAAGATATGAATTTTTTGAGAAACCGGACCAGTTAAATTCTTTTGTTTTTGTAGAGAAGTGGAAAGATCAAGAAGCTATTCAGGTACATGAAGAAACTGCTCATTTTAAATCTTTCGTAAAGGATATAGAGCGCTTTTTGCTTGAAGCCATACATGTAGAATCTTTCGAAGCATCCGCTTTGAAATAAAGAATCATGAAAGGAATGATAACGAGTGAAGCTGGATTTAAAGAACAAAACAGCCCTTGTAACCGGGGGCAGCAAGGGAATTGGTAAAGCCATTGCAAAGGCTTTGGCAGCTGAAGGAGCCAATGTTGTTATCTGTGGCCGGGGCATTGAAGCTTTGAACGAAGCAGAAACTGAAATAAAGCAGAGCGGTGGAAATATCCTTTCAATTCAAGCGGATTTATCCAAACAGGATGAAGTGGACAAACTGGTTTCAGCAGCCATTGAACACTACAAAACAATTGATATTCTTGTCAATAATGCAGGTGTCGCGAGTGGCTTTGATGATTTTGAATCCTTGGAAATAGAGGACTGGCAGAGGCTTTTTGATATTAACCTATTTGGAGCGGTGCGCATAACAAAAGCGGTAATCCCTTATATGAAAAAAGAAAAATACGGTCGGATTATTAATATATCTTCGGAATCTGGCATACAGCCCGATGCCTTTATGCCTCATTATAATGCTTCAAAAGCGGCGCTTAATAATTTTACGAAAAGCCTGTCCAAAGCATATGCCGAACAGGGAATTTTAGTAAATACCGTTTCTCCGGCTTTCATTATGACTCCAATGCTGGAGAACCTGTTAAAAGAAAACGCCGAAAAACAGAACATAACCTATGAGGACGCGGTTTTGCAATTTTTAAAGGAAAATAGGCCTCATGTTGAAGTAAAACGTCCAGGAACAGTAGAAGAAGTGGCTTCCGCAGTAGTGTATCTGGCATCAAGTCAAGCTTCCTTTATTAATGGAGTCAACCTCCGTGTAGATGGCGGTTCTGTAGCAAGTCAATAAAAATAGACGTTTTAAAAATCTCCTCGCATGGTGGGTTTTTGTGTAGTTATTAAGTCGTTTTATATACAAATTAAAAAGAATACGCTAATGTGGGCTGACCAATACATTGCTCTTGGTCAGCCTTATGTTATGTCTGCCGGAAATAAGAGAAAAAGTGTTTAAAAAACAATGCAAAAATGTTGCTAGATTTAATGTAATCGATTACAATAAACATATAGATTGATCAAGCAACAATATAACACTAGTGAAAAAATTTTAAATTTAAATGTAATCGATTACAATAATTCTTTGTCTGGAAATAGAATAACTAACATGTGTCACGGCGAATACGTATCGTAGAGTACCAGTATGGTAATGAGGAGGACAACCAATGGAAAAAATTAAGGTAGGAGTTATCGGAACCGGTTTTATCGGACCAACTCATATTGAAGCGATCCGAAGGCTTGGTTTTGTAGAAGTAGTGGCTCTGGCGGGGAGCAGCCAGGAATCAGCGGAAAAAAAGGTGGCTGAACTTGGAATTCCAAAGGCGTATGGCGATTTCCGCGACATGCTGAACGACAGTGAAATTCAGGTTGTCCATAATTGTACGCCGAACAATTTGCACTTTGAGATTAATAGAGAGATTATTTTGGCAGGCAAGCATGTGCTATCTGAAAAACCGCTCGCTATGGATAGCAAAGAATCAGCCGAGTTACTGGCATTGGCACAAGAGCATGGTGTCGTTCACGGTGTTAACTTTAATTACAGACAGTTCCCTAGCGTGCAAAACCTTCATGCAAAAATCGAACACGGAGATCTGGGCAAGGTGTACTTGGTCCACGGAAGCTACTTGCAGGATTGGCTGTTGTATGAAACAGATTTTAATTGGCGCTTAGCCCCTGAGGTCGGCGGCAAAACACGTGCTGTCGCGGACATCGGTTCCCATTGGTGCGACACCGTTCAATATGTGATCGGGAAAAAAATAGTCGAGGTATTTGCCGATTTAGCCACAGTGATTCCAGTAAGAAAGAAGCCAACGTCGAATGTAGATACATTTGGCGCACAGAACACTGAAGAAGTCACATATGAAGATGTTCCGATTAATACAGAGGACTATGCATCCGTGCTTGTCCGCTTTGAAGATGGTTCAAAAGGTGTATTTACAGTATCACAAGTAAGTGCTGGACGGAAAAACAGGCTTAGCTTTGAAATTTCCGGAAGCAAAAGCTCTGCATTCTGGAATCAGGAAGAACCTGAAAAGCTATGGATTGGACATAGAGACAATCCAAATGAACTGCTTCTCGCCGACGCTGCTCTGTTTTCACCGGGAGCAAGATCAGCGATCCATCATCCTGGCGGCCATAATGAAGGCTGGCCAGATGCTTTAAAAAATATGATGCTGAATTATTATACCTTCATTAGAGAAGGCAAAGATCCGGCGAAGGATAAAACAAATTTTGCGACATTTGAAGATGGTCATATTTCAATGTGCATCACGGATGCGATTCTGGAAAGCCATCAACAGCAAAAATGGGTAAAAGTTCAACAGGAGGTTCAATCATGAAACTAGGTGTATTTACTCCGCTTTATCAGAATCTGCCTTTTGAAGCCATGCTGGATAAGCTTGCTGAAATGGGAGTAGAGGCAGTTGAATTGGGGACAGGCAATTATCCGGGGAACAGCCATTGTAACCCGGATGAGTTATTAAACAGTCCGGAAAAATTAAAGTTATTCCAAAAAGCAGTCAATAGCAGGGGTTTGACGATTAGTGGTTTAAGTTGTCATGGCAACCCTCTTCATCCAGATAAAAAGGTAGCAAAAGATTCACATGAAGTCTGGAAAAAAACTGTCTTGCTGGCAGAACGGTTAGAGATTCCAGTAATTAATGGTTTTTCGGGATGTCCTGGCGACCATCCTGGTTCAAAATTTCCAAACTGGGTAACGTGTTCCTGGCCGCCTGAATACACAGAAATTCTAAATTGGCAGTGGAATGAGGTAGTAATACCTTATTGGAAAGAAGAAGCAAAGTATGCCGAGTCTCATGGAATCAACCAGATTGCGTTTGAAATGCATCCGGGATTTGTGGTTTATAATCCTGAAACATTATTGAAATTAAGAGCGAATGTAGGACCAGTAATTGGTGCGAATTTTGATCCAAGCCATCTTATTTGGCAGGGAATAAATCCGGTAGAAGCCATAAAAAAACTTGGGCAGGAAAAAGCAATTTTTCATGTTCACGCCAAAGATACGTATTTGGATCAAGCTAATATTCAAATTAACGGTGTTTTGGATACCAAGCATTACAGTGATATTGTAAACCGTTCATGGTCATTCAGGTCAGTAGGATATGGCCAGGATGAAAAGGCATGGAAGGATATCGTCAGTACTCTTCGGGCTATAGGTTATGACTATGTGATATCAATTGAGCATGAGGATATGCTTGCTTCCGTTGATGAAGGCCTAGGTAAGGCAATCAGCTTGCTTAAAAGCGTAATGTTCAAGGAGCAAATGACAGAAATGTGGTGGGCGTAAGGTTCTTCATCTATAAACAACAGAGCTGCTAAAATGAAGCAGTGTTATTTATAGATTGATAGAATTGTAATTTGTCCAAAAAATGAATATAAAAAGTAAGATAAAAAGATTGTATTTATTAATGTAATCGATTACAATAGTTCATACAGTATTAATTGTTTAAATAATATTCAATTGATATGAAGGTTGAAAACGGTATCATTATTTTTAGTAAGTCACTATGGTTGATCAAAACACAAAGACTAAAAGACAATAAAATGAATGATATGCGTTTGTAAATATTATCAATCTTTTTTTAAAAGCTGATGTAATCGATTACATGTTTCAAGATACATTCAGGTGAATAACAACCTGTGATGTTATGAAGACCTTAGGAGGTGAAGCGGAACGCAGCTTCAATTCATAACAGAACCTTTTTAAAGAATAGTGGAGGGATAAATAATGAAACTAGGCTATCAAACAAATACATGGGGCGGCGTAGTTGGCCATCCTGCCGGCGTTACTTCAGTAAAGGATCTGTATTATCTTACTCCTGGTTCTACAGAAGAAGCACTAAGGGATATTGCAGCTGCAGGGTATGAAGGTTTCGAACTATTTGATGGAAACCTAATGCAGTATATAGATAAGAAAGAAGAATTCAAGTCACTAATGAATGAACTCTCTTTGAAATTTGTTGGCGTGTATACCGGTGGAAACTTTATTTTTCCTGACATATTAGAAGAAGAATTGGCCAAAATTGAAAGCGTTGCCGCATTTGCTTCTGAATTAGGTGCAGAACATCTTGTTATCGGCGGTGGAGCCATCCGCGCCAATGGCGTTAAAGAGAGCGATTACAAAGCATTAGGGGACGCTCTTAACACAG
Organism: Bacillus sp. M6-12; assembly: GCF_002860285.1. GTDB lineage: Bacteria > Bacillota > Bacilli > Bacillales > DSM-1321 > Peribacillus. The sequence continues at coordinate 68,477 of NZ_PGVF01000016.1, forward strand.
TGATAGAGATCGCTGAAAGATACAACCTTGTACCAAGCTATCATCCGCATCTTGGTACATGTGTCCAAGCTCCAGAACAGCTAGATAAACTTATGCCATTAACAAAGATAAATTTAGTGCCGGACACTGCTCATATTGAAGCAGGCGGCGGAGATCCGGTTGAGGTTATTAATAAATACGCAGATCGTATTAAATACGTACATTTTAAAGATTATAAAGACGGTGAGTTCTTGCCGTTAGGCGAAGGAAATCAAAAATTTGATGAAATGCTGAAAGTTCTAAATGAAGCAAGCTATGACGGCTGGATTACTGTAGAGTTAGACAGCTATGCGGATCCAAAAAAAGGCGCTGAAATTAGCCGTAAGTTTTTGGCGGACCTTGTGTAGGGAAATAATCCGGAAGTTTCAGATATATGACGAATAACATAAATACTTATCAGTTAATTTAAAGGAGGATAAAATCATGAAAAAATTGAACGTAGGTATGATTGGCGGAGGATTTATGGGGAAAGCGCATGCACTTGCATATGCAGCAATGCCAATGTTTTTCTGGCCGGCACCGGCAATCCCGCACCGCCATACAGTCGTGGATGTTAATGAAGAATTGGCAAAAGATGCAGCTGCAAAATTAGGATTTGATAATTACTCAACTGACTGGAGAGCGGTAGTCAACGATCCTGAAATCGATATCATTGACATTTGTACTCCAAATAATACTCACGCTGAAATTGCAATTGCCGCGGCAAAAGCCGGCAAACATATTATTTCTGAAAAACCGCTTGCCCTCGGTGCGGAAGAAGCAAAAACTATGCTGGAAGCTGTACAAGCTGCAGGCGTAAAACATGCGGTTGCTTTCAATTATAGAAGAACCCCTGCTGTTGCACTTGCTAAAAAATATATTGAAGAAGGAAGAATCGGAGAAATCCTCAGCTTCCGCGGCACATATCTGCAAGATTGGTCTGCTGATCCAAACTCACCGCTTTCATGGCGTTTCCAGAAGAAAATTGCCGGGTCCGGTGCTTTAGGTGATATCGGAACACACGTAGTTGATTTTGCCCGCTATCTTGTTGGGGAAATTACAGACGTAAATGCCATGACTAAAACATGGATTCCTGAACGTCCACTACAATCCGGCGGAGTAGACAAGCTTGGTACTGTTAAGAGTAGTGCAGAAGATACTCCAAAAGGAACTGTAGATGTAGATGATGAGTTCATCACAATGGTTAAGTTTGATAACGGAGCAATCGGAACGATTGAAGCAACACGTAATGCATGGGGACGCAACAACTTCCTTACGTTTGAAATCCATGGTACAAAAGGGTCCCTCGTTTTCAACTATGAGCGCCGAGATGAGCTTCAAGTGTCTTTCGCTGATGATCCAAGCGATGCTAAAGGTTTTAGAACAGTATATACTGGTCCGGCTACACCATATGGAGAAGCATTATGGCCAATTCCTGCACTCGGTATTGGTTACGGAGAAACAAAAATCATTGAAACTCACGATTTCTTTAAAGCGATTGTAGAAGACACGCAAGCTTCTCCAAACTTCAATGATGGATATCAAATCGAATTGATTGCAGATGCCATCCTTGAATCAGCTGAAAAAGGTCAATGGGTAAAGCTGTAAATAGAAACAAAGTGGGCAGATTTTAATGTACTAGGGGCTGCTTTCAAGCAGCCTCCCTTAAGATTTTGATGTAGAACGGCAATTTTTATTTACTTAAGAAAACGTTCTCACAAAAAACAATGATATGCATCATAATAATTTGCTATTATACAAGGTTTCCAGTGAAATTAAAAAACAAAACAGTATGTCACGGAGCAAAGGAACATTCCCTTGTCTTCCAGAAAAAAATTATGTAATGATTTGTGCTTTTTTCAAAACGAATGTAATGGAAGCTTTGATTTCTGGTATTTCCGTTCAAATATATGTCCCGCCTAAACGGAATTTTCAATATATCTGTCATATCCCAATGTGGCACCGGATGCGATCTTGAAGATCTATGAAAAACAAGCGGGAAATGGATTCAAGCAGTAATTAATATAGTAACGCAATTGATAAATTCTTGTTTATACCGAATGTAGACACTCGATGAGGGGTCCCTGGCAACTAAGGAATAAACTACAATGAGGTGTTAAGAAATGAACCCAGGCTTAGACAATACACGTACGATTGGCGGCCTGCCTGCAAAAATGGTTTGGGGCTTTGTCGCAATGCTTGTTTTTATGGCTGGTGATGGTCTCGAACATGCATGGCTGTCTCCTTATTTAATTGAACAGGGGTTGACCGTTCAACAGGCAGCAACACTTTTTACAGCCTATGGAGCAGTATTGGCGGTTGCAGCTTACTTTTCTGGAGTACTTACGGAAATGTGGGGGCCAAGAAAGGTTATGCTTATCGGGCTGGTCACCTGGCTGGTTGGCCAAATCCTTTTCATTGAATTAGGTTTAAAGCAGCATAGTTTTGCAGCGATGCTTCCAACCTATGCGCTCCGTGGGATTGGCTATCCTTTCTTTTGTTATTCGTTTTTAGTGTGGGTAACGTATCGCAGTCCGAAGCGAATTATGGCTACAGCAGTCGGCCTGTTCTGGGCTGCATGGAGCGGCGGACTGTATGTGGTAGGAAGTTATTTCCCTGCTTTCATGACTGATCGCATTGGATATATGGGACTGTTGTGGAGTGCGGTTATCTGGGTTCTGGTTGGCGGAATTGCTGGGCTTTTAGTTGTCGGCAATGACAAAGTTAGCGAGAACAAGGGTGACGCAAAGGATAAACTTAAAAGTCTATTGAGCGGATTTACGATCTGCATTGAAAAGCCAAAAGTGGCAATTGGCGGACTGGTTCGTATCATCAATTCAGTCGGAGTAGGGGCACTTCCTATCTTTTTCCCTATTTATTTGGCTTCCGAATATAATTATACTACTGGAGAATGGCTGACAATTTGGGGAACCTTTTGGTTTGCGAACATTATATTTAACCTGATCATCCCATACATCAGTGACAGATGGTTCGGCTGGCGCAGGACAGTTCAGTGGCTCGGCAGTGTCGGCTGCGGTGTCATGACATTGGTAATATTTTATACACCGCAGATCGTTGGCCATAATTTCTGGGTCATGACATTGGTGGCAATAATTTTTGGAATTGTTCTTTGTGGCTTCGTACCACTTTCCGCGCTAGTAACTGCTTTAGCACCCGATCAAAAAGGATCAGCTATGGCGATTGTAAGCTTTGGCGCAGGGATGTCTTACTTCATCGCTCCGGCAATTGTTGGTTTGTTCATCAATAGTATTGGTGCTGAAGGGGTAATTTGGATATTCGCTATCCTATATTTTAGCGGAGCCGTTTTAATGAAATTCATGAAACTGCCCGAAGAAGAGGAACAAATGGAGAGAAAAGTTGCATTAAAGGAACAAAACGTGTAAAAAGTATTCTTAATGTAAATTGTTTATTGTAAATATAAAAGCAGGGGTCTGGCTTTCAGTTAATCCAAAACATGAAACTTCATGTTCGGATAATAACAGTGAGTCAGACCTCTTGTACGTTGCACAAAAAGAAGAATCGCACTTTAGTGGCATTACTGACAATAAGCAGTATGCAAAAGAAACGATTTAACACAGTTTCTAATGCAATAAGTCATTTAAATTGGATTCAGGTACTAAAAGCTTTATTTTTCACCTATTCTTGACCTTTTAGTGGTGAAATTATTGCATATAACATTGAAAAAAGGCCTGTATTTCCTCTTGTTTCAAAGAGTGCTGGATCAAGCTATGAACAATTGATAATTGATGATTCACCCATCCTCCATTCGGTTCAGGGCTGGCACTATTTCCAAGAGTGTTAACACCAAACCACTCAAATTGTGAATCTTTTCTTAAATTTGATAGTAAAAGGAAGTCTCAGAGGAACTAGTTTTGTCTAATTAAAATGAACAACTCGTTGTTGAAAGGGTAGAAGTATATTGATTTCAAAAATAATTTTTTGCTAGTACAAGAGGGAAAGTTGTAAGAATTTAAGTAGAAGAAGCTAATTTGAATGTTAAATCCATATAGTTGAGGGAAAAGGGGCAAATTCTAATTTTGCCCCTTTACTATTTAAAGAAGTTCCAACAAGTCCGAGGTGTTTATAATTGATGCAAATTCTTCATGAAGATTTACCATTGTCATGTCATGAATATCTTGAGCTAGGTAGAGCCGTCCGTCCGGACCAACACGGTCATGGGTAGCTGTTGCATCAGATACAAGGTAGGGGGAAAAACCAAGATTTCCAGCCATCCTTGTAGTTGTCTCAACGCAGTGGTTAGTGGTTAAACCAACAATAACTACTTGAGGGACATTCATTTCACGGAGGCATTTCTCCAATTCCGTTCCAATGAAGGCACTATTAACTGTTTTCTGAAAGACTGGTTCATGAGGAAGCGGCTCAAACCCTTCCTTGAATGCCCTTGATTCTCTTTCATGATCTGACCATGTTTCAGGAGGTGTGTTAGAGATATGTTGTATAAAAATGACCGGACGTTTTCCTTCTCTCCATTTGCTCAGAAGCATAAGCATATTTTTTTCAGCGTTAGTATTATTGCGCTTTCCCCACTTGGGATTTAAGAAGAACTTCTGTACATCAATAATAATGAGCGGAACATTTTGTGCCAGCTTTTGATTTTCCATATTGATTCTCCTTTAATAAATTGATAATTATATTTTACAATTGAAATTTTGTTTCGAACATCGGATAATGTAAGCAAAAACAATAAAATACAATTTTTTCTAATGTTTTTTTAGTGATTTACCTAAATTTTTAAGGAGGCACTAATATGGATGAAATTGATAAATTAATTTTACAAAGCATCACTAAAAACTCAAGAATATCAATGACTGATTTAGGAAAGAGTATTGGACTGTCGGCTCCATCAGTTACCGAAAGAATCAAAAAGTTGGAAGAAAGAGGTGTAATAGAAGGTTACACTGCAAAAGTAGGCCACAAGCAGCTTGGGAAAAATATTATGGCTTACATTTTATTCGATACTCACAAATGTAAACAATTTGTCCAGTTTTGTGAATCATATAAAGACGTTGCTGAATGCCATCGACTTGCAGGTCAATACAGTTATCTGGTTAAACTTATTACTAATGATGTAACTACACTTGAATCGTTTATCGATCAAACAATAACATATGGAAAGTCTTCGACGTTAATAGTTCTTTCATCTCCAGTTGAGCAAAGAGAAAACGTGTAAACAATGCAGAAATCTAAGTTTAAAAAACTTGATACTAGATTAAAGGTTAAGTTAATGCATTAATTTTTTGGAATTACAACCAGATATTATTTTATTCGATGAACCAACATCTGCGCTTGATCCAAAATTAGTCGGTGAAGTATTAACCGTAATGAAGAATATTGCAAGAGAGGGAACAACCATGTTAGTTGTCACGCATGAAATGTCTTTTGCAAAGAAGGTAGCAAACAGAGTCATATTTATGGATGGCGGCGTCATTGTAGAAGAGAATTCTCCTAAGGAAATTTTACCAAGGCCAAAAGAAGAAAGAACACAACATTTTTTAAAGCGAGTCATACCAGAGGATTATATATATCATGTTTAACGAAAAAGAAAAACCAAGATAATCAAGAAACATGAGAGAGATTAACACCAAAAGGCAGGGGGAAGGGTATAATTTAATTCAGAAATTTAAACTTATCCTTCCATTCTTTGTTTTTGGTTTTACAACGACTGGATTAATGGATACACATCTTATCCCTTTTGCCCAGCATTGCGGATTTACCGTCACAACTCCGAGTGCTGATGTAAGTATATTAGCGGTTTTTAATACAGCAGGAACAATTGCAGCAGGGATTTTGCTGATCGCTGGAACAATAGCAGGTTGCTGGGCATAAGTTAGGGGCGCCATTTCGTCACTCGCAGCAGATTGGATATCTGATTCATTATGTAACTCTGAAATGAGGTCAGTAATTTTAAAAAAGTGTGCTTCTAATGGTTTGAGGTATATTCCTTTGAGTTGGAGCTAAACTCTATTTATCCATAGTTCTGTTCTCTAATTTTTTTCTGAACTACTTCATATATGTGAATATTTAACTATAAACAAAGTGAATACCTTCATGCTATAATACTTTGGTTATTAATAGCTATCATGGAGGTTCATCTATGCAGTGGTTTTTAAAAGCCTTAAAAAATTATGTTGGATTTAAAGGTCGAGCCAGGAGAAAAGAATATTGGATGTTCATCCTATTCAGTGCCATTATTTCTCTCGTACTTACAGTAATTGAGTTAATTTTAGGTATCCCAGCAGTATTAACAGGACTATTTTCTCTGGCTATCTTATTACCGTCTCTCGCTGTCACGGTTCGGAGATTACACGACACCGGACGCAGTGGATGGTGGCTGCTGGTTAGTTTAATTCCCCTATTAGGATCTTTACTTATTCTTATATACACTTTCATGGACAGTGAGAGTGGATCTAATCAATACGGACAAAATCCTAAATTTGAATAGAAACAGGTTAAAGCTCATATTAAATTTATGAGCTTTTTTACTTATAAGGGTTATTTTACTAAATTGAAGATAAAAAAGATCATGGGGAATTTAATATATGGAATAATTGGTTTCCCAATAAAGATATTAGAGGATCAAACAGGATAAGTTAAAGTAAAACGTTTCAATATCATCATTTGGGAACACTTAGGGCATTATCTGATATGCTGGGAAAATATTTGGATAGCTGATTCGCCTGCAAACGGACTTCAAATGGGATGCTGTCATTGATATCTAAATCCCTGGCAGCAATGTTAGTTCAAACGCTGATAAATACCTTCTGCAGGTACTATTCGGAATGTCTGCTTGTTCTGCTATTTTCATCTAACATCTACGGTATGTATTGGTTTTTGCTATAACCATCCCTGGATGAGATTTGCAACTGATACCATGCGCATATTATTCACCGGTTTAACTTTTCAAAAATAGTAATGAAATTTTAGCTTAGAAGTCACGTGCCGAGAAATTTTTTTTATGTGGAGACTGATAGCATGTCAGGTAATGCGCTTTTTCATTTAAAACAGCAAAAAAAATGCAGAAAAAAGAATTTAACTTTTTGTGCATGGAAAAGACGATTTGTGATTTAAAATCGTCTTTTTATTATGTTTAAGGGCAATTTTGGACTACAAGATGCACCTTACACGCTTTTACCATACCTCAATTATCTTTTTTATGGTGAACTCAGGGAATGAAACCTCTGTTTTTCAGCATACTACCAATGTAATAATTCAATACATGGAGGGTGAATAAGAATGGATAATCAAAAATTAGCTGCCCATGAATCTTTAGACTTGCATGAAGTCATTAATTTTAAAACACTTTGTTTAGCGAAGTCTAAATTAATGCAAGGGTTAGTTTTTGATAACGATCTTAGAGCATTAATGCAAAAAGATGTTGATCAATCTAAGCAAGCGCTTGGAGAGTTACAGAAAATTTATGAACGAGCACCTTTTGAAGCTCCTGTTCCTGAAAGTCGCCCAACACCAATAGTAAATTGAAAGGAAGGAAAAGACATTGAACAATGACCATTTAGATCCAATAAACTCGTTAAATGTACCTGAGCTGGCAGATACCACCTTTGCCATGGATTTTCTCCTTCGTGCAAAAGAGGGGGTTCGAAATATTGCTGTGGCATTAACGGAGGCCGCATCTCCTGATGTGAGGGCCCTTTTGAGGAACCAGCTGATGCAAGGGATTGCCATGCATCAAGAAATTACAGAACTTATGATTAGTAAAAAATGGTTCCATCCATATGAACTAAGTGAACAGTATCAACTAGATCAGCTCTCTGCGAAGAATACGATCATGATTGGCAACATGAATTTATTCCCCGCTGACATGAACCGAAAAGGGATGTTTGATCGGACACCTGATGAACATAAATAAAGGAGGCTTCATTGCATGAAGGCGGTAACGTATCAAGGTATCAAAAATGTTGAGGTTAAGGAAGTTGAAGATCCGAAGATTCAAAAGCCTGATGATATGATTATTAGAGTAACCAGTACCGCTATCTGTGGTTCCGATTTACATTTGATTCATGGTATGATTCCTAATTTGCAGGAAAACTATGTTATTGGTCATGAACCAATGGGCATTGTGGAAGAGGTTGGACCAGAAGTTACCAAGGTAAAAAAGGGAGATCGTGTCATTATTCCATTTAATATCGCATGCGGTGAATGCTTTTTCTGTAAAAACCATTTGGAGAGTCAATGTGATAATTCTAACGATAATGGCGATATGGGAGCTTATTTCGGATATTCAGGTACGACTGGTGGTTACCCAGGTGGGCAAGCAGAATATTTGAGAGTGCCTTTTGCCAACTTTACTCATTTCAAAATTCCAGAGACCTGTGAAGAACCAGATGAAAAGCTATCTGTTATTGCTGATGCAATGACCACCGCATTTTGGAGTGTTGACAATGCGGGGGTAAAGGATGGAGATACAGTTATTGTTCTTGGCTGCGGTCCAGTTGGGCTTTTCGCTCAAAAATTCTGCTGGTTAAAAGGGGCAAAGCGTGTTATTGCCGTAGATTATATTGACTATCGTTTGCAGCACGCGAAACGCACGAATAAAGTAGAAATTGTTAATTTTGAAAAATTTGAACATCCAGGCGAACATCTGAAAGAAATGACAAAGGGCGGTGCTGATGTTGTCATTGACGCGGTTGGCATGGATGGTAAAATGACGGATTTAGAGTTCCTTGCGAGCGGATTAAAACTTCACAGCGGAGCATTTGGTCCATTTATCATGGCTACACAGGCCGTTCGAAAAGGCGGGACCATCCAAGTTACAGGCGTTTATGGCGGAAAATATAATGGGTTCCCAATGGGTGACATCATGAATCGTAATGTCAACATCCGTACTGGACAAGCCCCTGTTATTCACTATATGCCCTATATGTTTGAATTAGTTTCAACAGGTAAAATTGATCCAGGTGATGTGGTGAGTCATGTACTTCCACTTAGTGAAGCCAAACGTGGCTATGAAATCTTTGATACAAGAACAGATAATTGTATCAAAGTCGTATTGAAACCATAAGAAAAGGAGGTTTTAAAAATGAACTACGCCTTACATGAAGTTCTTGAGGTCCATGAAATGGCTGCATTTAAAACCACTTGTTTGACTAAGTCCAAAACATTGAAGGCTCTAGTTTCGGATCAGAAGTTAAAAGATATTATGCAGCAGGACATTGATTTATCAACAAGACAGTTACAGGAATTTACCTCTATTTTATCCAATGCAAGGCATTAATTAGGAGATGAATAAACATGAATCCGATAATTCAAAACATAACTGGCATGAATGCACTATCTGATCAAGTAGTTGCCATGGATTTGTTGATTTCAGCTAAAAGTGGAGTTAGAAATTATGCAATGGCAGTTACCGAATCAGGAACACCTGAAGTTAAAGAGATTCTAACTCGTCACTTGGTGGAAGCTATTGATATGCATGAGCAAATTTCTAGTTATATGGTAGAAAAGGGATGGTACCACGCTTGGGATACGAACGAGCAAATCAATTTGGATCTGAATAATATTAATACAGCATTAAACCTACCTAATTTATAGAAAATTTTTAGGAACAGTTTAACATTGACAAAACTGTTCCTAAAAACGATTTTGTGAAATGGTCGGTAATATATCAGTTTTAATATGAAGGCAGAATCGTCAGCTAATTCCCGGATAAAAACTAATAACAGATTAAACCTCTCCTGACGTAATGTAAAAAAATATTCAACTATTTTTTTATTACGAAAAGGTAGGAGCAGGGAATTCGTCAATTTTCATACGAAGTAAACTATAAGGTTTCTGTCGCAGGTCTTTTCCATAATGAAACCTTGCCTGCCGATGTAATTGGTTCACAATGACATATAAGTATTGATCCGGCCCAATTGAAAAAGTATCTGGCCATAAAATTCTAGGATCATGAGTGATTGTTTTCATTGTGCCATTCGGCAATATCTTTCGAATACTGTTGTTTTCATAGTCTCCGGCATAAATCGTTCCTTTTGCACCAGTGATCATTCCATCAGACGCACCTTTTTCTCCCCAGTACTTCACCTGATAAGCTAAATCCATGTCCGGTATCGTTCTGTCCCTTAGAGCTTCTGTTGAGATCGAAAACAAATGGCGACTGGTAAGTGGACAAAAAAATAAAATCTTTCCATCGGGAGAAATCGCTATACCATCAGACGCCAATCTAAATGGAGATGTTGAACCATCTTTGTTTCGGTTCATCAAAATTTCACCTTCTACTTTCGGTAAAAAATATGGATCGGGTGAAGTTGAATTTGCTCCATTTAACCGTCTAAACGCGTTTCCATTTTCTAAATCTACAACGATAATAGCTCCTGGTCCTTTGGAAGATGAATCCGTTATATATGCATAACCCGCTTTTCCAACACGAAAATCAAATCGGACATCATTCAGATAAGTTGTTGGCAGGACAACATCTTCTGTAAAGGTATAAACTTTTCTTATTGTATTGGTTTTTAAATCAACAGCGACTAATTTTGCCCCTCCTTTAATTGGTACAGAAAAATTCGGTGCCGCTGTATCTAATACCCAAAGAGTTCCCCTTCCATCCGCAACTATACTTTGGACACTGATGAAAGACATTGTGATATTACCTTGATTACCCAAATTGGTTTCAATATTAGGATAAGGCTGCAAAGTATCCCCAACAATTTCCGCCACTGTGAATTTAACGTCGTCTCCCCATTTCGGAAAGCAAACGAAAATACGACCGGTTTCTGATACACTAACACCTGTCGGCATAGCTCCATAAAATTCATGAACTAGTTCAAACTTACCGAAATATTTTTCCATAGGTAACATAGGTTTCATGATATCCTCCTCAAAAATTTTGCACGGGATATCACCTATATATGATTAAAATTTTTTCTAGTGCCTGGTTCTTAATTTGGTTTTCGATCTAAAAATTGCAAATTAAATCCAAACCCATTCAAGTAAAATTTTTTTTGCCTAAAGGTACTACTATCACTGGAAATTTCAAAATATTAACCTGAATAAAATTAGATTAGTCTCCTAATCCTAATTAAGAAAGGAGGTAATGGAGAAATGAAAAAAGACGTTCAAAATAATTTAACAAACTCACAATCAGTGAAAAACCAGCTTAATCAACTTGAGTCACAAAATGCCACAAATGAGAAAAATAAAAATGGCAGTACGAATGAGATTAATCCAATCACAACTGACGAAGGACTAAATCAATAAATCGATTGTACATACCCTACTGGTACACCGCTAGTAGGGTTCACCAGTTTGTTTTATGCCGATTTTCTCCATAATAAAGAAACTAAAAAAAATAACATCGGAAGAATTTTTACATGAAATTGCGGTGATTAGGTCCCAAACACTAGAAGGTTATTATAAAGTCACTTATAAAAAAATTAAAATGGAACCGAATAGAAAGGATATAAAAAGCATTGTCTTCTGGTTTTTAGAGGACAATGCTTTATCCTTAAAAGATGCTTTACCAGAAAGTGAATTAGGGAGAACCGTCTCATAAGTAAGTGCGATTTTTCGATGAAATAATGAAGAACTACTCCTGTCTAGGCTTGGTGCTACTTTTGATTATATGGGGGTCTGTTTAAATGAGTGAGATTTTTATTTAAATGGTAGCTCTTTTTATTGTCCAATACGGTAATGGTTTGAGATATCTTTTCTATGCCGTATTTTATTTGATGGTCATGCACTTGAGAAATACATAAACGAATAAGATTGTCTTTATTAAAATCGGATAAGAACATTCTACCCGTATCATCTATTAATATTTGCTGTTCAGATAATAGAAGAGCAAGTTTTTTTGCTGATATGTGATCGGGTAAATAAATTGAAAGATAAAATCCTGAATCCGGCTTCGTAAATTGTGTGCCTTCAGGAAGTAATTGTTCACAAGCACTTTTTAGTAAGTGTATTTTATGAAAATATACTTCCTTTATCTTTTTCAAATGACTGTGATACATCCCGCTTTTTAAATAAATATCTAATGCGCCTTGTGAAAGGACAGGGCTGTTGAAATCAGAACTGAATTTATAACGTAAAAAGCTGTTAATCATTATTTTTGGCAATACAACACTAGCAATCCGTAGCCCGGGAAGAAATACTTTTGAAAAGCTTTGAATATAAATGACTCTTCCAGACGTATCAAAAGCGAAAAACGGGTCAGCTTTTTTATCGCACTCTAATTCACCTAGAAAATCATCTTCTACAATATATACATCATATTTATTCGCTAACTGCACGATTTTTTTCTTCTCACTATTTGTATAAGAATGTCCAAGAGGATTATGAAACCTTGGAATGACATAGAAAAACTTAATATCATTGTTTTTAAAAATATATTCAAGATGTTCTAAATCGATTCCATTCATTGATAATTCGATGCCAAAGGTCGTAACTTGGTTTATTTCGAGAGATGCAATCATCCCGAAATAGGTTGGTTGTTCAATAAGGATATTTTTTTTGCCGTTTGGAAAAGGGAGGGCGGTTAATAAATGAATAGCTTGTTGTGAGCCTGAGACTATGACTACACGGTCGGGTTCAGTAAATACTTGTGAAATTTGAAGGTTTTTCACGATTTCTGTACGTAATGAATGAAGGCCTTGTTGATCTGAATATGTGAAAATTTCTTCTTTATATTTTTCAATCGCTTGATTTAAGCAATGTTGAAATTCAATGTATGGTAACAAATGCTTATCTGGTCCAGCAGATAAGAAATCAATTACATCTGGCTGATCATCAGGCAGTTTGAATTCATTGACAATATAATAGCCGCTTTGAGGTATCGCATAAATTAAGTGCTCTTTTTCTAACTCACTGTAAGCTTTAATGACCGTATTTTTACTACAGCTAAATTTTTCAGATAGTTGTCGAACAGAGGGAAGTTTATGACCAGCCACTAAATCTCCGTTTGTAAGTTGCTGCTTAATTTCTTCTACAATTTTCATGTATTTTGGATTCAATATCTTTCCAACCTCCTTAAACTGTACCCTGACAGATGCAGAAAACAGCAATCATATCCAGTATCTGTATCTAGTATTATGTGATTATACCAAAAGTGTCTTCGGTTTTTTAAGACAATGTAAATATAGTTGGGGAGGAAACTAAGTGGAAAAAGAAAAATTGGGGTTATTTCTAGGTTTAGCAGGTGTTATCTGCTTTAGTCTAACCTTGCCAACTACCAGTATAGCTGTTGAATATTTCGGGACAACAGTAGTTGGATTAGGAAGAACAGTTATTGCAGCAATATTGGTTGGAGTAATACTGATTGTTCGAAAGGAAAAAGTACCTAATCGGCAGCAGTTTAAAAGTATTTTAATTGTCTTAGCAGGAGCTGTCTTAGGTTTTCCTTTACTAACTTCATGGGTAATGAAGACATTACCAGTTTCACACGGAGCAGTTGAATTAGCATTGTTACCATTAGCAACAGCAGGTATCGCGATGTTAAGAGCGGGGGAAAGACCTTCTTTGAGATTTTGGATTGCAAGTTTCATTGGTGCAGGAACTGTCATTTTATATGCGATAAATTTAGGTTTTGGAAAACTGCAATTTGAGGATTTAGGACTCTTAGCTGCAGTCATTATTTTAGGGCTTAGTTATGCTGAGGGAGGAAAGCTATCAAAAGAAATAGGAAGCTGGCAAGTGATCGCATGGGCGATTGTGATAGGAGCACCTTTCTTTCTGATTCCTGTAGGGATGAATATTTCTATGGAAATGTTAAATGCCCCAATAAAAGCTTGGATTAGTTTACTTTATTTAGCGATTGTAAGCCAGTTTTTAGCATATGTTGCCTGGTATGGCGGGATGGCATTAGGCGGAATTGCACGAGTAAGCCAACTGCAATATTTGCAGCCGTTTCTGATGATTTTGTTTGCTGCGCTCTTTTTAGGAGAATCTATCACTATGGTGACAATATTGACGGCAATCTTTGTAGTTACTTCTGTATTCATTGGTAAAAATGCCACAATATCTAAGAAAACCTTACCAACATAAATGTTATCAAGAAAAAATCCGCTGTTTTAATCCCAGTTAATATAAAACCATAAACTTCTTGTTTTCTCGTAATTTGACTAACAACAAATGCTTAGGTAATCATGTAAAGATTTTGGGGGTAGGCTGAAAAAGTTTTTTAATTTATAAATGGTAATTGAGGATTATTATGGTTAAATATTAAAATCTTATTTAGAGGAAAACCATACCATAAGTAACAGCGGAAATTAGAGGGTGCCTGTTCACTGGTAACGGAAAACAAAAGCCTTAACCCTTGCAAGAGGCGGAGTTAATTCTTGGAATTGTGTATTGCTGAGGCCTTTGGGACGGACTTCTCGCTTTTAACGGCCATAAATAGTTTAAAATTATCAGAATAATAGTAGATATTTTTATCAATAAATAATTATAATAGTATATGATATGTTTTTAATTCAGACAGAAAAGGTGTGTTCCTAGGTCGCGCCTACATCTTTTTTGCAAATATAGCGGATAAGGAAGGTTATAATGAGCAGCGTACAGAAAAAAACAGACGTTATCTTAATTGGTGCCGGAGTCATGAGCGCGACTTTGGGATCACTACTGAAAGAGTTAGCACCGGAATGGGAAATCAAAGTGTTTGAGAAGCTGGCAAACGCAGGAGAAGAAAGCTCTAACGAATGGAATAATGCGGGTACTGGGCATTCTGCATTGTGCGAGCTTAACTATACCTCCGAAAAATCTGACGGATCTATAGATATTAGCAAAGCTATAAAAATTAATGAACAATTTCAGCTTTCAAGACAGTTTTGGTCTTATCTTGTAAACAGAAAGCTAATAAGTAATCCGCAGGACTTTATCATGCCATTACCTCATATGAGTTTAGTACAAGGAGAAAAAAATGTAACGTTTTTGAAAAAACGTTTTGAAGCGCTATCAAACAATCCTCTGTTTAAAGGGATGGAATATTCTGATGACCCTGAAAAACTGAAGGAATGGATTCCGCTAATAATGGAAGGCCGTACACCGGATGAACCGATAGCGGCAACAAAAATCGATTCTGGAACTGATGTTAACTTTGGTGCTTTAACACACATGTTATTTGACCACTTAAAGAGTAAAGACGTTGAGATAAACTACAAGCATTGTGTTAAGGGTATTAAACGTACTGGCGACGGCTCGTGGAAAGTGAAGGTTCATAATATCGATAGCGGTGAAAGCGAATATCATACTGCAAAATTCGTCTTTATCGGCGGTGGGGGCGGAAGTCTGCATTTACTGCAAAAAACCGGTATTCCTGAATCAAAGCATATCGGAGGATTCCCGGTAAGCGGAATATTTATGGTATGTAACAATCCGGATGTTGTAGCGCAGCATCATGCAAAAGTATACGGCAAAGCTAAGGTTGGAGCTCCTCCAATGTCTGTTCCGCATCTTGACACAAGATTTATCGACAATAAAAAGTCGTTGCTATTTGGACCGTTTGCCGGCTTCTCACCAAAGTTTTTAAAAACCGGTTCAATGTTTGATTTGGTAACTTCCGTAAAACCGGATAATCTCGTAACTATGTTGTCGGCAGGTGCAAAGAACTTGTCTTTGACAAAATACCTGATCGAACAAGTTATGCTATCAAAAGAAAAGCGTATGGAAGAGTTACGGGAATTTATCCCGAATGCAAAAAGCGAGGATTGGGATTTAGTAGTAGCAGGCCAGCGTGTGCAAGTTATCAAGGATACTGAGGAAGGCGGTATAGGTACACTTCAATTTGGTACGGAAGTCGTTAGTGCCGCTGATGGCTCAATAGCTGCATTGCTTGGTGCTTCTCCAGGTGCTTCTACTGCCGTTCACGTCATGCTTGAGGTAATAGAAAAATGCTTCCCGCAACATTTGCCAGAGTGGGAAACGAAAATCAAAGAAATGGTTCCTTCCTATGGCGTGTCACTAATGGAAAACCCGGAGCTTGCAGATGAAATTCATACTTCAACAGCGCAAACTCTTGGCCTAAACCAAAAAGAACTTTCTTATAGTTAATCTTTTTGATGTGAAACAAAGGTATTTAATATTATTCATCATGGACGATATGATTGAATGAAGTTTATGCTGCAGCAAATGGATAGAATTTGGAACGAACTTAATAGATAATATTTTCAGGCTGGAGGAATTTCCGGCCTGTTTTGTTATGGTTAAAGCTAGAGTAATTAATCATGGTCATGGATACACATCGTCATCCCACTTATTCGCCAATTTTAGGAGTAACCATATAAATAATCCATATCCAATAACAATGGCTGACATTTTAAAGAAATCCATACTCAGTAAAAAACTCATTCTGCTCCCTCCTTATTTTGGTTAGTATGTCCAATTTTTCATAGCGTCTTTCGTTAGGGTTCCTGCAAGTTCCTGTGAGATTTAACCAGCTGAAAATCCGTTTACTTGATTTATAAAGGGGAATAATAAGGATATACTAAGGAGGGGATAATATGAGAAATTCAAAAAATAGTTTGTTAGGTGTAGTGGCATTGGGAGCAGCTGCTTATTTATTTAGAAATAAGGAATCCCGTGACAAGGTGATGAATAAAGTATCATCTATAGTACCGCAAAGTGCCCGTGATACGGTTATGGATAAAGTCCGGTCTTTTAAAGGCTCGAACGCTGGTTCCACAACAATCAAGCACCATACACCCGGAGAGTTCTCAGCACCAAACAGCCAGGCATTATCCACGGCCGATACAATGAATGAACAGTCTGAACGAGTACAGGAAAAAAACAGCACAGGTAGAATTAAAGAAGTACAATATACAAAATAATGATACTAAAGAGAGAATTCCTGAAAAGTTTATCTAAAATCAATGCCCGTAAACACTAGATACGTGTTACGGGTTTTATTTTTGTTTTAATAAGGTTTCGTTTATAGTTACCAAATCCCCCTGTATTGAAAATTGATCAACTAGATTTCGGAAATATGATAATGATGTAAAGCAAAGAAGTTTAATGCTATTCTTACTAATACAGTAGTACTATCGAACGAAAATATATGGAAAATTCTGATAAAAATTGTATACTTAATGCAGGAGGAGGATTATGATGAAAGAATTTAAAAATTATGAGGAGTTTTGGCCATTTTACCTGACGCAGCATAGCAAACGCTCGACTAGATTATGGCACTTTATCGGGACCTCATTCGTATATGTATGTATAGCTTTAGCAATTATTTTTGGGAATGCATGGTTCCTACTATTAGCTCCCGTAATTGCATACGGATTTGCCTGGATTTCTCACTTTTTTATTGAAGGCAACAAACCTGCAACATTTGGCCATCCGGTCTGGTCGCTGCGAGCTGATTTTCAAATGTATTTCTATATACTGTCCGGGAAGCTTAACACAGAATTACCGAAGCTGGAAACTCAAAATAAAATAGCAAAATAAAGGACAGTTTCAATTTATACTGTCCTTTTTGCCTTTAAACGTATACCCGGTAAAAATGATGCCGGCAAAATAAAGTAACATTTTAGATGGTTTTAAATCCCTCAAAGGATCTAAAGGTGCGATTCTCCTGGCATAAAAAATAAGGGAGCGAACGTACCCCCTTAACTCTATAACTGATAAATTTTAAATCCATAAGGCGGCAATGTGGCTTTAATTTTATTCTGGCCAGTTGAAATTATTTCATTACTCCATAAGTCCAGTACGGTGTCACTGTTAACAGGGACGTCAATGTCCAAATCCTTGTCAGAGTTGTTTAAAACAAACACATAATTTGTTTTGCCATCTGTTTTTGAGTACACAAGATGGTTTGTTTCATCATTTGCTTCTATAAAAGTGATATCGTTGCTTCGGAAGGCAGGATGCTGTGCTCTAAGCTGAATCATCTTCTTTATGTGATGGAATAAATCTTGGTCCTGTATTTCCTTATCCCAAACCATACATTTCCGGCAGCCCGGATCTTGACCGCCGCTCAAGCCAACTTCATCACCGTAATAGATGCACGGAGTCCCTGTGAAGGACATTTGAAATAGCGTTAAAAGCTTCACTTTTTCATTGTTTTCCCCGCAAACCGTCAATATTCTTGGAGTATCATGGCTGCCTAGCAGATTGAAGGAAACTTCATTAACACTGTTTGGGTAGTAATGCAGGACTTCTGAAATGACATTTGTAAATTCAGAAGCCTTGATTTCGTTCTTTGCTAAATAGTTGACTAAGGCCGTTGTAAATGGATAATTCATTACTGCGTCAAATTGGTCACCCTGCAGCCATGGCATTGAATCATGCCAGATTTCTCCGAGGATATAGGCGTCAGGCTTTATTTCCTTTACAGCCTTCCTGAATTCCTTCCAAAAATGATGGTCTACTTCATTCGCCACATCAAGGCGCCATCCGTCGATATTAAACTCCCGCACCCAGTACCTTCCGACTTCCAGCAGATAATTCCTTACCTCAGGATTTTCTGTATTCAATTTCGGCATAGTATGAACAAATCCAAATGTATCGTAATTGGGGATTGGCTCAGTTTCAAGCGGAAATCCGTGCAGATGGAACCAATTCTTATATTCGGATTTTTCACCATTCTTCAGAATATCCTGAAATTGCGGGAAATAATAGCCGCTATGGTTAAAGACCGCATCTAGCATCACTTTTATCCCGTTTTGGTGGCAGATATCAACTAATTTCTTTAACGTTTCCTTATCACCAAACTGCGGATCGATTTCCATATAATCAATGGTATCGTACTTATGGTTAGAGTAGGCTTTAAAAATGGGGGTGAAATATATTCCAGTAATTCCAAGCTCAACTAGATGGCCGATATGATCAATCACTCCTTGAAAATCTCCGCCAAAAAAATTATCTGTTTCCGGTTCTGCGCTTCCCCAAGGCAATGTGCCAGGCGGATTTAGTGTCTTGTCTCCATTGGCAAACCGCTCGGGGAAAATTTGATACCAAACAGTTTCCTTAACCCATGCCGGAGGGGTGAACACGTCTATTGGATTGATAAAAGGAAAGCAGAAATAATAGGCCGTATCATCAAGAGGGGCTTCCTCAAAAAAACCTTTTTCAGTGTAAACAAAGGTTTCCTCCCCGTCTTTCAGTACAAACCCGTATCGCAGCCTTCTATAAGGCGGCTTTATCGGGGCAAACCAATAATCGTACAGATCATCTGACCCGGTGATAGCCATCGGGTAATTTTTCGTTATCCATCCCTGATCATTGAATTCATAGGGATCACCGAAAACAAGGTCCACTGATTTCACATCACTTTTCTTTGTCCGTAAACGGATATGAAGCGTTTCCCCGTCATATGCATATGCAAGATTATTCTTTGGCCTGTGGTACACGGCTTCTTTCAGCAAAGTGTTCACACTCCTTAAGTCCTTAAGTATCGTTAAAAAGGAAGAGGAATCGAATTGTATGTAATAGGACGTTTTGTCCCCTTAACAAAGATTTGCCAACATACCTATCCCTTAATACCCATTACATATTTCAAGATAAACTATTAGTCTTAGATATGTTCTTATTTTTTTGACTGTGTAACATTTTCCTTAAACCTGCGTCTAAGAATTGAAGACGAAAACTTGGAGGAAAAACATATGAATGCAAAAAAATTAGTGATTTCAGGGTTAGCCATTACTTTATTAAATGCTCCTTATATACAGCATATTGATACAGCTTTTGCTAAGGGACAGCCAGCTGTAAAAACACAGTCTTCTCTAATAAAATATGACCTTTCCGCAAAGCAGGCGGTACAAATAGCCGCGGTATTCGCGAAGTCGGCAAGCTATGTTCAGGCAGGAGGCTCTTATAAAACTGGAGAATATAAAACTTTTAGCTATAAGGGGGAAACTTATCGGTATTTATCTGCCGCTATTGATACGAAAAAGGAGTTATTGGCTTACCTTCAAAAGTCTTTAACATCCGCTGCGGCAGGACAGTTCATTAAATCCCGCGGCATCATTGAATACAAAGGGAAACTGGCTCAAGTGGAAGCGGATGGAGGTTCTCTGCTGCAATGGGAGAAATCAGCAGCCTCACTTGTAAAATCAGAGAAAAGTAAGAAGATATATCGCCTTTCTGTTCCATTAGGAGAAACTAAGGAGAAGCAAGCATTCTTGGCAGAATATCAATATATTGAGAAAATTGGCTGGAAATTGAGCAAGGAGCCGGTTCGTGACCATTACGCCGAGAATATTGACAGTCAGGCTGTGTACCTGGCTGCTGAATGGGCGAAAGCAACAAGCTATATCCAGGCAGGCGGAGCGAACAAACCCGGAGAATATAAAACCTTCCTATATAATGGCAAAACGTATCGCTACTTATCAGGCGATATTGATACAAAGAAGGAAATGATGGGTTATTTAATGAACACAATGACCAATCTGGCAGCTGAGCAATTTTTGAAAAAGAGCGGAATAATTGAATACAAGGGAAAATTGGCGCAGCCTGAAGCGGATGGAGGTTCTTTATTGCAGTGGAACCTGGCCGCTCCTAAATTGGTGAAGACGGAAAAGAACACGAAAGTTTACCGGATGACTGTTCCTGTTGGAGAAACAGGGGAGAAGGCAGTATTCATTACTGAATTTCAATATGTTTCCAGTAGCGGATGGAGGATAAGCAAAGAGCCTTACCGGGATCTTGATATACCCGGCAATATTAATCCGGCGTTCATTTTTTTCAAGTATTTGCTTGTGGATTCCAAGGTATCACAGGATCAATTTCTGGACCCTGCCTCCTTTAACGTAGAGCAATTTAAAACTGGAATAAAGAAACTGGAAATCCGGGCATTAAACGAACGTGCAAGAAATAGACTGCAAGTAGAATATACAGCTGCATTTTATGTAGAGCTGGAAAGCGGATATAAAGGATCACTTAAAAATGGCATTAATCAAATGTATTTCACAGTCCAGCCTGCAGGAGAAATGCAGTTTAAAATTGCCGCTGCCGGAGATAAGCCATATCTAATTAAGAAATAATGTTATAAGTGCTATATGAAATAAAAGAAGACTTTCATTCTAATGAGAGTCTTTTTAAATGGAAAAAAAAGGGTATGATGATAAAGGAAAAGAAAACACTATTTTTTGATTTATTTTTATGTTGACAAAAACCCTGAACAGATTCATTATAATATTCATAAAACATATAAATATACTCGGATTTAAGGATGAGGTGAATTTGTGTACTTAACAATAGATGGTATCGAAAAAAGCTTTTTAAATGATAAAAAAGAAAAAGTAAAGGTACTTGATAATATAAATCTTGATGTTGAAAAGGGCAGTTTTGTTTCGATTGTCGGTCCTTCAGGATGCGGAAAGTCTACCCTGCTTTATTTGGTGGCAGGGCTTGAAAAGGCAGACCAGGGTGAAATCCGGATTGCCGGGAATAAAGTAACCAAGCCGGGTCCGGACCGGGTTGTTGTGTTTCAGGAGGCAGGTTTGTTTCCTTGGCTAACGGTGCTGGAGAATGTCACATATGGCTTACTGCTGAAAAAAATGCCGAAGGAAGAAGCGAAAGCGAAAGCTCTTGATATTTTAAAAATGGTACACCTTAGCCGCTACGTTGATTCCTATCCGCATCAGCTTTCCGGAGGGATGAAACAGAGGGTTGCAATCGCCAGAGCATTGGTAATGGAGCCCGACATACTCTTAATGGATGAACCGTTTTCTGCTCTGGATGAACAGACGAGAATGGTACTTCACAAAGAGCTGCTGGAAATATGGAGGAAAACAAAGGTTACGATCTTCTTTGTTACGCATAATATTCGGGAAGCCGTTCTCCTATCAGAAAAGATTGTTGTCTTTGCTACACGTCCAGGCAAAATCAAGGATACGATTTCTGTGCCGACTATGAAGGATGGGATTATGCCGGACAGCGTAACAATGACTACAGAACAAAAAGTTTTATCAATCTTGCAAGAGGAAATAGAAAAAGTACTGAAGGAGGAAATGGGCCATGACTACAGCTTTAAGACGGGTCATATTCATCGCGATGATAGCGGTGATATGGGAAATCACATCTAGACTTTCCGGCCTTCCCGAATTCATGTTTCCGAGCTTGACACAAGTGTTTGAAACATTGTTTAATGGCCTGATAAGCGGGCAAATCACCGCAGCGATCGGAAAAAGTTTGGGCCGGATCCTGCTGGGCTTTGCGATTGCCACAATTGTCGGCCTTGTTTTGGGATATTTCATTTGGCGTTTTAAACTTGTCGAAGATACACTTGGCTTTATCGTTACAGCACTTCAGTCGATTCCAAGTATCGTTTGGTTTCCGCTGGCAATTATCTGGTTTGGCTTGAACGATTTTTCTATTTTGTTCATTGTCACAATCGGGGCAACCTGGACTATGACCGTTAATGCAACAAGCGGCTTTAAAAACGTCCCCCGGCTTTATCAGAGTGTGGCAAAAACGCTGGGATCGAGCGGGTACCATTTTCTGCGGACCGTAATCCTGCCAGCCTCAGTCCCCCAAATTATTTCCGGTTTAAGGGTAGCGTGGGCATTTTCTTGGCGTGCCTTAATGGCGGGAGAATTGCTGGGAGGCGGAGGGGGTCTCGGCCAATTGCTTGAAATGGGAAGATCGTTGGGACAAATGGATCTCGTCATCTCAGTCATGATCATCATTGCGGTCATTGGTACTATTGTTGATAATGTAGTATTCTCAAGAATAGAACGCAACGTTCAGATTAAATGGGGTGTAAGCCGGTAATGCTGGCTGACTCTAAAATTTTTTAAACATCTGCAGAATATTGGAGGAAAACTCATGCTTAAAAAAACAATCTCATTCTTTTTGCTTTCCATCTTATTAGTAGGAATTTTAAGCGGCTGTGCCCAATCTGGGAAAGAAGAGGGGAAAGAATCAGGGGATAAAACTGTAAAAATCGGTTACTTCCCAAATTTAACTCATATCGCTACAATTGTTGCTCTTGAAAAGGGATATTTTCAGGATGAGTTTGGCAAGGATGTCAAAATCGAAACAAAAACGGTCAGCAATGGCGGGCTCTTTATGGAAGCTATGGCCACAAAAGCAATTGAAGTTGGAACAGTAGGACCTGGTCCGCTGCTTAACTTTTATGTGAAAAATAAAGAATATAATCTTATTTCAGGCGCAGTTAATGGCGGTGCTGTATTAGTCGCTGGCGGAGATACCAATATTAAAGATATTAAAGACTTGGATGGTAAAAAGGTTGCGATTCCGGTAATCGGAAGCACGCAGGATGTAATGCTGAGAAAAGCTCTTCAGGAAGCAAAATTAAAGCCAACAACAAACGGCGGAACAGTTGAGCTATATGCTGCTGCACCTGCTGATACGGCTTCTCTTTTCGTTCAAAAATCAGTAGATGCTGCTGCAACACAGGAGCCATGGGGCTATGTCCTTGAAAATCAGGCAAAAGGAAAGCTATTGCTGAACTGGGATGAATTTGCCTGGGGGAAAGAGTCAACAAATACAGTTGTTGCCGCGCGTAAAGATTTTCTTGAAAAAGACGGAC
The DNA here is from genome assembly GCF_002860285.1 of Bacillus sp. M6-12. GTDB lineage: Bacteria > Bacillota > Bacilli > Bacillales > DSM-1321 > Peribacillus. The sequence goes on from NZ_PGVF01000016.1 coordinate 91,983, forward strand.
TTGCCGAGTCTTATTTGAAAGCACATAAGAAAGCGGTCGAATTCATTCAAAGCAACCCTGAAGAAGCCCAGGAAGTGGTTATTGCCCATCTTAAAAAGCTGACAGGGAAAGAATTGAAAAAGGATGAAGTTGCTGCTGCGTTTTCACGCTTAGAAGTGACTACAGATGTAAATGAAAAGGTTCTGCAGGAAATGGCCGATATCAGCAAGGATGCAGGTTATATCCCAAGCAATGATATTAAGGGCTTAGTTAATTTGAAATATCTTGAAGATGGTAAATAAGATAATTAAGGTCAGCGATTAAATTTTAATAGTAATAATGATCTTTTGGGGAGTCCTTGGACTCCCCTTTGCTGTGTCTTTTTATGGGTGGCACTATATTTAGAGAAGGGGGATTTATAAAGGATTTTCTTAAAAATAAAATCAAAGGGCAGTTAAACAGCTGCTACATCAGGAACGGATAACATTTGCTCACTTTATTCCTTTATTTGAAGTATTAGCTTTTTCAAAATGAAGAGAATCGAAAATAGCTAATACTAATAGAGTCAATAAAATCAAATTGATCAGCAAATAAAACGATAGGCAGTGCCGATAAGAGTAATAATTTTGGCAGAAATAAATATTAATTACTGAAACCAGAAGTAATTTCAGGTTTTTTATATTAATTATCGTGTATAACACACCCCCTTCGGGCTATTGTAACCATTCCATTTAATTAATTTAGCGGGAATGAAGAATTTTTGGGCCGATTTCGAATTTATTTAGCCGAACAGGAAGATAATTTCGCCGTTTTTCATTTTATTTGGCCAAAATGACAAAGTACTATTTTCACCAGGCTGAATTTTTTCAAATTCAATTATCAGTAATGAATATCAACCCTACAGGAAAAAACCCGAATCAATTAGATTCGGGTTTTTTGTGGAAAATTATGCGTTTGTGTTCTTTTTTACATCAACTTTTTTATCCTCTAGCGTGAACTCTTCAGTTACGTCATCCACAATATCTTTTGTGGAACGTTTGAATTCTTTAAGGGTTTGTCCTACTGCGCGGCCTAGCTGCGGCAGCTTGGCAGGGCCGAAAACGATTAATGCCAGAATCAGAATTAATATTAGTCCAGGCACTCCGATATTAGCCATGTTTTTCCCTCCTTATTGTTTTAAATACTTATTGTATTAAACTAGTGATCCGCCTTGTTTCAGGTATTTTTCGATACCTTCTGCAGCACGGTAAGCCAATGCACCAACTGTATTTGTTGGGTTATAGCCTGAGTTATGTGCGAATGCAGAAGCACCCGGAACGAATACATTTTCACAATCCCACATTTGAAGATAGTTGTTTAACACACTTGTTTCAGGGCTGGCACCCATGATAACTCCACCAGTGTTGTGGGTAGATTGATAGTTGCGGATATCGTAATCCTTAATATCATCTCCGCCTTTAAGGACGTGAGTTGCACCCATTTCTTTCATAATTGCTTCAGATTTATCACCCATGAACTTCATTAGATTGCGGTCCTGATCTTTCCAGTTGAAAGTCAAACGCAGCAATGGATCTCCAAATGCATCCTTATAAGTCGGGTCCAAATCAATATAGTTGTCCTGCCATGGCATACTTGCACCTTGAGCAGCAAGGATAAGGTTTCTGTTAGCATAGAAAGTAGATTTTTCTTTGAACTCTTTACCCCATGTTGGTGTGCCAGGCGGAACCCAGTTGTTCGCAATCGGGCGGTCACCAAGGTGGGTAATGTGCATAGTAGCACCATGCAAGAAGTCTAGTTTAGAATGGTCAAAGAAATCTCCGTTGAAGTCGTCAATTTGAGCTCCTAGCGCTCCTGCGCCGCCATATAAGTTGAATTCTTTGTCATCAAAGAATCCGCGGGCACGGCCCAGGTATGTCTGGTAGGCATAGTTCTTACCAACAACACCAGTTCCTGTTTTCGGATCATAAGGTTTACCTAATTTAGAGTTCAATAGAATCTTAATATTGTTCATCTGGTACGCTGAAACAACAACTACATCAGCAGGCTGGATAAATTCTTCTCCCGTACGTGTATCAACGTAAAGGACACCTGATGCACGGCCGTTAGTATGCAATACTTTTCTAACAACAGAGTGTGTGCGGACTTCGAACTTGCCTGTTTTCTTCGCAACTGGAAGAACAGTTACTACCGGTGAAGCCTTCGCGCCGTATTCACAGCCAAAACGTTCACAGAATCCGCAGTATTGACATGCACCACGTTGAATACCATCAGAGTTTGTATAGTTCTCTGTAAGGTTAGCTGATGGCATATGATATGGATGATAGCCCATTTTCTTAGCTGTTTCTTTAAAGAGCTTAGTTACAGGAGTTTCAATCATCGGCGGTGTTGGATATTTAACCTGTGGTGCATCCGGCAATGGATTGGGCTCACCAGATAAACCTGTCATTTCATCAAATTTATCAAAATAAGGGGCTAATTCGTCATAAGTGATACCCCAGTCCTGAAGAGTCATTCCAGCAGGGATTTTATCTTTTCCATAACGCTCTACTGTCTTTGAAAAAATTTCAAAATCGTAAGGAAGGAAGCGGAATGTCTGGCCATTCCAGTGCATCCCTGAACCGCCGACACCGTCACCAATCAGGAAAGAGCCCCATTCACGGTATGGAAGAGCACGCTGTTTCATGTTGTGGCGGAATGTAACAGTTTCCTTTGACATATCCTGCATCATTTCTTTGCGTTCAGCATAGCGAAGCTCATCGTGAGCCATAAAATAGTCTTCAGTTGAGCGTTCTTTTCCGCGTTCGATACCGACCACTTTATAACCTTTTTTAGTCAGCTCAGCTGCAATAATGCCTCCGACCCAGCCTACACCGACTGTAACTATATCTGTTTTTGGCAATGTTTTAGCCATAATATTTCATCTCCTGCTTTAATGATTGTGTTGAGAATTCAAAGCTTTTGGTGCGATTGCTACAAACTTGTCATCTGCTAAATTAGTATATGAACCTTGATGTCCAGGGAAGTTCTTCATCTTCCAGCCAGCCATGTCCTTATTGCCGCCATACATTGGGTCTGCGTAAGCACCTTCCAGTGTTACCTTACGAAGTAAGGTAAAGAAGAACTTGGAGGATACGGATCCGTTCACCTTAACTTTATCAGCCTCAAAATCTGTTAAAATAGCAACTTGTTCTTCTTCACTTATTTCAATAAATCTTTTTTTGTAACGTTTTTGTGCTTCAGACTCCAGCGCAGCAATTCCAAGGTCGAATACTTCCTGGCGCTTCAGGTGAGTTTGATAGCCCTGCTCAGGAACGGCTTCTCCAGGATAGAATGGTCCTGTCATATATTCCTTTGTATTTAATCCAAAGCTGCCAGCCATCTGGTGGTCAATATAATAGGCTACTAATAGTTCTTTCGCTCCGGGGCCAGATTCAGTTTTCGGGAAAATAGCTTCTGTAGCTGCATCAACTACTTTGAATTGATCCGGAGTGAAATACATTAGCGCTTGATTATGATTTGACGCTTCCATTACATGACCAGCTGCAGGCGCTGAAGCCGGTGCTGCAGGCTTTTTATTCAATAAACCTCCAAGTGCTCCACCAAGAACAAGGCCGCCAACAGTCAAACCGGAATTCCGGATAAAGGTACGTCTTGTCATATTTTTTTCTTTTGGTGCTGTTTCTTTTTCAGACAATGATAACTCCTCCATCTATGTTCGTTTAAATGTCCAGTTAGATCCTAATCTCAAATTATTCTTAAAAGGGACAATGTTTAGAAAGCAGGCCAAATGCTACAGGAAAGGATGAAAGTACTCTTCCTTTAAGCCTAAAAATGAAGATTTGATAAACCGCTTACTAAAATCGGTTTCAATGGCCCAGCAATTAAAATCTGTTAAAACCAATAGATCTCCAGCCCCATGAACGGACGGCTTTCCTTATATATCACCTAATGAAGACTAAAAGTTTTTCGGAAATAATTTTATAATTATGTACGTAAAACCTTAGATGAGAAAAACCGCACCTTTCGACAAAAAAACGAATATTTTTTCATAGAAACCTAAAAAATCTTTACCTTTTTCGACACAAATGTAGTAATATATTAATTGACAATTTCAATACTCGTAACATTTTACTACTAAAAAATTATTTGTAAATAGATTTTTTTGGAAATTTGTTTTGTAATAGAGAGGGGGGTATGGAAGTGAGTGAATATAATAAATCAGAAATCAGAATGATGAACCAAATTCTATTAGGTTTATTTATTGCTGTCAATTACGCTTATTTTCTGTCCTTAGAAAATACGCCGTTTCCATGGTTCGCATTTTTGGGCGCACCGGTTGGTTTAGCAATCATTCTATTTTGCTGGATTGGAAAAAAATACTTGCTGTTCAACATTGCCTTATTGGCGGCAACAGCAGTTTATTCGATAGCATTTAACTGGGGGGCTCTTTTCCCTTCTCATTAATCAAAGGTATTGTTAATTTTGTTAGAGAAAATTCAAAAAAAATTAACTATGTTTAACCACTGTGAATTATATACAAACAAACAAACAACCTTAAAAAGGACTTTCCGTATATGGGAAGTCCTTTTTCCCTGTTGGGCGACACTTTCGGAACCTCAATTTCTTATTACACTACTGCTGATCAGCGTCACTGCTTTTATAAGCGAGTTATCATTAAAGATGAGTAAATAAATTGAATTTTAAAAAGACCATTCTTCTATTTAAACATTTTTCCCGATTCATTCAATTAATACTTACATTTAATTCGCTATTAATTCCCTCATTCTATTACCATAAAAATCGGTCCAGCTCCACCCTTTTTCCGCAGAAAAAACCAGATTGCATAGGCTGGGGGTTAAACCTCTTGAAAACTTTCCTGAAAAGTCTCCGAAAACAATAATTTATAAAAAAATATTGAAAGTTTTATAACTCTTGTTATAATCATCTTTATGGTAAAAATTACACATAGAATAAAACAAGGATAGGTAATAGTGTATGTTAGATGGAAAAAAGTGTATTATAAAACCGTATATTGTAACTAAAATTGAATTTAAAAAAATCGAAAACGCTTCCTGAGTCTGGCATTGATAGCTAGATGTGGAAGCGTTTTCTTATTTGCGTTTGGAATGGAGCTTGAAGTTCATGCTGCATTGATTTAAAAAAGCTAAGCAATGTCACTCCAAAATACAATTTTTCAAGGAAGACTCAAATGATGAAGTGAATTGAATAGTGCCGGTCTGAGTAGAAATTGTGATGGACAGCAGTTTGCAGGTTTAAACAGTATCTTGGTCCTCTGGACACAATCTTTAACAATGCAAAGCTGAAAAACAGCATAGAAGGGAAATACATATAACATGAAGGTCTTTATAAAGCCCACTATTAAGAGTAAACTCATTATTTCTTTTTCTTTAATTTTGATAGTTCCAAGTTTGCTGATTGGACTGATATCTTATAGTTCCGCAAAGGATAAGGTTGAAGATCAAATTCTTAATGCAGCAAATGAAAATGTAAACTTAATCAATCAAAATATTAATCTTTTTTTTGAAGACAAGATAAAACTAGTCAATTATTTATCCAAGTCTCTAACAAGCATGCACGCTGACACAGCTTCCATTTCCAAGCTGATGGATTTCCAGCAGATATATCCGGAAATCCAGACTGTTTATTTAGGAAAGAAGAACGGGGAATTACTGAGTTCTGCAGGGGCAGATCTTAAAGGTAACCCTGAACAAGAAGCATGGTTTAAACAAGCCATTGAACATTCAGGCGATGCAGTCATTACCGACCCAAGCAAAGATGAAATTACAGGGGATGCCATTGTTACTGTAGCAAGAATATTGGAAGATAACAGCGGGGTAGTGGCCTTTGATGTGAAAATTAAAACCCTTGCCGAAATGGTAAATAAGGCAAAAATCGGGAAAGAAGGATATCCGCAGGTAATCGATAAAAACAGCAAGTTTTTAATTCATCCTAAGCAGCCAGTAGGGGCGGATGCTTCTAATCCAGAGCATAAGTATATGTTCAAGAGTGATTCAGGATCAACGGCTTATATGCTGGATGGTGAAGAAAAGAAGCTGATGTTTGAAACCAATCAACAGACTGGGTGGAAAATTTCAGGAACTATGTATTCATCTGAAATTGATAAAGAAGCCCGGTCAATTTTAATGACTACATTGGCTGTAATAATAGGAGCATTGTTTGTTGCTGCTATAGTTGTTTATTTTATTTTGAAGACTATAATAACTCCTTTGAAAAAGTTAATATCAGCCACAGAGAAAATCAATAAGGGGAGCCTTGAGGAAACTATTGAAATTAAATCTAATGACGAGTTAGGACAGCTGGGGAAAAGTTTCAATCTTATGGTCGATTCACTTCGTTCGGTTTTAGGGCAAGTAAATATTTCTGCTAATACATTGATTGCTTCATCAGAAGAATTAACAGCTACTGCTGAACAGAGCATCCAGTCGGCCCAGCACGTTGCTGCAGCATCCCAACAGATGGCCTCCGGTGCTGATGTGCAATTAAATAGCATAAATAAGGCTGCGGCAGGCATTAACCAAATGTCTGCAGGGATTCAGCAAATAGCTGCCCGAAGTGAAGAAGTATCTGAACTCACCCAATCTACATTGGATGTCTCTAAAAACGGTGCAAACAGTGTTGCGGATGTTATAGTCCATATGAATGAAATTCAACAAACCGTCCAGGATACTTCAGCAATTATTGAAAACCTTGGGGAACGTTCAAAGGAGATTGCAAGTATCGTATCAATTATCACTGATATCTCGAACCAAACAAATTTGCTTGCCTTAAATGCAGCCATAGAATCGGCAAGGGCGGGTGAACATGGAAAAGGCTTTGCAGTGGTTGCAGATGAAGTAAGGAAATTAGCTGAGCAATCCTCCGCTTCAGCTAAGCAGATTTCTGAATTAATTGGCTCCATTCAGGATGAAACCATCCAGGCAGTACATTCCATGAACACCGGTACAGAGAAGGTTGCAGATGGAGTTGTCAGGACACAGAAATTCGGCGAACTTTTCCAGGAAATCGAACAAAGCGTGTCGAATGTCAGTGGAAAGGTGCAGGAAGTTGCTGTTTCGATTCATCAGGTTTCAGCTGGGAGCCAAAAAATAGTGGAGGCGATTGATGTTGTCAAACAACACGCTGAAGAAGGAGCCAGCGCAAGCCAGGAGAACTCTGCAACCAGTGAGGAACAGTTGGCCACGATCGAAGAAGTTTCGTCCGCTGCCCAATCTTTATCCGTATTGGCAGAAGAGATGCAAACATTATTGGTGAAATTTAAGTTTTAATCATTTATAGCTTTTATTACTTTTTATTCTCTAGACTAATATAGAATCTGGACCTTTCCCGCTTGGTTAAGGTCTTTATTTTTCCGGGAATATTCTCTACTATTAGAAGGACGATTAGTTTGTTTTTTGATAGATTGCCTAATGGGGGAAACATTTTATGGTACTTGGCCCGCGCGTACTGAAGACCGGGATTGCTGTCACGATTGCGTTATACATATGTGCTATTTTCGATTTAAAACCCGCCGTGTTTGCTGGAGTTGCTGCAATCTTTACGATCCAGCCTTCTATATATCGATCATGGAAGCAGCTTTCCGATCAGCTGTTAACCAATACATTGGGGGCCGCAATTGCGCTTTTCGCCATCCATTTTCTTGGAGATAATCCGATCACAATCGGATTAATTATGATCATCGTCATATCCTTTAGCTTAAGAATGAAAATGGAAAGCACCATTCCGCTTACGTTGGTTACAGTGCTTGCCATTATGAGTGCCCCTGAGAATGAAAGTATTCTTTTTACGGTAAACAGATTTTTAATCATCTTGGTTGGCATCGGCTCTGCATTACTGATAAACCTCTTGATTTTACCGCCCAAATATAAAAAAAATTATCTGGAACAAGTGCATTCTGTTTTCCGGAATATGTCATTACTGCTGCGGACTGCCATTTCTAATGAGATGAAGGAAAAATCATATCAGGAACTCATCCTTCAGCTGCGGAATGACATTGACCGGCTGGAGGAGCTGTACAAGATCTTTGATGAAGAACGGGGTAAAATGTCAAAGCTTAACCCGTTGGATGTCAGAGAAATTGTCGTCTTAAAGCAAATGCTGAAAGCACTTCAGCATGGGGAAGAAGTGCTGGAAAACATTGAAGAGCATTATTTCCAAAGCAATGCAAACGAAGAGGAAGACCAGCTTTTTGATCACCATCTTGAACAATTAATTAAAAGCCATGAATACTTTTTATTAAAATATGAAGGGAAAATGAAAGAAACAGATGACCATCTTGAAAATGAAATAATGGAATCAAGCGCTGCATTTTTTGAACGGATCCTTGAGCAATATCCGGAAGATAAAGACAGAAAGCTCCGCTTGCTGATCATTGCTTCATCCATTGTGGAATACACCTTTCAGCTGAAGCGGCTAAACCGGGTGGTCCAGCAGTATAACAAGGCGGCCCATCATCAGTAGAGGGAGAGCGCGTCATAGAAAAGCATTTCAGCACAACTAAAAGCGCCGGCAGCGGCGCTTTTTGCATATCTTTTGAATCCCTGCTGCCTCGGTCGGCTGCTGTCGGTACAATTTTTTACTTAATTAGCCTGCGGATTCGATAAATTTGTTGTGCTTCCCTTTCACCCATTTCTTTTTTCAGATTGTATATAAACGTTATGAAAATGGAGCCATGCTCTTACCAGCCAACAAATCTTTATTGAGATTAGGGAAAATGTTTAGGGATGTGTTTTAATAACGCTATCCTAGATCGACCGTTACATTATTCCGTTGTTTTTAACATTAAAGGAGAGACTTATAGGTTTTAAAGAATGAAAAAAAGAATGGAGTTTCCTGATTCAGTGACTGAGTAACTGATTTTAACGGAGGTTTTTACCATCCTGCATATTCCTTCACACGGTCCATGTTAATTAGTTGTTCCTCTAAATCAGAAAAAGCTTTATCTAGAACGCTAATCGCTAAATCAATGTCTTGTTTCGTGATGGTCAGAGGTGGTGTGATCTCAATTACATTGCTATGAATCCCTACATAAAACACCAGTATTCCAAGTTCGTAGCAGCGATAGCAGATGGCAGCTGTCTTTTCGGCTGAAGGGGTTTTAGTTATCCGGTCTTCCACTAATTCAACTCCGATAGCAAGGCCTTTCCCGCGAACGTCTCCAATGCATTCATATTTTTCTTGCAGCTGTTTTAGAAGATTCATGAAATACTGACCGTTATCCCGGGCATTGTCTATTAATTTTTCATCCTCAATAATTTTTATGGTTTCGAGAGAAGCTGTACTGCTTACAGGGTTGCCGCTTGTAGTGAACAAATGAATTCCTGATCCAACATCAAGGATTTCCTTTCTTGCAACCACCGCGCTGATTGGCAGCCCGCCTCCGAGAGACTTCCCGAGAACAACGGCATCCGGTACGATGTGATGGTGGTCAAAGGAGAACCACTTGCCAGTTCTTCCTAGACCGACTTTCACCTCATCGAATATTAAATTGATGCCATAGCCCCTGCAAATATCCTGAAGACGAGGCAAAAAGTCAGCAGGGGGAACTATGAGGCCGCCATCACTTTGGATTCCTTCAATGATAATACCTGCTGTATCCTCCGGAGGGGAAACGGTCTTAAAAACCTCATTCTTCAAGTAATCGATGACCTGATCGGTTAGGCGTCCAGTGTCACCAAAAAGGGGACGATATGGATTTGGATAGGGAATTTTCACGACGTTTCCACTCCCGATAAAACGGGATTGGGCAGGATGACCTGAAAGGGAAAGGGATCCCATTGTCTGCCCATGGTACGAACCCATGAACGAAATCATTCTGGACCGGTTTTTCTCAAGCGGGACCAGCTTGGCAATACAATCATTCGCATCGGATCCAGAATGGCCAAACCAGACCTTTTTTGCAAAATCACCCGGTGTAATATCAAGCAGTTTTTGCGCAAGTGAAACCATTGCTGGTTCAGGAGCAGAAAGCTGAGAGGTGAAGGAAAGGGTTTCATATTGCTCTTTAATTTTATTGCTGACCCTTTGGTGGCCATAGCCGATTCCTGCGACAGCCCAACCAGCTGCCAGATCGAGATATTCCTTTCCAACTTGGTCTGTGATACGCGTTCCCTTGGCAGATTTCACGGCAATCGGGTAAAAGCGAATTTTTAAACTATCCGCGATTACTTTATTTTCTGTTTCAAGAAAATGTTTAGACAAAAGCGTTTCCCCCTCATAAAGAGTAGATCAAATATTTTTTGAGCTTGTAATTGAGATTCTGCCGCGAGATGCCAAGCTGTTCTCCTGCTTTTGTAATGTTGCCCTCAGTTTTTTTCATGGCCTGCTCAATCATGATGCGTTCCAGCTTTTCAATCTGTTCCGGCAGGCTGCCTGCATATTGGAAGGGCTTTTCTGTTAGCAAAGTTTGTTCTTGCTGCCGCATTTTGTTTTTAAGGATAGGAGGTAAGTGATCATAGCTAATTGTTTTCTCATCAAACACAAGGTTAAGGCAGCCCTCAATTACATGTTCGAGCTGACGGATATTGCCTGGCCAATGATAGTTCATAAAAAGATGATAAATATCAAACTCAAGTCCATCCACTGATACATTCAAAAGCTCAGCATGCTTTGCAATAAAGTGGTCAATTAACACACGGATATCTTCTTTGCGATTTCTAAGTGGGGGGATTTCCAAATTGACGACACCAAGGCGATAGTATAAATCCTCGCGAAGCCGGTCACCTGCTATCGCAAGAAGTGGTTCCTCATTTAATGTAGCGATGACTCTAACATCTATATCAATTACCTTTGAAGAACCTAACCGCTGTACTTTACGCTCCTGAAGAACCCGTAAGAGCTTTGCCTGCAGACTTGTGCCCATTGAATTAATTTCGTCAAGCAGAAGAGTTCCCCCCTGCGCTTGTTCGAACAATCCAGCGCGATCAACGGCACCAGTAAAACTTCCTACAGCTGTTCCAAACAGTAAGCTTTCAAGTAAGGATTCCGGCAGGGCAGCGCAGTTTTGGGCGATAAATGGGCTGTTTCTTCTCGGGCTTTCATTATGTATGCTTTGTGCAAACAATTCTTTTCCAGTACCTGTTTCTCCTACGATCAGAATATTTGATTTTGACCTGGCGGAGCGGCGGGCCTGTTCAACAGTTTGGGCCATTTCTCGGCTGGAAAAAATAATATTTTCAAATTGAAACCTCGTGTTGTTTTTCTGTGATGGAAGAGAAGGAAGGGGGGCAGTATCTCCTTTTGTCTGTTTCTGAAGCTGCATAATCGTTTCAGCAAGCTGTTTTTGATCCGTAATGTCCTTTGAAATTTCCATGGCGCCTGCTCGGCGATCCCCTAAAAATAATGGTACAGTACGGGATAGTGTAGTTACCGCTTTTCCGTGTGATGTAAACTGGGTTTCCCTATGATTCAGGGTTCGGCCAGTACGGAGGGAGGTCAGCAGAGTGCTTGTGTTTTCATCGACATTCCAAATATCATGAACCCGCTTTCCACGAACAGCCTCTGGCTCTAACGTATCCACTTCCCCGCCTTTCCGGTTATAAAAAAGAATGGTCCCATGCTCATCAATGACACAGATTCCCTCCTCCAGCTGATCCAGGATTAAATCAAAAAGCTGCTTTGTTTTATTCAATTCCTGTAATTGATGCTGAAGAAGCTGTATTTGGGAGAGGTCCTTAAGAATCAAAAGGTATATTCCCCCATAAGAATCATTCTCAAGGAAAGAAATATTTCCGACTAATTGTTTTGTGCCCAATGAAATCGAAACACCCGATTTTTGCTTCTTGTTCAGATTTTTTTTAATTTCCTCTGAAGGAATTAATTCAAATATGGATGCTCCGATTAGGGTAATAGGACTGCTTTTAAAGAGACGCGTGGCTGGCCGATTTAGTGACAAAATAATTCCCTCTTCGTTTACCAGAATCATAGAGTCGAAGGAGGTGTTCCATATATCTTCTAATTTGAGGGGAAATATTGCGTTCAAATAATCACCTTTCTCTTAATGAAAAAAAATCTCCGAAAAATTTTTTCTTCCAATTTTCAAATATTTATTTTTCGAAATATTACCATAATTACGTATAAGTTGAAAACAAAAATTTTTATTCTTTTTAAAAATAAAGGAAAGCGAAAAAATTTTAGTGAAAAAATTTTTTCGTTCGAAAGGTTTTTTGCAGGTAACTTCCTATTATTTGAAAATGGAACGGTGTTTTAAAAGGATTTTTATTGTTTATTGAATTGGCATGAAACTTGCATTGATAAATTTTAATCATAAGAAGGAGGGACGCAAATAAATGAAAGTATCATTAAAAGATGTTCAAGCGATAGATGTTCACGCTCATCCATATTTAGCCAACACAGAGCCGTATACTGAAGCAGAGTTTGTAAGAAAGCTGTCGTTAGCAGTCATACCCACTCAAATACAAGAAAACTATAAAAGGGCATACAAGCAGCCGTATCCTGGAAGCAATATGTGGGTTCAAATTCTTATCCAAAGACTCGCAAAATATTTTTCCTGTGAACCGACTCTTGAAGCAGTAGTGGAGCATCGGAATAACCGAGCTGCTGACTTCAGGAAGTATACCCGCGAACTTTTCGAGGATTCGAACTTAACGGGAATTGTGGCTGACTTTGGTTATCCTCAGCCTCCTCTCAGCAAAGAGGAATACGCGAATTTATGCGGGGCGCGAATATGGGAGATTCACAGAATTGAACCGGTCATGGTGAAGCTCAGCCAGGAATGCGAAAACTTTACTGAGTTCAGTGAAAAATATCGTGCCGATTTGGCTGAAGCACTCCAGAAAGAAGGAATGGTTGGTTTAAAATCAATCATTGCTTACCGCAGCGGACTTGAGATTACTCCAATGAATGAAAGCTTAGCAGCTGAAGAGTACGAGGATTTTAGAGCTGACACCCGTGCAACAACAAAAAACCTTCGCGATTATTGTCTTCACGTCGCAATGGAGGAATGTACAAGAACAAATAAAGTTATGCATATTCATACTGGTATAGGTGATGGGGAAGTAGTTCTTCCTAAAGCAAGCCCAAGCTTTCTGCTCGATATGCTTAGGGAGGAGAAATATCAGGATACAAAAGTGCACCTTGTTCATGGCGGCTATCCATGGGTGGAAGAGGCGGCGTTCATCGTAAGTATCCTTCCTAATGTGTATATGGACATCTCCCTGCAGAACCCGTTTGCCGGACACGGGGTTAAGCGCATTTTATCCCAAATATTTGAATTTGCACCTTTCGATAAGGTGATGTACGGTTCCGACGCTTTTACGATGCCGGAAATGAACTGGCTTGGGGTCCGCTTATTTAAAGAGTGCTTTGAGGAAGTCCTTAATGGCTGGGTAGAATCAGATTATATGGATGCTGAAACAGCTCGGACAATTGGAGAAATGGTACTTTACCGCAATTTTGAAAATGTGTACCAGGATTATTTAAAGGAGGCTAAATAATGAGCAAACCGATTCAATTAGAGATTGAGCCTCAAAGAAAGCTTGGATATTGGTCAATATGGGCTCTTGGAGTAGGGGCTGTTATCGGAGATGGTATCTTTGTTCTTATGGGGCAGGGGATCGCGACTGCAGGACCAGGTGCAATCCTTGCCTATTTGGTAGCAGGGCTTTCACAGTTGTTTTTAATGGTTGCTCTTGGTGAATTGGCGGTGGGAATGCCGAATGCCGGAGCTATGTCTCAATGGGTTGACCGCTTTATGGGCAGATGGTGGGGATTCCTCGCTGGATTTACCTTTGCGGCCGGGTGGGTAATTGCTGGCGGAAGTGTCGGGCTTGCTTTAGGGAAGCTAACGATGTGGTTTTTCCCGCAGCTCAAAGGTGATGTTTGGCCGGTATTTTTTGCGATACTGTTTATTACCATTTTTGCTGTTCTTAATATTCTTGGTACCGAGATTGCAGCAAAGACTCAGCTATTACTTGTAATTATTATGACGCTTGTCATGGCCCTTTTTTCAATCATAGGCTTAAAGGATATCGATTTTAATAATTTTACTCCATTCCTTCCGCATGGTGCTGATGGCTTCTGGGCAGCTGTTCCATTGGGAACCTATGCGTACCTTGGCGCCGTAACATTGGCAACCGCTGGCGGTGAGGTAAGAAATCCAAAGGATCTGCCAAAGGCGCTGATCTGGTCCAGCATTACTTTCTTAGTTTTATATTCTGCAGCTCAAATTGTCCTCCAGGGATTAATCCCGTGGGATAAAATCACAATGGATGGCTCGCCGTTCACAGATGCAGCCGGAATGGTATTTGGTATCGCTGGTGCCTATATCATGAATATGACAGCATGGATTGCCGCTGCAACTTGTATTTTAATGGGAACCTTATATGCAGCTTCCCGCATTTTTTACGCGCAGGCTAAGAATGGCTTCCTGCCATCATTCTTTGGGTACATTCATCCAAGGACAGGTACTCCTGTATACGGGATTGCAGTAGTTTGGGCTTTATCTATTGGATTAGTCATTTTAGGATCTGTCAATCCAGATTTTCTCTATGTGGAACTATCAACACAGCTAGTTTTAGCGTGGCTGGTCTCCTGGACATTGGCATTGATTGCCGCAGTTCTGTACCGGAAAAATGCTATGCAGGAAATTCAGCAGCTGCCATGGAGACAGCCATTATATCCTTTGTTCCCGATTCTTGGATTTGCAGGCATTGGGATTGTTTTTTACGGTACATTTGTAGGTTCGCCGATGACACTTGTACGCGGTGCGATATGGATGGCGGTCTTATATGTTTTGTTCCGGGTATTTAATAAATCTAATAATCTCTCAAATACCAGTGGAAAAGGAACAACAATGTAAGGGGGATTTAAAGGTGATCACTAAGGAAGAGATTCGAGTAAAACAAGATCTTTCAGAACAATTATATGAAATTCGAAAGCACCTTCACAGACACCCTGAGCTGTCGTTTCAAGAGTTTAGTACATGTGCATATATTTCGTCCATCCTTGAGGAGTGGGGAATCCCATTTACTAGAATAGGAGAAACCGGAATCTTCGTTGATATTATTGGCGAAAACGGGGAAGGGCCAAACATCGGTATTCGGGCAGACATAGATGCCCTTCCGGTTCAAGAGAAGACGGATCTTCCATTTTCTTCGTTAAACCCAGGTGTGATGCATGCCTGCGGCCATGATGGACATACAACGATTCTTCTTGGAACAGTCAATCTGCTTTATCAGAATAAGAATCTGCTGTCCGGCCGGGTACGCTGTATCTTTCAGCCGGGTGAAGAAGCAGATGGGGCTGCACAGCAGCTAATTGACTCAGGAGTCCTGGAGAATCCTATTGTGGATGCGATGCTCGCACTCCATTTATGGCCGCATTTGCCACATGGAACAGTCGGTGTTAAATATGGAGCGATTACAGCATCCTGTGATGATTTTATAATCACCATCGAGGGGAAGGGCGGGCATAGCGCAAGGCCCCATCAGGCAATTGATGCAATCACAATTAGCTCGCAGATTCTCCAGGCACTGCCTACTCTGATAACAAAGTCAAGCAGCCCGGTTGAACCGGTCGTTGTTCATGTTGGCAAAATTCAGGGGGGAACTGCAAGTAATGTTGTGGCAGATAAGGTGGTGTTAGAGGGAACCACCCGGGCGGTAACTAGAGAGGCTAGAAAACGGCTGGAAGCCCAGATTATAGAGCTTAGTGAAAATATCGCAAAAGCTTTTGGAGGGAAGGCGAAAGTCCGGTATAACGAGAGCCATCCGCCAGTATTCAACAATGATTTAGTAACACAAGCTTTGGAAACAAGTGCGAAAGAAATTCTTGGTCCTGAAAAGGTTGTTCATATCAAGGAGCCATCGATGGGAGCCGATGATTTTGGCTCTTTTGCGGAAATGGTTCCGAGCACATATTTCAGATTAGGAACAGCGCAGGACGGAAAGCCCATTTATGATCTTCACCATCCGCAATTTGAGTTTCATGAATCCATTATTCCTGTTGGAATCGAAATATTCACTTATGCGATATTGAGCAGACTGCAAAAAGGGGTTGAGAAATCATGTTGACAAAAGAAAACGTACTAAACATTGTTAATCAGGAAAATATTGAGTTTATCCGGGTAGAATTTCTGGATTACGCCGGGGTGACCCGCGGACGGACCATTCGGCCGGCGCAGTTGAAGGATGTCATGGAAAAAGGGGTCAACTTCAGTACAGCAATCATGAGCTTTGATGTATTTGATGAATATATCCCGAACCCTGCCTTTGGGCCAAATGACGGTGACTTCTTTGCTGTGCCTGATCCAAGTACATTTGCCATTCTTCCATATAGAAAAAACACGGCTCGCATGATTTGTGACCTGGTGGACATCAATGGTGATCCATGGCATGGCTGCCCGCGAAGCGCATTAAAGCGATTATTGAACGAAGTGGAATCACTTCTTGGCGGGAAAATGAATATGGCCTTTGAACAGGAGGCTTACTTATTGAAGGAAGTGGATGGCCAGCTTGTTCCAGCCGATAACAGTCATTGCTTTTCAACAGAAGGAGCAGATATTCAAGAGGATTTCATTCAGGACTTTGTTTACTCACTTGAAGCAATGGGTGTTACAACCGAGCAAATTTCAAGTGAATATGGCCCGGGACAGCTTGAAATCAACTTAAAATATACGAATGCTCTCAAGGCTGCCGATGATCAAGTAACGTTCATGCATTTATATAAGCAAATTGCTCGTGATAAAGGTCTTGTCGGTACCCTGATGCCAAAGCCTTTTCAGCATCTATCCGGAAGCGGGCTGCATGTTCATATCAGTTTATACGATGAGGATGGAGAAAATTTATTTGAAGATTCAACGGATCAGCGTGGACTGGATATGTCCGAAAAGGCATATCATTTCATTGGAGGGCTTCTAAGGCATGGGTCATCGCTCATCGCGATTGGAGCTCCAAGTATCAATTCATATAAACGGATGCAGCCTGGGTCTTGGGCACCTGCCCATATCTGCTATGGGTCCGGTAACCGTTCTGTTTTGGTGCGAATTCCTGAAAAAAGAAGAGCAAGACGGTTTGAGTACAGGGGAGCGGATGGCACAAGCAACCCCTATCTTTTAGCTGCTTGTTTAGTCGCAGCTGGTCTACGCGGCATCCAGACTAAAATAGATCCAGGAGAGCCTGTTGACTTTGATGTAAGCAGTGCCAGTGAATTCGAATTAAAGGAAAGAGGAATCAGCTGGGTGCCGCGAAGCCTGACTGAAGCGATTAATGCTCTTTCTGAGGATTCTGTCTTGGCACAGACAATTGGCAGAACGATTTGGGAAGAATTTATTAAAATTAAAAGGACGGAGTGGAACAAGTACTCCCGGTATGTCAGTAACTGGGAACGAAATGTCTTCACATCGAGATTCTAAAAAAAAGGTTCTTAAGAGTTGGGGGGAAACCATTATGAAAATCCATTATATCCAGAATGACCCTCTTGCAACTCTGGGAAATATTGAGGAATGGGTTAGCAGTAGAAATCATTCGCTGTCTTGTACGAAAATATATGAGAACGAAACACTTCCTTCATTGGATAGCTTCGAAATGCTTATCATTTTAGGTGGAAGGATGGGGGCCTATGAGGAAGAGAAATTTCCTTGGCTCTTAGCAGAAAGACGATTTATCTATGAAGCAATCAACAAGAAAAAATGGGTGCTCGGGATATGCTTGGGTGTTCAAATGCTGGCCAGTGCATTAGGAAGCAAGGTGTATCCTCACGCTCACCAGGAGATAGGCTGGTGGCCGATTGAACTTACAGAAAAAGCTGAGCAAACTAAACTGTTTAAAGGGATACCTAAATCCTTTGCAGCATTCGAACATCATGGGGACACCTTTGATTTGCCAGAGGGAGCCCTTTGTCTTGCAACAAGTAAGGGCTGCAGCAACCAGGCATTCTCATATGGTGAGCGTGTCATTGGCCTGCAATTCCACCCGGAATTTACTGAGGAGGTAATTAATAGTGTTCTCAAGATAACTGGTAAACAAATGCCATCTGGAGATTTTGTGCAGGACCCGGCCTTTTGGATAACCCAAGCTGCTTTATTAGAAGAAGCTAAATCGATTTTGTTTACGATACTTAACAATATGGAAGAGGCAGCTTTTAGGGCAGGAGCTTAAGCTCTGTTTGTAACATCCATCAAGGATTTTTGATGCAAAATTTTTATAGGGTATTAAGGGATCTTGAACTAGGATCCCTTTTTATTTGGGTTAATTTACAGAAATTTGTAAACACTGATGAAAAGGAGGGAATATAAACGGGGTGATATATGAAAATAATCCCGCAACCTTATTAGAGTTGTTTTACGAATTAGGTTAGTGTGGAACCACAGGATTAAGTGGAGAAAATTTTCACCCAATAAGAAAAATATCATTCCTTTAAACCTCTTTCTGAAACGCTATATCAATGGAGGTGATTAGTTTTGAAAAAAAATGAGCAAGAGCCAAAGGATAAGACATTAAAAAATAATTCATATGAAAACAGTGCTCCATCAAAAGGAACAACCCACTTGGATTATGTTCCTGATCCTCATGGTTTTGGTGAACGGATTACTCAGGACTCAGAGTGAAAAAAAGCAGCTGGCGGCTGCTTTTTTTCTTTTTTAGGAAATCACTAGCAGATAAAAGTTGTGGATAACGAAAGTAGTTCATTCATACACTGCTTCAGCGCCCAGGAACTTTTTTTCTTATAGAAAAAAAGCCCTCGGGTGTTGTGACCAAATACCGTCACAACCTTTTGTTGTGATAAAGTGCCATCGCAGCCCTGGTCATAAGCCAAGCGCTTCGGAAGGAAAAAAGCGCCTTCTGTCAGCACCTGTCTTATGCTTGTCGGACTTGCACAGGACAAGGAACGCTACGGCAGCGACCCATCGCACGAAACAAAGCGGCAGCTTTGTGAGGATGTGCTGGCGTTTGACGTTCCATTGTCAGGATATGGGTCAGAACGGCGCTGCCACAGGACAAGGAATTCTTTGGGAGCGATTCATCGCACTAAACAAAGCGACAGCTTTGTGAGGACGTGGCGATCTTAGCCGTTCTTCCTCAGTAGGATGTGCTGGAGTCGACATTTGGCACAGGACGGGGATTGAAAGAGCCTTAGGTTTCAACCCTGCAGAACTTAGTCGAAGTTACTTCTTTATTGGCGCTTGCGCTTTTGTACTTTTACCGGCATATTGACTCAATGTGGTGAGCTATAGTCCGTTTCAAAATTTCCGGAGTAACCAGGTCAGGCTGCATGATTCCATGAAGTGCCAGCCCATCAACTAGTGCAAATAGAATTTCTATTGCTTCATCACGGTTTAAATCCTTTTTAGCAATGCCGTGCTGGATAAGCGTATCAATCATAAAGGTAAAACTTTTCTTCATTTCAAGATAGATTTCCCTTCCAAGCGAGTGAAGGGAAGAGTCGGACAGTGCTTTAATATAGAAAACAATCCAGACCTCCATTTCCGCACTCTTATCCGCATCCATTGGCAATAATTCAAGAAGTATCGTTTGAAGATCCAAACGAGGATCTCCGGTAAAGCGGACCAGTTCAATCCGCTGTTTAACTCTCTGGGAGACAAGCTTCATTGAAAAAGCAAATAACTCGGACTGCGTTGAAAAGTAGTGCCTCATCGATCCTGTCGATATACCGGCTTCCTCCGCAATTTTTCTTACAGTGGCCCCTTCAAAACCATCTCTAAGAATAATTCTCCAGACAGCTTCTGCGACTTTTTCTCTTTGTTTATCATGATCTACAATTTTTGGCATGCTTTTATTATATCATGTATTGTTTTTTTAATACACTCGTGTTATTATCTTTTTAACACGGTTGTGCTAAAAAAAGGAGCGGGGATATGATTGGATGGCTGATAGTTGCATGTGAAATTGGCTTTTGGGTTTTGATTCTGATTGGTTTATTTACAAGATATATTTTAAAACGGAAGAAGCTGGGTGCTATTTTTTTATGGAGCACGCCCATAATTGATTTACTGTTAATTATCGCAACGGTAATTGATTTGCAGAATGGCCAAACGGCCACTTTCTTTCATGGATTGGCCGCTTATTACATTGGAATGACTGCCGCCTTTGGACATCAGTTAATTGACTGGGCTGACAAGCGTTTCGCCTATCGATATTCAAATGGACCGAAACCGATGAAAAAAGCTAAATACGGTGCTGAATATGCAAAAAACGAAAGAAAAGGCTGGTACCGCCATTTATTGGGCTGGGTAATCGGCAATGTGCTACTGTTGGGGATCATTTATTTTGTAGGAGATAAAACCCGAACAGAAGTGCTTTGGAATGTAATTAAGCTGTGGGGATTAGTTCTCTCTATTGATTTTGCTATAAGCTTTAGCTATACCATTTTTCCGAAGTCGAAAGCAAAAGGAGAAAGTCTATAATGATAGAATGCCTTAACCAACTGTGATTTATCTTTTTCCTATTACCTTATTGCTTCATGATTTTGAGGAGATAATTTTTGTTGAGTAATGGTTTAGCCGAAAACTATTCAAAGGTGCTACAAAAAGTTCCTAAAGGATGGCAGGTACCTTCCAAGATATGTCCAAAAAAAAAGCCGCCCAATTTCCCATCCCAGTACTAATGCAGTTCATTTTATATATACTGTCTGCATTCTGGCGGTGGAACAACTGATTTATGGAAGTTGCTGGGATTCAACTTGGTCCTTTTTTGTACGTATTTACTCATATTGGCCAATCCTTTCTTTTAGGAACAAACGTCTTGGGTGCAGGCACCTCCATATGTATTACAGTTCCTTATAATTTTCTACTACAGGATATTGAAGGAATTTGGTCAGCTATCAGGACATCATAATCAACGCGCCATTTGGTATTTGACTGGCTATATTGTACCGGAAGGCCACAAAATTGAAAAAATTTTGCCGGGAGCTCCTGCAAGGGAGGAAATAAACTGTTCCGCGAAGGGGTCTTATTGTTATAGCTCAATGGATTTAATAAGAACAGGAAGATTTAGTAAAGTTAAGCCAAACTTTAAATAAATCCTACATATAAAGCTGCAAAATTGTAGAGAAATGTGTTCGCGGGAGAAGTTGAGTCAGTAGACTGTTTAAGAAATTCCCTAATTCCATTAAAACTCGCCAAAGGTACAAAAGAAAATGGGTGGTGAAAATACCACCCATAAAATCATTTTTTCAATACACTACCCAGGAAGTTAAAAACTTCTTCAAGGTTTTCTTTAGAATTAAACTGTTCTCCACCGTGACCAGCACCTTCTATAAGGGATAGAGTGACTTTTTCTTTGCCTAAAACGCTCGTTAATTTTTCTGCAAAATCAATTGATTGTTGTGTTGGAACGTTTTGGTCAGCAGTGCCGTGCTGAATAAAGAAGTACGGATCATTTTTAGTAATGTAGCTTGCTGGATTCGCTTTTTCGGTTTGTTCAACGTTTTCTGTAATATTACCTCCAATATATTTACTTTCTGGTGATGTATCTGAACTTCTCTCTCCCAACTTAGGGGTAATTCCTGATTCTGCAAATTGCTCGTCCAGTTTTAAGAATTCAAGTGGTCCAAACCAATCAATAATAGCCTTTACTTCAGAGGAATACTCTGGGTTTTCGGTTTTTTTACCATTTAACGAGTTATCCTCCCCGCTTGTGCCAGCTAAAGCTGCTAAGTTTCCACCAGCACTATTTCCCCATACAGCAATGTTGTTAGGGTCCAAGTTATAATCTTTGGCATTCTTCTTAATATATCGAATAGCTGCTTTTACATCATTTATCGCTGCAGGAAAAATAGCTTCACCGGATAGTCTGTAATTAACCGGCACAACAGCATACCCGCGATTCACACCCTCCAGCGTAGGAGAAAGGTCTGCACCTGTTTTATCTCCCTTCATAAATCCGCCGCCGTGAATAGCAATAATTACCGGAAAAGGACCTTCACCTTCATTCGGCAAATAAATATCCAGCTTTTGTTTTTCGGATTGGCTGCCATAGGCAACATCTGTATACTTTGTGTTGATATTTGATGTATCAATACTTGCTTCACCAAGTCCAGCACTGCCAGACTGTTCCGTAGATACAGGCTTTTCAGTTGATACGTTAGCTGATGAATTTTTTGCGGCTGCTGTATCCTCTGAACTGCTCGTTGAACAACCTGCAAATAAAGTGGCCGCTAGGGACATGGATAATAATAATGGTATGGATTTTTTCATTTCGTATCACTCCTGTTTGTTTTGTATGTTTTTTCTACAAGAAAATCGTAACAAAACAATGTGGCACAAAAATGGCAGAAAAACGAGATAAAGCGTACATTTTTCTGGCGAGAATACTATCCTCTTTTAATGGTAATAGTAAATGTTGTTCCTAAATTTAATTGGCTTATAACACTAATCTTCTCCCCAAGCTGCGCCATGATTTCATGTGCTATTGAAAGTCCAAGACCACTGCCCGCGCTATTATGTGAGAGGTCTTCTTTATTAAATCGATCAAATATGTGAGGGAGAAATTCCCTAGAGATTCCTGGACCGTTATCTGTAATCATTATCTCCACTTTTTTGCTAATACTTTTTGCATCGATTGTAATGAACCCATTTTCCGGAGTGAACTTAAACGCGTTATCCAGCAATATAGTAAGAACTTGTATAATCCGATCTTCATTTGAATAGGTTTGCGGCAGATTTTTTGCACGCTCAGTTATATGAAATTGTAGATCCATATCATCTGCTAGAACAGAAAAGGGCTCCGACACCCGTTCAATTAATTGATTTGTATTAATAGCTGATTTAGTAAATGCAATTTTCTTGCTTTGTAATCGCGATAACTCTAGTAAATCAGAAATGAGTTTTTCAAGGCGAGCGCTTTCTCTTAATATGATGCTGTAGTATTGGTCGATTCTTGATTGGTCTCTAACTACGTGGTCTGATAGTGTTTCAGTCAAGGCTTTTATAGACGCAAGAGGGGATTTTAATTCATGGCTTATATTCGCAATATAATCTTTTCGCATTTGTTCAAGCTGATTCTTCTCTTTAATAAACAAAGTTAGAAAGACCAGAATTATTATTGTTCCAATTGCTAATGTAGTAAAAAATACAAGGTAAAAACCATAAAGTGCAGCCTTGTAAGCACGTGCCGGTTTTAAAAGAAAGATGCCGCCTGTTACTTTATTGTTTTGGACGATAGACTGTCCGATAACAATTGCTTTTGAAGAAAAGTCGGGTATTTCCTTAATTTCGACCACGGTTTTGCCACTAACAATTTTGGGTAAATACGATTTTAAAACGTTGTTCATTTTGGTTTCTGGAAAAGATGGGGAAACGTCTTCTTTAATTATATCGATTTCATTTCCGTGGACATTATATGCTTTAATAAGGAAATCATCGTTCCTCCTGATTTTTTCTCCATTAGAAACATGTTCTCTAATTAAAGTGAGATGAGGTTGCAGTTCATTAATCTTTGATTGTATAAAGTAGTGTTTAATAGCAAAAGCACCTAACATCTGCCCTAAAATAAATATAAATAAAATCACTAGTGCAATTGAGAGTTTACTAAAGAAAAATCTTTTCATATGATTTCCTCGAACTTATAGCCCACTCCATACACGGACTTTATTAAAAAATGTGGAGATGCCTTTGCAACTTTTTGCCGTATACGTTTAATTAAGGTGTCTACTGCACGTGTATCGCCGGCATAATCATATCCCCATATTTTGTACAGCATCTCCTCACGATTTATCACTTTGCCTATGTTTTTAACTAGGTATGCTAATAACTTAACCTCTTTGGCCGTAAGTTCAATCTCCTGATCATTAATGATAACACCGTATCCGTCTATATCAATTGAGAGATTGGCTGCTTTCAAGTAAGTGGGGGCTTCTTGTTTGGGTTGTACCCGTTTAAGAATTGTTTTGATTCTAATCACTACTTCACGTGGAGAAAAAGGTTTTGTCAAATAATCATCTGCACCGATTTCCAAGCCAATGATTCGATCCATTTCTTCCCCTCTTGCACTAAGCATTATGATTGGAATATCACTCGTTTTGCGTATTTCTTTACAAACCTCAGTCCCAAAACGTCCTGGCAGCATTATGTCAAGCACTACTAAATCGAATTTGTTTTCTTTTAGAAGCTCAAGTGCCTGCTCTCCGTCAAAAGCTGAAACGCTACTCATGTTTTCAGCTTGCAGGTATGC
The DNA here is from genome assembly GCF_002860285.1 of Bacillus sp. M6-12. Lineage (GTDB taxonomy): Bacteria > Bacillota > Bacilli > Bacillales > DSM-1321 > Peribacillus. The sequence goes on from NZ_PGVF01000016.1 coordinate 116,150, forward strand.
ATTGATACTTTCGTGAACAGCAAGATTGTCATCGCAGATTAAAACCGTCACTTTATAGTCCATAAGCCGATTTCCTTTCAATATCTAAAGTTCATTTGTCAGTTCAATGAATTGAAATTCATTCGAAATCTATACTTCCATACATTTAGAAAGAATGCAATTCAAAACATGATAGATAAACCGTTTATGAATAATCTGAAATAAACTAGCAAATTCGTGAATCTGTAAAAGGATTTACATTCTTTTTGCTGAACTTAGTCTAACGGGCAGTTTATCCGAATAAGGAATTCAGTCTATTAGATTGAGGTGATAATAAATGATATTAGTTAGCTCTTGTTTTGCAGGGTTAGAGGTAAAAGATTATGGTACGCATTGTTTAGATAAAAAAGATACTCCAACTTTTGGACGAAAACCAGGCAATAACCGTATGCGGAATTACTTGGTGGCTTTTTAATCCCAAGAGAACCAGCTGAGATAGATAGTGGGGGTACAGGGGAAGATGTCTTTGATGGTAAGCCTAAAGTGGTCGAGAAATCCGGAAGAGATGTTACAGCACTGTATTTAAAAGGAGCTTACGCTTTTCTAAAAAAGCTCAAGAGGTTGAAGCAACAGTTATTATTCTTAAAGAATTTAGCCTTCCTGTGGAAGCTCCATGATCTATAATGGTGAATTTATTGGTAAGAAGATTGGGAAATGGAGTGACAACTGCTTTGCATAAAAGAAATGGAATTCAAGTAGTCTCAGAAACAGGATTACTTTTTCATCAGGAGAACTTAAATCTTATCAACGAACGGGTGGCAGGGTTAAAAAAGAGAAGCGGATATTTTGAAAAATCTGCTTCGATTTAACAATCTTCATGATTTAATTTTATAACCGAAAAACTGGCAGATGGCTCTGCCAGTTTTGTTTTACTGAAGCAATATTATAAGAGCGATTCCGCCCCATCGATATAAACTTTTGATCCAGTTATATGGGATGACTGGTCTGAAGCGAAAAACAGGACCAAATCTGCCACTTGATCAGCTGATCCGGACTTGTTCTTCAATGGCTGGCTGCCTTCAGGATATTCAATCGGAATTTTGATTTTTTCCAGATTCTCTTCCTCGGGGAAGGTGTTGTTGTCTATATTCGTTTCAATGGCGCCAGGGCAAATCGTATTAACGCGGATTTTGTATCTTGCAAGCTCTAGGGCAGCCATTTTTCCAAAGGCTACCTGCCCCGCTTTTGAGGTGCTGTAGGCAGTAAAACCAAAATTGCGGAAAATGCGGTTTCCATTGATGGAGCTGGTAATGATGATACTGCCGCCATTTTGCTTCATATGAGGGATGGCGTACTTTACGGTTAAAAAGGTTCCCTTTAAATTGATGCTCAAGGTTTTATCCCAGTCATCCGGATCTAAATCTTCAATCGGTGAGAGAACCCCATTAATGCCGGCGTTTGCAAAGACTATATCAAGCTGCCCCCATGTATCAACTATCTTTTTTATGCAAGATTCCATCTGGGCGGGATCGGAAACGTCCGTTTCAATGATTATTGCTTCACTGCCGAGTTCCTCGATTTGCGTTTTTACTTCGGCTGCGTTTTCTGCCTTTACATCGGCCAGAGCTACCTTTGCTCCGTTTTTGGCCAGTTTAACAGCGGAGGCTAGGCCGATTCCGGAGCCTGCCCCTGTTACGAGTGCTACCTTATCCTTCACAGACGTCACTTAACTTCACTCCTCATTTATTAATACCTTACTATCCCCTTTTCAGCGGAGCTAAAAACCTCCAATCTCAACCGGCTATTCGGTTTCTGGAAAAAGGTGATGATATTTGGTACTCTATAGAGAAATCAGAATGTAACAGCATGGAGGAATAGACTATGATTCGTTTTGGTATTGTAGGAACCAATTGGATAACAGAGGCATTTATTAAAGCCGCCAGCAATATTGAAGATTTCGAATTAGCGGCGGTATATTCACGAACTTTGGAACGAGCAAAGGAATTTTCCGAGAAATATGGAGTGGAAGCAGCATTCACGAATCTGGAAGAAATGGCTGCCAGCGAAGCAATTGATGCAGTGTATATTGCTACTCCCAATTCACTGCACGCGGAACAGGCGCTAATTTTTCTTAAAAATAAGAAGCACGTAATTTGTGAAAAACCAATTGCGGCCAATAGGGTTGAATTAGCAGAAATGATTCAAGCGGCTAAGGAAAATGACGTGCTGCTTATGGAGGCCATGAAAACCCCTTTTCTTCCTAGCTTTAAAAGCGTTCAGAAAAACCTTCATAAAATAGGGAAAATACGACGTTTTACAGCAACCCAGAGCCAGTACTCGTCCAGATATGATGCCTATAAAGCAGGTACTGTGCTGAATGCTTTCAATCCTGACTTTGCAAGCGGCTCGCTGATGGATATCGGCATCTACTGCATTTATCCAGCTGTGATGCTTATGGGCCGGCCAGTTAAAATTCAGGCGAATGGCTATCTGCTTGAATCGGGAGCTGATGGACAAGGGAGCATTATTCTTTCTTACAATGACAGCGAAGCCATCATTTCTCATTCAAAAATAACGAATTCACCTGTTCCTTCTGAGATTCAAGGGGAGAACGGAAGTATCCTTATTGATAAAATCTCAAACCCTAAAAACGTAAAGATCGTATACCGCGACGGCACAGAAGAAGATATTACACCAGCGCAGGCTGAAGATACTATGATGTATGAAGCGATGGAATTTATCGAACTAATCAAGTCAGGGAAGCGCGAGTCAGACGTAAACTCCTATGAAATGTCGATGGCGGTAATGGAGATTATGGATGAGGCTAGAGCACAGATTGGGCTTAAATTTCCCGGTGATAAGTAAACCTTGTATCAATTTTAAAATAGATTTTAGGAACGTTCCATAGTAAACGTGTAAAAGCCTGTTGATTGGAGTGGAAGGCGCGAGATCCTCGAAAATGCATCCGCATTTCCTTCGTGCGGTGTTTATTCGAGGATGCTTATTCAACGTCCTGCGGGAGCAGCGGGACAGGTGAGACCCCGCAGGAGTATGCGACGAGGAGGTCGCCGGCCGCCCCGCGGAAAGCGAAGCGCCTGGAACGGAAATCAGCAGACCCCATTAATAGGCTAAATAAAATAATAACTGCAGGCAAACTTGATTTCATCGAGTTTGTCTATAGTCTGAGGCTGCAAAAGATTGCAGCCTTTTTTATCGTTAACGAATCATAATGTTTACCGTCATTTGTTTATTCCTAATAAACAAGCTATGCTGCTCACCTTTAGCAGGACATTAATAGATTGATAATTAATCAGTTTTCACAACATTGTAATAAAATACAATTGAAAATGATTATCAATGTCTGTTAGAATAGTTATGAAATTATACATAGTTATAAGGGAGATTTTTATTATGAATACAATGAAGGCATCTATAGCAATCTTATTATCTGCAAGTTTATTGGTTGGCTGCACTCAGTCAAAGGAAGAAACAGCTGCCACACCAAAAGAAAAAAAGGAGGCAGCTGCTGAGCCTGCTTCCAGTAACCTGGAGGGGGTTTCTGCAGAATATCGGGCCTATGCATTAGGTGAAATTGAAGAATTTGTAGTATCTACACAAAGCTTCACGGATGCAGTAATTGCAGGTGATGTTAACAAAGCAAAAGCAGCGTATGCTCCAGCAAGAATGCATTACGAACGTGCTGAACCAATAGCCGAGGTGTTTGGAGATTTGGATCCAAAAATTGATGCTCGTGAAGGCGATGTTCCGGAAGCCGAGTGGGGCGGCTATCACCGCATTGAAAAAGGATTATGGGTTGAAAACACAACAAAGGGCTATGAACAATATGCAGAACAGCTAATGAAGGACGTTAACCTCCTTCGAGCCAAAGTAGAGACAGTTGAGGTTACTCCGCAATTGTTGGTAACTGGAGCAGTTGACTTATTAAATGAAGTATCTACTTCAAAAGTAACTGGTGAAGAAGACCGCTATTCACATACAGACTTATACGACTTTGCTGCAAATGTAGAGGGAGCAGAGAAAATCTACCAGCTGTTAAATCCAGCTTTAAAGGAAAAGGATGAAGCAGTTTCTGCTGATATAGAAAAACAATTCGGCCAAGTATACACACTTTTGGAAAAACACAAGAAAGGCAATGGCTACAAGGCTTATACTGAGCTGAAGGAAGAAGAAGTTAAGGAGTTAAGCCAGGCAATTGATGCCCTTGCTGAACCGCTTTCTCAGCTGGGCATTGTAATGGAGGGATAATCATTGAACAGCAAAAATGAAAAGAGCGGAGAAGTGCCTCCGTTTTTATCTGCTAAGATGTCAAGAAGATCGATGTTAAAGTCAGCAGGAGTAGGTGGAGTAGGCCTGCTCCTTGGTGCAAGCGGCATCGGCGGGGTGCTGGCGGCAACTAATTCCAAAACGACTAAGGGTAAAAGCATTAATGATGTAGTTCCTTTTTATGGGGAAAAACAAGCGGGTATTACTACCCCAGCACAAAATCACGTGTATTTTGCAGCTTTAGAAGTCACAGCTTCTACCCGTGAAGAGCTCGTAAAGCTCTTTAAGGATTGGACGAAAGCTTCAGCAGCGATGACAGAAGGAAAAGCTGTCGGTGAACACTCTGAGAACCAATATCTTCCTCCTAAAGATACGGGGGAAGCAGCTGGCCTTGCGCCCTCTAACCTTACTATCACATTTGGGGTCGGGCCAGGTTTATTTGAGAAAAATGGCGTTGACCGTTTTGGTTTAAAAAATAAAAGACCAGATGAGCTTTCTGATTTGCCTTCATTTCCGCTGGATTCTTTAGAAGCAAAATGGTCAGGCGGAGACATTTGTATACAGGCTTGTGCCGACGATCAGCAAGTCGCTTTTCATGCTGTCCGAAACCTTGTTAGAATTGCCAGAGGCAAGGCTGTAATCCATTGGGTACAGGAAGGATTTCAGCGCACTAAGCAGGCAAATACCAAGCAGGAAACACCGCGAAATCTGTTTGGATTTAAGGATGGCACAGTAAATCCTGATGTAAATAAGAACGCGGACATGGAAAAACATGTATGGGTACAGGCGGGGGACGGCCCTGATTGGCTAACTGGAGGCAGCTATATGGTTGTTCGCCGGATACAAATGTACATTGAGGTTTGGGATCGTTCCAGCCTGATGGACCAGGAGCAAACATTCGGACGACATCGTGACAGCGGAGCTCCACTCGGCCATAAGGAAGAATTTGAAAAAGCGGATTACAGCAAAAAGGATGCAAATGGGGAACTGATGATTCCTTCCTTTTCGCATATGAGGGTTGCCCATGGTGATGGAAACCAGCAGATCTTGCGGCGGGCATATTCATATACGGGTGGAATGGATCCGCAAACCGGGAGTTTTGACGCTGGATTGTTATTCATTTGCTTTCAGAGAAGCCCAAGGAAACAATTTATCCCGATGCAGGAGCGACTGGCAAAAAATGACAAGTTAAATGAATATACTGTCCATAAAGGCAGTGCAATTTTTGCATGCCTCCCAGGAATTAAAGAGAACGGCTACATTGGTGAGGGATTGCTGTCCTGATGGTTTGTATTCTCAGGATAGGAAGGAGTTATGATTGCATTGAAAAAGGCAAAAGTGCTGTTATGTTTATTACTGGCCATACTGTTTTTAACATTAAACATTTCTTCTGCTAATGCAGCAGCAGATCAAGATGAACTTTTCGTTTTGATTGGCGATAGTCTTATGAAGGCAAAATCGGGAGATATTAACTCAGTTTCCGCCAACTTAGACGAATTTGAAACAGTATGGACCACCATTAAGAAACCAAATAGTAAACAGGCAATTAATGTTGATAAAAATCTTGCTCAGCTAAAGACTGAACTGAAGAAGGGAAAAGGTGACCAGGAACAAATAAAGACGCTGTTGTCACAGCTTTCCAGTTCTGTAGTAGCTTATGATGAGGAACAAAATCCTGTTGATAAAGAGCAGGAAAAAACCAAAATTAAAGGATTGCTTCCTTATGTAGACCAAATGAAAGAAGCCATACTTGCTGAGGATGCAAAAAAGGCGATGCAGCAGTATCCTGTATTACTAAATAAATGGACTGCGGTTGAGAAAATTGTTCGAAATCAAAGCGTCGTTTCTTATGGCGAAATCGAAAAAAATATGGCATTCATCAGGATTGCACTCACACAGGAACCGGCTGACCTGCAAAAAGCGAAAGAGGGCATAGTAGCACTCCAAACATCTATTAATAACCTTTTAGCAGGAAAAGTAAAAGCGTCTGCTGTCACGGATGTTTCGTTAAAAGACGTTACCGCTCTTTTATCAAAAAGTGAAAAGCATATTGCTTCAGGCCAAAATGAGGAAGCTTCCAAGAAATTAAATGAAATCTTAACCATATGGCCAATGGTGGAAGGTGAAGTACAGACAAGGGATAGCAAACTATATAGTGATGTAGAAACACAGGTCCCTGCAGCTATTTCACTGCTGGAGTCAAAGAAGGTCAAAACTAGTGAAGCAAATAAGATAATTCAGGATTTAAAGAATCGGTTAAGCCAGGTATTGGAGGATACCAGTTACTCTATCTGGGACGCAGCGTTAATATTGCTGCGCGAAGGTCTGGAAGGGTTACTTATCGTCGCTACTTTAGTTTCCTTTTTGAAAAAGGTAAATCAGGCAGATAAGCAAAGATGGATTTGGATTGGGGTTGGTGCAGGAGTAATTGCCAGTGCAATTCTGGCACTAGTTATTAACCTGGTATTCTCCCAATTGACCGCCTCTTCCAGCCGTGAGTATATTGAAGGGTATACGGGGATTGTAGCTGTCATTATGATGCTGACTGTGGGTGCATGGCTCCACAGTAAAGCGAATATCGGGAGCTGGAACCGCTATATTAACCAGCAGATGGGCCAAGCACTTGCCAAGGGAAGTCTTTACTCATTTGCATTCATTGCTTTTCTCTCTATTTTTAGAGAAGGGGCAGAAACGATTATTTTTTATACAGGCATGGCACCATATATGAGCCTGAATCGCCTTGCAATTGGAATTGCCGTAGCAGTAGCTATCCTGGTTGCCGCAGGATATATCTTGATTCGTTACAGCCCAAAAATTCCAATTCACCTGTTCTTTACAACTGCAACAATCTTAATATATTTTTTATCCTTTAAGATTCTTGGAATAAGCATCCACTCACTGCAAGTTTCTCAGATTCTTGCGACACATACAATTCACCCTTTCCCATTCATTGAATGGATAGGGTTATATCCAACTTGGGAAACGCTCATAGCTCAAGTGCTGCTGCTGGCTATTGTTTTCATTCTTTCAGCTTGGATAAAGCTTAGAAATAGTAAGTTTACAAAAGAAGTACCTGTTTAACAGACGGTTTAGAGATTGCAGAGAAAACGTATTTTCTCTGCAATCTTTTTTAATGATCATTAACTTTGAGAATCTAAAATAATAACTAGCCAAATTATTAAAAGGGGAAAGAAAATAAAGTTCTTTTCCCTTTTTTTCATGCCTTTCCATAAGAGATAATAAAACTATCAAATGCGGACTTGGAGGAGACTAATATGAATGATGAAATGCTGAAAATTTTTGATGAGAATCATATCCAGGCGGGGACAGCCTCCCGGAAGGAAGTTCATAATCTCGGATATTGGCATGAGACCTTCCACTGTTGGTTTATTAGCAGGGAGGAAAATAAAGATTATGTGTATTTCCAGCTTAGAAGTAAAGAGAAAAAGGATTTTCCAGGCCTTTTTGATATTACGGCAGCAGGTCATATCCTTTCTCATGAATCAGTTGCGGATGGAATAAGGGAAGTTCATGAAGAGCTGGGAATTGATGTTTCCATGGATGAACTGGAGTATTTGGGGGTTATTAAAGACGCTAACACTACAGAACATTTTATAGATAATGAATTAGCTCATGTGTTTTTGTATAGGACAGAAGGATTAAATAGTCAGTTTAGTTTTCAAAAGGAAGAAGTTTCGGGAATTGCTAGAGCTGAGTTAAATAGTTTTTTTGCTCTATGCAAAGGAAAGGCGGATGAAATCCGCATGGATGGCTTTGAAATTGACCAAAATTCAAATAAAATCCCATTTAGCAAAATGGTAAGCAAGAGCGGAATTGTGCCCCATGAAGAATCGTACCTTTTAAAAGTGGCAACAGCGATACAAACTGCGTTAAACAAGTCAAAAGGCTGAAGGTAAAGCCAACCCATCCATTATAAGATTTTTAATATGGATGGATTAATGGAAAAACTATAAGAGTGCTGCCAGTTACTGATTGACGTTTTCTGGTACAGAAGATTTTGATTTTAAAAGGCAGAAAGCAATTAATAGAAATATTCCAATAAAGATGTAAGAAAGACCGCCCGCTAATCCCATTGTTCTAGGCTGGATAAATTCTGTAGCCAGGCCGGCAAAGAACATGGAAACTCCTATAAGAGTGTTTGATATGGTTTCTGTTAGGCCAAACACCATTCCATGGTGGTCTTCAGGAATTTCCTCCATCAGCACTGTATCGAAACAAGCATTTCCAATGCCCGACATAAAAGCTGCACCGGTAAAAATAAAAAAGGCAGTGATTACGAAATAGATTTGGCTTTGTAAAACGAGAAAAACTCCCTCCAGCATTAAACAGGCAATTCCGATTACCAGCAAGTTCTTTTTTAATCTGTTGGCAGCAGAGAAGCTTACCATCAGCCCGATTCCAAGTGCTCCATAAAAAGCGCCGACACCGAAACCTCCCAAATTAAAAACATTTACGGCATACACACTTATTAATACATTATCAATCCCTGCCACTAACGCCACAAAAATTTGGCCCAGCAGTACAAGTTGTAACGGTGCCGAGGCGAGGATGATTTTTTTCACTGTCGATAAAGGAAGTTTTTCCCGGTGAACACTTTTCATTACTTTTTCTTCAGACGGAAAAGTAATGGTTGAAATGATGAATGCAGCGGCCAAAAAGGAAAATCCATTCAGCCAAAATGTAAATTGAGGACCAAAGAAAAACGAAACAATTCCCCCGGAAAACGCACCTCCAATTAGTACAATCCCAACCATAACCTGCTCCAGGCTATTCACTTTTAGGAGGATTCCTTTGTCTTTCAAAAGCCTGGGTATGGATGATTTTCGAGCTGGGGAATATATCGCTTCACCTGCTGCCAGAAAAAAAGACACAAGATAAACGATCCAGATGTCTTCCTTACCATTGACGAAAAGCAGAAGCAATGCGAAAATAATACGCGATAAATCGGTAATAATCAAAATGTTCTTTTTGGAGTAACGGTCTGCCAAAATCCCGCCAATTGGGCCAAAGAACAGGAAAGGAAAAAGCCTTATGGCCAGGGTAACACCAACTGCAAAACCTGAACCTGTTATTTGCAGCAGCATGGCATAAACAGCTACTGAGCTGAACCGGTCACCAATCCCATTGACCACTCCAGCATAAAATAGTTTCCCATACTGATTTTCCTGCCTGAAAAGAGCTCCCCACATTAAGAGACCGCCACCTTTAACGTTTATCTAATTTGAAGAATATCTAATTACTTAGGTAAAAAAATATTAGCTTAACCACCATAATTCTTCCGGGTTTAATTCATATTGGTTATTTTCTCTGTACATAAACTGGCACATAATAAGCTCTCGGCGCAAGGTTGCGTAATCATCATAATACTGCTTAAGATATTCGTTCATTTCTCTTTCGTGGTACACTGTGCCGAATTTTAACCCTTTAATCATATAGGCCAAAACCACAAGCTTTTTCTTTCGCTGCGCAGGGAAATTCTTAAGTTTGCCATCTGCAGTAAAGAAATTTTTAATGATGCTTTCTCTTTCCTCTGCCGTTACATTCATCTCATTTGCCGTCCCCTTTCCGACTGAGTTAATTGCCGCTGAACTGGATTCAAGGATTTTTGTATTGAGCGAGAAGTAAATAGTATTTTTCTCCCGGCGCTCTTTAATTAAGCCGACATCCCGAAGTTTAGCAATGTGATGGGTAATGGTTGGGGGCTTCAGCCCGAGCTTTCCTGCAATGGCCTGCCCATGAAGGGGGCCATGCTGCAATAAGGCGATAATTCGGATGCGGGTCAAGTCGCCTAAAGCCTTATGAAACTCCACCAATTTATTTAACTGCATCAAGTGTTCACCTCTAATTTTATGATTAACTAATTAGATAATAATCTAATTACGTTTTTTGTACAATAACCAATTTAAGTTTTTCATTACTTTTTCATTTATAAAGAGAGCCGGGGAGTTGTTAGATTAATTGCCAATTCAGCTAGGTTTATTTAGCTAATGAAATTTCCTATCTTTTCAAACTTCCGCTCAAAATGCTCTATTGCCTAGACATTGTACAAGCTGTTTGATTTACGGAGCATATCATAAAAAGTAATAGGGAAGGAGGTCTGAATGTATATTCCGGGTGTAGTTTACGCCTTCATTGCATTTGATGCAATGAGGGATAGCTTTAGCGGAACGAATATATATCAGAGTTCTAAGTATTGTATGAAAAGCTCGAAGTTAAATTACACTCAATTGTTTGCAGCGAATGCAAACTTGAATACTGTTTTTACGCTGCGTTAGCGGCGGGCGTTAGAAAATACATTTTGAAAGGAAAAGATCTTATGGGAAACAATAGAGCTCAAGCAAGAAATAATAGAGACCAGGAAAGAAACAACAGGGATCAGGAAAAAAATAACCGCGACCAGGAAAGAAACAACAGGGATCAGGAAAAGAACAACAGGGATCAGGAAAAGAACAACAGGTATCAGGAAAAGAACAACCGGGACCAGGAAAGAAACAACAGGGATCAGGAAAAGAACAATCGCGACCAGGAAAAGAACAATCGCGACCAGGAAAGAAACAACAGAGATCAGGAAAAGAACAATCGCGACCAGGAAAGAAACAACAGGGATCAGGAAAAAAATAACCGAGACCAGGAAAGAAACAACAAGGATCACGAAAAGAACAACCGGGACCAGGAAAGAAACAATAGGGATCAGGAGAAGAACAATCGCGACCAGGAAAGAAACAACAGGGATCAGAAAAAGAACAACCGCGACCAGGAAAGAAACAACAGAGATCAGGAGAAGAACAACCGCGACCAGGAAAGAAACAATAGTGATCAGGAAAGAAATAACCGTGACCAAAGAGGAAACAATCGGGATCAGCGGGATTACACCAATAACGAGGAAGCTCCGCGGCCTTGGTTCAACGAAAACCTGTAAACATAAATAAGCAGAGAGGAGCAGACTTGGACAAGCTGCCACCGTTTTTGTGTAGATAGATAAATTTATAAAGAAATATTGGACTGATACCTGCGAGGTACAGTCCTTTTTTATGCTTTCTTTCCATTCATAGATAGGCTGTGAGTTAAAACTCATGAAAACTTGCTGAAGAATAATTATGTTATGACTTTTTCATGACTAATCAATCTTTGAAGTTAGCCATAACTCACTTATTCACATGACTTTTTTATTTCATAATAAACTCAGATGAACACGGGAGAATGTGCTGCCTAAATCTACCGGCGTTCACTAATAACTGAAAAAGGATGATTTATGTGAAAAAAATGTTATGTTTGTTTATCGTTGCTTTTGCCTTTATGTTAACTGGTTGCTCGATTGAGATTGACACTGGATTTTCCGACTCAAAATCAGAGAAGATTGTTTCTGCCGCAGAAGCCCTTCAAGATAAAGTTAATGAAGCTTTGGATACGTTAGAAAAACTTGAGAATCAAAACAAAATAACGGCAGATGATCAGGAACGAGTTGCTGGACAACTAGCAAATGTAATAAGTGCAATAAATGACTTTAAAAAAGTGGAAGCCCCTTTTTTAGGGAATAAAATAAAGGACTTAGCATTTGAAAAATTCCAGGAAAAAGAAGAAACATTGGTTAAGGTTCAAGAGAAGGCTGAACAGGGCGAGGCTTCTAAGAAGGATTTAGAGCAGGTGAAGGATGCGCTGTCAGATGATTTCAGTTTTAACCTTTTTAAAAAATAGGCTATGTTAAAGTAAGTAAGAAAGCGGGCAGAGGTGCCGGCTTTCTTTGCCTGTTTATTAGAAGATGGCTTATTTCTATTTTGTGAATTAAAATAATATTAAGAGTATTAGAAAACAAGGAAGAGTGTGGTCAGCGTGTTATTAAAAAATGCAAATTATCTGAATGCAGACTATAATGTCGTCCAGGGCAATTTATTGGTAAAAGAAGGAAAAATCATTGTATTAGAGGACACTAGCTCCACTCAGCCAGATGAACAAACGATGGACTGCAGGGAATTTATTATAATACCAGGGTTATATAATTCCCACTTTCATGGATATTCTCTTTCAGCAAAAGGGATAGCACGGGACATTAAAATAGAAGATTGGTGTAATGACAGCAGCCAGGGACAAATTCAAAAGAGATATTTTGATAAACTGGATAATTTATCAAGCAGTGATTATCAAATTGTCCTAATGAAAGCGTATATCGAAATGGTAAAGCAGGGGATTGTATTTACCAGCGAATCGGAACCACAGGAGTGGCCTGATTTGGCGGCCGAAAGCATAAATAAAGTAGGGCTGAAGGGGCTGATAGATACCCACGATAAAATTGCCGACTATCATAATAAAAAGATACATAATATTTCGTTTGGAACCCATCTGCTTGAAGAGGAAGATATCACGGATGAAACATTAGCAAACTGTGAGACAATTAAACAAAAATATGATTCTATTCATTTAACACATTGCATGGAAAACGATTGGCGGAAAGATCTTATTTTCTCAAGTTATGGTAAATCGTCGGTGGAACTGTACAAGGAGCGGGACCTCCTTGATCACAAAACAGTTTTATACCATGGAGTTCATTTAAATGAGAAGGATATTACTCTCCTTGCAGAAACAGGTGCATCGGTAGTCCATTGTCCGGTATCTAACTATTGGACTGCTGCTGGAATAGCACCAGTCAGCAAGATGCTTGAAAAAGGGGTCAATGTTTGCTTAGGTACTGATTTTGCCAGTGTTGATATATGGGAAACGATGAAGATATCTTATTTTTTATTAAAGAATAGCGCTCCTATTCAGCGTTTTACCGCGGAGGATATTTTCAAAATGGCTACAAAAAATGGGGCAGCGGCCTACCAGCTTAGTTCTCATGGCTCCATCGAGGACAATTTTGCTGCGGACATGGTATTTATTAAAAAGGACTCATTTATCCCAGATATCCAGACTGGTAACTTTTCCACCGCAGTCCATAATTTAATGATGGAAACCAATAAGGAACGGATTCATCATGTAATGGTTGACGGTGAGTGGATCATGTATAACCGGGAGCTGAAGAAAGTGGACGAAGAAACAATAAATCAGGAGTATCAGATTATAGTAGAGAAGCTGTATAGCGGGATAACCGAATCGATGAAATAGGGACTTTTCCTAATTGAGTGCCCTTAAAATAGTTCAAGCAAAGGCCAGAAGAATTAATAATTTAATTCCGCTGGCCTTTATAAACAGCTTATCCTTTTTAAATTACACTAAAATTATATTGACCGTCCGATTTTGGAAATAGGATAATATATACATATATGAAAGTTGAAGGAAGATGAACGATTGGCTAAAAGAAGCTGGAATTGGCAGGATACCCTCTTATTTTGTGTTCGGACTTTATGGGTTATTTTTAACGGTGGATCGTTTTTAGTATTATTCAGTAATGCTTCAACGAAGTTGCTTATTTTGATTTGGTTTATTCTGCTTTATATAGTCCCTTATCTCTTTTACAGGCCGGGATATAAAAAGCTCCATTACTATTTAGCGGCAGAAACATTATTAACCGGCGGCATGTATTTATTTATGATGAATCAATTTCATTTGCCTGCTATTAATGGTTTTATTTGTTTTCCCCTGATAACAATCGCTTATGTCTGTCAAATAAGGCCATTAATATGGGTCGGTCCCTTCATTGCTGTAAGTATTTTTACTATGGGAATAATCTCTGCCGGTAAAGATTATTCTGAGAGTTCATTAAATTTCATACTGATTTTAGCTGTTTTTTATGGATTAGGCTTTTCCTTGGGAAGGGTAACTGTTATTAATAATAAAAGACACGAGCTAATCGAATCCATTCAGGAGAAAAATGCAACACTGGAGCAATATTCTAAAAGAATTGAAGAACTAACCATTATAGAGGAACGGAATCGGGTATCTCAGAACTTGCATGATACGGTGGGCGATATTTTTACTTCAATGATAACCAATCTGGATGCACTCCCCTATCTGCTTGATGCCAATAAGGATGCAGAGGTAGAAAAAAGTATTAAGGAAATCTCCGCCTTAACCCGCAAAGGATTAAATGATGTGAGAAATACAATCCATCAGCTATCCCCCAATGACGAGGTGAAAACATTAGCTGATTCCTTCCATGAAATTATTGAAGAGTTTATGAATCACACAGATACAGAAGTGGAGTTATTCATTGAAGGGAACGAGAGGGAAGTTGGGCAAAGGATTAAGCTTACTCTGATCCGTTGTTTACAGGAATCATTAACGAATGCAAAAAGGCATGGGCATGCGAGTCAAGTCAGAATCAAGATCTTCTTTAACAGGGATTATTTAATACTGCATATAAAGGATAATGGTATTGGTTCAAGCACTATAACTCCAGGTTTCGGTCTGCATACCATGAAGGACAGAGTCGCTGCATTACGAGGGACTCTAAAAATTGAATCGAATGAGGGAAAGGGAACACAAGTTATCTGTACTATCCCGCTTGGAAGGGAGGAGGCTATTAGCATATGATCAATACGATAATTGTTGAAGATCAGGAACTCATCCGAAAAAGCTTGCGGATAGTTCTGGAAAGCATTTCGGAAATCAAGGTTATCGGTCTGGCGGAAAACGGAGCAGAAGCCATCAGGCTATGTGAAAAAAATATTCCGGACATTGTATTAATGGATATTCAAATGCCAGTTATGGATGGGGTACAGGCAACAAAGCAAATAAAAGAGCGGTGGCCGGAAGTGAAAGTTATTATCCTGACCACCTTTCAGGATATCACCCATGTCAGGAATGCATTAAATGCAGGTGCGGAAGGCTATATTTTAAAAGCAGTTGACCCTCAATTTTTAATAAAAGGAATTGAATTGGTATTTCATGGCGGTTCACTTGTGCCTCAGCATCTGGCAAGAGAAGTTTTCCAAAATATAAATTATGGTGAAACCGATCCTAGTGAACAGCAGCAGTCAGCTTCCAATCCTTATGACTTGAATGATCAAGAATTAAAAGTACTTAAGTATCTTGCTCAGGGGCTGCCAAACAAAGCAATCTCTGAATTAATGTTTTTGTCTTTAGGAACTGTCAAAAACTATATTTCTATTATTTATTCCAAGCTGAATGTCAAAAACCGCTCTTCCGCTATTATGAAAGTGATGGATGAAAGCTTAATCCGCGAAAAGTAAATAAGTTAAGCTATTTAAGGCTGATTCATAATATTGATTATGAGTCGGCCTTTTTCTGTTTTAGTGAAAGATCATGACTAAATCTGACTGTTTAAAATGACTTATGGCACCATACTTCATGACTTCCAGATTGTAAATTATAGATGCAAGAGAGGGAACTGAAGATTCTTTTTTCGGTAAACCGTGGGATTAGACTGATTAAAATATTGACACAAACATAAGTGAGAGGAGATAGAAGATGAGCAGGATTGTAGAAATTCAAAATGTTACAAAGACGATTAAAGGTAAAACAATTATTGAAGATATCAGCTTTTCGGTGAATAAAGGAGAGGTGTTTGGTTTCCTTGGCCCGAACGGTGCAGGAAAGACGACAACCATTCGGATGATGGTTGGCCTGATTGGGATTACTTCAGGTGATATTAAAGTTTTAGGTTACAGTATAAAAAATAACTTTGAAAAAGCAGTTTCTCAGGTAGGGGCGATCGTTGAAAATCCCGAGCTGTATAAATTTTTAAGCGGATATCAGAATCTTGTTCACTTTGCCAGGATGTCAAAAGGAGTTAAGAAAGAAAAAATCGATGAGGTAATTAAGCTGGTTGGTCTTACGGACAGGATTCATGATAAGGTAAAAACTTATTCGCTCGGTATGAGGCAAAGGCTGGGGCTTGCCCAATCCCTGCTGCATGATCCTAAAGTTCTTATACTCGATGAGCCAACAAATGGATTGGATCCTGCTGGAATCCGGGAAATCAGGGATCATCTAAGAATGCTTGCAAGAGAACGGGATATGGCGGTTATCGTTTCAAGCCATTTGCTTTCTGAAATGGAAATGATGTGTGATCGGATTGGGATTATCCAAAGCGGTAAGCTTATTGACGTGCAGCTGGTTAGTGACTTTGTCCATGGAACAGAAAAAATTTATGAATTTGAAGTTTCTCCTAACCAAAAAGCAATGAGATTGGTGCAAGCTATTTTCCCGGGAATAGAATTTCAGCTGGTGGAGGATGGAATTGCAGCGCCTTTAAAAAAGGAAGAAATACCTGCCGTCGTAACCGCATTGGCCAATGCTGATATACAGATTTATGGAGTTAAGGAAATTATTAAAACCCTTGAAGATAGATTTCTGGAGGTTACTGAAAATAAGGAGGATGCAGTACATGTTTAGTTTACTTCAAAATGAGTTAATGAAATTATTTAGGCGGCCAGGAACATATGTGATGATTGGTATGATGCTGCTAATGGTTTCAGTGATGGGTGCGGTTAAGTACCAGGAAGGAAATGCTGATACAGCGGCTAATCAAAAAGGTGAAGGTGAGCAAAAGTGGGAACAACAGCTTCAAACAGAAATTTCTGCTTCAAAAAAAGAACTGGAAGCAATGGAAAACGCTCCTGAAAACCAAAAGCAGTTTGTAAAAAGAGATATTGCTGTTAAAGAATATCGGCTTGCACATCAAGTTTCATCTGAAGACTATTCTGTGTGGAGTTTTGTAAGCGATGCTTCTAATATGATACAGTTTGCCGGGTTATTCGTAATCATCGTTGCTGCGGGCATAGTAGCTTCGGAGTTTAATTGGGGAACTATTAAATTATTATTAATCAGGCCTATAAGCAGAGGGAAAATTCTTGCTGCTAAATACAGTGCCGTACTCTTGTTTGCAATAGTAATGCTTGTTATAGCATTTGTTTATTCTTCTATTTTAGGAGTGATCCTTTTTGGGACACCAGAGACAGCTGTCCCGTACTTAAATTATTTTAATGGAAAAGTTACTGAACAAAGCATGGTATTCCATTTGGTGATTATGTACGGACTAAAATCTATTCAAATGATTATGCTAGCAACAATGGCCTTCATGATTTCGGCAGTATTCAGGAACAGTTCTCTTGCGATCGGACTATCCATCTTCTTAATGTTTACAGGACGAGAGCTAACGAACCTTTTGGCTGCAAAGTTTGACTGGGCAAAATATGTGCTGTTTGCCAATACAGATTTAACCCAATATTTCGAAGGTATGCCTGCGGTCGATGGCATGACGTTGTCCTTTTCAGTCACCATGCTCGCTGTATATTTTATATTATTCCAATTTCTAGCCTATTTCGTTTTCAAAAAAAGAGATGTCATTGCTTAAAAGGAAAGGCCTTTCATTAAAAAAGGATTTATTAATAGTATTGTTTGTTAATCGAATAAAATCAAGTTCTCAAATAAGGTCTTGATTATTGAAGAAAAGCAATTTAGTTTAAGTGGATTTTTGCACACTCAATTGTTAAACAGAGATATCCCCTTAATCTAATCCAGTATAAAAAAACAAAGTCTCTGATCTGGAAAATCAAAGACTTTGTTTTAATTAATTTTATTTATTAAGTGAGAAGATTAAGTCCTTCAACATCTTTTATTTTGTTTGTACATGAATTTTGCTTATTTCTTTCCCTTTTTTCAGTTCCTGATTTGTCTGTGGAAAACCATTTGCAACCCAATCTGCTTTTAAAACGGAATCATATTGTGTAAGTCCTTTTTCTCGCGGATCTTTATCTGCATCCACGCTTTCCATTTCGTCAAGCTTTGTGTTGTTTCTCATATCCAAATCCTCGATCACGTTAAATGATGCTTTCAGTGTTTTCCTATAAGCGAGAAAAGCCCATACGGCGCCGCCGGCTGAAAGAATAGATCCTAAAACAAAGTTCATGGTTGATTTTTTCATGGTATTATCCCTCCATTAGAATGGTTTGTTCCTGTCTCTATTTTCTTTACCCGTTATGTTCCTTCTTTAAAAGTCTGATTTATACCCAGTAATAATAAAATTAATGAAACCACTAATAGAATATATATATTCATATTAAGTTACCTTTCCTAATATATCACTTGATATAAAAGTAAGGTTTTTTGTAAAAAAATCAGCTTTATTTTCGGGAAAGTAAAGTTCTTTATTTTTTATGAGGAGCTTCCGCTTTTCTTTTTTTCAGCTTGGCAGGGGAACGCAGATGTTTTGTCGAATTTGAAATTGCTGCAGTTAAAAATTTCAATAGATCAGGTGTGAGAGCTTGTTAAAAAATACTAGGTTAGTGATGTTTCTGCTGATAAGCTATGTTTATTATTCTAAGGTGCCGGATGATCCCTTTTTAACAGGCTATGTTATTGCTGTTGCTTTACTTTATTCCATCAATCATATTATTATCTTTACCCAAATAAATGACCGGCTGCTGATGACTATTATTGTTGTCGATACTTTGCTGAGTGTTTCGTTTGGATTTTTGTTTCCTGGCTCGACTTTATACTTAATTTTACTTGGTGTAGTGGCAGTAACTTTAACTATTCATTCTTCAAACAAAAACGTTATTAAGATGAGTGTCGGGATTTTTTTGGCAATATGGGCAGTTGTTATGTATTATTGGCAAGAAAAGACAGGGAGTTTGGATTTACTGGATAATATCATAAGTGTTTCGTTTGTGGTTTTCGGGTCAGTTGTAGGTAATCTTATCCGAAAATTGCTGGAAGCACAGGAAACAATGAATGAACAATATAAGCAAATGAATGCTTCACATGATGCGTTAACAGAAGTACATCAGCAGCTTCAAGTCTATTCAAAGCAAGTAGAAGAACTTACAACCATTCGCGAACGTAACCGGATTGCCCGGGAAATTCATGATACCGTTGGACATAAAATGACAGCACTGCTTGTCCAATTGGAACTGGGCCGGGAATTATTGCATTTGGATATACATAAGACAGAAGAAGCCATTTCGGTTTGTAATCAATTGGCTAGAGATGCCCTTCAGGAAATACGTTTATCGGTCCGGACGCTTCATCATGACGAGGGCGTTCAGCTTACCATTAATCAATCAATTCGGAACATGCTGGAGGAATTTTACCAAAAGGCTCAATTAGAAACCATTTTTGAATTAAATGGTGATCCTGCTGTCATTCCAGTTTCACTTCAGCCAACGATTATCAGAACAATACAGGAATCATTAACAAATGCGAAGCGTCACGGTGCGGCTTCACATTTTCAGCTGCAAATGGAATGCAGTTCCGAAGAAATTACGATTATCACAAAGGATAATGGCAAAGGAGCCAGCAATTTTATTCCTGGATTCGGACTTATCAATATGAAGGAGAGAATTGAAGAACATGGCGGGTCTGTTGCTTTTGAAAGTCAAGAGGGAGAAGGATTTAAAATGAAAGTGCAATTCCCGCTTCTCCAGAAAAAGTGGGTGGCAGGAGGAAGCAAATGATAAAAATTTTGATTGTTGATGATCAGCCTCTAATCAGGGATGGGCTGGCTACCCTATTAGGGCTGAGGGCAGAGCTTGAAATAGTTGGAACAGCGGGTGATGGGCAGGAAGCATTTGAAAAAGTACAGGAACTGCACCCTGATATTGTTTTAATGGATATCAGGATGCCTGGTACAAGCGGAGTAGAAGGAACAAGTTTAATCACAAAGCATTCAACTGGAACTAAAGTGCTTATGTTAACGACTTTTAAGGACAGTGAACTCATTTTTGAAGCATTAGAAGAAGGGGCCAGCGGATATCTGCTTAAGGATATGCCTACAGATACCATCGTCAAAGCCATCCTGACTGTGCATTCTGGCGGATTAGTTCTGCCGCCTGATATTACTGGACAAATGCTCCGGGAAATAAAGAAAACAAAACAGCTGGAAACAGCGCCTGAGCGGGCGGAAGGGATACCACAGTCAGTAAAAGAGCTTACAGAACGGGAGATAGAGGTCCTCCGCCAGCTGGGGTATGGGTTAAGCAATAAAGAAATTGCAGACATTCTTTTTATTACAGAAGGAACTGTGAAAAATCATGTATCAAATCTGATTGGAAAGCTGGGGATCCGCGACCGTACACAAGCAGCCATCTTTGCCGTACGTTATGGAATCACTGTGTTTGAATAGCAATTCTGCATATTACTTTCGGCATATACAAACTTTCAAAGGGCCTGAACAGGTCTTTTTTTTTTGGAAAAAATCTTCCCTGCGATATATGGAAAAATTTTCATTATGAAATAAGATTAATACAAAGATAAGAAAAAGGAGTGGCACACATGCTGATTGTTGAGGATATCAAGAAAACATTTTCACAGATGGAGGTTGTCAGAGGAATCTCTTTTACTGTCCAAAAGGGTGAATCCTTTGGACTGCTTGGGCCAAATGGTGCGGGGAAATCAACCACCATTGGCATGATCTGCGGTTTGCTTTCCTGCGATTCAGGAGAAATTACTGTTTCCGGCAGCTCGGTGAAAAGACGGCCCATGGACATAAAAAGGAAAATTGGGGTGGTTCCCCAGGAAATAGCCCTATACCCAACAATGTCAGCGAAAGATAATCTGCTCTTCTGGGGCAAAATGTACGGACTTTCTGGAGCTCAAGCTAGAAAACGGGCAGATGAAGTGCTTGAATTTGTTGGATTGGCTGATCGGGCAAAACACAAAATCGAAACATTTTCGGGCGGCATGAAGCGAAGGATCAATATTGGAGCTTCCTTAATGCATGAGCCTGAATTATTAATAATGGACGAACCGACAGTGGGGATTGATCCGCAATCAAGAAATCATATTCTGGAAACTGTTAAAGAGCTAAATAAGCAGGGAATGACCGTTATTTACACCTCCCACTACATGGAGGAAGTCGATTTTTTATGTAATCGGATCGGTATTGTTGATCAAGGGAAAATGATTGCATTGGGGACGAAAGATGACTTATGCAAACGCCTTGCTGGAGGTACTGCTATCAAAATGAGTTTGAATTCGTTGGATGATAGTTTTATTGAAAGTATAAAAGCGTTATCCAATGTAGAGCGAATCATAGCAAATCCAGAGGACGGTACACTTGAAGTATTTGTTAACAACCATCAGATAGTCATGGGAGATATTATGGGCTGCGCGATAAAGAACAAACTCCAAGTGCTGTCGTTTGAAGTAAAGGAGCCTAATTTGGAAAGTTTATTTTTATCATTAACCGGTCGCTCTCTGCGAGACTAAGGAGGAATAGAGATGAAAAGCTTGCTGATTGCATGGAAGGATTTTAAGATTCGGATCACTGACCGAAAAGGATTCCTAACGATGATATTAATGCCGTTAGTACTAACCGCTATACTTGGTGCTGCTCTTGACTCGGTAATGGGAGGCGATGACAGCTTTAGCGAAACAACAGTCGGTTTCTACCAGGCAGATGATGATCAAATGGCCGAGATGTTTAGAAAAGAAGTATTATCCCAGATTTCTTTTATAAAAGTGAAACCTGCTGCAAATGAAAAAGAACTGAAAGAGTTACTAAGAGATGAAAAAATCGATGCGGCCATCATGTTTCCCATAAAGTGGAGCAGCGGCATGAACAATGGAGAACTCAAGAATGTGACCATTTTATCGCTGCCAGACCGTGAGCTGAAAAGTTCTGTAATTGAATCACTGCTGCAATCTTTCAGCGAACGCATCCAGACAATGTCCATAACAACCTCAATGGTCATGGAAGATTTGACACAATCAGCAGCTGTAGTCTCTGGACAAGTAAAAATGCAGTCTGCAGCAGCAGAAATAACAGCCGATTTAACGGAATCAGTTAAAAAGGAGTATAAAATTGCAGAGGAATCAGTCGGCAAAAAAAATGTTTCTTCCATGCAATATTACGCTGCGGCAATGGCTGCAATGTTCTTGCTCTTTAATGCAACAGTAGGTGCTAAATCATTTATCCAGGAGCGGGCAACGGAAACATTGGGCCGTCTGATGGTATCACCCACGAGCAATACATCCATCTTAATCGGGAAATTTTTGGGAACGCTGCTCTTTGCGCTTATACAATTGCTGATTTTCTATACAGCGACTGCGTTATTTTTTGATGTGAAATGGGGAGATAATCTGTTTCAGTTATCGGTGATAGGCATTTCTTATTCCATAGCTGTATCCGGAATTGCCATGATTATTGCCGCACTCATTTCTGATGAGAAAACAACGGATCTGATCAGCGGTATCGGCATTCAGGTATTCGCTATTTTAGGTGGATCGATGCTCCCGATATATCTGTTTCCGGATTTGCTTCAGACATTTGCCAATATTACGCCGAATAAATGGGCATTAACTTCATTTCTTAAGATCATGTCAGGAACAACATGGAATGAATTAGCAATGCCAATTGCAGTATTATTGCTGATGGGTTCAGTGTCACTTACCATTGGCACGTTAAGATTAAAGGCAAGATAGGAGGAAAATGCCATGAGGACTACTTGGGCTCTGTGCAGTATGGAATTGCTGCGATTATTGAAAAAACCGCAAAGCTATCTGCTTATGTTTGCTATGCCATTATTGTTCACTCTCATATTTGGATCATTGCTGGGTGAAGAAGGCGAGGAAAAAATAAAGATATTGGTGGTTGATCAAGATAAATCGGTCTTATCCCAATCACTTTACAAACAGATAATTGAGGAAAATACTTTCTTCGACGTACAGAAGAGTTCTATAAAACAGGCAAAACAAATGCTTGAGGAAAAAGAGGTATCGGGCGCGCTCATCCTATCTAAAGGATTTCAAGCAGGAGTGCTGGCCGGTGAAGCACCTGAAGTCAAATTTCAAAGAATTCCCGAGTTCACTTCAAGCTCGACGATTATCCAATTCATATCAAATAAAATTGCGAAAACAACAATTGAAGTATCTGGATCAGAAAAGTGGAGCGGCTATACCGGAGAATCCTGGGAGGCAATGTATGACAAGGTTTCGGCCGAAACTAATACAGCAGCTTTAAATATAAACAAAAGGAACATAGACGAAAAAAGTTCCGTTCCTCAACTAAATGGCATGTCAGCACGAGCTTCTGGGTTTTCCATTATGTTTGTGATGATTGTGATGATGAGCGTAACTGGCACGATTTTGGAAGCAAGGAAAAACGGTGTGTGGTACCGGATGCTGACTACGCCATCATCAAGGATGCAACTATCTGCTGGCTATCTTTTATCCTTTTTCCTGATTGGCTGGATTCAATTTGGAGTATTAATGACTGCAACTCATTTTATGTTTGGCGTAAACTGGGGAAATTTATTAGCTAATATCTTATTAGTGTCAGCCATGCTTTGTGCTGTTGTCGGGTTGGGGCTGTTCATTGCCGCGTTAGTAAAAACGGTAGAACAGCAGGCTTCGATCGGGAATTTGGTCGTCGTGTCTACCTGCATGATAAGCGGTGTTTATTGGCCGCTCGAAATTGAACCTATGTTTATGCAAAAGATGGCTGACTTCCTTCCCCAGACTTGGGCGATGAGAGGTTTTACTGATTTGGTGGCAAACGGGGGTTCGCTGACAGATGTACTCGATAATGTGGGAATATTGCTCGCATTTGCCGCTTTGTTCATGGTGCTGGGAATGAGAAAAATAAAGTTTGAATAATGGATAACTGACCTAATTAGGAATAACGGTCTGCCCCGAAACGGGGGCAGATAATTTGTGTATCTCTCACAATCCGTTTAGATAAGGCAAAACTAAATAGTTAATAAGATCGCCAGGGTGAACTGCTCCCTGGCTCTAGTCTGAGGCCTTAATTGGCCTTTTTTTTGTTATATGCAACTCATTTCTCAAAGAAGACATTCTTATAAAATTATTTATTAAACACATTGATATTAAAATCATCTGAAATTGCATTTTGAATTATTTGTACATCCTCTTGAGTAGTTATTAAATTCGGCTACAGATTCATGAAATTTATCCAATTCGGTTATAACTATCTGTTGATCTTTTATAGTTAACGTGTCCTTGTCATCAAGCAGATTCATTTCCTCATTTAATTGTTCTAATGCCGAATCCAAA
This sequence comes from Bacillus sp. M6-12, assembly GCF_002860285.1. Classification (GTDB taxonomy): domain Bacteria; phylum Bacillota; class Bacilli; order Bacillales; family DSM-1321; genus Peribacillus. The sequence goes on from NZ_PGVF01000016.1 coordinate 140,345, forward strand.
TGATCGGCTGCCGGAGCAAAATCGGATTCCAGAGAGCAGCCGGATAACAAAACGCTCAGCAGCAGACAGGGTATTAGAATCTTTTGTTTTACCAGCATCAACCTCAGCCTCTCGTTTTGTTACCATCAATATATCTTTTAAGAGTCATATTGATAAGTGACTTCCAGCCAAAATATATGCTTGAAAGTAGCGTAAAGCCATTTCGATGAAATAAATGCCAAAAAATATCTTGACCGTAAGATTTTTGCAAGAGGATAATGGAATAAGCACATTAGAAGGAAGATGGCAAATGGCAATAACTATGGAAAAAAGAAAATGGCATTGGCTCGATACGTTTTTGTTTATCATCCGGACATCATGGATGGCATTTATTGGTTATCATGTAATACTGGTTTATTCAGACACTTTCCATAAAATGATCCTCCTGCTGGCGTTTTTATGTACGCTTTTTGTACCCTATTTCTTTTACAGGCCAGGGTATATTAAGATTGGAAGATATGTAGTCTTAGAATTTTTATTATCCGGAAGCATGTTTTTATTTTCGGTGATGGAATTTAAAGAAGCAGGGTTTGATGTGTTAGAGATTTTGATGTTTCCGCTTGTAATAATTGCCTTTGTCAGTCAGACGGCTCCTTTAATCTGGATCTCCCCTATAATAGCTATAGCAATCTTAATCACCGGATCAGTTCTTGGAAATTTCTTTCATGAGGCAGATATAATTATTGAAATGACGGATATTTTCATATTTTACGTATTTGGCTATGCAATAGGAAATATTGCGGTAACCAGTATAAGCAGAAAAAAGCTGATTGAATCCATTGAAGCAAAAAATAAAACCCTGGAGCAATATGCTAAAAAAATTGAGGAACTGACCATTATCGAGGAACGCCACCGTGTATCCCAGGACCTGCATGATACAGTTGGCCATATTTTTACCTCCGTGATTACAAGTCTTGATGCTTTGCCTTTTCTGATTAAAGCCAGTAGAAAGGAAGCAAAGATGTACATAAAAGAAATAACTGATTTAGCAAGAAATGGACTTGACGATGTACGGACTTCCATTTACCAGCTGTCTCCGTCAGGTGCGAATCAGCCTTTGAAGGAAAGCTGCATCCGGCTTATTGAAGACTTCATGAAGCATACGGGAACCATAGTTGAATTTCAGCTGGAAGGGAAGGAAAGTGAAACAGGTGAACTGACGAAATATACAATTATCCGCTGCCTTCAGGAATCTTTAACGAATGCAAAAAGGCACGGCCAGGCAACTCATATTATAATCACGCTGAGCTATACCAATGATCTGATCATTCTGGAAATAAAGGATAATGGCACAGGAACTGACCAAATTTCTCTTGGTTTTGGACTGCGTTCCATGAAAGACAGAATGATCACCTTGGGAGGATCACTTCACATCGAATCAAAAAAGAATCAGGGAACCATTATTACATGTGCCGTTCCGCTGCAGAAGGATGAACCAATAGTTGTATAATTAAGCATTTCTCTCAATCTAAAGGCAGCTAACCTTTATGGTTAGTTCAGACTGCAGACAAACTCTATTAAATTGAGTATGCCTGCAGTTATTTTTTTACTTGGCCTGTTAATGTAGTCTGTTGATCTCCGTTCCAGGCGCTTCGCTTTCCGCGGGGCGGGAGGTAAGCCTCCTCGTCGCATGCCCCTGCGGGGGCTAACCTGTCCCGCTGCTCCCGCAGGAGTCTTCGCGCCTTCCACTCCAATCAACAGGCTTTTAAACGTTTACTATGGAACGTTCCTAAAATCTTTTTTAAAATTGATACATAAAATGATTGAGGTGACGAAGATGCTTTCGAAAAACAATCCTATACAGCGAGATCAATTAGAGATGGTTACCTTAGACCAGCTTGTCCGACAGGACCAATTGGTCCATAAGTGGAAGCAGCCTTGACTTCTCATTTATCTATGACTTGGTGAAGGATGTCTATTCGGCCGAAGTGGGCCGCCAAGCATTGACCCTGTCATCCTGATTAAACTCTCTTACATTTGGCAATCGCTCCATGCGGCAGACGATCAAGGACACGGAAACTAATATGGCCAATGATGGTTTCTGGGCTATGGGTTCCGTGACAAGGTGCGCCATTTCTCCACTTTCGGCAAGAACTATGAGCGCCGTTTTAAAGATACAGATTTGTGTGAACAGATTTTCTAATGAATCTTTACGACGGCAGCCGACAGGAAGCTGATCAGTATCGAGCACGTTTTCATTGATTCAACTCACGTAAAGGCAAGGGCGAATAAGAGCATAAGTTTGCGAAGAAAGTGGTCCGGAAGGAAACACGTGCTTATCAGGAGAAGCTCCAGGAGGAAATCAATCAGGACCGGGAAGATCACGGAAAAAAACCTTTTCCTCCTGATAAGTTCTACAGGGAGTATTTAACTGATAACGAAATCATACTTGCGATGCCTTAACCTCGCACAAAAGATGGGTATTTCAAAAAAGCATGACTATGTCTATGATGAACACTTCGACCGTTACCTCTGCCCTCCAGGCAGGTCCTGAATGAGTCTACAACGAACAAGGCAGGCTATTGTGAGTATAAATCACCTAAGCACATTTGCGCTGGCTGCCCATTCCAATCCCAATGTACAGGAAGTAAGGACCATCAAAAAGTGGTGACAAGGCATATTTGGCAGGATTATGTAGTGCAAACAGATCATCTGCGACACCACAAGGATGTAAAACCAATCTATGTGAAACGCAAAGAAACGATTGAACGCGTATTCGCAAATGCATTAAAAAGCATGGCATGCATTGGACAACTTTAAGGGAACTTAAAAAATTGTCGACGCAGGCGATGCTTACCTTCGCTGCCCTGAATTGAAGAAGATGGCCAACTGGACTTAAAGAAGTCCCCAAATGGCCTAAAGACCAAGAGAAGTCTCTCCTGTCCTTTTCTTGATAAAAAGGAAAAAGATCTAAAAACATACTAACATTAGTAGCACAGACCACGGCCATGGTTTGTGCTACTATTTTTTTAGTAGAAGTGAAGGAAGGTCGAACAGCCCCTGGGACGATTTAGAGTCCGTTTTAAAAACCGACCGACTTCACAACCTTATTTGAATCAGTTTAGTATGTTGGATCCAAGAGATCGTGTAAAAGAAAATGGAATCGATAAGGCACTGTGAAGACTTCTATGAATGGTTAAGAAGGAGAAATGATTATGCAACATGTTTTAGCTTTTGATGTAAGTATGGGGAGAAGTACAATGGTCATTTACAATGGCTATCGGCAATGTGAGTTTGAAGGAGAAATCACACATGCCAAATCATCATTTAAAGCTTTGAATGAAAAGATTTGCAAAATCATGGAACAGGATGGGCAAGCACCTGAAATTGTAATCGAAGCATCAGGAGTATATTCAGCACCATTAGAGCGCTTCTTCCAAATAGAAGGCTATACCTATCATCGGCTTAGCCCATTAGAAGCGAATCTTCAAACAGCTTCTATGCGTCGCAATAAAACAGATCAAAGTGATGCTCACGAGCTCGCTAAATCTCATTTTCGAGTAGAGCGTGAAGAGACTTATCAAGAAGGATACTATTATAAACAAATGCGTGCGCTCACACGATATTATGATGAATTAGATCATGAAGTCACCCATCTCTACAATCGCATGCACGCCATTTTACAACTATGCTTCCCTGAACTTGAGCGTCTTTTTTCCTCACGCTCTGCGCTCTTTTTAAACATCGTACAACTTTATCCTCATCCAGATGAAGTATTAGCTCATTCCAAAACCGTGATTCGTAACCGGTTGAAAGCAAACACTCGAAAGAACTTATCACTTGCACGTGCGGAAGCGAAGGGAATAGCTTTACTTGAGGCTGCAAAAGAATCCTATCCAGCCATTTCGAAAGAGGATGTACGATGTGAACAAGTACGCGAGTACGCCAAACGTATCGCAGAATTAAGAGACAAAAAAGAACAGCTTGTAAAACAGATGGTGGAACTTTCAACAGAGCGAATTGAATACCAAGTACTACTGTCGTTCCCAGGCATTGGAGAAGTAACAGCTGTACGTCTAATTGGTGAAATCGGAGATATGCGACGCTTTCAAAATCCTAAACAATTAAATGCATATGTTGGTATTGATATTATGCGTTATCAGTCTGGCAATACGTATTATAAAGACAAAATTAATAAACGAGGAAATAACAAACTACGAAAAATCTTATACTATATGATTCAAACGATGATTACACTTTGTAAAAAAACGAATAATCATATTGTGGATTATTACGATAAATTAAAAACGCAACCTCAGTGGAAACCCCACAAAGTTGCGTCGATCGCTTGTGTGAATAAGTTCTTGAAAGTGGCATTTCACCTTATTACACACAACATCACCTATGATTACGAAACAGCATCAACCTGTTCGTAAATGGTTACTTTTACTATAACATAGTTGACCTTGCGAAAAAATGCAATTTCGTCAGGTCTTTTTGGCATGCGTAAGTTTATTTTGAGTGGGAGGGGTACCCCTCCCACTCAAAATAAACTCATTTCTCGCACGAAAGTTTAAATAAACAACTTGACTGTAGGTAAGAAGGGGGCTGTCCCGAAAGTCGGTTTAACCGACTCTCGGACGGCCTCTTTTTTATTCAAAAAAAACACAAAAAAATCGTCACTTCTAGTAAAATGTAAGTTACCACACCAACACTCTAGAAAGGACGATTTTTTATGAGCAATCTTTCGACTACTATTGAGAATTATACCATGCAAACCAGCCTGACTCTAGAGGTGAAAGAAGAAAATATGGTCTCCCAAAAGCAATACTCTCCTACATTCAAACCTTACAATAACCATCAGGTCCAGGTTATCTTCGATATCCAGGAAATGATACCCTCTCACCATGTCGCACGGGTAGTAGATGAAATGGTGGAATCCATACCGGATGAAAAGTTATTCTCCCATTATCCAGGAGGCGGAAGGCCTCCGTTCCATCCCAAAATGATGCTCAAGGTTATCTTGTTTGGCTACTCCCAAAAGGTGTACTCCTGCCGCGGCATCGAAAAGCTGACGCTAGAAAACCTCCCGACTATGTGGCTGGCAGCCATGCAACAGCCCGACTACCGCACCATCAACGAATTCCGTGGAAAACGGATGAAGTCCATGATGGATGAATTATTTGAAACCATGATCCTGAAGCTGATCGAGGACAACCATATCACGATGGAACATTACTTTTTGGATGGGACGAAGATTGAAGCGGACGCCAACAAGTATTCTTTTGTATGGAAAAAATCAACAGTCCGATCCGAAGAATCATTAAAGGAGAAAATCAAGTACACTCTCCAACATATTGAGGAGATGACAAAGGCGGAGGAACTGGACATTTTAAAGGAAAGCCTGGAGAAAGCAGAATCAGACCCTTCCGGTTGAAAGAGCTTGCATCCGGATTGGAAACACACATAACCGCATAACACAGGATATTGAAAAAGAAGCAGATACAGAGATCCGTAAGGAAAAAAGAAAGAAGCGAAGTCAATGGAAGAACCCCTCAAACTGATCAGGAAAGATTTCTTGCCGAGGCTGGCAAAATACAAGGTACAGAACAAGACATTCGGTGACCGCAATAGCTATTCCAAAACCGACCCTGACGCTACTTTTATGAGGATGAAGGAAGACCACATGAAAAATGGTCAGCTTAAACCTGGCTACAATGTACAGATGGCAACGGAAAATCAGTTCATCCTATTTTATACTATTCATCAACGTCCGACGGATACGCGCTGCTTCATCCCTCACCTGGAGAAGTTGGCTTCCTCTTCTTTGCCGATGCCCAAAACCGTCATAGCCGATGCGGGTTATGGGAGTGAGGAAAACTATCTGTATGCAATCGGGGAAGAAAAAGAGCCAAGGTTCGATTTCCTCATTCCATACGGAACCTATCTGAAAGACAAGACAAGGAAGGCCAGGAAAGACATAAAAAACGTAAAGAACTGGACATACGTTGAACAGGATGATTGTTTTATCTGCCCGAATGACCGGAAGGTTGCATTTAAGAAATATCAAATGAAGAAAAATGCGTCCGGACATGAACAAAGCTACAAAATCTATGAATGCGAGGATTGTACAGGTTGTCCCTTGAAACCGCAATGTACCAAAGGTAAAGGAAACCGTCAGGTTCATTGGAATACAGTCTTTGAAGAAATGAAGGCAAAGGCAAAAGCAGCCTTTGAGTGTGAAGAAAAAACCGCTATCTATGGCCGACGGAAGGTCGAGGTGGAAAGCGTTTTTGGCCACATCAAGGGCAATCGGTCGTTCCGCAGATTTTCTCTGCGGGGACTCGACAAGGTGCATGTCGAGTTCGGTATCGTGGCACTCGCCCACAATATGATGAAAGTGACGGGCATCCGCCTAGCCACTTTCATCAAACTAATCCGAACTAAAAGAAGCTGGAGAAAAAGTGTTGTTTTTCTCCAGCTTCTTTACTGTTTTAGGGACTTTTTAGACAGCCCCCTTTTGACAACAATCTGAGCTTACCTATTATGGTTAGTGTTTTTTTATTTTCATTGCTTTAAGTGCATTGCTAAAACTCCTCAATTAAAAGTTTTAGAAAATCTTAATTATTTCAGATAATTCAATATATATTGACAATTCGAAAAGTATTAATTAAAATAAGTCATAGTTAATGTAGGTTGTTGGACATCATTGGTTGGATGTAATTCATAAGACATTCTAAAAATGTTAAGGGGGGGGGAGGTTTATTCGACTAAGGTAGTTGTGGTCCACCTCAAAAATCTATTTTAGTAGACTGGTATGTAATCGCTTACTTACTACATGGGTTCATACATAAATAATAAAAGTGAAGAGGAAGAATTCTTACTTAGGCAATAACCGGGAGGTAACTTAATTGAAGAAAATTATTAATAACCCCATGGATTTTGTAAATGAAACTTTAGAAGGAATCATCTTAGCTTATCCCGACCAGTTTCGATTTCCTGAGGGTGAAAAGAGGGGAATTGTACGGGCTGATATACCTGTCAATGGTAAAGTAGCTATTGCAACAGGTGGTGGTTCGGGCCATCTTCCTGTGTTCCTTGGATATGTTGGCAAAGGGCTTGCAGATGGTGCTTCAGTTGGGAATGTTTTTAGTTCGCCTAGTGCTGATGCAATGTTCAATGTAGCGAAGGAAATTCATGGGGGAAAAGGGGTTCTCCTGCTATATGGCCACTATTTTGGCGATAAAATGAATTTTGATTTAGCTTCTGAAATGTTGGAGGAAGAAGGGATTGTGGTAAAAAGCATCAGAGTCTCCGATGATGTAGCGTCTGCCCCAAGGGAAAGTTGGAAAAATCGACGGGGAGTTGCAGGAATCTTTTTTGCTTACAAGATTGCTGGAGCTTGCGCGGAGGCGAATGAGCCATTAGATAAAGTGTATACAATAGCCGAGAAAACAGTTACTAATCTAGCTACAATGGGTGTAGCTCTATCTTCCTGTATAATCCCAGCTTCAGGTAAGCCTACTTTTTCAATGGATGAAGATGAAATGGAAATGGGGATGGGAATTCACGGCGAACCAGGTATTAAACGGACAAAGTTAAGGACCGCTAACGAAATAGCTGAAGAAATTATCCACTATCTAACTGATGATTTATCTCTGAGCGCAGGTGATGAAGTAGCAGTACTTGTCAATGGCTCTGGAGCTACTCCTTTAGAAGAATTGTATATTGTAAATCGGGAGGTTCACCTCCTTTTGCAAGAGCGTGACATAAATATTTATAAAACATATGTAGGGGAATATGCAACTTCAATGGATATGGCGGGATGTTCAATAACATTACTGAAAATAGATGAAGAATTAAAAAAGTATTTGGATGCAGAAGCAAATTCTCCTTTTTTCAAACAATTTGGGGGGATTTAAAAATGAATATTAATAAAATTAGTACATTAATGGTCAAATTTACTGAGGAAAATAAAGATAAGTGGAATGAATTGGATGGCGCACAAGGAGATGGCGATTTAGGAGTAACAATGCATTTAGCTGCGCAAGCATTAGCAGAAAGTGCAGAACGTTGCAATTCAGTTAAAGAGTGGTTGGAGGTTGGAGGGAAGCAAATACGGAAAGCGGCGCCATCGACTATGGGGATTTTGATCGCCTCGGCCCTTATCTCTGCTGGGAGATCCATTAAGGATCAACAAAAAGAATTAAATTTGGAAGACTGGATCACCATTCAAGAGAACATGGCAGCTGAGATTCAACAACGCGGGGGTGCGAAGTTGGGAGACAAGACAATATTAGATTCCTTCATACCCGCGTTACATGCATTTAGTGATGGTGTAAAAAGAGGGGATGACCTTAGCCAAATACTTAATGAAACGACTGTAATTGCCAAAAATTCAGCGGAAGGAACATCCTCTATGATATCCAAAATTGGCCGTTCTAGCTGGCTTGGGAAGAGGTCGCAAGGAAATATTGATGGTGGGGCTTGGGTTTGCTACCAAATCTATGATTTTATCTCTAAAATCAATCAAGATTTGAAGCAGAATTGTTAAAAATAAATATATCAGGAGGCACTCTCGCATGTTTAACCCATTAATTAGAGCCCCTGTAACAGAAGAAGCATTGGAGCAAGTAAAACAATTCATTACTTCAGGCAACGTGAAAGTGGGTGAGAAATTACCTACGGAGACCCAGTTGAGTTCAATGTTAGGCGTTAGCCGTAATACGGTCAGAGAGGTTTTTATTACATTACAAGCACAAGGGTTCATTGAGGTTAGAAGGGGCAAAGGAGCTTTTGTTGTAGATACAACCAATGTATACGAACGAGCATTTATTGAGTGGTTTCAAAAAAATGAGTTTAAAATTCAACAATTGCTTGAAGTTAGAATGACCCTGGAGCCATATTCAGCTTATCTTGCCGCTCAAAAAATCACAGATGAAGAAATCAAAGAGTTGGAAAATCTCTCAAATGATTATGAAAGGCTGATTCAAATTGGAGCAAATATTGAAGATATAGTGGCAGGCGATGAAATCTTTCATCTTAAGATAATTAAAGCTAGCAGAAATGAATTGCTGGAGTTTTTTTATACAAATGTAAATCCAGCTCTTAATGATTATCGCATGAAGGTTTTTTCTCCACCATCCAATCCATCGGCCTCAATAGATGCTCATAATCGTATTGTAGAGGCATTAAGAGAAAGAGATTCAAGTAAGACCTATAAAGCCATGATGAATCACATTGAAGGTGCCAAGTCAGACATTCATGGTGTAGCTGCAAAAATTGCAATATCATTAGATCAACAGAAATAGAAGAACCTTTGTTATATGTACCAAAGACTTATTATCAGATTTTAAGGAGAGATGAAAATGAAAACGCATAACGGTATTAAATTAAATCTTAATGGAATTATTCCCCCGATGGTCACCCCTTTTATCCCCCATACAGAAGAGCTTGATATTCAGGCTATTCAATCTGAAGCCGAATATTTAATCCAAGCAGGTGTCCATGGAATATGCGTTGGTGGAAGTACAGGTGAGGGAGCAGGGCTTTCTGAGCAAGAGATTTTTACGCTATGCAAAACTGTCGTAGATCAAGTACAGGGCCGAGTGCAAGTAATTGGTGGAATTATCGCTGATACAACAGCGGAGGCAATTCGGAAAGCAAAAGCAGCAAAAGACGCAGGTGTAGATTCTCTACAATTGACACCACCTCATTATTTATGGTCACCTACAACGGACGGTTTAGTTCAGCACTTTCAAAGAGTGGGCGAAGCAGTTCAGCTTCCAATCTTAATTTATAACGTAATTCCATGGGTAGACATTGATGTTCAATCTATGAAAGAAATCATAAATCGTGTGCCTTGGGTATTGGGAATTAAGCAAAGCGGAGGGGATATGCATAAAGTGGCTGATATGATGGCAGAATTGCATGAACAGGTTCCTATCACTACGGGAATTGATGATCTTTTGTATCCCACATTTTGTCTTGGTGTCGATGGAGCTATTTCTTGTATGTTAGCTGTTGTACCAGAAGCTACATTAGATTTATATTATAAGGTTCAAGCCGGAGACCATAAGGGAGCAAAGGCTGTTCACGATAGATTGCTTCCGGTTTGGAGGTCAATACAAGGACCAGATATGCCTTATCTTGCGAAAACAGCAATCGAATTACTTGGAAGAAAAGCCGGTGTAGCTCGTAGCCCTATATTACCACCGACAGAGGAAAAGAAAGCGCTTATTCGCCAACGTCTTGTTGAAGCAGGATTCTCAGTTATAAATAGCGTAGTTTATTAATAATTATAAGACTATTATTATTTTTAAATATTGCTAATTAACAATACCTTGGGGGGATAATCATAGAGAAATTACAATGTGACGTTTTAATTGTAGGTAGTGGAGGTGCTGCCTTAAGAGCAGCATTGGCTGCACGGGACCAAGGTGCAGACGTACTATTGGTTACAAAAGGCAAGTTTGGTTATTGTGGAGCTACTGCTTCAGGCATAGCTGAATTAGGTGGGTTTCTCTCAGCGAACGGCTATACAGATCCGGAGGATAATCCAGATGTTTTCTTTCAGGACATTGTCTCATCATCAAGAGGAATGGCTGATCCCAGTATTGTTCGGGTTTTAGTAGAAAATAGTGTTCGGGCTTTTAAAGAACTTGAAGACTATGGAGTAAGATTTGAACGAAATGAGGATGGATCTTATCAACAGGTGCATAGTGAATTTACCAGTAAGCCTCGTATGCACATTCTAAAAAAGCATGGTATCCCAATCGTTAGGTCTCTTATGGAACATGTTTTAAAGAATGGTGTCCGTGTGATTGATCATAGTATGGTGACTAGATTATTGGTAAAAGAAAACAGGGTCATAGGTGCAACGATTTATACAAATAGAAACGAACTGATATACATTCAAGCTAAGGCAGTTATCCTAGGAACAGGTGGAGCAGGACAACTGTTTAAATTTAATATGAATACCGTTGAAATGACAGGTGATGGTTACTCATTGGGTTACCGCGCCGGTGCAGAACTCATGAATATGGAGTATATTCAAGCAGGTGCCGGTTTTATCCATCCATTCCGAAACATTCTGCATCCATGGGCTTGGCCTGTGATGCCAAGAATACTTAACGGCAACAACGAAGAATTCATTGAAAAGTATTTGCCTACTGGCATGACTGTAGAGCAATGTTTTACAGATCGAGGAACATATTTCCCTTTTTCAACCAGTCATTCCTCTTTTCATATGGATGTCGCAATAAAAAAAGAGATAATGCTGGGTCGTGGTACTAAAAGAGGAGGAGTTTATTTAGATTATAGCAGGTGTGAAAGTAGAGATTTTGGCACTGGAACCGAGTTGTCTAGCCTTTGGCCACATCTTAAACACTGGCTTCTTTCAAGAAATATCGATGTGAATAAACAACTTCTGGAAATATCTATTTTTGGCCACGCTTTCAATGGGGGCATGAGAATTAATGAAATTGCTGAGACAAAGGTAGAACAATTGTTTGCTGCAGGAGAAGGTGCTGCTGGACCTCATGGAGCTGATCGTCCTGGAGGGCAAATGTTAATGACATCGCAGGTTTTTGGACGGATTGCCGGGGAACAGGCGGGGAGAAGGACTAAAACTCTTGCGTTTGAAGATGCAATGCAATTGGCAATGGAGGAAGAACAGAGGATTAATGCTATATCAAAGCAGAATGGTTCAGTAAGACCTAAAGCGTTATTTAAGGAAATTCAAAATGTAATGTGGGAGAGCCTAATAGTTAACCGTAGCAAGGACGGTTTAAATAGTAATTTAAAGGCAGTTGAAGAGTTTCGAAGGGAGCTCAAATATGTAAAAGTGGAAAACAGTTCAGATATTCGTAAGGTATTAGAGATGGAAAATATGCTAGAGGTTGGAGAGATAATTACAAATGCAGCTCTTACCAGAGAGGAAAGCCGAGGAAGTCATTATCGCGAGGATAAACCGCAAAAGGATGATGAAAACTGGCTTAATTGGATTATTGTTACTAAGAGTGACAACGGAATTAACTTAAGAGTATCCGAGAATAAAAATTTCTCTCAATTTGCAAAGCAAGTTTGACTACCCAAAGAAAATATGTAACTGGCTGCATTCAAAAAGGAAAGGAGTGCGACTGTGAGACAGTACACATGGTCACTAAAAGGAATTAAATATATTGCCATATGGTCTGTACTACTTTGGACACTATTCCCAATTATTTACTTGTTTCTAACCTCGGTAAAACCAGAGGCGTTGCTTCTCGAAGTGCCTCCACGATTTATATTCGAGCCAAATTTTGATCAATATAAAAAGATGTTTCTTTTCAGTTCCATTCCCGACAATGTAATGAATAGTTTGATAGTGGCTTCTGTTTCTACAATCGCTTCGTTGATTCTTGGGACTATGCTGTCCTTCGCTTTTGTTAATTTTAAATTCCGGCGGAAAAAAACATTACTTTTTCTTATACTACTAACACGAATGTTTCCTCCTATTACAACACTTATACCCGTTTATATGGCGGTAAGTAAAGCGGGTTTGTCTGATACTCTCACAGGTTTAATACTGCCATACACTGCTTTTCAGATACCGTTAATTGTATGGATATTAAATGACTTCATGAAACAAATCCCACAAGAATTGCTAGAAGCAGCCAAAATGGATGGCTGTTCAATATGGCAGATGTTCACAAAAATTGTTGTACCCCTTTCTACACCTGGAATAATAGCAAGCGGTATCTTAGCTTTTATTTATAACTGGAACGAGATGCTGTTTGCTCTAACATTGACATCGTTTGAAGCAAAGACATTACCAGTAGCGCTAATGGCGTTTACTGAATCAGAAGGAATGATTCAATGGGCGTCGGTCGCAGCGCTCGGAATAATTACTCTACTTCCTGTGCTAGTTTTCTTCTTGCTATTAAATAAGTTTTTAGTAAAAGGGATGATGGCAGGTTCTGTAAAGGGATAATCACTAGTCAGTTCTATTAGCCCTTTAAAGTTCAAAGTGAAAAATTAACTACTTATATTAAGGGGGAGTACTAATGAAAAAGGTGTTTAGTAGATTCTTAATTCTTATATTAACCATTGTATTTTGTTTTTCAGTGATAGCTTGCTCAAATTCTTCATCTGGGGAAGAGAAGAAAGGGGATAGCAAATATAAGGGAGTCACCTTAAACATAGCAAGTATTAAATGGGACTTCATGGAAACATACTTGGGAAAATACGCCAAAGAAGTAGCGGATGAAATGGGGATCAATCTAAATACTGGATTTTATACGTATGCAGACCATCGAAACAAAATTGTCTCGGATACTATGGCTGGTGTAAAGACTTGGGATCTTATTTATATTGATACAAAACAAATCCCTGAATTTGCAACAGTAGGGGCCCTTGAATCTATAGAATCCCTTAACAAGAAGTTTGGATCAGAGGGATATAATCCTGATGATTTTACTAAGAACCCATTGGAAGAATCAAAGTTTGAAGGAAAACAATACGGCATTCCTATTATGGCGGATACAAATGGTTTAGTTTACCGTTCTGATTTATTTGATGACCCTACTGAAAAGGTTGCCTTTAAAGCTAAGTATGGATATGAGCTTGCTGTGCCAAAGACCTATACACAATTTAGAGATATAGCAGAATTCTTCACTAGGAAAAAAGGAGAAAAGTTAGCAGGGAAAGTGCTTAAAACCGATTTTTACGGAACGTCCCACTCCAATAAGGTAGCAGATTTTCTCTGGCATGATTACCTTAATTATATGGTTGCTTTCGGTGGTGATATCTATGATCCAAATACAATGAAACCACTTTGGAATTCACCAGAAAACATCGCTGCAGGAAAGTACTACTTGGGATTGAATGATTTCATGCCTTCCGGTCACATAAATATGACTAGTGGAGAGTCGATGGCCGAATTCGACAAAGGACGCGTAGCAATGATTATTGAATTCTATAGTAGAACTTTGTATCTAGGTGATCCGAAATCATCAGCAATTGAAGGGAAATTTGACTTTGCTCTTCTACCTACGGAACAAGCTGATCGTCCTAATGCAACCGTGCTTTCAACTAATTTTATGGGTGTATACTCAAAGTCTAAGAATCAAGAAGTTGCATATGAGTTTTTAAAACGGATCACTGATAAAGCGGTAACGGAAAAATGGGCCCTTCATAGTCCTGACAACCTATTCAAAGCCGGTAATCCTCTATTTCCAACTAAATCAGTAATGCAAAATCCTGAAGTTTTAAGCAGATTCCCAGGGTTAAAAACTGTAGAGCAGACTCTAAGTGGCCAAGGCGTCTATGCATTTCAACATATTCGTCTCCCTGAATACTCTAAAATTATTGACATTGGTGCAACAAGCCTATCAGAAGCCTTCGCTGGTAAACCTGTTGAGGAGTCATTTGATGAAGCGCAGGAAAAACTTGAGGAGCTATTTAATCAATCAGGATATACCAAATAGCTAAATATCCAAGAAAGAGAAGAGAGGGCTGGGCAATTTGCCCTCTCTAAAAAGGTGGGATTAGATTAAGATGGCGAAGTTAAATGACAGCATCCAAAATCTACAAGAATTAAATACGGTCGTTAGTAAGAAGCGAACAAAGAGCTCTCGTGATAATTCCAAGCTATATTTGTGGCTGTTCCTGGCACCCGCTGTAATTTATCTTACTGTTTGGAAATTTATACCGCTTCTATTCACTGTTTTTCTAAGCTTTACCTCTTGGAATCCGTTAAAGGGCGAACCGATCACCTTTGTTGGTGTCCAAAACTTTTTATATATTTTTCAAGATAAAAGTTTTTTACATTCCTTAACTACGACCATGTTCTTTTTAGTAGTGGCTGTGTTAATTGAACTCATGTTAGGTTTATGTATTGCGTTGATTTTAGACGAAGGCCTTCGCGGGGAAAACATTTATAAAACACTATTATTGATTCCTATGGTCATTGCCCCCGCTGTAGTTGGGACTATATGGTATATTCTCTTTCACGATACTCTCGGTCCAATGTCTTATATATTCGGGGAAGGTTGGCTTACAGATCCAGATAGGGCGATATACAGCATAATACTTACTGATATATGGCACTGGACACCATTTATGTTTCTTTTAATTATTTCCGCACTGCAAGTATTTCCGCGTGATTTGTATGAGGCAGCTAGTGTTGATGGGGCAAAATGGTACCATATTTTATGGTATGTCAAACTGCCGATGCTGCGTTACACAATAGTTGCTGCTATTATCCTACGATCAATGGATGCATTTCGTATTTTTGATGAAATAATGATTATGACTGGAGGAGGACCTGGGAATAGTACGGAAACCACTAGTCTCTTAATACATAAGAATGCCTTTAAGTTTTTTGAGACTGGTTATGCAAGTGCTATGGTTGTCGTGCTTCTTATTTTCACAGTCATGATGTATATCGGATATATGAAGCGGATGCGGATGGAGTAAACCATTTTGCTCCTTGCGATCCAAGTAGTATATTAAATCTTTGATCAATAAAAAAATTTATAAGGACCAAATTTTATTTAAAACGGCAAGAAAAAACTTGTAAGGGGTGTTGCTTTATCGTATCAACTTTAATAAAAACGTATAAAAACTTTATTAATGGAGAATGGAAAAATGCTACTACAGAGCATGTTGAGGCTAGCATAAATCCAGCTGATAAGTTTGATATTATTGGTTACGTACAAAAATCCTCAATAGTAGACTTAGAGCAAGCTACTTACTCAGCCAAAGAAGCCCATAAGCAGTGGAAAAAACTTTCCGCTCCTGTTAGAGGAGAATATCTATATAAAGTTGCTAGTCAACTTGAGAAGAATGCTGATGACATAGCTGAGGTAATGACAAGAGAAATGGGTAAAACCTTATCTGAGGCAAAGGGGGAGACTCTACGTGGAGTGGCAATCCTCCGTTATTTTGCGGGTGAAGGAATGCGATCAATAGGTGATGTAATTCCATCTACAGACAATGAAGCATTAATGTTTACTACTAGGGTACCTATAGGTGTCGTCGGAGTCATCACTCCTTGGAACTTTCCGGTTGCTATCCCTCTTTGGAAAATTGCTCCAGCTCTTGTCTATGGAAATACTGTTGTGTTTAAGCCAGCTCAAGAGACTGCTGTCACGGCAACAAAAGTTATTCAATGTTTTGAAGAAGCAGGCTTGCCTAAAGGTGTTATCAATATGGTCACCGGCAGTGGAGCTATTATCGGGCAAGGGATAGTAGAACATCCTTATATTAATGGTATCACCTTCACAGGTTCAGATGAGGTTGGAAAACTTGTTGGAGAGGGAGCATTGGCCCGCGGTGCAAAGTATCAACTAGAGATGGGAGGGAAAAACCCAGTAATTGTTGCAGAAGATGCAGATTTGGATCTTGCAGTTGAAGCAACCATATCGGGAGGGCTTCGTTCTACTGGACAAAAATGTACTGCCACCAGCAGAGTCCTAGTACATTCCGGTATTTATGACGAATTTAAACAGAAGCTTCTGAATAAAATAAAGGAATTAAAAGTAGGTAATGGACTAAATAGTGACACATGGATGGGTCCTTGCGCAAGTGAAAACCAATTAAACTCGGTACTATCCTTTATTCAAAAGGGAATACAAGAAGGAGCGAAAATCCTCCATGGTGGAAAGCAGTGTGATGCAGAAGAATTAAGAAATGGCTTTTTTGTTGAACCAACTGTTTTCGACAATGTAAAGAGCAACATGAAGATCGCTCAGGAAGAAATCTTTGGGCCCGTGCTTGCTCTGATTAAGGTTGATTCACTTGAGGATGCCTTAGATATTGCGAATGATGTTAAATACGGATTAAGTGCATCAATTTTCACGACAAATATCAGTAATATATTATCTTTTATTAATGAAGTTGATGCTGGACTTCTTCGCATTAATTCGGAATCAGCTGGGGTGGAACTTCAAGCCCCATTTGGTGGAATGAAGCTATCCAGTTCGCATTCTCGTGAACAAGGCCAGGCTGCAAAAGAATTTTTTACTGCTATCAAAACCATTTTTATTAAACGATAAAAATCAATTTGAGCCGATTTTCTACATCTAGAAAATCGGCTTCTTTACTAAGAACACTTAACTGAAGTTATTTGACTACGTTGGGATGTAAGTTTAATATATTATTAAATAGAATGGTTATTGGACATCCTATATGTGAAT
Source organism: Bacillus sp. M6-12 (assembly GCF_002860285.1). GTDB lineage: Bacteria > Bacillota > Bacilli > Bacillales > DSM-1321 > Peribacillus. Next base: position 157,504 of record NZ_PGVF01000016.1, read on the forward strand.
AATAATATATCAAAATGCCTTACCAAAAATATAAATAATAAACACGGGTGAGTATATGTTCAATCAATTGTCTCGACCTTCTGTTTCTGAAGAGGTATTAGAACAAATCAAAGATTTTATCACGTCAGGTAAAGTAAATGTCGGAGAACAATTACCGACAGAAACTCAATTAAGTTCGATGCTGGGAGTTAGTCGAAATACAGTTAGAGAAGCTTTTATTACTCTTCAAGCACAAGGGTATATTGAGATTAAAAGAGGTAAAGGAGTATTTGTAATTGACCCTACTGATTTCTATGAAAGGACTTTTTTAGAATGGTTTCAAAAAAATGAATTTCAAATTCATCAATTACTTGAGGCAAGGATGACTTTAGAGCCATATACGGCATTTATTGCAGCTCAAAAAATAACGGAGAATGAGATTAAAGAAATCGAGGAAATTCATGAAGAATATATAGGTGCTGTAAATTCAGGAAAAATAGATGATATTGTCATATTAGATGAAAGTTTTCATCTTAAAATTTTTAAGGTTAGCAGGAACGAAATATTAGAATTGTTTTATACAAGTATTGTCCCTGCACTCAAAGATTATCGTAAGAACGTTTTTTCACCTACTACCAATCCACAAACGTCCGTAGAAGCTCATTCTAATATCATCAATGCACTTAAAGAGAGAAATTCACAAAAGGCCTTCGGAGCAATGAGGGATCATATCGAAGAGGCGAAGTTAAATGTAACCGGTGTCGCACAAAAAATTGCTTCATCCCCTAAAAATAGATCTGATAATTAATTTTAATAAACCAGCAACATAGTAAAAACTAGCTTTTTCTAGGAAAATGTCAAAAGCCGATCTTTCCAATTATTATGGAGACCGGCTTTTTTTTATCTCATTAAAGTTATTAAATTGAGAGAATTCTTCAAAATACTAATAACACTAAATATTAACAAAGTTAATTTCTAGTTGAATCTGCTTGCTGCTTGAAGAAACCATCCTTGCCCATAAGTTGTTGTTCCAATACGGGCATTTGGACCTCCAGGCGGAAGCGCCACCATACCAACCGCACCGTTAGGCTGTACAACGGCCGAGATAGCGTTCATAGCTCGTTTAGCAGCTTCCTCAAATCTCATACCCTGGAATATGCCTAAATCAAGACCCTTTTTAATAGAGTAAGCAAACATTGCAGTTCCGGAAGCTTCTAGTGACTCATGACGGTCGTCAAGGATATTACGCCAAAACCCACTAGTATCTTGGTATTTAAGTAATGCTTCAAGACAATCTAGTAATATTTTTCCAATTTGTTCACGTGATGCGTCTTCAGGGGAAAGCTGTTCCCAAACATCTACAATAGCTGCTGTGACCCAGCCCATACCCCGAGCCCAATATTTGCTTTGAGGGAAATAATTTGGCCGTTCACACCAGACGTGACGGAACAGACCGTTATTTTCTTGTAGGCATTCCGCATGAGTAACAATTTGTCGCACGGCCTCTTGGGTTGCTGACGTATCACCTGTTATCTTACCGTATTCGGCAAAAAACGGACAAATAAACCATACTGTGTCTAACCATAGCTCAGGTGCTTCTTCCCGATGTACGAAAGCTCCATTGGAAGTTCGTTCAACTTTCTTATAATATTCCCATTGTCTTTGAGCCGCTTCAAGATAACGTTTGTCGCCAGTATGTTTGTATGCCCAAAGAACTCCACGGCCAAGCGGAGTTGAATGTACGGTACCCGTTATGGTAGAACGACCGCTCCAACGACCAACCGCATCACCAGGATCACCAGGAATAATGAGACTGAATGCCAGTTGGCCATCAGAATCCTGGGTAGCAACAGCGTGATTAACGATACTTAATACGGTGTCCTGATATTCTGGACGAGCATTAAAGAGCAAGCCATCAATTAATACTCCATTCTCCCAATTCTCATTTTTATAATGGTTTAGATTGATTGAATATTGACCTACCGCTGTAATAATTTCATTCAATGTTCTTTTTTTATCATAAACTTTGACCATTTATATTCCTCCTATTTTTACCCAATTTTAATGCTAATGTAACGATTACTTCCGTTATGTAATCGCTTACTAAAAGGTTGCTAAATGAATGATTAAATCTTGAACTCCGAATTGTTGATTCTGGTAACACATTTTTCAACACCTCCACTGTAAACTAAAAACATATTTAAAATACGTCCAACTAATGATGTCCAACAACCTACATTTACAATTCAATTGTATAACCTAAAAATTAAAAAGTCAATAAATATTGAATTATCAGAATTCTTTTTTTCTAAGAAAACCAAAAGTGCAAAAGAGTGTTAAACATGGTTATTCTAGTCGCAACAATAGTGAAATTGATTTTTTGTAATACTGACAACTATGATGCGTTAAGGAGACTTAATTAAAAAACAAAAGAAAATAAGGGAAAAAGAGAGAGGCTTTTCCTAAATTAAATGTTTTCATTTGCTTAATTTGATGAACATTATGAGATTCATGATTGTAATCTCCCTTACTGAGATAATAGAAGAGTTTTGGGCATGGTTAGGGAACTAGAAATTCTTTTTTTATTATGATTAAAAATAAAAAAACCATGTAATTTTACGACGGCACTGAAAAAGTCCTTAAAAAAATAAAAGTAGGATTTCTCAAATATTTTGAGGAATCCTACTCTTTTTGTTTTATAATTACATTATCAAAATTGATTGGGTGGTTTTAAGGTGATACAAGAACAGACATCAATAAACTTTAGTCCATTTATGCAACTCTATGGTTAAATTGTTCCCAAAGATAACATGTTACGAAAGTTAATGAGCTGATTGATTTATCATTTGTTTATGATGAACTTATGGATAATTATTGTCATGATAACGGTCGAAATGCTATCGATCCTATTCGCATGTTCAAATATCCATTCCTCAAGTCTGTACATGACCTATCCGGTGTTGACTTGGTTAAACGTTCTAAATATGATATGTCGTTTAAATAATTTCTTCACATGGCTCCGGAAGAGGAAGTATTTGATCCAATCTCATTAACTAAATTTCGAAAGCTCCGATTAATGGATACCAATCTTTTAGACCTGCTCATTAATAAAACCGTTGAAATAGCTATTGAAAAGGAAATCATCAAAAGTAATTCCATAATTGTGGATGCCACCCATACGAAAGCACGCAATAATCATCAGTCTCCTAAAGAGGTCCTTATGGACTGTTCCAAAAAGCTGAGAAAAACGATCTATAAAATAGACAAGGGATGAAAAAGTAGTTCCCTTCCAAAACGACAACTGATGTGTTGGAGATGAAATTATTTATTGCCAAGATCTCATTGATGTTATTGAAAAGGAAGAAGCTCTTGTTCAGTATCCAAAAGTTAAAAAACAGTTAAACCTTCTAAAAGAGACGGTTGCGGACGATGTTGATCAATTACAGTTATCAAAAGATAAAGATGCAAAAGTAGGACATAAAAGTGCGGATTCTGCATTTTTAGGATATAAAACTCACCTTGCCATGAGTGAAGAGCGAATTATCACTGCCGCCACGGTAACGACAGGTGCAAAGAATGATGGAATGCAATCAGAAACGCTAATTGTAAAAGCATCCAAGCTGGAATGGAAGTTAAAACAGTCATCGGTGATGCAGCATACTCCGAAAAGGGAAATATTGAATACACTACAAATAATGAGATAACATTAGTGGAGAAATTAAATCCTTCTGTAACACAAGGCTTTCGAAAAAAAGAAGATAAATTTGAATTTAATAAAGATGCTGGAATGTATGTGATGTCTGTAAGGCAGGCCATATGGCTATAAGGAGAGCTCGACAAGGTAAAAAAGTGTAGGCAAAAATCAGTTGACACTATTATTTTGATGTAGAAAAATGCAAATATTGCCCTTTCAAAGATGGTTGTTATAAAGAAGGAGCGAAGAGTAAAAGTTATTTTTGCTTTCTCTTTAAAATAGTCACTTTCTTGAAATTTTACTTGTTCCCTATGTACATCTAATTTAATGATTACACGCTACAAAATAGAAGCAAAAAATAGCGAATTAAAACACCGGCACGGGTATGATGTTGCGTCATCCTCGGGTCTAATTGGCATGAAATTACAAGGGGCCATGGCAATTTTCACAATTAACGTGAAAAGAAAATTTAAGCTAATGAGTTGAAAAATCTCGCACGGTATAAGTGAAAAAGGGACGACTTTCCATTCAAAAATCTGAATGTGAGTCGTCTTTTTTTTTGTTAAGACTATTGCCATTAAAAAAACGTAAGTTTTTCAGCACCCTCAGTTTTAAACGGGTTATTTAACATTAGGAAATATTATTTTGCGTTATTTTATTATCTTTTTTCATAGTTTGAAAATATCCATATGTTAATGAGCGCCATATCCATTCAAAAGGGCCGAATCTAAAGTTCTTCATCCATATATAACTAAAGATCACTTGTAACGCATATATCAGAAGGCACAGGAATGTTCCTGTGACAAGGCTGACTTTCCCGTAAAGATCTAGTTCTAGAAAAATAAAAAGGGATACAATCGTTTGGGAAAGGTAATTGGTCAGAGCCATCTGTCCGGTATAACCGATTGGACGGAGAAGCTGCTGCCACTTTTTCTTTTTCAAAAGCAATGTCAATGAAGCAATATAGAAAAAGCACAATGTTAACCCGCTTAAGCTGGTAAATAGAAAAACGGCGGGTTCTTTATATAGTCCTAACTCTATCGCGTTTAACTTAAAGGCGGCTAAAAGAATAACAAGCGGAATGCTAAGGGTTATGGATACCCGCCAAATTTTCTTTATCAAAGGAAGGTGTGTCGTACCTGGCTGAAAGATACCCCTTTTTCCTGCATAAAGCCCAAACAAAAACATTCCCAGCACCGTAATCATAACAAAGGGCTGATTCTCTAAAATTGGAATAATTTCTTCCTTGAACCGAAAGCGAACAAGTTCTGTGTATTGTGCATGCTGATAAAAATCAACGTATTCCGGGAGCTGGCTCTTTAATTCTTGTTCCGCTGCTGCTTCTGAATCCTTCATTATTTCTTCGGGCAAAAAAAATTGAATCGAAACAAAAGCATGGAACAGAAATAATAAGCTGAACGCCCAGATCAGCAGTGTTTTCGTTTTACGTTTATAGAATAATAGCAGGAAAAAGCCGGTTAAAGCGTAGGTTAGCAATATATCCCCAAACCATAAAAAAACTAAATGAAGTGCTCCAAATAAAAATAAGGCAAATAATCTTCTGGAAAATAGACGCTTAGTCTTCAACCCTTTTTGTTCTGCCCGGCTCATAAAAATGTAAAACCCTAGCCCAAATAAAAAAGAAAACATAGTATAAAATTTAGTTTGGACAAATAATTGAAGGAAAAGGTCCAGCCAATAATCCACTCCTGTATATTCTGGATAAGTCACAAGAAAAACAGGTGAATGAAAGGCGGGCATATTGACCAGGAAAATTCCCAATAATGCAAAACCCCTGATAATATCGATTGTCACTATCCTTTCCTTGGCGGAAATCGGTGCTGATTTCATATCTCTATCTCCCTTATATTAAAGAATCTGGTATGTACTAATTTGAGGGGCTTGTTTCCTATCTATATTTTCTCTCTAAGAGAATCTTATAATTTGCTAATATGTTCTGTACACAGTTTTTATAACAAACCGGTCGGTTAATATATTTAAAATTGGCGAATTGCTTTTTAGAATTTTCCGCGGACAAGGAATTAAATAAAGTAAATTTTTGAATGGATAAATGTAATTCAATTATTCTGAGTTTCTGATAGTTTAATTCGAATATGTCCATGGCGGCTATAATTAACACCCATGTGACGGGCAAAATAATATTCCCTGCAGCGATTTCTCAGCTGAAAACTTGATCATGCAGCTGAAAACGACTTTTTCATCGCTAATTTTAGCCAATACTCACTTATCGATATGACTTTAATTTTGAATAATGGAACTGAATTGCTTCAATTCTTGATAAAAGATTTTGGTTTTATCAATCCGTGTTATAAGTTCAAAAGAGCAGGAAATCATTTTGATTTTCTGCTCTTTTCTGTGGCTGCATCAATCTTTCAGTATAAGAAAAATTATCTGAGTAATATGTAAAATCTTAGGAATTAGCCCTCGTTCACTCCGCCTTTTATTGTGTCAATAAGTGCTAATGGCTTATTTCATATGTCCGTTCAAGTGTTGTGTTGGGAACATAAATGTATGATTACAAATTTGATGAATTAGACTGTTAAGTTAAAGTAAAACGCTATTTTATAATGCTGTGGCAAAAATTTTCGTACTATTAAAAAAGTAATTGACAATTTTCAAAACATTTTATAAATTGATGGTAAGGATGTAATAAAGTTTAACGTTTTATTATGTAATTATGAAATTATATTACATGCTTTGATGCAGCTAACAAGAATTAACAACAATGGATATGTTAATCAATCTAAAGAAAGGACGGTTCAATATTGTATAAAGCTCACCCTTTGAATTCCTATCAAGAAAGAAATGAGCACAATTTAATTGGAATCATGTCAGGTACGTCCTTAGATGGAATCGATACAGCGTTAGTTCGAATTTGTACAAATGATGTTGGAGAAATCAAAGAAGTTAAATTAAAGGCCTTTCTTTATGTGCCCTTCTCCGAAGAGTTAAGAACTCAAATATTGAATCTTTGTTCAGTCGAGACGGCTAAATTAGACGACTTAGTTATCATGCATTCAGGGATTTCAGAATGGTATGCGTTTGCGGTAAAACGCTTACTTTCTTTGCACAATATATCTGCTTCTGATGTAGATGCTATTTGCAGTCATGGACAAACCATTTGGCATGCTCCTTCTCCGGTCTCCTTTCCCGGGCCTGAAGGTGACATTAATGTGAAATCTACATTGCAAATTGGCTCTTTATCGGTTCTGGCAGAGCGTACGGGGATCCCGGTTATTGGTGATTTCAGAGCGAGGGATATGGCTGCAGGTGGAGAAGGTGCCCCTTTAGTCCCTTACATGGATGCCTTATTATTTAGCTCGGATGATAAAGGTAGAATATTGCAAAACATAGGCGGAATTGGAAACGCTACCATTTTACCGGCCAAAACATCCAAACAACCAGTATTTGCTTTTGATACAGGGCCTGGAAACATGGTGATCGATACTCTTGTCAGCCTTCATTCACTTGGGCAGCAAAAGTATGATTCTGAAGGGGAAATAGCAGCGTTGGGAGCAGTAGATAATAAACTATTGGATTCAATGCTGGAAGATCCCTTTTTCAAAAAATTACCGCCTAAAAGTACTGGCCGTGAAGACTATGGGGTATTGTATGCGAAGAAATTTTTGTCCGAGGGAGAAAGAAGGAATCTTTCATTCTATGACATTATAGCAACTGCCACAGCTTTGACGGCAAAAAGCATTACTAATTCTTATAAGCAATTTGTCTATCCCACAGCAGAGATTTCAGAGCTTATTATTTCAGGCGGCGGAACGTACAACAAAACATTAATGCAAATGATTAAAGAATACCTTCCAGCTTCGATAGAAGTGAAAACAGCCGGTGATTTCGGAGTGCCGGATGATGCAAAAGAAGCCGTTGCCTTCGCAGTTTTGGGGCATGAAACCTTGATGGGCCGTCCCAGCAACCTGCCGGAAGTTACCGGAGCAAAACACCCGGTTATTTTAGGCAATATCTGCTTTTAATCTTATAAATACATTAATCTTTTGGAAAAATTGTTTTTACTAAAAAAAAGGGGTCCGATTTATGAGAAAAAAACTTGGATTGGCAATTTTGTTAACGTTAATGCTCATTTTGTCTGCATGTACGGGAGGCAGTAAAGAATCATCCTCATCTTCATCAACTAAAAGTAAAGATGGCGAAAAACAGCTAATCGTTGCTTCTGATCAGGATCCGGTCGGATTAGATCCACACAAAACTCCAGCCGCTTCAAGCGTCAGAGTGTATTCACTGATTTATGACAGATTGGTTCATATGGATTCAGAAATGAAAATTGTACCTGCACTGGCCGAAAAATGGAATATCAGTGAGGATGGAAAATCAATTACTTTCAACTTGGTTAAAGGTGTCAAGTTCCATAATGGAAGGGAAATGACATCAGAAGATGTAAAATTCAGTTTTGAAAGAATATTAAATCCAGACACTGGTTCAACTGTAAAATCCTATTTTAGCAGTATTGCCAAGATTGAAACACCGGACGCTCAGACTGTTGTGTTTCATTTATCAGCACCTGATGCAGCATTCCTTAATAATGCATCTGTTGCCTCTGCGGCCATTGTTCCTAAGGAAGTTAAAGACTTAAACACTGAAGCTGTAGGTACAGGGCCATTTATCCTGGACAAGATGGAAGCAGGACAGTTTGTTACCCTAAAGAAGAACCCGGATTATTACAATAAAGATAGAGTAAAAGTAGATTCAATAAAGTTTAACATTATGAAAGACGAGTCTCAGCGTACAGCAGCATTACGTTCAGGGAAAGTTGATGTTGCATCAATCAGTGCAGACACGGCCTCCCTATTGGAAAAAGCTAAAAATGTAGAAGTTAAAGGGTATCAATCAATGGAATATAGCTATTTAGGAATTAACACAGCTAAAAAGCCCTTTAATGATGTAAAGGTTAGACAAGCTATCAGTTTTGCGATCGACCGGCAGGCAATTGTCGATACTGTATGGAAAGGGAAGGCAGCATTGACTGGACCTATTTCACCAGCTGCCGAGCAGTGGGCTACGGATGCCGGCAAACTTCCAGGCTACAAGCAAGATACTAATAAAGCAAAGAGTTTACTAGCTGAAGCTGGATATCCGGATGGATTTGATACAACAATCTACACTGCATCTACATACCCGGATATGATTGATTCCGCACAGGTTATTCAAGAACAATTAAAAGCAATTGGCGTTAATGCGCAAATTAAACAGCTTGAGTGGGGCGCGTATATTGAAATGTGGAAATCGAAAAACACAGATTTACTGGTAGGCCGTAACACATCAGGAACTGATCCTGATCGCTCAACAAGATATTTCTTCTCAACGGAAGGTTCTGCAAATGTATGGAACTACTCAAACAAAGAGTTTGATTCTATCGTTCAGAAAGCATTAGAGACTAATGATGAAAATCAGCGGAAAACTTACTATGACCAGGCTCAGACTATTCTAGCTGAAGAAAATCCTAATCTATTCCTTGCATCACCGATGAATTTCTACGCTGTATCCGGCAGGGTACAAGGTTTTGAACCAACGGTTGCCGGAGAATCGGTTGCCCTTTTAAATGCTTCATTAAAATAAGTAAGACATTGCGGGTAGAAATAAAAAACTACCCGCTTGTGTTTTCCATTACAGGGGGGAAATGAATGGGGCGTTATATTATCAATCGCTTACTTACACTCATACCCATAGTTTTTGGCATTTCTATACTTGTGTTCCTGATTCTGCATATAGTTCCTGGAGATCCGGCCTCAATCATGCTGGGTACCAGCGCTACACCGGAGGCCATTGCGGCATTAAGAGAAAGTATGGGTTTGAATGATACTTTAGTAGTTCAATATTTTAAATGGATTAGCGGAGTTTTTACAGGTGACTTTGGGGTGTCAGTTAATACTGGCAGCGAAGTTCTGCCTGAAATTATAAGTCGGTTTTTAGTTACAGTCCAGCTTACATTCTTTGCAGCTATTATCGGATGGGCTATAGCTATCCCAATTGGCATAATATCAGCAGTAAAAGCAAACACCGTGTTTGATATTGTTGGCAGATTAATGGCAATGCTGGGAATTTCCGTACCGAATTTTGCTGTAGGAACTCTGCTGCTGCTTGGATTATCTCTTTATTTTGGATGGTTCCCGCCAATTGACTTTGTCAATGTCTGGGAAGACCCGATCGCGGCATTTCAAGTTCTGATTCTTCCAGCAATCACTTTGGGCATCGTCCTTGCTGCAGGTATTATGAGGATGACGCGTTCAGCTTTTTTGGAGACATTGAACAAGGATTTCATTCGCACTGCCAGGGCGAAAGGCAACAGTGAAATAGCAGTCGTCATTGGCCATGCATTGCGCAACTCGGCGATACCAGTCCTAACCATCGCCGGCATGCAGATTGGTTATCTATTGGGAGGAGCAGTCATAATTGAACAGTTATTCTCTCTTCCGGGACTTGGTCAATTTGTACTGGAAGGCATTCAACAGAGGGACTACCCAGTTGTTCAAGGGGGCGTTCTGTTTATTGCAGTTGTCTTCGTATTTGTAAATTTCTTAATAGACATCATTTATACATGGATTGATCCACGAATCAAATATTGAGGAGGAGCCTTACAGTGGCAGATTTAGGGAAGCGCCTGCTTAATAATAAAACAGCAGTCATCTGTTTAATTATTATTCTATTGATTATACTTATGGCTATTTTTGCTCCAGTAATTGCCCCGCATAACCCAAATAAAATGTTTAATGAGAATCGTCTTGAAACAAGTTCAGCCAGCTTCATGCTTGGTACAGATGAATTTGGCAGAGATATGCTTAGCAGAATTGTTTACGGGGCGAGGGTATCATTGCTGGTCGGTCTGACTTCTGTGGCAATAAGTGTATTTTTTGGTTCATTATTAGGCCTGATTGCCGGATATTTTGGCAGATGGATAGATAGCGCGATCATGCGTGTAATGGACATTTTATTTGCCTTTCCGGAAATTTTACTAGCGTTGGCAGTCATTGCGGCATTGGGACCTGGTACCTTAAACACTATATTAGCGATTGGAATTGTTAATATCCCGGTATTTACACGCCTTGTACGAGGCGCTGTTTTAAGTATAAAGAATTTAGAATATGTAGAGAGCGCAAAATCTATCGGTGCAAGCACCAGATGGATACTCTTTCGCGAAATTTTTCCTAACGTAAATGCACCTCTGCTTGTTCAATCTACTCTGGCCATATCTGGAGCGATCCTGACTGAATCAGCCCTGAGTTTTCTTGGACTCGGCATTCAGCCGCCTGATCCTTCCTGGGGAAGCTTAATTTCTGAAGCAAGACAATATATGGAATTGGCTCCAGGTCTCCTCATTTGGCCGTGTGTCGCGATGATTATGACCATTTTGGCATTTAATCTATTTGGAGACGCTCTTCGGGATCTGCTCGACCCAAATCAACAGAGCAAATAGGGAAGTTAGGTGGGAAGAATCGTGAATCAGCTTACAGCCTTAATGGAAGATGGACTTAAAAACGGCATTCAGGAAAAGCTCTTTCCGGGCGGTATTGCGAGTGTAAGTAAGGCAGGTTTGGAGATTCAAACAGCCACAGCGGGAAATCACAGCTATGGCACAAAAGCCAAGCAGGTTACTTCTGAATCCGTCTTTGATCTTGCTTCACTTACAAAAGTTACAGCTGCCTTACCGGCAATATTACTTAGTATTCAAGAGGGGAAGCTGCTCCTTTTTGATAGCGTGGAAGAATATATTCCCGAGTTTTGCACCGGCCAAGATGCCATGGGCAAGAAACAAATTACTATTTTTCATCTGCTTACACATACCTCAGGTCTTCCGGGATGGCGGCCTTACTATATCAGCTATAAGGGCAGATCTGAGTATATAAATGCTATATCGCAAGAACCGCTGATAGGATCGCCTGGAAAACAGGTAGTGTACAGTGATTTAGGTTTTATGCTGCTCGGGTTCATTTTGGAAAGAGTATGGGATACGGATTTGACTTCATTAACACAGCAGTTAATCTATAAACCATTGAAAATGAGCCAAACAGGATATCTTCCACTTGAAAGAGGCACACCAATTGATTCTATTGTAGCTACAGAACAAGGCAACAGAATCGAAAGGGAAATGGGTCTCTCTTATTTAGAAGAGATTAAGCAAAACACTCTTCCTAAAGGCGCTTATGCTTTTACACCTGAGGAATTAAAGGAATTAAAGTGGAGAACAGAAGTTATTGTTGGTACCGTTCATGACTGTAACGCTTTTTACGGATTAGACGGGGTGAGCGGTCATGCAGGTCTATTTTCGACCGTCAATGATTTGCACTGTTATATGCAGGTCTGGTCTGAGCCGAATTCAGACTTTATTGATCCCGTATTAAAGCGTTTATCTGCAGGGCTCCAAACCAGTTCAATGATACCTACGAGGGGATTAGGCTGGGAGGCTTCTTCCACAGGCGGCACAATGGAGCAAAAGCTGCATTCCTGTTCTGGAGGAGAAGTAATTTCCCCGGAAGCTTTTGGACACACAGGGTTTACAGGAACGTTCATGTGGCATGATCCAGCTCGGCAAAGCTCTTTAATCATTCTAACCAACCGTGTCCACTCAGATAGCAACCGATCCTTTTTCACTTGGAGAAAAAAGTTCTGTAATACGGTTTTTTCTAACAGCAGTTTTACAGAAAAGTAAGGAGAGTAAGAGATGGCACAGCTATTAGAAGTGAAAAATCTTAAAACTAAGTTTAAACAGGGAAATGACATTGTAACTGTGGTTGATGGAGTAGATTTCTATGTAAAAAGCGGAGAGACATTGGGTATTGTCGGAGAATCCGGCTGCGGAAAAAGTGTTACCAGTATGTCGATAATTCAGCTCTTGGGAAAAAAAGCCGAAATTAATGGAGAAATTCTGTTCGAAGAAAATGACCTGCTGAAGCTAGATGAAAAAGACATGAGGAAAATACGCGGCAATGATATTGCTATGATTTTTCAAGAACCTATGACTTCACTCAACCCCCTCCATAAAGTGGGTAAACAAATTTCAGAGCCATTGCGAAAACATCTGAATTATTCAAAAGACAAGGCAAAAGCAAGAGCGATCCAGCTTCTTAATGAGGTAGGTATTCCAAGAGCCGAAGAGGTATTCTCCTCTTACCCCCATCAGCTTTCTGGGGGAATGCGCCAGCGTATCATGATTGCAATCGCCATGGCATGCCAGCCAAAACTAATTATTGCTGATGAACCGACAACAGCTCTTGATGTAACGATACAGGCACAAATACTAGACTTAATGAAAAAAGTTAAAAGTGAAAACAACACTGCTATCATGCTAATCACCCACGACCTCGGTGTGGTTGCAGAAATGTGTGACCGTGTTATTGTCATGTACGCAGGCAAAGTTATTGAAAATACAGATGTACTCACTTTGTTTAGAAACCCTAAGCATCCATATACGATTGGTTTAATGAACTCAATGCCTGATATCATTAACGACCATGAACGGCTTCAAGCCATTCCAGGCAATGTTCCAATGTTTCATGAAATGCCACAAGGCTGCCGTTTTGCTCCACGCTGCCCCCACGCTATGGATATCTGCCAAGAAAAAATGCCTGATTTATTTTCGTCTGGACAAAAGCATCAAGTACGCTGCTGGCTGATGAAGGAGGAAGAAGCACGTGAAGAAGCCTTTGCTGGAAATATCTAATCTTAAGAAACATTTTCCTGTCAAAAGTGGTTTTTTTGGCCAATCGAAGATGGTCCATGCGGTCGACGGTGTAGATTTAACGATTTATGAAGGGGAAACGGTCAGTTTAGTTGGAGAATCGGGATGCGGGAAATCAACAACTGGAAGATGCATTTTAAAGTTAATTGAGCCATCAGAAGGGAAGATTCTTTTCCAGGGCAAAGATGTAATGGCCCAAAATAATAAAGAATTAAGAAAACTGCGCCGTGAAATGCAGTTTGTTTTTCAAGATCCGTTCGCTTCTTTAAATCCTAGAAAAACGATAAGGGAAATCTTGATGACTCCTTTAATAGTTCACAACATAGAGACTCCGAAGGAAAGAAGAAAAATGGTAGAAGAGATGATTGAGATTGTAGGCTTATCTAAACAGCAGTTAGAGCGGTATCCTCACCAGTTTTCAGGGGGGCAGCGCCAGCGGATCGGCATTGCCAGAGCACTGATATTACGACCTAAAATGATTATTGCAGATGAGCCGGTTTCTGCTCTTGACGTTTCAATACAGGCTCAAATCTTAAATCTCATGCAGGACCTACAGAAGGAATTTAAACTTACTTATTTGTTTATTTCTCATGATCTTAGTGTTGTTCGGCATATCTCTGACCGTGTAGCAGTCATGTATTTGGGAAAAATAGTGGAAGTGGCTGATAAAAAAAGTTTATATGAGAACCCTGCACACCCATATACCAAGGCGCTGTTATCAAGTGTGCCTGTGCCTGATCCTGAGCATATAAAGGAAAGAATCATCTTGCAGGGTGACCTGCCGAGTCCTTCCAATCCTCCTTCAGGTTGTAAGTTTCATCCGCGCTGTCCCATTGCTGTTGAAGCATGCAGAACGGCTGTGCCTGATTTGCTGGAATTAAACTTTAACCAGCATAAAGTCTCTTGTCACTTGGCACACGATAATGCGGAATCCGCAATGAAAAAAATTGTAAATTAGAAGGAATGTATTGAAGGAGATTGTTTGATATGTTTAATGGCGGACTAGTTAGTATTAGGGAATTAATGGAGGGTTTAAATCCTTCTGAGCGGAAGGTAGCAGAATTCATTTTAGCTAATCCTCAAAAGGTAGTCGATTTATCCATTCAGAGGTTAGCAGAATTAACTGGTGTGTCAGAGGCATCAATCATTCGATTGACAAGGTCCCTAAATATGAAAGGATACAAAGAACTTAAACTTCGATTGATGGGTGATTTGACCAATAACCTGAAAGATGAACAATATCAGGATATTAATATAGGTGGATCCACAGAATCATTAATCCAGGCTGTAAGCAGTAATAATAAACAGTCTATCGAGGATACTGTGGCTGTATTGTCACCAATTGAAGTTGAAAAAGCGGTGAAAGCCTTGTGTTCTGCAAGAAAAATTGCTGTTTACGGGGTAGGAGCTTCTGCTGTAATTGCAGAAGATATAAAGCAGAAATTTACCCGAATAGGCTGGTGGTGTGATGCCTATTCCGATTACCATTCTCAAATGACTTCTGCAACTATTTTAACTGAGCAGGATGTTGCTTTTGGAGTTTCATACTCTGGCCAAACAGAAGAAATCTTCAGTTCATTAACTGAAGCAAAGAAACAGGGTGCCCAAATTATCACACTCACGAGGTTTGGACCTTCACCAATAGCTGATCTTTCCGATATAAAATTATTTACAAGTTCTGTTGAGAAAAGTATTCGAAGCGGTGCTATGGCTTCCAGGATTGCTCAGCTTAACGTAATCGATATTCTTTTCGTTTCAATCGCCAGCCATAAACATCATGATGTGATTCCGCTTTTAGAAAAAACACGCCTTATTGTTAAAAACACCAAACGAGCTTAATAGTAGGAAGGATGTTATGATTGGAAAACCTAAGTCAGCTTACAACAGAAATGAGAATGGAAGATATCGAGTTAGATACTTTGTCTTCTCTTGAAATAGTTAAGTATATGAACGAAGAAGATAAAAAGGTTGCATTTGCAGTAGAAAAAGAGCTGCCCAAAATTGCAAAAGCTGTAGATTTAATAACAGAGAAACTTAATAATGGGGGACGGCTATTCTATATTGGAGCTGGAACGAGCGGAAGGCTGGGAATATTAGACGCATCAGAGTGCCCTCCCACGTTTGGAACAGATTCTTCTTTAGTGCAGGGGATTATTGCCGGTGGCCCGCAAGCCATAATGCAGGCAGTTGAGAATGCAGAAGACAGCGTTGAACTGGGAAGGGAAGACATAGAGAAACGTAATATTAGTCAGGGAGATGTGGTTGTTGGCCTCGCTGCCAGCGGTCGAACACCGTATGTAATAGGAGCCCTCCAGGAAGCGAAAGCAAGGGCAGCTGCTACAATCACTATTTCTTGTAATGCTAATGATAAAATTAGCAAAATAGCGGATGTTGCCATCAATATTCTTGTCGGTCCCGAGGTGCTGGCAGGTTCAACGCGGCTTAAAGCGGGTACAGCCCAAAAGATGGCTCTCAATATGCTTTCAACGGGTGCCATGATTCGCCTGGGAAAGGTTTATGGAAACCTGATGGTAGCAGTTCAGGCAACTAATGAAAAATTACGAGAACGAGTAAAGAGAATAATTATGGAAACAACTAATGTAAGCTATGATACAGCCACAAAGCTATCAGAACAGGCAAATGGTGATGCAACTGTTGCCATTATTATGGCGAAAACAGGATTAGATGCGGAGGCAGCAAGAAATTTGCTGGCAAATTCAAATGGCAGTATAAGAAAAGCAATAAACTAATGTATATTCCTATGTTCATACCCTTACAACATATAGTGCAAGCCGGGGCAATTGTTTGCATTAAATCAATGGGGAAATGGCAATAACTTATTTTTTGAATATTCTATTTCTAAATGAGGCGAGCAGAAGATCAGCAAAGATTTTCTGCTTTTTCTACGGGAAAAGGGCTAAAAATGCAAAATCATTCTTCCCATTACTTACAGCTGCTTACCGCCTTTATTGTATCTCCATATAATTTGTTTGGAATATATTTCAAATATGCCCTGGGTAACCTTTTTCTGTTATGCTAGCCTTAGGAAAAATTGGTTAGGGGTGTAATTTTGAACAATCAAACGAAACTTGGTTTATTAGTGGATGTAGAGACCACTGGATTAAGTCCTAAGACAGATGAAATCATTGAATTGGCGCTGAAGCTGTTTTCCTATAATGAGGAAACAGGTGAAATTGTTGATATTGTCGATCAGGAATCTTATTTGCGTGAACCAGTCTCAAACACTGCAAAGCGGAATTACAGCAATGCTTTCCGTATCCACGGTATCCCGTATGAATCTGTGGCCGGAAAGAGCTTTTATGATGTGAAGATAAAAACTTTTTTTAACAGGACGGATACGGTTTTTGCGCATAATGCCTCATTTGACCGCAGTTTTCTTTACTATATGTATCCGCAAATAAATGACCTGAAGTGGTATTGTACCATGAAAGGCGTACCATGGAAAAACTATGGATTTTCAAATAGCAAGCTGCTGACGCTTCTGGAGTCACATAATATTACAAACTATCAAACCCACAGGGCCATGGATGATATTACATACCTGATGGAATTGCTGAAGAAAACCAATCCTTATGGTGACCCCTATCTCAGAGAAGTGCTCCGTACCGGCCATATGAGGAAGTATCAGCCGGCTGACAAGAAGAGATCCTTGCAGTTTTAAAAATTTAAAACTTGCTCACATAACACATGCATTTTTTGTTATTGGTAAAGATGATTTTACCCAGCGCCTAAAATTCCATGTTGATAAAGTGATGAATGGAGAACCAATTGGTGCAGCGAATCCGGACGTGCGGTTCAGTTTTATTTTATCTGATGAAGCGGCAGAGTTTTTATACAGTCTTGGAGAGTCAAGCTATGTGGGGCCGATTAACCCGGGCTGCAAAGGCGATATTTCTTTAAGCGAACTAATCCAAACAATTGAACAGCAGCTTGGAAAAAAGGCAGTCATAACAAGTGTGTTAACAAAAAATAATGCCTCGCCGTATGGTCTGCCGGGTTCCTGGGCCATTAATACAGAAAGAGCGGAAAAGCTCGGATATAGCTTCTCGGATTTGACACAGAGTTTAACTGGACTAATTGAATACTATTCAGCTGTAGCGGCTAAATAAGCCCACCTAAACAAAAGCCAACAGATGAAGTTGGCTTTTTGTTTTTTATGTTTTTTATTATACATTCATGGGAATAAGTAGATTAGACAAAGGAGATGGAGGAGTCAATTTCTTATGAAGGTAATTTTAATTGTGGCTGTAATTGTAATAGCCTATTTGGCATACAAGAAGATTGTTAAAAGAAGATAAATAAACTGACAAAATCAGCTCCTATAGGTTCTCGTATTAGCTTAGGTTTTGAAATTTAAAAGGACAAGCCCGCGGCAGAATGATCGTCAAGATTTAAAAGAACAGGCTGCGAAGTGTATCGCAGCCTTACTTGTACTCTCTATTAAATGGATAAAGGTTCAAGTTCGAAATAACAGTCAACTTTTATTTTTGCACTCTCCCAGAACTTTATCCAGTCTTCTTCTGACATGGGCTTTGAAGCGGGTGCCATCGTCTGTCCCCCTATTTCAAGGGGATCCACTTTCAATTCCTGCAATTTTTTCAGCAGTGAAGCGGTCCCCTCTTCCATATAGCCCTCGAGCTCGTCGACTAATCCGTAAATGCTGTCCTGCCTGTTCAGGTCTTTGGTGCCTCGGTATTCATCGATTCTGCCTCTATAATGAATCTTAAATGAAACGGTATGGTCATTTATATTTACATGTGTCGTAACACGTGAACGGACTTCCCCCAGAGAGACGTCCAATGGTGTAATGATCATGTTCTTAAGGAAATGATATTTGTTAAGAAGCTGAAAAAATTGGTCTTGATTCTTATCAGAAACACCTTTTAACTTTCCATTCCCAAAAAATCCAGTGCCCTCATAGCTAAAATTATCTTTATCCACCTTAAATACCGGAATGAACGGATCTGAATAAGGAGAATACACTTTTTCCATAAACTCATGAATATTTGTAACCGTAATTTCTCCCTGACGCCCCTTTTCGTAATGCTTAAACATCCTGTATAAATAGTAATCCAGATCTTTTTGCTGCTGCATACGATTCTTGATAAATGCTTCGAAATCACCTTTCAATACTACGAGATAAAGCCGCGGAGATACTTCTGGATCGGTTAATATCGTGTCAATCAATGATACACTTCCATTTCTGGCAACCTTTTCATCAATAAACAGCATACGGAGCTGCCCGAGCTTAATTTCCCGGTAATATTTCAAATTAAAGCTCTTTCTTCCCTGTTCTAACAGTGTGACATTGGTGGAAAAAAATTGTTTATCTTCCTTCATGACAGGAGGAACCAATGTAGAGACTTTTAATTTACCTTTTTCTCCTCCCGCTTCAACGGTCAAAAAGGTCACAGGCGCAATTTCTTCAACTGTATTGTCATTTGCAAAAGGAGAACAGCCAGCTAAAAGACATATACTGCTTAATATAAGCATAAATGAAGTGAGTGCCCTCATAGACTGGAACGCCTCCCCTTTATTTTAGTGGCAGCCAGGAGGAGAGATGGAATTAGTAAATAAGTAAAGGCACCAGACCATAATTGCACGTTTGCCCAGCGGTTTAGTTCTTTTCCTTCTCTCCAATAGAACAGCTGAATTAAAAACACACCTGCCAGGACAAGTAAGCACACAGCGTAAAAACCTTTACGTGTAGTTTCTTTATACTGAGTTCCTGCAGAAATGCGTATGGCACCATATAAACAAAGCAGCAAAACGGATATAAAGAAAACATAGTGAAACATTTGCAGGGAAATCATGATAATTTCCACTCTCTCAAAAACAGGAGACTGAAGGTATCTGATCATATTAACTACCGGAAAACCTATTTTCCCCAAATAAGTGGTTCCGAAAAAGAACAGACATGCCAAGAAAAGCAGCAAATACTCTAAAATAGAAATCGAATTTGCAATCGATAAATATCTCAGCATCTTTTGCTTGGAATTTATCCAAGGCAGCACCAGAATTAAGTACTCCGGTCCTGATAAAGAGGACCAGACCATTAATATGCCTTTCCAGGGTTTATGTGACCAATCTGTTGGGATCAAAGGATATAGATCATGCAGCTCAGCTGCAGGAGGAAAGAAATACGAAATATAAAGCAGGATGATCCAAAAGGTACATAGGAAAGCAATAATGCCAAAGCGGAGTGTTTTTTCCATCCCCTGACTGGCAATATAGGTGCTTATCAGCATAATAAACAGGATCATCCACGGCCGCTGCATAGCAGGAAAAATAAATTGATGGACGATTTCAGCATACCCAAGGATAATTATACTCATCTTTATAAAAATGAACGCAATCCCGGCAAAGGCTATTATACGAAGCGTCCTCCGACCTAAAAGATCAGCGAATCCATGATACCCCTGCTGCGTATTTTTAGAAGACAGGCACTTTGATAAAATAAACAGGTTAATCTGAGATAGGATTCCTACTGCCAATACCCCTAATAATAAATACGGCATCTCTAAAAACTTTGGCAAAAATAATATAAAATAGAGCATTTGTGAACGGTTAGCGAATGCAATAATATATCCCTTTCCAAGCTGAGCAGTCTTATCAAATAATATAAAATCCCCCATCTAGTGATCATCTCCTCGGTTATATCTCCATCTAAAGAGAGGATGTACATGTGCTGGACGCTTTTTCATCCATGGAATAGGAGCCCGAATGAAGAAATCCATCCAATCTCTCCAATAGAGGGGCGCAACCGGAGCAAAATATGGCTGCTTCAAGCTTGTAAGTCCATTAAGGTGTGCGAGCATAAAGATCATTCCAAACACAATTCCCGGAATGCCCAGTAACGATGCTAAAATTAAAAATGCAAATTGAATGAGTGTGTTAGTCTTACTTAACAGATAATTTGGAACTAAAAAAGACGCAATCGCAGCCACACCCAATAAAACAATTAACACCTTGCTTACAAACCCTGCTTCCACTGCTGCCTGGCCAATAACAATACCACCGATTGTACCCAGAGTTGTGCTTGTTTTTGATGGCATCCTCAAACTGGCTTCTTTAATAATTTCCAGAATCAGAAGCATTAATAGCGCTTCCCAGAAGGGGCTAAATGGCAGTTTACTCCTGGATTCTAATAATACAAACAGAATCTGCAGCGGAATGACCTGATAGTGATGGGTGGTTAACGCAACATACAGAGGGATTAATGTAATAGACGCCAAATAGCTTACATACCGAAGGCATCGCAGGAAACTGGCAACAATCCATTTGTGGATATAGTCCTCTGGTGATTGAAAGAGATGAAAAAAGGTGATAGGAGCAACTAACGCAAACGGTGTATTTGCGACCAGAATGACGATTTTTCCAAGTCCAAGAGAATAGGCACATTGATCCGGACGGTCTGTCTGCTGAAACTGCGGAAAGACCGAATGGATGTGATCCTCAATAAACGCCGCCAGATTCGACTGTTCAATCACCATATCAGTATTTATTTTGGAAATTTTTTTGCGGGCAATATCAACAATATCTGGATTGGCGATGCCCTCTACATACAGTAATACAACCTTCGATTTAGTCAGGTACCCGGCAGAAAACCTCTCCGTTTTAAGTTCAGTCACCGGAAGCCTTCTTCGAAGCAAAGTGATATTTTGGTCAATCTGTTCGGTGAAGCTGTCCTTAGGACCGAGTAAAATGGTTTCTGTTTCCGATGGTTCAATGCTTCTCCCTAAGGGATTTTCAAATGGAACAGCCCACCAGCGTCCCTTGCCGTCATCAAGGAGCACATGTCCCAACATCATCAGCTGCTGTGCTTCATCAAGGCTGGTCAGAGCAGCCGCTTTTACTGAGGTAATGCAGGTATGTATCATATCTTCAGAACCATTTTTTAAGGGCTGAATGATGGATTCATTTAACCTTTCCACGTCAATCAATGTTCGGATGAAAATAAGAGTTATATTCCGGTCTTTATTAATCCTGTGTTCTATCAATTCTCCATCATCCATATTTGAAATCAGGCCCTTGACAGCAGCTATAGATAAATCATTATCTTTTTGAAAAAGCTGGTTGCCGTCTTTATTTTCATGACGGATTGGTTTGCTCTTCTTTTTCCAAAACATATATTTTCTCACCTGAAATCCTTAATAAGTTCTGTAAAAACTCCCTTTCATTCCAGGTTTATTATGTTCATTCCGCCTTTTCTTATCCATTTCCACGTCGAAAAGACGCCCCCGTCAAGGCGGAGACGCCCAGTGTTATTCATGCTAATTGTATAGAATAAAAAATTCATTTAAGAAAGAGAATTAAACCTGGGTTTATGATCTTTCAGGGGAGCCGCAACCTATCCATAATAATTCAGTTTAGCGTTTCTTTACATAAAGTCATATTATATCTTTCGGTAACGTGTTAAATTATAGGAATAAAGAATACAAAAGGAAGTGACCAAATGCAGGCATTAGAAAAACTCCGGAGCCGCCGTATTATGCGGTTATTTTTACCTCTCAGCGAACTCCCGAAGATAACGGTTACGCAAAAATGGCTGATAAAATGGTCGAGCTTGCTTCACGGCAGCAAGGATTTCTGGGGGTTGAAAGTGTCCGTGATGTAACTGGCGCTGGTATTACCGTTTCATATTGGGATTCACTGGAGGCCATTGATCTTTGGCGGCATAATGCAGCACATAAACTGGCTAAACAAAAAGGAAAAGACGAGTGGTACAAAAGCTTTGCACTTAGAATCTCTTTAGTGGAAAAAGATAATCTGTTATATTAAAAAACATCGCCGAAGCTTGATGTCAAGCTACTTCTTATGTAATACATAAGTTAAATCATTGCTTGATAAAGCTAGTTGGTTAGTATGATTATAAAGGGAGGAAGTGCAAAAAGATGGATATCGAAATGGTGATGCAGGAACTGGAAGCACTCGGCAAGGAACGAATTAAAAAAACCTACGTAAGCAATGGTGCTCTCGAGCCGCTGTTTGGGGTGGCTACAGGCGCAATGAAGCCACTCGCAAAGAAAATCAAGAAAAATCAGCCTTTAGCCGAGCAGCTTTATGCCACCGGGAACTACGATGCCATGTATTTTGCCGGCATCATTGCTGACCCGATGACGATGACGGTGGCAGATTTTGAGCGTTGGATGGATGGGGCGTATTTTTATATGCTGTCTGATTATGTGGTTGCTGTAACTTTGGCTGAAACCGATATTGCACAAGCTGTTGCCGATAAATGGATCGCAAGCCGGGAAGAACTTAGAATGTCGGCAGGCTGGAGCTGTTACTGCTGGCTTTTGGGTAATCGCCCGGACAGCGAATTTAGCGGAAGCAAGATTGCCAGTATGCTTGATCAGGTAGAAAATACGATTCACGATTCTCCTGATCGAACAAAATCTGCTATGAATAATTTTATTTACACAGTCGGGATTTCCTTTTTGCCGCTCCATGATATGGCGGTGAACACTGCAAAGGCAGTAGGACCGGTCGAAATCAGGCGGGACAAGAAAAAAAACAGTATTCTGCTTGCCTCCGAAAATATCCAAAAGGAAATAGATAGAAGGAGGCTTGGTTTCAAACGCAAATATGTGAGGTGTTAGCATCGTTTGTGGTGAACTACACTAATTGAAACAAGAGCTCCATACATCATTTGAAGATTGCAAAAAAGCAAGGATCGGTGGCTATTCAACAATCGGGCGTTTTAATGGAGTAACGAAAAAGAGTCTAATTTTTCTATGTTAATAAAGAGGAATTGGGCTTTTATATTTAACGTTGTAAATTTTCCTGACGCTACCCCAACATAGATAGTAAAATAAGACAGGGAACAAATTTTTATTAAGTTTAGGGCATGTAATGAAGGAAGCAAGCACTGCATTTGTAACAATTCCGAATAAAGAAGACATCAAAGACTCAAAATGGGAAACTTTATAAGTGATTGTATGATCAACTTTAAAAGGAAGGGGTAAATATATGGGATTAAAGAGCATGATAAAGAAGGAAATAAAGAAGCAGGTGAAGAAGCAAATAACAAAGAAAGCCGGAAAGACTGCTGGAAAAATAATAGAAAAAGTAATGAAGAAGATTTGAATGATACATGAATTATTCATGAGAATAAACCAGTGGATGGAACCGTTTCAGGGAAGTTAACCGGGGAGGAACTAAAAGCGCTTGTGGACTTTGAAATTGAGGTCCAATCGTTAAATCATTTAAATATTACAGCTGAAAACTACGATAATTACAAGAAATTTAAAGAAGAATTTAGACAGATTTAAACGAAGCGTTTAGCTATATGGATTCCTATATGCAGACGATTTGGTGTGCCTTTGGGTTGGGAATTGAGAGCAGATTTAGCTGCAGGTGTTGTCTATCGATTATAATACACCCTTCAATTCAGATGAGGATGAAGAATAAAAGAGATTCAGCTGCCATTTTCGGCGGTTTTTTTGTTTTGCTAAGGGGCAGGTCTGTTGAACAAGTTATGAATTGAATAGTTTAAAGTTATATGCATTTCTTGTAATGAGGAGTGTTTTTTTTATTGAAGGAATTTGATAAAACAATAATTATATATTAAAAACGAATAAAAATTTATTGAAATTCAATAAAATGTATATTAAGATCAAATTACTTAGAATTTAAAGTGAGGTGCTTTTTATGAAAAAAGTAACAACGTTGTTTTTAAAAATAGCTGTTATTCTTTTGGGAGTCCCAGTTCTTGCTTTGTGCATCTTTTTGGTACCTGAGATAGGGAATATTGCAGCAAAATTGCTTCCAGAGTTTACTTATATAAAATATCTCATTTCCATCGTTTTTTATGCATCGGCGATACCTTTTTACATTGCTTTGTATCAAGCTTTCAAACTTTTACGCTATATTGACAAAAATAAAGCTTTCTCCGATTTATCAGTAAAAGCTTTAAAGAAAATCAAATACTGCGCAATCACAATCAGTAGTTTGCATGTGCTAGTCTTGCCGCTCTTCTATCTCTTTGCGGAGAAAGACGACGCCCCAGGTGTCATCTTTATCGGATTGGTTGTTCCTTTTGCTTCGATGGTTATCGCAGTCTTTGCGGCTGTTCTCCAAAAACTTTTACAAGAAGCAATTGATATAAAATCAGAAAATGATTTAACGGTCTGAGGTGAATAACATGGCGATAATAATCAATATTGATGTGATGTTAGCAAAAAGGAAAATGAGCGTAACAGAACTTTCGGAGAGAGTTGGAATAACAATGGCTAACCTTTCTATATTGAAAAATGGAAAGGCAAAAGCAATTAGACTTTCAACTTTAGAGGCAATTTGCAAAGCATTAGAATGCCAGCCTGGAGACATTTTAGAATACAAAAGTGAAGAAGAAATTCAAGAATGATAGACAACAATTTAGTTGATAATGGAGGTGTCTCTATGGACAGTATGCGATTGAGATTAGAACTTAAAAATCTGTCTCTAAGAGTCGGCAATGTAACCCTCACAGTAACAGACCAAGCCAATGTTCATTTGAAATAAATTAAGTCCAAGAACCACCGGGGCGGTGGGAAGCAAGCCGTTAAAGCTTTTCCCGCCCTTTAGAGTGTCAGAAAAAAGCATTGCTGGGCCGTTTTAGTTCAAAACATTATGCACTTACCAATAGTCACTTTTCAAAAAAGCTTTGTCTCTCTACTTTGCAGATTCTAAGAGAAAAATTCTAATACCACTCTGTTTTTCCTCTCTCTTGTGCGATTCCATGGGCAGCATTTTCCTTCCACTCTTGTATCGATTCTAAAGAATCCCATTATGAAACTGTAATTCCTAACCCTTCATCCCGGGCACTTTCCATTCCTAAGTATGGCGATTCAGGAGTTTTTGCAATTCCGCTCATTTTAAGTTCCTCCAATAAGTTTTTACTATATTTTTTTATCATACAAAGAAAAATACGGAAACTTCCAAAAGAATTGGTCGTTTCCCTGGTTTTACCCTCTTATTTTATTTCCAGATCCTGCAAACGGTCATAGGCCTCCCTTTTCGATAAATTAAATGACTGCCAAGGCATATCGCCCCCAGACAGGAACGTTTTACGGTCTATCAGGGCTTGTTTAAGATTTGGTATTTCCGGATTTATTTCGTAAAGATCCATCAACCCCATCAGGCCCGTGTATGAGAGCGAGTCCAAATGATACACATCAATTTTTCCAGTTTCCCGATAACGATCCATATTCCTATCGACAATGAACTGATCGATATTTACTGTGTTTAATAATGCGTAATATACAAGAGCAGAGATAATGTAGAACCGGGCCAATGAAAGCTTTTCAACCCATATCTTAATCATTGTGTAGGCGAAGATGACTCCCAACAGGATCATAAAGGAGTGGGGCAAGACTCTTAGCAGTGTGAATCCATATGCACTTTCATAAAGTGACAGTCTCATAAAAGCCGAAACCAGCATGATGCTGCTGACAAGGACCAAGATTGTGAGCAGCAGTCTGATAAACATTTTGATTCCGGGCTTCTCCATTTTAGTGAAAGTTAACACACCATTCAGGAGCGTTAAATTAATTAAAGATACTAACAGCAATTCAAAGAATCCTCGGCGGGCATATTCGGCAAACGTATAAGTTTCCTGAAGCGAACCGCTGAAAAAGTATTGAAACTGCACAGTTACAAAGAGGCCATAAACGATGTTAACCATCACTAATAACGTTGCAGTTATTACCCCATCCCAGTTTTTGTTTATGGTTTCCGGGATAGAGGCTGAAGGCTCTTTTTGTTCGTTATGTTTGTTTAGCACTTGTAAAAATCCGAAAAAAGCAAATGTGAAAAATACAATCACGACAAAACGAAAAACTGCTTCCGCCAAATTTGGTCCATTTAACACAAATGGCAGTCTGCCGATCAAGCTGCCAAACTGGGCATCCGCTGAAGAAAGCAGGCTAATGACAATAAATAGCAAGGGCACTGAAAGAAGGATACCTATAAAAACCTTTGAGAAAAGCTGATAGGCCTTCTTATCAGATTTATTTTGAAAATGCTTTTTGAATTTGGAAACAAAGGAAGCATTATACAAAAAAGAAGCTGCCACTTTTTTGATGGTATAAAGAATAAAGGAAAAACGATCGTATGCCAGTTTGGTTGTGCCTGTAATCAGAGTTAGGTGAAGAATGACCAGGCTCGGAATGATAATCAGATTTAACAGATAAAAAAACATGTTTGAGTAAAAAAGATAACTCGCAGCCAACATCCACACTGCTATCAAAATCAAAAAACCGATTCTCCTATTAGTAAAAGGGAAGCTTTTAAATCGCCAGAAGAACACCCAATAAAAGGCCGTAATAAACACTAAATAAGAAACACCGATTTCACCATGGAAAAAAGCTAACTCAGCTATAATAGCCAAACCTGCACAGAGAAAGAGAAAGAAAAAATCTCCCTTTTTTATTTTAACGTCCATGTTCCCGCTCCTTTATAGATAGTAGTTCTATATACTAAGTAATTCTAGGTATATATTCAAAAAAATTAGACGGATTTCTTTTTACCCCACCGATATCCCAGCCAGCATAGCGGATACAGTATGATCGTACCTGCAATGCACAATGTAATGAATGTTTCTGACAGCAAGGGATGAAACCATTCATGGGGAATAATTCGAAACAGCACTAACAGCATCAGGCCCAAATTGGGAATTAGCGAGAGCAAAAATGTTTTTTGCATTAATGCATTGCCTGCCGCACCGAAGCTTTTGCCAATTTCATAGCCAAGCAGTACCCAAAAAAGCATATACATTCCCATAATTAACATTGGAATCGAAGTCAGTCCATGCCAAAGATCATAAATCCATGCGGTTTTGCCGATTAAATGAAACACAGTCAATAACCCGCCCGCCGCAAAAAAAGCGGCGTTAAAAGATAAGAAAAACAGAAAGGTCTTATTATGGGTAACTGAAAGTTCTTCTTTCCATGATGCCGCAACTTCTTCAGGCTTTCCAATCACCTCTGAGATGTAAAGAAGCCATTCCTGGCTTGTTCTGTTTTCGGCAGACAGTTCTTCAAGCAAGTCGGAAAGGTGTGCTTCGTAGTCCTTTAAAATACTCTGCTTCCCCGGATGTTTATACAGCTTTTTTTCTAATTCTTTAAGGTACAAACTTTTCGCTTCATGTTGGGTCATTGGTCGTGCCTTTCATCAGCTTGTTGATCACTTTTACAAAATGATTCCATTCTGTTGTTTTTTCCTTTAGCATTTTCCTGCCCTCTGCCGTAATCCGATAGTACTTCCGGGCGGGCCCTTTTGCTTGTTCCTGCCAGTAACATTCAATGTATTCCTGTTTTTCGAGTTTATGCAAAGCAGGATAGAGTGTGCCTTCCTTAACCTGCAAATGCTGGTCGCTCCGTGCACCCAGCTCTTTGACCAGCTCGTAGCCATACATGTCCCGTTCATCCAAAAGCTGAAGGACAATCAGAGATGTACTGCCTTTTAACAGCTCACGATTTAACACTTTTTTCACCTACCTAGAATTATGAGGTATGAAAACATCATACTTGAAGCTTAAGAGTACTGCAACACTTTTTTACTAATAATTGGGTATGCAGCCAGGCTGTTTATTAATACATACATTTAGAAATATAAGATTTCTAATATTTATTGATCAATCTAAGGTAAGTTACTTTATTTGCTGCTAGCATTGTGTTAATATTTTTCTAAATTCTCAGAATATTCTCTGAGTAATAAGGGGGAATCATATCAATGCTTAAAAGAAGTTTTTTGGTAATGATCACTTTTTTATTAAGCTTCTCATTGCTAATTGCACCAGCTCAAGCAGCTGGAACTGCAGTGGAAACGAAAACAGCAGCTGAGACCAAAGCATTCGAAATCACCGTGAGTAACTCTAAAGTTTCGATGACAGAAGCTCGTGACATTGAAGTAACCCTGGATCTCGGGTATAGGGCTGATCTGAGCAAGCTTCAATGGACTTTTGGCAATAAGCCCCTTGATCAGTGGAAAAAGTGGGACGCTTCCGCCAAAGCTTATTCGGGAGATCCATATATCACTTTTAAAGAAGCTCCTGCATATGTGGGCAGCACAACACAAGTGAAAGCTACCATTCATTTTGACCTGTTATACGGCACGAATGATGTATCACCTAGAAGCCTGCGGGTACTCTATCCGGCAATGATCGGCAATTATTCGCTTGCAGTAAAAGATGCCGAAAAGGGGATTGAGGCAAATACTTCACTCAAGTTAAATGTTTATGATGAATATTTGGCCTGGGACGAGATTAAACCGGCCATCGACAAGATTCAGAAAGAAGCGAAAAAAGGTCGCTACATATCCTATGAACCGCTTGGTAAATCTGTGGAAGGCCGGCCGATGCACTTTGTTGTGCTTGGCAAAGATAAGGCTTCAGTTGATCAATATTTAAAAGAAATCGCTAAGCAAAAGAAAGATAATCCTCTTGAAATGAAGAAGAAACTGGCTTCTGGAAAGCTGAAAAATTACAAGGTGCCTGTATGGATCAATAATATTCATCCGGATGAAGCACCAGGCGTGGACGCCATTGTTGAGCTTTATCGCATGTTTGCAACACAGGATCAGGCAGCTTACAAGACTACAGATGCCCAGGGCCGTGAAAAGACAGTAACTTTAAATGTAAATAAAGCCCTGGACAATGTTATCCTGCTGTTCAACTTTACGCAAAATCCTGATGGACGTGCACATAATACCCGACGCAATGCAAATGACTTTGATTTAAACCGTGATAATACGTATCAGACTCAAATAGAAACTCAGACACTTGCAAGGGGCCTTGGAAAATGGTCACCTATATCCTTGATAGATTTTCACGGTTTTTATAAAGAATTTGTCATTGAACCTTGTACACCTCCGCATAATCCGAATTATGAATACGACCTGTTAATGGATGGAATGCTTGAAAACGCGCATGAAATGGGTAAGGCGGGTATAGCCAATACAAAATATGACAGTTATCTGATTCCGCTTGAGGATTGGCCAAACAAATTTGATGATGCAACACCTTCCTATACTTCAACATTTGCGATGTTCCATGGAGCTATGGGCCACACTGTAGAGATTCCTGACTTAAACGCAGAATCGTACAAGGCGCTTGTCCATACTGGCCTGGCAGCAGTAAAGTATGCTGCCGACAACAAAAATGAATTGTTCCGGAATCAGCTGGATATTTATTCAAGAGGCGTACTTGGTGAAGATGACCGTTCTGTCGATAAATGGCTTGTGGATCCGGCTGGTGAGGAAATTGGCCGTCCGCGTGCAAAGAACGAGAATTTCTTCCCTGAATACTATGTGCTGCCTATAAACAAAGAATTACAGAAAAATAGTTTTGAAGCGCACAAAATGGTAGAGTATTTGCTCCGTAATGATATTAAGGTTGAAAAGCTTTCTAAAGCAGTTAAAGTTGGAAAGGTAACTTATCCGGCAGGCACTTACGTCGTCAATATGCACCAAGCATTGCGAGGCTTTGCTAATGCTGTGTTATTTAAGGGCGAAGACCTGTCAGGATGGGAGGAAATGTACGCAGAAGTGGTAAATAACTTCCCGGATCTTCGCGGTTTTACTGTTAATGAAATTCGGGCAGCCAACGCTTTCAGAGGCAAAACAACACCTGTTAAGTCTGTAGCATTCCCGAAAACAGATGTTCCTTCAAAAGCAGATTATTATGTTTTGAAAAACAGCAGCAACGAAGCTGTAAAAGCGGTCAATGCGCTGCTAAGCCAAAACAAAACCGTTCAACAGCTGACTGCAGGCGGCAAAGGCTACGCAGCAGGTGATTTCGTTATTGATAAAGCGGATCTTGCCAAGATCCAAAATAAATATTATTTAAGTGTTACAGCTTATGATAAAAAAGGCAAAACCAAAAAGCTTGTGCAGCCAAAGATTTTCAATGCAGGCAGCGGCCAATCAAAATTTGTATTAAAGGAACTTGGGTTTACACTTGTGGATAGTTCTGCGAAAGCCAATGTAATTGTTGATGATGCCGGGACGGCAGACAAAGCAGAAATTTCAGCTGGGAAAGACTATATAGGCCTTGGATATTCTGCCCTTGATTTTGTGAAGAAGTCCAGCCTCCTGCCAGGCTTTGATGTTGCGACAACTACCGGTTCCCGTGCCTACCACGAGGGTTTGGTATGGACTGATGTAGCTCCAAATAGCATTTTCACTTCAGGTTATGTTAAGCAGGAAAAGCTGTATATTGCCACTGGTTCATGGATTAAATCAGTTCCAGAAGGTGCTTCAGTACTTGCAAGAGTGAGTGGAAACAACAGCTTCTTCATCTCTGGCTGGTGGCCGAAGCATGAAGCGATAAAAGGGCAGGCAATTGCAATTACGAAAGGAAACATTACGTTATTTGCCAACGACATCACAAATAAAGCCCATCCTCAATACAGCTATCGTCTCCTCTCAAACAGCATTTACGGGGGTCAGTAGTAGGCCCATTGAAATAAGGCTTTGTTAAAACCGAGGAGGCTCCCTGGCCGCCACTGGAGCGGAAATCAATAGGCTCAGAACATAAAATTAAATAATAGAGTAAAAACCCGATAACGGACAATAATAAAATGGTCCGCTAATCGGGTTTTTGCGATTATTAATAACAACATAATTTAATAGTTTACGTTAAAAAAGTAAAGAATAGGACATTAGGTGTAGAACACTCTTTATCTAAATTTAAAAAGGTGATATAGTATTTTTAAAATATACTGAATTATTGAAAGAGTAAATCAGTTTTTATGAGGGGGATGCTATTTGAAAAAGTTAAATGCGATAATAGTAATTATGGTATTTGCATTAGCGTTAGCTGCGTGCGGAACAAAGAAAACGGAAGGTGAAGAAGCGAACGGATCCGCTGGCGGGTCAGAGAAAAAGTCGCTTAGAGTGGTAACTGATGCCGCTTATGCTCCGTTTGAATATATGGAAGGGGACAAAATTGTCGGTTTCGATGTGGATTTTGTTAACGAGGTTGCCAAAGAGGCAGGATATGACGTGAAGATTGAACATGTTGGCTGGGATCCTCTATTTATAGAAGTTAAGGATAAAAGGGCCGACTTTGGAATGTCAGCAATTACAATTAATGATGAACGCAAGCAAACATATGATTTCACAGTTCCCTACTTCTTGTCTACCAATAAGATTTTAGTTCCTGAGAATAGCGATATTAAGTCTGGTGCAGATTTAAAAGGCAAGAAGGTTGCCGTCCAGAATGCTACCACAGGCCAGGAAGCGGTTGAAAAATTGCTGGGCAAAAACAATCAAGCAATAAAGAAATTTGAAAACACCAACCTTGCCATCATGGAGCTAACCAGCGGCGGTGCCGATGCAGTGGTTGCCGATAATACGGTTATTGAAGAGTATGCCAAAAATAATCCGGATCAAAAGTTAACTGTCATCGAAGACAATGCTGCATTTGAATCAGAATTTTACGGATTAATGTTCCCGAAAGACAGCAAGGTTAAGGCAGATATCGATGCAGCAGTTAAAAAGGTATTGGACGGCGGAAAGTACAAAGAAATCTACAACAAATGGTTCAAGGCCGATCCTGATCTTGAAAAATTAAAAGAACAGCAATAAGAAAAAGATAAGATGCGTAACCCTCAACATAGTGTTACGCATCTTTAACTATCTGGGGGTATAAATAAATGGATTTTCGCTTTGATATTATCGTAGAGTATGCCCCCTTCTTATTGAAGGGAACTCTGCTGACGATCGGGCTGTCTTTGGCCGGGATTGCATTTGGTACTATACTGGGGCTATTAATTGGCCTTGGAAAGCTGATGAGAAATAAAATTCTTTCTTTTCCGTTTGAAGTCTACATAACTATTTTCCGCGGAACACCGTTATTAGTTCAGATATTATTAATCCATTTTGCGGTTGTACCTTTTTTTACAGGAAGCACCAATGGAATTGCCGCTTCCATCGTCACACTTTCATTAAATGCGGCAGCTTATATAGCGGAAATCTTCCGTGCAGGTATCCTGTCAATCGATAAAGGGCAAATGGAAGGTGCGCGCTCACTTGGAATGACCCATGTTCAGGCAATGAGAAATGTTATTTTGCCGCAAGCTTCCAAGAGAATGATTCCGCCGCTTGGGAATGAATTTATTGTTCTAATTAAAGAATCATCACTGGCCTCGATCGTTGCAGCCCCTGAGCTAATGTATTGGGGAAGAGCCATGAACGGACAATACTTTCGCGTTTGGGAGCCATATCTGACAGCTGCCGTGATTTACCTACTACTAACACTGACCCTAAGTTTCTTACTAAACCGTTTGGAAAAGAAGGTGGCAACTGAATGATTAGGGTTGAAAAGCTGAAAAAAACATTTGGAGAAAACGAAGTACTTAAAAACATTAATATTACGATCAAGCCTCAGGAGGTTGTCGTCGTAATCGGGCCCTCCGGATCAGGAAAATCCACATTTTTGCGATGCATAAATCATCTTGAAACGATTACAGAGGGGCATATATACATAGAGGATAAGGATATTACCGATAAAAAAACAGACATAAATAAAGTCAGGGAAGAAGTGGGCATGGTTTTTCAGCATTTTAATTTGTTTCCGCATAAAACGGTTATTGAAAACCTGATGCTTGCCCCATTGAAGGTTAAAAAAACCAATGAGCAGCAGGCCAGGGAGAAGGGACTTGCCCTGCTGAAAAAAGTTGGCCTGGAAGAGAAGGCTAATGTGTATCCGGATTCATTATCGGGAGGCCAAAAGCAGAGGGTAGCGATTGCACGGGCATTGGCTATGGAACCGAAGATTATGCTCTTTGATGAGCCAACCTCAGCCCTGGACCCCGAAATGGTTGGAGAGGTTCTTGAGGTTATGAAGCAGCTTGCAAGGGAAGGCATGACAATGGTCGTCGTTACCCACGAAATGGGCTTCGCCCGTGAAGTCGGCGACAGGGTAATTTTTATGGACGGCGGGTATATTGTGGAAGAAAACGTGCCAAAAGAGTTATTTGAAAATCCGCAGGAAACCCGGACTAAGGCGTTTTTAAGCAAGGTATTATAAAAAATAGAACATGATTCATCCCAAGTGTAATGAAAAAAATTTGCTCTATTAATTCATGTTGCAGATGTAAACCCGGATCGTAGACTTTACATAGTCTCCGATCCGGTTTTTTTTATAGGCGATGTTAAAGCTTATAGTTGATTTTGCAGTTATGTTTATTAGAGCGGAATGCGGGCACCTAGAGGAAATCAACAGCCAAGTTTAACTGAGCCTTTTTATAAAAAGAGCGAATTATAAATTGATAGTAGATTATTTAAATAATTTAATAAATTCAAATAATTTTAATTGCAAAATATCATCTGGGGTGATTTAATTAATGTAAGCGTTTCACTTGTCGGATATGTGATGTCTGGAAGGAAGGAGACGGATTAGTGAATGTAGAAAAACTTACGGTGAAGAAGTTATCCGAAACGGTCGAAGAACAGATTGAGAAAATGATATCTTCCGGTACTTTCAAGCCGGGCGAAAAACTTCCCTCCGTACGTGAATTATGTGAGTTATTTGGAGTAGGGCGCTCTGCAGTGCGTGATGCGATTACCACACTGAAGGGCAAGGGAATTGTAAATGTGAAGCAGGGTGAGGGAACGTTTATTTGTGAATTTGATTCAGCAAAGTTATTTTCCAATGTTATGCTCCACCCAGGTTTAAGAGATATCACAGAGTTATTTCAAGTACGAAAGATTTTGGAAAGCGGAATGGCTGAAATGGCGGCATTAAATCGGTCAGAAAAACACCTGCGGATAATGGATGATCTTTTGTACGCCAAAACAGCTGCGGGCTGGGAATCAGACTATCAATTTCATAGGACCATTGCTTTAGCAGCAGGAAATGAAATACTGGTTGAACTTGTAAAATTTATTTCTACAACAATGAAAAAAGTGATGATGGATTTTCACAGGTATATTCAAAACAATAGTAAAATTGTGGACACAATCGATGTGCACCATAAGGAAATCTATGAATCAATCAAAAGTAAACAGCCTAGAGAAGCAAAAGCGAGGATGCTTGCACACTTAGGGTATGTAGAACAACTTCTGAAGAATGATGTTTTAAAGTAATTTTCTTGAAATATGAAAGATATATTGCAAGGAAAAGTTTTTTTTTGAAACTATAAGAAACGGTGTTTCTTATTACAAAACAATAGGAGGTGCAGGAATTGATCGAAGCTTCAAATTCACTAAGCATAAAAGCTACTATGCCCGAAGAACAAATCCACTCAGGTGAAACTCAGCTCCATCCTCTTGGAAATAATGGCAGGGTAACAGTTTATCCGAAAACAGAAGAAGAAATAGCCAATGTGTTAAAGTATGCCAACGATGCTGGAGAAAAAATTACAATAATGGCTGGGGGCACAAAAAGGGGATATGGCGGGCTGACTGAAACCGCTGACATTTTGCTGTCTTTAGCAAACTACAAGGGAATTGTAGAACATACAGTTGGAGATATGACTGTGACAGTCAAGGCGGGAACCCCTTTTAAGGAGCTTTCAGCTTATCTGGCTGAGCACAACCAAAAGATTTCACTTGATCCTGTATGGCCGGAGAATGCAACGATTGGCGGCATTATTGCCGCGAATGACAGTGGACCGAAACGTCTAGGTTATGGTTCGGCAAGGGATGTGGTGATCGGACTTCGAATGGTCTATCCAGATGGAAAGATCATCCGCGCAGGGGGAAGAACGGTAAAGAACGTAGCCGGCTATGACATGAATAAACTGTTTATCGGCTCAATGGGAACCCTTGGAGTGATTTCTGAAGTCACTCTGAAGCTCCGGCCGCTGGCGAAGTATGAAAGCCTCATCTTATTAACCTTTCCAGAAACAAATCCGGAGCCTGTACGTTCTTTTGCGATTAGCCTCCTGGATTCAACTCTTGAGCCTGTTGCCCTGGAATTGCTAAACCCTTCATTATCAAAGCAATTAACCGGAAAAGATGGCTATACACTGGCGATATCCTTTGAAGATGTTGCGAGCTCTGTCCATTATCAAGAGGAATATATTAAGAAGAATAAGCCTGCCCAAACAGAACTAACCATTCTTCAGCAGCAGGAAGCCCAGTCGTTCTGGGAGCGCTTTTATAAAATTGGTCCGAACGGTGCAGAAACGGCAGCGGACAATGAAACGGCAGCTGCATTAAAAATTGGTGCTGTTAATTTGGATGTTCTTAAAGTTATCCAGGAATCCAATATGCTGAAGGATTCACATAATCTTGCGGTCGAAGCGCATGGCGGACTGGGACATGGTTTGTGTCAGGTCAATCTGAAAGGAGCAAGTGATAATGTTGTTTCTGCCATCCAGCAGCTTCGGAATTCCGTAGTCCAGCTGGGAGGATATGCGGTAGTAAGGCATTTACCATTTGAACTGCGCCAAAAAGTCGATGTTTGGGGCGATAAGCCGTCACACTTCTTTTTAATGCAAGGCATCAAAACGAAAATAGACCCAAACGGCGTGCTAAACGAAAAACGGTTTGTGGGAGGGATATAAAGTGAGTGTAAAAGAAGCTGATTTAAAAGCAGATCCTTCATGTGCAACCACCACGAATAGCCTTAGCAACTACCTATGGAAGGATGCTCCAGATGAAAACAAATGGGCGGATTGCGTCCACTGCGGAATGTGTCTGGAATCGTGCCCTACATACGAAATAACCGGGCAGGAACAGCATTCGCCGCGAGGTCGGGTACATTTAATTAAATCTGTCGCGGAGGGGAAGCTTCAGGTTAATGAACATTTTATGGATCCGGTATTTGCCTGTCTTGATTGCCGTGCTTGTACAACTGCCTGTCCAGCGGATGTTGATGTAGGCGGACTAATTGAAGAAGCACGGGGTCAAATCCGTCAAGCGATGCCATTAACAGGTATGAAGGGAACAGTAAGCAAAATTTTCCTTCAGGGACTTTTCCCGCACCAGGACCGCCTGAATACTATGGGAAGCCTGCTGAGATTTTATCAAAAAAGCGGAATGCAAAAAGTGGTCCGCAAGACTGGACTTATCAATATTATGCCTCAGCACCTGGCTGATATGGAAGCAATCATGCCGGAAGTAGGGCGACCGGTGCGCAAGAAATACAAAAATGAAAATGTCATCAAAGCGAAAGGCGAAACTAAAAATGAAGTTGCTTTTATGACTGGCTGTGTAATGGATGTTATGTTCAGTGATATTAACGAAGCAACCATTAATGTATTAACGCGGAATGGAAATGACGTTACGATTCCAAAAAACCAGACATGCTGTGGAGCATTGCATGTGCATGCAGGTGACCGTGAGACAGGAAGAAAGCTGGCCAAGCAAAATATTGAAGCCTTTAAAGACTCCGATACAATTGTTGTAAACGCAGCAGGCTGTGGCTGCATGATGAAGGAGTATGCCGAATTGTTCCGTGAAGAGCCTGAATGGCATGAAAAAGCTAAGGAGTTTGCCGCGAAGGTAGAGGATATTTCAAAGTATCTGCATGAAACGGGCTATGAAAAACCGAAAGCAGAATTAAATACACGAATTACCTACCATGATGCATGCCACTTGGCACATGGACAAGGTGTTAGGCAGCAGCCTCGTGATATTCTCCTTGACATCCCAGGCGTAGAAATGGTGCATATGCCAAATTCTGACCGCTGCTGCGGAAGTGCCGGGATTTACAATATTACCAATCCTGAAATGGCGGGAGAAGTGCTCGAAAATAAAATGCAGAATGTGCCTGATGATGTGGAAATGATCTCCATGGGGAATCCTGGCTGCATGCTGCAAATGGCAATGGGAGTAAAGAAATACGGTAGAAACCAAAAGGTTGTGCATACAGTCCAGCTGCTTGACTGGGCTTATCAAAAAGAAGACAACAACAAAGGGGGCAATTAAATGGCTCTCAAAATTAAAACAAATGACAAACATATTCAGGCATTAGCAGATATTGTTGGCAGCCCCCGTTCGATCCTTTACCAAAAGGAAGACCTGATAGCTTATGATTGTGATGGCTTTACGCTGCATAAGCATTTGCCAAAGGCCGTTGTTTTTCCGAAGGACACACAGGAAGTTTCCCGGCTTGTGAAATATTGTTCCGACAACGATCTTCCTTTTCTTGCACGTGGAGCAGGAACCGGCCTTAGCGGCGGTGCCATTCCCGTAAATGGAGAAATTATTATCAGTTTGGTTAAAATGAAGCGTCTATTAAGTGTTGATTTAGAAAATAGGCGTGCTGTTGTAGAACCTGGTTTTGTAAACCTTAAACTGACAAATTCAATCTCTGATAAAGGATATTATTATGCCCCGGACCCATCAAGCCAATATTGCTGTACCATCGGCGGCAATGTAGCTGAAAATGCAGGCGGTGCCCACTGTTTAAAATACGGTGTAACCACGAACCATATTCTCGGGCTTGAAGTGGTATTGCCAAATGGCGATATTATCGATATTGGCCAAAACGGGATTCCTGATGCCCCTGGATACGATCTGCTTGGTTTATTGACTGGATCGGAAGGAACACTAGGCATTGTTACGAAAATAACGGTCCGTATCCTGAAGAATCCGGAAGCGAAGCAAACGGTGCTCGCCTATTTTGATAGTGTAATCGATGGAAGCCAGGCAGTATCTGATATTATTTCAGCCGGCATCGTTCCAGCAGCCCTTGAGATGATGGACAAAACAGCAATTGAAGGTGTTGAAGCAGCTGCCTTTCCTGTAGGCCATCCAAGGGATATTGAGGCAGTGCTCCTTATAGAAGTAGATGGGATTTCAGCTGGAATCGATGAGCAAATAGATCAGATCCTTGAAGTTTGCAAAAATAGAAATGTCCGTGAAGTAAGAGCTGCTAAAGATGAACAGGAACGCGCCAGATGGTGGGCCAACCGCAAAACTGGATTTGGGGCGATGGGAGCTATCTCTGCTGATTATTTGGTGCAGGATGGTGTTATCCCAAGAAGCAAGCTGCCTGAAGTGCTAAGCAGAATCAACAAAATCAGTGAAGAATCAGGGCTGCGGATTGCGAACATTTTCCATGCAGGCGACGGGAATCTTCACCCGCTTGTTCTGTTCGATGCGAGGATACCAGGACAGTCTGAAAAAGCGCTTGAAGCTGGAAGTGCATGCTTGCAGGTTTGTGCTGATGTAGGCGGAACAATAACCGGTGAACATGGTGTTGGTATAGAGAAAAGAGAAGAAATGCGCTTTGTGTTTAATGACGATGAAATTATCGCACAAACAAATATTCGCGATGTCTTTAATAATAAGAATCTATTAAACGCTGGAAAACTGTTCCCCTCACCTGGACGCTGCGTCGAAATCAAGAAAGAAATGAAGGCTGCTGCGGCAGCACAGTAGAAATACCGGCGTTTTGGGGGGCGAACGTGGTACAAAGCATGGCGGGTTTATATTAATCCGCCATGCTTTGATAAAAGCGCTTCCTCTTTTCTGCATAAATTTTAAGAATATTATTGATATTGTTTAAATTCTCATGATATATTTTTTATACAAAATAAAAAACAGTGTTTTGTAATAACGAACAAAATGAGACGGCCGACATTTAAGGAGGAAACACGTGATGACTGACTATGTAAAAGTAGGGAAACTTCAAGTTGCACAAGTTCTTTTCAATTTTATTAACTCGGAAGCGCTTCCTGGAAGCGGATTGGGAAGAGACGAATTTTGGGATGGATTTGAAGCTCTTGTTAATGATCTGACACCAAAAAACAAGGAACTTTTGGCTCGCCGTGACGAGATTCAGAATAAGATTAATGAATGGCATCGCGAACATAAGGATGGCTATGATTTTACAGATTATAAGGCCTTCTTGGAGGATCTTGGCTATCTGGAGCCTGAGGCCGAGGATTACAAGATTACTACTGAAGGAGTAGATGCAGAAATTGCAATTCAGGCAGGGCCGCAATTGGTGGTCCCGGTCAATAACGCAAGATATGCAATCAACGCTGCCAACGCTCGCTGGGGAAGCCTTTACGATGCCCTTTATGGGACGGATGCAATCAGTGAGGAAGACGGAGCAGAACGTGGCAGCAGCTACAATCCAGTGCGCGGAGAAAAAGTCATCGCATTTGCGAAGGAGTTCCTTGACCAGGCTGCTCCCCTGAACGGAGCATCCCATAAGGACGCTACAGGTTATGCCATTATTGATGGAAAACTTTCCGTTCCTTTAAGCAACGGTGAAACTGCAAGTCTGGCCGAGGAAGAGAAGCTTGCAGGTTATCAGGGACATGCTGAAAACCCTGATGCTGTATTATTGAAAAATAACGGTCTTCATTTTGAAATCCAGATCGACCGAAGCCATGCCATCGGCAAAACAGACGCTGCGGGAGTTAAAGACGTCCTTTTGGAAGCGGCAGTAACGACGATCATGGACTGTGAGGACTCCGTTACAGCGGTTGATGCAGAGGATAAAGTTCTAGTTTACCGCAATTGGCTTGGCCTCATGAAGGGTGATTTGGCTGCTACTTTTAAAAAGGGCAGCAAGTCTATGACTAGAACGCTTAACCCTGACCGTACCTATACCTCTCCGTCAGACCAGGAGTTCACACTTCGCGGGCGTTCACTCATGTTCGTTCGTAATGTAGGGCATTTAATGTCCATTAATGCAATTTTGGATGGAGAAGGACAGGAGATTCAAGAAGGAATTCTTGACACAGTAGTAACATCACTTCTTGGGAAGCATACTTTGCTTGGAACCGGAAAATATCAAAATACTTCTAAAAACTCCATTTATATCGTTAAACCGAAGATGCATGGCTCCAGAGAGGTTGCTTTCGCCAATGAACTGTTTGACCGTACTGAAGACCTGCTTGGCCTTGAGCGGAATACGCTTAAGATCGGTGTAATGGATGAAGAGCGCCGCACAAGCTTAAATTTAAAAGCATCCATCCGTGAAGTTAAAGATCGCGTTGTCTTTATAAATACTGGGTTCCTGGACAGAACGGGAGACGAAATGCATACTTCCATGGAAGCAGGCCCGATGATCCGTAAAAATGACATGAAAGCAACAGCTTGGCTGACCGGCTATGAAAAATCTAATGTAAATACCGGACTTTCTGTCGGCTTCCAGGGACGCGCCCAAATTGGTAAAGGTATGTGGGCAATGCCAGATTTAATGGCGGAAATGATGAAGCAGAAAATTGGCCATCTGAAGGCAGGAGCCAATACAGCATGGGTGCCATCACCAACTGCTGCCACATTGCATGCTCTTCACTACCATCAGATTGATGTTACAGAAGTTCAAAATGAATTGCTAAATGACATTAAGGATTTACGGGATGATATCCTGCAAATTCCTGTTGCAGCTAATCCGGAATGGACTAAGGAAGAGATTCAGGAAGAACTGGATAACAACGCCCAGGGTATTCTTGGTTATGTTGTTCGCTGGGTAGAGCAGGGAGTCGGATGCTCAAAGGTTCCTGACTTCTACAATGTCGGCTTAATGGAAGACCGTGCAACACTAAGGATTTCCAGCCAGCATATGGCTAACTGGCTTCATCACGGAATTGTTACAAAAGAACAGGTATTGGAAACTATGAAGCGGATGGCAAAGGTTGTAGATAAACAAAACGCTGGAGATTCAGCTTACCTTCCAATGGCCGTAGATTATGATAACTCCGTAGCTTTCCAGGCTGCCTGTGATCTTGTTTTCCTTGGCTATGATCAGCCAAATGGCTACACAGAGCCTATTTTGCACCGCCGCCGTTTAGAGGCGAAAGCAAAGTTTGCGGTAAAACAATAATTTTGAAAACATCAAGGGGCATTCTAAGCAATTAGAATGCCCTGAAATATCATAATAAATGAAAAGAGGTTTTTGTGATGAAATTCACCAGATTTTTAGCTGATGCTGCCGTCCATACAGGTGTTTTTGAAACAAACGATGTTATAAGGGAAATTAACGGTGATATTTATGGAGAGTGGGAATATACAGGCAAGACATTTAGCCCTTTAGAAGTAAAGCTATTGGCACCGCTAGAACCGAACCAAATTATTGGAATTGGAGCGAACTATGTTTCCAAAGTTGCAGACCTTCCGGAACAGCTCCCTGAAATTCCGGTATTTTTCTTCAAGCCCGTATCATCGGTAATCGGACCTGAAGATGAAATAGTCATCCCGAATGGAACTGAACAGGTTAAGTTCGAATCGGAGCTGGCGATCGTTATTGGGAAAGAAGCAAAAAATGTACCAGAGTCTGATGTGCTGGATTATGTTTTTGGTTATACAGTCGGAAATGATGTAACTGCACCGCACTTTTTCCATCAGGATGGCCACTGGACAATCGGCAAATCTTTTGATACGTTTACACCACTTGGCCCTGTAATTGAAACGGAACTGGATCCATTCAAAGTAAGGGTTGAAGCAAGGCTTAACGGTGCAGAAAAACAAAACAGCGCCACAGAGTTAATGATTATTCCAATTCGCAGAATGATTTCATATCTGACAAGCGTAATGACACTTAAACCAGGGGATATCATATTAACAGGAAGCCCTGTTGGAGCAGAGCTTGTAGGTTCCGGAGATGTAATCGAATGCAGTATAAGAGAAATTGGAGTCCTTCGCAACACGTTTACAGCAGTTAAGGAGAACGCTCCCGCACATTAAATTGCGCTACTAATGAAATTGACATGATTAGTTTATTAGCTCCGGTCTATTAAGCCGGAGCCTTTCTGATAGAGGTGAGCATAGTGGAAAGAGAGAACATGGTAAAGTCCGTGAGCCGTGCCTTGGATATTATTACAATCGTAAGCCTGAAAAAAGGCGGAGCAGGCGTTACGGAGATAGCCAATCAAATAGATATAAATAAAAGTTCGGTTTACCGAATTCTTTCGACACTTGTTCAATATGGTTATATTGAACAGGATGAAGAAACAGGAAGGTATAAGCTTGGATATAAATTTTTGGAAATCAGCTCGAAGCTTCTGGATTCTATTGACTTGCGGGCTGAAGCGAAGCCATATTTGCAGGAGCTGGAAAATGACACGAACGAGGTTATCCACCTGGTTGTTTACGATCAGGGAGAAGTCGTTTACATTGAGAAGCTTGAAGGAAATGAAACGCTTCGGATGCACTCCAAGGTTGGGAAACGCGCCCCTATGCACTGTACTTCCGTTGGAAAAGCAATCCTTGCCTATTTGCCAGCCAACATTGTTCTGGATATCCTCGAGCGTAAAGGTATGCCTCTGCATACAGACAAAACAATTACAGATAAAGATGCATTTCTTCATGAGTTAAACTCGGTAAGGCAAAAAGGCTTTGCGCTGGATTTGGAGGAGAATGAATATGGGATCACATGTATCGCGGTTCCAATTTTTGACCATCTTGGGAAGGCAATAGCTGCGGTCAGTATTTCCGGCCCGACCATGCGCATGAATGAAGAACGATTGAAGCAGCTTCAGGAAAAAATGCTCCATGTAGGAAACCAAATTTCTAGAAGACTGGGATATGAAAGCAAAATAAGTTGAAAAAAGTTGTACCCGATATCTTTAGTAAAGGTATATCGGACAACTTTTTTTGTTTTTTACTATTTTTAAATTTTCAAAATATTATTGAAATTAATTGAAAACTTTGTATAATTGGTATTAGAATTACATCATGTTATATAACATGATTCCTATAGTTATATAACAACGTTTCTCTTTCCGCAACATTAAAAAACAATGTTTGTTATTATGAAACGCAAGGGGGAGATGTATTATGAGTACGGGGATTTTGGCCTTTTTATCTCTTTTACCAATTCTTGTAGTCGGAATCTTTTTAGTTGGACTCAGATGGCCCGCAAGTAAAGCAATGCCGATTTCTTATCTGGTTGCAGTCGGTCTTGCGCTGTTTGTCTGGAAAGTGCCAGGAGCAAATGTGGCGGCTGCTTCA
This sequence comes from Bacillus sp. M6-12, assembly GCF_002860285.1. Lineage (GTDB taxonomy): Bacteria > Bacillota > Bacilli > Bacillales > DSM-1321 > Peribacillus. The sequence continues at coordinate 200,769 of NZ_PGVF01000016.1, forward strand.
ATCAACGGCCTGGTAGTAGCAGGAACGCTATTGTACATTATTTTTGGAGCTATTTTGCTGCTTAATACGCTTCAGGAAAGCGGCGGATTAAAAACTATTCGTCAGGGATTCACGGATATAACGACGGATCGGCGGATTCAGGTTATCATTATTGCCTGGCTATTTGGCTCATTTATTGAAGGAGCATCCGGATTCGGGACACCTGCAGCAGTAGCTGTGCCATTGCTTGTGGGATTAGGTTTTCCTGCTATGGCGGCCGTTATTGCCGGTATGGTAATTCAAAGTACCCCTGTTTCGTTTGGTGCTGTTGGAACACCAATGCTTGTTGGGGTCCAAACAGGTTTATCGGCTGATCCCAGCATAACTGATAATTTTTTGGCCTTGGTCACTGGCATTGGAGGCCAGGTAGCAATTCTTCATATGATTGCCGGTACACTTGTCCCGCTCTTTGTTGTTGCCTTAATGACTAGGTTCTTTGGGAAAAACAAAACTTTTACTGAAGGGATTAAGGTATGGAAATTCGCATTGTTCGCAGCTTTTTCCATGACGATTCCTTATGTTATAGTTGCCAATGTGCTTGGACCTGAATTTCCATCAATGATTGGCGGCTTAGTTGGTTTGGCAATTGTCGTTTTTGCAGCTAAAAAAGGGTTCCTCATGCCTTCTGAACAAGATGCATGGGATTTTGAAGAAAAGTCAAAATGGGATCCGGAATGGCTTGGAAATCTGGAAATTAAAGAGGTTTCTCATAAAAGCGGTAACATGAGCATGGTCCGTGCATGGGCTCCTTACATTTTGGTAGGTGCATTTTTAGTATTATCAAGATTGAAAACGCTTCCTATAATGACTTGGCTTCAGTCATGGACAGTTAAATTTGAAAATATTTTCGATTCAGGGATCACATCAAGTTTCCAGCCGTTATACTTACCAGGTACAATTTTTATACTTGTCACAATTATTACCTTCTTCTTGCATGGTATGAGTGGAAGCGCATACAAAAAAGCTTGGGCTGAATCTGGCAAAACAACACTCGCGGCTTCAACAGCACTTGTTTTTACTGTTCCTATGGTTCAGGTTTTCGCAAATACAGGCGGAGGTGCAGCAGGCTTTGATAAAATGCCTATAGAATTAGCAAATGGAGCTGCAGCATTAGCAGGAGAATTTTGGCCTTTCTTCGCTACATTTATTGGGGGAATCGGGGCTTTCATCGCGGGAAGCAATACGGTTAGTAATATGATGTTTGCTCTGTTTCAATATGATGTTGGTTCGCAAATTGGCGTTGATGCTACATGGATCGTTGCCCTGCAGGCAGTAGGAGGGGCAGCTGGTAATATGATATGCGTTCATAACGTGGTAGCAGCTTCTGCAGTTGTTGGCCTTGTTGGTAAAGAAGGAGCAGTTATCCGAAAAACACTCTTTCCATTCGCATATTACGCGCTATTATCCGGAGCAGTCGGTTATTCTATTGTATGGTATTCTCAAAAAGGGATCTTTAATCTAGGTTCAATAGTTGCAGTATTAATTGCTTTTGCTGCCATTTACATCATCGCTACAAATAACAAGCGGGCAAGTCTTTTGGTTGCTAATAATCCACAGGTTGATATAAAAGCAGCGAAATAAATTCTTGATATTTAAAACCTGAAAACTAAAAAATCAGGCCAATGTGTCCATGAACACATTGGTTTGATTTTTTTTACTGAAAAAGGAGGCTTCCATGAACCAGTATTCTGTCAACCTATCAACCATATTTACGGAAGTACCGTTTTTGGAACGGTTTAAAAAGGCAAAAGAAGCTGGCTTTTTATTTGCAGAGTGCCAATTTCCGTATACTTTTTCAATGGAAGATATTCAACAAAAGCTTGAGGATAATCAGGTTGCTTTGGCCTTAATTAATCTGCCGCCGGGAAATTGGGAACAGGGCGAGCGGGGATTGGCTGTTTTACCAGACAAAATTCAGGAATTTAAAGATTCTGTGGAAGAAGGAATCCGCTACGCCACCGCTTTAAAAGTCCCTAATATCCACTGTATGGCAGGAATTCTTTCTGAGGAAGCGGATAAAAAAGAAGCAAGAGAAATATATTTAGAGAATCTTACATATGCTGCTTCCTTAATGGCTAAGCAAAATCTATCGCTATTAATTGAGCCGATAAACTCTTTTGATATGCCCGGATATTTTTTATCCGACATTGAAGAGGCAAATAGTATCCTGTCAGAAGTGAATATGCCTAATGTGAAACTGCAGTTTGATTTCTACCATATTGAAAGAATTCATGGTAATCTGCTTGCAAACTTCAAGCGGTATAAAGATGTAATTGGCCATGTGCAGATAGCTGACTCACCGGGACGCCATCAGCCAGGCACAGGGAGTATTGATTATCAAAGGGTATTTGAATTTTTAAAAGAAGTGGAATACAAGGGTTTAATAGGCTTGGAGTATACTCCAAAGGGAAACAGCGAAAATAGCTTTGAGTGGCTTACATAAGGGGGATTATGTTTATGAATATCGGATTTATCGGGACAGGTGTTATGGGAGGAAGGATGGTCAAACGGCTGCTGGAGGCCGGACATGAGGTTGCTGTATATAACCGTTCCCCGGAAAAAGCAGAACCGTTAATTGGGCTTGGGGCATTAAGGTGCGAAACGGTTGCTTCACTTGCAGGGAGTGTCGACGTCATTTGTACCTGCCTATCTATGCCGAATGATGCCCTCGCTGTTTATCAGGGTCCTGATGGAATTCTTGAAAATGCAAAGGCATCAGCTATTTGCATCGATTTTACAACAGTTGGCGCAGATACGAGCAGAACCCTTTTTCAAAAAGCTGGAGAAAAAGGCATCAGCTATCTTGATGCACCGGTAAGCGGAGGACCTGAAGGAGCAGAACAGGGCACCTTAACAATAATGGTGGGGGGAGAGGAGCGGGTTTATGAAGTTGTTTTGCCAATGCTGAAGATCCTTGGTACAACCGTTCAATATTTAGGAGCTTCAGGTGCAGGTACGATTGCCAAATTGATCAATCAGTATCTGGTTGCTGTCCATTCTGTTGCAGCATCTGAAGCTATGGTAGCCGGAGCAGCGCACGGTCTGGATTCAGAGCAGCTATATAAACTTCTGTCCGTAAGTTATGGCGATAGCAGAATACTACGAAGGCATATGGACAATTTTGTTCTGGATCGCCAATTTGAGCCAGGAGGGGCAGTAAAATACGTACATAAGGATGTCGCGCTCGCGAACACATTATTTGAACAAACAGGGATGACCAGGTTTTCAGGAAGGTTTGCAGAGCAATCTTTTGCAAGAGCAATAGAACAGGGCTTGGCTGATAAAGATATGTCAGCGGTTATCCAGCCCTTAGAAAAGGAAAGTAATATTGAAGTTAAAAAGAGAATATAGGAACAAAGCTCTCATCAGCATATAGGGATGAGAGCTTTTTTGTTTGTTTCACTGGATAAGAAAGCATAACTTTTTGAAATAAGTACATATGTCTAGCTTCAGTCCCCAGCCCCCCAAGTGTTGTAACCAAGTGCCGTTACAACCTTGGTCATAAGCCAAACCTTCGGAAGGCCAAAAGCTCCTTCTGTCAGCGCTTATTTTATGCTTGTCGGAGGCCCACACGATGTGGGTCAGGACGGCGTTGCCACAGAACGTGGCGATCTTAGCCGTTCTTCCTCTGACCAGGGCGCTTGTGCTTTTCTAATAAAGGTGACAAATGTCATCCGCTTCTAGTGACATTATCAACTACTGGTTATTGCACCGCTTCACTAAAATGGAATTATCAAGAATAAATGGAGTGGATGTACAGATGTCTTATGCAATTGAATTTAATGGTGTGGAGAAAGCTTTTGGATCATTTAAGGCCTTAAACGGGCTAAATTTAAAAATAAATGAAGGGCAGGTAACTTCGCTGCTTGGCCCAAACGGGGCAGGAAAGACGACGGCAGTGTCATTGATGCTTCACCTATTAAAGCCCACTTCGGGGGAAATAAAAGTGCTGGGCATGGAGCCGAAGCATCCTGAACTGCGGCAAAAGGTAGGTGCTTTGCTGCAGGAGACAAAGCCGGCTGACGGCTTGAAGGTGGGGGAAATACTTCAGTTATTCCGCAGCTATTACCGCGATCCGCTTTCTTATGAAACGCTTTTGGATCTTTCCGGCTTGCATAGGGAGGCTAACCGTAAAGCAGCTTCCTTATCAGGCGGGCAGCGAAGAAGGCTTGCATTCGCTCAAAGCATGGCAGGTAATCCAAGCTTGCTTTTATTGGATGAACCAACAACTGGAATGGATGTAGAAGCCAGAATTCGTTTCTGGGAAGTGATCCGAGCACTTGCATCTGATAGAAAAACCATCGTCCTAACGACGCATCATTTAGAGGAAGCTGACTCTGTATCTGATCAAATTGCTGTTATTTCTGAAGGCAGGCTGCTGGCTGAGGGAACTTCAGATTCCCTGAAATCAGGATTTACTACACGGTTTATTTCATTCCGTGCAGATAACCCGCCTAAGACATCTGAACTGCAATCCTTGCCGGGTGTGGAACGGGTGGAGCAAAAGAGCGGCTATATTATTCTCCATTCAAAAGAAACGGATGCCTTGCTCACATTTATCATGAATGCAGGATGGGGAATCAGCAATATTCAGGTTTCATCTGCTACTCTGGAAGACGCGTTCCGCAGCCTGACTGCTCCTGTTGAAAATAAGGCTCCCGCCATTCAAAAAAGGAAAGAGGTATAAGGTATGAAGATGTTTTATGCGCAATGGAAGGCGGAGACGCTCAGAATTATTAGAAGTCCCTTTTTTATGATTTTTTCAATCGTGATGCCTATAACTTTTTATTTTCTTTTTGCGAGCCTGAATGGACCCGAATTGAAGATAGGCGGTACTACATGGGGTGTATATTCTTTAATGTCGATGACTGCTTTCAGTTTGATTGGGACTGCAGTATCACAATTCGGAATTCGGCTGGCATATGAGCGGAAGGAGGGATGGATCAGGCAGCTGCAGCTCACTCCGCTGCCAATGGCAACATGGCTTTCCGCAAAATTGGCTTCTCAATTACTGATTCATCTTTGCATCATCCTGCTGCTTTTTCCTGTTGCCGCCTTTGTATATGGCTTGGAATTATCGTTCAGCAAGTGGTTTTTATGCGGATTATGGCTGCTGGCTGGAAGCGTGCCGTTCCTGGCAATCGGCGCCCTTGTCGGAACAATGAAGAATGCTGATGCAGCAACGGCAATTTCCAATGTGCTGCTGATGGGAATGGCTGTCGCCGGCGGTTTATGGATGCCGCTTGAAACATTGCCAGGCTGGCTGCAGAAGGCAGCCGAATGGCTTCCTTCTTACCATTATGCAAAAGGTGCATGGGACACTCTGGCCGGCCAAACCATTTCAATGGAAAATATTGCTTTTCTTATATCGTGCACTGTTTTCTTTATGGTATTATCAAGCTATATTTTGAAGAAACGGGAAGCGATATAATTGAAAACTGTGTTTCATAAACTATTCCCTGAGCGAGAGGGCATGCTCCCATATTTTTACCTTGCTAATATTGCAATACCTATCATATTCATGCTGCAGGAGCCGGCGACATCAAAACTTTATCTCGGTCTGTCATTGATCGGGGTTCTGCTCGTTTTATTCAGGCAGTCTTACTGGGATGCCGGCCGCACTAATATTTATATCGGGTTGATGTTTGGGATCACGCTTTTTCTTGGATTCACTTATCATCCAATGTATTTGTATATGGTGTTTATTTTTTTAAATCTGATGAATCGCCTTCCAGCCAGAACACTTTATCTGTTCTGCGGAGGTTTTGCAGCCGGGAGCATTTTAATCGTTATTACTTCGGGGATTTTTACCAGATTTGATTATCTTCTAAGCATATTGCCCCCGTTAATCGGCGGCACAATTCTGCCATTTATCGTAAAAGCTTCCGTGGGGTATAAGGAAATGTCCCACCGGCTGCAGGCCGCAAACGAAACGATTGAGGTGCTTGCCCAGCAAGCAGAGCGGCAGCGGATTGCCCAGGAGCTGCATGATACGCTTGGGCATACACTATCGTTAATTTCTTTAAAAAGCGAGCTTATTGAAAGGATTGCAAACCGCAATCCACAGCGTGTGGAAGCTGAAGCGCGCGAGATACACAATACCGCTCGTTCAGCTCTAAAACAAATGAGGGCTCTAGTATCTGATATGAATGCGATGAAGCTGGAAGAGGAAGTTTCCCACGCCAAAACGTTAGCAGCTGCAGCAGGAATACAGCTGGAAATCAAATGGGCTGAAGTGCCTGAATTGACAAACCTGCAGGAAAAAATAATGGCCATGAGCTTCCGTGAATGCATGACCAACGTTGTCAGGCATAGCCGGGCCAGCCGCTGTGAAGTTATTTTAAAAAACATGGATGCAGCTCTAAGCTTAAGTGTAAAGGATAATGGAGAGGGATTTGACCCATTGCTTCTAACAGGAAATCATGGGAACGGGATCAGCGGCATCAAAGAGCGGCTGCAGCTTGTGGAAGGCAGGCTAGTAATTGAATCCAGCCCTGGAAAAGGAGCGGTCTTTACCTTTGAAATTCCAAAAGTAATCAGACAAAATCTTGAGGGAGATGCAGTATGATTCGAATAGTACTTGGGGAAGACCAGCAAATGCTGCTGGGAGCACTTGCAGCCCTGCTTGAACTGGAGGGGGATATGGAAGTAGTTGCACAAGGCAAGGATGGAGCTGAAGCATTGGAGCTGGTTAGGGTCCATCAGCCTGATATTCTAATAGCGGATATTGAAATGCCGGTCATGAGTGGATTGGATGTCGCTGAAAGCTTGAAGCAGTCTGGTAATCCATGTAAAGTGATTATTTTAACTACTTTTGCGAGATCAGGGTATTTTCAGCGGGCAATTGCCGCAGGCATTCCAGGTTATTTACTGAAGGATACCCCAAGCCATGAGCTGGCTGATGCGGTTCGCCGGGTACATGAAGGCAAGCGGGTTATCTCCCCTGAGCTGTCATTGGTAATGTTCGAGGAAAAAAATCCCCTGACCGAGCGCGAAATGGAAGTATTGGGGCTGGCTGCGGCCGGACAGACAACAAAGGAAATCTCGAAAACACTTTTCCTATCATATGGCACGGTCCGGAATTACATGTCAGAGATCATCAGCAAACTGGGAGCAACGAACCGTATGGAAGCTGTGAACCAGGCCCGTTCAAAAGGGTGGATTAAATAGTATACTGTATGTGCGCCCGAAACTGTTATGGATTTTTGATAACAGTTTCTTATTTTTACTATCCTAAACGCTTGGTCTGCGGGCAGAAAATCGTACTTGTCATATAAACTTGTAAAAAATAAGAGTAATATTTTCCACTTGGTTAATTTAGATGCTGTGAAAGGGGGAGATCCCCCGAATCGCGATAATTTATTTATCCAAAATTCGAAATAATTTTGCCGAATCTAAATTAATTTCGCCAACATGGCAATTAATTCGGCCGTTTTTCATTTTATTCGGCCAAACTGCCAAGGAGGTCACATTTTCCTTAGTCCAGTAAGGCTTGTGCCAGTAACTTGTAGGAATGCATTTTTGCTTCATAATCAAAAATGTTTGTAATCACCATAAATTCATCAGTCCGGTAGATTTCGCTTAACAGACGGAGCTCTTCGTTCACTTTATCGGGAGTTCCAATAATTGTTCTTTTTCTGTTTTGTTTAATTATTTCCCGGTCATCTATTCCTAGAACTGTTTTTTTTGCATCACTAATAGATGGAATGGTTGTATCCGTACCCTTGCCTGTGTTTAAGAGCCATATGTCCTGGCTTAATGCGAGCTCTTCAGCCTCTCTTTCGGTCTCCGCGCAGACTACAAAAATGCAGACATTCATTCTAGGCTGGAAAAGGTGTGAAGAATTCTGAAAGCTTGAGAAATACTCTTCTGTTGCCCTTTGTCCGCTGGAAGGGTTAATGAAATGCCCAAAGGTGAAGGCGATCCCGTTCTCAGCAGCAACCCGCGCACCGCGATGTGAAATGCCGAGAAGCCAAATTTCCGGAGTGCTATCTGATATTGGAGTTGCCTTGACATCAGAATATGGGTGGTTTTCAGGCAGGGTGTCAGTTAGATAACCTTTTAAATCCTGAAGCTGGCGAGGAAATTCATTCAAGCTTTTCCTTAAGCTGTCTGTAAGCGCAAGACGGGTTGAGGCAGATCCACCAGGAGAACGGCCTATGCCCAAGTCAATCCTGTTTGGAAATAATGCCTCCAGCGTCTTAAAGTTTTCAGCTACTTTAAAAGGGCTATACTGCGGCAGCAATACGCCCCCAGAGCCTACACGGATTTTACTGGTCTGGGATGCGATATGTGAAATCAGCACTTCAGGTGAAGTGCTGGCCAATCCATTTGTATTATGATGTTCGGCTGCCCAGAAGCGCGTATAGCCAAGTTCCTCTGTTAATTTTGCCAAGTTTAATGTGTTCTTTAACGCGGTTCTTGCATCGGAACCCCGGGAAATTGGTGATTGATCGAGAACGCTCAGCTGCATAGGGGATTCTCCTTCCATCCTTTTCGGTCTGTTTAGATGTTATTTTACACGAACACTGCTCAAGCTGAAAAGCAAAGGAAAAATGCATTTGTGGTTTTCCCTCATAGTTAATCCAAAAACTAAAATTAGACCGGATTTGCTTATTTATCAGTGAAAAAAATTAATTCCGTGAAAACCAGGATAATTCCGTGAGAATAAAATTAATTCCGCGAAAACCAGGATAATTCCATGAATATTAGTGTTACAGTAATGCCCAGACCATTCCGATAAGAAACTGCAACTAATAAAAATACCAAATTGTCTGAAACAAAATAAAAGCTTCAAAAATTTAATGGGAGGCATTCATACAGTTATATGCAGTTAAACTAAATCTTCTTTTTTGGCCTTATTTACCGCATGCAGCCGGTCGTTGACATCCAGCTTGTGATAGATGCTTGAAATATAGTTTTTTACAGTGCCCTCTGATAAGTTCAGCTTTTCGGCAATCAGTTTATTGGAAAGCCCCATTGCAAGGTTCTTTAGGACTTGCTCCTCCCTGACAGTCAGGCTGTATCTGGAAGCAGGGGAAGAAACAATTTTTTCAGTGGGATTGTTTAACTGCTGGATGAGCTGCTTTGCAATATCATTTGGAAGCAAAGTCCCGCCTCTATGTATCAATTTTATTCCGGCAATCAGATCATTAGGGTGTATAGCTTTAAGGAGATATCCTTCTGCTCCTATAGTCAAGGTTTCCAGGACGTGATCAATTTCCTGAAATGTTGTTAAGATGATAATCCGTACATGGGGCCATCGCTGCTTGATGAGCCTGGTAGCCTCAATTCCATTCATTTCTGGCATTTGGATATCCATTAGAATGACATCGGGCAGTTCTTTTTCACAAAGTTCGATTGCCTGCTTCCCATTCCGAGCTAGAGCTATCACATTTAATTGTGTATCAGTATTTAAAACAAATGCGAGACTTTCCCGGATTAATTCCTGGTCGTCTGCAAGCATTAACTTAATTGTACTCATTGCTTACACATTCCTCCTTACCGGAACAGTGCAAATCAAGGAAAACTGCCCAGTACTGTTATTGGTTATTTCCAATCTGCCCTGCAGCTGTTCGAGCCGGTCCTTCATAGCATTTAATCCAAAACCTAAATCGCCAGCAATAAATGTATGTCCGTTATTTTCAATAACTAATTCGATTGAATCTGTTCTAAAAGTAAGAAATGCTTTTATTTCGGTTGCATGTCCGTGCCGTTTTGCATTTGTTATCGCTTCTTGCATGCATCTGATAAAAGTTAACTTTGTTTGCTGGGATACAGGGCACTCTTCACCGAAGCATTGAAACTGAATGAAAGTTCCTGTATGTGCTGCAAACTCAAGCGCGATTTGTTCAAGCTGACTGGACAGCGGCATATCTTCCTCCGAGGGAGCAATGCTATGGATGCTTTTGCGGATTTCATCCAGCCCTTTTCTGGATAGTTCGGCAAGGCCCTCTACCTTTGTTTTAGCCATTTCAGGCTCAAGCTCAAGCATATACCTGATGGCATCAAGCCCGACTGTAATCGATGTAAAATGGTGCCCAATGGAATCATGCAGTTCTTTTGCGAGCCTGTTTCGTTCTTCAAGCAGTGTGAGCTGTTCAACTTTAACAGCATATTGCTCAAGAATTTTGTTTTGCTCCTGGATAAAATTGCTTTGGGCTGTGTTCTCTTCAAGAAGCTGTTCTCTTTTTATATGAGAACGGACGATTACATTCAGACAAGCTCCAAATGCAAAAAAGACAAACACATCAATGTATTGAACTATAAAAATAGTAAAACTCTCCGCTGACCAATACCTCGCCCCGGGAAGGATAAGCAGGAAAACCGGGAATGTCCATGCCGAGGTTTGCCTGGACGCCAAATAACCAATCATGAATGCCGGCAGCAGAAGGAAGACGCTTCCAAAGTTTAAGGTAAGAAATATATTTGTGTAAACCGTAAAAAAGCCGGTTACTGCAAGTTCGGATAGAGCATACAGCTGGCGGTTGATATAGCCGGGACGCCAGAAAAGATTAGGAACTACAAAAGAGGCTGTTACCAGCAGTGCAAAAAAACTAAAAGGCAAGCCTTCCAAATCAGCCTGGTTAACAAAATAATAAACAACTCCGATAATATACCAGCTGGCCCTCAGCGAAAAAATAAACCAATCGATCCACAGCCAGCTTCTCTTTTCTGTGTTCATCCAAGGCACCTCTATCATTCCAGTAATCTACAACCCTAATTTTACTAAAATCAGGCATGCAGTAATAGATGATGATCATAAAAATATTTCTTACTTATATGACCTGCTTCACTGTTATGGTATGACTGAATTTCAGTATTCTTTAATCAGAAATGAAAGACTGGGAGAGATGGTTGGTATGAGCCAAAAAAATAGAAAATCACGGGGGAAAATAACCATGCTGACAATGGGAATAATATTAATCTTATTATCACTCTTTGTGTTGACTTTGCTTGGGTTCCGCGGGTATAAGCAGCATAAAATTTCAGCACAGGCTGAAACTTTTATAAAAAATGGCGGTATTAGCCAGATTGAAAAATTAAGCATAGGGGGAGTTAAACATTATTTGCTTATTGAAGGCCAGGACAAAAATAATCCTGTCTGTGTGTTCCTTCATGGAGGGCCGGGGTCTCCTATGCCATTTGGTGCCAGTTCCCGCTCTATGTTCCCTGAAATCACTAAGTCCTGTACTGCCGTATATTATGATCAAAGAGGCGCTGGGAAAAGCTATCACAAAGGAATTGAAAAGGAAACGATGAATATAGAACAATTTATTTCTGATGCGAATGAAATAGTGGATTATATAAGGCATGAATTACATCAGGATAAGGTCTTTATTGTCGGCAATTCATTTGGGAGTATTATAGGAGCTGAATTGGCCAGCAGATACCCAGAAAAAATCCATGCTTATATAGGATTTGCACAGGTGACCGATTTCATGGAAAATCAAAAGCTTGCAGCCCAATGGCTTAATAAGGAGGCTGATAAAAAACACGACACAAAGATGAAATCAGCTCTTCAGAATTTGGGTGAGGGGCCGTACTCAGTAAAAGAAGCAGATCAATTAGGCGATTTTCTGGATAAGTATTCAGCTCATAACTATTCAGATGAAACTGTAAAAAAAGCCAATATTTTCCACTTATCAAAAGGTATTTTTCTTTCCCCAGACTACTCATTGGCAGATATATATATAACATTGGTTCCAGCCGCTAACTTTAGCTATTTTAAAAGTGAAGCTTTAAAGGAGGAACTAAATAAAACCAATCTGTTTAAATCAGTCCCTAAGATAGAGGTGCCGGTTTATTTTATTCAGGGTAAACATGACAAAGCAACAAACTATTTGCTTGCGAAACAGTATTACGATAAGCTAATTGCCCCAAAAGGAAAAGAATTTATAGTATTGGAGAATTCCGCCCATTATTCGAATAAAGAAGACTTTCGATTGTTTGAAAAAACCCTGACCAGGATAGTGAAAACTGTCTCCCGGTAATTTTTAAAGCTCTGTTACTTGCCTTTTGACTTCCGCTCTAGTGGCGGTCCGGGAGCCTCCGCGGCGTTCCGCCTGCGGGGTCTCCCTTGGTCCGCTTCATTGAATTAGCTGCTTGAAATAACACCTCACGCAGGAATTTCGAAGCATTTTTCGAAGAGTCCCTCGCCTTCCGTTCCAATCAACATAGTACCAAAATCAACTTGGAACTTTAACAAAGCATTTTTTTAAAAACCTTATCTGCACCGCAAAACTGCCTTTGGTTTACTCCGAGGGCTTTTTTCTGTGGAAAAGGGCCGGAGCTGTGCCGGCTGTTTGGGGTGAAAAAATCAATTAAATTAATTTCGCTCTTCTCCGCCGACTTTATTGTGAGAGTTTCTGCTAACAATTATTGCTAATTTCCATGCATAGGCAGTGAGGTAAAACTCATGAAAGTTTTTAATCCATAATTAGCAGTATTGCTTGTGGCCGTTATTTTCTTCAGGTATCTTAAAAGATATATAGATTAATGCTGCCGAGATAAACAGCCCTATCAACACGAACACTGCCGAATTGGCATAAATTACATTAAAAAGGGTTATTACGTGGAAATATATTAATTTAGAGATATAAATCACATCATGGAATAATGGAGGCATTTGGATGAAGGAAGTATTGGAGACATTAATACCTGAGATAGAATCTATTTATGAGCATTTGCATGAAAATGGAGAAACGAGCTGGAATGAAAATAAAACAACAGACTATATAGTATCCATTTTGAAAAAAAACGGGCTTGGAGTTACAACCTTCAGCGACTGCCCGGGAGCAGTGGGGGAATGGAAGCGTTCTAAGGATGAAGCTGTATTAACCGTAGGTGTTAGGGCGGATATGGATGCTCTCTGGCAGGAAGTGAATGGCAATTATAAGGCGAATCACTCATGTGGTCATGATGGCCATATGACAATAGCCCTCGGGACGATGCTTTTGCTAAAAAAAATGAATATAGATCTTCCTGGAAACCTGAAGTTTATTTTTCAGCCGGCTGAAGAGGTTGGTGAGGGAGCCTTAAAAATGCTTGAGAAAGGGGTCATGGAGGATGTTGATTTTTTGTACGGAGTTCACTTGCGGCCGATTGAGGAAGTGCCGCATGGCAAGGCATCATCCGGCATCATACACGGAGCATCTGTTACGATGGAGGGAAAAATCTCGGGGTTTGACGGACATGGGGCGAGGCCCCACCTCTCTGTAAATGCCATTGAGGTGCTTTCGGCGATAGTAGAGCAGCTAAAGGGAGTTCACCTTAATCCGCTTGTCCCATACTCCGTAAAAATGACACAGGCTTCAGCAGGCGGCCAGAACTCCAATATTATTCCAGGGTCAGGAACATTCCACCTGGATTTGCGTGCCCAATCCAACGATGCGATGGAAGAACTAATTTCCAAGGTAGAGCATGTTATTGTCAAAACAGGCGAATTATACCGAGTGGAGATTCAATTTAAACTTACTGAACGGGTTTATGCCGCTGTGATTAGCGACAAGGCAGAAAAGATGATGGCAAAGGCAATTCAGCTGGCAATGGGCGAGGAGGCGTATGTCCATCCGATTATTACGCCAGGCGGAGAGGATTTTCATTTTTATACAAAAGAGCGGCCAAATATCAAGGCGACTATGTTAGGACTAGGCTGTGATCTTCAGCCAGGTCTTCATCACCCGTACATGAATTTTAAAAGAGAAGCGTTAATAAGCGGGATTGAAATAATGGCACGGACTGTTATAGAGACATTTAATAAATATGGTAAAAATAGGAAATAGAAAAACAAGCAGGTGAGCTGCCCGATGATAGATTTTAAATTAACTTTAACAATAGAAGAAGCGATTACTCTTTTTCCAACAGGAAGCAACGCTGTGGAAGTATATGATGAATCAGGAAAATTTGCAGGTTATCTTAGCATTGATGCTTTATCTGCTGCCGTTCAGCAGGGGGAACTTACAAAGCCGATCAGCCACTTTATAATAACCGATCTCCCTGATCCAGCCATTCTGCCGCATTCCATTTCTGACACTCACCTCCAAGCATTTTTTTCAGGTGATTTATGCAGGATTGTATTTAATTCTCTGTATGATGGAGTTTACATTACAGATGGTAAAGGGATCACTCTTTTTATTAACAAAGCATACCAGCGGATAACTGGCATTAAGGAAGAAGAAGTCAACGGCAAGCATATGAGCTATTTAATCGAACAGGGTATCATTTCTATATCAGCTTCACTTGAAGCGATTTTAAAGAAACAGCCGGTCACTCTTATCCAAAAAATCCGCAATGAAAGAAGAATCATTGTTTCAGCAACACCTATCATTTCCCAGGAAAATGAAGTCTTGTATGTACTAAGCAGTGTACGGGATATTACTGAGCTAATCCGTTTAAAGCATGAGTTGGACAGGCAAAAGCTATCTTATAAGGAGATCGCTAATACTTCCCTTTTTCCGGAACAATCAGGGTTTGATAATCTTGTCATCGGGCCTTCTACAAAGCCGCTTTTTCAGCTGGCTGACAAAGTGGCAAAGACTGATGCGAAGATTCTCCTCCAAGGTGAAACCGGTGCCGGTAAAAGTTTAATAGCAAAGTATATTCATTCCAGAAGCCTGCGAAGCAAGGGCACCTTTATGGAATTAAACTGCGGCGCTATTCCTGAGCATCTGGTGGAAGCTGAGCTGTTTGGGTATGAACCTGGATCGTTTACAGGAGCATTGAAGCAGGGAAAGAAAGGGATTTTTGAAGAAGCAAACGGGGGTACTCTGTTTTTGGATGAGATAGCGGACCTGCCATTGCATCTTCAGGTTAAACTCTTGAAGGCCGTAGAAGAAAACCGGTTTATGAGGGTTGGAGGAACTGAAACGATACAGGTTGATGTTAGAATCATTACAGCCACACATCGGAATTTGACAACTTTGGTCAGTGAGGGAAGATTCCGGGAAGACTTATATTACAGGCTCAATATTGTAACTTTTGAAGTGCCTCCTTTGCGGGGAAGAAGGGAAGAAATAATTCCTTTACTAGAAATGTACTTAGGCCGCTACAATGTAAAATATAATGAGGATAAAACAATAACTCCTGAATGCTTTGAGTGGCTGACTAATTATGATTGGCCGGGAAATATCCGTGAGCTGGCCAACCTTGTTGAACGGCTTGTAGTAACTACATTCCACTCGGTTATTGATGTGAGGGATCTTCCTTCCTTCCTCCAGCCTGTTATCCCGAAAACGGAAACGGGAACGTTAAAGGAGGAAACAGCTAAGCTGGAAAGGTCTCTTATTTTTGAAGCAATTCAAAAATACGGAACTACTAGAGGAGCTGCAAAATCGTTAGGAATAAGCCAGAGTGCTATAGTCCAGAAAATGAAAAAATATCATATACGAGTAGAAAACGAATCAGAATGAAGGGTTTGATTCGTTTTCTACTCATTTTTTTAGTTATCTTTTTACCTAATCAGTAACTTTAATATGTCTGGAATTGTGAATTTTTTGGTGCGAATAAAGTTTTTTTTGTGAACAATTGTCGAAATAAGTAAAGCGATTGCAAATTGGCACGAATCTTGCATTTTTAAATATACAAGAAGATGAAAGGGGAGATTATGCAAAATGAATTTTTCTACATTCTCTATGGCTAACAAATTAATTACCGGCACTGATGCTCTCGGGCAGCTTCCTGAAGAGGCTGGACGTCTTGGAATTACAAATCCCTTGATTGTAACGGATAAAATTCTGATTCAAGCAGGAGTGGTAAAGCAGGTACAAGACCTTCTTCCAATGGAAGCAGGGATTTTTTCTGGTGTAAACCCTGAGCCGGAAATTGAAATTGTTGAACAAACTGTCCAGGCTATTAAACAGGGAAACCATGACGGACTTATCGCGGTTGGCGGCGGCAGTGCTATCGATATTGCAAAAGCAGCTTCCGTTATGGCTACAAATTCAGGCGCAATTGAAAATTATTTTGGAGTGAATCTTATAGAGGTTCCGGGCTTGCCTCTGATCGCGATTCCAACTACTGCTGGAACAGGATCGGAAGTTACCAATATTTCCATCTTGTCAGATAAGAAGGAACAAGTTAAAAAGGGAATTGTAAGCCCTTACTTATTGCCGGATACAGCGATTGTCTCTCCGGTTATGACATTGACCTGTCCTCCGAGTGTTACAGCTGCAAGCGGGGTTGATGCCCTCGTCCATGCTGTGGAAGCTTATATTTCCAAATTTGCTTCACCTGTAACGGACTCACTTGCAATTGGTGCGATGAAGCTTATCTCAAAGCATCTTCCAAAAGCGTATGCAGCGCCCGATAACCTGGAATCACGTGAAGCTATGATAACAGGGAGCCTGATGGCCGGACTTGCTTTTGGAAACGCTGGAGTAGGTGCTGTTCATGCCCTTGCTTATCCGCTTGGCGGCCGTTTCCATATGGCACATGGTGTCAGCAACTCGCTGCTCCTTCCATATGTGATGAAATGGAACAAAATTGCCTGTTTGGAGAGATTCCGGGATATCGCAGAAGCACTGGGAGAAAAGACTGAGAGACTTACTGACGATGCCGCTGCGGATAAAGCAATCGAGGCAATGACCAGATTATGCCGTTATGTAGAAATTCCACAGTCGCTGCGTGAGTTTGACATACCTGAAACTGCCCTGGCAGAAATGGCCGAAGAAGCTGCAAAGCAGGTAAGGCTGCTTAAAAATAACCCGCGAAAACTAAGTGTAAAAGATATGGAAAAAATATATCGCGAAGCTTACTAATAAGGAGGTAAAAAAATGAAATGGAAAAATCGTCCTCACGGTTCTGAAACACCCTATATCCCAGTCGGACCTTTTAAAATAAGGCTGCCTTTCGTCCACTACCGCTTTGAGTGGCCGGATTATGTACAAGGCCTTCTTATGTGTGCCGTGGATCTTGGAGCGATTACGCTATTGGCCGATCATCTCGGCATGCCCTTTGAGGTGGCGCTGGCAGTTGTAATCTTAAATGGACTTTTGTACTTAACGCATCATCTGCTTGGTGACCCGGTTATTCCAGGGTGGATTACACCTGCTATTCCTTTGATTGTATTGTTTGTTAAACAGTTTGATGAAGGCCCTGACAGGGTCTATGCGTTAATCGCATTCCAGCTTACCCTTGGGATATTATCGATACTTCTTGGTGTTACAGGGCTTGCAAGCAAAGTAGTCCGGATGGTTCCGGATGCCATAAAATCCGGGATTATCCTGGGAGCTGGATTCGGAGCGATTGTTTCTATTTTTGAAGTGGGAGGAAAGTTTGACTTATTCCCATATACGATCTCGATTTGTATCGGATTTGCGTTTTACCTGATTTTTTCAAAGCATTATGAAGGCCTAAAACGTAAGAATAAGACATGGGCTATGCTTGGTAATTTAGGGATTTTGCCTGCAATTTTATTGGCGGTCGTAGTGGCGCCGCTGATGGGTGAAGCAAAATGGCCAGATATTCAGTGGGGGTTCAGTCAGCCTGATTTCGCAACTCTTTGGGCAGAGTACACTGTTTTTGGGCTTGGTTTTCCAGCAATGTCCTTCTTTATTCAGGCCGTGCCAGCTGTTCTGGCAACCTATTTAGTAGTGTTTGGCGATGTATTAAAAACGAAGGCGCTATTATCAGAGTCTGATGTGGTTCGCTTGGACGAAAAAGTAGACTACAATCCAAATCGTGCTCACCTGATCTTTGGTGCCAGGAATACAATCATGAGCTTTATTGGTCCGGACATTACAATGTGCGGCCCGATGTGGGCAGCGATGCAGGTAGTTGTGGTTGAACGATTTAAGGAAGGGAAAAAGGCGATGAATTCCTTCTTTGGAGGTGCAGGCTCCTTCCGCTGGGGAACAAATACCGGCTTGCTGCTGCTGCCGATCGTAAGCCTAATTCAGCCAATTCTTGGTGTTGCTCTGGCTTTGACTTTGTTAGTACAGGGCTATGTAAGCATCCGGATTGGCGTCATGCAGGCGCGAAGCCAGCGTGATTTGGGGATTGCCGGTGTTGTTGGTGCAATCCTGGTCATTAAGGGTGCAACCATGGCATTCGCAGCTGGAATTATTTTATGTGTTCTTTTATATGGCAAGGACTTCCTTCGCGGAGAAAACGATAAAATTTTCACACAGCATGCAAAAGATGATCAAAAGGAGCGTAAAGCGGGATGAAAACACAGGAGTTAACGTATCCGATGTATATAAATGGCAAGAAGATTATGCTGGATGACAGTTTCGCTGTTGAGAATCCGGCTACCAATGAAACAGTGGGCCGGGTTCCCAATGGTACAGCAGCTGAAGCACGCCTGGCTGCTGATGCAGCACACGAAGCGTTTAAAACCTGGTCAAAAACGTCCGCTTACGAAAGAGCAGCTTTATTGGAAAGCTGGCATAAAGTTATCAATGATAGATTAGAAGAACTCGCTGTCATAATGGTAAAAGAACAGGGTAAACCTCTTGCAGAAGCAAGGGGAGAAATGCAATATGCGAACAGTTTTGTTAAGTGGTACGCAGAAGAAGCGAAACGCATATATGGAGAATCCATTCCTGCTAGCGTTGCTTCAAAACGGATCATGGTGCAAAAGCAGCCGGTCGGGGTAGTGGCGGCCATTACACCATGGAACTTTCCAGCGGCGATGATCACACGAAAGGTGGCTCCTGCCCTGGCTGCAGGCTGTACAGTTGTAATCAAACCGGCTGAACAAACACCTCTGACAGCACTTATGCTTGCAGAATGTGCTGAAGAGGCAGGTATACCTGCTGGAGTTATCAATGTAGTTACAACACAAAATCCGGCTGAAATATCAGATGTGTGGATGGAGGATAGCCGGGTGAAAAAAGTGACCTTCACAGGTTCAACTCCAATTGGCAAGCACTTAATGAGGAAAGCGGCCGATACAGTGAAAAAGGTGTCTCTTGAACTTGGCGGCCTTGCTCCTTTTATCATAGCGGAGGATGCAGACATCGAAGCAGCGGTAAAGGGTGTAATTGTCTCCAAATTCAGAAATGCAGGTCAAACCTGTATTTGTGCTAACCGAATTTTTGTCCATGAATCGAAAAAAGTACCATTCCTGCAAGCTTTTGAACAGGCTGTTGAGGGGCTAAAGGTAGGTAACGGACTGGAAGATGGGACTGTAATTGGCCCGCTGATTGATGATGCTGCAGTTAAGAAGGTGCATGAACAGCTGGAGGACGCTGTTGCGAAAGGAGCAGTGATTCATGGAGAATCAGGCCAAACCGTTGAAAAAGGCTATTTTATTAATCCTGTCATTCTATCAGAGGTAAATGATGAAATGCTCTGCATGAAGGAAGAAACCTTCGGGCCGCTTGCGCCGGTAACTACATTCCGTACTGATGATGAAGCGATCGAACGGGCAAATGCTACACCATTTGGCCTTGCTGCCTATGTGTACACCGGGTCGTTGAAGAAGGCAGTCACTTACTCTGAAAATCTTGAATATGGAATTATTGGTGTGAACGATAGTGCTCCTTCCACTGCCCAAGCTCCTTTTGGAGGAATGAAGGAAAGCGGACTCGGCCGAGAGGGAGGACACTTCGGGTTAAACGAATTTTTAGAAGTGAAATATGTTTCTTTCCAAGTATAGTAAACTTAGTGGTTTTAAAAATTATACTGATATATAAAGTTTGGAAAAAAGTTACAATTAGTGAAAAATTTAAATAATTATCCTAATAGTAGAGCTGCCGGTTAATGGTAAGCTCTTACTTTTACTTTTCAGAAAAATTATTCCAAATAGCATTGTAAATAGCAGTATATTAATTTATAATCTTAAGAAAATTGTAAAATAATATAGGGGGTCCATAATGAAATTATATATGTCGGTAGACATGGAGGGAATCACCGGGCTTGTAGACTATACCCATGTCGATTCCGGACGCCATAACTATGAGCGCGGACGGGTGATTATGACTGACGAAGCAAACCATGTAATCACTTCAGCTTTCAATAATGGCTGCACAGAGGTTGTTGTGAATGACAGCCATTCCAAGATGAATAATCTTCTGATTGAGCGGCTGCATCCGGAAACGGTACTGATTACAGGTGATGTTAAACCGTTTTCTATGGTGCAGGGTTTGGATGAAAATTTTGATGGCGCAATTTTTACAGGCTATCATGCTCGTGCATCCCAAAAGGGTGTTATGTCACACTCGATGATTTTCGGAGTGCGCAATATGTACATAAATGATACGGTTGTTGGTGAATTAGGATTTAATGCATTTGTGGCAGGCTATTACGGTGTTCCCGTACTAATGGTGGCTGGAGATGATCGTGCTGCGCTTGAAGCAGAACAATTAATTCCAAATATTACTACCGCTGTTGTAAAAGAAACGATTTCCCGCTCAGCCGCCAGATCTCTGACTCCGGCAAAAGCAGGAGAACTGCTTCGTGAAAAGACAGTAATTGCTTTTGCGAACAGAGATAAAGTGAAACCTCTTGTGCCGCCAGATAAGCCTTTGCTCCGAATAGAATTTACCAATTACGGAGAAGCAGAGTGGGCAGCTTTAATGCCTGGAGCAGAAATCGAAGAAGGCACAACAATTGTTCGCTTTCAGGCAAAAGATATCCTGGAAGCTTATCAGGCCATGCTGGTGATGACTGAACTTGCCATGAGAACAACATTTTGTTAAGAAAGCGTGAGGCGCATGAATACATACTTGGTTAAACGGTTGCTTTCCGCAGTGGTCACGCTTTGGTTTATCGTAACGCTAACTTTCTTCCTGATGCATGCGATTCCAGGCTCGCCTTTCAATGAGGAAAGAACAACCAATGAAACCGTCCAAAAAAACTTAGAAGCTCACTTTAATCTTGATGAGCCGCTTATAGTCCAATATGGGACCTACTTAAAGTCAATAGTCACTTGGGACTTCGGTCCTTCGATTAAAAAGTCTTCACAGACAGTTAACGATATGCTTGGAAGAGGCTTCCCGGTTTCTTTTGAACTGGGAATGGTGACTCTCATTGTTGCTGTTATCTCCGGTATCATTCTAGGAGTAGTGGCAGCGTTAAGGCATAACGGAATCATCGATTACCTGGCGATGACCTTTGCTGTAATTGGAATTTCCGTTCCGAACTTCGTCATGGCAACTCTTCTTATCCAGCAGGTAGCGGTGAACTGGGGGATATTGCCGGCTGCCACATGGACTAGCGTCAGCCATATGATTTTACCAACGCTGGCGCTTGCAACTGGCCCAATGGCAATCATTGCAAGATTAACACGCTCCAGCATGCTTGAAGTCTTAACCCAAGATTATATCAGGACTGCAAAGGCAAAAGGGCTTTCTCCGGTAAAGATTGTTTTTAAACATGCATTAAGGAATGCCATGCTTCCTGTGGTGACCATCCTTGGTTCCATGGCGGCAAGCATTTTGACTGGAACATTTGTTATTGAGAAGATTTTTGCAATTCCAGGCATGGGGAAGTACTTTGTTGATAGTATCTCGACCCGTGATTATCCAGTTATTATGGGAACAACGGTCTTTTACAGTGCTGTATTGATCGTAATGCTTTTCTTGGTCGATCTGGCATATGGAATCTTAGATCCGCGAATCAAGCTTGGTAAAAAGGAGGGAAGGTAATGGAGCTCCGAAAACAGCATGAACCAAATATTGCTCATGACGTTCCCGACGATTGGTTCGTCCCTAAAACAAAGGACAGAGAAAAAGCGGAAGCTGTGGTGCGTCCCAGCCTTTCTTACTGGCAGGATTCCTGGCGCCGGCTGATGAAAAATAAGCTCGCGATGGCCGGTTTAATATTCTTGATTGTCTTAACTATCATGGCGATTATCGGCCCATTAATTTCACCTCATTCCGCCGGGGACCAATCGCTGCTGAATCAAAATAAACCTCCTTCCGGTGACCACTGGTTCGGTACAGATGAATTAGGGAGAGACGTATTTACACGTACCTGGCATGGAGCAAGGGTTTCCTTATTCGTGGGTGTTGTTGCTGCTCTGATTGACTTTATTGTCGGTATCATCTATGGAGGGGTTGCCGGCTATAAAGGCGGACGAGCAGATAATATTATGATGCGATTTATTGAAGTGCTTTACGGCCTTCCTTATTTGCTGGTTGTTATTCTTCTGGCAGTTGTAATGGGGCCGGGCCTTTCCACAATTATCGTTGCTTTATCAGTAACAGGGTGGATCGGCATGGCAAGGATTGTCCGCGGCCAGGTGCTTCAAATGAAAAATTATGAATTTATTCTGGCTTCCAAAACATTTGGAACCAAAACTTCACGGATCATCCGAAAAAACCTGCTTCCAAATACAATGGGCCCAATCATTGTCCAGCTGACGCTTACCGTTCCATCCGCGATTTTTGCGGAAGCGTTTTTGAGTTTCCTGGGTCTTGGTATTCAGGCTCCCCATGCAAGCTGGGGCGTGATGCTCAATGACAGTTTATCTGTAATTTTATCAGGACATTGGTGGAGGCTTTTCTTCCCGGCATTCTTTATTTCCTTAACCATGTTCGCATTTAACGTTTTAGGGGACGGATTACAGGATGCGCTTGATCCGAAGCTGAGGAGGTAACCATCATGGAAAAAGTGCTTCAAGTAAAAAATCTTCACGTCCGTTTTAAAACCTATGGCGGGGAAGTGCAGGCAGTCCGTGGTGTCACGTTTGATTTGCATAAAGGGGAGACCCTTGCCATTGTAGGGGAATCAGGCTGCGGAAAGAGTGTTACATCACAGACTATTATGAGGCTGATACCATCTCCTCCCGGAAGAATCACCGATGGCTCGATTATTTTTAAAGGCCGTGATTTAACGTCTATTAAAGAACCTGAGATGAGAAAAATCCGCGGTGCAGATATTTCAATGATCTTCCAGGACCCAATGACTGCTCTTAATCCAACTCTTACTGTTGGCGAGCAGATAATGGAAGGTATCAGACAGCATGAGAATTTAAGTCAGGCAGAAGCGAAGCAAAAAGCTCTTGAGATGCTCGAACTTGTCGGCATTCCCAGCCCGGCTGCACGTTTAAAGCAATATCCGCATCAATTCAGCGGCGGGATGCGCCAGCGAATTGTGATCGCGATGGCACTTGTATGCGAGCCGGAGGTCCTGATCGCGGATGAACCAACTACAGCTCTCGATGTAACTATCCAGGCTCAAATTCTTGAATTGTTTAAATCAATACAGCAAAAAACTGGAGTTTCCATTATATTAATTACGCATGATTTGGGAGTAGTTGCCCAGGTTGCCGACCGAATTGCTGTCATGTATGCCGGGAAAATTGTGGAAACGGGAAACCGCCGTGAAATTTTTTACAATCCTCAGCACCCATACACAAGGGGGCTTTTGAATTCAGTGCCCCGGCTCGATTCGGAGGAAGCAGAGCTTGAACCGATTGCCGGTTCACCGCCTGACCTGTTCGCACCTCCGGCGGGATGTCCGTTTGCCGCACGGTGTGAATATGCAATGGAGGTTTGTGATAGAGTTTATCCATTTCAAACAAGCCTCAGCGGCGAGCATCAAGTCGATTGCTGGCTTCAGGATGAACGGGCCGGGAAGATGCTTGCATCAATGAAGTAAGACATAAATCAAACTAGGTTATTAAGGGGGAAAAAAGGTGAAAAAGGCATTAACACTTATTTTGTCAGCAATGCTCGTTTTTGTTTTAGCTGCCTGTACTGCGAAATCAGATACAGGAAGTGAGCCTGCTAAAGGCGATGAAGGCAAGGAAAAAAAGAAAGTTGAAAAAGTCTTAAATTTGAATAATGGTCAAGAACCGACTTCTTTCGATCCGCCGATCGGGTTTGACTCCGTATCTTGGCAGGGACTTAATAACCTTATGGAAGGGTTAACACGCCTTGGGAAAGATCATGAGCCTGAAGCGGCAACAGCTGAAAAATGGGATGTTTCCGAAGATGGCAAAACGTATACTTTCCACATTCGCAAGGACGCAAAATGGTCAAATGGCGACGATGTAACAGCAAACGATTTTGTTTTTGCATGGAAGCGCCTGTTGGACCCTAAAACTGGTTCAAGTGCAGCTTTCCTTGGTTATTTCATTGAAGGCGGAGAAGCCTTTAATAATGAAAAAGGTACTGCAGATGCTGTAAAAGTGAAAGCTGTAGATGCCAAAACATTTGAAGTAACGCTTACTAGTCCTCAGGAGTATTTCTTGAGCGTAATTACTAACCCTGCGTTCTTCCCTATCAATGAAAAAGTAGCAAAAGAAAATCCTGAATGGTTTGCGGAGGCTGAGAGCTTTGTCGGTAATGGTCCATTCAATTTAGAGTCCTGGGATCATGATGAGCGTATGGTATTTGTGAAAAACGAAAAATACTGGGATGCAAAAACTGTAAAGCTTGAAAAAATCAATTGGGAAATGATTGATGATACAAATACTGAGTACCAGCAGTTTAAAACAGGAGATCTTGATATTTCTGAGATTCCTTCTGAAATGAGCGAAGAGCTTTTCAAAAGCGATTTAGTCACTATCGAAGATCAGGCTGGAGAATATTTCTACCGTCTTAATGTTGGTATGAAGCCTTTCGACAACAAGAATATCCGTAAAGCATTCGCTATGGCTGTAGATCAAAAACAAATGGTTGAGTTTGTTACAAAAAATCAGGAAAAGCCTGCATACGGATTCGTTTCTCCAGGTTTCAAGGATCCATCAGGCAAGGATTTCCGTGAAGTTAATGGAGACCTGGTTAAGACAGATGCAAAAGAAGCTAAGGCCCTGCTTGAAAAAGGTATGAAAGAAGAAGGATATGACAAGCTTCCGCCAGTTACTCTGACTTACAGCACTGATGATGTTCACAAGAAAATTGCTGAAGCGCTTCAGCAAATGTTCAAAGAAAATCTTGGAGTAGACGTGAAGCTTGCCAATATGGAAGCGAACGTGTTTGCAACAGAACAGAAAGCATTCAAATTCCAGATGTCAAGAAGTTCATTCCTTGCTGACTATGCAGACCCAATCAACTTCCTGGAAAACTTCCAGACTGGACACTCCATGAACCGTACTCAATGGAGCAATCAGCAGTATGACAATCTGATTAAACAGGCAAAGCAGGAATCAAATGAAGAGAAGCGTTTTGAGCTGATGTATCAAGCAGAAAAGATTTTGTTTGATGAAATGCCAATTATTCCGATCCACTTCTACAACCAGGTTCACTTGGTAAACAAACAAGTAACAGGCGTTGTCCGCCACCCGGTTGGATATTTAGAACTTAAGTGGGCAGATAAGAACTAATAAAAGAGCTTCATGTGAATATATGCGTTTTTCCCTGTACGAGCCTCGTACTGGAACAATGCCTTTTGAAAGTTTACAAGGATTTTGCATAGAAAACTCGCCGATTGGCGAGCCTTGTAAAGGCGAAGACAGAGGCGTAGTTGTACTTATGCGGAGAAGAAGGAAATTACTCCTTTAAATAAGGGATTTATACTTTCTTATCCGCGAAAAAAGGGGTGTTCGGGCGAACACCCCTTTTTTTACATGGTCCAGCTGCGTTTTTTCCATCAGGTTAAGTATGCCAGCTTTTAATAGGAATGAAGAAAATACTTGATACATATATCAGATTGACAGCAGGAAAGGGGGAATCTTGATGGTTCGGAAACCGAAACGGCTTAAAACAGGGGATACAGTGGGAATTATTGCCCCTGCAAGCCCGCCTAACAAGGAAAATTTACAGAGGGCCCTGCAATTTTTTGAGGAACTGGGTCTTCAAGTTAAGCTTGGCAAACATCTTGATGAAACATTAGGTTATTTAGCGGGCAGTGATGAAGGCAGGCTTTCTGATTTACATGAAATGTTTGCAGATAAGAATGTTTCAGCCATTTTTAGCGCTTGCGGAGGTTATGGAACAGCTCGAATTGCCTCAGGAATTGATTACGATTTAATTCGTGGTAATCCAAAGATTTTATGGGGATACAGTGATATTACCTTTTTGCACACGGCAATTGGCAAGAAGGCAGCAATGGCCACCTTCCATGGACCGATGCTTGCATCCGATATCGGCAAAGAAGATGTTCTTCCATTAACCAAGCAAATGTTCAGTCAGCTGTTCCAGCCGCAAGACATCGTTTATACAGAGGACTTTTCTCCGTTAGAGACAATGATTGAAGGAGAAGCAGAGGGAGCCCTTACAGGAGGAAATTTATCTCTGCTTGTTAGTACGCTTGGTACTCCATTCGAATTGGATACGAGGGATAAGCTGCTGCTTATTGAAGATGTCAATGAAGAACCCCGGGCGGTGGACCGAATGCTTAACCAACTTTATATGTCCGGAAAACTTAGTGATGCAGCTGGCATTCTCGTCGCTGACTTTAACAATTGTGTGCCCGAAAGAGAACAAACGCTTACCCTGGACGAAGTGATTGAACATTATGTAAAACTTGCAAGAAAACCGGCATTGAAAGGCTTTAATATCGGCCACTGTTCACCTAATATCGGGATTCCGCTGGGAGTAAAAGCCACATTGTCAACGTCTGCTAAACAAGTAATCATTGAAAGCGGCGTGGAATAATTTCATTTTATAGTGAAAGGACCTGTCGCAGCAATTAAGCGGAAAAATAGGAATATAGTGAAAACGCAGTTCATTTATGCGAACGCAATTTTTAGGCGATCCGTAAAGTGAGCATCATGATTATAGTAAAAAGGCTGTAAAATTTAAAACGAATATCAATAAAATGCAGAGCCCAGTTTTCGCCACAAGTCTCTGCAAACGGTGAAAGGAAATCAGTCCATGAAAATACAAAGCATTGAAACGTACCGCACAGCAGTTCCGCTGATTAAACCGTTTAAGACTGCTTTGCGGACGGTTCACACAGCTGAGGCTATCTTTGTGAAAATCAGCTGTGATAACGGAATAACAGGGTGGGGTGAAGCCCCTCCCACCCTAGTTATCACCGGAGACAGCCTTAATAGCATAGAGGCAGCCATCCAGCAGGTCTTTAAGCCATTTTTATTAAATAAAAGCCTGCGAAATTATGAAACTATTTTCCAGGAAATATCGTCGATTCTTGTCGGCAACCCAAGTGCAAAGGCTGCAGTGGATATGGCTATCTATGATTGTATATCCCAGGATTGCAGACTTCCTCTTTACCAATTTCTCGGAGGCTACAGGGATGAGCTGGAAACAGACTTCACGGTTAGCGTGAATAGCCCTGAAGAGATGGGAGAGGATGCTGTTTCTTATATTTCCAAAGGGTTTAATGTGTTAAAGGTAAAGGTAGGAAAAGATGAGATTGCAACTGACATTGAACGCATTCAGGAGATCCGCAGCCGGGTCGGCAAAGGCATTAAGATAAGGCTGGATGCCAATCAGGGCTGGAAGCCAAAAGATGCAGTAAGGGCGATCAGAAAAATGGAAGATATCGGCCTTGATATCGAATTGGTCGAACAGCCCGTTAAAGCTGCAGATATTGAGGGACTAAAGATGGTCTCTGATTCAGTGGAAACATTGATAATGGCCGACGAGAGTATTTTTACTCCAAAGCAGGCTTACGAAGTTTTGAAAACACGCAGTGCTGATCTCATTAATATCAAGCTAATGAAAGCAGGCGGTATTTATCAGGCAGAAACAATTAACAAAATGGCTGAGGTTTGCGGAGTTGAATGCATGGTAGGAAGCATGATTGAAACGAAGCTTGGTATATCGGCAGCTGCCCATTTTGCTGCAAGCAAAAAGAACATCACTCGTTTTGATTTTGATGCGCCTCTCATGCTCGCCGAGGAAATCATTGATGGGGGCATTCAATATAATGGCAGGTTAATAACCATGCCGCAAAGTCCGGGATTGGGCATCAAACACATACATGTTCAAGGAGGAGTTTCTCTTGGCAGCACAAAGTAAATGGGTGGTAAGTGTTCCGGTTGCAACGCTCTGGACGTCTTATGATTCTCCGCGGGAAATAGATTCAGCAGCTCTTGGAAGCAAACCTGATTATGAAGCATGGCTGGAAAAGCTGACATATGAAACAAGGCTTGAGCTTTGCAATAGCAATTTGGTCCAATCACAGGTTTTGTATGGTCAGGAAGTAATTGTGATTGAGCAAAGAGACAGCTGGGCCCATGTACTTGTCCCAGAACAGCCATCTGGCAAGGATGAGCGCGGCTATCCAGGATGGATTCCGCTTGAACAGCTAATATCAGTATCCGAGTGGGAAATTGAGAATGGCCCTGTTGCTGAAGTAAGGAGCAAAAAGGCAAAGCTTTCAAGGGAGAATGGCCTAGGAGAGCTTGAACTTAGCTACCAGACCTTTTTGCCGGTTCTGGAAGAGCAAGAAGAGGTTATCATTGTGCAAACGCCTGATGGGACAGGTTCCCTTTCAGCTCAGGATGTTAGAGTATCTGCTTCTTATTCCAGCAGAAGAAAGGGAAGCGGAAGTGACATTGCAGACGAGGGCGAAAGATTTCTGGGGCTGCCGTATTTATGGGGCGGCATGAGCAGCTATGGCCTTGATTGTTCTGGGTTTAGTTATACAATGTGCAAAGCGAACGGCTATACGATTCCGCGCGATGCCCATGAACAGGCGTCAGACGGTAAAGAAGCAGATTTAAATGATCTTCAAAAAGGGGATTTATTGTTCTTTGCATATGAGGAAGGCAAGGGATTCATCCATCACGTGGGAATTTACTATGGCGATGGGCAATTATTACATTCTCCAAAGACGGGAAAAACGGTTGAAATCATTCCATTAGCAGGTACTATTTATGAAAAAGAACTTTGTGCAGCTAGGCGTTATGGGCAGGATACGGAGGAATAAACATGAATAAACAAGTTCTTTTAGAAGTCAATCAATTAAAGAAGCATTTTCATTTGGGCAAGGATTCCACACTAAAGGCAGTGGACGGCATTTCTTTTCAGATTCATAAAGGAGAAACTTTTGGGATTGTCGGAGAATCAGGATGCGGTAAGTCTACGGCAGGAAGAACCATCATAGGTTTATATGACAGCACAGATGGAGATGTAATTTTTAACGGCAAGAATGTCCACAGCATGAATGACAAAGAGCGGTTTGATTTCCATAAAAATATGCAAATGATTTTTCAGGATCCCTATGCTTCTTTGAATCCTCGTTCGACGGTCAGCGAGATTATTGCCGAGCCAATGGAAGTGCACGGTTTGTATCCGAACAAGCAGGAACGCCAGGAGCGGATTTATCAGCTGCTTGAGGACGTAGGGCTAAACAGAGATCATGCTAACCGGTATCCTCATGAATTCAGCGGAGGGCAGCGGCAGCGGATAGGGATAGCACGCGCGCTGGCGCTTGATCCTGAGTTTATTATTGCAGACGAACCAATATCAGCGCTTGATGTATCCGTCCAGGCCCAGGTCGTTAATTTGCTGAAAAGACTTCAGCAGGAAAAAGGCCTGACCTATTTGTTTATTGCGCATGATCTTTCAATGGTAAAGCAAATCAGCACAAGAATTGCGGTTATGTACCTGGGGCATATTGTGGAACTGACAAGCAGCAGCGAGCTTTACAAAAAACCGCTGCATCCATATACTCAAGCCCTGCTTTCAGCAATTCCGATTCCGGATCCGGATGTGGAGGATAAACGGGAACGAATTTTACTAAAAGGAGAAATTCCAAGCCCGATTGATCCTCCAAGCGGCTGCGTTTTCAGGACTAGGTGCCAATACGCGATGGAAGCATGTGCCCAGATTAAGCCGGAATGGCAGGAGGCTGAGGAAGGACATTTTGTAGCGTGCCATCTTTATAATAAAAAAATTACTGGTGACAATGACCATTCTCAAGTGGCGGTTGCCAAATAAGAAGGTATTCCACAATGAATATTATTGACTTGGAAAAAGCTGTCAAAATTGAAATTGAGAAGTGTTCCGGCCGTGTTGGCCTCTACTTGGAATTGGACGGAGGGACAATTGAACATAACAGCAACGAAGTTTTCCGTTCAGCCAGTTTAATCAAGGTTCCTATTTTAGTAGAAGGCTTTAGACAAAAGGAAGAGGGCCGTATTCACCTTAACCAGCCAGTCACTATCCAGCGGCGGGATAAAGTTGGCGGGTCCGGAGTACTACAGGTTCTTTCAGATAAGTCCTTCATGACATTGAAGGATATTATGACATTAATGATCATTGTTTCGGATAATACAGCCACGAATGTTATGATTGATTTGCTTGGCATGGATTCAATCAATCGTACCATCAAGGAGTTAGGGCTTGAGAAAACTATACTGGAGCGGAAGATGATGGATTTCCAGGCAGCGGAACAAGGGAAGGATAACCTTACCTGTGCGGCTGATATGGCCCTTTGTCTGAAAGCGATCCAGGAAGCATCATTTTTATCTGATGAAAGCAGCAGGGAAATGGCAGATATATTGAAAAATCAGCAATTCCTTGATAAACTGCCGGCCATGATGGATCTTGATAAGGTTGCTGTAGCAGGAAAAACCGGTGGTCTGCACTGCATTGAACATGACTGTGCCATTATTAGATATGGCGAAAAAGTTGCCTATGCTGCCGTGCTTAGCGATGAACTGCCATCGAAAGAAGACGGACGGCGAACAATCAGCGCCATTGGAAAACTCATTTTTGACTTCATGGTTCAAAATAGTGAGCGGTAAAAACAGATTAGTCATAGGGACAAAGAAAGCGTAAAATTCACACTCTAACAAGCTATTTCCAACTGGGAAATAGCTTGTTTTATTTTAAAAAACAAGTAATAGTTTTGGCAATGGACAATAACCCTGCATTTAGTTCGCGCTTGATCAAGAAGTTCTCAAATGAAACCTGATGAATAAAAAAACAGCAGTATACCGGTGTTTTTACCCGCACAATCTGCTAAGTATTTGAATTTATTAGCTTTATAGAGACAGTGTAAGGTAGTGTGAAACTATGAGTTGTGATTGCCATAATTTTAAAGAGCGGCTGTTAAGTCTGCAGGTTGTCCAACAGATGATTAAAATTGCCTATAAAGAAAAAAAACCTTTATCGTTATCAAGGTTCAGCCATGCTGAGTTATTGTACCTTAGCTGGCCAGAAGGTACTACTTTAACTACTTACTTTGATAAGTATCGAAAGTATAACGGTGGTACCGATCAAATTGATGAAATAAAAGAAGGAGTCCTTGAGGCACTTAATAAAGTTGATATAACCGGTATTTTGACAACCGGAGATTGGGATAGCACCAATTGGGACAAAATGACAAACGATGTTTTTCATAAGCTTGATTTTACTCCGGAACATGTGTGTTCTGCATGGATTACCCAGCAGATGGTTAGAGATCCTAAGAAGAAGTTTATGAAATGGTTAAAAAATAAAGATATCATCTTAGTAGGCCGCAGATCGAAAGAGGCAGCAAAGAAGCTTAAAAAACTGGAGATAAATGTAGTAGATTGTGTTGGAATGGAAAGTTACGCTGAAATTGAGGAAGTCCAGCAAAAGCTTGTAAAAAACAAAAAGTGGAAGATAGCACTTTTATCTGCGGGGATTCAGGCAACAATCCTTGCTCCCCGTCTCGCCGCTGAAACAGGCAAGATAGCTATTGATTTTGGCCATGCTATGGATATTTTCCTGGATGGAACCGATTTTGATCATGAAGACTTAGTTGACAAGTGGAACACAATGAACAACCTGGAACAGACTTAATAGTAGCTTTCCGGTACTATTTATGCACCAAATTAAAAGCAGCGAACTCCATGGTTACGCTGCTTTTAGAAAGAATCTCATCTCTTGCGGCAAAAGAATTTATCTTATTTATTTATGATTTTTGTCCAAACATTTTGAAGTAAAGGCAATATATTATACAAGAAATATATTGGATAGACAGTATAGTCTGCCACCTTAATGAGAGGGAATGCTCGTGATCTAATGAAACAAATCTGCACAGTTGTATATGTGTTCCTTTACGATTCTTTGCTTTAATAAAAAACAGAGAAGGAGGGTTATTTTGAAGGTTGTCATTTTGGCGGGAGGACTGGGCACAAGGATAATGGAAGAATCACATAATAAACCTAAGCCTATGATAACGATCGGTGATATGCCAATTTTATGGCACGTTATGAAGATATATTCAAGATTCGGCTTTAACGAATTTATTATCTGCTTAGGTTATAAAAGCCAAGTGGTAAAAGAATTCTTCGCAAACTATTTTATGCGAAACTCGGATATTACTTTTGATTTTCAAAATGGGAATCAATATATCATTCACCATCATTTTATAGAACCTTGGAAAGTTACCTTGGCAGAAACGGGTTTGCAGGCTATGACGGGCGCCAGGATTAAGAACATTCAAAAGTATATTGGAAATGAATCCTTTATGCTGACCTATGGTGATGGGCTGGGAGATATCAATATAAAAGAATTACTGGAGTTTCATAAAACACATGGGAAAGCTGCAACCGTGACCGCTACAAAGCCTATAGGACGGTTTGGTATTTTATCCTTAACAGATGATAACAAGGTAGAAAGATTTCAGGAGAAGAAACAAGAAGACGATCAGTGGATAAGTGCCGGTTTTTTTATCCTTGAGCCAGAGGTGTTTCAATACCTGAATAGCCGGGAGGATACTGTATTTGAACAAGAACCGCTAGAGAATCTTGCGAAGAACGGACAGCTTATTGCATTTAAACACAGCGGATTCTGGCATCCCATGGATACTTTGCGGGATAAGGAATATTTGGAGGAACTTTGGGATTCCGGACATGCTCCCTGGAAAACATGGAATTGATAAGGTGATTCAGTTGGAAGGGGGAAAAGTATGAAAATCTTAGTTACTGGTGCTACAGGCTTCTTGGGAAGCCATTTGACGAGGGCATTAGTAAAAGAAGGTTATGATGTTATTTTGTTAAAAAGGAGCTATTCCAACACCTGGAGAATTAGCGATCTCCTTCAAAAGGTTACCTTTTTTGATATTGACCGGTGTCCTATTATACAGCCATTTATTGAATGTGGTCACATTGATGTCATTATTCACACTGCAACAAAATATAACCGGCATGGTGATAGAATATCGGAATTAGTTGAATCTAATATAAGCTTTCCGCTGGAGCTGCTGGAAACAGCCATTGCTTTTCAAACCGGAACCTTTATTAATACAGATTCTTTTATCCATAAAGGCAATACTGGTTATAGCCATTTAGCGGGATATGCGCTAACGAAAAAGCTTTTTCTTGAATGCGGAAAGGAATATAGCAATGCCAAAAAGATTCATTTTATTAATGCTAGACTAGAGCATTTGTATGGTTCCTTCGATGGTGAGGATAAATTTTCCTCATATATATTGAAGAGCTGTTTTAATAATATTCCGGAATTACAACTTACAGCAGGAGAACAAAAAAGAGATTTTATTCATGTCAGAGATGCTATCTCGGCTTATTTATTTTTATTGAAATGGGGAGACCAGCACGTTCCATGGTTTAAGGAATTTGAAGTAGGGACTGGTTCATCAGTGCCAGTCCGGGAGTTTGTGGAGCTTATCCATCAAAAAACCCGATCTTCAACCACGCTTAAATTTGGAGCCATCCCTTATCAGGAAAACGAAATAATGGATTCGAAGGCCAATATTCAACAGCTTCAAAAACTAGGATGGAAAAGTGAAATAGGGCTTGCACAGGGTATTGATATTATTTTAGCAGATCAGTTCAATATCAATTTATAGGTGATGCCATGAAAGAAGGTGGTTTAAATGATTGACAATAGAAAACCAGTCTATCAGCAGGATCTTGAGCATATATTCAATAATCTTTCAGACTCTGAAAAATCGAAGTTCAAGCAGACATCCATCCTTGTTACTGGATGTGCCGGTTTTTTGGGTTATTATTTTATGTCCTTTCTCGCCGAGTATGCTGAACAGCTGGAAATAAGAAAGATTACCGCAATAGACAATTTTAAATTGGGAAAGCCCAAATGGCTGACGGATTTAGGCAAAAACAGTGAAAAGCTGGACCTCTTTACTTTTGATATCACAGAGTTTGATAGATTTGATACTAAAAAAATATCCGATGCTGATTTTATTATTCACATGGCGTCCATCGCGTCACCGGCTTACTACAGAAAGCACCCTTTTGAGACTGTTGACGCGAATGTATCAGGGCTTAGGGCATTACTTGATTACTATAAAAACAGGGATATAAAAGGGTTTTTATTTTTCTCAAGCAGTGAAGTATACGGTGATCCTTTTCCTGAATATATTCCTACATCTGAGGAGTACAGGGGCAATGTAGCAACGATAGGGCCGCGCGCTTGCTATGATGAAGCTAAAAGATTTGGTGAGACTCTTTGCTACTTATATGCGGAAGCCTATAGGATGCCGATATCCATTGTCAGGCCATTTAACAATTATGGACCTGGGATGAGACTGAATGATAAAAGAGTTCCTGCTGATTTTGCAAAAGCTGTTGTGGAAAATAAAGATATTGTCATGTACTCCGATGGCTCCCCGACCAGGACATTCTGCTATGTGGCAGATGCCATTTCAGGTTATTTAAAAGCTTTGCTGTATGAACCTTTTGATTACTTTAATATTGGCATCGAAGAACGGGAAATTTCAATAAGGGAACTATCAGAGATTTATAAGCAGGCGGGTTCGGCTATTTTTAACTTTAATAAATCCATAGAATTTAAAGCACCAGCTGAACAAAGCTACCTTACCCATAATCCGCAAAGACGATGTCCTGATGTCTCAAAGGCCAGGAAACTGCTGAATTATTCTCCTTCGATCTCCATTGATGAAGGTGTATACCGCTTTTTAACTTTCCTCAAAGAAAGAGGTGAAATACATTGATTACCGTGATTGGCCTTGGTTTTGTCGGGCTGACTACAGCCTTGGGATTTAGTGATAAAGGATATAAGGTTTATGGCTATGATATAGATGTGACAAAAAGGGAGCAGTTAAGAAATGGAAAAACACCTTTTTACGAGCCCTATTTGGGTGAAAAACTAAATGAACATTTAAATCGAAGCTTTGTGCTTGTAAAGGATTTGAATGAAGCAATTGACAATAGTGAAATAATTTTTCTTTGTGTTGGTACCCCGAGCAAGCCGGATGGCAGCGCAGATTTAAGCTATATATTCCAGTCGATCAAAGATGTAACAGCCCACATAAAACCGGATACCTTTAAAACATTGGTCCTCAAGTCTACAATTCCTCCTTCTACTGCAAGCAAACAAATAAAACCCTATCTTGAAGAACTAGGCTTCCAGAGCGGCGTTAATATAGGCCTAGCCAATAATCCTGAATTTTTGCGGGAAGGAACAGCCTGGGAGGACTTTATGAATCCCGAAAGAATTCTCATTGGCCATGATGATAGCCTTAGCGGACAGGCCGTCACTAATATCTATTTACCTTTCAAATCCCTAATATACCGGGTTAATCTCACTACCGCTGAGTTTATTAAATATTTATCTAACACCCTGCTGGCCACCCTGATAAGTTTTGCAAATGAACAATCCATGATTGCGCGATCTATAGGGGAAATTGATATAAGCAAAGCTTTCCGAGTTCTTCATCGGGATAAACGATGGTTTGGCCATCCTGCTAATATGACCTCTTATGTTTACCCCGGATGCGGATTTGGCGGCTATTGCCTTCCAAAAGATATAAATGCTCTTGTTAAGCAATCGGAGATGAATTCCTTCACACCGGAATTGTTAAAAAGTGTGATAAATGTCAATGAATCAATTAAGCAATTTGTTGTAAGTGAAATAGACGAAAAAATAGGAAAAAATGAGAAAATAGGAATACTTGGTTTGGCGTTTAAACCCAATTCAAATGATATTCGGGATACACAGGCAAAAACCATTATTGAAGCATTGCTTCACAAAGGCTATAAAAATATCATAGCTTATGATCCCCTGGCAATGGATGAGTTTAAAGCAGCTTATGGCTTACCGATTGAATATGCCTCCAATCTTAAGGAACTTCTTAAAAAAGCAGATAATGTTGTTCTTTTAACAGCCTGGGAGGAGTTCATACGTCATGAAAAAGCTATTAAGAAAAAGAGAGTTTTTGATTATCGCTATGTTTTCAATGGTAGGGGGATGGGGGCTGCTAGCTCTGGTATCAACTTAAATGATGCTGAGTATGAAGGAAAAGTAGTAAAACCTATTATATATAGCGGGAAAAATCGTTATTTAGTTATGGCAAGGGTAGGAGATTCTTCTCAGCATAAGCAATGGATCAAAAAGGAAAAGTACAAAAATTTTGATATATTCCTCGAATATTTCGGAGATGGCAGCAATAATTATCAAAATGACTGTGATTTTTATTCCGTAGGCAAGTCTACGAAATGGCCAAGATTTTATAAGATAATGGAGCAGTTCGGCGAAGAAATTCTAAAATATGATGCTGTATGGATGCCGGATGACGACATTATCACGGATAGTAAAACCATCCATAAATTATTTGCATTTTTTATGAAGCATAAATTATCTTTGGCTCAGCCAGCTCTGACATCCGATTCCTTTTATTCCCATAAAATAACATTAAAGCAAAGTAAATATAAACTGAGGTATACCAAATTTGTTGAAGTAATGGTGCCAATGTTCTCACCAGATGCACTCCGCTTATGCTGGAATTCCTTTAAAGAAAGCAAATCAGGCTGGGGATTGGACTCACTATGGCCACACTTGTTGGGTTATCCAAGTAATAAAATGGGAATTATTGATGCAATAACTGTAAAACATATGAGACCTGTAGGACAGGGAACACTCTATACCGATATACAAGGTTCACAGTATGATGAACTATATAGGATTATTGAGGATTATGGGGTTACGGTACCCTTTGATTTTAAACTGTATGGTTCGATAGAGAAATAATGCTGATGTTAAATAGAGAAATCCTTTCTGCAGGAAAAGGTAGTGCTGAAAAGGATATAGCCATAAACAAAAAGGATCCATTTCTGCTTTAACAGGAATGGATCTTTTTTGTTTTTTATTAGACAAGGTATAGCTTTATAAACAAGTACAGATGATTAGCTGCAGTGCCAAGCAACTTTTTTTATGTTAGCGCACACCCTTCATAAATATCTGGATTTTTGGCGACATCCAGTAAAGTATGGCACCGAGCAGAATCGAAATGGCGCCGATCACACCAAAGTAAATGATTTCTGTTTCAGGCTTATACAGCTTAACGATTTGAGCGTTAATTGCCTGTGCCGAAGCATTTGAAAGGAACCAAAGGCTCATGGTTTGTGCCGAGAAGGCCGCAGGCGCAAGCTTGGTTGTTGCTGAAAGGCCGACTGGTGAAAGGCAAAGCTCCCCAAGCACAACCAGGAAGAAGCTTATTACAAGCCAGATTGGACTTACCAGCGAATCTGTACCGTTCATATATGCAGGAACAATCATCACGATGAAGGATAGTCCGGCAAAAAACAAGCCTAATGAAAACTTCTTAGGAGTAGATGGCTGGCTATTGCCAAGCTTGACCCATAACCATGCGAATACAGGTGCAAGGAATACAATAAACAGCGGATTAAGTGACTGGAACCAGGATGACTTAATTTCCATTCCGGCAAAGTGCAGATCAGTCCGCTGATCTGCATAGGTAGCAAGAATAATGGAACCCTGTTCCTGAATTGCCCAGAACATCATCGCAGCTATGAATAGCGGAATGTAAGCAATCAGGCGGGAACGCTCCACTTCCGTTGTTTTTGGGCTGCGGTACATAAAGATAAAGTATAGAGTAGGAATAACAATACCAAGGATACTAATAAGGAAAATAAAACGGTCAATCGTCAGGAATCCAGTGCTGATAGATATTGCGCCGAGAACAATGATAGCTAAAGCTCCGATACCGATAATGGTAAAGGTCCGTTTCTTCTCTTCCTGTGTAAGCGGGTTTGGAACATGTGAACCAGCAAGTCCAAGGTTTTTCTTCTTGGTCACCATGAATACAATCAAACCAAGGAGCATTCCGACTGCTGCAAGTCCGAAACCAAGGTGGAAGTTATATTCCTGTCCGACTGTTCCGATAATAAGCGGTGCCAGCAGACCGCCCAGGTTGATACCCATATAAAATATGCTGAATCCGGAATCGCGGCGTGTGTCCTCATCGCTGTACAGGTCACCGACTATACTTGATACGTTTGGCTTCAGCAAGCCTGTACCAATAACGATCAGACCCATCGATATGAACAGCGCAGTAACGCTGCCCGGAAATGACAGCACAATATGACCAAGCATAATCAGAATACCGCCATAGAAAACGGTTCTGGTGGTACCAAATAATCTGTCTGCAATCCAGCCGCCGATGATGCCTGACATATAAACAAGGGATCCGTAAATCGCCATGATGGAAGCAGCTGTTGTTTGATCTATGCCTAATCCTCCCTTAGACAGTTCATAATACATGTAATAAAGGAGAATAGCTCTCATTCCATAATAAGAAAAACGTTCCCAAAATTCCGTAAAGAAAAGAGTAAATAGGCCTTTTGGATGTCCAAAGAATCCCGTTTGAGGGACGCTTTTAATAATTGAGTCTTTATCTTTAAAAGACAATATCATTACCTCCATTTCATTCTAACATGATACAACTAAAAAAATTTAATTGTCAAAAGATAGAATTGGGAGAAAATTGGCAATTGATAAGAGAATTATGAAAAAAGAAAACCCTCCGAAAATTGAGAGGGTTTTCAACAAGGATATTGCTATAAGAAATGGAAAATAGTAGTCCACTTCTACGTGCATAGAAAGTTCCTTCAAAAAAAGGATACCAATTACACTAAAGAGTAATGTAACAATGCTAACATTTGAGCTAAAAAATTTTCACTAAATAGTTTCCAAAAAATAAGGGAGTCACATGTCATATAGATTAAAAAGCCCTAAAAGGTAAGTAATACCTAATAGGGCCGGGATGAATTAGTTTTCTTCTACTTCTTTTCGGTTTTTCTTGAAAAGTTTTGATAAAACTTCGTAAACGATTGGTACAACAATTAATGTTAATAAGGTAGAACTTGCTAGACCGCCGATTACGGTTATACCTAAACCTTTCGAGATTAGACCGCCGCCGCCTGAACCAATTGCCAATGGGATTAATGCACCGATCGTTGCAATTGCTGTCATTAGGATTGGGCGCAGACGCGTTGCGCCAGCTTCCAGAACCGCGTCACGCATAGTCATACCATCACGTTCCATATGAATAATACGGTCTACTAGGACTATGGCGTTTGTTACAACGATACCAATTAACATCAATAGCCCCATCATGACAGATACAGAAATTGTTTCACCTGCGATTAATAAACCTACAAATGAACCAATTACCGCAAATGGCAGTGAGAATAGGATCGAAAATGGCGCGACACCTTCACGGAAGGTTACAACAAGGATAAAGTACACAATTGCGATTGCAGCAAGCATGGCTATACCAAGTTGTGTAAATGTTTCATTCATATCGGCTTGCACACCTGCGACGCCGATTTCAACACCTTTAGGCAGATCTAATTTATCAATAGCTTTATCTACTTCAGATGTTGTTTTTGATATATCCTTGCCAAGGATTGTTCCTGTTACGGTTGCGTAGTATTCACCTTTACTGCGTGAAAGTGTATTTAGCGTTGTACCTTTCTCCACTTCTACAAGTTCAGATAGCGGCATTGTCTTGCCTAGTGCTGTCGGCACTGGTGTAGCCAGGATATCATCGATTGATTCTGGTTGTTTAGCTTGATCTTGCTGAACGATTACATCTAATGTGTCCCCATTTTTTTCAACCGTTGTTAAAACATCTTGTGTTTTTGCCGGATTTAGCATCATAACGATTTGACCCGTTGTTAAGCCATACTGCATCAAATCATCCTGTGCTACCTTAAAGGTATACTCAACGTATGCATCCTCTGCACTCGTAGAGACATCTTTTAAGCCGTCATTTTTCTTCATTACGCCTTCTACAAGTTTTACAGAATCATAGAGTTTATCCAAATCTTCACTGTAAAACGTGTAGCTGACTTCATTTGCACCTGCTGCGGCAGGAGCGAAGTTTTGGCTCTTCCATTCACCGGTTTGGCCAATGTTCTTTACATAATCCTCAATATCTTCGCGAGCTTCTGGGAAGTCATCCATATCCGGGTCAAAGATCAGGTACATTAATGCACCGCCAGCCCCTCCGCCTGCCATGGCCATCATAGGATCTGCATTATCTGTAATAGAGATTTGAACGATATCAATATCATCACGTTTTAGCATGTCTTTTTCAACAGCTTCAACATTTGACAAGGTTTCGTCCTTAAGCTCGCCTGCTTTTGGCGTATATGTTAAATACATCACTTTGTCTTCTTCGCTGCCCATGAAGCTAAAACCGATTATTGGTGTTAGCGCCAAACTGCCAGCTAACAAAACAACAGCAATGATTGAAGTAATAACTTTATGGTTAAGTGCCTTTTCAAGGATCCCTTTGTACCATAAAGCTAATTTGCCAGCCTCTTTATGGCTGCTTTCTGTCTTTTCACTATATAACTTCTTCTTAAACAAGAAGTGAGATAATGCAGGAACGATTGTTATAGCAACAATCAGCGAAGCTCCAAGCGCAAACGTCATTGTTAACGCGAAAGGCGCGAACAACTCACCGACCATACCATTGACGAAGATAAGCGGTGCAAAAACAGCAACCGTTACTAATGTTGATGACAGGATTGGTTTAAACATTTCAATTGTTGCTTCACGTATTAATGCTCGGCCTGTTAATTTCTCTTCTTTTAAGTGCAGGCGTCGATAAACATTTTCAACTACTACAATTGAGTCATCGATTACACGGCCGATGGCGACGGTAATCGCACCAAGCGTCATGATATTCAGGGTAATATCCATCCAGTTTAGCAGCAGTAATGCCATAAAGATCGATACTGGAATGGATATGATTGAAATAATTGTTGATTTAAAATCACGCAGGAATAGCAGAATGATTAATACGGCAATTAACCCGCCAAATACCGCTTTTTCAATCATAGTTTTTACCGATTTCTCAATTGGTGCACCTTGGTCAAGTGATACATCGATTACCAGACCATCGATTTTTTCCTTTTCTTCACCAATTAATTCCTTCACATCGTTTACAACATCAACAGTGTTAGCTTGCTGCTCTTTTACAATTTGAATGGCAATGGCTTCATCACCGTTTGTGCGAGAAACGGACTCTACTTTACCAACTAATTCAATTTCAGCAATGTCGCTAAGTTTCACAAAGGGGGATGGATTCTTTGATGATGGTGTTACAGGAATAAGCATATTCTTTAATTCATCAGCTGTCATGAACTTGCCGTCTACGGATACGGCTTGTTCACCTTCTTCAAACTCGTAAAGTCCTAACGATACAGCCATGTTACTTGCCTGGATCATTTCCTTTACTTTCTCTTTGGTTAAGCCAAGTTCACCCATTTTGGCTTCATTATACGTAAGGTTAACCTCTTCAATGTGCTGGCCGGTAATAGTTGCAGATGCAATACCATCGATTTTCTCGATTTTGGGAAGAATAATCTCCTCTACTGTTGACGTTAAATCAACAATATCTTCGGTTGAGCTGCTTACACTTAGTGCAGCAACCGGCATCATGTTCATGCTGATGGCTGTAATTGTCGGCTCCTGTGCTCCTTCAGGTAATTCCACTGCATCTATAGCAGATTGTAATGCACGTTTTGCCTCGTCCATTTCTATACCATATTCATATTCCACTTGAAGACTAGACATATTAGAATATGAATTTGAATAAACGGATTTTACATCTTCAAGGCCTTCTACAGCCTTCTCTATTGGCATGGACACATCTTCCATAACTTTTTCAGGAGTTGCTCCAGGATATACATCCATGACCATTAAGTATGGAATCGAAACATCTGGAATTGTCTCCATATTCATTTTTGTACCTGAATAAATACCAGATACAGTAATGATGATTGTAAGCAGCCAAACTGCCAGTTTGTTCTGTAGGACAAAATTGACTAAACCTTTCACTCGAACACCCACCCTTAATTGACTTATCAAACTCAATTATTTATACTAATGACTAGTCAGTCATTTGTCAATGATATGATTATAGGAGCGATCAAAAAAATGATGAAAAAACAATTAATTATGGAAAAGGCGTTGGAGCTTTTTGCAGAGCAAGGCTTTGAGGCTACCTCTGTTCAACAAATAACAGAGCACTGCGGCATTTCAAAGGGTGCTTTTTACTTATCTTTCAAGTCAAAGGACGAATTGATTTTAGCATTGATTGATAATTTCATGATGCAGATTACCTCTGATATTGACTGTTCAGTCAGAAATACAAATGATGACGGAGAACTTTTATATAACTTTTATTACGCAACATTTAACGCTTTTCATAAGCATTCTGATTTTGTCAAAATTATCATCAAGGAACAAACACAGTCATTTAATAAAGAACTCATTTTTAAAATTCATTACTATAACAGATTAATTGAGGGAATTATCTTATCGATGATTGAACGTTTGTATGGCGAAGAGGTTAAATATATAAAATATGATTTAATTTATTGCATAAAAGGCTTTATGAATACTTATTCAGAGTTATTTTTATTCTATAACCTGCCGTTAGATTTGAATAAACTATCCCAATCGCTTGTTGAAAAAACAACTATACTGGCCAGATATACAACAGTCCCTTTTATTTCACAGGAGCTTATCCAGATGTTTAAGGAACCGATGGAAGAAGAAGTAACGAAGGAACAGATTCTCGAACTTGCGGAAGAGAAAATCGGTGAAATTGAAGAGTCTATTGAAAAGGAATCATTAATCCTGCTTAAGCAGCATTTGCTTGAACCGACTTTAAGTCGTGCTATTGTAAAAGGATTGCTTGAAAATATTAGAAACCATTCTCAATGTAAATGGATTTCTTATTTACTTCGAAGGTATTTCGAGTTTTAAAAAAAGGGCGAAACAAAAGTGCCCATAATGCTGCTAGAAAATTATAAAGAGAATTGTAATTTGGATTGAAGAGCATTTTGAACTTGATTTTTAAAGATGTGCCTTGCGGTGCATCTTTTATTTTTCATTCCTATAAATGTAAATGAATTTCCAATAAAACACCCCAAAATTGTGTCGTACAATTATATTGAGGTGGTCTGAGTGTTTTTTCAACAAGGCTATTACAAAAAAAAGATGAACCATTTGATGATGATTCATATAACGGAACGAAGGTTCGCAAAAGGTTTTGGTGAATTAAGGAGTCACTGAATTTCTCAACAATTCGACAAGGAATACACTTGCTTTAATCTACCGAAATAGCTTTGATTGAAATGGCTATCCGCCAACAGAATCCGGCTATCCTTCCTGCTTTATCATTAGAATGAGAATGATCGTTTCGATTTATCATATACCGTAAGATTTATTTATTTTTCTGTTGGATGATACTTGTCCGAGCCATGCATGTATTAAAAAAATATAATTATATAGCAACTTCTAAAGGGGGTGTTGGGTTTGTCACGTATAAGGAGAAGGAAAAAGGGAATATCTCTTTGTATCTTCCCGGGGTACAGATGGTGTGGGCCGGGCTGCAGCGGTCCAGGCGCACCTATCAATGATGTAGATGCGTGCTGCATGAGACACGATCGCTGTCTTAGCAGTGGGATTTCCCCTTATCAATGCGATCAGGAATTTATGGAGTGCCTTAAGTTTAAAAGGAATCGAAATACACGAAAAGGAAAAAATGCAAATCTGATCTACAATTTTATGAAGTTGAAGACCTCCTTTACCTGTGGTCGCAGTAAATAAATATTATAGATAGATTTTTAAAAAAACCCACGGTCAGCTGTTAGCGGATAGAAATTTTTATTGTAAGGTAAGACATATGTCCATGCCATACTTGTACTAAACAAATATAAATTGGCAGCTTTGACAACATATAAAAAGAAGCGGGTAACTGGTCCTATTTCAAAAGACCTTTCCCGCTTCTTTTTTAGAATTTAGATTGATAGTTTTCGATTTCCCATGTGTGAACAACTATACGGTAGCTATCCCATTCTGTTTCTTCGATAGAAACATATTCGTTGTATACATGTTCACCGAGTGTTCTAGCTCCGATTTCACCTGCTTCCAATTCTTTAACTGCTTCAGTTGCAGTAGGGCATTCTCCAGTGTTTTCGTTACATGCTCCTGACCGACAACATCAATAAATTGCTGTGGTCTTTCCCATTGTAAATTGCCCCATGGTTTGTTAGTTTATCCGCTTTCTTCAAAGCATCATTTGTAGCTGCCAAAACTGAATCCTGAAGCATTTCAATATCATCTGGATCAACAACATCCTGCTTGATGTTTACTTCTAAAATTTCTTTATGACTTGAATAGCGGGCTCGAACCGCTGAGCTCTACGCTGCCAGTGTGGAATCACTAGAAGGTGATTTTGACTTGAATCTGATAACGATTAATGAAAGAATCAGGCCTGCAGCTAAGAAGATTAACAAATAGCCTGTAT
This sequence comes from Bacillus sp. M6-12, assembly GCF_002860285.1. GTDB lineage: Bacteria > Bacillota > Bacilli > Bacillales > DSM-1321 > Peribacillus. The sequence continues at coordinate 245,160 of NZ_PGVF01000016.1, forward strand.
TCGAGAATGTATAACCAGAGTCACCAAGCGAGATTATCGATCTGAAACCTGCGTTGGAGTAGGTAAGCGGCAGGAACCTGCTTAAGCTTTGCAGACCTTCAGGAAGCATCTGGATAGGAAGAGCCGAGCCTGTTGTCGATAACTGCAGAACCAGAAAAGCCATAGCTGCAAATCTGCCAATATTTCCGCCCAGTGCGACAAGGAAGTATGTCAGCATCAAGAAAGTTAGACTGGCAATGATGGCAAAGCCTACAAGAAAGAAACCGCTTCCAAAACCTAGTCTAATAAAGAATAGTGAAAAAACAGAAACAACTACAGCCTGAACCACTGCCAGAATAGACATGGCAGAAAGGTTGCCGGCAAACCAGCTTTGCCTTGTGAGCAGGATGTCAGACGGTCTGTTCAGGTCAACAATAAATGTCATGACCAATACACCAACAAATAAGGCAAGTGAAAGGATGTACGGAGCATTCGCATATCGGTACATCGGGAATTCGTTGATTTTATTCGCAACTAGCTCAACAGGAGAAGAGAACATTTCGATGTTTTTGTCGCCAGCGTTGATACTAGCTGTCTTGTCAGCACCTCCCTGAAGCCCCTTAGCAAGCTCATGGCTGCCATCTTTTAATTGAACAGCCCCGCTGTCCAGTTTGCCTACTCCGTCCTTCATGGTTACCCAGCCAGCTGCGACTGTCTGGTTGCCATTGCTGACCTGCTTCATTCCGCTATGAATTGTTCCTGCGCCTGAAGTCAGTTTATTCCAGCCTGTTTCTACTGATTTATTGCCGTCGCTGATCTGGGAAATACCGTTGTTCAGCTGAGCAACGCTGCCAGTTAATTTGCCCCATGAGGCATTTACAGTTGCATTTCCAGCGGAAACTTTGTTCGCACCTGCAGCCAGTGCGGATGCGCCATTATTGATTTTGTTCTGGCCAGCGATGAACTGGGACATGCCGCCATCGAGTGTGGCCACTCCTGCAGTAACTTTATCAATTCCGCCAGCAAGAGCATTTGCACCGTCCTTTAATTGAGGCGAACTTGCTGCCAGGCCTGCAGCGCCTTGAGCAACTGCTTCACTGCCAGCTACCAGCTTTTGAAATTCAGGGTCTGCAGAAAGCAAGGGACCCATAAGCGGATGGTTTTGCAATTTTTTAATGCCATCAGCGACCTGCCTTGATCCTCCGGCTAATTGAGGAGCCTTTTCATTCAAAGCAGTCAGACCTGCAGCAAGATTATCGCTTCCTGGCTCGATCTGTTTTGTCAGAGCTTCTTTTAGCTGTGCTGTACCAGTTTTAGCATCATTCATTTTTTCGAGCATTTCAGCGGTACCGGCTTTTAGATCGGCTGCACCTGCGGCAAGAGACTTCGATCCTGCGGCAAGCTGGTTGATATTACCGCTGCTCTGTTTAAGTGAGTTTAGCAGCAAACCAGTCCCTTGTTCAGCTGTTTGCGCTCCTTTTGCAAGTTTAGAAATATCTCCTTGCTTGGAACTTAAAGAATCATATAATTGCTTTGTGCCTGCCTCCAGTTCCTTGGAACCCGAAGCCAGTTTATTAATATCTCCGGACTTTTCTGTTAATGACGTAAGAAGCTGATTTGTTCCGTTTTGAAGCTGAGCTGTACCATCGTGGATTTTCTGAGAACCATCAGCACCGGACTGGAATCCGGAAGATACTTCACCCAGTTGATCAAACAGGCTTCTTGTGTACGTTTCAGTTACTTTATTGGCGAGCTGTTCGCGGATACGCTCTGTAGCACTTTTGGTAACCTGGGCAGCCATAAAATGGAGCCCTTCATTTTGCACATAACGCAGCTCAGGTTTCTTTGGATTTTCATCCAATACTGTGGTGACATTTTTGGAAAAATCCTCAGGCACTTCAATTACCATATAATACTTTTGGTTCTTTAATCCCTGTTCCGCTTCCTTTTCATCAATGAAGTCCCAGCCGAGCGTGTTGCTGTCTTTCAAAGTCTTCATTAAGTCTTCGCCGACATTGATTGGTTTTCCTGAAGAAGTTGCACCCTTATCCTTATTGACAACTGCTACAGGCAAGCTTGCAAGATTGTCATACGGTCCCCAGGATGCAGTCAGTATAATTGCCGCATATACGAGAGGTACAAGCAGGACAGCGATAATCGAAATTAACATTCCTTTCTTTCCCATAAGCTCAGTAACATGCAACCAAAAAGCCTTCATATAAAACCCCCTTATAGTTTTTAAGAATGATTGAATACTCATTCATTCTTAATAGTTTATATATTCTGAATTTACCATTAATATTCCTGCTTGTTATATAACAATTCAAACATTTTTATGTTGTAAAGAAAATATGAACCATTCCGCGTCATAAATGATATTCCAAGGTTTTTCGATATAAGTAGGGGGAATGTTTTTTCATAGGTTCATAGTAGGCTTCTGCTATTAGAAGAGAATGAAAATGAACTAAAAAAGTAACTATAGGCTTTGGAAAGAAGGTTTCAAAAAAGTTTAATAGTTCAGTTCTTCGTTTGAGCTTAAAGAATGAGGGAAGTGAGATGATAATAAATGCGGTCTTACGGAAGAGAAAGCATGATTGGAGAAATAGGGGATACGAATGAAATAAAAGGGGGGCCTTTGAAGCACAGCTAAAATAACCCCTGCCTAACATGACAGGGGTAAAAATATGAGTGATTATGCCTTTAACAAATCATGATCGACGTAACGCTCGCCATTTAGCTCACTCACAATGTTTATGGCAACTTTAGCGCCATCACCAGCGGTAATGATTGTATGCATGCTTACTCCGGCACATGTTCCAGCAGCCCATATTCCATCAATGTTAGTTTTTCCAGCTGCATCGCAGTCGATGATAGATTTAATACGGGGCTCGGTACCTGCTTTTGTTTGGACACCCGCTTGTTCTGCTAATTCTGTAATCATACCTGTTGCAAGAACGACATGTTTACCTTCATAGCTGCCATTCTCTGTTTCAATTGTAAACCCTTCATCTGCCTTCACAATTTTCGCAGCCTTTGTTTGTACAATTTCGGCTCCGAACTTTTTCGCCTGTTTTTTGCCAATTTCAACAAGGTCAGGCCCTGTGATTTCAGCCACTCCATAATGGTTTTCAATCCACGCTCTTTTTGTGACGCTTTGATCGCTGTCAATAATTAAAGTGTTTTTTCCAGCCTTTGCAGTAATAAGGGCAGCACTGCCGCCGGCAGGGCCAGCGCCAATAATAATTACTTCATACATAGGTATAGCCTCCTAACAGAATTTAAAAAAATTCTATCAAGAATTTTCATAAAATGGAAAGAATATGCTTACGGGTATACTGAACTAGTTAATCTGTTAACATACCCCAGCCGTCAGAGTGGCCGTTAAATGGTTTGCTTAAATCATCAAGCCTCTTTTGGATATTCACTATCTCTTTATGTGTAAGCATCATTTTTCTGGAACAGTAGCACATCCATTCATCTGTTTCATCATCCTGAATGACTTCTCCGTGCAATCCCTCAACCTTCATCGCTTCTAAGACCTTCTCGCCGCTTTTTTTATCTGGGACTGCAACAAAAAAATCAACAAGCTGAGGTTTTTTGAAGTTTATCCCTTCATTAAATAGCATGCTTAAAACCTTTCCATCTTCATCATTTGGAAATTTCATTGGTTAAACTCCTTCCTTATCCACACACTAATTGCCCTTGTTAAAAAACTTTCTATTACGATAGTTTTCTGCGTGATCTAGCTCGTTATTTATCAGCCATTCCATTTCCTCCAATTTGCCTCGGCTGACAGGAGGGTCCATTGCAGACCACTCCACATTATAAACAAAATAATAATACTTTACTCTTCTAAAAATAACGAGCGAATTCGGAAATTCATCAAAAGTTGCTTTTATAGTATTACGCCTTGCATATGCCCATCTGTTAAGTTTCATACAAAATCCTTTTCTTATGATAGCCGACATGCTATTCTTTACCCTAACTTCTTATAAATGATAACTTTAAGAGAGAAACTTTTACAGGATAAACAAATAGAAAGCTAAAAAGAATATTTGAGATGACACAAAGGGGTTTATCATTAACATGAAGGTCTAAAAAACCCGAAAAAGGGTAGTAATAAAAGAATAATGGGTACGTTTTCAGGATATTTGTGATTCCGTCACGAGTATTTTTTTCATATTATGAATTAGGAGGGAATAGGATGAGGGATGTTACTCTATTACAGGTATTTGAGCATCGAATTGCCCAAAAATATTTGAAGCGCTCTGGGATCGCTCATGCTATTGCCGTAGCTTATCATGCCTATCACCTGGCAAAGGAGCATGGAGAAGATGCAGACATAGCTGCAAAAGCCGGTTTATTGCATGACATAGGACATTTCACCTGGTATCGAAACGGAAAGTGGGATTACGATTTATACAGGCAAAATGATATACATCCAATAAAAGGAGCAGAAAGGGCGCATAAGCTCTTGATCCGTCTGGGAGAAAATCCGGTTAAAGCACGGACCATCTCGCTTGCGATTTTGTTTCATACTGACTCTTTTTTGCCCTCAAATGATATTATCCGAACACCGATCCAGCAGCTCATAAAATGGGCGGATGAAAAGGATGAGGAGAAGGGCGGGATGCATCATTACCGCAAACTGGATCATGAACGCGCCAGACAAAGCATTATTCGATTAGACCAAATGATTGATGGAGAGGAGCCGCTTTCCAAGCACTCATAACAACAACCACAGGACACGGTCTTGTGGTTGTTTTTGCATAAGTTTCTCCAAAATGATGGCCCTATTAATGCAAGGGTATGATAAGATTAACAAAATCTAAAAAAGCCCGAGGCGATTTTTATGAAAATCAAGATGCTTTATCTTTTCTTGGCGGCTTATATACTCTTGTTTTCCATTTCCATACATACCTACCAGAATAGGATCTCCAGCCCTGTTATCAGTGACAAAGGGAGGCTGCTTCCGATCAGGGTCAAGTCGGTGGAGAAGGCGGCCGATCATAAACAGCTGCAGAAATTGATAAAGGAAGCTATGCACACGAATGATAAATTTTCGATCGCCGGCATGCAGCACAGCCAGGGCGGGCACACCTATTATCCAAATGCGATTATGCTCGATATGAAAGAATATAATAAAATACTTGATTTTGATCCAAAACAAAAAGAAATCACCGTCCAAAGCGGGGCAACGTGGGATGATATCCAGAAATATATTAACCCCCATGGTCTCGCGGTTAAAGTGATGCAGTCGCAAAATATCTTTACTGTTGGAGGGGCATTGAGTGTAAATGTCCATGGCAGGGACATACGAAATGATGCATTAATAGATACAGTAAAGTCGTTTCGCCTGTTAGCACCTGACGGCAGGATCTTAAATGTTAGCAAAAAAGAGAATGCTGAGCTTTTTCCATTGGTTATCGGCGGATATGGATTATTTGGTGTGATTCTTGATGTAACCTTAAAACTAACGGATGATGAACTCTATCAGTTACGAACCGGTTTGGTAGAATACAAGGATTATCCTGACTTTTTCAAGAATGAGATCAGGAACAATCCGGGGGTGAAAATGCATCTGGCCCGTATTTCAGTTGCCCCAAAAAACCTTTTAAAAGATATGTATGTTACCGATTATTTACTGGCAGACGATCAGAGCATGCATCAGCAATTTAGTAAATTAAAGGGCGAAGGAATTATTGCAGTGCCAAAATTGTTCCTGGGAATATCCCGTTACAGTGATTGGGGAAAAAATGCTTTTTGGGACCTGCAAAAAAACTATACAGAACAGCAGAATGGTTCATTTGAAACCCGGAACAACGTCATGAGGTCCGAGTCCGCTTTTATGGATTATGAAAACGGAACACGAACGGAGACATTGCAGGAATATTTCGTGCCTGTCGACCAATTCCCCGGTTATATAGATGAGCTGCGCTCGGTGCTTCAAAACGAAAAGAATTTTAATCTGCTCAATATTACTGTCCGGTTTGTCGAAAAAAACGAAAATGCTGTATTATCCTATGCGAAGGATGATATGTTTGCTCTTGTCCTGCTGATTAACCAAGGCCGATCCTCAGCGGAGAAGAAAGAGACAGGGCGGGTTATCCGAAAAATGATCAACGTCACCCTGAACCATAAGGGCAGCTATTATTTGCCGTATTACCCTTATCCGACTCGCGGGCAGCTTAAAAAAGCTTACCCGCGGATAGATGAGTTTTTTACAAAGAAAAAAGAATTTGACCCGAATGACCGCTTTGTGAACCTATTTTATGAGGAGTATGGAAGATGACATATCAGAGGTTTATCATCTCTCAAAGCATTGTTATTATGGCTGGCAGCATTGTTTTTCCATTTTATATCCTGCTGCTCCGAAATGCCGGTGACAGCTATTCGCAATTTGGCTGGGCATATGGGCTGTTCGCATTAAGCGCCGCGCTTTTCTATCCGGTCATAGGAAGGTTTTCAGACCGAATAGGTGACCAGCGGCTGCTGGTTGTTTACTCTTGGGCAATGGCATTGCTGTTATTATTTTTTCCGCTGGTAACAGAGGTATGGCAGGTTTATCTGCTTCAAGTTTTAATGGGATTATTGGGAGCGGTTCAGAAAAACACAGAAAAGACATCATTAGCCCGTCATACCGAAAATAAGCAGGTGGGCAGGGAAATAGGGAAGTACCATGCATGGACTGGCATCGGAGGGGCAATTGCCATTATCCTTACTGGGTATCTGGTAGACTTTCTGACAATCGGAAGCATTTTCTATATTGCTTCCTTCATGTATATGGTGAGCGGGTTTGTGCTAATGAAAAAATTAAAGCGGAACAAAGATAAAAGTGATATGAGCAAGTTAGGCGTTAAATAAAAAGGCAGGCAGCCCGTTTATTTACTCGAGTTGCCTCCCTTTACTGTTTATAACACTGCATTAGCCTTAATAAGCTGCTTTTGTAATTCTTTAATGTCAATTTCATTAACATTTTTGTTCGTTGTGATTGCAAGTGCCGCGGCTGTTCCTGCAGCCTGCCCGGCCGCCATTGCGCTGGGGGTTAATCTTGTTGTCGCCATAGCTTCATGGGAAGCAGAGAGGCATCGGCCTGCCACTAAGAGATTGGTAATCTTTTTTGCGAGAAGGGTACGGTACGGGATATCAAATGATCCGTCACCTTCGACCCAGGCAACTTCCATTCCATTGCCGCTCGGTGCATGAATATCAATCGGATAGCCGCTTTTAGCAATAACATCGTCAAACTTGCGTCCTGCAATAACATCTTCTTTAGTGAGGATATATTCGCCTTCAATCCGCCTAGACTCCCTTATTCCGATCTGTGCACCGGTACTTGAGATAGATGCCTTCTCAAACCCAGGTATCCATTTAACAAGGAAATCGGCAACCATTAAAACCTGCTTCCGGCCTTCAATTTCTGCCTTCGTTAAATCTTCAATCTTAGTTGCATCAAGATCTTGGACTCTCGTCATATTAACCAGTACTTCATCCTCTGCCGGACCGGCAAAAAACAGGACCTGATCCCGGTTAATTGGCAGGTTTGCTTCCTTCCATTCCTTATAAAACCCTTGAACGGATGTCAAAGGAAGATCAGCTAGCTCATCAAATGGAGTCTTTCTGAAAAAGTTTTCAGGGTGTTTAATCATTTCCTTCTTAACTTTTTGCAGATTAACGCCTCTCATCCGGAATTTCATTGTCAGCGGCTGTGTTTTTTGATCCTCATCACGGCCCTTTAATGTAGGGGCTCCGGAAAGATAGGCGAGATCAGCATCGCCTGATGTATCGATAAAGATATCTGCGAACACTTTCACCCTGCCTGATTTAGAGGTGATTTCAATGTAGGAGATGTGATTGTCAACCACCTCCAAATTATCTACAAAACTATGAACTAATAAATCCACGTTTGCTTCTTCCAGCATTTCAACAGCAACTACCTTATATACATCAGGATCATACGGTGTAACGCTATATACGAAACCGCAAGTATCCCGAAGATGACCTGGAGAAGCGCCGCGTTCCTTTAAACGCTGCACGATTTCTTCTGCAATTCCTTTAATTACTTGTTCGCCATTTTCTGTATGGAATGTCATCCAAGGGTAAACGCTTGCAATTGTCGACATGCCGCCAAGAAATCCATGCCTTTCCACCAATAATACCTTTTTATTGCTTCGGCCCGCTGCAATCGCAGCATTAATGCCGGCAGGGCCGCCACCGACAATTACGATATCATAATGTTTTTCCATCATATGTTCCTCCTGTTTAATAGAAGTCAAGTTTATATTATAGTAATATAGTAGCCTAATTTAAGGTTGGGTTTCTATGAAAAGAGTGGATGTTGGAACATGTTTCAATCTTGTAACCGTTGCCAAAACATGTTCCAAGAATGATAAATATAAAATAATATTGTGATATATTGATGGTGTTGAAAGCGTATTCAGATTTAAATGGGTTAAAAGGGGGTTATTTATGTGAAAAAGAAATTACAAAGTTATTTTTCAATGCTGGGCAGGTCTTTCCTTCTTGGTGTAGCGGTTATGTCATTCTTCGTATTGCTTCTTACACTTGGAGCAGTTTTGAAAAATCCTCACTTTATCGAAGCTGCACCCTTTTTAGGAAGTACTGCCATTCAATTTATCGCTAATGCGTTAAGTGAATCAGGATTGGTTGTTATCAGATTTATGCCATTAGTATTTGCCGTTTCGATTGCAATAGGAATGTCAGAAAAGGGCAATAAAGAACTCGCTGCATTCTCCTCGGTAATTGGCTATCTATTCATGATTACATTTTCAAGCTTGGCAATCAGCAGCTTCGGAATGGCAATCCGTCCGGATGTCCTAGTCGGGGATAACAATATGGTCAGCATAACGCAAACGCTTGATATGAGAAAAGCAATGCAGACTTTCGTGCTTGGAATTCAAACAATTGATACAGGTGTTTTAGGCGGAGTGCTCGTTGGTACGGTTGCTGCATGGGCGACGAAACGTTTCCGCGATCAATCATTGCCTATGATTTTCAGTTTTTATCAAGGTAAGCATTTTCCTCCGATCGTAACAGGATTCATCTTTATGCTGGTGGGTATTGCGATTCCGTTCGTTTGGCCTTATATCGGCGGTGGTATTTATAAAGCTGCCCAACTTGTGACCGGGGCAGGTGTTGTTGGATCATTCTTGTTCGGATTCATTGAAAGGATCCTTATTCCAACCGGGCTCCACCATGTGTGGTACTCTTTAGCCCACTTTACTCCAGTAGGCGGAGTAAAAGAAATTTGCGGTGAAGTATTCACAGGTACAAAAGCGATTACTACCGGAGCACTAGGATGTGGTGAATTCAGCGGCGATTTATCGGACATCACCCGTGTCTGGCTTGGACAAGGTGCGACACCAATCAAAGTATTTGGTATCCCGGGTGCATTATTGGGTATTTACTTAGCTGCTAAAAATAAAAACAGGGCTAAGGTTATTGTCATTTCAGCAGCAAGTGCATCTTTCTTTGCAGGTGTTACCGAGCCATTTGAATTCTTATTCATGTTCCTGGCACCTGGATTATTTGTCATCCATGCTGCATTAACAGGACTTTCATTTGCTATTCTTGACATGGTTAATGCGTCATATCTGGGTGGAAACAACATCATCGAATTAATATTTAACGGTGTATTCCAGGGACATAAATCTACGTGGGTTCCTATTTTTGTTGTAGGTATAGCCATGTTCTTTATCTACTTAATCACATTCAAGTGGTATATAGAGAAGTTTAATATCATGACTCCTGGGCGTGAGCCAGAGGATGACACAGACGAGGTACTGATAGCAGAAGTAGCTGCGTCTAAGCTAATTATACAGAAAACAGATAGACATGAAGTAGCAAGCAAGCTTATTGAACATCTTGGCGGAAGAGAAAATATCAAAGACTATACAAACTGTATTTCGCGGCTTCGTGTTTTTGTGAAGGACCCTGCATTGGTAAATAAAAATGCGCTTAAAAAACTTCCAGATTCTCTTGGCATGTCCCAGCCATCAGAAGAAGAATTCCATATTGTGTTTGGTATGAAGGTATCTGAGTATCGAAGCGCAGTAGACAAGCAAATGGGAGAGTAAAAACTAACAAAGAGGTGCTATATAATGAAAACTTTTAAAATAGCAGTAGCAGGCGGAGGCTCAACATATACACCAGGAATTGTGAAAGCTCTAATGCTTAAAAAACAAGAATTTCCTGTAAGCGAAATCCGTCTTTACGATATTAATGAAGAACGTCAGAGAAAAGTAGCTCTTATAACAGAAAAGGTTGTCCAGGAGTTTAATCCAAATGTAAAAATCAGTGCGACAACCGATCCAAAACAAGCATTTGAGGGTGCAGACTTTATTTTTGCCCAGCTGCGCGTAGGCGGCAATGCAATGAGGGAAAAAGATGAAAAAATTCCGTTCAGCAATGGAGTAGTTGGCCAGGAAACTTGCGGCCCAGGAGGAATGGCGTATGGAATGCGAACCATTGGCCCAATGCTTGAGCTTTGCGATTTTGCGGCCGAATATGCTCCTGATGCTTGGATCATCAATTACTCCAATCCGGCAGCCATTGTAGCAGAAGCAATTAGGAAAATGCGCCCAAATGCCCGCATCCTGAATATTTGTGATATGCCAATTGGAATGATGCTGAGAATGGCAGAAATAATCGGCTGTGAATATGACGAAATTGAAGTAGACTATTTTGGTTTAAACCACTTTGGCTGGTTCACTGATGTTTATGTTAAAGGTGAAAGCCGCATGGGAGAGCTTCGGGAATACATGAGTGAGCATGGTCTTGTTACACCTGAGCAATCCAAGGACCTTCAGCATTCCGATATAGACTGGATTAAGGCCCACACAAATGTAGCAAAAATGCTTAAGTTGTTCCCTGAGTATTTGCCAAGCTCTTATCTACAATATTACTTGATTCCGAAAACAATAGTGGAACAGCAAAATCCGGAATACACAAGGGCCAACCGTGTAATGGATAACCGCGAACAAAATCTCTTTGATTCAATCGAACATTTAGAACAAACAGGTGAATTTAAGGAAGGTTTTAAAGTGGGCGTACACGGTACGTTTATCGTTGATGTAGCTATGTCCATCGCTTTTGACCAAAGAAAACGATTCCTGCTGATTGTAGAAAATAATGGTGCCATTCCTAACCTTCCTGCAGATGCAATGGTTGAAATACCAGCATATGTAACAAGCCGAGGACCTGAGCCAGTCAGACTTGAACCAATTGGATTATTCTACAAGGGATTAATTGAGCAGCAGCTGGCTTCTGAAAAGCTGCTGGTTGAAGCTTCACTTGAAGGATCTTATCAAAAAGCTCTGCAGGCGTTCGCACTTAATAAAACCTTCCCATCAGTGGAAGTTGCAAAAACTGTGCTAGATGAGTTAATCGAAGCAAATAAAGAATTTTGGCCAGCTTTAAATTAACATTATATGCAAGAATTGACCTGGACTATTGTTCAGGTCTGTTTTTTATTATTGCAGTCTATTATTTTCCAGATTTCTTTCTTGGTTTTCCTATTCTATAATAGAAAAAATAGAAAGGAAGTTGTTGCCTCAATGAAACGATTGCTTCTGAACAAAATTCTTTCGACTGTCGGGGATACTATCAATGATACAGAGTACACAATTTTAGCTGATTTAATAGACCGTATTAATGAATTGCAAAATTATAGTATTCGTGAAGCGGCGAAAAATAATTTTGTTTCTACTTCCAGCGTTTCAAGATTGTGTGCAAAGCTTGGTCTGAGCGGATATAGCGAGTTAAAGTTTTATTTGAAAAATCAATACGATTCTCTAGATGCAAACCAGGATAAAGGGCAGTCTTCTATTAAAAATACTGCGTATATATTGGCTGATTCTTTCAAAGAAGGCTATGAAAAAACTATACAGCAGATAAAAGAAGCTGATGTGGATAGTTTTATTCAAATGCTTTCAGAGTCAAAACAGATTGGCGTTTGCGGATCAGGCATTTCAGAGATTATCGCAAATTATTTTACCCAACGTTTCCAGATTATTGGTAAAGATGCTTGGTTAGTAAATGTAAGTGCCCCAGGTGGAATATATATGAACCAATTGGAAAAAAGCCAGATGATGGTGGTGTTTTCGCGGTCTGGTGAATCTTCGTATCCAATATCAAAAGCGCTAATCGCCAAAAGGCAGGGAGTTAAAATTGTGGCGATAACGAGTAATCGTGAAAGTTCACTCGGTAAAATGTCGGATATTATTTTGCCTATTTACGGATCAAGAGAACCGCTTGATGTATCATATAGCATCACATCATACAATGCGAGGGCGGTTTTATTTGTCGATCTTTTGCTTCAGTTATATATGGAATCGGCACCTGGGGAAAGCAGCGGCAGGAAGCTGTGATATACGGGTGGTTTAAATAACTAATCTTAATTATAACAATGCAAAAAGGCCAATTTTTGTTAACTGGCCTTTTTTAGCATACTTATGTTGAATAGTAGTATTAGTTAAGGTTTATCCACACGCTCTTTACTTCAGTATAGTTGTTCAGTGCATAAGATCCCATTTCTCGGCCAAGACCTGATTGCTTGTAACCGCCAAAAGGAGAAGCAGCATCAAAGGCGTTGTAGCAGTTTACCCAGACAGTTCCTGCACGAAGCTTGCTAGCCACATAATGGGCATTGGAAATATCACGTGTCCATAGTCCTGCAGCAAGGCCATATTCACTTTCGTTAGCACGTTTAATTACCTCATCCAAGTCTTCAAAAGGCATTGCCGCGATGACAGGACCAAAGATTTCTTCCCTGGCGATAGTCATTTCATCCTTTACAGCTGCAAAGATGGTAGGAGATACAAAGTATCCATCATCCTGAGGCTTGCTGCCGCCTACAAGTACCTCTGCGCCCTCGCTAACTCCTTTTTCGATATAGCCAAGCACTCGGTTTTGCTGTTCGCGGGATACAAGAGGCCCGATTTGTGTTTCAGGATCAAGTCCGGAACCCTGCCTAATATTCTTTGCGTGAGAAACCATATCTGCTACAACATTATCGTAATGCTTCTTTTGGATGAAAACCCTCGAGCCTGCGCAGCATACCTGGCCCTGGTTAAACATAACACCATTTAAGGCACCTGGGATCGCTTTTGACATATCTGCATCAGGCAGGATGATGTTCGGTGACTTTCCGCCCAGCTCCAGAGTAACCCGCTTTAAGCTTGAAGCTGCATTTCGCATGATTAGCTTTCCGACCTGGGTAGACCCTGTAAAGGCAATTTTATCGACCAATGGATGATCAACAAGAGCTTGCCCGGCAGTTTCGCCAAAGCCAGGAAGGATATTGATAACACCTGCCGGGAATCCTGCTTCCTCTATCAGTTCAGCCAGGTAAAGAGCGGAAAGAGGTGTTTGCTCAGCGGGCTTCAGAACAACTGTACATCCCGTTGCAAGTGCAGCACCGAGCTTCCACATAGCCATCAGCAAAGGGAAGTTCCAAGGGATAATCTGGCCCACAACCCCTACGGCTTCGTGTCTTGTATAGTTAAAATAATTTCCGCTTACCGGAATTGTTTGACCTACAATTTTAGTGGCCCAGCCAGCATAATAACGCATGTGTTCTATGGCAAGAGGTACGTCTGCATTAGAGGTCTCGCCAATCGGCTTTCCGTTGTCCAAAGTTTCCAGCTGTGCAAGCTCCGTCTTATGCTCTTCCATTAAGTCAGCAAGCTTATACATGCACCGGCTGCGTTCGGCAGCGGACATTTTAGACCATGGGCCCTCGTCAAAAGCCTTTCTTGCTGCCCTTACAGCCGCATCAATATCTGCACGGTCAGCCTCATATACCTCCGCCAATAATTCTCCTGTAGCAGGATTCGGAGTTGAAAACGTCTTGTTGGAGACGCTGGCTACGAACTCGCCATTAATATAAAGTTTCTTTGGCCCCTGTAAGAATTTCTGCAGCTTTTCACTTACTTCCAATGTGATATTTGCCATGAATACCCTCCTAATAAAAGTTTATAGTCATTATGTATTTCATGGTGAAGATATGAAAGCGTTTCCAAACTTACAGCTATTATATTAAACTATTAATTTTGAATTTTCAAATTTTAAAGTTCGTTAAATTATACCATTTTTCTACAAGCAACATTGGGATGGTCTTTTAAAACAGATGCAGGCAGGTAATTTAGTCGGAAAAAAGGAGTAAAATTTTATGAAGTAAGATAAACCAAGAAAGAGATTAAAACTGCAATAAGGGAAGAAGATAGTATGGTTTTCAGGATTTATTGAATGAGGAAGAAAAATGTGGTAATATTAACGAGGTGAGTCTATTTGTTTTTTAATGTATAGTAACTCTATTATATATTATAGATGAATAGAGTATCTTTGTCAAATTATTTCTTGCTAAATTGGCTGTAAAGGAGAGATTTCATGGATGCGTGGAATTATGAGCTTCAAAAAGAGCAGGAGAGAGTTAATGCTGTTTCTGTGAAGATCGGCAGAGAAGTGAACTTAGTAAATGACTTAAGCGGTTTAACGGAAACTGAAATCAATGATATTAGGCAAAGTTTTTGGGAAGATGTCAGGGTCAATCTTGATACTCCTGATGACATCCATGAAACGCATACAAGCATAATACAGCAGGCGGAGCTCCTTGCTGAACGAGAGCGCAGGCGCGGCCATAATGACAAGCAATTAAATATATTGAGAAGGCTAAAGAACTCTCCTTATTTTGGCCGGATAGATTTTAAGGAAGAAAATGAAACTGAGCCGGAAAAAATTTATATTGGGATTGGCTCTTATTTTGATGAAGAAACAGACATGTTCCTAGTTTATGATTGGCGTGCTCCCATTTCGAGTGTTTATTATGACTACTCTCTTGGGAGTGCAGCGTATAACGCGCCTTTCGGAACGATTCAAGGTTTGCTTGAACTAAAAAGGCAATATGTGATTAAAAACAGTTCTATTATCAGTATGTTTGATACTGGAGTAACGATAGGAGACGAGCTGCTGCAGGAGGTACTTGGCAAACAGGCTGACAGCCAGATGAAGAGTATAGTCGCCACGATACAGAAGGAACAGAATCGAATTATCCGCAATGATAAAAGCAGATTGCTTGTTGTCCAGGGGGCAGCGGGGAGCGGAAAAACTTCTGCCGCTCTGCAAAGAATTGCTTATTTGCTTTATAGATACAGAGACAGCCTGGAAGCAGAAAATATTTTGCTGTTTTCGCCAAATCCGATGTTCAATAGTTATGTATCAAATGTCTTGCCTGAGCTTGGGGAAGAGAATATGCAGCAAGCCACTTTTCAGCAGTTTCTTGAAAGCCATCTTTCGGATGAATGGGTGCTAGAGGATTTTTTTCAGCAAATGGAGTATATGCTGTCAAAAGACGAAGATCATCAATACAAAGACAGGCTGGAAAGCATTCGGCTTAAATCAGGGCTTAATTTTATTCAGACACTCGATCTTTATATAAAACAGCTTGGTGTGAAAGGGCTGATATTCAGCGATATACTTTTTCGGGAAAAAGTCTTAATTTCTTATTCTGAAATAGAAAAGGTTTTTTATGAAACTCCAGCAAAATTAAAAATTCCTGACCGGTTAAAGATTGTTAACGAGTGGCTGTTAAAGGAGTTGAAATTACTGGAAAAAGCAGAGGCGAAAAAAGAATGGGTAGAGGAAGAGATTCAGTATCTGGAAAAAGAGGAATATGCTGCTTTTTACCGGAAATTAAATGAGAAAAAACGTTTTGCAGAGAATACATTTGATGATTTCGAAAGGGAGCAAAGGCTTCTTTCAGCTTATGTAGTGAGGAAAAGCTTTAGAGAACTTTATAAAGAAGTTAAAGCTTTAACCTATCTGGATGTAAGAGGAATGTACCGGCAAATTTTTAGCGGGAGCGAGGAGCTTACAGCGTTTATCTTTCCTTATGGCCTGCCGCAGAATTGGGAAGGCATTTGCGGGCTTACAAACAGTAAGCTGGACAATGAACAGATATTATATGAAGATTCATGCCCGTTCTTGTATCTCAAGGAAGAATTAGAAGGATTCCGGACAAATAGGATGATCCGTCATGTGTTTATTGATGAAGCCCAGGACTACTCTCCGTTCCAGCTTGCGTTTATCAAACGGCTGTTTCCGCGCAGCAGAATGACTGTGCTTGGTGATACGAATCAAATGATTTATGATCACTCGAAGAAAACAGGTCTTGAGGTTCTGGCATCTTTGTACGATCCTGAGAAGACAGAATCGATTTTACTGAAGCGGAGTTATCGTTCAACTCGGCAAATTTCGGATTTCACAAGAGCCTTTATTCCGGGCGGGGAAAATATTGAACCTTTTAACCGAAATGGGAGCAAACCGCGTGTGACCATGATAAAGTCAAAACATGAACTTGCTGCAGGAGCAGCTAAATCAATTTATGATTTTCGTGCGAAAGGTTATGAAACCATAGCCGTTATTTGCAAAAATGAAGAGGAAAGCAATGAAGCGTTCAATGCAATTAGAGATATTGCCGAGGTGCGGCTGGTCGGGCGAGGAAGCTCAACGTTCGAATCGGGAGTAATTGTGATTCCCTCCTATTTGGCGAAGGGGATAGAATTTGATGCAGTGGTCATTTATAACGGTTCGAGAGGCCGGTATGAAAAGGAAAGTGAGCGGAAATTATTTTATACAGCTTGCACGAGGGCGATGCATGAGCTTCATGTTTTATGCCCGGGTGAATTGAACCCGTTTATTTCAGAAATACCAGAAGAATTGTATGAAGTGTTTCATGTCTAGATTTCGAGGCCAGCCCTGTGCTGGTTTTTCTTTTGGACAGCAACCAATCTTGAGTTATCCTCCAGCGGTGGATGGAAACCTGTTTGCACATGCTAACACAATGAAAAGGGGGTTGAGAGAAGCTGACAATACATATTCCTAAGTGTTTTAATTAGTTTTTCTTAACCCTAACAATCGGCACAGCTCTGCCGCTTTTCAGCAGAAAAAAAGAAATAAGCTTTTTGCAGACTTAAATAAGATAAAGTTTTTAGCCGGCAGTTTTGTTATGTAACGCTTTATTATACTATCATGGTGATATATTAGTAAACTAAAATTTTCCAAAAACATTGACATCAGGAATTTAGTGCAAATAAAATATAAGTAAGTTATTAGTTAATAGTAAAGATTCGGAAAATGGTGAATATATGAGTCAAAAGATCGCAATTGGTAAAATAGCGGTTCTGCTGGCCTCACTGACTGATGAGGAGCTGGATTATTTCCGGCCTTCCCTAAATGATGTGAGATTCTGCCAGGGAAAAGTAGGATCCATGAATATGCAAAAGGTGATTTCAGCTGTAGAAACGGCTGCTAAGAGAAATGGGATCATTCATGACGGTCTTTACAGGGAAACGCATGCATTGTATCACGCCATTTTAGAAGCGATTAAAGGTGTGACAAGGGATCAGCCTGCAATCGGCGAAATGAGCAGAACAGTCGGCCTGCGGTTTTCCGTAGTCCGCGGAGTTCCATATGCAGAAAAAGCGGAAGGAGAATGGATCTCTGTTGCTTTTTATGGAACAATTGGGGCTCCTGTTAAAGGGCTGGAGCACGAAACAATTGGTTTGGGAATTAATCATATATAAAAACATTGCCTAGAGTCCAATAGTCAAATAGGAGGCGATGATGGTATCACTATGCCATTATCGTCTCCTTTTTTTAATGTCTAGTACCAGCGGTCAGCATACTTGCAGAATAATAAAGCTCCGGCGTAAAGGACAGTGAACAAAGCTGAACTAATTCATCTCACGAAAGAAAACTTTAGATCGGAGATAGGGTACTAGCCGCGCTATAGGACGAAGGCTGTAAAGCAGTTTTAGATACAACACTGCGGTCAAAGCTGTTCTTCCACTGTCCGGCCGCTTCACTTTTGAAATTAGGAGGATCAGGAATGATTGAATTGACAGGCTATTCATTAACTTTAGAACAGATAAGGCGAGTTTGTTATGGGGAGGAACTGGTCTCGATTTGCCCTGAAAGCATGCGGAAAGTTCAAGAAAGCAGGGCAGCAGTTGAAAAAATAGTTGCTGAAAAGCGTACGATTTACGGCATTAATACAGGTTTTGGCAAATTCAGCGATGTGATTATCGAGGAGGATGATGTTAACCTTCTTCAATTAAACTTGATTCGTTCACATGCCTGTGGAGTCGGTGAACCTTTTCCCGAAATTGTTTCAAGGGCAATGGTTTTGCTCAGGCTGAATGCATTGTTAAAAGGATTTTCTGGCATACGCCCGGTCATAGCAGAAAGGCTTGTTGGTTTATTAAACTGCAAGATTCATCCGGTCATTCCTCAACAGGGGTCACTTGGCGCTTCGGGAGACTTAGCGCCGCTTTCGCATCTTGCGCTTGTACTTATAGGTGAAGGGAAGGTTCATTACAACGGAAAAATATGCTCCACTGAGGAAGCGTACAATCAAGCGAGGGTAAACCCGATCATGTTGCAGGCAAAAGAAGGGCTTGCCTTAATCAATGGAACCCAGGCAATGACAGCAATGGGCGTAATTAACTGGCTGGAGGCTAATGAATTGGGATATCAGAGCGAAATGATCGCTGCCCTTACAATGGAGGGGCTTGAGGGGATTATTGACGCGTTCCATCCGGCTATACATGAAGCGCGCGGCTATCCGCAGCAAATAGCAGTTGCAAAACGTATGCGTGTGATGTTATCAGGGAGCAATCTGATAACAAGGCAAGGAGAGAAACGGGTTCAGGATGCTTATTCGCTTCGGTGCATCCCGCAGGTACATGGTGCTTCATGGCAGGCTTTTGATTATGTAAAAGAAAAGCTTGAGATAGAGGTAAATGCTGCTACCGATAACCCGTTAATTTTTGATGGGGGTGAAACGATTATTTCGGGAGGGAATTTTCATGGGCAGCCAATTGCAATCGCGATGGATTTTATGAAAATTGCAGCTGCTGAGCTGGCGAGCATTTCTGAACGCCGGATCGAAAGACTTGTTAATCCGCAATTAAATGATTTGCCGCCATTTTTAAGTTCTCAGCCGGGCCTTCAATCTGGGGCGATGATCATGCAATATTGTGCAGCCTCCCTGGTTTCAGAAAACAAGACTCTTGCGCATCCTGCAAGTGTAGACTCCATCCCTTCCTCTGCCAATCAGGAGGACCACGTGAGCATGGGTACAATCGCTGCCCGCCATGCCTACAGCATTATCCAAAACGTCCGCAGAGTTTTGGCAATCGAGTGTATATGTGCTTTGCAGGCAGTCCAATATCGGGGAGTAGATAAAATGTCCCCGCAAACAAGGTTATTTTATGAGGAAGCGAGAATGATAGTCCCGTCAATTACGGAAGATCGTGTATTTTCGGAAGATATCGAAAGGCTGGCTGATTGGCTTAAAAAAAATAATGGGTGCTGGACAGGTTTAATGGAAGAAAAGCGAGGCCAAGGAATTATTAAAAACACCATTTAATAAAATTCTGAAAGCAAAGGAGATAAATAAGATGTCAACAACTTCAAAGCGTACCGTAAAGGCAAAAAAAGGACTGGAACTGGAATGTAAAGGCTGGGAACAGGAAGCAGCTTTGAGGATGCTATATAACAACTTAGATCCTGAGGTGGCCGAAAAGCCTGAGGAACTCGTTGTATATGGCGGTATAGGTAAAGCGGCAAGAAACTGGGAATCCTTTGATGCGATTGCAGAAACCTTGAGAAGGCTGGAAAATGATGAAACGATGCTTGTGCAATCAGGAAAACCGGTGGCTGTTTTTAAAACACATGCTGCCGCTCCTCGTGTGCTTTTATCGAATTCTGTATTAGTGCCAAAGTGGGCTAATTGGGACCATTTTCATGATCTGGATAAAAAAGGTTTAATGATGTACGGACAAATGACAGCCGGCAGCTGGATCTATATTGGAACGCAGGGCATTTTGCAGGGAACATATGAAACGTTTGCGGAAGTAGCCCGCCAGCATTTCGGCGGATCTTTAAAAAATACCATTACTCTAACGGCAGGTCTAGGAGGAATGGGGGGAGCGCAGCCGTTGGCTGTTACGATGAATGGCGGAGTTTGTCTCGCTGTAGAAGTTGATCCCGAGAGGATTCAAAAAAGGATTGAAACCCGTTATTGCGACAGAATGACGCGTTCTATT
The DNA here is from genome assembly GCF_002860285.1 of Bacillus sp. M6-12. Classification (GTDB taxonomy): domain Bacteria; phylum Bacillota; class Bacilli; order Bacillales; family DSM-1321; genus Peribacillus. The sequence goes on from NZ_PGVF01000016.1 coordinate 265,268, forward strand.
GATGAAGCCATTGTCTGGGCACTAGAAGCAAGGATAAAGGGGGAAGCTCTTTCGATTGGGCTTGTCGGAAATGCCGCAGAGGTGCACCATCAGCTTTTGAAAAAGAACATTCAAATTGATATAGTTACAGACCAAACCTCTACCCATGATCCGTTAAATGGCTATATCCCGGAAGGTCTCTCTTTGGAGGAAGCAGATTTATTACGCCAAAATAATCCGAAGGAATATGAAAGAAAAGCTTGTCACTCCATGGCTAATCATGTTGCAGCTATGCTTGCGTTCCAGAATAGAGGAGCTATTGTTTTTGATTATGGAAATAACATCAGACAGGTTGCTAAGGATGAAGGGGAGGCGAATGCCTTCAATTTCCCGGGCTTTGTGCCGGCATACATCCGTCCTTTATTTTGCGAAGGAAAGGGACCGTTCCGCTGGGCAGCTTTGTCCGGGGATCCTGCAGACATTTACCGTACCGATGCCCTGATAAAAGAGTTGTTTCCTGAAAATGAACCTCTGCTGCGCTGGATTGATATGGCTCAAAAAAAAGTCGAGTTCCAAGGGCTTCCATCCCGTATTTGCTGGCTCGGGTACGGAGAGCGGGTCAAGATGGGTCTTGCCATCAATGAGCTTGTGAAAAAAGGCGAATTAAAGGCACCCATTGTAATCGGGCGCGACCATTTGGACTGCGGTTCTGTAGCATCTCCAAACAGGGAAACAGAAGCAATGAAGGATGGAAGCGATGCTGTTGGCGATTGGGCTATCTTAAATGCTCTCATCAATGTCGCTGCAGGCGGTTCTTGGATCTCCGTCCACCATGGCGGCGGCGTGGGGATGGGCTATTCCCTGCATGCTGGAATGGTTGCGGTTGCTGATGGGACTGAACTTGCCAAAGAAAGACTGCAGCGCGTATTGACGACAGATCCTGGAATGGGTATCGCCCGCCATGCAGATGCCGGCTATGATAAAGCAATTGAAGTCGCAAGGGAAAAAGGCGTCGATATTCCAATGCTGCAGAAATGATTTTTAAGGAAAGGAGGAGGTTTTATGCAATATGATTTACTTATACGGAATATAGGGCAATTAATCCTGCCAAGATATTCATCACACCCATTAAAAGGGGAAGAAATGAAGGTTCTCCCAGTAAAGCAAAATGCTGCGTTAGCCGTTTTAGATGGAAAAGTAGCCTGGATTGGTTTAAACGAGGAAACGCCCGGTATTATTGCGAAAGAAGTGATCGATGCCAGTGGTAAGGTAGTGTCACCTGGATTGGTTGATCCGCATACACATCTGGTTTTTGGCGGGTCACGGGAAAATGAGCTTGCGTTAAAACAGACGGGTGTTCCCTATTTAGAAATTCTGGCAAACGGCGGCGGCATCCATTCCACTGTGGCATCGACAGCTGGGACTAGTGAAGAGAAATTGCTGGAAAAAGCATCTTTTCATTTAGAAAGGATGATTTCCTTTGGAACTACAACTTTGGAAGCGAAAAGCGGTTATGGACTAACTAGGGAAACCGAACTAAAGCAGTTAAAGGTCATAAAGCGGCTTAGGGAAAAATATCCAGTCTCGATTACTGCCACTTTTTTGGGGCCGCATGCCGTTCCTTCAGCATACAGAGGGGAAGAGGATCTTTTTTTGGATGAAATGATAGAGCTGTTAGATGAAATTAAAAAGGAAGAATTCGCACAGTTTGTTGATATTTTTTGCGAAACGGGCGTTTTTACAATAGAACAGTCCAGGAGATTTTTAGAAGCTGCTAAAGAAAAAGGCTTCCGGCTGAAGATCCATGCCGATGAAATCGACTCACTAGGAGGAGCGGAACTTGCAGTTTCACTTGGAGCGGTCAGTGCAGACCATTTAGTAGCAGCCTCTGATGAAGGAATCCAAGCGCTTGGCAACAGTGATACAGTAGCTGTGCTCCTTCCGGGAACAACCTTTTATCTCGGAAAGGATCATTATGCACGCGCCCGAAAGATGATTGATGAAGGCGCTGCGGTAGCTCTTGCAACAGATTTTAATCCCGGGAGCTGTGTAACGGAGAATTTACAGATGATTATGTCGCTTGCTGCCTTGAAGCTGAAGATGACAGCTGAAGAAATATGGAATGCTGTAACCGTTAATGCAGCCCATTCGATCGGAAAAGGGGAAGAAGCAGGTTTTATTGAAACCGGTCACCCGGCTAATTTCGTGATTTGGGACATTCCAAATTATTTATACTTGCCATACCATTTCGGTGTTAATCATGCGGAAAGCGTTTATTATGCCGGAAGAAAAATATGGAAGAGGGAAACTTATGGAGAAATTCAGTTTTCTGCAGCCGGGAAAAGCGGCGGTATTTAAAGACCAATATGTAACAAAGGTTAAGGAATGCATCTCTCCCTATGTTTCGGGAAGCAAAGGTGAAATCGGATTAATTGGACTCCCTTTTTCCAAGTCGTCCATATCCTTATCTCAAGCGGCGGATGCCCCTGCGGCAATCAGATCCTGCCTGGGTTACTACTCCACTTATTCTGGTGAAAAGGACACGGATTATCAAGAATATCATATACTTGATTTCGGTGATGTTATCACTCATCCGATTGATGTGGAAGATACACTTAACCGGCTTTATGTAAGTGTAAAAGAAATGATTTCGACCAATTCCTGTAAGCGATATATTGTTTTGGGGGGAGACCATGGTGTCAGCTTCCCTTCTATCCGTGCCTTTAAAGAAAAATACGGATCGGTCGGAGTGATTCAATGGGATCCCCATCACGATGTACGCAACTTGGAGGACGGTGGCCGTACTAACGGTACACCCTTCAGAAGCCTTGTGGAAGATGGCTTGTTGCTTGGAGAAAATCTCATTCAAATAGGAATCCGCGATTTTTCCAATGCGAAAAAATACCGGTACTATACAGCAGAAAAAGGGATATCTGTATACACAATGGCTGATATTGAGGAATCAGGTCTGCTTACTATAATAAAGAAGGAAATGGAGAGGTTATCAAAGAAAGTGGATTTTATTTATTTTTCAGTAGATATGGACGTCGTTGACCAGGCGTTCGCACCTGGTTGTCCTGCTATCGGTCCTGGAGGATTGACGAGCAGGGAACTTCTGTCCAGCATAGCTGCAGCCTCCCGTTTTGAGAAAGTAAAAGCGATGGACATTGTTGAAATTGATCCGTCAAAAGATTTTCGTGATATGACAAGCAGGCTTGCAGCTCATGTGATGATGCAGTTTATGTTTCGTTAATTGCGATGGTAGAGGGCGGAAGCGGGTGATACGGTTTCTGCCCTTTTAGGATGAGCTGAAGATGGGGTCAAACGTTTGAACGAATATTGTATTTCATAATTTTTTTAAAAAAATGTTGACCTCAAATTTATAAGAGTGTATTATAAATGAGTTGCTTCTTTACGGAGCGACGCAGAAAAGATTTTGAAATGAATATTTTTAAAAAAAGATGTTGACTTTTTTGTTTGATCACGATATGATATTGAAGTCGCTTACGAAGTTATTTGTTAAACTAACTTCGCGGAAGTTGACAACCACTTAAGGTTATGTTAAGATAATAAAGTCGAACAAGATTGCTCTTTGAAAACTGAACAAAACAAAGCGCCAACGTTTTAAGTAATAGTGAGCACACACTAAAAAAGCACATGAGCAAGTCAAACATTTCTTCGGAGAGTTTGATCCTGGCTCAGGACGAACGCTGGCGGCGTGCCTAATACATGCAAGTCGAGCGGACTTGATGGAGCTTGCTCCTGATAGTCAGCGGCGGACGGGTGAGTAACACGTGGGCAACCTGCCTGTAAGACTGGGATAACTTCGGGAAACCGGAGCTAATACCGGATACGTTCTTTTCTCGCATGAGAGAAGATGGAAAGACGGTTT
>NZ_PGVF01000017.1 GCF_002860285.1 Bacillus sp. M6-12
TTTTTTTTTTTTTTTTTTTCGCTGATACGAACCATTTGTTACATTTTCGGGACTCGAACGTCTAATATGGCAGGAAGGTAAGTGAGAATATGGGGAATGCAGTGGAAAAGCTGTTTGAACATGTTTATGAAGAGTATTTCGAAGATGTATATAGATTTGTATATGTAAAAACTGGAAACAAGTGGGATGCGGATGATATTGTCAGTGAAACATTCCGTAAAGTATATGAAAAAAGCGCCAACTTGGAAACTATTACGGCAAAAAAAGCCTGGGTGTTTACCATTGCCAGAAATACAGTAATTGATTTTTACCGGAAAAGGAAAACGGTCTTAGTCCCAGATGAAATAGATTATTACATCGAGCCCGTGAAATTTGAAGATCCTCTGGATGAGTCTGATGAACTTGATTGTTTAAAAAAAAGTCTGGATGTTTTGCCGAGGGAAGATTTGGAGATTGTTAATCTCCGTTACTTCAGCGGGTTAAAATTCAAGGATATTGCCGAGGTTTTACAAAAGACAGACGGCACGATCCGTGTCAAATCAAACCGCATTATGAAAAAAATGGGGATACTACTGAAAAAGTGCATGGGGGAATAAGGATGGAGGAAAAAGAAATTGAACAGCAGCTATACAAGCTTCGCGGCCAACTTTATGTAAACCAAACATTAAAAAGTGAACTCCGAAAATCATTTAAGAAAAGAAGCCGAATAGGATGGAAAATAATCAGTATGTCGGGACTGGCAGCGGCTGCTCTCATCGCATTCTTCATCCAGGGAAGATTTCATACATCAGGCGTTGTTGCCAGTTCACTGAATATCACTGATTCATTGTCTTTTTTTGATATCGCAGCCGGAGACATTGGAACCATTTCGCATAGCGGGGGGAAACTCTTTTTCTCGCAAAAACAAACAGGTACTTTTGTTGAAACAAATGAAGGGATTGAAAAGGTAGCCGCCTATGAAATGGATGATTTGGATGTTCAAGATGGAGGAAAGAAAATCGTTTATTCACAGGATGATAGCATTTATGTATTTAATAACAATACAAAAAAAAGAGAGTTGATCATTTGGGACGAGTCATCTGAGTATCGGCACCCGGTCTGGAAGGATACTTTTCATATCTTTGCAGCCAAGGCAATGGGGGAGAACAAAAAAATCGTAGAGATTGATATAAAAACAAAACGGGAGAGAGTTATCACTGACGGCGCGAATCCAGCCTATCATCCTAACTCTAATTTACTAGTGTTTGAAAGAGGGAAAAAGATAATAGTAAAGGATATTAAAACGGAAAAAGAGAGAATAATTGACACGGGAAGGCAGCCGTCTGTTTCGAAGGATGGTTCATATATTGGGTATGTGAAAGAGCAAGATCATGTAGATAATGTATGGGTGACGGATGCAGATTTACAGACAAAGAGGAAGGTAACATTTAATGCTGTTCTGCAGGAAGACGTCGGATCAAAAGGATTGTACGAATATTTCTCACCGATTTGGAACTCTGACCAGCGCCAATTATTCGTGCTAAAGAAACGGATTGGTGATTCAGCTGTAAGAATAATGAAAATTAGTTTTGGGGGCCAAGAGGCAACAGCTAAGGAAAGTGTGGATAGGTATATCAAGGCGCTGATTGTCCGTGATGAAGATTACGCGAAAAGCTTAATGGAAAATCCGCCAGAGTTCCTTACATACTCTAATCCATATCCGGTAAGTTATAGAATTTTGAACTCGAAAGTAAAAGGGAAATCAACGTTTATCGAAGCTGAAATTTACCGGACTTACACTGCGAACGCCTTTTACTCCATTACTAAGTACCAATTTGAGATGGTTAAAGGCGGAGAAGGCTATATGATCCATCATGCAAAAGAGTTAGACTACAAGGAAATATCAACCTTCGACACAGTAACAGGTGATGATACAGGAGTTGTTTCACTTATTTCTTCAAAAGGAAAACGGGAACTCTTCACCCTTCAGGATGTCAAGAAACAGTTTCCCCAGAAGAATCCTGTACGAATCAGTTCACTTGCGGCAGATTCTAATTACAGAACAATCATCTTTAGTCTTCAAGAAACAGAAAACAAAAGCCGGGCTAACAGTGTCAGCTTATTCAAATATGACATGGAGAAAGATCGGGTTTCTTCCATTGCTGAAGTTAACAATCTTAATGGACAACATGGCATCGGAATTACAAGCCTGGCATTTGCTCCTTCAGGAAAACATTTTGCAGTCAACCTGGAATCAGGCGAGAAGAAATTCTTGATGGTTTATGATATTCAGAAGAACAAGCTCATTAAGACATCGCCATCATCGCATATGGTATTTTGGAAGGGAAATAATCTAGTTTTTGAAACGTATTATGGAAAACAAAGAAAATTAAACATATTTGATCCAATCAAGTTGAAGATTGGGAATTTGTAGATGGGAGCCAGCGCTTTGCTGGCTTTTTACATTCAAGACGGTTGTTCATTTTTTTTTTTTTTGAGTAAAATAGCAAGTCTTCAGGCGGCATTTTTTAGCCGTCTCTTTTTTCACCCTTATTAAGAAAAAGTTTTATATGTTCTGTTACAAAATGAAAAGCTGCCCGTTATTATAAGTGAAACCATAAGGGCCCTTATGAGTAAATTTTTTAGTGAGGTAAGAAAAATTGAAAAAATCATTAATAATGGCTACAGCGATTACTTTAGGAGGCTTATCCTCTGTTTCTTATGCGGCAGTGTCAGATCAGAAACCGGTAGTGAACCAGGAAACTGAGGTGCAAACCGCTGCAAAAACAAGCGCAGAAGAACAACTGGCATTGCTGCAAAGAGATTTGGTTCCTTCAAATCCGAAAGAAACAGTCATACTTTGGGCAAAAGCAGTGAAGAACAGAAATGGAGCCCTTCAGTATGCCCTTTCAACCGATAATACTAAAGCAATATTAAAGAAACCGTTTGAAACATATCACTGGGTTACTGGAGTGTCAAGTCCATGGGTGGAAAAATCTAAAATTGTTGATAAAAAGAAGATAAGCTCTACAGAAATCGAATATAAAGTTCAGTTTGAGCTTGCCACTTCTTCAGGATCAGCGGGCATCGATAGCGCCATTGTAGTTGTAGAAAAGAAGGATTACCAATGGTATATCAGTCGTGTGGCACCTGCATCTGAAAAAACTATTGGAATATGGAATACGCCAGAATCGATAAACTACCCAAATTAAAAAGATTGCAGAACCGCTGAGTATTGACGGTTCTGTCTTTTTTTGGAGAAAAAATCTGAATGAAGTTTAATTAATTAGTTCCCCCAGGCGTTTTTCCATTGCTTTGTTATGAATCTTATGGGTTTACGGAATTAACAACTGTTTTCACAGTATTAAACCCCATTTTTAAGGGATTTTTACGGAATTGGGGCGTTTTCATAGAAAAGCAATCCATTATCACGGGAATAATATTCCTCCTGTTTGCAAGGATCCAGCTTGCACCACCGCTTTTTAAAAATCCTCCAGCAGTTTATCCCATACCTCCTTTAGCAGCCGGATGCCATCATCGATCGTCTCGAAAGGAATGCCTGCAAACCCAAGAAAAAACTCCTTTATTCTCCCGCCAGGGTTATCAATCCATGTAAAAGAAGCGGAGGAAATATGAATTCCGGCATTTGCAGCCAGCTCCAGCAATAGCTTCTCTGAGGCATTGGTGTTGATGGCGAGCAAAAGATGGAAGCCAGCATCCTTTCCGATTATTCGAGCTTTCTGTCCAAAGTGCTGCTTGATGGATTCAATGATCCGATCGTGCTTCCGGCGATATATGTTTCGCATTTTGCGAATATGTTTTTCCAAGTGGCCCTGCTCAATAAATACTTGAAGTACCCTTTGATGGAGTCTGGAGGATGATTGTTCAAACATAGTTTCTATTCTTAACTGATGGTAGTGGGGCAACAGTTCATCAGGCAAAACCAGGTAATGGATACATAGAGCCGGAGCAACAATCTGAGAAAATCCCCCTATATAAATAACCCTGCTGTCAGGAGCGAGTCCCTGGAGCGACGGAATCGGGCGGCCGTGGTACCTGAATTCGCCATCGTAATCGTCTTCGATAATGAATCCTTGAGTTATCCTTGCCCAATCCAATAGCTTCAGCCTTGTTGAAATCGGCATTGTCATTCCTCGAGGAAATTGATGTGAAGGGCTTACAGCCGCAATCCTGGCCGGACTCTTGTATAAGGCCTCAATATTAAGACCGCCATCATCCAGCGGAAGGGGACAAAGGCTGAATCCATTATGTTTAAATGTCTCAGGTATTAATTTGTATCCCGGATTTTCAACAGCGATTATCTTTGTATACTTTTTTAATATCCTGCTGGCGATAGATATTAACAAATGCTGTTCTGCACCAATAATAATTTGTCCTGGAGTACAGTTTACTCCCCGGAAATCGTGCAGATAGCGGGCAATTGCTTTTCGCAATCCAAGCTCCCCTTGGGGATTGCCGTAAAAAAGCAGCTCCTGGCTATCTTTGTGAAGGGTTTGGCTGTATAACCGTTTCCATATTTGAAAAGGAAAGAGCGTGAAATCGTTTTTGGATAGGTGAAAATCATACAAATACGAATGCTCTTCTTCTATAAAAGACAACGGGTTTAGTACCTCATTTTTGATTTTAGTAAAGTACGATTCAGGGAGTTCATTGACAAAGTAACCGCTTTTAGGACGGCTTTCAATAAAGCCCTCTGCGAGCAGCTGCTGATAAGCCATTTCAACAGGGGTTGTGCTGATTGACAGAAAGTCAGCTAATTTTCTGATGGATGGCAAACGATCGTGAACCTCGAGCCGGCCAGCAATAATTTCTTTTTTTATGTATTCGTACAGCTGTATATAATGTGGCAAACTGCTTTGGGCATCTAAACTAGGCATGATTAACATGGGAAATCTCCTCAACTGTCACTTGGAATTTATCAAATCTGTCCATTTTCATATATACAGTTCTTTGATACGTTAATTGTATAACATTGGAAGGAATGAAAAAAAGTGACTCTTAATAAAAGTGAAAAAAAACCGGTTCGATTTTTAGAGGGAGAGAGGGTTTACTTGCGGCCGATCAGCATAGATGATGCGGAAAGTTATTTCACAAAGCTGTTTCACGCGGAAACCAGAAAGCTGACTGGAACACAAAAAAGCTTTACCCGCGAATTCATTTATGATTATGTTGACCGCAAAACAAAGGATCCGACAAGCTTGTTATTCATTATAGCTTTATGCGATGATGACAGCGTCATTGGCGATATCGCTATCCAGGATGTAGACAGCATGAATCGTAATGCAAATATTCGAATATCGATTGATGAGGCAGCCCATCAAGGAAAGGGCTATGGCAAGGAAGCAATGAACTTGATGCTTGATTATGGCTTTGGGATTCTGAATTTGCACCGCATTGAGCTCAATGTATTTTCATATAATGAAAGAGCCGCCCGCGTATATGAACAGCTCGGGTTTACTAAAGAAGGAGTACAGCGAGATGCTCTGTATTATAACCACCAATATCATGATTCAATTATGATGAGCATTCTGGAGGATGAATACCGCAAGAAGCGTGGCATAAGCTCTGTTAATTAATTGTAAAAATAGAATTATTTAATATAACCAAAAATATAAACTATTCGTAATATGAAAGATGGCAGCGATACCGCAATTGTGGTATCGTTTTTTAATATAAAAATTAAGAAAATTTATAATTTATAAGTGGGGATATTTGAATGAAAGTAATCGACTTGCACTGTGATGCGCTGCTAAGACTATGGGATTCAAAAGGGAATCTGAGGTTTGGGAATGCTCCTGAGATTCAGACTAATAAAACCCGTCTTCAGCAGGGAGGGGTAATGCTCCAGGGTTTCGCTATCTGGATTGATCCAGATATGAAGCAGGAGCAAAAATTCCAGGCTGCACTTGAACAGATTGATATTTTTTATAAAGAAGTAATCGGCCAGCATCCTGAAATGAAACCAATCAAGGATTGGTCTGACATTGATTTACTGCAAGACGGAGAAATTGGTGCAATGCTTACCCTTGAAGGCGTCGATGCAATTGGGAACGATATAAAGAAACTTAGTATTTTACAGCAGCTGGGTGTTAAGTCAGTTGGGTTAACCTGGAATAATGCTAACCTCGCGGCAGATGGGGCAGGTGAACCGCGCGGTGCAGGTTTGACTTTGTTCGGAAAGGAAATTGTCCAGTTTAATAATGAACATCAAATTTTGACAGACGTGTCCCATTTAAGCGATAAAGGATTTTGGGATGTCATGGATATAGCCCGCTATCCTATTGCCAGCCATTCCAATTCACGGCAAATATACGACCATCCAAGGAATTTGACCGATGAACAGGCTATTGCTATGTTTAAAAACGGCGGCATGGTACACGTGATTTATTGCCCTTACTTTACAACACCGGATGGTATCACAACAATCCCGGATTTGCTGAAACATATAGACCATTTTTGCTCTCTCGGAGGAGTGAAACACATTGGTTTTGGTTCTGACTTTGATGGAATTTCCTCTTTTATAGAGAGGCTTGAGGATGCCTCACAAACTCAGAATCTAATTAATGAATTATTAAAGCATTATAAGGAAGACGAGGTAAGGGGTTTTGCGTACCAAAACTTTATGGAACATCGTCCGCAGAGAGCTTGGGCTGGTGAAAACAGATGAAAGCCAGGGAAAGAGGAATGAAGATTGGCAGAATACCTCCTGGAAGGAAAAACTGCATTACTGATGTAAAGGGGGTAAAAGTAGGGCACGTTACTCTCGATTATCCGTTTGATAACAATAGCCGGGATTATGCGTGCACAGGGGTGACTGCCATCCTGCCGCATGAGGGGAACCTATTCCAGGAAAAAGTAACTGCAGCCAGTTATGTGATCAATGGCTTCGGAAAAACAACAGGGCTTATCCAGCTGAATGAACTGGGGCTGCTCGAATCGCCGATCATGCTGACGAACACATTCGGGGTTCCGGCGGTTACACAGGGCACCCTCCAATATATGCTTGAAAATAACCCTGATATCGGGGATACAACGGGAACGATTAACATTGTCGCAGGCGAGTGCAATGATAGCTATTTAAATTCGATCCGACATTTTCCGGTTAAGCCGGAGCATGCTATAGAAGCAATACAGCAAGCGAGTAAAGAAACTGCAAAAGAAGGAGCTGTCGGTGCAGGCAAAGGAATGGTCTGCTTTGGATATAAGGGCGGAATTGGAACTTCGTCCAGGATTACCGAAGATGGTTTTACGATCGGCTGCCTGGTATTAAGCAATTTTGGGAAAAAGGAAGAATTCCAGGAGTTCAGGTACTCGCTTGGCAAGCAAAATTCAGGTAGCTTATCTGAAACATCGGATGGATCCATCATACTTGTAATCGCAACGGACGCTCCATTAAGCGACAGGCAGCTGCTCAGAGTGGCAAAGCGAACTGGAGTTGGACTAAGCCGAACAGGAAGCCACTACAGCCATGGCAGCGGTGATATTGCAATAGCTTTTTCCACTGCACACAAGATACCACACTATTCAAATATCATCACGGAGTCCCGAGATCAAGTGAGGGAAGACCATCCAGTCATGAATGAAATTTTCACAGCAGCTGCAGAAGCTGTTGAAGAGGCGATTTTGAATTCTCTTTTACAGGCTGTCACTACGGCTGGAAGAAATGGACACATTGTTAATGCATTTCCGTTTTAAAGCAAACCAATCAGGTACCTCTTTTGAGATCAAGGTTTAATTCAGCAAAAAAACATAAAAAGGTTGAATAATTGGGGAACTACACATAAAATTAATCGAGGGAAACGGAAAAAAAGCCGTTATCTGTTTAAGAATCATAACGCACACATTTCAGATTTATTATATTGGTGGAAATGGGCTAGACTATTGAGCTAGACGTGAGCCAAATAGAAACAGTGAATGCTGTTTCTATTTGGCTTTTTTATTTTTACTATATTAAGAGTGAAGGAAAGAAGGGCAGAATGAAGGGTCAGGTAAATATAAATATAGAATTCAGCAGTTTTATTGGAAAACTATTTCGTACACATTTTGGTAAAGGACCGGAATCTGTCTTTGTAACGTTCAATAAATCTGTTATAGCAATTTATTTTGGAAATTTTTTAACGCCATTGGAAAAGGCTCTTTTAAATCAGGATGAAATGCTTACAGTTTATAAGACCAGAGAAATTATTATGAATATGCTGATTCCGGAAATGAAAATTCAGCTTGAAATTATGACAGGATTAAAAATAGCTGAATTTTATTACGACTGGAATTTATTAAATAAAAGCGGATTGATCTTAGGTGTTTTTTCTAATATTGATAATCTGAAAAAAAGTGAAGGGTGGAGTTATCCAGGGAAAATACAAGTGGAAGAAAAAATTGGGCTTTTAAGTGAAGAGGCTCAAAAACGACCCCTGGAAATCTCATCTTTCTTACTGAATTCAAGACTGCTTTTGATTAAAAGAGCAGGTGTGCTGACGATGATTGAAAAGGAAATCATAAAGGATGGCTACTCGGATTTAATGAGATGGAAGAAAAAGAAATTGGAAAAAGATCTGCTGAATAATGATGCCTACTTACTTGAGTCATATTTGGGAAATAAAATTAGTGATATGTTTGTTGATTGGAATTTTACAAAAGACGAAAGTTTAATCACATTGATTTTACAGCCTAAAAGGAAATCTATATAGAAGAGGATTTTAACCTGGCGATTTTGCATTTTAATGGAGAAAAAGGGTACCATTTAATATAAAAGGAAAAAGGAAGTATAGTTTTATTCTATAAAAGGGTGTATGATAACGTGGAAAACAAATCTCCTGAATTAGAAATCGCCAGCTATATAGGAAAGCTATTGAGGGATAATTTTGGAAAGGGTCCAGAATCGGTATTTGTTTCGATTTCTGAACCTTACATCTGCATTCATATCCGAAACTTTATATCGCCGATAGAAATCGCTTTGCTAAAGCAGGAAAAAGAAAATACTGTACAAAATACTCGGGAACTGGTTTTTCAAAGCTTGGTTCCTGAAATAAAAGCATATATTAAAGGGCTTTCAAATATCGAAATTAGCGAGTTTTATTATGATTGGGGATTGCACAATAAATCAGGAGCATTTATCGGCATTGCTGCTAATCCGGAAAAGGTGAACAAAAAAATTGGCCTGGATTTTGCCAGGAAAAAAGAAGCAGACCAAAAAATTACTGAAATTAGCCAGGAAGTTCAAAAGGCTCCGGATGAGCTATATTCGTTTATGATCAATGAGAGAACTATATTATTTATTCGCATCGGCATTTTAATCAGAATTGAAAAAGAACTTATTCGTCAAGGGTATGGGGAGATATTAAAAACTACCAAACGGATACTTGAAAAGAAGTATTTGCATAATAATGAGTTTGAAGCTATATTAAACCGAAAAATAGTGGACATTTTTGTCGATTGGGATCTTGATCTAGATAAAAGTGTAATTGTTTTCTTTTTAAAACCAAAAGATTAGGCGGAAATGAATTGGACTATTCGTAGAGCCAGACATGAGCCAAACCAAAAATGCAGGATCTCGCTGCTTTTTTGGTTTGGCTTTTTACATTTTATTTGATTTCTGTTGTACAGTGACTACTAAACTATCAGAAAGGGGGAGAAATAATGGCGAAAGAAGCAGGACGTAATGAGTTCGGCAATGTGATAATTCCTATCTCCAGGGGAGTAGCCCTGCTTCAAATAATGGAAAAGATTGATACTCAGAGATCACACACAGCCATGAGTCAAATATTAAAAAAATGTTCTGAAAAAGAAATCAAACATTTGATAATAGACGTTTCAGGAGTTACATTTATTAATGAAGCTGGAGCCCGAAGTCTTATACAGCTAATACAGGCACTTCAATTGATTGGAGTCAAAACCATAATCTCAGGAATTCAACCATTAGTTGCGCAGATGGCAATTAAAACTGGCATATATTTTAAAGACCTTACGTTTGACTCAAATGTGATGGCCGCACTAAATAAGCTCATCTAGTTAGCGTATATCATAAAGGGCAGTTATCCTCCAAGAAATCGAAAAACCCACAGTATTCTTTCTTGCGTTTGCTAATATAGCGTATATACATGCCTTTTTTCGTCCATAACGATAATATCTGATTGTTTGGGGTGTTATCGTGAACGGAATTTATTTGATTAATGAGCGGACAAGCATTGGCGGCTTATCAAGACAAGAAACTATCTCGCTGCAAAAAGAAGCTCTCTTAAAGCTGATTGCTGAGCGGAACATTGACATTATCACCCTGAATCCCCACCAATTATATCCCTATTACACAAATCCACATGCGCTTCTGTTTGATCTACAGAAAAATGGGGCGAAGATAGATTGCCTTATTCTTTATTCAGAAGAATTAATTTTACCTTTTTCAGAACTTTATTATGAGCGATGGTTAATGATCCGAAGTTATTTTACTGTGTTAATGTCTGTACAATCAGACATAAGTAAAAATTATTACATCTCATAAAAAAACAAACATTTTCTTATTGGAATTTAAAGGATAAATTTAAGCTAAGAATATGATTTGTTTGAGGAGGAATTGAGATGGAATTTGTTTTTAAATCGGTTCATCACATTCAAATGGCTGCTCCAAAAGGAAGCGAGGATTCATATCGGAGATTTTTCGGTGAAATTCTTGGATTGGCCGAGCTTGAAAAGCCAGAAGAATTACAAAAACGGGGCGGAGTATGGTTTGGTTTTGGGAATTATCAAATTCATATTGGAATAGAAGAGCCTTTTTCTCCCGCAAAAAAAGCACATCCAGGCTTAGAGATTGAAAATCTGCCTGCCTTAATAGATCGGCTTAACGAACATAAAATCGAATTTATTGAGGACGGAAAACTTCCGGGTGCCAGACGTATTTATCTCAACGACCCATTCGGCAACCGAATTGAACTGTTGGAATGGGTATAATCGTAACTCCCGAGTGGATATAAAAATTAGATGATCCATCGAGTACAGGGACGTACAGATTTCTTTTATCTGCTTTGCCAAGAATGAGCTATCTATTAATTGAGCCTCATTGGATAAAGCGCAATTATTTTTCCCTATTAATATCGTCTTTAATTTGTTTTTTACTAAAATAATAGAAAACTGGCGTCGATATACCTATTAATGATAAAAAAACAAAATAATCAGCTTATTTTTATCCTTTATTACTTCATTTCAGATACATTATCCTCTAAAACAAGAGGGTTCTATGTGTTAAGCCGGTCTTTACCAGTTTTAAGAAAGAAGGAAAATTCATGAGTCGTTTAAGCTACATGGTTCGGACGCTGGCTGTTGTAATTCCCGCCACATTTTTAATTGGATTAGGAGTTTCCTTTGGAAACGGCCTAACCGGAATGTCTTTTTGGATTACAATAATATCAGTTGTCACTTTAGGGGCTATAGTGGGGATTCTATCATCGGTATTAAACCACAAGAAATTCATTGCTCCAATTGCAAAAATTAATACATATTTAGAAGAGTTATCGAAAGGCGATTTAACGAATCGCCTCAATGAAAGTGAGCTTGGCCAATTAAGCTCAGTTGCCGTTAGCTTGCATAAAACAGTAGATTCCTGGAGTAAAGTACTAACCCAGGTAAGGGAAGCTGCAAAGGATGTTTCAGTATACTCCCTCCAGCTTGAGCAGGGGGCAACACAGACAACGCAGGCTACCGATCATATATCTGAAATTATTGAGGATGTAGCAGAAGGTGCCGAAAAGCAGGTGCAGGGTATGCGGGAAGCATCTCAGGTAATCATCGAAATGTCTGCTGGTCTAGCAGAAGTAGCTGAGCGGTCTAATCTTGTTTCAAACAATACAAACGGATCGCTGGAAAAAGCTAATTCTGGTACAGATTCCATTAAAACAGCAGGCGAGCAGATGAATTCCATCCACTCAAATGTCACAGAGCTTTCTCGGGTGGTAAAGGGCCTAGGAGAACGGTCACAGGAAATTGGCAATATTATTGAGGTTATAAATGGGATTGCCGCCCAAACCAATCTATTAGCTTTGAACGCAGCAATTGAAGCAGCACGAGCAGGAGAACAGGGCAAAGGGTTTGCAGTAGTTGCCAATGAGGTTAGAAAACTTGCAGAACAATCAGCGACAGCAACACAGCAAATCAGCCAATTAATATCTAAAATCCAGGAAGAGACACAGGAAGTTGTAGGAACGATGCAAGCAGTGAACAATGAGGTGGAAGATGGCATTAAGATCATGGATGATGCGGGCAGTTCCTTTACCGAAATCTATCAATCTGTAAACGGAGTTACAGAGCAAATTGAGCAAGTTTCAGCCTCCATCCAAAGCATGTCAGCGGGAACACAGCAAGTAGTTCATTCAATCAATGAAATATCCAAGGTTGCCAATGAGTCAGCTTCTTCTACCCAGGGAGTCCTGGCAGCAACAGAGCAGCAAGTCGCCTCCATGCAAGAAATAGCAGCTTCAGCTAATTCGCTGACAAAAATGGCGGACGATCTGCAAACAGCTATTGCGTCCTTTAAAATATAAACAAGCCAGAGATAAGAACTTGGCTTAGAGAAAGTGCTGCTCCTTAGCTTTGCCATCTTCAGTGTATTTCTGTGAAACCCTTTCCTTTGTATTCTTAGAAGGAAAGGGTTTTTCCGTATTGTAAAGAAAGTGATTAAGTTTGAAAAAAGAATAAATAATCAGCATATTTAAAAATTTTATAAAAATATACTTGCAAAAGATAATGATATTCATTATCATTTGAGTATACAAAATAATTACATTTTTAAAGCTGTAAATACCACAGCTGATTTTTTTAGCAATAACTGAGAATGATTCTCTTTCGCGGAGGAGATCAGGGAAAGAGCAGGAAAAATGATGAAAAAAAGATATTTGTTTACAGCCTTGATTATTCTTTCCGTTACATCATTATTCATTGGCGTGAAAGATATCGCCCCGTTCGATTTAATGGACCTAAGCGAAGATAAAGTGCAAATAATGCTCGAAAGCCGGATTCCCCGGCTGGTTAGCATCATTGTGGCGGGTGTAAGCATGAGCATAGCTGGTTTGATCATGCAGCAGCTAACCCGCAATAAATTTGTTTCACCAACAACCGCTGGAACAATGGATTCCGCTAGATTTGGAATTCTTGTTTCATTGATGGTCTTTACGTCTGCTAGTCCAATGGTGAAAATGCTGATTGCTTTTCTGTTTGCCTTGCTGGGAACCTACATATTTATGAAAATTCTTGATCAGGTTAAGTATAAGGATGCTATTTTTATACCGCTGGTAGGCTTGATGTTTGGCAGTATTATAAATTCTATAACTACTTTTTTTGCTTATAAAAATGATTTGATTCAGAATATGGCATCCTGGCTTCAGGGGGATTTCTCCATGATCATCCAGGGGCAGTATGAGCTTATATATCTCAGTATTCCGTTAGTAATAATTGCTTATCTCTTTGCCAATAAATTTACGGTTGCCGGAATGGGTGAGGAGATTGCCATCAATCTTGGGCTTAAGTATAAGCAGGTTGTAAACATTGGCCTTTCGCTGGTTGCGATGATCACAGCGGTGGTTATCCTGACGGCGGGAGTTATACCGTTCTTAGGACTTATAATCCCAAATATCGTCACCATTTATCAGGGTGATAACCTGAAAAACAGCCTTTCTTACACCGCCCTGCTGGGAGCAGTGTTTATCCTGGCATGCGACATTCTCGGCCGTATCATCATCTACCCCTATGAAATTCCAATTGGTTTGACCGTGGGTGTCATCGGAAGTGCTATCTTTGTTTACTTACTGATGAGGAGAAAGGCATATGCATAACAAGGTCAAGTTAGCTGTACTCGCTATCATTTCAGCTATATTAATCTCGATATTTATTTTTGCAGATCTGGGGAACTATTGGGAATATGCTTTGCTAAGAAGAGCTTTAAAAGTTCTGGCCATTGTGATAACCGGGGCGGCAATCGCTTTCTCCACAGTCGTATTTCAAACGGTTACAAACAATAAAATTTTAACACCGAGCATCATAGGGCTCGATTCTCTCTACATGCTTATCCAGACGTTTTTAATCTTCGTTTTTGGATCAAATAACCTGACAGTCATGAATAAAAACTTCAATTTTATGCTTTCCGTCGGGTTAATGGTTTTCTTTTCCGGGATATTATACAGAGTTCTTTTTAAAAGGGAGGGCTCCAACATATACTTTCTCCTGCTAATTGGAATTATTTTTGGAACACTGTTTCAGAGCTTGACTTCCTTTATGCAGGTTTTAATCGACCCGAACGAGTTTATGGTAATCCAGGATAGAATGTTTGCGAGTTTTAATAATATCAACACCGATCTTTTGATAATTGCCGCCATAGGAATCGCCGGTATTGGAATCTATTTCTTAAGGTTTATGAAGTTCCTTGATGTTTTGTCACTGGGACGGGAACATGCGATCAATCTTGGTGTGGATTTTGATTATGTGGTCAAAAGGCTGCTGATTATTGTTGCCATTTTAATATCCATATCCACCGCACTTGTAGGCCCGATTACATTCTTGGGATTACTGGTCGCAAACGTCGCATACCAGTTTATGAAAACATATCAGCATAAATATGTAATTATAGCCTCTGTCCTGATAGCCATCATTGCTTTGGTAGGCGGGCAGCTGATTGTGGAAAGGGTTTTCACATTTACGACCACGCTTAGCGTAATCATCAATTTTATCGGTGGAGTGTACTTCATCTATCTTCTATTAAAGGAGAATAAATCATGATAACTGTAAAACAAGTTTCCAAGCAATACGGCAATAAGAATGTAATTGACAATGTTTCTCTAACTATTGAAAAAGGAAAAATTACTTCCTTTATCGGACCGAATGGAGCAGGTAAAAGCACGCTGCTATCCATGATCAGCCGCATCATGACAAAAAGCAGCGGCGAGATTTGTATTGACGGCCAGGATATTAGCAAATGCAAAAGCAGTGACTTGGCTAAAAAAATATCAATCTTAAAGCAGTCTAACCATATCAATATCAGGCTTACTATCCGAGAACTAGTGTCATTCGGGCGCTTCCCTTATTCCCAGGGAAAGCTGACAAATGAGGACTGGAAATACGTAGATGAAGCCATCGCCTATATGGAGCTGGAAAATATCCAGCACAAATTTTTGGATCAGCTGAGCGGCGGCCAACAGCAGCGGGCCTTCATCGCCATGGTCATTGCACAAAACACAGAATATATTCTGCTTGATGAGCCGCTGAACAATCTGGATATGAAGCACTCTGTCCAAATTATGAAAGTGCTTAGAAGGCTGGCGGATGAATTGGGAAAGACAATTGTTATCGTAATTCACGATATTAATTTTGCTTCCTGCTACTCCGACCATATTATCGCTTTGAAGGATGGAAAAATTGTAAAAGATGCCCCAACAGACCGTGTCATCGACCAATCGGTATTAAAACATTTGTATGACATGGACATTAAAATTGAACACATCAATGACAATAAGATTGCTGTTTATTACGCTTAAGAATAGGCTTTGTTAAAGTTCATGCTGATTTTGGCTCCTCGAAAATGCTTCGCATTTCCTTCGTGCGGTGTTTTTTCAAGGATAATGTACCATGGAGTAGCGTGTCAAAGGGAGACCCGCAGGCGTAAACGTAAGAGGAGGCTCCCGGACCGCCGGCGGAAAGCGAGTGCCTGCAGCGAAAATCAACAGGTGTGTTTCACAGAGCTAAAAATAAAAAAATCCAATGAGGTGACCAATAGTGAAAAAGAAATTAACGTTATTTGTTGTAATCATGATGCTTGCAATTTTTACCGCGGCATGTGGAGCAGCTGAAGAGAAAACAGGAGGCAGCAGCTCTGAAGGAAAGAACACTGAGTCAAATGAGCTAACGATCGAGCATCAGCTTGGCGAAACAAAAGTAAAGCAAAACCCTAAAAAAGTTGTTGTATTTGATTTCGGAACATTAGACACAATGGATAAGCTAGGGATTGAGCCTGCCGGCTTGCCAAAAGACAACATCCCAAAATACCTTGAGAAGTTTAAGGATGAAAAGTATGGAAACACAGGCGGGCTCATGGAACCTGACTTTGAAGCTATTAATGAATTGCAGCCAGATCTAATTATCATTTCGGGAAGACAGCAGGATTCATATGAGCAGTTCCAGGAAATCGCACCAACCATTTTTATGGGGCTGGATACAACAAAGTATATGGAGTCGTTTAAGGGAAATGTTACAAAGCTTGGCCAAATTTTTGATAAAGAAGACCTGGCGAAGGAAGAGCTAGCTAAAGTGGAAGCAGACATCCAAAAACTGAATGAAAAGGCTTCTCCTTCTGATAAAAAAGCTCTTATCATCCTAGCTAATGATGGAAAAATCAGTGCTTATGGAAAGAATTCCCGGTTTGGCCTGATCCATGATGTCTTTGGTGTTGATGCGGCTGACGAAAATATCGAGGTTTCAAAGCACGGACAAAGCATTTCTTTTGAATATATCGTTGAAAAAAATCCAGACTATTTATTTGTTGTTGATAGAGGGGCTGTAGTTGAAGGTGGTACTTCTTCAGCAAAAAATGTAGTGGAAAACGATCTGGTTAAAAACACAAATGCTTACAAAGATAATAATATCGTGTATTTAAGCCCTGATTATTGGTATCTGTCTGGAGGCGGATTAATCTCAGTAGCTGAAATGGTTAAAGAGATTGATAAGGGAATTGAGTAAGCGAAATATAACTATGAAAATAGGGAAAGTGCCTGTCATCGACATGGCACTTTTTTTACAGAGTGCGCAGGTAAGTGGCTCTTAGCCTTTTTAATGTTAATCCTTAAACAGGCATACGGGCCGGTCCTCATTGAATGGAATCTTCAAGACTCCATTGTTTTTTTACTTGGTCGAGCGCCTGCTGGTAAATTTCTTCCTCGTTTGCTTCAGGCTTTGCCAACACATTTGTTTCATAGGTTTTTCCTAAATAATCTACTCTCATCGTTACTTGTACCATTGTCTTTTTCATATCCTTTCAAAGATGTTTATTGTTGTATACCAAAAAAGGCAGGGGACAAAACCTGTGACATGCTACTTTTGAAGTGGAAGGTATTGTCAATTATTAATTGTTTACACCTCTTTATGGCGGGTAAAGTTTTTGTGTAGCGACAGCAAAGGTTGCTGAACAAACAAACTTACTGGGAGGAATTCAACATGAATAGAGAAATAGTAGGTGTGTATGAAACAGCAGAAGAAGCTATCAAAGGTATTGAAGCGTTAACATCAAAAGGATATGATGCCACGGATTTATCAGTTATTACTAACCGGGAGGATATTTTCCCAATCGAATCACGGACAGGGCTGGCGGTGGATGGGCCATCTGCCGAAAATTCGGAACATCAATCATTTATGGATAAGCTCAAAAATTCATTTATGATGGATCACGAAAAAGACTCACGTGAACGTTTAAAGGATTATGGTATCTCTGCAAACGACATTTCCAGCTACGCATCAGATTTGGATAATGATAAGATTCTGGTTGCCGTGTATTCAGATAAACGGCCGGCTGCCAATACGTACGAAACGTATTCGGACACAGCGACTGATGCACTTGAGCCAAATGCTTTTACTTCAAATAGTGATGAAAATATGAATGCTTATGGCACAAATGCGGACCGCGGACTGGACTCTTTGCGTGCTGGATATGATACCTCCGAAACATCTGAAAATATGAACACGGGAACTTCCGGCTTCTCTAAAGACAAAAGGTTAGGGAGAGATGAGGAGAAAACAATGAAGCTGCGGGAAGAACAGCTCAAGGTAAATAAGGAAGCTGTTCAAACCGGGGAAGTACAGGTAAATAAACAAGTTGTTGAGGAGCAAAAATCTGTAGAGGTTCCTGTTCAGCATGAAGAAGTATATGTTGAACGCCGTCCTGCAAAAAACACTGCAGCGGATGCAGGCAGCATTGATGAAGATGAAACGATTAGAGTGCCGGTTGTCGAAGAACAAATTCATGTGACCAAAAAACCGGTCGTGACTGAAGAAATTGTTATTGGCAAACGGACAGTAGAGGAAACAAAGCATGTGTCTGATACAGTGAAAAGAGAGGAAGCACATGTTGATAAAGAGAATCGAGGAACAGACAATACCCTGTTTGGGGATAAGAAAAACATTTAGTTTGTCGGAAAAAGCAATAAAAAGGGTATCCCTTTAGGCCGAGGGGATACCCTTTTTAATTTATATTGTACATATTAGATGTACATTTGTTCTCTTAGAGAAGAAAAAAACTTGATTCTTGTGAAAGAATGCGCAATAATGGTAAATAAAATTGCTGTGGAAGCATTAGGGGATGCAAACATGAAGGTTGTAAAATTTGGCGGTTCTTCATTGTCATCAGGCTCACAAATCGAAAAGATTTTCGATATCGTTATTTCTGACCAAACCCGAAAGGCTGTAGTTGTATCAGCTCCTGGAAAACGGCACGCAAATGATATCAAGGTTACAGATTTGCTGATAGAATGTGCAGAGGCTTATCTAAGGAAAGGAAAAGCTGATAGCTTAGTAGATAACATACTTGATAGATACTTAGGAATTGCGCGGGAACTCCGATTGTCTGCGGATATTATGGATGAGATAGAGTCGGGACTGCTGTATGCCCTTAACGGTGATAAAACCAATCCGGAAAGATATCTGGATGCGGTGAAAGCAACTGGTGAAGATAATAATGCCAGGCTGATTGCCGCGTATTTTCAATTTAGAGGAATAGAAGCAAGCTATGTGAATCCTAAGGAAGCTGGCTTATATGTCAGTGATGAGCCTGGGAACGCACAGGTTCTGCCTGAGTCTTATGATAACCTTTATAAACTTCGTGAGTGGCCTGGTTTATTGATTTTTCCTGGATTTTTCGGTTACAGCAAGGATGGGGAGGTATTGACATTTTCCAGAAGCGGCTCAGATATTACAGGATCCATACTGGCAAACGGCATGAAAGCAGAAGTGTATGAGAATTTCACAGATGTGGATGCTGTATATTCCGTTAATCCTTCGCTGGTCAGCCATCCTAAAGAAATCCGTGAATTAACATACCGGGAGATGCGTGAGCTTTCCTACGCGGGGTTTTCCGTCTTCCACGAAGAAGCTCTAATCCCGGCTTTTAGAGCCGGGATACCGGTGAATATCAAAAATACAAACAATCCTTCCGCTCCAGGAACACGGATTGTAAATGAACGAAGCAATACGAATGGGCCGGTAATCGGGATCGCCAGCGATGGGGGATTTTGCAGTATTTATGTGAGCAAATATTTAATGAACAGAGAAATAGGATTTGGCCGCAGGATTCTGCAAATATTTGAGGACTTTGGATTATCTTATGAACATATCCCTTCTGGAATAGATGATATTTCCATTATTTTAAGGCAGAACCAAATAGTGAATCAGCAAATGGAGGACGAAATCATATCAAGAATTACAAATGAACTTCAAGCAGATGAAGTTCATATTGAACATAATCTTGCTTTGGTAATGGTTGTTGGTGAGGGTATGCGGCACAATGTCGGTACAACAGCCCGGGCTTCGAGGGCATTAGCCCAGGCGGGAGTGAACCTGGAAATGATTAATCAGGGGTCATCCGAGGTCAGCATGATGTTTGGAGTCATGGAAGAGGAAGCAGATACGGCTGTCAGGGCATTATATGATGAGTTTTTTGGAGATTATAAACAATCAATAAATAGTGATCCCCGCAGTAATTTCACCTCAATATGATTTTGTCCGATAGTAATGCCAGCAGATCGTTTTTAGTTCTGCTGGCATTTTGTTAAGTCATGGATAATACATTCACTATGTTCTTCTATTTTTCCTTTTTTCGGTTACCAATAGATTTTTTGTCTGCTTTCCCCTTAGGTCCTGCCGGAGTCTTTGAGGTCAGCAGTGTGCTTGAACCAATATTGTTGTTTGGTGCTGCTTGTTCGTTCCAATCGCTCATCATCAGGCTCCTAACAGATTAGATTTCTTCCAGCTTCTTTCCCTTTGTCATGTTTTCAAATTCCCTCATATCCTCTGAAGTTTCCAGTTCGATCTGGATTCCATTTCGATTTTGAGAAAATTCTTTTTTTGTATCCATGACTATGCCCATTTGGGATCCCGCTGTTCCGGTTGGATCATTTTCAATTCCTTCATTCGCCCCATCGAAATGCGGTGATGATTCTACATGCGGCTGACGTCTATCTTCCGGCATAATATCAACTCCTTACTTATAAATTGAGTAAGGAAGCCGTTATTTATTCCGGGCACTCTTTCGGGTGGCAGCCCAATAGGAGAAAAACACCGCAGCAAGCACTGCTACAATTGCGACAACAAACATGATTCTAAAGAGATCATCACCATTCATGCTAAAACCTCCTCTTCCGTTTTTTTTAGTTATACCCTTTCTTCAAAAAAAGAAATCCAATCATGAATGCAGCTGTTACAATAATATAGGAAGAAAAAATGACTGAGGCTGCAAAAGGAAGAGGAATTTGATGAAGAAGAAAATTTGGTTCAACCGCTGGTTTTCAACTGCTTATCATTTAATGGAAGCAATTAAAAAAAATTCTGATGGTATTGAATTTGAGATTTACGGAACGCACCCTGTTAAGGACACTGTTTACTTTACTGTTTGTGATTACTATGAAGTCGAACCGGATCTTGAGGCTGGGGAATATATCGAATATTGCCTTGACTTTTGCAGAAAGCATCAAATTGATGCATTTATTCCATACCATTATGCACCTGAAGTTTCGGAGAATATTGCCCGCTTTTGGGAAATCGGAACAAATGTGCTGGTGTGTGAGGATTTCGGCCTTATGGACACGATGTCCCATAAAGGGAAGCTGTATGAATCATTCCAGGCACACAATTTATCAAGCCTTGTCCCTGCTTATCGAATTGTCCGGACTGTTGAAGAATTTGAGGAAGCTTATCATATGATTTCGAACGAGGGAAAAAAGGCGTGCTTTAAACCTGCGAATGGCAGGGGCGGGGCAGGCTTTAGGGTAGTGACAGAGACAGAAAACACAGTTGAAGACTTGTTTGGCCCAATCAGCCATAAGATTACTTATGCGAACGCTGTAAAAATACTGTCGTCTGTATCCTCTTTTGAGGAGCTGATGGTACTGGAGTACTTGGAAGAGGTGGAATACAGTATCGATTGCCTGGCATATAACGGGCAGCTTCTGGCAGCTGTGCCGCGAAAAAAAGCTGCCGGCAGGATAAGGGAGCTTGAAGATGTTCCGGAACTGCTGGACCTAGCCAATAAAGTAAATAGTATTTATCAGATTCCATACGTTTACAATATCCAGGTGAAATATAGCCAGGGGAAACCAAAGCTGCTTGAAATAAATCCGCGCATGGCTGGCGGTTTGCACATTTCCTGCCTTTCAGGTGTAAATTTCCCATATCTTGCTGTCAAGCTGCTGCTGAATGGATATGCCGACGTTCCCATTCCTAAGCTTGATATTTTCGCTACACATGTGGAGCAATCCGTTATGTTATCAAAAAAGGAACAGCTAGTAACCAATTAAACGTTATTAAAAGACGCCCAAATTTCAAACGAATTTGGGCGTCTTTTGGATTATGTGAACCATCATTACTCAATAACAAGAAGAAGCTTACGAAATTTCATTTTGTGAATTTATCGCATTGAGGCCCGATATCCTGCTGCTTCTGCTTCCTCTTTTGTACAGAACATTTCCTCAGCCTTGGTTATTTCATAATGCTGGCCTCCGGGAACATGGTAGATTTTTTCCCCGCTGGAGCTAATGTTTCCTTTTATATTGCAAGAATCTGTTTTGGGAGAGGTTCCTGCTGAAGAACTTGTTTTTCCAGAAGAACCATTCCCATCTTGCCCTTCGGTTTCAAAGCCTTCCTCAGAAGCATAGTTCTCAATGCTCCAGATACCTATGGCTTGTTTTTGTGCTTTCTCCTGAACCTTCCTGAACTGGTCGACATACTTGGTGTTCGGCGGATAAATATAAGCTACTCTCGCCAAACCTTTTTCCAGCAGCATTTCATTAAACATTCTGTCGCCGATCCAGATATACGCAAGAAGGCGGCCATATTTATCGCGTTCAGAAATATCAATCTCAATCCCAACCTGTTTACCTGTGAGCGTTAACTTGGCGAAGCTGCTCGCTTCCGGTCCAAAAGGCTGCACCGGTTTGGAAGGATGCTTTGTTTCAGGCGTATCAACAAGAAGAAGACGGACATCCTCTGTCCTTCCATTCATATCAATTTCTATCGTGTCACCGTCAATCACTCTGGTTACTAAAGCGGGGATCAGGTTTTCTTTAACAGGTGACTCCTGGTCGGTGTTTGTTTCTTTTTCTGCTGCTGGGATATCACTCTCAACATCTTTGTTTTCCTGTACTTTCTTTTCCTCTGACTCATCTGCTTTCTGGGCAGTTTCAGTATCAGCCGGCTTCTTGGCAGGTGATTCAGCAGTGCAGCCTGCAGTAACAGAAATCGAGATTAAAGTCAGAAAAAAACAAAGCAGAGGTTTTATTAATGAGCGTTTATGTTGAAAGATAAAAAGAGTAATCCCTGATATACAGCAGATTGCAATAATTAGATCGTACAAAGTGAGGTCCTCCTGCAGTTACTTACTCAATCCATTATAATATACCATCTGTCTTAGCCATACAATTGGTAATAAGTTCTAGCCGATAACATTGTTATTTTTTGCCTCGCGCAGCCAGTCAGGAAATTCATTTAATAATTTCTCGTATAATTCTTCATCGGTTTCTTTTTCAATATCGAGAATATGGAAGAAGTTTGCATTATCAATATAACGTCCTTCCAACTCATCCAGCTTTCTCAATACTTCGAAGTTACCATTTCCTATTCCGGCGAATTGCCAGAAAACAGGCTTGTCAGAGGACTCTTTTAATATCTTGGTGACACTGTCCTGTCCGCGTGAAGCCTTCTTAATCCCGCCGTCATTAATAAAAATTAGATACACTGGCAGGCTGCTGTTTTCCTCTTCCAGGTATTTTTGGAGTACATCCCTCATTACAGGAGGTTCATTGTTCATCCGGAACTTGGAAACGGATTTATTGTTAAGAATCTCGCGATTTACAAAATCAGGCAAAGTGGCCTCTGTTATAGACGGAAGCCTTGAAAAACGGACGTCATAAACCCATGCATCCAATACTCCATCATTATCGAAACGGGTGGCAAGGGCAAGGAGGCGCTCTACCACATTTTGAACTGTGCCATTGTTATACAATTGTCGCATAGATCCGGAAATATCAAGGACAACGCCAACTCTTGCAGCTGTTTTTTGCAAAGACTTTTTGAGAATAACTACATCTGCTTTCTTTTTTAATAAGTCCAGCTTACTCAGCATTACTGGTTCAGGATCGGGCGGGGCAATAGCCTCCTGAGCTGGCGGTTCTTCTGCATCTTCATCATCATGATAGCGGTTTAAAAATTCCTGCAGTCCGCCTTCGTAACCCTGACCAACAGGATTGAACCTCCAGCTGGAATCTTTTAAGTAAATATTCGCCAGCTCACAGGCGGTTTCTTTTGTGAACTGATCCTGTATGAATGTAAATAAATGCTGTTTGGTTTCCGAATCGCTGGCCGTCATTTTAACAAAGCTGAATTGACTGAAGTTCTGCTGGGCAGAATTGGCATCATGAATAGTTAATACAAAGACCATCTTGGTTACTTTTTTGCAGATTTCGGAAAATTCAATAGAGATGGTTTGCTGAAATGAACTTCCATCTTTGCCCGATAAAGAAAGAGCATTGCCAGGTGAGGAAGGATTGTTATAGAAAACGAAATATTCTTCTGCGGGAATTTTTTGCTGTTCATTAAGCATAAATACAGAAACATCGATTTCATAAAGGCTGGAAACAAACTCAGGCTTTAATTCCCAATTAATAGATATTGTCATTTTGTTCGAATGAGGAAATTGCTGTGCCAAATTTATTCTCTGGCCTTTTACTAACTGAGTCATAAAAATCCGCTCCTTATTTCATTGTTTTTTCCATTTTAACAATATCACTTCTGCGGGTGTTAATGATTAGCAGATGAAGTCTTGGAAAAAATGAACAGGCAGAGGTCTAAATTGAAACCTTTTTTTTGAAATATCGTATAATAGAGATAGAAATTTTCTGGGAAAGGAGTTTTTGCAATTGGGCGCCTTCGGTCAATACTCTAAGATCAATCCTGTATTGATCATCTTTAATAATAATGAATGGCTGAGCCTGTTGGAAAAAAGCCTCTCCGAACGGGAACATTATAGTACACAAAACAACAGCATCCAGTTTGGGCAAGTATGCGCACGGTTTTTGGGCATCGATGGTGATGAAGATGATTACTACAATATGCTCTTTGAACTTACACAAAATCCAGGTATCGATGTACATGTATTAAGCGGGCATTTACGTAAGGAAATCGCGCGGGAGCAGTTTCAGGCCATCCAAACCGTTTTGGAAATCAATCAAAGTGAAACGCTTTCCGTCAACCGGTTCATTGCTTTCCTTGAGGGAAGGGACTTAATTCCTTCTTATGAGGATGCTTCTGTACACAGGCATTTCCGTGAAAGCCTGGCGGGGGTTCTCCAAATGTTTATTCAAGAACATCCAGGAGGCCTGCACCATCCAGACTTCCGAAGGGTGATTGTTGATTTAATCAAATGGACTTGGAACCATCTTGATGGCACAATTCCAATTAAAGTCGCAGTAGGCAGGCGTCCGTGCATATTGTGGTATGGAACTGCAAGCAAAAGCGAGGTCTACTTTTTATATATGGCAAAATTGCTAGGCTTAGATTTGCTGATTTTTGAACCGGATGGGGTGGATATCTTCAAAAATTTGGACCCGGAAAGAAAGCTAATGGTCGTGCAGGAATTCAGCTTAAAGAAGGAGCCCAGGGAATTCCCTAAAGCAAGGGCTATAAGAAAAGCAACAGTGGCCTATCAGGCATCCAAGGAGATTGAAAGGATTTTGCACACTGACAATTCTCCCATTTATAAGGCCTGGCAGTACCGGTCGCATGTACCTGCTTCGATTACGCTGAAAACAACATATGATGAGCTGTTTTTAATGAGCAGGGAAAAGGCATTCATCAGGCCCAATTTTCATATTGAAGGACAAACAGTTTTTATTCCGTCCCTATTTGCAAAAATATCGGGTATAACTGCCAGTCAAAAGGAATACTGGGAACGGCTCGAGGAATTAAAAGAAGGGGAATTAACACTGTTTATACGTTATTTTCCATTCACCCACAATGTAACGGTAAACCAGCAATACCACTATCATCACTCCTTGAACCGGGAGGGTTTTCTAGATCCTGAAAAGATGATAAAAAGCAACTGGTGGAAGCATAAACAGCTGCCAGTAGGTGTCCAGCACGCAATTGCTGCAGGAATTTCCCGGGTTTGTGAAAACCCTAAGCTTATAAAAGAA
Source organism: Bacillus sp. M6-12 (assembly GCF_002860285.1). GTDB lineage: Bacteria > Bacillota > Bacilli > Bacillales > DSM-1321 > Peribacillus. The sequence goes on from NZ_PGVF01000017.1 coordinate 25,419, forward strand.
GACCATGAATCCTTATATGATTTACAGCTTTATTTATTTGCCCAGCTTACCAGGCTGCCCGAGTCAGTTATTAAACTGTTTTTAAAATTCGATTATCCGCAGGAGGTGCCCCGGGTCGTCCTATATAATAACGGGGCGGGTGCAGGATTGACGCGTTCTGATGCAGCTCTTTTGATACTATTAAATGAACTGGGATTAGATATATTACTATTCAATCCTTCAGGTCTCAGAGATCTGGAAATATATATCGACGAACGGTTTTTTGATATTCATTTAATGGATCAATTTGAGTTTAATATGGAATATAAGGAACGGCCTGTTTCGATTTGGCGCAGGCTCATCAATCTGAAAAATAACATCCAAAAGTGAGGGGATTTAAATGGCAGACTTTAATATGATGGAATTGGCAGATGAAAAAACAGACAAGCTCTCTTTAACAAAAGCTGAGGAAATAAAGCTTAAACTGCGGAACGAACCGGAAGTCATCCGCCTGGCTGAAAAAATAGATGTCAAAAACCAGATGTCTCTCCTGGAATTCGGCAAAGAGCCCGCAGTTGAAATATCCCGGTTTTCCGACCGGATCCTTAGCACGATGAAGTCCAGCTCCATGGAGGATTCAAGTGCGCTATTGAAGCATTTAGGCAGGATCATGGATAAATTCGATAAAAAGGATTTTGCCCCTGAAAAGAAAGGAATTCTCGCAAAGGTCTTTAATCGTGGTGAAAAAATGATGGAAAAGGTATTTGGGAAGTACCAGACAATGGGCGGAGAAATTGATAAGGTATATGTTGAGATATCCAAGTACCAAAATGAAATGGTGAATTCTACTCAAAATCTTGAACAAATGTATGAACAGAATTTCAATTATTACTTATCACTCGAAAAGTATGCGATCGCTGCTGAAATGAAGGCGGAGGAGCTTAAATCTTCGCTGCTTCCGCAGTATGAGCAGCGGGCCGCTTCTGGGGATCAAATTGCCGCAATGGAACTTGATTCACTTAGAAACGGTATTGAAACGCTTGAGCAAAGAATCTATGACCTTGAGATGGCCAAGATGGTTGCGCTGCAGACTGCACCGCAAATTCGGCTCCTCCAGCGCGGGAATACAAAGCTTATTGGGAAGATTAATTCCGCATTTGTCACTACGATTCCGATCTTTAAAAATGGATTGATACAGGCTGTTTCTGCAAAACGGCAAAAGCTTGTTGCCGATTCCATGAGCGAGCTTGACCGCCGGACAAATGAGATGCTTGTCCGCAATGCCAAAAATATTTCCAGCCAGAGTACACAGATTGCCCGGCTTGCCGGTGCACCGAGCATAAAGATCGAAACAATTGAAGAATCGTGGAATATTATCCTCAAGGGGCTGGAGGAGACGAAAAGCATCGAAGAGGAAAATAAACGGACCCGGGAAGAGGGAACAAGACGTCTTCTCGAGCTGCGGGAAAACTATCAAAGAAAGCAGATCCAGCAATAATTATACAGTGGTTTAGATTTTGCAATAGCATAGTGAAATGTTAGAATGAAATTATCACGGGTTGCGTGATTTAGTATCCAGGATAAAAAGGATATAGGGAGTGATTTAGTTGGCAATATCATTGCAAAAAGGTCAGAAGGTAGACCTGACGAAAGGGAGAGCGGGACTAACTTCGTTAATGGTTGGCCTGGGTTGGGACCCGGTAACACCGGACAAACCAAAGGGGCTTCTTGGCGGGTTATTCGGAGGGGGCGGTGCGCCCAATATTGATTGTGACGCTTCTGTGCTCCTGCTTGATGAAAACGGAAAACTAACTAACAAGAATAACTTAATATACTTTGGCAATAAGACCAGTGCCGATGGAAGCGTCAGACACTCCGGGGATAATTTGACCGGTGACGGCGATGGAGATGATGAACAAATCGTTGTTAACCTGAATGCAGTTTCTCCTTCGGTTCATAAAATGGTATTTGTAGTAAACATTTATTCCGCGGTATCCAGAAAACAGGATTTTGGAATGATCCGAAATGCCTTTATCCGCATCGTAAACAACTCTACTGGAGAAGAACTGATCCACTTCAATCTCTCCGATAATTATTCAGGATTGACTTCCCTTTTTGCCGGCGAAATCTATCGCCATAATGGCGAGTGGAAGTTCAATGCTATCGGCGATGGCACGAAGGATACTACCATCACTGAAATTGCAAATAAGTACGTTTAATATTTTTTAACATAAAAAAAATTATAAAAGTGAGGTTTTCATTCATGGCGATTTCTCTAAGCAAAGGTCAAAAAGTAGATTTAACTAAATCCAACCCAGGGCTGAAAAACATTATTGTGGGTCTTGGCTGGGATACAAACAAGTATGACGGCGGAAATGACTTCGATTTAGACTCTTCAGTATTCCTGCTTAATGCTTCAGGAAAAGTAAGCTCTGAAAAAGACTTTGTTTTCTTTAACAACCTGCAGGGCGGAAATGGTTCTGTTGTACATAGCGGAGATAACTTAACTGGTGCAGGAGAAGGTGACGATGAGCAAATTAAAATCGATCTGTCTGCGATTCCGGCTGAAGTTGAAAGAGTTGCTTTTACAATCACAATTCATGATGCCGAAGCGCGCCGCCAAAACTTTGGCCAGGTTTCCAATGCGTTTGTCCGTGTAGTAAGCGAGCAATCCAACCAAGAATTAATCCGCTATGATCTTGGAGAAGACTTCTCTATCGAAACAGCGGTTGTAGTAGCTGAACTTTACCGCCATAACGGAGAATGGAAATTCAACGCAATCGGCAGCGGATACCAGGGCGGATTGGCTGCTCTTGTAACGGATTACGGTTTACAAGTAGGCTGATATAGCGTAAGACATGTTGTTTCTCTTCTTAGAATGAAGGGATTCCAAATTTATAAATCTGTACAGACGTTAGCGTGAGCGCCCATCTGCCTTTATCTGCCTTTGTCAGGAGAAAAATAAAGCCCTTATATATTGGACAAAACCTGTCAATTCTTTTGCTGCCTCTAAAGACCAAGGCGGCGGAAGGGGTAACCAGGGCGCTTACGCTTTTTTTCGGAAGGGGGATTCGATGTCAATTTCATTGGCAAAAGGCCAGAGAATCGACTTAACAAAGTCAAATCCAGGTTTAACGAGGGTAATCATCGGGTTGGGCTGGGATACCAACCGCTATTCCGGCGGCTTTGATTTTGACTTGGATGCATCTGCCTTTTTAACGGACCAAAATAACAAATGCCCTAATGATACTGATTTTATCTTTTACAATAATCTTAAAGATCCCAGCGGAGCCGTTGAGCATACGGGCGATAACAGAACAGGCGCAGGGGACGGGGATGATGAACAGATCAACATCGATTTCAGTAAAGTTCCATCCCACATTCATAAAATTGCGATTACAGTTACGATTCATGACGCTGCAGCCAGAAGACAAAACTTTGGACAGGTTTCGAATGCTTTTGTCCGCGTAGTTAATGAAGATACCGGCCAGGAAGTTCTGCGCTATGATCTTGGCGAAGATTTTTCTATCGAAACAGCTGTAGTTATTTGCGAATTGTACCGCCATGGGTCCGATTGGAAGTTCAGCGCAATCGGCAGCGGATTCTCTGGCGGCCTTGCCGCGTTATGCCAAAACTATGGTCTTTCGGTCTAACAGTCCAGCGGACTAGAAATTTCCTTAGAAGGGAAATAGAAGCGGGTTAACCTCGCCGCTTCCGCGGTTTATAATTAAGATTAAATTAGCAGGATTCGGCATCCTGCTTCTTTTTTTATTCAAAAGCAAACAAAATGAAAGGAGGGCTTCGGTTGAGGCATTTTGAATATATTTCCAAAGACAAGGAAGCTGCCGTGTTTTATCAGGCACCTCTAAGATTTACCAAGGATAGTGACAGGGAATTGCTTGCACATTCTTTAGGTGCCACGCTCTATATGCCAGGTATCCGTGCGTCTATTTGTGCTGATATAGTGTCCAGGAAGCATGATGGACTGACTTCTTTGGTGGTTTGTTTAGAGGATTCCATCAGCGATAAAGAAGTCGAAAAAGCGGAATGGAATTTGATAACTCAGCTTCAGCAGCTATCAATGAATATTGAAAAAGGGCTTTTATCATATGAAGATCTTCCGCTCATATTCATAAGGGTGCGGAATGAAGTGCAAATGCGGTTTGTCGCAGAGCAGCTTGGCAATTCTTTGGCCATGCTTACCGGATTTGTTTTTCCGAAGTTCTCATTTGAAGGCGGTCAGAAGTATTTGGATACTCTGCATTCCATTAACGCCTCAAACCATTTACATCTATATGGAATGCCTATTTTAGAAACTGCTGAAGTTATTTATAAAGAAACGCGGATGTCAGCCTTACTGGAAATTAAACAGCTTCTTGACCAAAACTTTGTCAATATTTTAAATGTCAGAATAGGAGCTACAGATTTCAGCGGCCTTTTTGGTATTCGCAGGAGCAGTGATACTACTGTTTACGATATATCGGTTATCCGGGATTGCATTGCTGACATTATCAATATGTTCGCGCGCAGTGAACAGGAATATACAGTTTCCGGACCGGTGTGGGAGTATTTTAAAAAAGGAGATAGAATCTTCAAGCCTCAGCTAAGGCAAAGCCCATTTGAAAGTATGGGAAAAGAAGGACTGTCTTTCCGTAAAGGAATACTGAACCAATATTTGGATGGCTTGATTAAAGAAGTGAATCTTGATAAAAATAACGGACTTACAGGAAAAACGATTATCCATCCTACGCATATTAAACCTGTACATGCTCTAAGTGTTATTACTTTTGAAGAATATATGGATGCTAAGAGCATTCTTGAAAGCGCCGATGGTTTAGCAGGCGTGATGAAAAGCCGGCATTCCAATAAAATGAATGAAATTAAGCCTCATTATAACTGGGCTAAAAAAATTATTACAAAGGCAAAATCATACGGGGTGTTCCATGACCACAACTCATACATCGACTTACTCACAGAACCAGAAACACTTTACATTTAATATTCTTGAATCGCTCAAGGTTGAAGTGCAGGTAACCGAAAATCCTTATAATATCCCGCTCGATTTTTTGTTTGAGATGGCTGCCCGCAAAAATAAAAAGCGGGGGTTTCTTTTTGTCAGCCGCATACTTGGAAAGCATATCCCTGTTAAACCTGTAACTTCCATTCTTAGCGGTGCGCTGCTGGGGATTCGCTTTATGGAAAAAATATATGGATTATCATCTGACAGTAAGAATCAAGTAATCAGGGCTTTGCTTCATGGCGAAAACGCGGACGCGGTTTACCGCACCATGAGCAAGGCTGCATTTAACCTGCCTGAGGAAACCCTGTTCATCGGGTTTGCTGAAACAGCAACCGCCCTTGGCCACAGTATGTTTGATATGTTTAACAACGCTCATTATATCCATACGACTCGAGAAAAAATTAACGAAATTAAACCAATCGTTAATTTTGAAGAAGAGCACTCACACGCCACCGACCAGGCCTGTTTTGTAAGCAGGGAACTCTTGGAGGGGGATGGGCCAATTGTGCTGGTTGACGATGAAATTACTACAGGGAAAACTGCCCTCAATATCATTGAATCTCTTCACTCCCAATATCCACGCCGTCAATATATCATTGCCTCACTGCTTGATTGGAGATCTGAACAGGATATACAGAGGTATACAGACCTTGAAAAAAGACTGGGAATTTCGATTCAGTCTGTGGCTTTATGTGCGGGAGAAATCGAGGTGGATGGGGACCCTGTTGAAAAAGAAAAGGAGTGGAATTATGAAAGCCGTAAGCTGCCTGCCATTCCTTCGGTCCATCGAATCGATCTCCACCCTTATTCACATTTTAAGAGTATCCCAGATATACCCTTTACTTCGGTAAACAGCAGCGGACAACTCAATGAAACTCCTTATTCGGGGATGACCGGCAGATTCAGCGGACTATCAGCGGAGCAGAGGTCAGAAGTTGACCGGTATACCCAAGAAATCGGACAGGTACTGGCAGAGACAAGATCCGGAGGCAGAGCGTTATGCCTTGGAACAGGTGAATTTATGTATCTGCCTATGAAAATAGCAGCTGCCATGGGGGAAAATCTTTTCTATCAATCTACCACTCGTAGCCCGATACATAGGGTAAATCAGCTGGGTTATGCGGTAAGGAGCGGATTTTCGTTCCATTGCCCTGAAGATCAGACGATCACTAACTATTTTTATAATATTGAATATAAACAATATGATGATATTTATATTTTCTTTGAAAGAACGATCATTGAAGAAAGTTTGCAGCCGCTGGTTGAGCAGCTAAAAAAGACAGGTGCGGCAAATTTGTTTACTGTATTCCTGAATTAATAAAAGAGGGAGGAGAGACAATGAGCACTACTACTCAGAACCGTTTCAGTTCAATGGGGAGTTACCCGGAAGATGATGTCACTTTTTTATTAAAAGATTTAAGCGGCGTGATGATAGAAAGAGGCACGGAAGACCGGGAAGAGGCGATTCAATCAGGAGTCCATTATTCAGAAATGCTGCCGATTGAATACCAGCCTTCCTCTGAATATATGGATCTTTATCATCAGTCACTTAATGAAAATGCTTCCAAGCTCGCAATAGCTGTAGGGGTTGTTGCTGAACAGATCGTCCAAGGTAAAGGGAATCAGGCTGTGCTTGTGTCACTTGCGAGAGCGGGAACGCCGATTGGTATTCTGATAAAAAGATATCTGTATTTTGCTCATGGTTTTAGTGTCCCGCATTACAGCGTGTCAATAATCCGCGGTAAAGGAATAGATACGAATGCAATCCGTTTTATCATGGATCAGCATCCGGAGGGGAAAATTCAATTTATCGATGGCTGGACAGGAAAAGGAGCCATTACACGTGAATTAACCTCATCGTGCAAGCAGCTAAGGGAAGAATACGGATATGATATCGATGAAAAACTTGCTGTCCTTGCAGATCCTGGATATTGCGCTGATATTTACGGTACTAGGGAAGATTTTCTTATTCCAAGTGCCTGCCTGAATTCCACGGTTTCAGGATTGGTCAGCCGTACGGTTCACAATAAGGAGTTTATCAAGGAAGGCGATTTTCATGGTGCGAAATATTACCGGCACTTAGAAAATGAAGATGTTTCAAATGAGTTTATTGGACGGGTTGTCGCTGAATTTCCCAAAGTAAGAGAAAAAATTCAAGAAGAGCTTTCCTTTGTTAAGCAATCATCTTCAGTGCCGGACTGGAGGGGGCTTGAGGAAGTTAAGCAAATACAAGCTAAGTTCGGCATTGAGAGCATGAATATGATTAAGCCGGGCGTCGGTGAAACAACAAGGGTGCTGCTGCGGAGAGTGCCATGGAAAATCCTTGTAAAGGATAAAAATGATGAAAAATTAAAACATATCATTTTGCTGGCGGAAGACCGTGGCGTGCCTGTATTGGAATATCAAAGCATGTCTTATTCCTGCTGCGGTCTAATCAAGACAATAAGGAGTTAACGGATATATGATTTTTGCAAGTGATCTAGATCAAACGCTAATTTACTCCAGGAGAGCTTTCCGTTTGAAAGAGGGAGAAGCGGAACCTGAGATTACCTTAGTTGAGACATATGAAGAGCGTGAAATCTCCTTCATGAGCAACAAAGCTATTGAACTATTAAAAGAGGTTAGCTCTAAAATGATGTTCCTGCCAGTCACGACAAGAACGATGGAGCAATTCAGGCGCATTGCTATTTTTCAAAACGATATCGTACCGTCCTTAGCGGTTACGAGCAACGGCGGAAATATTCTCGTTAATGGAAAAGCCGATGAGGATTGGAAACGCCAGATTGAAAAAAAGATAGATGGCAGCTCGCTAGCAAGTGAGGATCTGCTGAAAAACTTCAGCAGGCTAGCCCGTGAAGATTGGGTGCTGTCACAAAAGACAGCAGATGAATTATTTCATTATTGCGTTATCCAAAAGGATCTTGCTCCGCTTGATGAACTGGCAGATTTTCGAAAAGAAATAGAATGCCAGGGCTGGCGGATGTCATTGCAGGGCAGAAAGCTATACCTTGTTCCTGAATGTGTTAACAAATGGGATGCAGTAGCTTATCTTAAAGAAAAAATGGGGAAAACCTTCGTGGCTGCAGCGGGAGATTCGCTGCTGGATCTATGTATGCTGGAGGTCGCTGACTTCGCAATTGCTCCTTTGCATGGGGAGCTAGCTGAAACAGCTCTGAATCCGGGAAGGCCTATCCATAGAACGGAGAGGCAAGGTATTCAGGCGGCTGAAGATATATTGAGGGCAGTGCTTTCCGCTTATGAAGCGCAAAATAAATAAATGCAACGAAAAAACCTTGTCACTTCAATGGACAAGGTTTTTCCTTTAAAAATAAGAACTGTTTTAACATGGGACAGATGTCTAGCTGCAGCGCCCAGCCCCTCGAGGTCATAAGCCAATCACTTCGGAAGGCAAAAAGCGCCTTCTGTCAGCGCTTGCCTTATGCTTGTCGGGGCTGAACAGGGCGCTTCCGCTTTTCTCGATGTCTAGCTGCAGCGCCCAGCCCCGACGCACAGGACAAGGAACGCTACGGCAGCGATACATCGCACGAAACAAAGCGTCAGCTTTGTGAGGACGTGCTAGTGCCGACGTCGCCACAGGACGTGGCGGTTTAAGTCGGCCTCAATTGTTCGATCAAGTGCCATCGCAACCCTGGTCATAAGCCAATCACTTCGGAAGGCAAAAAGCGCCTTCTGTCAGTGCTTGTCTTATGCTTGTCGGAGGCCCACAGGAAGTGGGTCAGAACGGCGTTGCCACAGGACGTGGCGACTTTAGCCGTTCTTCCGCTGATCAGGGCGCTTCCGCTTTTCTATAATGTCTAGCTGCAGCGCCCAGCCCCTCGAGGTCATAAGCCAATCACTTCGGAAGGCAAAAAGCGCCTTCTGTCAGCGCTTGTCTTATGCTTGTCGGGGCTGATCAGGGCGCTTCCGCTTTTCTATCTTAAGATAAAAATTCGGCTGGATTTAAGCCTAGTTCACGGCATATTTCACTGACGACCCGCTGCTCGTTCGGATCAAAGTGCCCATCCGCAAATCCGATTGCAATGCAATACCGGGCAACAAGCCGGGCAATTTCAGGCTTCGACCTTACTTTTCCTAATGCTTTGAAGGCCTCGGCACGGCCGATGATTTGGTCAAATTCTATTCGCTGGACAAACATATTAAACTGCTGAATCACTTTATTTGTATCAAACACACGCAGCTCTTCACTTTGATGAACAAATTCCATCATCTTCTGGCGTTCAGATGGATCAAGACGGCCGTCTGCCATGCCGACCAGGGCACAGGCAGCGACAACAGCATCAAGTACATCCTGGCTTTTGAAGCGATTGAAAAGTTCCATTGCTTTATTTTTTTGCTGCTTCGCCCACTCGGTGTAATCGGTCTGAGAAGGAGACCAGGTGTTGCCGCAGCTGTTGCAGGTGAACTTAAGCTGATTTTTGCCTATAAAACCGCCCAGCAATCCGATAGGGCCGAGGATTAATCCGCCGACAGCCGCTTTCCCGAGTCCGAAGCCTTTCTCTCCTGTACGTACATTCGTCGAATTGCATCGGACGCATGTGATATTCTCACTGCCGTAGACCTGGCTCGGAGGAGCAGAATTAAAGGACTGCGGTGAGTTATTGAAAGCCGGCTGGCTATAGCTTTGCTGTGGTGAACTAAAAGACTGATATGATTGGGAAGCGGGCGGCTGGCTGTAAGCAGCTGGCTGAGTGTATGAGGGCTGCTGAGCCTGTGGAGCTGGAGCAGGTGCGTCATCCACTGTAACGCCAAAATTGCGGCAAAGCGCAGCTAAGCCGCCCTGGAATCCGCTTGCTATAGCATTGAATTTCCATTCGCCGTTATGACGGTAAAGTTCAGAGGCGACAATCGCTGTTTCCACTGTAAAATCCCGTCCAAGATTAAATCGAAGCAGTTCTTCGTTCGTCATTTCATTGAAAATGCGCACATATGCATTCGAGACCTGTCCGAAGCTTTGCTGCTTGATCTGTGCATCGTGAATGGTAATGGTGAACGCAATCCGATGAATGGACGCTGGAACTCTATGCAGATCGATTCGGATTTGTTCATCATCACGCTCGCCAACTCCGGTCCGGTTATCGCCGCTATATATGACTGACCCGTTTCCTCCGGAAGGATTATTGTAAAAAACAAAATCTAAATCGCTTTGCACTTTGCCGGTTTCTCCGACTAAAAACGCAGAAGCATCCAGGTCGTAATTGGATCCTTGGCTGCTGATGTCCCAGCCTAAACCTACAACTACATTGGAAAGCCCTGGGTTGGACTTGGTTAAATCTACCTTTTGCCCTTTGCTTAAAGTTACGCCCACTACACTCACTCCTTGTTTCAATTTCATACTTTCACTTTACCATATACAAACCCAAAAATCAGACTAAAAAGTATTTAAAGAAAACTGTCTTGCAGAATATGTTTTGCCGGAAATAATAAAGGGTTAAATGAAGGCATATAATGAAGCTTATGCTTTGGCGGCTGGCCTTTTGCGTAAGCAGCGTGGCGCTGGGTGAAAGGCTTTTAATAAAAAAACAGGCAGCCATAAACCGTTAATGCTGCGGTAAAGCTTTAAACAGTTTGAGACTGGGTGAAGATTCAGACTATTTAAAATTAAATATAAAGAATGTATGATAAAGATTAAGTATATTGTCGAGATATTCGGTTATCTAAGTTTCTTTGCATGGAATGAACAGAGGTGGGATTGCTCTATGATAAAAGTGTTATCTTTTTTAAAACCGTATCGATTTCATGTAGCGGTTGCTTTAAGCCTGATGCTGGTTGAACTCGCTGTGGAACTTTGTCAGCCGATGCTGATAGCGAAAATAATCGACCAAGGTATCTTAAGGAGAGATCTGGATCTTGTCCTTAAATGGGGAATGGCTTTGATTGGGATGTCTTTGTTTGCTTTTGCTTCGGGAATTGTTAATTCCTTTTTTGCATCACATGTGAGCCAAAGCTTTGGTTTTGATATCCGGAAAAGCCTGTTTGAAAAGGTACAGTCCTTTTCGTTCTCCAATTTGAGCATTTTTCCAAATTCATCTTTGATAACAAGAATGACTAATGATGTAAACCAAATGCAGAACACGGTGTTTATGAGCCTTCGGATTATGATGAGAGCGCCGTTGCTCATCATTGGCGGAATGATTATGGCTTTTTTTGTTCATATCAAACTAGCACTGATTTTGGCTGCCGTTGTCCCTGTTCTGCTTGCCTTTTTAATTTTCACGATGACTAAAGCGGGCAGGCTTTTTAAGGTGTTGCAGTCTAAACTCGACTCGGTAAATGAGGTGCTTAGGGAAAACCTGGCCGGTATGAGGCTTATTAAAGCTTTTCTCCGAAGAAGCCATGAAAGAAAAAGGTTTGCAACTGCAAACAGGGATTTAATGGAAGAAACTGTGTCGGCATTAAGGCTTATTGAACTGGCACTCCCGGTATTGCTGCTGATTATGAATGCAGGGATCATGGCGGTCTTATGGTTTGGCAGTGCAGAGCTCACTGCGGGGACTGCGAGTGCAGGTGAAATTGTAGCGATCGTGAATTATGCGACTAAAATGACGTCTGCCTTTTCGGTATTTACTTTTATTATCATGGCATTTTCAAGGGCGAGAGCTTCTGCTCAACGGATTGCCGATGTGCTTAATACAGAGGCAGATATGTTGGATACTCCCGGAAGTATTGCTATTGAAGATCAGGCAACTCTCCGTTTTGAAAATGTTTCATTTTCTTATCCAGGGGCAAATGCTGAGGTACTCCATAATATTTCTTTTAATGCCAGTCAGGGCCAGATGGTTGCCATAATGGGGGCAACAGGTTCCGGGAAAACATCTTTGTTTCAGCTGATCCCGCGTTTATATGATAATACGGGAGGCAGTATTGAAGTTGATGGAGTGGATATTCGAAATATTTCCTTGGAGGCTCTAAGAGGTGCGATTGGATACGTACCGCAGGAATCACTGCTTTTTACAGGTACTGTGAGGGGGAATATTTCCTGGGGGAAAGAGAATGCTTCCATGGATGAGATAATGTCAGCAGCTAAAATTGCACAGATTCATGAGACCATTGAAAAGCTTCCTGCGAAATATGACACGTTAATAGGCCAAAAAGGAGTAAATCTTTCCGGAGGGCAAAAGCAAAGAATTGCGATAGCCAGGGCACTTGTGAGAAAGCCGAAATTGTTATTGCTTGATGACAGTACGAGCGCGCTGGATGTTAATACAGAGGAACGACTGCTGCGGGGAATTAGCGGTCTTCGATGTACAACTCTGATTATCACTCAAAAAATCAGTACAGCAAAGAAAGCGGATAAAATTATTTTAATAGAGGACGGTACAGTATTAGCTAAAGGAAATCATGAAGAGCTTCTAAAGGAATCAGGGCTATATCAACGGATTCATGAGTCACAGGCGGGAAAGGGGATAAACGCCGAATGCGGAACCAGCTAATGAAACCTTTTCAATATAAGAAGATAAAATACAGTATGGATGAGAAGGGACAGCCGCCAAAGAAAGTGCAGAAAAGGAAAAATCGGAAGGCTACACTGAAAAGAATTTGGGGGTATCTTGCTGCGAATAAAGGAATGCTTAGTTTGGTGCTTTCAATGGTTCTGTTAAGCTCTGCTTTTGGGCTGTTAGGTCCGTTTCTTATCGGAATGGCCATAGACGATTATATTGTAACAAGGAAAACAAGTGGCTTAGGCGGTCTTTTGTTAGGGCTGGCAGGAATCTATCTTGTTTACTCGTGTTCGCTTTGGATGCAAAATTATTGGATGGTAGGCATTGCCCAGCAAACGGTTTCAAGGATGAGGACTGATCTGTTCGGCCATCTTCATAAGCTTCCGATTCAATTTTTTGACCATCGGCAGCACGGTGAGCTAATGAGCAGGGTAACAAATGATATTGAAAATGTCAGCTCGACATTGAATAGCTCGGTCATTCAAATTTTCTCAAGCTTGCTTACGCTAATAGGAACAATTGGGGTAATGCTCTGGCTAAGCCCGCTGCTCACGGTTCTGACATTATTAATCGTACCGACGATGTTTTTGGGGTTAAAGTGGATCACTAAACGAACAGGTCCTTTGTATAAAGAACAGCAGCGCAATCTTGGACAACTGAATGGTTTTATAGAGGAGACGATATCAGGACAAAGGATAGTCAAAACCTTCTCGCAGGAGGAAAGGGTTATTGCTGAATTTCTAGAGAAGAGTGACATGCTGAAGCAGTCAGGATTCTGGTCTCAGGCTTTTTCAGGGTTAATTCCAAAGCTGATGAACGTACTTAATAATATGAGTTTTGCTGTGATCGCGGGTGTTGGCGGAATCCTTGCATTAAAAGGTATGATCACAATCGGGGTAATTGTGATATTCACTGAATATTCCCGGCAGTTTACAAGGCCGCTGAATGACTTGGCTAACCAATTTAACACTCTTCTATCAGCTGTGGCTGGAGCAGAAAGGGTTTTTGAGATCCTGGATGAGACAGAGGAAGAACAAGATGAAGAAATGTCAATAGAACTTCCAAACATGAAAGGAAGGGTAGAGTTTCATAATGTTTCTTTTTCCTATGAAAAAGGCGGAGATACTGTAAAGGATATAGCCTTTATAGCTAATGCGGGAGAAACAGTAGCTCTTATTGGCCCGACAGGAGCGGGAAAAACAACATTAATTAACCTGTTATCCCGTTTTTATGACAGTGACAACGGAACTATTTTGATCGATGGAATCGATAGTAAAAAAATAAAGCGTGATAGCCTCAGGCGCCATATGGGGTTTGTGCTTCAGGACTCGTTTCTATTTAAAGGAACAATCCGGGAAAATATTCGTTACGGGAGACTGGATGCTGCCGATAATGAAGTTGAAATAGCTGCAAAGATGGCAAACGCCGATTCGTTTATCAGTAAATTGGAGGATGGATATGAAACAGTTCTGAATCAGGATGGAAGCGGAATAAGCCAGGGTCAAAAGCAGCTGATCTCGATAGCAAGAGCGATTCTGGCTGATCCCGCTTTATTAATCCTGGATGAAGCAACTTCAAGTATTGATACTATTACAGAACTGAAGATTCAGGAAGCCCTCCAGCGGTTGATGAAGGGACGCACAAGCTTTGTAATTGCCCACCGGCTGAATACAATCCAGCAGGCAGATCAAATACTGGTTTTGGAGAATGGCCGAATAATTGAGAAAGGCACGCATGATTCGCTGTTAAGCGAAAAAGGGTTTTACCACAGTCTTTTTAATGGGCAGTTCAATGACAAGATAAGCTGAACTATGGCCAACTTTATCGAACGTAATCCGTGACCATTTTATTGGGTTACGGATTTTTTATGCTTCAGAAAATTGTAACCCCTTACATTAAGTAATGTTATAAAATCTAACATGAATTTAAATAATTAGCTTGAATTTATAAAAAATTGTGTTTATTATAAGTTCATACAGCATATGATGTTAGAAAATCTAACATGAAATTTAATTAGGAGGTAGTCGGTATGCAATTAGGTGATTCGGTATTTATGTTTTTCGCAACATTATTGGTTTGGCTTATGACTCCGGGGATTGCTCTTTTCTATGGGGGGATGGTAAAAAGCAAGAATGTGCTGAGCACAGCGATGCACAGTTATATGCCAATGGCAATTGTATCGATTATATGGGTACTAATTGGATATTCAATTTCTTTTTCCACTGGAGGTAATGCGTTTCTGGGAAACTTTGACTGGGCAGGATTAAAAGGGGTCACCTTCGAACCGAATCCGGATTACAGCGCGACAATCCCCCACAATCTGTTTATGATGTTCCAAATGACGTTTGCAGTCCTGACAGTTGCGATTATTTCAGGAGCTATAGCAGAAAGAATGAAATTTTCCGCTTATATTTTATTTATTGTCATATGGTCAGTTGTCGCGTATGCACCGGTTGCCCACTGGGTATGGGGAGTTGGCGGCTGGCTGCGTGAACTTGGAGCTCTTGACTTTGCAGGAGGAAACGTGGTTCATATTTCGTCAGGTGTTACCGGACTGGTCCTGGCAGTTATGCTTGGCAAACGAAAGGAAGGCAATGAAAGCTCGCCCCACAATTTACCGCTAACCGTTTTAGGGGCTACGCTCATCTGGTTTGGCTGGTATGGGTTTAATGTCGGCAGTGCATTAACGATCAATGATGTTGCCATGACAGTCTTTATCAACACAGCGGTGGCTGCTGGGGCAGGGATTGTAGGATGGCTGATAGTTGAATACATGATTAATAAGAAACCGACAATGCTTGGAGCACTTTCTGGTGCAATCGCGGGATTGGTTGCGATCACACCGGCCTGCGGATTTGTTACTCCTGCTGCTTCTATAATAATAGGTTTCGTTGGCGGCGCAGTCTGTTTCTGGGGAGTCTCCTCTCTGAAGAAGAAGCTTGGCTATGATGATACACTTGATGCTTTTGGATTGCATGGTATCGGCGGTACATGGGGAGGGATCGCAACCGGTCTGTTTGCTACAACTTCTGTTAATAGTGCAGGAGCTGACGGCCTATTTTATGGTGATCCTGGACTTCTATGGAAGCAAGCAATTGCTATCATTGCCACCTATATTTTTATTGGGGCTATTACATTCGTAATTGTGAAAGTGATTAATGTATTCATGCCGATCCGTGTCAATGAAGAACAAGAAACAATAGGTCTGGATATCACGCTGCATGGGGAAAAGGCGTATCACGAAACCATTTAAGGAGATGGCACTATGGGAGAGGTATTAACAAAGATTGATATCGTTACAAGGCCAAATAAATTTGAACAATTTAAACAGGAGCTTGCCAAAATTGGCGTTAGCGGAATCACCGTTTCAGACGTGAAAGGAACAGGGCTTCAGAAAGGTTTTGTAGAAACGTATCGCGGAGTAAAACGGGAAATCACCCTCCATGAAAGAATAAAGATAGAAATAGTTGTTTGTGAGGTGCCTGTCCAGGCTGTGATCGACGTAGCCAGGAAGTTTCTAAATACCGGAAAACCAGGAGACGGGAAGATCTTCATTTATGAACTCGCCAATGTCATCAAAATCAGAACGGGAGAAGAAGGGCATGCAGCCTTAAAGAATGATAAATAAACTCTGGCCGGCAGATAATTGGTTAGGAGGATAGCAGATGGGGAGATTAGTGAAGCTTGTAATAGCGAAAAAACAAAAAATTATTAACGCTCTTATCTTAAATAAAATATACCATCCTGACGACCGGCTCATTCTTTTGGATCTTCCATTGGAAGAACTTGAAAAACTGCTTGACCGGCAAAAGAATATTTAATGAGAAAAACAGCCATCTTCAATCGGATGGCTATTTTCAATGGGTGCAGTTAACAATATTGTATTTAAGATTTACGAAAAAAATCTTTCATAAATGTAATGTGGAAATGATTTTTTTAAAGTGGCAAAAGGTTATAAAAAGGTCCAGGCAACATCTTTTCTATTTTATTAAAATGAACTTGAAATTTTATTGGAATTAATTTACACTGTTATTAAACAGTGGTCAATAAAAGGAGAATTAGATGTCACCAAGAAAAGCAGTCGATGTGGAACTATCTAAGGTGCGGATTCTGGACACTGCTCGCAGCTTGTTTGTAAAAGAAGGCTATCGCAATGTGTCGATGAGGAAAATCGCCAAAGAATTGGATTATACACATGGAGCAATTTATTATCACTTCAAGAATAAAGCAGAACTTTTTTATGCATTGGTTAAAGAAGACTTTTCCCTTTTGGACGGTGAACTGAACCGGGTAATGGCACAGGATCTGGAGAATTCTGAAAAACTTAAACAGATTCTACTTTCTTTCATAAAGTTCGGTCTCGATAATCCCAACCACTATGAGATTATGTTTTTGATTACTGATGAAGAGATTAAGAGCCATACGGTAACTGAACCGGATCATAGCTATGAAAGATTCGCCCAGGCAGTATATTTTCTTTGTGACAAACGAGTTGCTGCGAAAACAATTTGGTCTCTTTTCTTAAGTCTTCATGGATTCGTAGCAGTTTATTGCCGAACTGGAAAATCTTACGAAGATGCCAGGGACCTGGCAGAATCTCATGTTCAATTGCTTTTAAAGGCAATCGGGCAAGTGTAATTTTTTTATTATTTTATTGACCACTGGATAATTAATTTAGAAGCTTATTAAAAAGTTAAGCAAAGGGTTATCAGCTTATAATGATGATGAATTTAACGGAATGTCAGGTTCATTTGAATGGGCAAAGGAAAATTTTTTTAAATTTAATTAACCACTGGACAATAAATGGGAGGGCATATCATGAAAAAAGCTTTAGTATTGGGTGCAACGGGAAGTATGGGGAGTGCAATCGTTCATGAATTGGTTCAAAGAGGAGTTGAGGTATCTGTTTTTGCCCGGAATAAAGAAAGGCTAAATGAACTCTTTCAAAACCTGGAGGTCAATGTGGTTGCAGGAGATGGTTTTATCCAAAAGGATTTAGACCAGGCAGCCAGTGGTGTTGAAATAATTTTTAATGCAGTGAATATCCCTTATCAGGATTGGCAGGAAAAGCTTCGGGATTTGAATGGTAATATATTGAATGCAGCTAAAAAGTCAAAGGCGCGGCTCGCTATTGTTGATAATATATATGGGTATGGCCGATCCAAAGGGGTTCCAGTGAGCGAAAAGGATGAGAAAAAACCGCACACGAAAAAGGGGAAAATTCGTGTGGATCTCGAACGGAGAGCTAAAGAGTCAGGAGTGGAAATGTTCATTGCACACTTCCCTGATTTTTACGGCCCAAATGCCGGGAATACACTGCTTAACTATACATTAACAGCAATGGCAGAAGGAAAAACGGCTAGGTTTATCGGAGACAAAAAGATAGAAAGAGAATATATTTATACACCGGATGGTGCAAAGGCGCTGGTGGAATTGGCTCTGCGGGATCAAGCATACGGCCAAAATTGGAACATTCCAGGAGCCGGTACGATTTCAGGCGAAGAAATCATTGATATAGCAATGGGATATACAAAATATCGTAAAAAGGTTTCAGCTGTTTCGAAGAATATGATTCGCTTCATAGGGTTCTTTGATAAATTTATGAGGGAATATTTAGAGATGTACTATTTGACGGAAGAACCTGTAGTTTTAAATGGAAGTAAATATGAACGCGAGATTGGTTTAATACCGCGGACTTCTTATGAAGAAGGAATCAGAAAAACATTGGCAAGTATATCCGCTATTAGCTAAGTAAATTGTTTCATATATTTAAGAAATTAGAATGAACTAACTCCAGATGGGAAAATTATTTATAAAAAGTACAATGAGGTTTCCATGAAAACTAAGATTTTCCCTGGGAGAGATTTTGCTAAAACAAGGCTGTCTCTTTATGCGATACTAAATATAGCTATGATTGGATTACTGATTATCAATTCCGTTTTTACCCTGAAAAAGGGAATAGGCCTATACGCTTTGTTATCAGTTCTGATATTGATATTGGTAAGCTGTGTATTGCTTCTTATTGAATTTATTATTTACATTCCCCAAACAAAAGCAAACCTCAAGAAAATCTCAGCCGGAGCGGGAATGCTGCTTTTGTTAATACTGCTTACGTACGCAAATCTGTATTACCTGATCTATAGGTTAAAAGGAGAAAAAGCTTTTAGCTTTACTGGTAAAAATCTTTCCGGGGATGATTTTTTATACTACAGTATTACAAGCTTTACCACGACAGGCTATGGTGATATCACATCAATAGGTGTCTTTTCCAACGCTATTGCGGCTTCAGAAATGTTAATCGGAATGGTTACAAATTCAATTTTAATGGCTGTAATAACCGCCAAATTGTTTAAAAAGCTACAAAATTAATACATGAGAGTGCCTCCAGAGGTACTGTAAAGGTATTTTTAAAAATTATTTCGCCGGATTTAATTAATTTCGCCGGATTTTAATTTATTTGGCTAAAACAAAAGATAATTTGGCTGATTTCTATTTTATTTGGCCAAATGGCACTAGAGGTGCAATTACGGGTGCCTCTTTAGGATCACTGCAGCCGTTTTCGCTCGCCGAATATAATTTATTTCTCCAATAACAAAGAAGAGGGCTCCCGCCTGCGGGTGGAAGCCCTCTTCTTTCATAGTTCAAACTGGATTAAAGCCCGAGTGAGATATATTTTACTTCTAAATATTCCTCAATACCCCAATGTCCGCCTTCGCGTCCGAGCCCGCTCTGTTTAAAGCCGCCAAATGGAGCCTGCGGTGTCGATGGCAGCCCATCGTTTAGCCCGATAATTCCATACTCCAGCGCTTCGACTGTTCTAATACCCCTGGTGATATTTTCAGTGAACACATAGGCAGCCAATCCATAGATAGAGTCATTTGCGCGCTGGATGGCTTCCTCGACAGTTTTGAAGGAAGTTATCGGCAATACAGGGCCAAATGTTTCCTCCTGCATGCAAAGCATATGGTCGTTTATATTGGAAAGAACAGTTGGCTCTATGTAAAGCCCTTCTCCCTGGCCGCCAGTTTCGAGCTTGGCACCCAGTTTGACTGCATCCTGGATATGGGCCTTAACCTTTTCGACCCCTTTCTCATTTATGAGCGGGCCGATATCCGTTGCTTCATCCAAACCATTTCCAACCTTTAACTCCCTCACTTTGGGGATAAGCCGGTCGATAAAGTCCTGGTAGATAGACTCGTGTACATATACCCGGTTTGAGCATACACATGTTTGTCCGGCATTCCTGAATTTAGAACTGATAGCACCATTAACGGCCTTATCTAGGTCCGCATCCTCCATCACAATAACAGGAGCATGGCCTCCAAGTTCTAATGAAACTTTCTTCACCGTGTCAGCGGAACCCCTCATTAAAAGCCTGCCAACCTCCGTCGAGCCTGTAAAGGTCAACTTTCTTACTCGGTTATCCTCAAGCCAGACACCGCCAATACTTTTAGCATCGCCTGTAACAACATTGATTACGCCCTTAGGGATTCCCGCTTGCTCGGCAAGCTCTGTAATTTTTAAAGCGGTCAGCGGTGTAAATTCTGACGGTTTAATTACTGCTGTGCAGCCAGCTGCAAGTGCAGGGGCTACCTTTCTCGTAATCATCGCTGCCGGGAAATTCCATGGGGTTATTACAGCTACAACCCCGACTGGCTGCTTAGAAACAAACAGCCTTTTATCGCGCTGTGTTGCCGGCACGGTTTCTCCATATATCCGTTTTCCTTCTTCGGCATACCAGGACAAAAAGCCGTTTGCGTATGCCATTTCGCCTCTTGCTTCCTTTAATGGCTTTCCCTGTTCTCTTGTCATTGTAGTGGCTAGTTCTTCCAAGTTTTCATTAATTAAATCATACCATTTTCGGATTAATTCGGAGCGTTCATAAACCGAGCGTTCAGCCCATTCCTTGAATGCATCGAACGCTGCATCTGCTGCAAGTTTCGCTTCTTTTGCCCCGCCATTTGGCACTGTGGCGATGATTTCCCCTGTTGCAGGGTTGCTGACTTCAATTTGATCAAGCTCATCTCCCATCCACTCGCCATTGATAAACAATTTAAAATGCTCCATGAAAAAACCTCCTGATCATTCTGCTTTTGATACCACTAATATCTGAAAAACTCTTATTTATTATATTACAGGGAATATGGCCTTAACTCAAAGGCAGACGATTATATTCTTTTATAAAAGTAAAGACGTACCTGAACTTTCACCTGGAACTAAGGCCCGAGTAACTTAACCAAGGTCCTTTCCAAACCAGATGAGTGTGACTATTCCATCAGAGTGCTGATAGAGGATTTCGGTAAAGGATTTGTGTTGGATCAATCAGGCAAAGGGGTGGGACTGTTCGGCATGGAAGAACGGGCTAGAACGGTACAGGGACAAATTGAAATTGTATCTAATCCAGGAAAAGGTACCAAAGTTATTCTGGAGGTTCCATTTAATAATGTAGCGGATGCCTTAAAATAGGGGCCTCTTTTTTTATATAGCAGATTGCTGAAACGAGAAATGCAAGGTCTCAAAAAGTTAAATTCAGCTTGCCCCTGAGTTTTAACAAGATGAGGAGGGGGAATTCAAATAGAAAGGAAATAAAAAGGGAGGTATACATACATGTTGACCATTCTTCAAAGCAGGCATGCCAAAACAATTGCGTTAGAATTTGAAGGGAAAGCAACAAAAGAAGATGCCGTAAATCTTGACAGCCATGTAAAAGAAAGATTTAAGGACAGTGAAGAATTTAATATACTGGCCATCATGCATGATGTAGATGGCTCCACCTTAAAGGGAATGACAAATGGCATCAAATTCGATGCAAAGAGATGGAAGCAATTCAACAAATTTGCAGTCATCAGTGAAAAGGAATGGATTGGAACCTTGGCAGAGCTGGGAAAATATTTGCCGGGCATTGAGTCGAAGCACTTTAGAAAAGATGAGCTGGAAGAGGCTTGGGAATGGATTGCGAAATAAGACAAAAAAAGAGGAAGTAAAAAAATCCTCTTTCTTTGTCTTATATTACCGGCTTTGAAACATTACCCTTAAACCGAGTCCGATATAA
Source organism: Bacillus sp. M6-12 (assembly GCF_002860285.1). GTDB lineage: Bacteria > Bacillota > Bacilli > Bacillales > DSM-1321 > Peribacillus. The sequence continues at coordinate 46,930 of NZ_PGVF01000017.1, forward strand.
ATGGCCCCTACAATCTTTCCGCTCCAATGGCCAATCCAGGAGATTTTCTTGACTATCCCTCTTAATGGTTTGATACTTACTGCGATCATCGTGGTATAGGTTATGCTCATCAGGACAAAGATCAGTCCAAGAATCAAGAACTGCATTAAGCTTGCTCCACGATCAGTTTGTATAAATTGGGGCAAAAAGGCCAAAAAGAAGAGAGATGTTTTCGGATTAAAAACTTCAATAAACACAGCCTCTCCGTAAGCACGAAGACTGGATACGGAAGAAACCTTTGGAAGCTCAGGATCTGAAGGCTTCTCTAGAATCGCACGGATACCAAGGTAAAATAAATAAACTGCTCCTGCTATTTTGATTACATTAAACGCAAGAGAAGAGGTCATCAATATCGCTGACAATCCTGCTGCCGCAAATAAAGTATGAACGAGGTCACCAGTAGCAATTCCAAGGCCAGCCATGATACCAGCTTTACGGCCTCCCTGGACGGTACGGGTTGCGGTAAGAAGGACCGCGGGACCCGGTATTAAGAATAACCCCACCACTACAGCCACAAAAGCACCAAGCGTCGATAGACTAAACATTCTGATTCCCCCAACTTCTTTCCAATTGAGAAAGAATATTCTGAAATTTAAAAAGTTTGCACTTATTATAGCAGAAAAAGCAAGGCTATGGCCCTGCTTTTTTACACTCTTTCCGATCCATTTAAAGTAGCGGGTTTATTTCTTGCGTTCGTCGGCAAAAACAGCCATAGCTTTGCACATAAATTGTGCCAGGCCCTCGCCAAATTTATCGATATTTTTGGTGAAGCGTTTATCATCTACATACAGCTGGCCCAAGCCTTTAAAGGCATCAAGCGAGTATGTGCCAATTTCGTTTAATAATTCATACCATTCTGTAATCCCTGCTTGAGCTTCCACTGAATCAGCTGGCATATGCCTCACGGATGCGAGTTTTTGGTAGATCGCATTCATTTGATCAAATACGGCTTTCTGCTGAGCTTTAGACATTTTTCCTGTTTTTGCTTTCGAATCGTCGACCGCCTTATCACCCCAGCGGTCACGTGCCTCTTGCTCATAAGGATTATGGCTAAAGTCAAACCCTTCGAATTTCTCTTCATTTGTCATTGCTATATCTCCTTTCGAGTATTGTATAGTCTTATCGATAGTCGCAATCATTTTCTCCAGGCGAAGGCATTTCTCAAACAGCATCTTTCGATGAAGTTCCAAGGCTTCCTGCCAGTTAAATGAAGGACTGCTGATAATTTCTTTTATTTTCTTCAAAGGAAAGCCGAGTTCTTTAAAAAATAAAATCTGTTGCAGCATTTGCAGATTATCATCGGAGTAAAGGCGATAACCGGACTCTGTTGTATCCTCGGGGCACAGCAGCCCGATTTCATCATAATGATGGAGTGTGCGCACACTGATTCCTACTAAATCAGCAACCTCTTTCACAAACATTGCCATCGCTCTGCTCCCCTTTCATTTACAATATAAAGTATCACGCAACGTTAGAGTCAACAAAAAATAATAAGTACGTAAAGAGAATTTTAGCAGCTTACTTTTCTAAGGTGGAAATTCTGTAAATGTGTGTTAAATTACTGTTAATTTCAAATAATTTTATGCTTTATCCAATATAATGGTTAGAAAGTCCAGTAGAAAGGGTGTATTAAAAATGTCCAATTTCAAATATCAAAAAGAATTGCTTATGTTGCTGACTGAGTTAAAAGTACACAAAACTGATAGAGAAAAATATGCCCAAGCTGAAAATGAGATTAAAATTGCTTTGATTGAAAAACGGGGAGAATGCGGAAGAGTCAAGATGAAATTGCACTCCTTATTTGGTTCTGTCCATAAATCTTCTCTATAATTCCAGCCATAATAACCGAGAAAAACTTCCTAATATGCGATTAGAATTAACGATTATTGGCACTCTAAAAAGGAATACGTTAGGAGGTGCTGAATAATGGAAAACGAAAAAAACAAAATCCAATATGATGCTGAAGGAAACGTTGTCCAAAACGCATCCAAGCAGAAGGAAGCAGAACTTGACTCCAAGCGAGGAATCCAGGATGAAAAAAATCCGGATGATTTTGATATCCTCGAGTAGAAAATATAATGATCTGTTTTGTTCTTAAATTTTTTGATTAAAACTTGAACTCCTTAGTATTAAGGAGTTTTTTGCCGTAATTAGAAACTTTTATCTACAGATACAATGGGTATTTATGGTAAAGTTTTTATAGGTTCAAATTAGTTAGTGTGGAGTGAAAAAAATGAAGATTGGATTATTACGCCATTTTAAGGTGACAAGAGGATACCCAAACAAAATAGTTACATCTGCGGAATTAATGCAGTGGATTAAAGAGTATGATGCTTCCGATGTAGAAGAAAATGAGATTGACTTATGCGATATCAAATGGAATATATGCTATGCAAGTGATTTGTCAAGGGCCGAAATAACAGCTCGAAAGGCCTTTGAAGGTGAAATTATTTTCTTGGAAGAATTGAGGGAAATTCCACTTTCCCCATTTTTTCGAAAAAATATTAGGCTTCCTTTGCCGGTCCATTTACTTTTTATTAGAATTGCTTGGCTGTTTAACCATAAATCGCAGCCGCTTAGTAAAAAGGATGTTTCCAGGCGGATAAACATGATTCTGGATAAGGTTCTCGAGCAGGATGATAATGTGCTGATTGTCAGCCATGGCGGGGTCATGATGTTCATGAGAAAGGAATTGATGAAGAGGGGCTTTACCGGTCCGAAATTCAGAACAGCTGATAATGGGAAACTATATATTTTTAAAAATGGGGAAGGAAAATCATCTTGATCTATTTTCCCTCATTTTCTGTACTTTTTTGCAGCCATTTTAAAGTCTTGCTTTAATAATGTCCCAAGGCCAGGACGGAGCCATACTGCTAAAGGATGGTAAGCGACAGCCGTTTGAAACCCCGAATTGTATGCCATCTTCCCCACATTTCCTTCACCTCAGCATCGAGATCTTGAATAAAAGGATTGAACTAATTTGATATTTTATTGTTCCCTCTTGTAAAGGTTCTTATCATTTTCTCTTAATTGTCATTAAGCAAGCTTAATAATTCGAGGAAATTCTTCTTTAATAGTTTATTAACTAAAAGAACCAACCCATAAGGATTGGTTCTCTATAACTTATTGATTTAAGGCTTAGTATTATTTAAGAGCAATTTTCTTGGCAACAGAACCTGCCATTGCCTGACCGCCTGTAGTAACTTCCGGATGGAATTCGTTTTCTGTTTTAGAGATTACTACTGTAGCGACACCGTTACCAATCAGGTTAGTGATGGCGCGTGCTTCAGACATGAAACGGTCAACCCCAAGTAATAATGCAATTCCTTCAACTGGAATCATAGGGAAAGCGGCAAGTGTAGCTGCAAGTGTGATGAAACCTGAACCAGTAACACCAGCTGCACCCTTAGAAGTTAGCATTAGTACACCAAGTAATGTAATTTCCTGCCAGATTGTTAAATCAATTCCGTATGCCTGGGCAATAAAGATTGCAGCCATGGATAGGTAGATGGATGTCCCATCCAGGTTAAAGGAATAGCCTGTTGGTACAACCAAACCTACAACAGATTTGGAGCAGCCATACTTCTCAAGTCTGTTCATCATAGCAGGCAAAGCAGACTCGGAAGAAGAGGTACCTAATACAAGAAGGATTTCTTCTTTGATATAGGCAATGAATTTAAAGATGTTAAATTTATAGAACTTAGCAATCAAGCCAAGCACGATAACGATAAACAAGAACATTGTGATATAAACAGAACCCATTAATTTTCCGAGCATAACCAGTGATCCGACACCGAACTTGCCGATTGTGTAAGCCATTGCACCAAAAGCGGCAATCGGGGAAACCTTCATGATCATATTAACGATTCCGAAGAATACATCAGCCATTTTTTCAAAAAGGGATACAACTGGTTTAGCTTTTTCACCCATGGCAGCCATGGAAAGACCGAACAATACGGCAAAGAATAGGATAGGAAGCAATTCGCCTTTTGCCATTGCAGCGATGATATTGTCAGGAATGATTCCTACGATAAACTCGATTGCGCCATGGCTTGTTTCAGCAGCAGCTGTTGTAAACTGGGATACATCTCCGCCTTCAACGGCGTCTTTATTGAATCCTACGCCTGGTTTAACGATATTAACAACCAGGATGCCGATAGCAAGTGCAAAGGTAGTAACAATTTCAAAATATAGAAGGGCTTTTCCGCCGATGCGGCCGACCTTTTTCATGTCGCCCATTCCGCCGATTCCAATTACGACAGTGAAAAACACGATTGGTGCGATAACCATTTTTATGAGCTTAATGAATACATCAGCCAGAACCTTTAGTTGTTCACCGAATGCTGGGAACATAAAGCCGACGATAATACCAAGGATAATTCCAATGACTACCTGAACAGTTAAATTTTTTAAAATTTTCAAGCTTTTTCCTCTCCTTTTCAATGTTATTAAAATAAAAGAATAAGTTTGCAACGGGCAATGGTGTCTTACATAAGCTGTGAGCCAAGGCAAACAAAAGTTAATTGTTAAAGGCTCGCGTGCTCATTAATGAGAGCGCTTTCTTTAGTTCTTTGATTCATAATAACAGAAATTTCGGAAAAGACAGCCTTTAGGTTATAATGTTCATTTTGGTCTTTTTGGTCATGGGAAAAGCCGAGATAAAACTTTTGGCCCCAAATGTGCCATTCCTGTCAAATTTCTGCGGTGTGATGGATGCTATAATCAGGGTAACAAAGCAAAAAGGCTGGGTAAGATGTTTGAATATCACAACAATTATCGAGTTGGAAAACCATGAAGCAGAGCAAATGTTAGGAGCTAAATTCCTTTTTGAAAAAGAGCAAATTCAAGAAAACATTATCCCAACATGTATTAGGCTTTATTAATGAGGCCAACAGCGAAAACCTGGATATTGATGAAGCAAAGGAACAAATTTTGAGAAAATTAAGAAGGATTATGGGAGAAATTCTGCAGTAGAAGACTTTTCGTATGAAATGCCTGTGAAAGGATTAAACATTCAGCTGGAAGCGAAGATGTACCTCGATTTCCTTTTCCGAACAAAAGTAGGAACTCTGAATAAGAGGATTAGTCCGGGTTGAAAATTGAGATCTCATAAAAAAAGGCTGCCGATTGGCAGCTTCTTTTAATGTATTAATAAAATACTTTTACTTTGACCTTCTTGGCTCCCCACTGGAGGGCACGTGCTTTATTTGGAATAAATACGTCAATTTTGCCGCCCTTTACTGCGTGGCCCTTATCCGCTGCAACTGCGTATCCATAGCCTTCAACATATACCTTAGAGCCTAATGGTATAATTCGCGGATCAACTGAAATTGCTTTAATGGAAGGGTTCTTTTTTAAATTTAGCCCGGTAGCAGTAATTCCGCTGCAGCCTTTGCAGGATGCAGTGTAAGCTGTGGCTGTCATTGTAAGCTCTTTATATGCGACTTTCTTAGCTGCTGGCTTAGCTGCAGGTTTTACAGGTGCTGCTTTTTGGTCGCCAGGTGTAAGCTTTAAAACTTGAGAAAGCTTAATATTATCTGATGTAAGTTTATTCCATGTTTTAATTTGCTGTACTGTAAGTCCGTTTTTCTTGGCAATTGACCATAAAGTATCACCGCTTTTTACCTGATATGTACTTGAACTTGCGGAAGCCATCCCGGTAAAACCAAATGTTACTAAAATAGCTGCTGTGACATTGAGTAATAGTTTCTTCAAAATAGAATCTCCTTTACTTTCTATCATGGGACTTTACTACCATAACCTTCAATCGTAGGATTATAATACCAGACTAATGTAACAGGAGTGTTTCAAACTGTCGTGTTTTATATTACAAGTTAGTTACAAGGTTAATCGATTGTTTAAAAAGTTCGCAGAAAAGAAGCCCGCGTTTCCGCAGGGCCTACCTTTTAAGTGTTTTGATGTACCTCCGAAACTGTAAATTCCAGACAATAATCCACAAGCATATTTTTGTATGCAATTAATGACTCTGTTTCTACATATTCCTCATCTCCATGCCAATTCCCGCCCGTTGGACCAAATTCAATGGCTGGGATACCAAATGCGGCGTAAAAGACAGTATCAGCAGAACCATGCTGGCCAAACATTCGTGTTTCAATATTTGAGTTTTTATCAATAATGGACTTAAGGAGCGTTATATAGGGATCATCAGGCTGGGTGTTAACCGGCATGGAAAACATGTCTACGAGCACCTCTCCATCTGTAGTACTCTTGATTTGTTTTATGATTTCATCCTTATCCTGTGTCGGGAGGAACCGGATATCAAAGGTTAGCACACATTTGGAAGGAACCTTATTAAAAACATCGCCCCCATAAATTTTTGCAAGATTTATCGAGGGAGAACTATAGAATGGGCTGTTTTCTTCAGCAAAAGGCAGGTGCTTAATATTCTCATAAACAGACCAGGCCTTTTCGATGGCATTGATACCTTCCCAAGGCCTGCTCCCGTGAGCCGGTTTCCCATGGACCGTGATTTCCAGCCTAAGAACACCTTTTGCCTGAAGCCCAATTCCAAGCTGAGTTGGCTCAGAACAAATAGCAAAGTCCCCGAGATAACCATGCTTCACAAGATAGCCTGTACAATTAAAGCCCCCCGTTTCTTCATCAGATACAATATGGAGCTGGATTTTCACGCGCAAATCCTTATCTTTTAGCTGAACCATGGCACACATCATGGCCGCTACCCCGGCTTTCATGTCTGCAGAACCCCTCCCGTAGAGCCTTCCGTCTCGTTCGATTGGAAAAAACTGTTCCGCTTTGCCGCTGACCACATCAACATGGCCATTGAAGATTATCGTCTTATTACCTTTTCCGATTTCACATACCAGCATCAGATGGCCGTTATTTTCAATTGTTTTTACCTCTAAGCCTCTCTTGGAAAGCCATTCAACGCAGTATTCCACTGCTTCATTTGCTCCATCTTTATTTGAACTATCGATCAAGATCAGGTCCTTTAGTAAATCCAATAGCATTTCTAACAAAACCTCCTGAAAGAATATTTCCCTGCGATCCTCCTGCATTAAGCCGTGTTGATTTCGGGACTGCCAGAAAGACTACTACTATGTATATACCCTATCCCTTGGTTAATTCAACAAAAAAGCGAAAAGCATTGTATTTGCGTATGATAACCCTTTACCTTTCTATGGGAGAAAAAAATCATGAGGTTTAAGATTATTTTTTTGGAGAAAGTAGAAAAAGAAACCGAATTCTGTATTTCTTGACTGATTTGTATATACAAGATAAACTAACAATGCAAAAAAACTTGTATATACATGATGTCTGTCTTAACACTTACATGACATTATAATGAAAACGGTATCATAGGAGGGATTGTTAATGGCGAAAAATTACCGGCAGGCAGCCGAAGAAATTGTAGCAGCAATTGGCGGTAAAGAGAATATTGCTTCCGCAACACATTGCGTGACACGTCTTCGTTTTGCCTTGGCTGATGAAGATAAAGTAAATAAAGAAGAGTTAGAAAAAATAGAAGCAGTAAAGGGTTCGTTTTCTACAAATGGACAATTCCAGGTTGTAATTGGACAAGGAACAGTTAATGAGGTTTATAAGGAAATGGTGTCGGTTGCAAATTTAGACACTGCTACAAAAGAAGAAACAAAAGCTGCGGCTGAAAAAAACCTGAATCCGCTTCAGAGAGCTGTAAAAACACTCGCTGATATCTTTATCCCTATTTTGCCGGCAATTGTTACGGCCGGTCTATTAATGGGAATTAATAATATTTTGACTGGACCCGGAATTTTTTACGATGATAAATCGGTAGTTCAAGTTCATCGGCAATGGAGTGATTTTGCGGGGATCATAAATCTGATTGCCAATACAGCTTTTACTTTCCTTCCTGCCCTGATAGGCTGGTCTGCTGTAAAACGATTTGGGGGCAGCCCGCTGTTTGGGATTGTTTTAGGGCTGATGCTGGTCCATCCTGACTTATTGAATGCCTGGGGATATGCAGCAGCACAGGAGGAAGGAAAGATACCGGCATGGAATCTTTTCGGATTTGAGATAGAAAAGGTAGGCTACCAAGGACAGGTCTTGCCAATTCTATTTGCATCCTATTTATTGGCGAGGATTGAGATATTTCTTAATAAACGTGTTCCAGACACGATTAAACTTTTAGTTGTTGCTCCCATTACTTTGCTTGTTACTGGTTTCCTCTCGTTTATCGTAATCGGACCGGTTACTTTTGCTTTAGGAAATGCAGTTACATCTGTTTTTACCGGTATTTTTGATACAGTGCCGGCAATTGGCGGGCTTATTTATGGGGCTCTATATGCTCCATTGGTTATTACAGGTATGCACCATACCTTCCTGGCTGTTGATTTTCAGTTAATCGGAACAATCGGCGGGACATTTTTATGGCCCATTGTTGCGATTTCAAATATTGCTCAGGGATCTTCTGCTCTGGCGATGATGTTTGTTACACGTGATGAAAAGGTTAAGGGATTGTCCTTGTCATCAGCGATTTCTGCTTATTTAGGAATTACTGAACCAGCAATGTTTGGGGTAAATATCCGGTTCAAATATCCATTCTTTGCTGCTATGGCAGGATCAGCAATAGCTTCCATTTTTATCACAGTCAATAAGGTCATGGCACCTTCCATCGGTGTCGGAGGCCTGCCTGCATTTTTCTCTATTGTGCCAGAAAAATGGGTACCGTTCTTTATAGGTATGGCTATTGCGATTGTAGTTCCGTTTGTGCTCACTTTGATATTAGCAAGATTCAAAAAGGAACAATAGTAATTGATTAAATTCATTGGCTATTTAAAAGAACAGATTATTACAATGGGTTTCAGAGGCCAGTGGATCAATTTTTTCAAACATACAGAGGCGGTGTTTTTAATATGAAGGAATGGTGGAGGAAATCGGTAGTCTATCAAATCTATCCAAAAAGCTTTAACGATACCACTGGAAATGGTGTGGGAGATATCCAGGGAATCATTGACAAACTTGATTATTTAAAAAAACTGGGTGTAGATGTAATCTGGCTGACACCGATTTATTCATCTCCCCAGCGGGATAATGGCTATGATATCAGTGATTATTATTCCATTCATGAAGAATTTGGAACGATGCAGGACTTTGACCGTTTGCTGAATGAAGCCCATGATAGAGAAATCAAAATTATTATGGACATTGTGGTGAACCATACATCGACAGAGCATGAATGGTTTCAGCAGGCAAAAAAATCAAAGGACAATCCATACCGGGACTATTATATATGGAAGGAGCCGGCTGAGGATGGAAAAGAGCCGAACAATTGGGTATCCAAGTTTGGCGGTTCTGCATGGCAGCTTGACCCGGAAACAGGAGAATATTATCTGCACTTATTCGATATAACTCAGGCCGATTTAAATTGGGAGAATGAAAAGGTCCGGAATACTGTTTATGAAATGATGAACTTCTGGTTCGAAAAGGGTGTCGATGGGTTCAGGCTCGATGTTATTAACCTTATTTCAAAAAGGCAGGATTTCCCTAGTGATGTTCCGCCGGGAGACGGCCGAAGATTTTATACTGATGGACCGCGTGTCCATGAATACATCCACGAAATGAACCAAAATGTATTTTCTAAATATGACGGCATGACAGTTGGTGAGATGTCTTCTACAACAATAGACCATTGCATTAAGTACACAAATCCGGAACGGCAGGAGTTAAGCATGACCTTTAATTTCCATCACTTAAAGGTCGATTATCCTGGCGGCGAGAAATGGGCGGTAGGAGATTTTGATTTTCTTGCCTTAAAAGATATTCTCTCAACATGGCAGGTGGAAATGAATAAAGGTGGAGGCTGGAATGCATTGTTTTGGTGCAATCATGATCAGCCGCGTATCGTCACACGATATGGAAATGATGGAAAGTACCATAAAGAGTCAGCTAAAATGCTGGCAACCACCATCCATATGATGCAAGGTACACCATACATCTACCAGGGCGAAGAATTCGGGATGACCGATCCTAAATTTGATGAAATTTCAGACTACCGTGATGTCGAAACGCTGAATTATTACAAAATCATGAAGGACCTGGGCAAATCAAACGATGAAATCATGGATATTATCAAGCGGAAATCGCGAGATAATTCCCGGACTCCAGTTCAATGGAATGACTCCGTAAATGCTGGATTTACGGAAGGAACACCTTGGCTCCCAGTTGCAGGAAACTATCCGGAAATAAATGCGGAAGCAGCCATGAAGGATCCAGAATCGGTGTTTTACCATTATCAAAAGTTAATTGCCCTTAGAAAAGAACACAATATCATCACCTATGGGGATTACGAGCTTCTGCTTCGTGACCATTCAGAACTGTTTGTATACACCAGAACAATGGACGATGAAATTTTATTGTCTATCAATAATTTTTACGGTAAAGAATCAAGCGCAGAAATCCCGCTTGATCTAAACCTTGACGAATATAATTCCAGCATCCTGATTTCCAATTATAGTGATTCCGAGGGTTTTAAAAATGAAATCACCCTCCGGCCATACGAATCAGTTGTTTATCATTTTAAAAAGAAATAATCACGCTCTAGAAGCTGAATAAGCCAGTTGTTTTAAACCCTGCTTGGCAGGGTTTTTTTGCTTGTAAAGCAGCATTCACAACATGGAAAGTCGCATCGGCAACACCTTCGTTCAAAAGTAGCTGCGGCTCCGACAGACTTGCCTGGCGTTCTTCTGAAAAGCTATCCTTCTATAAATGTAATAGAAACGAAATGTTAGACTCTTTTGAAATAGGGGTATGTACATATTGAGTTCAATAAAAATGCAAGGAGGAAGATTACTATGGAAAAACGAGTAGTAGGAGTTTATAACAATGGTGATGAAGCAATCCGTGCTATTGAGGACTTGAAAAGACAGGGCTATGACCGAGACGATATTTCAGTGGTGGCAAAGGACCGCGATGAAGTGGCAGAAGTTAATGATGCAACAGATACTAAAACAGAAGAAGGGTTAGCCGCAGGTGCGGCTACAGGCGGAGTTCTTGGCGGTGTGGCCGGTTTGCTTGCGGGTATTGGGGCGCTAGCTATTCCGGGAATTGGACCTATTGTAGCTGCAGGGCCGATTGCAGCAACCTTGACAGGGGCAGCTGCGGGAGCAGGAGCCGGCGGCTTGGCGGGTGCACTTGTTGGAATGGGGATTCCTGAAGAGGATGCAGGACGCTATGAATCCGATGTAAAGTCTGGAAAAATCCTTGTAATGGTTGATCCTGATGGAAAACGGGATGAATCATCCTTGAGATTTAACAGTATGGACGAAAATCTTACAACTGGAAGAGACAGGGATAGACTAGGTGATAGAACAGATGGCGGATTCCTTGGCGGCGACGGCTCAATGCGCCGCTAGTCAATATCCCGGATATATGTAATTGTGGCTGTTAGGCATGGTTTTTTGTTCTCTCTTTTCCTGCAATCGGAAGAGGGGGTCAAAAAGGCCAATGCATTAACAGCCTTTTTTATTTTTAAAATAATATTCATACTCTTTAAATTATTATGAAAAGAGTCTCTTCCATTATTAACAAACACTTTTTTTTCTGCTAATCTACTTTTAGTACATAGTTTTAATAAAAACATATGGAGGAAAAGGGATGGATTATGGTGTTATTGCTTCTATCAGCATCTATATGATTGGAATGCTGGTTATTGGCTACTTTGCTTATAAAAGAACGGCCGATTTATCAGATTATATGCTTGGCGGCCGAAACCTTGGTCCTGCGGTCACGGCCCTCAGCGCAGGAGCGTCGGATATGTCAGGCTGGCTGCTTATGGGATTGCCGGGCGCAATGTATGCCAGCGGGCTCAGCAGCGGCTGGATTGTGGTAGGACTTACCCTTGGTGCTTATTTAAACTGGTTATATGTTGCACCTCGTCTAAGAACATATACAGAGGTTGCAGACAACTCAATAACTATTCCAGATTATTTTGAAAACCGTTTTAAAGATCATTCACGTATTTTAAGGATTACATCTGCACTTGTTATTTTAGTATTTTTTACATTTTATACTTCCTCTGGAATGGTTGCCGGGGGAGAATTATTTGAAACCGCGTTTAATATGGATTATGTGTGGGGAATTTGGCTGACTGCTGGTGTTGTTATTCTTTATACACTTTTTGGCGGCTTTCTCGCAGTTAGCTGGACAGATTTTGTTCAAGGAACGATTATGGTAATTGCTCTCGTCTTTGTACCAATCGTCGCTCTGGTTAATATCGGAGGGATGGATACGACCCTTAATGAGATCCGTTCAATTGATCCGAAATTGCTTGAGGCCTTTGAAGGTGCCACACCAATTGGAATCATCTCGCTGCTGGCCTGGGGACTTGGCTATTTCGGACAGCCTCATATCATTGTTCGCTTTATGGCTATTACGTCAGTAAAGGAAATGAAAAGCGCACGCCGGATCGGAATGGCGTGGATGATCTTTTCGATTGTGGGAGCAATGATTACCGGACTTTTTGGAATCGCCTACTTCAGTATGGGCGACGGGAAGCTTGAGAATCCAGAAACCGTCTTTATTGTTCTTTCGGAACAGCTGTTTCCTGGATTGATCACCGGATTTCTGCTCGCAGCAATTCTTGCAGCAGTAATGAGTACAGTAGCTTCGCAGCTTCTGGTGACGTCCAGTGCCCTTACACAGGATTTTTATAAAGCCTTCGTAAAACGTTCGGCTTCTGATAAAGAACTTGTACTGGTTGGCAGACTTTCTGTGCTTGGAGTTTCATTAATTGCTTTGGTTCTGGCACTGAACCCGAGTAAAACGATCCTGGACCTTGTCGGCTATGCCTGGGCTGGCTTTGGCGCCGCATTTGGCCCGATCATTTTGCTGAGCCTGTACTGGAAACGGATGACAAAAGCAGGTGCACTGGCAGGAATGATAGCTGGTGCTGCAACCGTTATTATCTGGGAGATGATCGAAAAGTTTGCAGATGTATATGAAATTATCCCAGGTTTTATTGTTGGTGCGATTTTCATTATTGTGGTCAGTCTGGCAACTCCGAAACCATCTGAACAAATTGAAAACGAGTTTGATGAAGCAGTGAAAAAGCTGGCGTAGTAAAATAGTTTCATTAATGAAGCTGAATTCTGTTCAAGGTATAAGAACAGTATTCAGCTTTTTTCTCCAGGAATAATTCTGAGGGGGAAATTTGTACTATAATTTTTTAATTACTACCTTGCATTATTCACTAGTGTGTTATACAGTAAGTATGGAAAGTATAACCAATAATTTTTGAATCACTATTGTTTATTATTCAGTAGTGAACAATACTTTTTTCTAAGTGATTTAGGAATGTAAAGTTTTTATTAGGTAAGAGTATAACTTTTTCAACCAATACCAGATGTCTAGCTCTAGCGCCCAGCCCCTCGAGTGTTGTAACCAAGTGCCGTTACAACCTTGGTCATAAGCCAAGCGCTTCGGAAGGCAAAAAGCGCCTTCTGTCAGCGCTTGTCTTATGCGTGTCGGGGCTAACCAGGCGCTTGCGCTTTTCTTAATAGGAGGTTACATCTTGAATATACAATTTAAAAAGGGAGTATTGGAGCTGCTGGTTTTAGTCTTGATTTCCCGCAAAGACCAATATGGCTATGAGCTGGCTCAAAATATTTCCGGGAAGATTGAAGTGGCTGAGGGAACGCTATATCCTTTGTTGCGGCGCCTAACGAAGGAGGATTTTCTGACCGCATATCTCGCTGAATCATCGGAAGGTCCACCAAGAAAGTACTACTCATTGACTCCTAAAGGAAAGGAACATATGAGAACACTTATTATTGAGTGGCGGCTATTTTCGAAGGCAGTTAATTATTTTGTTGAATAGGGGGTTAATTGATGAAGAATGAGTTTCTTAATACATTGGAGGCTGGTTTACGGCATATACCTGAGACAGACCGGGAGGAAATGCTATATGATTTCAAGGAGCATTTTGAAGTTGGTTTTGCGGAAGGAAGGACTTATAAAGAACTAAGCGAGGAATTAGGAAGCCCAAAGGAAATTCTCAAGGATTTATTGACGGATTACACCATTTCCAAAGCGGAAAGTGAAAAATCAGTGAAAAACGTCTCAAGAGCAATGGTGGCAGTGATATCACTTAGCTTTCTTAATCTTATTTTTGTTCTTGGACCCGTCCTTACCATTGTCGGGGTGTATATTGCGCTTTGTGCAGTTGCGATTGCCTTTACACTTTCACCGCTTGCAATTCTTACATCCGGATATTTTACTGATGAATATACTGTAAGATTTTTTACAGCCCTGACATTAAGCAGCCTTGGAGTACTATTGGGTGCAGGTGCTGTTTCGCTAGGAAAGTTTCTATACAATTTGATTTTAAAATATATAAAAATGAATTCCAGAATTATTAAAGGGGAGAAGGCAGTATGAGAAAGTTTGTGTATGGTGCGTTAGCAACCTTAATTGTAGGTATTGTCGGGCTAGTATTGACAGTCAATGCAGGGAATGGATTCTCGTTCAATACAGTGGGGATTGATAAAAAGGAAGAAGTGAATGGAAAGAAAATTACCTCTGTCAAGGTAGAATCACCAAGTACAGACGTTTTCCTAGCTTCGGCAGACCAGGAGGATATATCCATAGAATTGACAGGTGAGGTTTCTCAAAAATTAAAAAATGATTTTACTATGGAAGTCAAAGAAGACGGCGACACCTTATTTGTAGAGGTACAACGGAAGAATAAGATGAAGATCAGCATTGCTCCTCAGATTCAAAGGGTAAAGCTTCATATTAGAGTTCCGGAAAAGGTATATAAATCAATTGCAATCAGCACGTCTTCAGGAGACATTGATTTCAAAAATTTGGAGGCGAAAGTGATTGATTTGCATTCTTCTTCAGGTGACATTGCCGCGGCTAACGGCATTGCAGAAACTACCTATTCTCTAAATGCATCAAGCGGAGATATCAAGGGAACTGGCAATAAGGCTCAAAAGCTTTCTGTTTCCGTCAGCAGCGGAGATATTAATCTAAAGAATTCAGACGCAAAAGAGAACAGCCTAAGCTCTTCTTCGGGTGAAATAATCATTGATGATCTTAAAGGTGCGATTAACGTGAAATCTTCCTCAGGTGATATTCGTTTTGCCTCAAAGGAGTTAGTAAATCATGTTAATGCAGAAGCTACAAGCGGAGATATTGAAATGGATTTTGTGGAGGCACCGCAATCAGCTGTATTAAATTTCAGCAGCAGCTCAGGAGATGGAAAGGCAAATTTGGATGGAATGAGTTTTGATGAGAAATCAGAACATTCAATCGAAGGAAAAGTGGGTGATGGTGAGCATGTCATTAAAGTAAAAACAAGCTCGGGAGACTTTGAAATAAACTAAGAAAGCTGAACCTTGCATCCTGCAAGGTTTTTATGCTTCCTATGAAACGTGTACTCTTTTGAACTTTAAGGAATTGTGCTTGTACATGTGATAATATTAAACAGATTCGTGTCAACTTGGATAAAACAGGGTAGAATAAAAATGGAAATTTATAAAGTTACGAAGCAGTTTTGCTATATAGAAGGAGAAGTGTATGAACGAAATAATAAAGGATCTGAAACCATTTATACATAAAGGCTGGGAAAGTGCGGCATTCGAAAATCCAACGCCTATTCAAGCGAAAGCCATTCCTGTTATTCTGCAAGGGAATGACTTAATTGCTGAGTCACCTACAGGAACCGGCAAAACCCTTGCCTATTTGCTGCCCTTACTGGAAAAAATCGACCCGGAAAAGCAAAATGTCCAAGCCGTCATCCTGGCATCATCAAGGGAGCTTGTGATGCAGATCAGTGAGGAAATCAGGATTTGGGCCGGGGACAGCGGCATAACCGGTGCGTCTTTTATTGGCGGGGCTAATCCAAAAAGGCAGCTTGATAAGCTGAAAAAGCGGCCGCAAATTATTGCAGGAACCCCAGGACGGGTATTTGAATTAATTCAGCAGAAGAAAATCAAAATGCATGAAGTTAAGACAATTGTTCTTGATGAAGGCGATCAGCTTCTTGTCCCAGAACATCTGAGTACGATCAGCAATATAATCAAGTCAACATTAAAGGAACGCCAGGTACTGCTTTTCTCTGCAACACTGCCGCCAAAGACTGAGGAAATTGCAAGAGAGTTAACCGTTGAACCGGAAATTATCCGTATTGGCAGGGATGAAAATATTCCTTCTAAAGTGGACCACGTTTATATTTTATGTGAGCCGAGAGATAAAATAAAAATTCTTGAAAAGCTATCCAGGGTGAATGGGATGAAAGGGCTGGCATTCGCAAATGACATTGGAGAAATAAATGTTATTAGTGAGAAGCTGCAATTCAATGGTATTGAGCTGGCTGTTCTCCATGCTGAAACCAAAAAAAGTGAAAGGGAAGCGGCCCTAAAGAATTTCAGATCAGGAAAGTTCCCATTGCTTTTAGCGACCGATGTAGCCGCAAGAGGGCTGGATATAAAAAGTTTATCAGCTGTGATTCATGTAAATCTCCCGCATAATGCAGATCAGTATATTCACCGCTCAGGCCGCACAGGCCGGGCAGGTGCTTCTGGTACCGTAATTTCAATAGCAACTGAACGGGAAGTAAGAGAACTGAAGCAATTTGCTAAAGAACTGAATATTACAGTCAGTGAAAAAACACTTTATAAGGGAGAAATTGCTGACATAAGGCCGCCGAGGACCGCATTTAATAAGAAGCAAAGTCCCAAGAGCGGCCGCTGATTGAATATATTTTACTGAAACCCGGCTAAAGATTTTTGGCTGGGTTTTTTCTATGGAAAAGTGGCGGAGATGCATAAGAAAAACTAATTAATTAAAATATAAAATCACTTAGGAATTAGTGCCGGTTAGCTTTGCTCACAACGTTTTATTTTGTTAGCATTGCTTAACTGCTTATTCTATTTTCCATGGATGGGCTAGGGTTAAACTCATTTTTACATGGCATTCGTATTATTTTAAAAGCATTCCTTATGTGAATTTATACCTCAACAATTACTTTTATATTCAGCTAAGTTATATTTTTGCGAGGTGGTAAGCCGGGTCGCTGCTAATAAATGAAAACGCTTCCATTAAAGAGATGTATAACATACTATAAAGATAGATTAGAGAAAAAGAGGAGGACCCTAATGAAAAGATATACCAAATTTGAAACGGCGGTTATTCATGAAGGTTATGATTCAAGAGATCATCATGGAAGCTTGGCGACACCGATATATCAGACTTCAACCTTTACCTTTGAAACTGCGGAACAAGGTGAAAAACGATTCGCTGGGGAAGAAGAGGGGTTTATATATTCCAGGCTGGGAAATCCAACCGTAAAAGCATTGGAGGAAAGGATCGCCATTCTGGAAAATGGGGAGAGCGGGCTGGCTTTCGGTTCTGGAATGGCTGCAGTGTCCGCTGTTTTAGTAGCCTTAACGAAAGCAAATGACCATATTCTCTGCTCACAGGGGGTGTATGGATGTACATTTGGCCTGCTTGAAATGCTGCAGGAAAAATATAATATTATCCATGATTTCTGTCCAATGAAAAGCGAGGAGGAAATTAAAGCGCTGATTAGGCCAGAAACGGTCTGTATTTACGTGGAGACACCGATAAACCCTACGATGCAAATGGTCGACCTTCAGATGGTGGCCAAGGCAGCCAAGGAATATGGCATTCCTGTAGTTGTCGATAATACATTTGCGACCCCTTACCTGCAAAGACCGCTGGAGCTTGGCTGTGACATTGTGCTTCACAGCGCGACAAAATATATTTGCGGCCATGGTGATGTGGTTGCAGGACTTGTAGCGGGAACCCGCGAATTTATCAGCCGCGTAGCAATGACCACCCAGAAAGATATTGGAGGAACTCTCTCTCCTTTTGATGCGTGGCTCCTTTTGCGCGGAATAAAAACACTGCCAATACGCATGGATCGCCATACAGCGAATGCTGAGAAAATATTTCATGAGCTTAAAAGCCATCCTATGGTCCGGAATGTTTATTATCCGGGAGACAGGGAGCACCCAGACTATGAAATTACAGCAAATCAGATGACAAAAGGCGGCGGCCTGATTTCCTTTGAAATAGCGGGGACTAAGATGGATGCTCAAAAACTGCTGAATGAGTTAAATTTAATAAAAATCGCTGTTAGTCTTGGAGACGCAGAATCCTTAATCCAGCACCCGGCAACAATGACACACGCGGTCGTACCGGAAGAATCAAGGAAGAGCATGGGGATCACTGACCAACTGCTGCGTCTATCGGCTGGACTTGAATCGTGGGAAGATATTTGGGAGGATTTAAAGCAGGCCTTAGATTCACTTGGAAATAATAAATAAATAAAAGGGGCGGCAGAAGTATTCTTCTTTTACCGCCCCCTGTTTTATTTATAATTACGGTTCAAATAAATCTTTTTATTGCCTGGATATTTGCAATGTGCAGCCCTTCATGAAAGATTGTCCGAACCAATACTTGGGCAATGGTATGCATGCCGGATTCTGTAAGGGGGAACTCTTTTTCAAGCCGTTCGCCGTATGTTTTAAGAATAAATTGCGGCTGTTCAGAAAGTAATTGTTTTAATTCAGATAATGAAGCCGGTATGGATTTCCAATCTGACGGGCGGCTTCCAAATCCAAAGCTTTCCTTAAAGCCATCCGGTAAATGGATAGGCTCTTTTGTAAGATGCTGGATCCATAAATATTGATCTAAATAAACATGTCCCAAATTCCAGCGGATGTTGTTGTTAAATCCTTTAGGAACGATGTCCGCCATCTCTTCCGTTATGGAGTCAATGCCTGCCAGCAAACCATTTCGATATTCGTTTAGCTGATTAAATAGAACTTCATGCCGTTTTAACATTTCTCGTGCCTCCTCAATCATTGCAATTTTCATAAATTTCCACCTTAAAATTTTAACTGATTTAAGTAGATAGTAGAAAAAATATTTAGATTATTTTAATGAAATATGTCATAAATGACGATAAAAAGGGTGTTCCTAATTTCATATGTATTAATTAGCCAGCTCAACCGTTTGAACAAAACCTTCTATGTCGAAGGATAGGTTATCGCTTCACCGTGTTAATCATGAAAATTAGTGCTGCTTCTTGAGTAATGTTTTGAGTATATCCATTCATGAAAACGATTTTGGATGAAGAGGAGCATTATAATGATCGTTCAAAATGATCAGAAAAAGTTAAAAGAAAAATAAAGGAGTCAGGAAAAGATTTCCTGACTCCTTCACCAAACTTAGACTTAGTGAAATTTAACAATCTTTTTCAGATCAAATCGATGATGAGGATAGCCTTCACTATCAGGTGTTCCTATGGGAAGGATTCCTGCGAATTGCACATGTTTAGGAAGTTCTAATAATTCCCTTACCTTGTCTTGGTCGAATCCTAGCATCGGATTACTTGAATACCCATACCCTTGAACAGCTATCATCAGGATACCGAATGCTATGTTCGTTTGAGTTAAAGCCCATTGGCCACGTTGTTCAACAGTCATACCATTAAAGAAGGCTGATAAATTGGCTACTTCTTCTTCTTTTTGCTCGGCAGAAAGACCCGGGTGGACAGTTTCTGCAATATTTTCGAGGATATCTTCCATATCACTAGTTACTACGATTACTGCTGGGGCTGATGTAACCTGTTTTTGTCCATAAGCAGCTTCTTCAAGATTGTTCTTAAGGTTATCATCTGTTACCACGTAAAAGCGCCATGGTTGAAGATTCCATGCACTTGGGGATAGTCGCACAAGTTCAAAAATATTTTGAAGATCTTGCTCGTCTATAGGTTGCTGTTTAAATTTACGAATACTGTGGCGTGACTCAATGGCTTCTTGAACAGAAATTGTCTGTTCTGTCGTTTTACCCGTCATGTTATCCCATCCTTTTATCTTATTTACTCAGATATTGTGCCCATTCTAATAGCAAAAACCGTAAAAATGCCAGTTCCTTTTCTTTCTAAGAATAAAAGATGGCGGGATTTTTTATCGTGGCGTTAGAACTGGGGCGGCAATAATGCATTGTTGTACTTAAAGATGCGGATATTAAAACAGCGGATGGTTCTGCAGCGTTTGGCAGCAAGACTTTTTCCTTTTACTCCTTGTATTAACACATATCAAATTATCTTGGGAAACATCAAAAATTATTGGATTTACCAGTTATTAATTAAACAGGAGTAGGGTAATTTCACTTATTAAAAGCGGTTATAATTTTCTCCCTGATTTTATTTCATTGCATTTAAAACAGTAAAGTGATAAAATCCAAACCAATCAGGAGTACCTCATTGTCATGGAAAAAGTACTTTTTATCTCCAGATCATTCTATTAGCGATGAGACATGCTCTTGATTTCTGAAACTTTTTTTTTAATAAGCAGTCCTTCGGGGTCGGGTGTGAATCCCAACCGGCGGTGATGAAGCAATTCTAAGCCCGCGAGCCTTTATAGGCAGGATTTGGTGTGAATCCAAAGCCGACAGTATAGTCTGGATGGGAGAAGGACGTATGGAATTGTTTTATTACAGCAGCCTATTTTTGAAAAAAATCAAAAGGTAGGCTTATTTAGCTGTACAAATTAAACCATATTCTCCCTTTAACCTCTTAGGAATGCCTAAGGGGTTTTTTGTAACCGGAAAATAGGTTAACAAATTAGAGAGGGGGGGAAAGATGGATGAGCAGTTTTATATGAACGTGGCACTGGAATTGGCGTCCGCTACCAGAGGGCAAACGGCTCCAAACCCGGTTGTTGGTTCTGTAATTGTAAATAACGGCCAAATTGTCGGAATGGGTGCCCACCTGAAAGCTGGTGAACCCCATGCTGAGGTCCATGCACTGCGGATGGCTGGTGAAAAGGCAAAGGGAGCAGCCATATATGTTACGCTCGAACCATGCAGCCATTATGGAAGAACTCCTCCTTGTGCGGAGGCAATTATTGCAGCAGGCATTAAAAGGGTTATTATAGCCTCCCAAGATCCTAATCCTCACGTCTCAGGGAAAGGACTTAAAATGCTGAAAGAAGCGGGAATTGAGGTAACTGTCGGTGTCCTTGCTGAAAAAGCAGACAGGCTGAATGAAGTGTTTTTTTATAACATGTCAAACCACCTTCCATTTGTGACTATGAAGCAAGCCATTACATTAGATGGGAAAATAGCTACAAAAACGGGGGATAGTAAATGGATAACCGGAGAAATCTCCCGGCAGGACGTCCATAATGACCGAAGAATGCACGATGCGATATTAGTCGGGGCCAATACAATTCTAAGGGATAACCCAAGGCTTACAAATCGAAGTCAGGCCTCTGAAAAGCAGCCTATCCGGCTTATTCTTGATACTACTTTAAAGATACCCAGAGATAGCAATGTGCTGACCGATGGAATAGCTCCTACCTGGATCATAACAGGTTCTGAAGTAGCTGATGAGAAGGCAGCCCAATATGAAAGTGACAATATTAAAGTTATAAAGATGATTTCTCCTAAAATTCGAATAGAGAATACCTTGGAAATGCTTTTTGAAAAAGGAGTTACTTCGATTTATGTTGAAGGGGGCCAGCAGGTTAATGCCAGCTTTTTAAAAAGCGGTGCTGTCAATCGTATCATAACTTATATTTCGCCAAAAGTAATTGGAGGAAATGAAGCTGCAAACATGATCGGCGACCTTCAGGTAATGACCATGAACGAAGCCTTTCAGCTATCCTTCGAATCGATCGAGCAGCTTGGAGAAGATATTAAGATAACTTCAAAACTGAAATAAGGTGAAACAATGTTCACAGGAATAATAGAAGATATAGGAACAATAAAAGCCATTCGGCAGGGTGCCAATAGCATGGTGTTAACATTGTCCTCTGGCAAAATTACTGAAGATATAAATCTTGGCGACAGCATTTCGGTAAACGGTGTTTGTTTAACTGTTACTTCGTTCAGCGGAAAGGATTTTACTGTGGATGTGATGCCTGAAACTGTAAGAGCCACGTCTTTGCAAAGCTTGAAGGCGGGATCATCTGTCAACCTCGAACGTGCTATGAGTGCGAACGGTAGATTTGGGGGCCATTTTGTTACCGGGCACGTGGATGGAACTGGAACCATTTTAAAAAAAGAACGAAAAGAAAATGCTGTCTATTATGTAATTGAATTAAGTGACCAACTGGTTAAGAACTGTATACCAAGAGGCTCTATTGCACTTGATGGAACAAGCCTGACCATTTTTGGACTGGAGGGCAATACAATCACTGTCTCATTAATTCCGTTAACACATCAGGAAACTGTCCTGGGAATGAAACAGGCTGGGGATATTGTCAATGTTGAAACAGACATGATTGGAAAATACATTTTTCGAACCATGGAACAAACAGAAAAAAAGAATACATTAACCATGGATTTTCTTGCAGAACATGGATTTTAAAAGGGGCGGTGAAACATATGTTTAACACAATTAACGAAGCGCTGGAGGACTTAAAGAACGGTAAAATTATTATTGTTGTAGACGATGAGGATCGGGAAAATGAAGGCGATTTTATTGCTCTGGCAGAAAAAGCCACTCCTGAAGTTATTAATTTTATGGTGACTCACGGACGTGGTCTGGTCTGCACGACCATCACAGAAGAAATGGCTGCTAAATTAAAATTGATGCCTATGGTCGAACATAATACAGACCACATGGGAACAGCTTTTACTGTCAGCATTGACCATAAGAACACCACGACAGGGATCAGTGCGCCTGAACGTTCGCTAACAATTATGGAATTACTGAAGAAGGATTCCGTTCCCGCTGATTTTAAGAGGCCGGGACATATCTTCCCAATAGTTGCTAAAGAAGGCGGTGTATTAAGAAGGGCAGGGCATACAGAAGCTGGCGTAGATCTGGCCACGCTTTGCGGTGCAGCGCCTGCAGCCGTCATCTGTGAAATTATGAAGGAAGACGGTACTATGGCAAGGGTGCCTGATTTAAAGCTGATTGCCGAAAAGCATGATTTGAAAATGATTACTATTGCGGACTTGATCAGATATCGGCATAAGAATGAACAGCTTGTGAAAAGGGAAGCAACTGTT
The DNA here is from genome assembly GCF_002860285.1 of Bacillus sp. M6-12. GTDB lineage: Bacteria > Bacillota > Bacilli > Bacillales > DSM-1321 > Peribacillus. Next base: position 69,982 of record NZ_PGVF01000017.1, read on the forward strand.
AAAATGCCGACGTCCTTTGGAGAATTTCGATTAGTCGGATATTCAAATCCTCTGGACAACAGGGAACATGTGGCTCTTGTGAAAGGTGAGTGGAAGCAGGGGGAACCCGTACTTGTGAGAGTTCATTCTGAATGTCTGACAGGAGACGTTTTTGGCTCACATCGGTGTGACTGCGGTCCACAGCTCCATGCCGCGCTGGCCCAGATTGAACAAGAAGGAAATGGTGTGCTTTTATATATGCGTCAGGAAGGAAGGGGCATCGGTCTTTTGAATAAGCTGCGGGCATACGAGCTTCAAGAGGAAGGCTATGATACCGTGGAAGCAAATGAGAAGCTTGGCTTTCCTGCCGAACTCCGTGATTATGGAATCGGGGCACAGATCCTGCGCGATCTGGGTGTCCAAAAAATGCGTCTTTTGACCAATAATCCTAAAAAGATATCAGGACTGACAGGCTATGGGCTGGAAATCGTAGAACGGGTGCCAATCCAGATGCCATTTGAAAAGGATAATGAAAACTATATGAAAACCAAACAATCAAAAATGGGGCATTTGTTCACTTTTTAAGGAGGAAATTATTATGGGAAAAGTATTTGAAGGTAATTTAGTAGGTTCAGGGCTTAAAGTAGGAATTGTAGTGGGGCGTTTCAATGAACTTATTACCAGTAAGCTGCTAGGAGGAGCAATGGATGGATTAAAACGCCATGGTGTATCTGAAGATGATATTGATGTTGCTTGGGTTCCGGGAGCCTTTGAATTGCCTCTTATTGCAAAAAAATTGGTGAATACCGGGCAGTATGATGCGGTTATTGGTCTTGGCACCGTAATTAGGGGCAGCACGACACATTATGATTATGTTTGTAATGAAGCGGCAAAAGGCATAGCTTCGGTTTCCCTAGAAACAGGTGTACCAGTTATTTTTGGAGTTCTTACAACTGAAAACATAGAACAGGCAATTGAACGTGCAGGGACAAAGGCCGGGAATAAGGGCTATGATGCAGCAGTTTCAGCTATCGAAATGGCTAATTTGCAAAAAGCAATCGGGTAATTTCTTTGGTTTTGGTACATACTAAAACCTGAATGATTATCATATGGGCAGTTGTTTATTGCAAAAAATTAGATGGCATGCAATAATATTCTTATAATTTTGAAAAACAACTAATTTAAAGGAGGTGAAAGAGATGGTTCATTCTGTATTGCGCGAACAATGGCTTGATTTCATGTACATTTGCCGCGCAATTTTTCATGATGTTTTTGTTGAAGGGAGAAGTCTGCCCTTTTTAAACAATTGCATAATGATTACAGAATGATAAGAGGTCTCTTTCACCCGCTTTTATGATCATAGCGATTACAAAAGGGAGCCGCAAGCTCTCTTTTTTCGTCCGAAAAAGCTCCTGCGCCGTCTGCGCTTGCGCTTTTTTATCTGAAGCCGTGGGCAGGAATCTTCTTGCCTATGGCTTTTTTTATATTTTGGCAAGCAATATTTAAAAGACAGAAAGATACCGGGTGAAGGAGTCCGTCAAATATGATGGACAAAGGAGTAATGGTGATGATAGTTTGTGGATTACAGCAGATAAGCAAAAATTATGGAGGAAATACAATATTTGAAAATCTTTCGCTTGAAATCCATGCGGGGGACCGGGTTGGGGTGGTCGGCCGAAATGGCAGCGGTAAAACGACGTTTATGAAGATTATTGCTGGAAGTGAAACTCCAGATGCCGGGCAGGTTTTTATTAGGAAGGGATTATCTATCGGGTATTTATCCCAAATACCGGAATTCGACTCTGCCATGACTGGAAGGGATGTTTTGATGACTGCATTCGCAGAAATTGTCAACATCTCTGAAAAAATGAAGCAGTACGAGGAAAGGATGTCTGTCGGGGTAGATGAAAACCAGCTGCAATCACTCCTTGCCGAATATGGAGTGCTTCAGGAGAAATTTACCCTGCTCGACGGGTATGAAGTGGAAGCCAAAGTAACAAAAGTGGCAAATGGCTTGAAGATAAATGCGTTATTGAATTGCCTGTTCTCAAGTATGAGTGGCGGAGAGAAGACAAAGATATGCTTAGGGCTGATCCTATTGCAGACTCCTGAGTTGCTGCTTTTGGATGAACCAACGAACCATCTGGATATTTCAGCAGTTGAATGGCTGGAACAATTTATCCGGGACTATGCTGGTACGGTAGCGGTTATCTCCCATGACAGATATTTTTTGGATGAGGTTGTTAAAAAAGTAGTTGATCTGGAAGATGGGGAACTTACCGTTTACCATCAAAATTATTCGGGATTTGTGCAAGAAAAAGAAAAACGGCTGCTGGATGAATTTCAGGCTTACCAGGAGCAGCAGAAAAAAATCAGGAAGATGCGAGAGGCAATCAAGCGGCTGAGAGAATGGGCCAACCGTGCAAACCCTCCCAGTGCAAGCCTCCATAAACGGGCAACTAATATGGAGCGTGCGCTGGAGAGAATGGAAAAACTGAAACGCCCCGTTCTGGACCGCAAAAAGATGGAGCTTCAATTTGAGAGTGCTGACCGAAGCGGTAAAGACGTAGTATTTATTAAAAATGCCTCCAAATCCTTTGGAGAAAAGCTTTTGTTTCAGGACGCCAGCCTGCATCTCCAATTTAAGGAGCGAGCGGCGATTGTCGGTGAGAATGGTACAGGGAAATCAACGATTTTAAAAATGCTGCTTGGTGAAATTCCGGTTGAGGCTGGGGAAGTATACCTCGGAAGCAATGTTAAAGCGGGATATTTATCACAGCATCTTTACACAGCTGGTTCGACTCAGACAGTTTTAGAAGCATTCAGGGAGGAAGTAAACGTTGCAGAAGGGGAAGCGAGGCATATATTAGCCGGGTTCTTGTTTTACGGGCCTTCTGTTTTTCGCAAAGTCGGCCAGCTTAGCGGGGGAGAGCGGATGCGGCTCAGGCTTGCACAACTCATGCACCAGGATATTAATCTGCTAATTTTGGATGAGCCGACAAACCATCTAGATATAGATTCGCGTGAGGTGCTAGAGGATGCCCTTGAGGATTTTCAAGGTACCATTCTTGCGGTATCCCATGACAGATATTTGCTTAATAAACTCTTTTACAAGACATTTTGGCTGGAATCGGCTGCCCTCCATCATATTGGGGGAAATTATGATTACGCAAAAAGGAAAATGGCAGAGATCCGGGCAAAGCAGAGCGAGAAACAAGAAGCAGTTTTAGAAACTGTGAAAGTAGAAACGAAAATCAAACCTGCCAAAAAGAAGAACAGTGATAAAGCCAGTCTGGAAAAAATAGAATTACAGCTGGAAGCCATCGAAAGTGAGATAGGCGTTATTTCGCGTAACATGGAAAAGGAAGCTGATTTATCGCAGCTTCAAATGAATTACGAGCGCTTGAGCCAATTGGAGCTTCGGCGTGATGAGTTATATGAACAGCTGGTGGAGGCAGGAGAAGGTCAGTAGGCTGCTTGCATAGTGTTTTTTTGAAAAATCCCAGTTAACCCTTAATCGGGGCCAACTGGGATTTTATTTGAATTATTTGCGGGGAGTTTCCAATGTTTTTAGAATATCATTTTTAATGGATATCAATAATTCTTCGTCAGTGAGAAAGCGGTTGGTTACGGTCTGGACAAAGAGCTTAAAAGCTGCATCGTATGCAGGGTCCTCTTTTGCTGGCATGGTATTGTCTTTTAACTCATCAACAAAAGCTTGGACTTCTGGTGCTCTTGGCCCCCACTTAGCAACTTCTTCTCCGTTTTGATCAATAAAAATAAAGATCGGTATGGAGCGGGCTTTTCCATTTGTTAAATACTGATCCATCAGCTCCAGATTTTCATCGCGGATTAAAAAACGAATATCAATGCCTGCTGATTCAGCTATTTTGACTAAGATCGGTATATTTACCATTGCATCTCCGCACCAGTCCGCTGTAAGGACAATGGCTCGGAGCTGTTCTCCTCCTAATGGAGCAATCCTTGTTTTATCATAATCAGAAAGCTGGAATTTTCCCATTATCGCTTCCAGATTTTCTTTATTAACCTTCATGCTGTTCACGTATTCTTCTGTCGTTTTTCCCTTTTCAAACCAGCTGATTAATGAATTCATAAAACTATTCCTCCTTTTGCAAAACATTTTAGCACAAGCAGCCTGTAATCAAGGTGTCTTTTGCTTGAGGTGTTTATATATAAGCAGAAAATAAAAATGAGTTTTAATCCAAGTTATGCATGGCAAGAAGAATTAACAATCATTTCCTAAACATTTTATATTTTAACACTGTTAAACATACCGAACAAACAGCGCAGCTCCACCCCTTTTTCCATAAAAAAGGAGTGCTTTAATCTCGAAGATCAAAGCACTCCTAATACTATATTCATAAAATTCTTCATCTGATATAAGCTAATTATTTTGCCGCTTTTTGAAGCTTATGGATAACATCAAGCGACCGGCCGGTTCCAATCGCTACGGCCTCCAATGGATTAGGTGCAATATGGACAGGAACGACAATCTCACTGCTTAGCCATTCCTGAAGGCCATTTAATAATGCTCCGCCTCCAGTTAAAATTACACCTTGATCAACAATATCGCCGCTAAGCTCAGGCGGGCAATCTTCAAGGGTAGAACGGATTGCTTCGAGAATATGTAACAGAGATTCCCTAATAGCAGTTTGAATTTCGTCAGAGCTCAGATTAATTGTTTTTGGGAGACCGGTTACTAAATCACGTCCGCGTATATCCATAGAAAGAATATCATGCTTGACAAGCGCATACCCAATTTCCATTTTGATTTGCTCCGCAGTTCTTTCACCAATTAATAAATTATACTTTTTTCTAATATGCTGAATGATATCCTCGTCCAGCTGGTCTCCGCCAATTCTAATAGAATTGCAGGATACAATACCGCCAAATGAAATAATGGCCACTTCAGTAGTTCCGCCTCCGATATCAACTACAACATTCGCAATTGGTTCATCAACCGGCAAATCCGCACCAATTGCAGCGGCTACAGGCTCTTCTATTAGATGTACATGCTTTGCGCCGCAGCTTTTCACAGCATCCTGGATTGCCCTTCGTTCAACCGACGTTGACCCTGAAGGAGTACAAACGACAACATTTGGCTTTCGGATGGAAAGGCCGAGCTGTTTGCCGGATTTTTTCATGACTTGCTTCAGCATTTGTGTAGTGATGTCAAAATCAGCAATAACACCATCTTTAAGCGGGCGTACCGCTACAATATTGCCAGGCGTTTTACCAATCATGTTTTTTGCATCTGTACCAACCGCCAGCACCTGTTTTGTCTCGGTGTCTATTGCTACTACAGATGGTTCATTTAAAATGATCCCTTTATTTTTGCTGTATACTAATATATTTGCAGTACCTAAATCAATTCCTATTTCAGTATTATTAAACAATCAAGTCACCCCTTAATCAGATTCCCATATAAGCATTCTACATAATTTGCCGAATTTATGGGGGTATCTTGAGGTGGTAAATAATGGGCAAGAAAATTTGTGCGCTTTCATTACTGCTATAAAGGGATTCCTTAAGAAAAAGGGATTTATTTCTGAATAAGGAATTCAGCGGGATTTTAATAGCCTTTATATTAAATTGCTATGAAAATATGGCAATTTGGTATTTTTCTGCATCTGGCAGCATCTGTCAAAGGTGAAAAAAGAGCCTCCCACTGATGACTTGGAGGCTCCGGCCTTTTCGTAACTTCTAGATAGATTAAGAGCGGCTTACAAAGAATGGCAGTGATTCAATTCCCAATAATCGAGCGTAGGTGAACAGCTGACCTTTATGGTGAATTTCATGATCCTTGCCGTTTTCAAGCAAGTCAAGGCCAGGCATTGTCATGCCGTAGAACTCAACGGGCAGTTCTAATTGTTCATCAGTAAGAGATTCAAGGTCAGATACCGTTTTTTCTGTCTCATTCTGAATAATAGCTTTTAAATCACTGGCTGTTTCAAACGCTTTTGGTTCAGGTGGAGGAGTAAACACACCGTTCTTCACAGTTTGCGCGAACATGCTTGTTGCGCCTGTTATATGCAGAACCAGCTCGGAAAGAGACATTGCGTTTTCCCAAGGCTTGAATTGAAGCTGATCATCTCCGAACGTGTCCGCTAATTCAAGCAACGCTTTACGATGGCTTAACCAGCTATCAATGAAACCGTTAATTTTTGCCATAACAAACTCTCCTTTAATCTTAATGTAGGCAGGAAGGCCAAAGTTAATAAAGAAATTATATAATATGATTTACAAGTTTCAAAATCAGCCGCCTTAGTTTGCTTTCAGATTTTGCTTATCAAATCTCCTGAACATAAGATAGTACATATATGAGCTAAGCAAAGCCAGCAAAGCCAGCAGGCAGAATGTGCTGTTATATCCGAACCAGGCCGATAGCGGGATCGATAACGGGGCAATCATTCTCCCGATTGTGAAACGAAGGCTGGCAGCAGCAAAATATTGGCCACGCATGTTTTCAGGAGCAAGTTTTGAAATGAACCCCTGCTGGATTCCTGCTCCCATTAACTCTGCAAATGTGAAAACAGCCATTGCCAGGATCAGCCCCCAGATCCAATGGGTTTGACTGAACATAATAATCGATACTGCATATACAGCAGATGAGAGGATAAATACATTTCTTTCTTTGTATAAGGTCATCCATTTGGTCACAGCTATTGTAAATAGAGCAACCAAAAATCCGTTCTCGGAAATAAGAACACCGAAAGCCTGCTCCCCGGCAATATGGAAAGTGCGGTCACCTAGTGAAAGAAGCACTTGGGAATCAATAACATCCTTAGTATAAACGGGGATCAGCAAATCCAGCTGCATGAAGGTTTGGCCGACCAATACTCCAGCAACTATAAATAGAAGGAACGTTTTATCCTTTACAATAACTCCATAATCCTTAAGCTGGTCCCTGAAAACGCGGGTCCAATTTTTTGTGGAATTATTCTCGCTATTTTGGATAAACGGCGGTGCTGTTTCATTTAAAAGCTTGGAAAGAATGAGTCCAAGCAGCGTATTCAGAATGGCCGCAGCAAGCAAAAGCTCAAACCGATGCTCTGCATAAAAAATACCGCCCAATATCGGACCTATTACCACCGCTATATTAATGGAAGTGTAAAAAATAGCGAAAACACTGTTCCGGTCCTTTTCCGGAACAACATCAGCAACCATCGCCTGGCTAGCCGGCCAGTAGAACGAACCAAAAATGCCTACTGCTGTAAAACTGATGAAGCCTAACACTGGGGAATCGAGCCATAGGGAGCTCGCATAGGCAAAAACAAAGAACGCAATTCCTTGTCCGATAGCAGAAAGGACCATCATCTGCTTCCGTCCATAACGGTCAGCACAATAGCCTCCCATTAAGTTTGCAGCAACTGAAAATACCTGTGAAAAAATTAATAACAGCCCGGCAGCAGTTTTTCCGAACGAATCCGAAAAATAGATTGCGAGGAAGGGAAAGAACATCCAGAATGAAATGTTTACTAGTGCTTCCCCTGCCAGGCGGATTTTTAAATTCCTATCCCAATCTCTAAGACGCATATATAAGTTCTCACTTTCGTAAAAATATCAGTTAGTTATGGGAAACAACATTACCTACGGAAAAACAATCTTTTCCAGTAACTTCCGCTTTTTTACTATAACTCTCTGACTTTAAAAAGTATATGAAAACTTGATTATCTTTTGACAGAGAATTTAGGACGAGTTTTTACTCTGTGGGTAATAGATCTTTGTCTCCCTCATAGGTATATCCAAAAGGATACATTCTGTCATTACTCCTTAGAGACCGGAGGGGGATATGTCGAAAACCCCTGTATTTCCCGGACAATAATTTACAAATTGACCAAAAGAGAGTGTAATACTGACAAAAAAATTGAAAAGCTAGAATGAGTGGAATAAAGAAAGGAGTGATCACCGTGTTTGGGATCACTCCTTGTAATGAGAGAAGTAATAAAAGCTATGGAGTCTGGGTTAACAGCTGGATAGCAAGCTAACACTTTCCTCAAATGGGGGGTCCATATCTTTAAGAGGGTATTCAAGTCCTAGGGCTTCCCATTTGTAAACTCCAAGCTTATGGTAAGGCAGGACTTCCACTTTTTCGACATTACTCAGTGTCTGAATAAAATTGCCGAGCCTCTTTAGATCAAGGGTATCATCTGTAATGCCAGGTACTAAAACATGCCTGATCCAAACCGGGATTTTTTTATCGGACAGGTACTTTGCAAAAGTAAGAATATGCTCGTTATATTTTCCGGTCAATTTTAAATGCTTCTCACGGTCGATATGCTTGATATCAAGGAGAACGAGATCAGTATATTTCAATAGCTCATCCAATTGCTGCAAGAATGCCGGAGCCTCTGAGAAACACCCTCCAGATGAATCCAGCGCTGTATGGATTCCGAGCCGTTTGCACTCTTTAAATAGTGCTTTCACAAATGGGATTTGAAGCAAAGGCTCACCACCGCTTACAGTGATTCCTCCCTTAGATGCCTGAATAAAGGGGAGATATGATTGTAAGTCTTTGATAATGTCATCTACTGTCGCTCGCTTGCCCCTGCCAATTCCCCATGTATCTACATTATGGCAATATTGGCAGCGCAGCAGGCAGCCCTGAGTGAAAACAATATATCGAATGCCGGGTCCGTCAACTGTCATGAAGCTTCCCCTTGTCAAATTCGCCCGTACACCTGATTGCAATGAATTGTTCAGCGGAGACCCTACATGGGTAACAGAATCAATCGGCGGTATGGCAATGGATAGAAGAACTTTTATTAAGAAGAACTCTTTCCGCTTCCTTCATACATTAGACAATCTCTATTAATCTATCAGCACCGTAAAGGGATACCCTGCGGTAGTCTCCGATTATTCTTCCGCGGCCATATGCATCACGGAACTTAATAATGAGGATGAATATAAGGGTTAGCAGGACCAAGAGTTGCTATTATAGGGCCAATATACCCTTGTATTAAAAATTACAATAATTGATCCAATAAAAGAAATTGCAGTTGGTTTCATACTGAAATTCTCCATCCTGTATTTTGATATTTCCATTACTATAGAAGTTTTATTCATGAAGGATTAAGATTTTTAATGAATAAAATGGGAATAAAACAATGCTAATTTTCAGGAAAAACCGGCATGACTTCTAATTCGATCAAAAGAAAAATCACCATTATAGGTGATTTCAGATTGTCGACAAAA
>NZ_PGVF01000018.1 GCF_002860285.1 Bacillus sp. M6-12
TAAGTCCTCGATCGATTAGTATCAGTCAGCTCCACGTGTCACCACGCTTCCACCCCTGACCTATCAACCTGATCATCTTTCAGGGATCTTACTAGCTTGACGCTATGGGAAATCTCATCTTGAGGGGGGCTTCATGCTTAGATGCTTTCAGCACTTATCCCGTCCGCACATAGCTACCCAGCGATGCCTTTGGCAAGACAACTGGTACACCAGCGGTGCGTCCATCCCGGTCCTCTCGTACTAAGGACAGCTCCTCTCAAATTTCCTGCGCCCGCGACGGATAGGGACCGAACTGTCTCACGACGTTCTGAACCCAGCTCGCGTACCGCTTTAATGGGCGAACAGCCCAACCCTTGGGACCGACTACAGCCCCAGGATGCGATGAGCCGACATCGAGGTGCCAAACCTCCCCGTCGATGTGGACTCTTGGGGGAGATAAGCCTGTTATCCCCGGGGTAGCTTTTATCCGTTGAGCGATGGCCCTTCCATGCGGAACCACCGGATCACTAAGCCCGACTTTCGTCCCTGCTCGACTTGTAGGTCTCGCAGTCAAGCTCCCTTGTGCCTTTACACTCTGCGAATGATTTCCAACCATTCTGAGGGAACCTTTGGGCGCCTCCGTTACATTTTAGGAGGCGACCGCCCCAGTCAAACTGCCCGCCTGACACTGTCTCCCGCCCCGATAAGGGGCGCGGGTTAGAATTTCAATACAGCCAGGGTAGTATCCCACCGACGCCTCCACCGAAGCTGGCGCTCCGGCTTCAAAGGCTCCTACCTATCCTGTACAAGCTGTACCAAAATTCAATATCAGGCTGCAGTAAAGCTCCACGGGGTCTTTCCGTCCTGTCGCGGGTAACCTGCATCTTCACAGGTACTATAATTTCACCGAGTCTCTCGTTGAGACAGTGCCCAGATCGTTACGCCTTTCGTGCGGGTCGGAACTTACCCGACAAGGAATTTCGCTACCTTAGGACCGTTATAGTTACGGCCGCCGTTTACTGGGGCTTCGGTTCAAAGCTTCGCTTGCGCTAACCTCTCCCCTTAACCTTCCAGCACCGGGCAGGCGTCAGCCCCTATACTTCGCCTTGCGGCTTCGCAGAGACCTGTGTTTTTGCTAAACAGTCGCCTGGGCCTATTCACTGCGGCTTTTCAGGGCTATGCACCCTAAAAAGCACCCCTTCTCCCGAAGTTACGGGGTCATTTTGCCGAGTTCCTTAACGAGAGTTCTCTCGCACACCTTAGGATTCTCTCCTCGCCTACCTGTGTCGGTTTGCGGTACGGGCACCCTTCATCTCGCTAGAGGCTTTTCTTGGCAGTGTGGAATCAGGAACTTCGGTACTCTATTTCCCTCGCCATCACAACTCAGCCTTAATGATAATGGGATTTGCCTCATTATCAGCCTAATTGCTTGGACGCGCATATCCAACAGCGCGCTTACCCTATCCTCCTGCGTCCCCCCATTGCTCAAACGATGAATTGGTGGTACAGGAATATCAACCTGTTGTCCATCGCCTACGCCTTTCGGCCTCGGCTTAGGTCCCGACTAACCCTGAGCGGACGAGCCTTCCTCAGGAAACCTTAGGCATACGGTGGAAGGGATTCTCACCCTTCTTTCGCTACTCATACCGGCATTCTCACTTCTAAGCGCTCCACCAGTCCTTCCGGTCTGGCTTCTATGCCCTTAGAACGCTCTCCTACCACTGATACCAACGGTATCAATCCACAGCTTCGGTGTTATGTTTAGCCCCGGTACATTTTCGGCGCGGAGTCACTCGACCAGTGAGCTATTACGCACTCTTTAAATGGTGGCTGCTTCTAAGCCAACATCCTGGTTGTCTAAGCAACTCCACATCCTTTTCCACTTAACATAAACTTTGGGACCTTAGCTGGTGGTCTGGGCTGTTTCCCTTTTGACTACGGATCTTATCACTCGCAGTCTGACTCCCAACGATAAGTCTTTGGCATTCGGAGTTTGACTGAATTCGGTAACCCGATGGGGGCCCCTAGTCCAATCAGTGCTCTACCTCCAAGACTCTTGCGTTGAGGCTAGCCCTAAAGCTATTTCGGAGAGAACCAGCTATCTCCAGGTTCGATTGGAATTTCTCCGCTACCCACACCTCATCCCCGCACTTTTCAACGTGCGTGGGTTCGGGCCTCCATTCAGTGTTACCTGAACTTCACCCTGGACATGGGTAGATCACCTGGTTTCGGGTCTACGACCACATACTCATTCGCCCTATTCAGACTCGCTTTCGCTGCGGCTCCGTCTTATCAACTTAACCTTGCATGTAATCGTAACTCGCCGGTTCATTCTACAAAAGGCACGCCATCACCCGTAAATGGGCTCTGACTACTTGTAGGCACACGGTTTCAGGATCTCTTTCACTCCCCTTCCGGGGTGCTTTTCACCTTTCCCTCACGGTACTGGTTCACTATCGGTCACTAGGGAGTATTTAGCCTTGGGAGATGGTCCTCCCTGCTTCCGACGGGATTTCTCGTGTCCCGCCGTACTCAGGATCCACTCAGGAGGGAACGAAGTTTCAGCTACAGGGTTTTTACCTTCTGTGACGGATCTTTCCAGATCTCTTCGCCTACCCCGTTCCTTTGTAACTCCATGTTGAGTGTCCTACAACCCCAAGAGGCAAGCCTCTTGGTTTGGGCTATGTTCCGTTTCGCTCGCCGCTACTCAGGAAATCGCGTTTGCTTTCTCTTCCTCCGGGTACTTAGATGTTTCAGTTCCCCGGGTCTGCCTTCATCACCCTATGAATTCAGGTGTAGATACTGTTCCATTACGAACAGTGGGTTTCCCCATTCGGAAATCTTCGGATCAAAGCTTACTTACAGCTCCCCGAAGCATATCGGTGTTAGTCCCGTCCTTCATCGGCTCCTAGTGCCAAGGCATCCACCGTGCGCCCTTTCTAACTTAACCAAATGGCGGATGATAACCTTCGGATTTCTTCGTCAGCTTCCTTCACTCAGATCCTCACGTATGTAAAATACGCTCCGGTCTTCGCTCAGTCGCTTCCTCGAACTCCTCGCTTCTCCTCCACC
>NZ_PGVF01000002.1 GCF_002860285.1 Bacillus sp. M6-12
AGTCCGGGTGACGAGCGTTAGAATTTTTTTTACTTCAACTTACAATTAAGATAAGAGGCCAAGGTATTTCTGACCAAAGGAGAGGATGTACGATGAGTATGAACTACTTCCAATGGAACAAAGAAAATAACGAAGCCATTTTCAGTCCGGGTGATCTGGAACAAACGAAAATATTATCGTCTCTGGAAGTAAATCTTCTAACACCTGAATTTGATATATGTGGTACCGTTTTAAATGAATTATAAAAAACAGCCTGCCGATTTGTGAAGCATATCGGCAGGCTGTTTAATTAATTCCATTTACAAAATAGCTATTCGTTTGCTAGCTTAGTTAACAAAACGATCAGATACGCCATGGACTTTCCAGTATTCATCACGCAGATGCACTTTTTGAATTTTCCCCGATGCCGTTTTAGGAAGTTCATTCACAAAGGACACTCCTGTTACTGCTTTAAAATGGGCGAGTTTTTCACGCGAAAAAGCAATGATGTCCTGTTCAGTGAGATGATGCCCTTCCCGTTTCACAACATAGGCGTGCGGGGTTTCTCCCCACTTTTCATGGGGCACTGCAATCACTGCGGCTTCCAATACACCAGGATGCTCATATAAAATCCCCTCTACTTCAATAGAGGAAATATTTTCACCACCGGAAATAATAATGTCTTTTTTCCTGTCAACAATGTCTATGTTTCCATATTGGTCGACCGTACCCATGTCCCCGGTATGAAGGTAGCCGTTCCTTATTGCTTCCATAGTAGCTTCCTCATTCTTCCAGTATCCCTTCATCACTCCATGGCTCCTTACAACAACCTCGCCAATTTCCTTTCCATCATGGGCCACCTCTTCGCCATGGTCGTTAATAACCTTTACAACGCTTCCCGCCATCGAATGCCCAGCCTTAGCCTTCATCCTGTATTGTTCCCTGACAGGCAGGTGGGATAGATGGCCATGTATCGTGGAGACAAGACTAAGAGGAGCCGATTCTGTCATTCCATAAACCTGTATAAACTCCCATCCCAATTCTTTTTCAACCCTTGTCACAAAAGCAGGAGGAGGAGCAGATCCAGCAATGACAACCCTCAGGTTTGAATCAATCTCAGGTATATTTTTTTCATAATATTGAAGCAGTGAATTCAGGACAGTAGGTGCCATATGCATTACTGTTGCATTATGTTTTGCAATCATTGTAAAAATGGCTTCAGGTGTTGCCTTGCGGAGGAAAATCTGCGCAGCTCCGTTCAATGTATAATAAAATGGCGCCCCCCATGCATTTACGTGGAACATTGGCAAAACGTGCAAATATACATCTCTGTCACTGACTTTTAAATGATGCATGGCACTAAAGGCATGCAGATAATTATTGCGATGAGTCAGCATAACACCTTTGGGATTTCCGGTTGTTCCACTTGTATAAAGAAGCGAACAAACATCATTCTCTTCTAATTCAGCCCTGTCAAAGGCTGATGACTGCCCGTCAAGCCACTCGTCATAATCAGTTTCCAGGTTCGTTTCTTCTTTATAGTGAACAATAATGTGCTGAACCGTCGTTAGCCTGTCTTTTATAGGCGAGATTTGATGATATAGATCCTGATCTACGAGAAGAACCTTTGATTCGCTATGGTTCAGAATAAACAGATAATCTTCCGGCTTAAGTCTGATATTAAGGGGAACCATAATCGCGCCCAGCTGAAACACTCCATAAAATCCTTCAAGCATTTCAATTGTATTGCCCGCTAAATAGGCTACACGGTCGCCCTTTTTAATACCTAGCGCACGAAGGCCATATGAGAGCTTGTTAACCCGCTCATTTAACTCCCTGTATGTAAAAACACGTTCCTCACAATAAAGCGCTTTCTTTTCACCATATAACGAAACTGCCCTGTCCAAAAACTCAGTCAGCACTAACGGTACATTCATCAATATCCACCTTCCTGTTATTTGAATTTTCTAAATTTAATTTTACCACAATATTACGTGTGCAACTAATTCAAACTATATCTGTTATATAACATTATAGCTCAGTTTAACTTGCCTGTTGATTGCCGCTACAGGCACTTGCTTTCCGCGGGCGTTTCGGGAGCCTCATCGGCAATAATAAGCCTGCGGGGTCTACCTTGACCCGCTTCTCCCGCAGGACGTTGAATAAGCATCCTCGAATAAACACCGGACGAAGTAGATGCGAATGCATTTTCGAGGATCTTGCGCCTTTCGGTCCAATCAACATAGTTCCATCTGCAATAAGCTTTATCCTAGCCTACTTTTAAGGTAACAAAATCAACAGCATTATTTAACAAAGAAAACATTATAAAGAAATCTTCTTATTGACGGGGATTGTCAGGAAAGTGATTATTCCATAGAAAAACGGCGACCCAGCATAAATCCTGGATAGCCGTTATAGATTCTACATTTTTAATAGGTGTGCTCCATCAAAGAAGAAGAGGTAACGTTCGCTTATTTTCTTCTTTAAAATTTCTTCAATGGCCTTTGTATAAAGCTGCAGCTGTACACGATATCGATCAGCCAATATTTCACGGGCTCCTTCAAATCCATTTCGGAAACGGCCGGTTATCGTATCAGTTTTATAGTCAAGCAGCACAATACCTTGCTCATCTTCGAAAATGCAGTCAACCACACCCTGAACGATAACAATTTCATCTCCGTCCTGCCAGTCGCTGTAGGCTTCACTTGCTGGAACCGCCATTGTAAACGGTACCTCCCGCTTTATTTTCCTGGCATTTTGCAATCTCCTGCCAAGATCAGAATCGAAAAATCCGCTGATCACCTCAGCGTTTACCACACCAGCTTGCTCTTCTGTTAGCAGTTCGCGCTTAATTAAATCCTTAATAAGCTCGTTAATTGCTTCTTCAGTTACTGGGCTTCGCAAATCGAGGTGCTGCATGATTAAATGCATGATCGTTCCTCTTTCAGCAGGCGTGATTGATTTTTCCTGCATAAACACGGGCCTGGTAAGGATCGGACGTTTAAACCGCCGCAATAAATCCGTTGAACTGGCATCATCCCTCAGCTCTGCATGCCGTTTTAATTCGGAAACCGATTGTTTTGACCGGTAAGATGATGCATCGGCATGCTCATACTTCCAGTTCAATTGAAATTGAATTTTGTCCTTAAATTCTGACTCGAATGAAACAGGAACAGCTTCTTTGACAGCCTCAAGCAAAGCTTCCTGCTCCTGTTCGTCTACAGTACCGATCTGCTTCAGCTCATCAGCAGCTACGATCGCCAGTTTCCAGCTGGACGGATCTCGGAGCACTTCCTCATTACCTGAGCTAATTGCATTAATGTCCTGAAGCAGATCACCTGCACTTGCATGCCGGATAATTGAGGGGCCAATCCAATCAATGTAGCTTTTTGCTCCTGCCCTTATATGATTTTTCAAGAGCCATTCTTTCTCCTGTGCCTGCTGGCTCCAGCCTTCGATGCCTTTTTCCGCGTCCTTTAAAGTGCCAATTAAATAAAGCTTTTCCTTAGCCCTGGTCAGGGCAACGTAAAGGACTCGCATTTCCTCGGCAATCATTTCAAGCCGCTTTTTCCGTTTGAAGGCCAATTGCGGCAGGGAAGGATATGTGATCTGTAAATCTGGATTAACAAACTTAGCCGCAAATCCATATTCCTTATCTAGTAAATAGGGCTTATTTAAATCCATCATATTAAATTGTTTTGACAAACCGGCTATGATAACCAATGGGAATTCAAGTCCCTTTGATGAGTGGATTGTCATAATCCGGACTACATCCTCCTGTTCACCCAGAGCCCTTGCGGCCCCTAGATCGTCTCCTCTTTCCTGCATTCTTTCAATAAAGCGCAGGAATCGGAATAAGCCCCGGAACGAGCTTGACTCATATTGTCTAGCCCTGTCATACAGTGCCCTTAAATTCGCCTGCCGCTGCTTTCCTCCAGGCATTCCTCCGGCAAAATCATAAAAAAGTGTTTCTCTAAACAGCAGCCAGATCAGTTCCGATAAAGACTCCTGCCGTGACACTGTCCTCCAGCGCGACAGCTTTTTGCTGAAGGAATCAACCTTGCTGTAGAGCTTCGCATCCTCTTCCATGCTGGCTTTTTTGCAAAATGTCTCAAGCGCCTCATAGTAGGTACCTGAATGATAAAGGCGGACTTGGGCCATTTCATCCTCCGTCAGTCCCACAATTGGAGAGCGCAGGACTGATGCAAGCGGGATGTCCTGCTGCGGATTATCAATTACCTTTAGCAGGGAGATCATGATCGCTATCTCTGTTGCTTCGAAATATCCTGATGAAAGATTGGCATACACAGGTATTCCCTGCTTTTTAAACTCCTCCATAATCTGCGGTGCCCATGGCATGGAACGCAATAGAATCACAATATCCCGGTAGGTTACGGAGCGATAGGTTTTTGTCTTGGTATCATAGATTGGATGTTTTTCCGCGATTGCCTTCTTGATTATTCTTGCCATCATCCGAGCTTCCAGCTGAGCATTTTCAAGTTCTTCTGCTTCAAAGGATGTTTCTGAGGATTCTGTTTCACTATCAGCCTCCTCGGATTCCTTTACCTGCTCGGCATTGTCGATTAGAAAAAGTTCAATTGGATGAAGCTGTTCCTCAGGATAATCGGCCCCTTTCTTTAATTCCGCATCCTTGTCATAATCAATTTCACCTACTGTAATCCCCATTAGCTGCCTGAACAGAAAGTTAGTTCCGTCAAGAATTTCTTTCCGGCTTCGGAAATTCTGGTTTAAATCTATGCGCAGCCCTGTTTCCTCACCATCTGGAGAAAATCGTCCGTATTTCCCTAAGAATAAATTAGGTTCAGCAAGGCGGAAGCGGTAAATGGATTGCTTTACATCACCGACCATAAACAGATTTCCTGTATATTCCCCATCAGAGGTTACAAGCTTTAATATGGACTCCTGTACATGGTTCGTATCCTGATACTCGTCCACAAGGACTTCCCTAAATTGCTTACGGTACTCCCTGGCAGCTGAAGATGGAACCCGTTCCATCCCATTTGCTTCAGCCGTTAAAATGTCCAGGCAGTAATGCTCTAAATCTGAAAAATCAACCAGATTCTTTTCAGCTTTTACTCTCGAAAATTCCTGGTCGAATTGTTTTACAAGAGAAACGAGTGTTTTAGCAAATTCTTTCATTTCCCTGATATCCTGAAGATAGCTTTCTGGACGCCTTGAGAAAAGTTCTGTTTTCAGATTCTCCAGTATTTTTTTGGCCTTATTTCTTAGCTTCGTGGCTAAATCCAACAGTTTTTTATCATACTGATCTCCAGAGCACCGCTTTGCTGTTGAAATCTTCCAAGATTGCATTTGCTGATACAGTGCGTCCCAGGAGATATTCCCAGCTACTTTCAGCCGATGGATAATTTCTAGATCCTCAAGATAGTTTTGCACACGCGGGGCGGGTCCTCCGGGCAGTTTAGCAAGTTCCATTACCTGATTCAATAGCTCAGCAGCAGCCTCGAGCTGAAGGCTGATATCAAATTTCAAGGATTGAATAAAGGGAAGGGAATCAATTGAAGCTTCTTCTCCCAGTTCATACATTTGAACCAAATCGTCAAGCCATTGAAACGGGTTTGGATGGGATCTTGAAAAATCGTGCAAAGTCCGCACCATTGTTTGCAGAGCTGAATCACTGCGATCGGTCGAAAAAGCATCAACCAGCTTGAAAAAACTTTCATTCTCCTCCTGGCCGTAATGCTCTTCAAATAGTTCTTCAAGAACCTCATCCCTCAAAAGCTCCCCTTCGGTCGAATCTGCAATCCTGAACCCGGGGTCGATATCAGTAAGATAATAGTATTTCCGGATTACCTCCAGGCAAAAAGAATGTAATGTAGAAATGGACGCTCGATTAATCAGGCTCAGCTGTTTTCTAAGGTGCTGGGAATGTGGATTTTCATTGATAGCCGTCTCCAGAGCTTCTGCGATCCGGTGTCGCATCTCAGCAGCTGATGCATTCGTAAACGTAACAACCAGCAGCTGGTCAACATCAATTGGATTAGTCTGGGAAAGGATTTTTTGAATGATCCGGTTAACAAGCACAGCTGTTTTACCCGATCCGGCAGCAGCAGCAACCAGTATATCCTGTTCCTTGGCCCATATCGCCTTCCATTGGGCCTCTGTCCAAGTAAGATTTGCTGGCATCTGCGGTATAGTTGTCTTGCTCATTTAGTTCCTGGCCTCCTCCCTGATTAATTCCATAATGTCCGATTGTTTTTTAGAAGTAAGGTTTCTGAATTGATTGTCTTCCAGTGATTGGTCAAATTGGCAAACTGATTTAAATGAACAAAAAGTGCACGGAATTTTATCCTTCAATTTATAAGGAGCAATATCAACAATACCATCCACAATACTGTTGCCCGCATCGTTGTATAATTGGCGGACGTGCTGCTTAAGCGAAACAAATTCCTCTTTGCTGGCAATTTTGCTATTGCTTTTCATTGTGCCATCTTTCTTAAAACCTGCCGGAATGATATCAGAACTTCCTGCCTGGCCCGGATCCAGTGAGGTATCCATCATTTGAACCACCTTTGGCTCCCCAAGGATAAGACCATTCATTTTGAAATCCTTAAAAATCGCTTCTTCAATTTGGTCAAGCCCAAGCATGCCATTGCTTTTTACAACAGGGTTGTGGACATGGAAATAAAGTACTCCTGCCGGGAAGGCTTCTTTGCCAATAAGGGATTGTGAATGGGTAATGATAATATCAAGATAAGTAAGCATTTGCAGGGAAAGTCCATAATAGACTTCGCTTAAATTCAGTTCCTTCTCGCTGGACTTATAGTCAACTACCCTTAAATAAGTGCCGTCCTGTTCTTCGGCTTTATCTACTCTATCGATCCTTCCAATCAGCTCCATTTTCGTGCCATCCTTCAGCTGGAACGATAGCGGCGGCAGCTTGCCATCCATTCCGAAACCAAGCTCAAGCCCAATTGGGGCAAAGCCGCTTAAGCGGGCATGCTCGCTTAAGACAAGGGAAGCACGCGCTATTACATTCTCAAGCTTCCGTTTTAAATAATGGTGACGGTTGGTGCTTAATAAGATCTGATTCTGTAATTTAGGTGCAAGCGTATCGACTGCCCCTTTTGCAAGCTGAACGCATTGTTCTTTTGTCAATGAAGACCACTGGATGCTGTTTGCATTGAGATGTTCCGCAATAACCTTCAATGCCGCATGAAACATATCCCCAATATCCGGGGCATCCAGCCGGAATATCTTCCGCTCTCTCAGTTTTAGGCCGTGGGCTGCAAAATGTGCAAAAGCACAGCTATTAAACATTTCCATACGCGAAACACTTGCAAGGATATTTTCCCCATACAGCTTTTTACTTGTATCATGCTTTAGCTTCTTTGCGGTATTTTGGTAAAACAGGCTTGAAAGTACTCTTTGAGCCATACCTGATACAGCCGGATTTTTTATATATGCGTTGTATACATCCCACCATAGCGGGTGGATTGGATAGTTCCTCTTTTTCAGCTGCAGCTGTGCAGTTAAGTAAGACAATGCCACATCATGGTTAGCTGCAAATGATGTCTGTTCCTCAGGTGAAAGATCGGAAGGATCATTCAGGTACGTGCCTTCCTGCACATTTGGAAGGACTTCTTTTACCCTCTTAATATACGAGGAAGCAAGGAGCGATTTCCCCTCTTCATCAGCAAGAGGAAATGAAAGGCAGAGCGTTTGTGAACCTGTCATAAATGCCTTATAGGCAGTAAATTCTTCGTCCAGCAGTTTCGTTTTAGAGCTTGGTGCCACTTCCATTCCTCTGCTGTCCAAATATTCCCTGTCACTGTCAGAAAAGATTCCATCTGCAGATAATTTCGCAGGCAATACTCCCTCTGTCAGCCCAATTACAAAGACTGCTTTAACATCGTCCAGCCGCGAAAGATCAATGTTTGCCACGATTACCTGGTCAATAGCCGGGGGAATAAGTGAAAATTTCATTGTTTCCATTCCCGCATCCAGAACGGAAGTAAATTGCTGAATTGTAAGCGCCTCTTCACCAAGTATTTCAACGAACTGATCGAGCAGTCCGCAAACGCTGTCCCATGCCTGCTCATGCTCCCTGGCAAGCAGCAGATCTCCTGAATCTTCGG
This sequence comes from Bacillus sp. M6-12, assembly GCF_002860285.1. GTDB lineage: Bacteria > Bacillota > Bacilli > Bacillales > DSM-1321 > Peribacillus. The sequence continues at coordinate 8,097 of NZ_PGVF01000002.1, forward strand.
CTTCCAGCTTCATTTTTTCCAGTTTTTCAGGGATATGCAATTCCTCAAGAAATACATATAAAGCCTCACAGAACGCTCTGCCGTTCACAGAACGTTTCAGCCGTTTAGACAGCCTGATAATCGGTTCTGTAAACAGGTTCTTCAATTCATTCAATTCGTTCTCAATTTCTTTTTCTCTATCGGTCTGAACTCTATCTTCAAATTCGATCCCTCTTATTCTCTTATAGGTCCATCTGTCCTTCGAAGTCCATTGGCTGCCCTTTAAACCTCTGGACAGAACATAGTTCTCCATCCGGTCAACAGCAACCCTCATTTTTCCGCTGCTGCGGGAGATGGGGAAAAGCAATTCAGTCTTAATGGCCCGAAAAACAGGCTCATATCGCCAATTAGTCACCAAAATCTCCAGAACTGATCTTATAAGTTCAATTAGCGGGTGATTGAGCATTGTCCGTTTGGAATCGATATAGTGAGGAATCTTGTAATCTCTGAAAATAGTTTGGATGATGTCATGGTAGGCTTCACCATTTCGGAGCAAGATTGCTATGTCCTGGAAGCGTATATTTTGATCACGGACCAGGTTCAGGACTGCACGGGCTGTTCCTTCAACCTCAGCACGGCGGTTGACAGCCTGTGAAACGGATACTTCAGTTTTACCCTCAAATTCCAGCAGCGGCCTGACATTAAAATTTTCTTCAAGGTGAACAAGCGACGGAGCTTCTGTAAATCTTAATGGGCGGTCCAATACAATATCTTCGCCAACTTCAACTCCCAGACTGAGAGCTGCATTGAATATGCTGTAATACGTATGTCCTGTTTGCCTGAAAAGATGGAGACTGTCAGGCGGCATATGCCTGAACGGCTTGTCCAGCGTAAGGGCAACCTTTACACTTTTGCAATGCTTTAAAAGTTCTTCAACAATCAGCAGCTCCTGCGGGGTTAGGCTGTAGAATCCATCTATATAAACCTCCGCAGAGGAGATAAAGGATGAGTGAGGGATTTTCTCAACAAGAAGCCTGAAGTAGTCCTCTGAATCAAGATACTTTCCTGCCAGTTCATCTTCAAACGCCTGATAGATAATTTCCAGATCATGAAGCTTATCCCCGAGTGCTCCATCACTTTCATTTTGTGTCAGGAAAGTCCTAATCTCTTCAGGCTTAACACAATACCGCTTAAACTCGGTAAGCATTTCTTCCATTTGAGCAAGAAAACCCTGCTTCTCAGAAGAACGTGCGAATAATTTAAGATCGCCCTTCTTTTCATTCATGATTTTCCTGATCAGCATGCTCACTCCTGTGCTGTCCAGATGAATCCGGTTCATACCGCCCACTTCCTGAAGCACTTTCCATGCAAGCCGGGTGAAGCTGAGTACCTGAGAGCGGATCATACCGCTTAAACCTGGTGTAGCAAGTAATTTATGTTCAGATAAAAATGTCATCTGTTCAGGAACAATATAAATGATCGGGTTACCTTCCGGATTTTCGAATAGTTTCTCACGAATCTCATCTAATATCACAGTTGTTTTTCCTGTACCGGACTTCCCAAGCAAAAACTGCAGTGTCATCAATTCGCCCCCATTTCAACGTTTGTATCTTTTGTTCTATAATACTATCTCTACTATAACAGAACCTCCCTTTACGCTTCATTAGGAGGAGGCTTTCCAAAAATACAAAAGAACGTTTGTTCGTAATAAAATTTTAACATTAAACTGCTTACTTGTCGTGTTTTCAGAAACAAAAAACTACATACAAAAAAATAAAAACCCTGTCTATCTTGACAGAGTTTCCACTGATTTTCCATAGGGATTTACAGGATATTTCTTCAGAAACCTCTTGGTATAAGAAACTATATCCTGCTTTAATTTAAACCACTTCTGAAGGCTTTACATATCCAGATTAAATTCATCCAGCGGCCAGTATTTCACGTCCACTCTTCCGACTACCTTATCGATCGGTACAAATCCGAAATGTCTGCTATCAAGGCTGACAAGCCGGTTGTCGCCCATTACAAATAATTCCCCTTCAGGAACCGTTTCTGCACTAGTCAGCTCCTCGAGAGTAAAGTCTCCGGTCAGTTTTTGGCCTAGAATCGGGCGTTCATATTCATCCAGATACTCTTCACGATATCTATTTCCGTTAATGAATAAATGATCATCGGCATACGTAATTTTATCACCGGGAAGCCCAATCACCCTTTTGACATAATCCTCTTTTTTGCGATGAAAAATGATGACATCAAACCGTTTTATTTCTCCCAGCCGATAACCGATTTTATTTACCACAAGCTTATTGCCGCTTTCGAGTGTCGGCCTCATCGAGTCACCTTCAACTTCATAGCTGGAAAAGAAAAAGGTGCGAATGAAAATAAATAAAACAAATAATATAATTGCAGTTTTTACCCATTCCCCTATCGGTGCTGTTCGCTTCTGTCCCATTTTTTGTTTGCCTCCATCATAAGAGGAAGAACGGCTATTAAAAGGGTGCCGGTTATTAGCCTGTATTTACCTGTTCGCCGTCCTGAACCCATATCCTCAGTAAGCTGTCCTTTTCTTGGTGTGATTCGCTGCTAAGGTTACTCTTTTTTACTCCTGATCATATTCGGAAGACTTTTTGAAATGCCCAGCCTTTAAAAAACGTAATCTCTGTCAGCCTTTCTCCCTCTGGACACTCTTATTCAATCTTACTTCAACTTGTTTCCCAACATACCAAAGAACAAAAATAATAAGAAGGACTATAGCGGTCCTGAGCGGTTTATGGATAAGTGAGAAAATATCATAACCGACAAAGCTGATTGTAAAAATCATAACCATCTTTCCGGCAGTTACAGCAAGTGCATACTGCAGCGAGCTTATTTTTGAAAGTCCAGCCACCACGTTTACAATGGCTGACGGAGTAAACGGAAAGCAGAGCAGAAGGAACAAGGGGCCAAATCCATGCCTGTCCACCCAGTCCATCAGCTTTCTAACCTGCCTGCTTTTCTGGAGAAATGACAGAAGCCTTTGCTGTCCATACCTTCTGACAATAAAAAAAACAAGCAGAGCACCTGCCACTGATCCCGCCCAGGATATTAAGAATCCGATCCACAGCCCAAAAGCGTTAGCATTTGCCATTACAAAAACAAATAACGGCAAAAAAGGCAAGAAAGCCTCCAGCATGGGCAATAATATACCTGGGATTGGACCAAAGGACCGATACTTCTGAATAAGGTCCATTATATTTTCAAGCGTTATCCATTCCCGTATTACTTCAAAATCCATTGTGATCTCCTTAACATAATTTTTCTTTCTACTTATTAAATCGGCCTTCTATTTCATTGTACATGTAACATGGCTATTTACAAAGCAGGATCTTAACGGTTCTATTTTGTGTGGAAAAGGGGATGAGCTGGGCCAATTGTTCGGTATAAGAAAAACTAATTAAATTAAAGGCTCTGTTAACCTTGGCTGTTAAATCAATGTTAGTGTGCCAACTGCTTATTCTTTTTTCCATGCATAGATTGGGAGTCTTGCTCATGACTGTTTTCTGTTTTAATAATCCCTTTCCCCTTCACCCGTATGATTAATCAATTTCAGCATTAAAATAATCACTTTTGCTTTTTCCTATATAAACAGGTTGCACACTAAACGAATTTTTATTACGATATAACCAGAACATATGTTCCTTTTTTAAGAGGGGTTTTTTAAATGACACGTATTCCTGAGAAAGACCGCAACATAATTGAACAAGCTATTTACCTTCCTATGGTGATAACGATCTTAAACCGGGACAGGCAAATTTTTGAGAAAAGTCCGTTTAAATTGCGGCAGCCTTACCTTGACCTTGTAGAAGAAGCCTTAACAGTTGTACAGAAGGATCTTGCCGAAGCAAGAAGGTTTTTAAGGCATGAAAATATTAAAGTAAGTGAAATAAACCGTGATGAAGCCTTTACAATGTTCTCCTTTATTTATCGGGGTTATGAAGAACATCATAACTACTTCAACCCAAGACTTCGCAATAAAGTGGAGGAATTGCTTGGGTATTATCTTATCAAGAGGCTAAAATATTAAAAGACTCGCCGATAGACGAGCCTTGAAAAGGTGATGAAAGAGGCGTAGTTGCACTTATGCGGATGGAAGGGATGCAACTTTTATCCCATAACTTTATGCTTTCCTATTCGCGCAGAAAACTTACCGATTGGCGAGCCTTGAAAAGACGATGACAGAGGCGTAGTTGAGGCCCGCGGGATTTGGGTCACACAGACGTTGCCAAATCAAAGGCTGTACATGATTTCAAGTTACAACACTGCGCACTTAGTCTGGGTTCTGCTTTATGCGCATGGAAACGATGTGTTATGCTTCCCTATCCGCTAAATAAGCGTTCCCCGGTAACAGGTGACGCAGAATATAGAAAGCAGTAAATACAGATAACCTTTTACAAATATGATAAGTACGGTTTCATATACATAATCTGCTTTAAAAACCGGGGCGTTTAACTGATTTAACTACTGTCTCTATTCAAATCCGATTAAAATTCAAACGGGATATTGAGACTAATTCATCCTTCGGTTTTCTGGCGGGGAAACATATAAAACGATTTTCTCTCCGTTTCCGCTATTCTCTGCACCAGCGTGGTTTTTAGATGCGCTGTCCGCATCAGCTGGTTTTCAAAAGAGCTGTAAGAGACAGGAAGGCTGATCTTTTTTTGATTTCGGAACGTTATGGAAGTTTCTGCCGCATCACTCCGGCTGTATGAGGAAATATGTTCGTGAGCAAGCCATACACATTGGGGGCGCGAAGGAGAAATTGTTGGGAAAAAGAAGATAGAACTTGTCGGATCAATTGCAATTGGTGCTTTGTGAGTGATTTTAATAAGCTTTTTAGTGCCTTCACGTCTTCCATCATAGGAACTTCCAAAATACTGGCAGCTTTTCTTAATAATGTCCAACGGCCTAAATGGAGAGATGAATTCCTCATTTAATTCATAGATGCGGGTGTATGTTTTACTTCCGTACTGAATGGGCATGAGTATAAGCGTATAAGGCGTTATTTCATATTCTTCGATCAGGCACTGGTTTCCAGTAGTCATATCTAAACTCCTCTCTAATAACCATGATTTTCCAACAAACCTATCATATCATGCAAGAAAGCAATTTTGGTTAAATTCACAAAAAATTCAAAATTATATAAACGTATTTCACAATAAGGAAAATAGAATTTAAGCCACCAATAACGTAACTCAGGTTATTACATTAAAAAAAATTAATAATTTAAAATTTTCAGTTGAATTTAGCCGCACTCATCCATATACTATTTAAAAGGTCTCAGGGGTGAGTTTCATGAAACATGAGAAGTCCTATTCGGAACTAACAAAGTCATGTGCAATGAACAAGAAGAAAAGAGAAAATTACATGCAAAATTTAATGATTGATATGATCATTACTGAAGCTTTATTAAAGCGAAAGCAGCAGAAGCTTGTAACTGAAATAGATCATGCCCTCGACCAGAAGAACAAGGCCCAATTTATGAAATTAACCTGTGAATTAAATCAGGTAAATCAGGCATTTGGAAATTAAAATCCAATAATCTGCAAAACACGTAAAACCCTTGTCAAAGTGATGACAAGGGTTTTTTTAGCGAGTGCTTCATAAGCTTTTCCCTTAAATATCTAATTTTTAAAAAGCTGATTAATCGCCTTTTCCAATGTAGATGTAACGGAAACATTATCAAATGACAAACCTAATTGAACAGCTGTCTGGGCAATCTCTGGTCTTAACCCCGAAAGGGTAGAATGCACTCCAAGCAAGTTTAGGCCTTCAATCATCTGAAAAATCTGCTGTGCAACCATTGTATCAATCACGACTACTCCAGATAGATCAATAAACAGATGGTTAATGTTCTTTTTTGCACATTGATGCAGAGTATTCTCCAGCAGAAATTTGGCCCGCGCTGTGTCAATGTCCCCTATGAGAGGAAGCAATGCAGTGTTCTGGTTTAACGATATTACAGGAGCACTTAACTCCCTGATCATTTCCTGCTGGGCTTCAAGCTGCCTTTGTGAATGTTTAAAATTTTCTTTTGTGAACCATGTCATTACTTCACTAAATAATTTAATAATTGTCTGCGTCCATAAATCCACAACATCATTTGAATACTTCCCTGGGTGTAAAGAAACAAACTCCCTGATTAAGTCAAGATATTGCTGCTGTGTCCTGAAGAATTCCTTTAAAATTAGATGAATAGGTGTTTTTAAATGTTCCCGATCTTGGGCGACAGACAATATCCACTCTTCAAATGTTTCAAAGAATTCGCACTCATCTTCCAAAAAAACTCGGAAGAATCGTTTGTGAAATTCGTGATTTTGCTTTTTTACTCCTTCAATTATTTCTAAATTGGTTGATGAATATACACCATCATTTCCACTTTTATCCAACGACTCGTACCATTGCTCTGTCAGCTGCCACGTTTTATCTGATAAAAACTGATACAATTCTTTATTACGATGCATTTTTATCCACCATTACCCCTCGGGAATAACAAATCCCGTCATGATATTTTATAAATTTCATTTTAGCAAGAAATTTACAGAACGTATATATGTCACTTACAATTTAAATTTACTCTTTTTCCCGTTCATATTGCTCTAGGGCGGAAATCCTTTCAAGCATTGGCGGATGGCTGTAGCGGAACAGTTTCACGAGGAATGGAGGGTTCACTTCACTGAGTCCTGCCCTTGTTAGCTCCTGGAAAGTGCCAATCGCCGATTCGGGATCTTTGGTCATTTCAATCGCATAGCTGTCAGCACGCGCTTCCTGATAGCGGGACACAGCATTGGACAGCGGTGCGGATGCAAATGAAAGGATGGCTGCAACTAGCAGGAACAGCGGCAGCGAGTCTACACTTTTCACAGAGGAAACCTGCAGCAGCCCGCCCCACTTGCGTACGGAATAATTCATAACCCTTGATATAAGCCACAGCCCCGCCAAACTTAATAGCAAATATCCTGTTATACCAATATAAATATGCTTTTCAACATAATGGGCCATCTCATGAGCCATTATAAATAAAATTTCATCATCTTCAAGTTTGTTAAGCGTAGTATCCCATAGAACTATCCTTGAGTTCGAACCAACACCGGTAACATAGGCATTCAGGGAATTGGTCTTCTCCGCCATGTTCACCTCATACACATGGTCAGCAGGTATTTCAGCCTTATCTGCCATTTCGAGGATCTGTTTTTCTAGCTTTTTATCTTTTAATGGATAAAAATCATTATAAAGCGGGTCAATTACTACTGGCTGAAGAAACATCATAAAAAAAGAAAAAGGAACAGACAAAAGCCATGCATAAAGCCACCATCTTTTTTCACTCTTTTTAATGAGCCAGTAAAGCACAGAGACGATAAGAACCATCAGCCCAAAATTCAGCCAGAAATCAATAATTTGATCCTTCATCCAGGAAGAAAATGTCTGTATGGAAATATTATATTTCTTGCTTAAATAGTAACCTAAATATTTAATTGGAAAAGATGCAATTAGAGTGATAATGGAAAGCCAGAAAACATAAATAGCGGTTTTCATTATTCTCCATTTTGATGCAGCGGCAGCCCATCTTTCAAAAGTCAGAGATAAGCCTCCTATCAAGATTAATAAATACAAAAGCCATTCAAAAGGGGTAGATACAAAGAAAAGGAAGTTCCTAATCCTGGAATATTCCTCACTCAGCATAAGCTCCCGGCCATTCAAAAATGTGGCGGGATCCGCGCTCGTCCCCCTGAAAGCCTCAGGAATGCCTGAATCCCCTCCGAAATATAGATACCAGTATACAGCCAAAACAAAAAATAAATAGATAATAATTGCCTGCAAACCTATTTTCCTTCTCATCAACTTTTCCTCCCTTCCAGGACAGCCCTATTGTATATTGTAGTAATCGAAGTTGAGGTTAGAACAAAAAGAAGGCCCTTCGACACTAAAAGTTCAAACAATATTCAATGTTTTTTCTCTTTTCCGGCACCTCCCTCTCATTTCCTAAGGTATAGTTAAGATATATTCTCAACATCTATATAGCATAAATTTAGTTCCTTACATTAATCATTCGAGGTGAATCATGAAGAAGATATATATTATTTTTTCCGTCCTGCTGGTAATTGGGGTTAGTTCTGGAATTTATTATTTTACTGAATACCGGCAATCAAAAATGGATTTCCCTAAGGAAGTCGTTATGAAAACACATAATGGCGAATCCTACTCTTTTAAAGAATTGCCACCGAAAGTCCGGCTGCTGGAATTTATGTATACAGAATGCCCTGATATTTGCCCTAATACCACATTTCAAATGAAAAAAATTAGAGATCAGCTGGCCGAGCAAGGGAAATTTGGCAGTGAGGTTGAATTCTTGACCATTACTTTTGATCCCAAAAAGGATACCCAAAATATTTTAAAAAATTATGCAGAGACCTTTGAAATTGATAAATACAACGGATGGGAAGTTCTTCGCGGAACCAATGAAGACACGAAAAAATTAGCCGACAAGTATAACTTCCAATACCGTGACCCGGGAACAGGCCAGTTTGTCCATACCAGTGCAACTTACTTGCTTGATCAAAATAACCGTGTAATCGAAGTGTTCGGCATGGGTGAAAACAATTTTGATAAAGACAAAGTATATAAAAGAATCATGAAAGAAGTAGAATAGTTATCTTTGTCAAAGAAGAAAAGACCTTGCTTGCCGGCAAGGTCTTTTCTTCTTTTTAAACTTCAATACCCCGCTAGAAGGGGAGGAAGTAGGAATACACACTTAGTACAGCTATGGCACCAAGAACTACCACAATTACATTTGCACCAGTGAATGCAATAATAATGGCTGATGCAGCTCCGATAACTCCATAAAGCATATCACCCTGGATGAACAAAATTCCGGGGAATATGAGTGCCCCAAGTGTAGCAAATGGTATATTTTTTAGAACTCCCTGGACAAAAGGCGGCAATTCTTTTCCTTTAAACAGAACAAAAGGAAGCATCCGCGGCAAATAAGTTACTACAGCCATTCCTAGTATCATCAGCGCGATCGTACTATTCATGCCCATAGACCCCTTTTCCTTTTTTCAAATACTCCACAAGTTCTATAAGGATCGCTGACAAAAGGGTCGCTGTAACAATAGCCCAGCCTGTTTTCAAAGTACCGGACATGGTGAAAACGCTATTAAAACAGGCTGCCATTGCCGCAAGATATACTACCTTCATTGATCCCTTCATTGAAGGGACCAACAGGCCAATGAACATCGCATAAAGTGCAACCGACATGCTTTCCTGCAATGTTTTAGGCAAGCTCGCTCCAAATAGATAACCAAGACCTGAGAACACGACCCAGCTTGAATAGCTGACACTTATCACTCCGTACATATATCCGGTTGAAACAGTCCCTTCTTTTGTCGCAGCAACCGAAAAGGTTTCATCCGTAATACCAAAAGCATATCCGGCCTTTTTCCACAAAAAGTCATCTGCGCTTTTTTCGTTAAGTGCCGTTGACATTAAGAAATGGCGGATATTTAAAATAAATGTTGTAAGGACGATTTCAAAAACACCCGTCCCGGAAGTAAGCAGGCTCAATGAGACGTATTGTGCCGCTCCAGCAAAAACGAAAATGCTCATGGCAACGGTTTCGGCCATTGTTAAGCCGGTTGTCTTAGCCAGAAGCCCATATGTAAGTGCAATCGGAAAGTACCCAATGGCAATGCTAACACCTGACTGGATGCCTTGCCTGAAATCTGTTGTTTGCTTTTCTGTAATGGTGACGGCCAACCTGATTCTCCTCCTAAATGGAATAACCTTATTTTCCTAAATTAGTCCCAATATTTCAATTATTATTTTAATCGCATGGTAGATTTCACAGAAATGAGTCTATTCTCCCAGCCCAAACATGGATTAAGGAGTTAGCACAGCTAACACAATACAGGCGGTATGAGCGAAGCTAAACGATACAACTTTGTAAGTGATTTTACATTTTATTTCAATGGAGTTCTTTTTGCCTACAATCAGCGCAGCTCCGGCCCTTTTCCAAAGAAAAAAGACCCTGCCCTTCTGGCAAGGTCTTTTTTGAATTAATCAAATTAGTACGGCTCTATCGTTGGTCATTTGTTCGCCGCGGATTCGCTGGAATTCTTCAAGAAGTTTTTCAACAGTTAACGAAGACTTATCCTTGCCTTTAGCATCAAATATAATTTGTCCTTTGTCCATCATAATCAATGAATCTCCAAGGTCCACTGCCTGCTGCATATTATGAGTGACCATCAGTGTCGTCAGCTTATATTGCTCAACAATTTGCCTGGTTAGATTAGTGATTAATTCTGCCCGTGCAGGATCAAGTGCTGCGGTGTGCTCATCAAGAAGCAATATCTTTGGTTCCGTAAACGTCGCCATCAACAGCGAAAGCGCCTGTCGTTCTCCCCCAGACAGCATCCCTACTTTCGCATTCATTCTGTTCTCAAGTCCCAGATGAAGGGTTTCAAGGGTTTCCTTAAAGAATGCCCGCCTTTTGCCTGTAACGCCAAAGCTCAAGCCTTTTCGCTTTGTTCTTGTATATGCGATCGCAAGGTTTTCTTCTATTGTCATGTCAGGTGCAGTTCCTGCCATCGGGTCCTGGAAAACGCGTCCAATTACTCTTGAACGAATATGCTCAGGAACAGTTGTCATATTTTCCCCGTCAATTTTAACATCTCCTGCGTCGGGAATCAGCCTTCCGGAGATTAGGTTCATTAGTGTTGATTTTCCGGCTCCATTACTGCCGATTACGGTTACGAATTCACCCTTGGCCAGCTGAAGGTCAATGTCATTAAGCGCCAGTTTTTCATCGGGAGTTCCCTCGTTGAAAACTTTAAATATCTGATTTAACTGCAGCAATCTGTTCCCCGCCTTTCTCGAAAGAATCTACCCTCTGAAATGAAAGCTCCTTGAGTCGCTTTTTCTTACGGCTTTTCTCTTTTTGGGCGGCAGAAATATTCGGGATAATTAAAGCGAAAATAACTATTATTGCTGTTATCAGTTTCATATCCCCTGTTTCAAGAAATTGAACTTGCAAGGCGAGCGTGACAACAATCCGATAAATGACCGCACCGCCTATCACGGCAAGTGTAGCTCTGGCAATTGTTTTTGAACCGAAAACCGCTTCACCGATGATGACCGAAGCAAGTCCAATTACAATCATTCCTATTCCCATCCCAGCATCGCTGAAGCCGTTATATTGAGCAACTAGCGCTCCTGAAAAAGCGACAAGTCCATTGGAAATCCCAAGTCCGATAACCTTCATGGTACCGGTATTGGCAGAAAAGCTTTTTACCATTGCCGCATTATTTCCAGTAGCACGAAGAGTGAGACCGATTTCTGTTTTGAGAAAAGCATCAATCAACACTTTGATCAATAATGTAAGCAGAAGCATCGTAAACAATATGCCCCATGTTTTAGGGACTTCAGCTCCCAATCCTGCAGCCGCCAAAAGATTGTTCAATGCTCCGTCCAACCCTGAATTTTGCCAAAATGCAGTAATCTTTGTCATGAGTGTTTCTTCCGTCAAAAGCGGTACATTCGATTTCCCCATAATCCGCAGGTTAATGGAGTATAAAGCAATCATCATTAATATTCCGGAAAGAAGAGGATTTACTTTTCCTTTCGTATGCAGCAGGCCTGTAATGCCCCCTGCAACAAATCCAGCAACTAATGCAGCTGCGGTAGCAACAAGCGGACTCTGACCATTTACAATCATTATCGATGCAACTGAGGCCCCGGTTACAAAACTTCCGTCAACAGTTAAATCAGGAAAATCCAGAATACGGAATGATAAATAAACACCAAGAGCCATTATGGCATAAATGACACCCGCCTCAACTGAACTGAATATTGCTAACATAATTATCTTCCTCTCCAGTGGAGTTTCCGCGGTTTATGGAATGATTATTTTACAATTTCCGCTTCAGACTTCCACTCTTCTTTGATTTCAATGCCCATTTCCTTAGCTGCCTTTTCGTTTATGGAGAGCTTTAATTTTTGAGGGTACTGGACGGGCAGATCCGCTGGCTTTTTGCCATCCGCAAGAATCTGTGCTGCCATCTCTCCTGCTTCAAAGCCGATATCATAATAGTCAAAGCCGTATGCGGCAAAGCCCCCGCGTGCAACTGAATCGAGCTCGCCCACGAACAATGGAATATCTTTATCATTTGCAACACCAATCACTGACTCAAGGGCCGAAACAACCGTATTATCAGTAATAACGTAGAAAGCATCTACCTTGCCTGAAAGTGACTCTGCGGCTTGCTTTACTTCAGCAGAGGTTGAAACCGATGCTTCAGCTAGTTCAATGCCCGCTTTTTTCATTTCTTTTTTAACTATTTCTACCTGGGCAACTGAATTCTGTTCTCCGGCATTATAGATGGTTCCAACTTTTTTAGCCTTCATTTGCTTTGAAATAAATTCTACCGTTTTTGGAATCGCATCAGGATGTGTATCTGTCGTTCCGGTTACATTTCCTCCAGGAGCCTCCATTGATGATACTAGCTTTGCTCCTAACGGATCCGTTACTGATGTAAAGACAACAGGAATATCCTTAGTTGCATTTAATGCACCAAGGGCACTCGGAGTGGAATTTGCAAAAATTAAATCTACCTTATCAGAAACAAAATTATTTGCTACTGTTTGTGTATTATTCGGATCTCCCGCGATTTGCATATCATATTTAACTTTCAGTCCCTTTTCTTCAAGCGCGGCTTTAAAGCCTTTTGAAGCTGCATCCAATGAAGGATGCTCAACGATTTGCGTCATTCCGACCTGCAACTCGCCACCTTTTGCGGGCGCCTTTGTTTCTCCGCTCTTTTCAGGACTGCTTGTATTAGTGCTTCCGCAGCCTGACAGCATCACTGCTGCCAGAATGCTTACCGCAGCTGCTGATCCTAGCCATTTCCTTTTCATCTGAATCCCCCGTTCTATGTCTCTATGTACCGCTTTTACACTTTTATGCTTTTATGTACTAAATTATAAACACAGACTAAGTTTATTACAAGATGTTTTTTGAATTTTTTCAAAATTTTTAAATACGAACTTCAATCGTGAACATCCCTTCAATTTCTAAGGCCATCAGAATATTTGACTCCAAAATTGACTAATAGTAATCTTTAGTACGGAATACTTTCCGTAAGGATTAGCCCAAGCTAGGAGGAATTAATGTGAATGCATCAAATGACAAAAATATAATAGAAGTCATCCGTGAACGTAAATCTGTTAGGGTGTACGACCCGAATTTTGAAATACCGAGGGACGAAATCGTAAAAATTCTCGAGGAAGCTGCACTTGCACCATCATCCAGTAATCTGCAGCCATGGCGTTTTATCGTCATAACAGATCAGGATACCAAAAAAGAATTAAGAGCGATTGCCAATAATCAGGAACAGGTAGAAACAGCTTCAGCTGTTATCGCAGTTCTTGGAGTGATCGATTCATATAAGAATGCAGAGAAAATATACCAAAGCAGTGTTGAAGCGGGATATATGGATGAAACAAATATGAAGCGCCTGGTGGAAAACACAAATAATCTTTATCCCAATGTACCGGAAGAAGCCAGAAGAAACATTGCTCAGTTTGACACAGGCCTGGTTTCCATGCAGCTTATGCTAATCGCAAAAGCATACGGCTATGATACCGTTCCTATGGGTGGGTTTGACAGGGTAAAGTTCGCGGAAAAATTCGACTTGCCGGAGGGCACCTATCCTGCCGTGTTAATACCTCTCGGCAAAGCTGCTGCACCTGCACATAACACCACCCGTTTGCCAATAAAGGACATTGTTCAGTTTATATAGATAGTTTTACAAAATAAGAAGGATAGATAGGCGGACAATTCCGTTTATCTATCTTTTTTTGTGTGGCTAAAATGTAAAGACACTTAAGAATTTGGATCGTTTAGCTTCGTCTACACCGCCTTTATTGTGGAAGCATGAGCTAACTGCTTATTTTATTTCTATACATGGGTCAGCAGTTAAAAACTCATAATAGTTTTCTTGTTATTATTATTATTTTTGAGCATCCGTATATTCCCCTGAACTTCAAATAGAATTTAGTCTTCCCTTGTAAAAAAAAGTGTAAACGCTTTTCTAACGGCTTTTTACTTACGTTCTCAATTGAGAAGCTATGCTAAAAAGACTGTTTTTAAATACTCCTCTTGCTTGCGGAGAACCGCCATTGTACAATTCATTTCGGCCAATTAATTAGGCAGGAGATTAATTTTTTCCTAAGCCGCTGAAATTGGCTGCATTAATAGAAGAAAAGGAGCGCTATTTTACTTGAGTTTTACAAAAAATGAAAAGTTAAGTTTCTATAACGGCATCGCCTCCACTGCCTCTACTAATATGGTTAATGGATATATCCCTCTGTTTGCAATAAGTGTACTGGGAGCAACCAATAACCAGATGGGTCTGATTACTTCACTGCCTTCCATCGTTGGAATGCTGGCTGTGATTCCCGGTGCCATCCTGTTGAATAGGGTGAGCAGCAAGCGGAATTTCACCGTCATTTCTACCCTGGCCACGAGATTTTTATTTATGCTTATCTTGTTTATTCCGTTTCTTGCACATTCATATGCTGCATGGATTCTTGTCATATTAATTGCCCTATTGAATTTTCCGGGATCGCTTTCCAATTTATCATGGCAATCGATGATTGGCGATTTAATACCAAGTGAACGAAGAGGAGAATTTTTCAGTTCCAGAAACCGCTACAACACCATTGCCGCTCTGGCTGTGACATTTTTATCAGGATTCTTTTTAAACCTGTTCGATAAAAAAGACGCTTTTCCATATCAAGTATTGTTTATAGCTGGTTTTATATTTGCGATTTTTGAAGTTTGGTATTTATTTAAACATAAAGAGGATGGGCCTAAAACAGAGAAGGACCAACAGGTCTCGGAGAGCAATAAAAAGCTGTCCTTGGAAGTGTTTAACTATAAGCCTTATATTGCCTTTCTGGTATGCGCCCTGCTATTTAACTTTGCTGCTCAGATGGGATGGTCGATTTTCAGCATCTACCATATTAAAGAGGCGAATGCCACGGCGATGTGGTTCAGTTTATTCTCGGTAACAAACCAGCTGGCACAGATTATAAGCATCAAATGGTGGGCTAATGCTGCAGACCGCTGGGGAAATACGATGGTCTTATTCGCAGCTGCAGCAGGTATGGCAACTGCACCGCTTTTGACCATTCTTTCTGTTAACCTCATATATTTAACACTAATAAACTTATGGATTGGGTTATTTGTATCCGGGACCAATCTACTGCTTTTTAATCAGCTGCTTAAAGCAACCCCTGATGCAGAGCGGACGAATTATATCGCTAACTACACATTTCTGTTGGCAATTGTTGGGTTTATCGCTCCTCAAACCGGCGTTTATTTATTAAATGCCCTTGGAATGCACCCTGCGATGACTATTGTGTCTGCAGCCCGCTTCATTGCAGCTTTCTCATTTTTATTTGTGGCAATTAAGCTCAATAAACGTCACTCTGTTGAGATCGTACAGCTTCCATAGGCCATGTTAATGGAAAAACAAAACCTTTCTTACATGCTTAAAATTTTTAAAAAATAAAGCCTTATAAGTGCTATATCGAGCATCTTATAAGGCTTTATTTTATCAAAATCTGTCAGATCAAAGATATTTATACAGCCTTTTATCTGCGAGAGCTGCTCTTTATCAGTCGTTGTCGTCCCATCCGCCGTAACCGTAACCTCCGCCGTATCCACCGCCGTATCCACCGCCATAGCCATATCCAGGATAATAAGGGTAGTACGGGTAATATGGATAGTAAGGATAATATGGATATGGGTAATAATAAGGCCTGCGTGGTCTCGGCCTTGGTCTTGGCCTAGGTCTTGGATACGAATACCCGTAAGGCTGCTGCCTCTGATCAAATTGTTCCATAAAATTTTGGCCGGTATCCATCATTTGTGGATATTCAGGATTAAAGTATTGTTGCTGCATAACGTACCTCCCAGAAAAATTCATTACCCTACACCATATTCAAAACAGCAGTCCTGGTGTATGTCCTTTTCACTTCAGCACCGTTGACCTAGATTGGGAATTCCAGATAAGACCACGAAAGACTAAAGAGGCCTTCCGTTTACCGAAGGCCTCTTTGCAATTCTGATGTTAATGATTCTGAAGTATCTGATTTTTTAAAGACCTGCGCAAAATTTTACCGGTCGTATTCTTTGGCAGCTCTTCCAGAAAATCAATCTGGCTCGGCAGCTTATACTTTGCCAGGTGCTCTGAACAGAATAACGTTAGTTCAGCTTCTGTTAAGGAATCATTCTTTTTCACTACGAAGCAATGGACTGCTTCCCCCTGATTCGGATCCGGAACCCCGATTACCGCCGCTTCGACTACATCCGGATGTGAGTATAGAACTTCTTCAACTTCTCGCGGGTAAACATTGAAGCCGCCGACAATGATCATATCTTTCTTACGATCAACTATGTAAAAATAACCCTCATCGTCCATCCTTGCTAAGTCACCTGTATACAGCCATCCGTCTTTGATTGCAGCAGCCGTTTCCTCAGGAAGCTTATAATATCCCTTCATTACATTAGGACCTTTAACTACTAATTCGCCCACCTGTCCAGCAGGGACTTCCTTTCCCATTTCATCGACAATCCTGTTTTCTACGTGAAGTATTGAGGTCCCGATGGATCCCGGTTTTCTCGGCCTGTCAAGTGGATTAAAACATGTGACAGGTGATGCTTCAGATAATCCATAGCCTTCAGAAACCAGTACATTAAACTTTTGTTCGAAGCTCTTAAGAAGAGCTACCGGCATGGAAGCCCCGCCAGAGATACATAAGCGGAGCGATTTAAGATCCTCTGCTTTCCCTTCCTCATATTGATAGAGGAAATTGTACATGGTAGGAACACCCGCAAACAGCGTAATCTCATATTTCGCTGCAAGACGGAAAACTTCCTTCGGACTGAATCTTGGAACAATCACCAGAGTGCCGCCGCTTATTAACGGTGCATTCAATGCAACTGTCAGGCAGAATACATGGAACATAGGCAAAGCTGTGATCACTCTGTCATTTTCATTTATTTTTAGATAATCAGCCACATCCTGCGCATTAGAATATAAATTTTTATGAGTCAGCATGGCTCCTTTTGGTTTACCAGTTGTTCCAGAAGTATAAAGGATAATAGCGGTATCATCTTCCTTCAGTTCCGGCCCTTTAAAAGTAAGATCGCCTGAGGCAAGAACAGATGTAAACGATTTCATTTTTGGATAAATAGACAATGACTGAACGTCAAGCCCGCCCTTATTCTCAGGTGTCTCACATGAAATCACATGTTCTACCCCAGGAAGCATTTGATTCATTTTCTCAATTAATGGGACGAGTATATCAAGTGTGATAACTGTTTTTACATCCCCATTCTTCAGGATATAGCCAATCTCATCTGGCGTATAAATCGGGTTGATTGGTATAACAGTGGCACCCAACCGGAGTGCACCATATAAACCTACAATAAAATAGGGCGAGTTTCCCAAAAGCAGTGCTACATGGTCCCCATTCTTTACACCTAATTTCCCAAGGGCATCCGCAAATTTTGTAACTGAGGCATCCAGTTCAGCATAACTGGTTGCCTGGTCCATAAAATAAAACGCAGGTTTACTTGCAGATTTCAATGATGTTTCATGAAGCTTTTCTGATAAATTCATACTTCTCCGTCTCCCTTATCATCAAAACTAAATTATGAATGAATGATCATTCATTTTTCATTATTTTAAAATATTCAAAATATATTATATTAAAAGAAATCGGATTCTGCAATGTTTATATTTGATAGCCATGCTGCTAGGTACGCGCTGCAATATAAAAGAAAAAGACCCCAAAATAACAAGGTCCTCTCTTGGCAATCTATTAATTTTTTCTCCATTTGCTGCTGTTTTGCTTTTGTTTCTCTGTCAGCCGGAGGGTTTGAATCAGGACTTGTACCCTATGCTTTAACAGCATTCATTCCAGAGCAGAAGATATCTTTCTGCTTTACTACATCCCTCATCTGCCAATAATAGCATTTGGTATTTAAATGACAAAAGGGCAAATGATGCGGGATCACTTACATTAATGTTTGATACAAGCTCATTAATAGATTAAGTCAATTAAATCCTCTCTTGATACATTTCCAAAATAATGTTTGATATCAATGTCCTGAAGCTGTTTTTCAATTTCATTCCGCTCATATTTACTGCCGATCAGCTTTGACTCGATTTCTTCTACGTCTCCAACACCAAAGAAATCTCCATATATCTTACAGTTTTCAATAACACCCTTTGAGACATCGAGCCGTATATCGATGGATCCTATCGGGAAACGGCGGGAGTTTTGCAGATTGAATTTTGGAGACCTTCCATAATTCCAATCCCAATTCTGATAGCGCTCCATTGAAAGCTTGTGAATTTTTTCCCAGTCCCCGTCTGTAAGGACATATTCCGGAATTCCATCAGAGGCTTCAAATATATTCCTCAAAAGCAATTTCCGAAATTCCTCCATTGTTATAGGCTCTTTCATAAACTCGGAAATATTGGCTACCCTGCTTCTAATCGATTTTATACCCTTGGATTCAATCTTATCCTTTTTGACCTTTAGGGCAGACACTACGTTATCCAGCTCTGAATTGAGCATAAGTGTGCCGTGGCTGAACATTCGTCCTTTTGTAGAAAACTGAGCATTTCCTGAAATTTTTCTCCCTTCAGCGAGAATGTCATTTCTGCCGCTTAGCTCAGCGTTCACTCCCAATTTTTTTAATGCTTCCGTAACAGGTTCAGTGAATTTTTGGAAGTTGTGAAAGCTGTTTCCATCATCCTTCGTAATAAAACTGAAATTCAGATTCCCGAGGTCATGGTAAACCGCTCCTCCCCCGGAAAGCCGCCGTACGACCTTTATACCGTTTTGCTCAACGTACTCTGTATTTATTTCTTCAATAGTATTTTGGTTTTTCCCAATGATAATAGAAGGTTCATTTATGTAAAACAATAAATAAGTTTCATTGATATCCAGGTATTTTAACGCGTATTCTTCTATGGCCAGATTGATGCGCGGATCTGTGATCCCTCTATTATCGATAAATAGCATATCAAATTCCTCCAAGTTTATAACTGAAATTCCATATCGCTTTTGGCGATAGCTATTTCACGTTTAAATATTTCCGCAGCTTCTTTTTTCAGCTGAGACAAGTCGCCAAAATGGGGCAGGTGTGTCAGCATAAGCAGCATCGCATCTGCCTGGTGTGCAACCCGTCCGGCATCCCGGCTAGTCATATGGCCTGCACCTGAACCATCCATATGCCCATAAAAGTTGCTTTCGCAAAGCAAAAGATTTGCATCAGAAGCAAATTCGGATAATTCATCCATATAGGCTGTATCTCCTGTATAAACGATGGTTTTCCCGCCCGATTCTATCCGCATGGCAAAGCATGGAGCAGGATGGATAGTTTTCATAAAAGTGAACGTAAAAGGTCCTATTGTAACAGGCTTGTCCTCTGTATATTCAATTCCCGTGGTGATATCTTTATAGGTTAATTTTTCAAACTCCGCAAAATCGAGTGTGTGCCCGTAGATAGGCAAGGTTTTTTTCTCATTGCCAAGAAAGCTTCCTATAAGCAGTGCATGCTGAAGGACCCCAATGTCCGCTACATGATCAGGGTGGTAATGAGACAGAACAACAGCATCCAGATCTTCAGGCTTTAAATGGTTTTGAAGCCTAGAGAGCACACCGCTGCCACAGTCGATCAGCAGTTTAAAATTATCGCATTCCAACAGGTAGCCAGAGCTGGCTTCATTCTTTGCCGGATAACCGCCCCAGCATCCTATTACCGTTAATTTCATCCAATCACTCCTATTAATAATCCTTTTCTTGGTCAAGATTCCAACCGTAAGCCTCGCATTTCTTTCAATATAAACCATTATGCCCATTTTTTCATCTTTTTGAAATTTGTTATAAAACATGATTGACATTTTTAAACTGTTATAATACACTACTAGTAACATAAAAAAAACAAACTGTTTCAACTTTTCTGAAAATATCAATTGGAGGTTGATGATCATGATCCAAAGCAGCATTGAATTCTTTAAAAACCTACCGGCCAAGCAATGCAGTGAATGCGGCGAAAAAATTGAGGAACAGCACGAATGCTATGGCAACAAGTGCGACAAATGCAACCATATTTCCAACTAATCTCTTACGGGTAAAACATCTGCTTAACACCTTGAGAGCAGATGCTTCCATATTATGTTCTGGTTAAATACTTTGCCGAAACATAACTCCCTCTACCATTGCTATATGCAAAAACCAGCTGCCAAAATGGCAACTGGTTCTTTTTTTGTTTGGCTATGCTAGCTGCAGCGCCCAGCCCCGACGCACAGGCCTCAAGTGTTGTAATGAAGTGCCGTTCAACCTTGGGAATAAGCCAATCGCTTCGGAAGGTAAAAAGCGCCGAGGAGGCTCCCGAACCGCCCGCGGAAAGTGAGCGCCTGTAGCGGAAATCAACAGCCAAGCCTTTTTGTTACAAAACGTTTGTTTATCTGTTATATTACACAATTTATTCAGCTGAAAAAGCTGAATAGCTTCTTTTATATTTAAAGCTGAAGTAACCAATTGTTCCAGCAATAAATACGGCTGCAAACCCAAACAGTATATATGCATTTTCCCACATAAACGCAAAGTTTCCGCTTGAAATGACTTCCTTAAAGCCCTGAACGGAATAAGTCATTGGAAGAAATGAATTGAACGCCTGCAATGGAACTGGAATTAGCTCCAGCGGGAAGGTTCCAGCACTTGTGGTAAGCTGCAGTATTAAGATAATAATCGCAATGAACCTTCCAGGGTCCCCTAATGACGTTACCAGGAATTGTATGAGCGTAATAAATACCAGGCTGGTTATAATCGCAAAAAGCATGAACAAAGGCACATTTTGCACTTTTATCCTAAGCATCCCTAATAGAATGGCCGACGCAATTAGCGCCTGGATAATTCCCGCTCCTGCCAATACGCCAAACTTGCCAAAAAACCAGCTGAGTGCATTCTTCGGAGCTGCTGCTGGTTCTCTTAGCGGATAAACAATGGAGAGTAATAATGCTCCCACAAATAACCCTAATGACAGGAAGTACGGTGCAATGCCGGTTCCGTAGTTAGGCACATGATTGATTACATCCTTCTCGACAGCAACCGGTGATGCCATCATATTAAAGGTTTCATCATCTGCTTTCACTCCCGAAGCTTCATCCTTCGCAGCAGAAAGCTTTTCCTTAAACTCCTTTGATCCTTCTGCAAGCTTTGAAGTTCCACTGGATATTTTAGATGATCCCTCTGCCAGCTGGCCTGTGCCATCTGCAAGTGCAGCTGACCCATCTTCCAGTTGTGTTAATCCACTTGAAAGATTTTCTGCTCCGCCAGCCAGCTTGCCAGCGCCTTCCTTTGCTTCACTTAGCTTTGAATTAAACTGTGAAATTCCCGCTGTCAGTTCTGTTTGGCCGGCTTGAAGCTGTTGGCTGCCATATTGCAGCTTTGCTCCTGCTTCGCTTAATTTCTCCAAACCCTGCTGCAGCTTTAATTGGCCATTATTTAACTCACCCAGCTTTCCTGCCAGCTGTCCAGCTCCTGCTGAAAGCTGCCCTGCTGATAGGGAGAGCTTTGATGTCGCCCCAGCAACTTCACCGCTTCCTGCGCTTATCTTTCCAAGTGCCGTTTTTAACTCTGCTTGCTTTTCAGGTGGAAGAGATGCAAGCAATGGTTCAAGCCCAGTCTTTAGTTCTGCCACTCCGGACTGCAATTGTGAAGCCCCAGCTGCTGTATTGGCCGCTCCCTCATTAAATGACTTTAAATTTTCGCTAAGCTTCTCTGCCCCTTGCTGTATCTGGTCAGTCCCATTGACTAATTGGGAGCTCGCCGCGTTAGCAGCCTCTGAACCCTGATGTACCTTTGTTATCCCAGCAGCAATCTCTCCAGTGCCAGACTCTGCCTTCCTGGCTCCATCCATTAGCTTTTGATGGCCTTCCAATAGTTTCCCAAGACCTTCAGCTAGCTCCTTCGTCCCGCTTGTCAGCTCAGTAGATCCATTTTGAACCTTGCCAGTGCCGCTTCGGAATTCAAGTTGTTTTTCCGCAAGCAATGTAAGTTTTTCTTGCAGCTTTTTTGCCCCGGAATTCACATCCCCGATTCCGGAATTTAATTTCTCTGCACTTTCACTTGCAGTCGCAAACCCATCGGTCATATCCGAAATATTATCAAACATAGTTTCAGCATACGTTTCGGTTACCTTCTCAGATAATGAAGCCTTAATCCTAGCTATTGCTGTTTCGCCGATTTGAGCTGATAAAAAGTTATAACTCTCATTTGGCACATATTTTAATTTAAGTTTTTCCGGGTGTTCTTTCAAAAGGGTAGTTGCGTTCTTTGAAAATGATTCAGGAATTTCAACTAAAAGATAGTACTCCTGATCTTTCAGCTTTTTATACCCTTCCTCTTTTTTAACAAAGTGAAAATCGAATTCATCGCTTTCCTTTAACTTTTTCACAAAATCTCTGCCAAGCTCAATAGTCTTCCCTTCCATTTCTGCACCTTGATCCCCATTTACAATGGCAACAGGCAAATGGTCCAGCTGTTCATATGGATCCCAGAAAGCCCACAATAGCATCCCGCTATATAAAATAGGAATAAAAAGGACAGCCAAAATCGGAATGAGCAGTTTCCGGTTCGTTAGGATTGCCTTTATTTCCTTAATCAGCAATTTATTGCTCATAATTACCCCTCCTGGTTAATTGACCATTTTATTCAAATGGTCATTTTATCGCAAAAAATTAAGGACCATCTCCTAAAAATTCGACAATCCTTTAAAAAGATAAAGCTGAAATAATTCCGCAATTTCTTTTTTGTTTAATGGCTTATGGTTTTTCTCCCAATCAAAGATTAAAGCAATATAAATTTTAAGCATAATAAAAGCTGTGAGCTCGGGATCACATTTCTGAATTTCTCCCTTGGCAATTGCAATCTCGACTTTTTCTTTTATATAGCTTACAATTTCAGCCTCAACCCTGCTTACCATTTCTAAAACAGCAGGTGTTCCAATTTCTTTTTCTTCTTGTAAAAGTTTTATTGTAAACTGGTGCTCCAGCCTGTATTTTAAAAGGCGATACAGGGCCCGATGGACGTTCTCGTAAAAGGAAAGAGTCCCATCAATCGATTCCTCAGCTTCCAGTTTCATCTCTAAAATCAAATTTTGGACTATTTCACTAAAGAGTTCCTCTTTATTTGTGAAAAACGTATAAATTGTTCCCTTACCGACATTGGCTATTTTTGCGACCTGCTCCATTGTTGTAGCTTTATAACCAAATTGGGAAAATGACTTTGCAGCTGCGTCCAGTATCAGTTTTTTTCGATTGACAGCCATTCGCTCACCTCTTAAATGACCATTTGAATAAATCGGTCAGAAAGTTCAATGACATCATACCAAATTGTCTATTAAGTTGCAAATCATTTTTGTGTGTTTTTATTTTAGCTCCGGGGGACTTTCAAGCAAGAGGAGGTGTTTTGTAACGCATTTTTCATCAGACCAATCGTCATTTAGATCTTTCTATTTTTGATATAAAGCTATTGCTTCATAAAAGCCAAAATGACAAATGCTACAAAACCAAAAAAACAAATATTCATCAAAAAGCTGACTGCAATATCTCTAACGCTTACGATTCCATATTGTTTGGCTACCCTTTGCCGTGCTTTTCGATTCATAATTTTCCATCCTTTACTAATTCTTGTAATTCTATCATACTATAATGTATTTTTTCTGAATAGATAGAAAAATAAGCTGTATTAAAAACTCCAATTTAGCCATTTATACAAACCTTTGCCATTTTGCAATGGAACAACAAAAACCGTTAATATACACGCGATTCAAAAAGTTAGCTGAATGTTTTGTTTGAGTTTGGCAGCCAACCAAGATATCAGGTAACTAAAAAAGGGTGCCAGTGACGGCCCCCTAATCTAGTGCAGACTTTGTTCTGAATCAGTTATTGGAGTTCCAGTAGACGTATGCTGGTTTACCCACTGAAGGGCAGTATCAACAATCAGTGGTGCGTTAGGAATTTTCCCTCTATGCTGCTGAATCCAGTTCATACAGAATAAAGGGTCAATGTTCTCATCATCGCATTTTGATAAAAAGGACCTCACATTGTTCTCGTTACAGTCTTCCCATGATACACATGTTACACGCCAAATGCTCTCCATCTTCTCCTGTACAGCAAAATCAGGATTGGGGTTATCTAATCGGTTTTGATCTGCCATATACATCCCTCCTAATAATGTCTTAATACACATTAGACATTATATCCAAAGGATCAATCTTTCATTTTAGACTACTGTGAATAAGGAATTTTTTTGAATAAAGCAATACATCTATTAGGAAAGAAAATAAAACCCCCAGCAATTTTCTCGCTGAGGGTAATATATATTTTCATCGCAGCTCTTACAAGCTTTTAATGCCTGTGTTTGCCTTGACCAGAATTTCATCAAATTTCTTGGCATCTGCTTTCTTGCTTGATACCATTGTACCGACCACAGCGGCGATAAATCCTAGCGGGATAGAAACAATTCCTGGATTGCTAAGTGAGAACAGCGGCTCACCAACCAATATCGCAACTCCTGCTTCAGGTGACCAAACGTTTGGTGATAACGCTACAAGAATAAGAGAACTGAAAAGTCCAACGACCATACCAGTTACTGCCCCAGTTGTATTAAATCGCTTCCAAAAAATAGTCAATAAAATAATCGGTAAGTTTGCACTGGCTGCTACTGCAAATGCCAAGGCAACTAAGAATGCTACGTTCATCTTTTGAGCGAATAGTGCAAGGATAATAGATAAAACGGAAACCCCGATAGAAGCCCATCTCGCTGCCACCACCTGCTCCTTATCAGTAGCTTTCCCCTTACGGAGGATGTGACTGTAAAAATCATGGGCAAACGCTGATGCTGCAGATAGCACCAGTCCGGCCACTACTGCCAGGATTGTTGCAAATGCCACTGCTGAGATAAAGGCAAATAAGAAGTCTCCTCCAAGGGCTTTTGCAAGCAGTGGAGCAGCCATATTACCTGCGGCGTTTGCTGCAACGATTTCATCATATCCTACAAAAGCAGCCGCGCCGAAACCCAGGAAGATTGTAAATACATAGAAAATACCAATGATCCACGTTGCGTATACGACCGATTTGCGTGCCGTAATCGCATCTTTTACTGTAAAAAAGCGAATTAATATGTGCGGAAGTCCTGCTGTACCAAGCACAAGGGCAAGGTTCAGCGAAATTGTGTCCAGCGGGTTTTTAAATTTATTACCCGGATTTAAGAAGTTTTCACCTAGTGGAGTTGCTGTTTGCATTTGTCTGAACATTTCAGCTACGCTAAAATCAAATTTTGCAAACACAATGATGGAGATGATAAATGTCCCGCCCATTAGTAACAGGGCTTTAACAATTTGGACCCATGAAGTAGCCATCATGCCGCCAAATACAACATACACAGTCATAAGAATACCAACGATAAGTACGGAATAAACATAATCTATGCCAAGTAAAAGCTTTATAAGTGCCCCAGCGCCGACCAATTGCGCAATCATGTAGAAAATAGAAATAGCGATTGTATTCATCGCCGCTACTCCTCTTACCTTCTTCTCATCAAAGCGCGCGGCAATCATGTCAGCCATTGTATATTTGCCAAGGTTCCTAAGCGGTTCGGCAACCACATAAAGCACTACCAAGTAAGCAACAAGGAAACCAATACTGTAGAAGAAGCCATCGAAACCTGAAAGCGCTACCATTCCAGCGATCCCTAAAAACGACGCTGCGGACATATAGTCTCCTGCAATGGCCAACCCATTCTGCCAGCCAGTCAAGCTTCCATCAGCGGTATAAAAGTCGCTCGATGTTTTTGTCTTTTTTGATGCCATATATGTTATTACCAATGTTAATGCAACAATGATTAAAAATAATGAAAATGCCAATCCATTCATTCCAGTGTCCCCCTTTATTTACCTGCTTCAGCGCTTATTTTTTCTACGAGTTCATCAAACTTGGCCGCTCTTCGTGAATAAAGCATGCAAAGGGCCCAAGTCATGATAAATTGCGCTCCAGCAAAAATCCATGCCCAGGAAATTGCTCCTATTGCGGGATTATTCAGCACAGAAGTATAAGAAGTCAGGACTGGCAAGGTAAAATAGAAAACCATAAAGAAGATTGACATAGGTAAGATAAAATTGCGTTTCTGGCGCATAAGTTCCTTAAATGAAGCAGATGCCACAACACGTGAATAGTCCCCTGATACTGTTTCCTGGCGTTTTTGCGCCAGTGAATTTTGATTATTCCCCATCATAATCCCCCATTCATTTTTTTTACTTCTGCCCTCCTTATGAATTTGTTCTTGTACAAAATTCATTATAATACAATTCAGAATAAATTGTAAATTCTGTTCTATAACAAAACCTTACTTTTTCCATATTCGTTACAAAATAAGGAATTTTTTTACTGCATTATTTTCTTGCCCAAAGGAAGCGGATGGATAATAAAAACAAAAAAACCGCCCGTTAATGGACAGTTTCTGTTTGTATCTTACTTGAGCTTAAGTATGCAGCACCTTTTCAACTGCTGCTTCGCCTTGATCGATGCAATCCGGCACTCCGAGGCCCTCATATAAACTTCCTGCCGGGAAAACCCCCGGACGCTGTTCCTCGACTGCAGATTTTATTGTTTCAATCCTATGTTTATGACCTACCGTAAATTGCGGAATGGAGTTCTTCCAGCGGGTAACAATAGAAAAATCCGGATGCTCGGCAATATCCATCGTTTTATTTAAATCATTCATTACGATTTTTATTATTGCTTCATCTGATAATTCAACAACTGCCTCGTCTCCTGCCCGACCGAAGTAGCAGCGCAACAGCACTTTTCCGTCAGGGTTGAGTGTGGCCATTTTTTAGGGGTCCAAGTACAGGCTGTAATTGAATAATCACTGTTTTCGGGATACAACAAACCCTGTCCGTTTATATCCTTTTTAATTACTGATTGATCAAAGGCAAGCGCCACAGTTGCAACGCTTGTCGATGGCATTTCTTTTAAAGGCTCAAAAAAGGCATAGCGTGAAAACATCGATTGTGCTGCATGATGAGGCACTGTTGGCAATATTACAGATGCATACCTAATCTCATCCGTATTTAAGCTGATTCTGTACTGAGAACCTTCCTTGAGGACATCCTCAACCCTTACTTCCTTCCAGAACGTGGGTCAAGCTTTGATTCTATTGCATCCACAAGAGATTCAGGGCCTGATGTAAAGATTAGAAATGCACCTTTAGATGACTTGTTAACGGAAGGATCCGGCTTCTTTTTTGTTGCTGTTTTTTTCATACCAAGGACCAGACTTCTATACTTTCGCTCTGCCTGATAGTATTGCCGTTTGAATTTTCCCGTCTAAACGGGCAGATGCCTCAATCAATACGGTTTCAAATGGAAGATTCTCTTCTTTATCCGCTGTTGCAGATAGTAGGCTGCTGTCAGACCGGTTATGCCTCCCCCGATAATCACAATCTTCTGTTTGACGGTTTCATCGCCTTCTTCTTATCGTTATCATCCGATGTTATGACAGTTTCTTTAAAATAACCTCAGCCAGTGCGTCGATGAATTCAGGATTTGTATTCGGCATTTCCGGACGGTAGTAAGCAGCTCCGATTTCGTTAGTAACAACTTTGCATTCGTAGTCATTATCATAAAGTACTTCCAAATGATCCGCGACAAACCCAGCCGGAACGTATACAAACGCTTTATAGCCTTTTTCCCGGTAGAGGTCTCTTGTCAGGTCCTGGACATCAGGGCCAAGCCAAGGTTCCGGAGTATTGCCTGCGCTTTGCCAGCCTACCGCATACTCGGTTATCCCTGCACCTTCTGCAATCATCAGGGCCGTTTCCTGAAGCTGGTCCGGATATGGATCGCCTAATTGCAGTATTTTTTCCGGCAAACTGTGGGCTGAAACAATAAGAACAGCCTGACTGCGTTCTTCATCCGTCATTTTTGCAAAAACTTCCTTTACACGGTGAACCCAGTAGCTGATGAATTTTGGCTCGTCATACCAGCTTTCAACAGATGTAAGTGACATTCCGCCAGTTTTTTCAATCTGTGCCTGAGCCCGACCATTATATGACTTTACGCTGAAGGTAGAAAAGTGCGGTGCAAGCACGAGGCTGACAGCTTCCGTTATGCCATCACGCTTCATTTCATCCACTGCATCTTCCACAAATGGCTCTATATGCTTAAGACCCAGGTATGACTTAAATTCAATCTCATCCTGAATTTCATTAAGATGTTTTTCAAGTGCGTTTGCCTGCTCTTGTGTAATTTTTGCAAGCGGTGATATACCACCAATAGCTTCATAACGATTCTTAAGATCTTCAAGCATTTCAGGAGAAGGTGTCCGTCCATGTCTGATATGTGTATAGTAACGTTCGATATCTTCTTCTTTATAAGGAGTTCCATATGCCATTACGAGGATCCCCATCTTCTTTTTAGCCATTATAGCTGATACCCCATTTCAATTCGTCTACCCATTTATTTTGTATATTCCGGCTGCTTTTATCAATAATTCTGCTTATGGGCATGCTTACTTAAGCTGGCTTTTAGAATATTCATGAATAAAATCTGTCAAGCGTTTAAGCGTTTCGGGTTTAACCTGCGGGAACACTCCATGTCCAAGATTGAAGATGTAACCTGGGGTTTCTATGCCTTGATCCAGGATTGCTTTGGCCCTCTCTTCAATAACATTCCAAGGAGATAACAGGATCGCAGGATCTAGATTGCCTTGAACGGTTTTTGTAATGCCCATTGCCCTTGCTTCCCTGATTGGCAGCCTCCAGTCCAATCCAACTACATCAAGTGGAAGGTCATGCCATTCTTTCGCCAAGTGGCTTGCACCAACGCCAAACATGATCAATGGAACGTTTTCTTCCCGCAATGCGGAGAAAATCCGGGTCATGACTGGCTTGATAAACGTACGGTAATCCTCAACATTCAATGCACCAACCCAGGAGTCGAAGATTTGGATGGCTTTTGCACCAGCTTTGATTTGGGATTTCACATATGTAATGGTTGTTTCGCTGAGCTTGTCCATCAATGCGAACCATGCCTTTGGTTCAGAATACATGAAAGCTTTCGTTTTATTGTAATTTCTTGAAGGGCCTCCTTCGATCATATACGACGCAAGTGTAAATGGCGCGCCTGCAAATCCGATCAGCGGAACACTTAATTGTTCAGTAGTCAGCAGCTTAATAGTTTCCAGCACGTAGGGAACATCGTCTTCAGGAGAAATTTCACCAAGCTTTTCAACGTCGCTCAGGGAAGTGATTGGATTTGAGATAACAGGGCCAATTCCGGACTTAATTTCAACATCAACACCGATTGCAGGCAGCGGAGTCATAATGTCTTTATAAAGAATAGCTGCATCCACTCCATATTGTTCAACCGGCAGCCTTGTAACATAAGCGCATAGCTCAGGCTGATGGGTAATTTCAAACAGCGAATACTTTTCTTTGATCGCTCTGTATTCAGGCTGTGAGCGGCCTGCCTGGCGCATATACCAAACGGGCACATAATCCGTCTTTTCCCCTCTTGCAGCTTTTAAAAATGTTTCATTTATTTTCTTAGACATAAAAATCCACCTTTCATGCAAATAAACCGTTCTTAATATTTTTTTATACCCTTACTAGAATATCACGGGCAACTAAATTTACAAATGTAATATTCAAGAAAAGCGTAAGCGCCCTGTAAGAGGAAGGAAGGCGCTTTTTGCCTTCCGAAGTGATTGGCTTATGACCTCGAAGGGCTGGGCGCTGGAGCCGGACATCATAGAAAAGCGCAAGCGCCCTGGTTAGCCCTGACAAGCATAAGACAAGCGCTGACAGAAGGCGCTTTTTGCCTTCCGAAGTGATTGGCTTATGACCAAGGTTGTAACGGCACTTGGTTACAACACTCGAGGGGCTGGGCGCTGCAGCTAGACATCAAC
>NZ_PGVF01000019.1 GCF_002860285.1 Bacillus sp. M6-12
TCATTTGTCTTTCTGATTAAATCAACTATAAAGTTGTTCTCTCAGAAGCGACTTACCAAGTGTAACATAAGCTAAACCGGGTGTCAACTTCTGCGAAGAAGTTTTTAAATTCATCTCAAAATATGATGTGTCTCATCGACATAATTTATATTAACAAAAACAAAAACGGTTGTCAACTTCTACGAAACGTTTTCCTCAACAATGATTAATCCAGTTATCTTTAATATGAAGAAAGAAGGCTTTCTCCTTCCGAAAAGGTTCCGAAGTTCTTTCGAATAATATTCTTTTAAAGAACTGCCTCTCCTTATATAGAGGTTCAGAACTTATTCAGAACTTTGTTCAGAACGCATTCCAAACCAATTCGGAACCGTTATTATCAAGATTCAGCGACTAACTGGAATGAGTGTAAGAATTAAGAAAGGATAAATTTTTTTTGTTTACAAAATCTAAGGGAACAAGATCTTTATAGTCTAATTTCTCCCGGCATTTATTGCCCGATATATATAAAAAGCCCACGTGAAATAGAGGGCACACTCACGCTGTAACAACCAGCCTTTTTTTCGGGAAACTAATTCGGAAGGGGGAGTGTAAAAGGTTTAAGTTCCCTCGACAATATAAAACCCTTTGCCTGGACTTTCGCTCGTAACATTATCCCTTTTTTCGCATTACCGAATTTCGCTAATACAATTTCCATATTGTAAAAATGTATTTCTATTAAATCACCTAATTTTGTAGAGGAATTTTATAAATTAGTATAGAATTTTAAAAGAAGAAAACAACGTTGGAAGAAAGGAAGGTGCAGAAAATGGCTATTACTATTACAATGGGAATTCAAAAAGGCGGATGTGGAAAGTCAACTACAACAGGCATTTTATCTTACTTGTTAAAAGAGGATGGCTATCGTGTTCTGGCCATAGATATGGACTCTCAGGGTAATCTAACTGAACTTTTATCTGAGCAGCCGTCTAACGAATTTATGGGAAAATCGGTATTAGAGGCAATCCAGCATAATGATGTTAAACAATACATAGTGCCAATCAGCGATAATCTCGATCTGCTGCCTGCTAATAATTTCTTAGCTACACTCCCTCGTTGGATATATACAGGGAAAACATATCAAGGTGAAACTATACCCTTTAGCGGAAATCCTAGTTTGATATTAGATGCTGCCTTGGATCAGATCCGGGATCAATATGACTTTATTGTAATTGATACCCCGCCATCATTAAGTGAGCAAACAACAAATGCATTATGTGCAAGCGATTATGTTGTGGTTTTGTTCGAAAGCTCAAACTGGTGCTATTCTGCAATTCCAAACTTCATGGATTCCGTTGCAAGCGCAAATGAATTTGGAAAACGAGGCACCAAGGTACTGGGAATTCTTCGAACATTAAACGATGTCAGACGTAACGATGCAAAGGCATTTAACGAAATGATTGAAGAGGACTATCCAGAAGAGGTATTTGAAACGGTAATTACACGAAAAGCACCGGTAGGAAGATTAGCCTTATATGGATTTAACGGAAATTCAGAATTAAAACAAGCAGTAGATCAATATAAAAGTTTTTATAAGGAGCTGATTGAACGTGTCAAAATCCAAGTCAGCAGTTAATGATATTAAAAATATGAAACGTCTACAAAAAACCATCACTCCTACACAAGCACTGGCTGAAGTGGTAGGAGAAGAAGAATCCACTCAAACAACCAACGTTTCTTCAAATCAAGAAAACAACGAAACAAGAAAGGAAGAAAAGAAAGTGGAGAGAAAACGCGTATCCTTTGATCTTCGAACAGATTTACATAAGGAACTGAAAATGCAAGCACTGGTTCAGGAGAAGAATATATATATCTTAATTGAAGAGGCATTGGAGAGGTATTTGAAGGAGAGTAAGGAGTAACAAGAAGTCCTTTTCAGGAAACTCAGGGAGACCTTCGTCCAGAAGCCGGCCGGATCTCCTCCGACAACGGCCTCCAGCTAACGCTTCCGTCTCGGTCTCCGAAGCTCCGACCTCTATTCGAAGAAGCATCCATGCAAGCCTACTCACCATGCAGCCATGCTCGAAGCCAATCCAGGAAGCTCAGCTCCGCATCGCTGCTAGAAGCAAGAACAAGGAAGGATCAACACTTCTCTCGAAGAGTTGATTCCTTTTCTTCTATATATGAGGGCATATTCAAAGAAGGCCAGGCTTACTTATTCTACCGAGGTTATCTTACAAATAGGGACGCAGGATACCGCCCCCCCTCCTCCCACCGATGTGCTAGCGCGTCTTAACGTTCCGACAGGCTCCACTACGCGCTGCACGAACAAGGAAGGATTAAAGGTTGAAGGGGACTGGGAAGGCGGGGGGCTTGGCTGCTTTGTGAGGCTTCAAGGGAGCATTTCGAGGAAGCATGCATCACAAACAGTCGGAAACACTCCGTACATTTCCGACTGGCCCTATCCTGCTTCAACTGATAATAGAATTCTCTTTAAAAACAAGGAATTCAGCCTGGCTTTTATAGTAATTCGAAGAAGCCTCGCGCAGGAGCCGGCCGGATCTTCTCCGACAACGGCCTCCAGCTGGCGCTTCCGTCTCGGTCTCCAAAGCTCCAGCCTCTATTCGAAGAAGCATTCTTGCAAGCCTACTCAGAATGCAGCCATGCTTGAAGAACTTACAAGAAACAAGCCTTCGCATCGCTGCATTGAAGAAAAGGCAAGGAAGCAATAAACCCTTCTTTCGAAGCGTTTATTGCTCTCTCATATCCTCGAGGGACAGATTGAATAAGCGCTTTTCAGCATCTCAGGGAGCCTTCGCACAGAGTCGACCGGGTCTTCTACGCCCCTAACCTCCAGCTACGCTTCCGGCCCAGGTCTCCAAAGCCCCGCCCTCAATTCAAAGAAGCACAATCCAACTCACATGCAGCTACGCTCGAAGCCAATGCAGAAGCTTAAGCTCCCCATCGCTATATCGAAGCGAAAGAACCTTCCAAACAACGAACGTTTATTTCTTTTTTTCTTCTTAATTGGGTAATTCAAGAAGGTATCTTAAGCCAATCACAGAAGCAGCCAAAGTCCGCGCCGGTCTCCTCCGCCAACCGCCTCCAGCATTCGCTTCCGGCCGGAAGCTCCAGAACCCGGCGCTAAGCAACTCGAGGAAGAACCTTGAATGCCAACTCAAAGAAGCTCATATCGTCCTAATCAAGTTCCCTGCTCACTGTAGCTTCCGTTTCCTTTTGGTTCGGGGCCCCAGGGCTCATGTGATAAGTAGTCGCTGCCGAATTGCACCTACTCGCTCGTACCTCACTCAAACACTGGCGCCTTCCGGCAGAGCAAGCCTATCACATGGCCCACCCAAACCAAAAGACTACGGGTCACCAGTAATTTGGTGGTAAAAAATCGGAGATTCTTTTTCGAAAAAATATCCATCAAAAGAAAATCCATGGTA
Source organism: Bacillus sp. M6-12 (assembly GCF_002860285.1). Lineage (GTDB taxonomy): Bacteria > Bacillota > Bacilli > Bacillales > DSM-1321 > Peribacillus. The sequence goes on from NZ_PGVF01000019.1 coordinate 3,426, forward strand.
ATGATCAGATTATAAACATAAACATTCGTAAGTATTCGTAAAATTTTAAATTATACAGTTTGAAACGGTTTAATACGGTGTGATAATCTTTTTATATACAAAAAAAACAAATTTATACGGAGGTATACGGATGAATATATTTAACATTAATTTATTCCAAATGAAGACTAAACCTGGAGGAATCGAAAAGGCTGCAGAGTTTTTGGCAAAAAGATATGTGAAAATTGGCTGGAGTAAAGTACCCAATATGGAAGATTTGTCAAAGGAAGAGATTCGCCGTGAATTGGCGGACAAATACGGATATGAAGGAAGGTCTTTATCGACTAACTTAGGTACATTAAATACTTTTGCAAAAGTAATGAAAAATGGGGATGTAGTTTTAATCAATCATGATGATTTTGTTCATATAGGCATTGTAGGCGATTACTTCGCTAAAGAAATTGAGGAAGGGAGATGGGAACACCGTCGATCCTGTAAGTGGAAAGCTATGGTCAAAAGAAGTGATTTAAAAGAGGAAGTAAGATCACTTCTTAGAAACATGACCACTGTTACAAAGTTCCCTTATCCCTTTGTGACATCAGGCATTCCTGAAATCCTGGGATTTGAAAATTCACACGAACAAAAAGAGGTCATACTTAACAACCCTCCAGTCAAGGGAACAAGGCCAGATCCTTCAATATTCGAAGAAACAAGCGAAAAGAAAGATCCAAAGTCTGACGAAAGGATGGAGGAGTCGGGATTATTAAATAAACTCCAATCCTTAGGAGCCACTGCATTAGGAATTTTAGAAGAAGAAATGAAATCTGATGATTCCGAGCGCCGAAGGAAAGCCGCAGCAGATTTACTTAATATTTTACACAACACAAAACGTCCTCTGGATAGCGAGTAAAAATAAACTTAAAGGGTTGATAAAATGACTTTAAAAAACCTTGTAAACGATTTTCTCAAACAATATGGAGAACAAAAAGAAGAGGAATTAAAGTTTTATCAATGTTACAAAGATGACCCTAAAACACTATGTTATCTTGTTGGATGGGCTAAAAAATCAAATGGGAAAACCCATCCCCATCAATATCGAATTTCTACAAGTGTGAAATCATATTTAGAAAAATTCTTATTTGAAAATTTCAATACAATACAAAAACTTACAGAATTTGATGATTTACTTAATCTGTTGGTTAGAATTAAAGGAATGAAACAATTAACCGCTTTTGATGCAGCTACTAGAATTGGTGTTTGTTTTAAATTATCACCTAAAAAAGTCTATATACACCGTGGAGCATATAAAGGGGCAAAAGTTTTGTTAGGAAATAAAATAAGAGGACGAAATTTTCTGTATATGCATGAATTACCACCAGAATTACAAACCCTAACACCATTACAAGCTGAAGACTTTCTATGTATTTACAAAGACGATTTTCTAAAAATGGGAATTCCAACAAAGTCTTGCTATGTTGAATCTCAAACAAAAACTACTATTTGTTATAACCAATAAATACAAATACACAAAAAAGCATGCAGATTATTTCTCCATGCTTTTTTATATGTAATACCGGAAAATCATATCTAAACTTATGATAGAAAGACTAATTTCAAAAAGTTAACTAGACATATAATATACTTTATACACGTTCATAATCTCTTAACTTATGCTATACTCATCATATAATGTAGTGTTTTCGGGTTTATTTACTCTCTTTTTAAGTCTATCAAACTCGTCATATAAGTTAAGGATGTGAAAATCGTGTTTTCCGAATATATTTCTTACTTAGAACAAAGAGGTCTATCTCACAATACAATTATCTCCTATAAAAACGATCTGAACTGTTTTTTTGATGAACTAAATATCAAAGTCGATGATTATGTCACTTCTGCAGATATTCGCAAGTGGATCAGCGAAATGATGAATCCAGTAGATTTAAAACCACTGGCCATTACCACCGTTAACCGCCGTCTAAATTCATTAAGAGGTTTTTATTCTTGGGCAACTAAAAATAACAAATTGCAGCACAACCCAATGAACGATATCCAGGATATAAAATCTGCTGATGAAGATTATGAAAAGATTATGTGGCTAACAGAGGATGAATTTGAGATTCTGCTTGAAAAGTTAAGAAAAAAGCCGGTCAAAAGCAGAGGAGTAAATCCAGAAGAAAAGTACCGCCGGGATCGAGCTATTATTTATTTGCTAACATACGCTGGGTTGCGCGTCGAAGAACTTTCTAATTTGAAAGTAACCGATATCGATTTAGAATTGAAACGTCTTCGGGTAGTAGGTAAAGGAAGAAAAGTCAGGACTCTTCCGATATCTAACACGTTATTTTCTGAAATTAAAGATTGGTTAACCTATAGAGCAGAAATGGCTGAGCAGAAGCAGCATGTAATGGATTCTCCATATGTTTTCTACAGCCAACGCTCTCCGAAGTTCACTATTCGCGGGATCCAAACAATGATCGAGAGCTATAGTTTGCCGAAGAGAAAGCTGACGCCACATATGTTCCGGCATACTTTTTGTAAGTGGATGTTAAAGGCAACAAATAATGATATTGAAAAGGTAAGAAGGCTAGCAGGCCACAGCAATATCGCTACGACAAGTAAATACCTTAAAGATTCATACAACGATCTGGCTGATGCCGTGGATGCATTGCCGAAATTCTAGATAAAGATGCCAACCATCTTAAGCCGGTTGGCATTATGTTTGTTTTTAATACAACAACTGTTTTATAATGGCTTTAATAAATCATTTGTTGTATTAAAGGAGGCGCAATCATGAAAATGTATACCGTAGATGAAGTATTCAATTTACTAAAATCTTATAAAATTACAACACATAAAGAAAGTGTTCGTAGATGGTTACGCCAAGGGATCATTAAAGGAATTAAGCCTGCTTCTCGCAAGGAAGGATGGTTAATTCCAAAAGATTCACTAGATGAATTTATTAAAAAACGAATGCCAAATGAATTTAATACAACAATTATTGCAAATAAAACTGAAAAATCCAATACAACATTTGATGTTAAAAAAATTGAAGAACAAGCTCGGACCAAAATGTGGATTGAACTAGCCAACAAAAATATTTGGGAGGGATATATAGAGTTAAAGAAGACTCGGATTCATGAATGTATCCAACACCGCCGATATTCAAAAGATCTTGAAGCTGCAGTTTGGAAAGCCTGCCTGGAAAATAGCCGGGGATATAGTAAACCTCGCATATTCTATTTACTTGAAGCGTTTGGGTTTGGACGAAAACGGCTTTTGCTTGATAAAAACTTCGAAAGCTTAGAAGAACAAATAATTTTTTCACTCATTGAACATATCCGGGGATCCATGTCGTAGTAAAGTATTCTTTTAAAACCCATTTTATAAGGTCTAAAACAAGAGCATCCCCATCTGAAGAAAACGGCAGCTGGGGATGCTCTGAGTATGATAATTTCAGATAAACCACAATACAACAAGAATGCCCTGCGCGCTAACGCTTGCTTACCGCTACTCGCTCCGAGACCGTCTCCCCCTAGAAAAGAAATAAAAAACTAATCAAACTTCTTTTTTTTTCTTCAAGGAGAGAGTAAACAGGCTAACGCCCATAATATAAGGGCGAGAACCATGAGACACTTTTAAGATAGCTGTTTAAATAGCCGGTATAAATGGGATCTATGTATGCCGAGAAGCTTGGCTAGATCTGCTTTGGTTGCTTTCGGATGTCTGTCTATTGCTTGTTTTAGCTGCCAAAGCTTATCCTCTGTTTTCTCTTTTTGCTCTTCTAAATATTCTTTCCTGCTTACAGATCCATGCTTTTCCCGAAAAGCAATCTTGTCCCGTTCCCGTTTTCTTCTCCGTTTTTCGTTCCCATCGATAATAGTTCGTAAATGTTGTTGCTCTTCTGGAGTGATGTTTAGCCATTCTATAATGGTTTTATTTTTTAAATTCTAACCGGCACCTGGAAACCCTTTTGCCATGCAGAAGGGTTTATTGCTTCTTTGCCTTTTTTTCAATGCAGCGATGCTCAGCTCTTTGCTCCCTGAATGGAATTCGAGCATGGCTGCATGGTGAATATACTTACAAAAGTGCTTCTTCAAGTAGAGGGCAGAGCTTTGGAGACAGTGACGCAAGCTTTAGACCTGGCCGGCTATAACAATAATGGTGTTAACATCCCTGAGGATCACCAGGATCCTGGGCTTCTATCTTTAAATCCTGCGCGCTAGCGCTTGCCTACCGCTACTCGCTCCGAGGCTGTGTCCCCATAAAACATAATAAAAGAAGGTTAGACTCTCTTATTTTAATTTCCGAGAAAAAGAAGCAGGCTAACGCCCTTAATATAAGCGTACAGACCATTTAATTTTTTTACCACAAAAGTCAAGCCCAAAGAGAACCCTAAAACTGGCGAGAGAAAGAAGCAGGCTAACGCCCTTAATATAAGCGTACAGACCATTTAATTTTTTAATTGCTTCTTTAATTGAGTGATGCGAGCTGGAGTTACGCCAATAAGATTGGCCAGTTCTTTCCCTTTTACTTGTGGATTTTCCTTTAAAGCTGCGCGTAGTAGGGACAGCTTGTCCTCCGTTTTTTTCTGTTCCTGCTTTAGATATTCTTCACGCGGCTTCACACCCTGCTCACGGCGCATTTCCATGTTAGCGATGCGTTTCCTGCGATTCTTTTCTGGAGCCGCTATAATGGTCTGCAGGTGCTTCTGTTCATCTTCGGTGATGTCTAGCCAATTAATTAACTTTTTATTGGAGATGTTGTACCCAGCTCCGGGATATCCTTTCTCGATCGCGATACGATTTGCTTCTTCGTTACTACGTGCTTCCCAAGCCTTCTCGGCGCTTTTTGTAGCTCGTTCTACCTCCTTTAAGGGTAAAGGATGGGTAAACTCCAAATTAAACGTCATGGTCTGATGCAACGCTTCTACAGGGTCGTTCGAATAGCAGCAAAGCCAATAACGATACAAAAAACAGATCAATTCCCGATAGCCGGTTACGTCATGCTCTCTTAACTGAACCAATTTCACTAAATCTAGGAACCTAGCGTAATGGAGCTTGTATGTATTAAATAGGTGTGCAACTTTCTTTTTTCGACCGAACCGCTTCTTTTTGGATGGTTTTATTTCTTCATTCAGGTCCGGAAGATAATCAAACTGAATATCCCGCAGCTGATAACGAACATCATGCCGGTATTCCGCATGTACTTCGACACCGTTTTTCGAATTAACAGAGCCTGCTACCCTAAATACCCTGGCCGCATCTGCAGCTTTAGGATCGCCACCTAATTCCTGCAGCTGTTCCAGTAAATAGTTTTGTACTGCCTGCCATAAAGGCAACGCTTTATAAGGTACAGGATCCAGGAGCCAAATTAGCACAATACCTTGACCAGAAAAAATAATTAAATTAGGCTCCGGAATGGATTGGCCATAAAATTCATGCTCAAGCTTTCCCATCACCCAAGATGGATCAAAATTAAATAAATAAAAGTCCAGATCTACATACAAAGATCGTAGCTGCCGTATATTCTCTATGCCGCGCTGTGGCCGATAAAAGGTATTCTGACTAAAGAAAACGTCCTCTCCCAGCCATTTTGTAAGCTGCTGGGCTAACTCGCCTGGCTTGTAATGGTACTGCTTGAATTTACCTCGCTCGGTCTTTTTTGCGATGGTAATGAATCCATCGGCCCCTTCGTGTTGAAACCATGCATGGTACTGGGCCAGTTTAGCCGCATTGCTATTTCCCATAAATTTTCCCCTTTCCCACTGGAAAGGGGTCGTATACCGTGGTAAAATAAATTAAATTAATATGAAAAGGGTATACGAACCCCTTACCGAGAAACTCCCGCCGTCGCCAAACAGTAGGGAGTTTTTCTATTTATCTTATATTCTAGCACCCAAAGTTCGACGTTTCTATCCAAAATTATGAAAAACGGGGTCCTATTTTAAGGGGGCTTTTTATATGTATCGTTTTTTCATATGGTTTATATCCAAGGATAGAAGAAAGGGGCTTTCTCGACGGCGAACTAGATCGAAAAATCTTCTTTGAGTAAAAAAAAGAATAAATAAATAAACGTTTCTTGTTAAGAAAGTTTATTTATTCTTTTTCTTCAATCCACTGATAAATAGAATTGTCTTCACGGCTGCATCGCTACATGCTGAGTAAGCTTGCGAGAAAACTTCTTCGAATAGAGGTCAGGGCTTTGGAGACCGGGACACATGCTTTAGCTAGAGGCTGGTGTCGGAAAAGACCTGACCGACTGAGCCGTGCAATCTAATCGATATATATGTAATAGTATTTTGTTTTTTAAAAACATTTATGTCTTGGTAAAAAGTAAAAAAACTAATCCACAATAGGACTAGTTGTTATTAACACGCCTTAGAGGATTCGAACCTCTGACCGACAGCTTAGAAGGCTGTTGCTCTATCCTGCTGAGCTAAAGGCGTAAAATATGTGACGGAGAAGGAGGGATTTGAACCCTCGCGCCGGTTACCCGACCTACACCCTTAGCAGGGGCGCCTCTTCAGCCTCTTGAGTACTTCCCCATAAAAAAAAATGGCTCCGCAGGTAGGACTCGAACCTACGACCGTTCGGTTAACAGCCGAATGCTCTACCACTGAGCTACTGCGGAACAATTTTATATGGTGGGCCTAAATGGACTCGAACCATCGACCTCACGCTTATCAGGCGTGCGCTCTAACCAGCTGAGCTATAGGCCCATATATTGGAGCGGGTGATGAGAATCGAACTCACGACATCAGCTTGGAAGGCTGAGGTTTTACCATTAAACTACACCCGCGTAAATTTGAAGCTAATACCGGTGGTCGGGGTCGAACCGACACTCCTTGCGGAACACGATTTTGAGTCGTGCGCGTCTGCCAATTCCGCCACACCGGCAAAGATGGAGGCGGCAACCGGATTTGAACCGGTGGTAAAGGTTTTGCAGACCTTGGCCTTACCACTTGGCTATACCGCCAAATCGGTTTTAAACTTGCTGCTAGATAAAAATGGCTGGGCTAGCTGGATTCGAACCAACGCATGACGGAGTCAAAGTCCGTTGCCTTACCGCTTGGCTATAGCCCACTAAAAAAATTAAATGGGGCGGATGATGGGAATCGAACCCACGAATGTCGGAACCACAATCCGATGCGTTAACCACTTCGCCACAACCGCCATAATTATTGGCAGGGGTAGTAGGAATTGAACCCACACCGGAGGTTTTGGAGACCTCTGTTCTACCTTTAAACTATACCCCTATAAAATGAGTGGTGGAGGGGGGCAGATTCGAACTGCCGAACCCGAAGGAGCGGATTTACAGTCCGCCGCGTTTAGCCACTTCGCTACCCCTCCATACTTCTTAGGGATATTAAAGGTAATGGTGGCTTGGGACGGAAT
>NZ_PGVF01000020.1 GCF_002860285.1 Bacillus sp. M6-12
CTGTTTTGAAAAACGCAAATTCACCTTATCTGTTATCTAGTTTTGAAGGAACAAAATTTCTTCTTGAAAAACTCTATTAAAAGATAGTATAATAAATAATGTCTTTTCAATAGTTTAGAATATTGTCTGGTGACGATGGCGAAGAGGCCACACCCGTTCCCATCCCGAACACGGAAGTTAAGCTCTTCAGCGCCGATGGTAGTTGGGGGATTCCCCCTGTGAGAGTAGGACGTCGCCAGGCAGCAATATTCTTGCTGTTGCAAAGGTGGGTTTTAGGAAACATCATATTATTCCGCAGTAGCTCAGTGGTAGAGCATTCGGCTGTTAACCGAACGGTCGTAGGTTCGAGTCCTACCTGCGGAGCCATGCTTCCATAGCTCAGCAGGTAGAGCACTTCCATGGTAAGGAAGAGGTCAGCGGTTCGAGCCCGCTTGGGAGCTTCCTAATTAAGTTTATATGGCCCCTTGGTCAAGCGGTTAAGACACCGCCCTTTCACGGCGGTAACACGGGTTCGAATCCCGTAGGGGTCACCATTATATCGGAGGATTAGCTCAGCTGGGAGAGCACCTGCCTTACAAGCAGGGGGTCGGCGGTTCGATCCCGTCATCCTCCACCATTTATGTTATTTTTTTTGCCGGTGTAGCTCAATTGGTAGAGCAACTGACTTGTAATCAGTAGGTTGGGGGTTCAAGTCCTCTTGCCGGCACCATTTTATGGAGGGGTAGCGAAGTGGCTAAACGCGGCGGACTGTAAATCCGCTCCTTCGGGTTCGGCAGTTCGAATCTGCCCCCCTCCACCATCCTTTCTATAAAAAATTATTAGTGGACAGTTATAAATTCTATTTTTATGGGAATTATATAGCTACCCCCTATTTTTTTGTAGAGATGTAATATTGGGCTATAGCCAAGCGGTAAGGCAACGGACTTTGACTCCGTCATGCGTTGGTTCGAATCCAGCTAGCCCAGCCATATGAGCCATTAGCTCAGTCGGTAGAGCATCTGACTTTTAATCAGAGGGTCGAAGGTTCGAGTCCTTCATGGCTCATTTTTTTGCGGAAGTAGTTCAGTGGTAGAATACAACCTTGCCAAGGTTGGGGTCGCGGGTTCGAATCCCGTCTTCCGCTCCAGCGAACACCTATTAAACATATTTGGGGCCTTAGCTCAGCTGGGAGAGCGCCTGCCTTGCACGCAGGAGGTCAGCGGTTCGATCCCGCTAGGCTCCACCATCTAACTACATAACACCATAACTTCTGTCTTAAACCATAAGGTTTAAGGCTTTTTTTACGCTTTAAAAAAGCTGCCCTCATTATTACCTTCCAGCTTTCATTCCCCTTGAGTGAACAATTAACAACTGTCCGTTTACGTATACTTATGCAGAACATTGCTTGGTTGAACCATTTGAATTTTCTGATATAAAATAAGAGTAAAGACGCTGCAGGTGGTTTAGTAAAGGCTGGATTTGTAGAAAAGGGAGATGGAGAGATGAGAATCAAGAAACTTTCAATTATCGGGCTGCCAATGGATTTAGGGCAAACGCGCAGGGGAGTCGATATGGGACCTAGCGCCATCCGATATGCAGGAGTGGTCGAACGGCTTGAGAATTTACATATTGAAATAGATGATTTAGGAGATATAGTTGTCGGCAGGCCCAGATTAATTGAAAATCCCAATTCCAATTTAAAAAATCTTGAATTAGTCTCGAAGGCAAATACTATGCTTGCTCAAAAGGTGGATGAAATTGTGGCGAGCGGGTCCTTTCCTCTTGTTTTGGGCGGGGATCATAGTATTGCAATTGGGACGCTTGCGGGCATTTCCAAGCATTATAAAAGTCTGGGTGTGATCTGGTATGACGCCCATGGGGATTTAAATACAGAAGCTACGTCACCGTCTGGCAATATCCATGGGATGCCGCTTGCTGTGAGCCTTGGCCTGGGCCATCCAGATTTAACCGATATCCTGGATTATACACCTAAAGTTAAGCCGGAAAACGTCGTCATAATCGGAGCCCGTTCTCTGGATGAAGGTGAGAGGGAACTCATTAAGGAGAAGGGTATAAGAGTTTTCACAATGCATGAAATAGATAGACTTGGAATGACTAGGGTTATGGAGGAAGCAATAGAGTACCTAAAAGGGCGGACAGACGGAGTTCATTTATCGCTTGATTTAGATGGACTCGATCCAAACGATGCTCCTGGTGTTGGAACCCCTGTTATCGGAGGCATAAGCTATCGGGAAAGTCATTTAGCAATGGAAATGCTTGCAGAATCAGAAATGGTAACATCAGCGGAGTTTGTGGAAGTAAACCCAATACTGGATGAACGAAACAAAACGGCTACGGTGGCTGTTGCATTGATGGGATCATTGTTTGGAGAAAAATTATTATAAAAGTATAAATTGCCATGATAAAACCCCTTGTTCAAAAAACAAGGGGTTTCCTTTTTTATAGCATCTATTTTAATAATGGCTGTCTTTAGAGGTAAGGGAAAAATACTCATTTAGCAAATAGTCAAGTTTTGAACTCGCTTCAACAACGCGGTCGTCAACCATGGAGGAGTGAGTTGCTAAAACAATCATTTCTTCACGGCATTCTTCAATATTCTTTAGTAACTCTCCAAGCCTTGAGGCCATAGTGCATCCCCACTTTCCATATATTCCTTATACTATATACCCTCCTGTAAAAATATTAAACATCAAATGTAAAACTTTGTTAAAATAAAGTAAATAATTTTTTGAAACCTTTCAGCTTGCGATTCGTAATTATCGTATAGCCGCATAGAGCGGGGGTAAAACGGAATGGATGCGCTTGTCAAACTAAGGATTAAACAGGTTCTAAAGGGTGACCAAAATGCGTTTGGCGAAGTAGTTGAACTGTATAAAGACAAGGTGTTTCAAATATGCTACAGGATGCTGGGTAATCGCCATGAAGCAGAAGATATTGCTCAGGAGGCCTTTGTAAGGGCTTATGTTAATATACGAAGTTTTAATATCAATTTAAAATTCTCCACCTGGCTTTACCGGATTGCAACGAACCTATGTATAGACCGGATGCGTAAAAAAAAGCCATCCGTGTACCTGGATGCTGAGGTAGCCGGAACTGACGGGCTGAATATGTATTCCCAGCTTGCATCAGATACTCTTTTGCCAGAAGATGAGCTGGAAACTCTTGAACTGCAGGAAACCATTCAGGGGCAAATTATTAAGCTGCCTGAAAAATACCGTTCGGTTATTGTATTAAAGTATATAGAAGAATTGTCTTTAAAGGAGATCAGTGATATTTTAGATTTGCCGATTGGCACTGTAAAGACAAGGATTCATCGTGGACGTGAAGCGCTCCGTAAGCAATTGCGCCATTTATGATAAGAAGGTGAAAAAATGAAATGTCCTGAAGAGGCCATTGAATATATGCATGATTATTTAGATGAAGAAATCAGTGAAGAACATAAAGGATACTTAAAAAAACATTTGCATGAATGTGAAGATTGCAGAACTTATTTTCATGAATTAAAAAAGGCAATCGCTTTGGTTCAGAGTACTTCCCATATAACAGCTCCGGCTGATTTTACCGCAAAGGTTATGGCCAATCTCCCAGAGGAAAATAAGAAGGTGAAAACTCAGCGGTGGTTTCGTAATCATCCATTTTTCACTGCAGCTGCCTTATTTTTTGTGTTAATGTCAGGAACTGTGTTATCTACATGGAATCAGGACCAGGAATTTTCCTTTTCGAAACAGACAAACCTTGTTGTGGAGAATGATACCGTGATTGTACCAAAGGGGAAGACCGTGGAAGGTGATATCGTTGTCAGGAACGGCGATATTAAGGTTGAGGGAGAAGTAAAAGGAAATGTAACTGTTATTCACGGAAAGCAATATATGGCATCCGCAGGCAATGTTACCGGAGAAATAAAGGAAGTCGATCAATTGTTTGAGTGGCTGTGGTATAACATCAAAGGAACAGGCAAGGAAGTACTGAACATGAAGGATAATGAAGAAAAAGAATAAACATGTTGGCTGGCTTTCCAATACTTCTGCAGACTAAGCAACCATTGAAAAGTTGCGGTCTTAAACGGGGTAACGGGCAGCTGGCTTTTTTAGTTTGGAGAAGGGGAAGAGTTCAGTTACACCTCTGGAAGCGGGCAAGTTCCTTTTAGGCAAAAGTTTGTTAACTTCGGAAGGTAAAAACAGCCATTCAAAATGAACCAACTTCAAAATTGGAGTTCAACTATTTTATGTTATAATAAGAGGGTTATGGTTAAGAAAAACGATTTGATTGCAGCTGCAGCATTTAGTTATTTCACTGGGTTAGCAGCTTTACTCTCGTACTAATGAAACAATTGGCAATCTAACTATTATTTTTAATGTCAAGCTCCAGTGCAAATCTAAGATACGCAAAGAGAAAGTCTCGCGTAATATAGGATTTTTGCTTTAGGATGAACCAAAGTATGCTGTTCATCTTTTTGGGCGCTGTTGCTTTTCTTTATTACCGACTGGAGGAAGTATCATGTCTTTATCCGATTTTACTTTCTTGGAATTCCTGGTGAATTCCATTGATATTCTCCTTGTCTGGTTTGTGATATATAAACTGTTAATGGTTATTAAAGGAACAAAGGCTGTCCAGCTGCTTAAGGGGATCTTCGTTATCGTTGTGGTTCGAAGTTTGAGTGCAGCCTTTGGGCTTAATACCCTTCTCTGGTTAATGGATCAAGCGCTGACTTGGGGATTTCTTGCTATCATTATTATTTTTCAGCCGGAGCTTCGCCGTGCTCTTGAGCAGCTTGGAAGAGGAAAGCTATTTACGCGTTCCGCTATCCAGGAAGATGATAATCAAGATCGGCTTGTTGAAGCAATTATGAAAGCTACCAGCTATATGGCAAAACGGAGAATCGGGGCACTGATTTCTGTTGAAAGGGAAACAGGGCTAAACGATTACATTGAAACTGGTATACCATTGGAATCGCAAATTTCCTCTGAATTACTGATCAATATTTTTATACCAAATACACCGCTGCACGATGGAGCAGTCATTATACAAAATAACCAGGTAGCTGCGGCTGCATGCTATCTGCCCCTTTCCGAAAGCCCATTTATCTCAAAGGAACTGGGCACAAGACATAGGGCGGCTCTTGGAGTGAGTGAGGTTACAGACTGTATAACAATTGTTGTGTCAGAAGAAACAGGAAGTATTTCATTAACCAAAAATGGAGAGCTGCATCGGGAATTAAGCGCAGAGAACTTCAGAGAATTACTAGAGAGTGAGCTTGCTCTTGAAAATAAGGCAACTTCATCAGCCAGATGGAACTGGAGGGCGAAGAAAAATGGATAGACTCATGAATAGTTCATGGTTTATAAAAATAGTATCCTTAGTTCTGGCAGTTCTGTTAGCAGTTTCAGTTAGTTTTCAGCAGGCGGGATCCAGTGAATCTCCCCTCTTTTCTCCCCGTGCAAAAAATGGCACGGAAAAGATAGAATCTGTACCAGTTGAAGTGTGGTATGACCGTGAAAATCTTGTTGTTTCAGGAGCACCCAAGACAGTAAATGTTACACTGGAAGGTCCTAAAGTTCTGCTGCTTTCTGCCAAAAACCAAAGGGATTTTAAAGTATACATTGACTTAACTAATCCAGAACTTTCTATGGGAGAAAAAAGAGTTCCCATTAAAATCAAGGACGTAAACGAAAAATTAAAAGTGAGCATTAATCCTGGCTATGCACAGGTTTCCGTTCAGGAAAAAATAACAAAAGAATTCCGGGTAGAGGCTGAGTATGACCGTTCCTTACTTCAGGATGGCTACTTTGCCGATAAGCCTAATATCAGCCCTGAAAAAGTTAAAATAACAGGGGCTAAGGATGTTATTGACCGGATCTCTTATGTAAAAGCGACAATAGAACTGGGCCGCGGGGTAAATGGAACTATACATCGGGAGGCCCGGGTCCGTGCGCTTGACCGAGATTTGAACAAGCTCGAAAATGTCTTAATTGAACCTGAAACAGTAAATGCCTCATTAACTATAAGAATTCCTGCCAAGACGGTACCAATAAAACCTGTACAAACAGGCAGCCAAATGGACGGAGTGAAAATATCTGACATTTCTGTAGAACCCAATGAAATTACCCTGTACGGAGAAGAATCCAAACTGGCAGACATTGGCGAACTCAGGGTTCCTGTTGATATCAGCAAAATCAATAAGTCCATCACATTCGATATGGATGTCAATCTTCCTGAAGGTGTCCAAAAGGCATCCAGGAGAACAGTAGCAGTGACGGTAACCGCTGACTCTGCTCAAAAAGATAAGGAAGCCGCTGAATTAGTTGAAGAAGAAGAAACCCCAGCGGAGGAGGAGAAAACCCCCCAGGCTGTTAAGACAAGAACCATCTTTAAGGTAAATGTACTGCCTGCAGGATTGCCCCCGGATTACCTTTTAGAGTTTATAACGCCTGCACAGGGCCAAACAAATGTTACACTGAAAGGCTCTGAGGAAGAAATTAAGAAAATCAGTGATTCTGACATCCAGTTATCTATAGACGTAAGCAATTTGCAGGAAGGCCAGCATACGGTGGACATAAAAGTCAAAGCACCAACTGCGGCTAAATGGGAACTTGCTTCTTCTCAGGCAACAGTTAAAATAACGAAAGCAGAAAAAGAGACGTAATATATACGAATTCAATCAGTTTATGATTCTGATAAGGAGCGATATACACATGGGTAAATATTTTGGAACAGATGGAGTAAGAGGGGTTGCCAATAGTGAATTAACACCGGAGCTTGCTTTTAAACTAGGCCGCTTTGGAGGATATGTCCTAACAAAAGATACAAAACGTCCTAAAGTATTGATAGGCCGGGATACCCGCATTTCGGGACATATGCTTGAAGGTGCCCTTGTGGCAGGATTGCTGTCTATTGGAGCTGAAGTTATGCGTCTTGGGGTTATTTCAACTCCGGGAGTAGCCTATTTAACAAAAGCTCTTAGTGCCGAGGCTGGTGTTATGATTTCGGCTTCGCACAATCCTGTAGCGGATAACGGCATTAAATTTTTTGGACCGGATGGCTTTAAATTGTCCGATGAGCAGGAAAATGAAATAGAGCAGCTTATGGATCAGGAAACGGATACGCTTCCCAGGCCAGTTGGCGCTGATTTAGGTAATGTAAATGATTATTTTGAAGGCGGCCAAAAATATCTGCAGTACTTAAAGCAATCGGTGGATGAAGATTTCACTGATATTCATATTGCGCTGGACTGTGCACATGGGGCGACTTCTTCCCTTGCAACACACTTATTTGCCGATCTTGATGCCGATGTTTCAACGATGGGGTCAAGCCCAAACGGATTAAACATTAATGATGGCGTAGGTTCAACCCATCCAGGGACATTAGCTGCATTCGTAAAGGAAAAAGGAGCGGATATCGGACTAGCCTTTGATGGGGATGGGGATCGTCTCATAGCAGTTGATGAAAATGGGGATATTGTTGATGGTGACCAAATTATGTTTATTTGTGCCAAGTTCATGAAAGAACAGGGACGTTTAAAGCATTCAACCGTTGTATCAACAGTGATGAGCAACCTTGGCTTTTATAAAGGAATGGAAGCATCTGGTGTAAATAGTGCCCAGACTGCAGTTGGTGATCGCTATGTAGTAGAAGAGATGAAGAAAGGCGGCTATAACCTTGGCGGCGAACAGTCAGGCCATATCATCTTCCTTGACTACAATACGACGGGTGATGGCCTTCTTACAGGGCTACAGCTGGTGAATATCATGAAAATAACCCAGAAGCCTTTATCAGAACTTGCTGCAGACATGAAAAAATTCCCGCAAACGCTTGTGAATGTCAGGGTAACTGATAAACATGGTGTGACAAAGAACGAAAAAGTTCATGAAGTAATCGCGCAGGTAGAAGCAGAAATGAATGGCAACGGCCGGATCCTTGTCCGCCCTTCCGGAACAGAACCATTGGTGCGCGTTATGGCTGAAGCCCCCACACAGCAGCAGTGTGAAGCTTATGTACACCGTATTGTAAAAGTGGTTGAGGAAGAAATGGGACTAGAATAAGCTTAAAGCTTCCGGTAAACTACAGGGATAGCCGTTTAAACATGTTATAGGTTTAAATATGCCATGAAATAGGAATGCACAGGGTGAACATCATATTCCCCTGTGCATATATTATTATGAGTTTGATTTCTTTGCTGAGTGGTAAATAAAAGAGCGCAGTAACAAATGATTGACGAACCGTTCGACTTAAGTTAAGATAAAGCGTGTTTTCGTAAAACTATTCAAAAAGCAGAAAGGTGGATAGACGTTATTTACATGTTTATAAAGCGCCTGGACTAAACTATGGACGAAAGGGTTTAGTTGACGAGGAGGAGGGTTATCGATTTTTCGGCGGATACCTCCCGGCTGATCTGCACAGCCGCTAATTCCTTCCTTAAAACAGCGGAGGCAACTCGCTGCACAAACGGAATGAAGTGCATACAACTAATACAATTTCAGAGATAAGGGGGCAAGTATGCCCCCGCGCAAACTTGTCCCCTTTCACTCATATGGGAGGAACAGTTTTATGTGTGGTATCGTTGGATATATCGGAAACTTGGATTCAAAGGAAATTTTATTAAAAGGCTTAGAAAAGCTTGAATATAGAGGCTATGATTCTGCAGGTATCGCGGTTAAGAATGAAAGTGGCGTAACAGTTTTTAAAGAAAAGGGCCGGATTGCCGACCTTCGTGGAGTTGTGGATGAGAGCGTTGTTGCCAAAACAGGAATTGGACATACACGTTGGGCTACCCATGGTGTTCCAAGCCGGGTAAATGCTCACCCGCATCAAAGTGTTTCGGGACGCCTTACTTTGGTTCATAACGGGGTTATTGAAAACTATGCGATTTTAAAGCGTGAATATTTAGCAGATGCAGCTTTTATCAGTGAAACTGACACAGAAGTCATTGTTCAGCTTATTGAAAAGTTCGTGAATGATGGACTGGAAGTCGAAGAAGCGTTCCGCAAAACGCTGACACTTTTAAAAGGTTCCTATGCTCTAGCGCTTTTAGATGACCAGAATGACCAAACGATATTTGTAGCTAAAAATAAAAGCCCTCTTCTAGTGGGAGTTGGAGAAGGCTTTAATGTTGTAGCATCTGACGCAATGGCAATGATCCAGGTGACGGATCAATACCTGGAGCTTATGGATAAGGAAATGGTAATTGTAACAAAGGACCATGTAACGATCCAAACGCTGGATGGCCAAGTAGTAAGCCGTGAGCCTTATACAGCTGAACTGGACATGAGTGATATTGAAAAAGGAACGTACCCTCACTATATGCTAAAGGAAATCGATGAGCAGCCTGCTGTTATGCGTAAGATTGTCCAAGCATACCAAAATGAAGCAGGCGATCTAACTATCGACCAAAACATTTTAAGTGCAATGGGTGCGGCAGACCGAATTTATATTATTGCCGCTGGAACAAGCTACCATGCTGGGCTTGTTGGAAAACAGTTCATTGAAAAAATGGCTAAAATCCCAGTGGAAGTCCATGTAGCATCTGAGTTCGTCTATAATATGCCGTTGCTATCAGAAAATCCTTTATTCATTTTCATCTCTCAAAGCGGTGAAACTGCAGACAGCCGGGCTGTGTTAGTGGAAGTGAAGGAGCTTGGCTTTAAAGCCTTAACTATCACGAACGTACCGGGCTCAACACTCTCCCGTGAGGCGGATTATACGTTATTGCTGCACGCTGGTCCTGAAATAGCCGTTGCTTCTACAAAAGCTTATACGGCACAGCTGGCTGTACTTTCTATCTTGGCCAATGTAACAGCCAGAAACCTAGGCTTAAACACAGAAATTGATTTGAGCCGTGAATTGGGAATCGTGGCTAACACTATGGATGGGCTAATTGATGCCAAAGAAGAAATGGAAGCAATTGCGCGTGAGTACTTGTCTACAACACGCAACGCATTCTTTATCGGCCGTTCCCTGGACTTCTATGTTGGCCTTGAAGGCGCATTGAAGCTAAAGGAAATTTCCTATATTCAAGCTGAAGGATTTGCAGGCGGAGAGCTGAAACATGGAACAATCGCTCTAATTGAGGATGGAACTCCAATCATTGCCCTTGCAACTCAAGAAGCCGTTAACTTAAGCATCCGCGGCAACGTAAAAGAAGTAGTTGCACGCGGCGCTAACCCATGTATCATTTCCATGAAAGGCCTCGAAACAGAAGAAGATCGTTTCGTGCTGCCTGCCGTGCATGAAGTATTAGCACCTCTTGTCTCTGTAATACCATTGCAACTCATCTCTTACTACGCAGCCCTTCACCGCGACTGTGACGTGGATAAGCCACGTAACCTTGCAAAGTCGGTTACTGTGGAGTAAGATTCAGGCTGGAAAACTGAGTGTTGTTTGTAAAAAATAAAGTGGGTTTTAGAAAATTCACATCAGATATTTAAAAAGGATGAACCGAAATTCCTTCTCTTAATAAAGAAGGGATTTCGGTTTTTCTTATTGTACTATAGGGGCAGGGTAGTTGACGTCTATTGCATTGTCACCATGTAACTTATCCTGAAGTTTAAGATTAGCCTCTATTGCTTCCGGCTCACCACTAGTAATCCGGTCCTTTAAATCTTGTTCGTCTACGTTGCCAAGTTCCACGTTTACTTGGAGTTTTGCTTTATCATTTGCAGCCATAACCAAGCCTCCTCTTTCTTTTGTATATTACTTTATTCATTCCCTTCCTTTAAAAATAAAAACATAAGATAAGAGGATAAAAACTTAATTGTTGACGGGACTTTTTTAGCGTTTAATTAGAGTGTTTCTTGTGAATAATGCATCCTTTATTATTTAATAAACGGGGTAGGATAGTTGAAGAGAAATGGCCATCTAAGAATTATTAATGATAGTGCATCGGCTGGAACAAGAAGAAACCTGAAACAAAGTACATAATCGTCCGGTACTACTCCTATCAATCATGATAATTAAATTCAAGGAGTATGAAATCCTGCGAATAAGCGATTATTCGTGAGAAAATCGTATTAAACTGAGGGAGTTGAAGATTGTGTTTATCTTTTGTTCAATAGTTTTATTAAATTGACTAACTGTTTTGGGCTAAGTTCGCCCTTCACATAAGTACATTCCTATAAAATAGTGCATACGATAAACATGTATAAACCCAGGGATTGAATAAGATGTCCTATACCCCTTGGATGTATCCATACCCATATCACCCTAATGTTTTTTGTGCTAATGTCCCAATGTATAATAATTATATAAGACAGCCTGATTACTGGTATATTTATGATGATGCAAGAAATCAGGTACAAGATTATGGGCGAAAACCATTTGTTGTCAATATTAATGAGGCTGCGAAGCAAAACAACACTTATCGAACTGCTTTATGGACAGGAAATCATATGCAAGTTACATTGATGAGTCTTAACGTTGGTGAAGACATCGGTTTAGAAATTCACCCTAACGTTGACCAATTCTTACGGATTGAACAAGGTCAAGGGGTTGTGCAAATGGGTCAGAGAAAAGATAATTTGAACTTTGTTCAAAAAGTCTATGATGATTTTGCCATTATGATACCTGCTGGCACCTGGCATAATGTAACCAATACAGGTAGTACCCCGTTAAAACTTTATACTATATATGCTCCTCCGCAACATCCAACTGGTACGGTTCATTTAACTAAAGCACAGGCTTTGGCGGTGGAATAATAGAAGATTAATACCTTCTTTTACGACTGGTGCAACTATTTAAATGTACTTATGTGAGGTACAAAATTGAGGTTCCTCTTGAAGCTAAACAGTTAGTAGATAGAATAAAGTTAAAATACCCTAACTTTGTTGGAAAACGGAAAGCGAAAGTGACATAGCAAAAATAGAAAAAGAATTAAAGATACAGTTGCCAGAATGGTATATCTCAAATTCTACAAAATATTGCAAAAGACCAACCGTGTATACGTTGGTCTTTTTGACTAACATTTTTTCCTCTCACGTTCCAGTCTTGCTATTTTCTGTTGAATTTTTATTACATTTTCTTCGGTATCACGAATTTGTTGTAGAACATTGATTTCTTGTTGTTTCATCATTTCTAGTCGTTGAGGGATAGTATCATTCCCACCCATTGACCAATCTACAAACTGTTTAATGTCCTTGATTAGCATTCCGGTATTTTTTAAACATAATATAATATCCAGAAATTTAAGCGCATCATGATCAAAAACTCGGTTTCCTTTTTCTGTTCTTTTGAGAAAGGGGAACAATCCTTGATTATAATAATAGCGTAATTGAGAAATGGATAATTGATTGATTTTTGCAACTTGTCCAATCGTATAATTCATAGGATTTCCCTTATGGTGTTTACCAAGGAATAACCCCATTCTTATTAAGGATTTTCCCATTATAATTTGTTTCGCTTAGGGCGTATTCAACAATGATTTGTGCACCTTCCGCAGGTGTTTTGCCTCCTGGAGCATTGCCATTAAGGTCAGTGGTGGTAAAACCAGGTGTAATCCCAAAAATTTCAGGACCGTTCTGACCAAATTCTTTACCAAAGGCTAATGTTAAAGAATTCACAGCGGTTTTTGATGAATTATATCCTAGTATATTAAGATGTCCAGCTTCTCCATTGTCAAACATCGTTTGGGAAGCCATATCGGTAGTGACGTTTACAATTTTTCCACCCTGAGAATTTTTTACTAATGGCATAAAGGTTTGGATCATCTGAAATGTTCCAAAGAAGTTAACATCAAATTCTTGGCGCAGCGTTTCTACTTTTAATTCACTAGGCAATATACCGAAATCGAGTGCAATCCCAGCGTTATTTATTAACAAATCCAGGTGATCCGTAACTTCAAGGATTTTATTTTTTGAGTTTTGAATGGATTGTGCGTCTGAGATATCAATTTGAACAAATGAAACATTCGAAAAACCTAAAGATTGTACAGCTTTTTGTCCGAGTTCTTCATTACGGGCCCCTAAAAATACGTGATAATTTTTTTCTGCCAATTGACGGACAATCTCATAGCCAATACCTTTGTTAGCCCCTGTTACAAAAGCAAATTTTGTCATATTTTATTTCCTCCAATGCTTATTTTGATTAGTTACAGTTAAAAAGATACAACCTCAACCTAAGTTTAGGTCAAGCCCCAACAACTTGGTATCCCTAAAAGAGGATTCCAGGCTTGATTAAGATCATACTGATATCCCATAATTTCTGGGCAGAGTCCTGGTTATTTGCAGCTTCGGTAGTTTCTGTTTCTTTGCAGTTAACAAAGATTTACCGCTAACGGCAAGAACATCAGGGGAGGAAGCAAGATAGACTGGTGTAACCGCACCTTTTTTCGGATTAGTTGAGACCGTTTTGAATATTGTCCGTAGGATCCAAGGCATGTCATGCATAAGATTAGTGTGGATAATTCCTGGATGCAAGCTGTTAACGGTAACACACTTTCCTTCATGCCTCTTTGAAAATTCCTTAGTAAATAAAATTAAACCTAATTTAGTAGGACCTACTGCTCAAAAAAAGGCATAATTTTGTTTGGTCATAAGGTCATCAAAGTTCATTTTAACTCCGTTGTGCTTGGGAGGCTACATTAATTATTCTTCCTTCACCACTTGCTTCCAGCGACTCCAGTAAGAGGTGGGAAAGGATAAATTGAGATAAATAATTTGTGGCAAATGTGGTTTCAATTCCATCTTCAGTTTCAGAACGTTTTGCTAAAAAGACTGCTGCATTATTGATTAAAACATCTAACTTGTTATACTTTTTCTTAAATTGATCAGCTGCCTGTTTGACTGAACGCTGAGATGATAAATCAGCAAGAATGAGATCTACTTGGGTATTACCTGTTTCTTCAATAATATCTTGAATCGTTTTTTTGCCTCGTTCCTCATTTCTGCATAATAGAAATATTGTTGCTCCTTTTTTAGCTAATTCTATGGCTGTTGCTTTACCAATCCCTGAGTTGCCACCAGTAATTAAACAAATTTTCCCCTTCATCGATTTCTCCCTATTATTTTTTTTCAATCTTTTCAAACGTTTTTCCATGGATGGCATTTAAAACAGATTCAGATGCAAGAAAATCATGTGGGAATCCCAGATCAATTTTGCTAGCTTCATTTAATTGGGTAAGACTTGTTTCTGAAAGACGGAAAGCCAGACTTCCAAGGTTGTCTTTCATTTGTTCTTCCCGTTTTGCTCCAATTAGCGGAATGACGGTACCGGCTTGTTGCCGGACCCAATTTATTGCAACTTGGGCAGGGGAAACAACCAGTTCTTTTGCGATATCTTCCACAACTGTAGCAATAGCCCGGTTGCGTTCATTTAAGCGCGCACTTTGAGGAGATAATCTCCCTTTTTCAGATGAAGGATTACTGTATTTTCCCGTTAGTGCACCGCCGGCCATTGGTGCCCATGCAGTAATCCCGATATTTAAAGCGCGTGCCATTGGTAATAAATCTCTTTCTGGAGTCCGCTGCAGCAAATTGTACTCCACTTGCAAGCCAATAAACGGAGTCCAACCACGGAGTGTGGACAGCGTATTAGCTTGTGAAACAATCCAAGCAGGTGTATCCGAGACTCCTACATAAAGAATTTTTCCGGAACGGACTAAATCGTCAAGTGCGCGCATCACTTCTTCGACCGGTGTCATGAAATCCCAAGCATGAAGCCAAAGTAAATCTATATAATCGCTTTGAAGCTGTTTTAAACTCTTTTCGACGGATTGAACGAGATTTTTTCGATGGTTGCCGCCGCCGTTTGGATCGTGTGGACGAGTGTTCAGTGTATATTTAGTCGCAACAACAAACTGTTCACGCTTTTCACGAATAAATTCCCCAACATATTTTTCACTTGTTCCATTTGTATAATTGACAGCCGTATCAATAAAATTCCCACCAGCTTCAACGAAAGCATTGAAGATTTTTTTGCTTTCTTCCTTAGAAGCACCAAATCCCCAGTCTTCCCCGAAAGTCATCGTGCCCAAAGCTAATTCAGATACTCGTAAGCCGCTTCCTCCTAACAATTTATATCTCATGGCAAGACCCCTTTTCTAATAGTTATTTTTCAAATGATGAAGCAATTCTTCAGCACTCTCGCTTACTTGTTCGTTCGTTAAGAGGCGTACTCCCTGCTTCGTAAAAGTAGGCAAGAACCTCATTCCGGTCAAGTTAGCGGTTGCTTGGAATGGTTTGGTTAATTCGCTCATGCTGAAGTGATTGTATCCGCCAGCTTGATAAGCTGCTTCTGGTCCGCCAGTTGAAATAGCTAACACAAACTCCTTGCCTCGCAATTTCGTTCCTTCCGACCCATATGCCCAACCGTAAGTGAGAACCAAATCCTGCCATTGTTTTAATAAAGCGGGTGAACTGTACCAGTAGAATGGGAATTGCAAAACGATACGATCATGCTCCAATAGAAGCTGCTGTTCTTTTTCCACATCAATCTCAAATGTTGGGTAATGTGCATATAGGTTGTGGACCGTAATATTTTCTTCTTGTTGAAGACGGTTCATCCACGTTCTATTTACCTGCGATTGTTCCAAGTTTGGATGGGCTACAATAACTAATGTTTTCATCTTGATCACCTTTCAATTGTTTGTACACGAATTAAAATCATCAAAAGGTATTTCAGTGGAAAAAATACCTTTTTTCATTTCAACTTTAGATTAACGTTTGATAGTTGGGGATTAAGCGTTCTTTCCGTGGTGTTTGTTTAAACTATGCATCTACCTTTGATGGCTGAAGAACGTAATTAACATATGCTTTTGCATTTTCTTCAAGTTGTTTATCTGTGACATGCATAACACCATTCAGCACAAATAACGGTATAAAACGGGTACCTATGAGGTTGCTTGTTTGCTGTAAAGGAGTTGTGAAGGTCTCCATGGTAAAATGATTGTAGCCAGTAGGCTGATAAGAATCTTCTGGTCCAAAGGTTGAAATCGCAAGACCTAGTTCTTTACCCTGAAGCTTGTCGCCACCTTCGCCATATGCCCAGCCGTAGGAGAGCACTTCATCCTGCCATTGTTTTAACAAAGAAGGCGTGCTGTACCAGTAGAATGGAAATTGAAGAATAATACGGTCATGTGATTCTAATAGGCTTTGTTCGTGTGCTACGTTTATTTTCCCGTCTGGATAAGCTTGATAAAGCGTATGAATCGTAATTTCTTCGTGTTTTTTTAATTCCTGCATCCAAGTGCGGTTAATTCGAGATTGTTCCAAATTAGGGTGGCTGATAATTACAAGAGTTTTCAATAGTAAGTCTCCTTTTGTTTTTTCTTTTAATGTTTTTATTTTACTTATTGTTTCAACAGTTTTTTACATTTGTATATACAAATGTAATTCAAAAAAATTTTATATTTTCTTCAAATATAATTTCTGTTTCCGTTTGATTTTCGTACATGCGTATAAAATGCATTCGCAATATTTTTAGCTGAGAAATAGGTTCCTTCTTGTACAAACCCTTTAATCGTTAATGTTCCAACATAAATTCCTTTAGGGCTCAATTCTTGGTGCAAGCTGTATGCTAAATTGCGAATACCTGCTTTTCCAATCGATAATGAAGCATAGTCAGCATAGGGGTGAAGAGCTAATCCTCCGCCCGTTAATAAAATTGTTCCATTTTCTATATGGGCAATCACTTCATTTACACTTGTAAGAGCTCCAGCTACACTGATTTTAAAATCTTCCACTAATTGACGCGCGCTTAATGTTGTTGGTTTGCCTGGTCTTCCTGGAGCAGCATTGTATAAGAGTACATCAATTTTTCCATAAGTTTTAATTACCGCATTAAGGGCTGTTTTTAAAGATTCTACTGATGAGACATCCCCTGGAAAACCTTTTGCTGCAATCCCATCATTTTTAAGTTCATTTTCATATTTCTGTAATGACTCCATATTGCGGGAAATCAAGGCAACATTAAAGCCTTCTTTTCCGAATTTCCTTGCTGTATTTAAGCTAATCCCAGGTCCAGCACCGACAATTAGCAATATCTTTCCTGACATAACAACTGCCTCGCAACTTATTTGTATATGCAAATGAAAGGGTAAAAAAATTACAGTTCCCTTTCTAGCTTATTGCTTGCTTCGTGAAGCATTTTACTTAAATCTTTACTGAACTCGCGTCCTAAGACTTCGGAATAGCTGGTAAACAACTCTTTTAAAGAAACCCGAAACTGCCGGTATACATTTTCTCCTTCTTCTGTTAAAGAGATAAGGGTTTGTTTTCCATCCATTTTTCTGGTAACAAGTTTTAATTTTTCAAGTTTATCAATAAACCTTGTACTTGTGGAAGGAGCAATAGATAACTTGTGGCATAGTTCCTTCTGTGTGATTTCTGGATGAAATTTCACAATCATAATCATGTAAAAATACGATGGAGCAAGGTCACCAAAATCAAATGTCTTTTCGGCTAATTTTGTAATGTTACGAGCAAACCGGCTGGCTGTAAAGTAAAGACAATGAATTAATACCTGTTCTTCTTCATTCATTTAATCAAATCCTTTTATTCATTTGCATATACAAATTAACACGGAATTACATTAAGGTCAACTAAATCATATTTCTTGTTTCCATCAGACACAGTATATATTATAAACTTTGTTCCAAAAACTTATTAAGATTACATGAAAAGGATGAGAGAAATGAAAGCATTGCTATTGCGTGAAAAAGGTCATTGGAAAGCAATGAAGATTGAAGAAGTGGAAACACCAAAACCCGGTCCAGGTGAAATTTTAGTAGAGATATATGCGGTTGGGTTAAATCCTGTTGATTATAAAACAGCTACTGGTGGTAATCCGAATTGGTCATATCCTCACATTCTTGGTTTAGACGTAGCAGGTATAGTGGCAGAGCTTGGTGAAGGGGTCATACAGTGGAAAAAAGGAGATCGAGTAGTTTATCATGGAGACCTTACAAAGAAAGGTGGCTATGCGGAATATACTGTTACCACTGCACATACTGTTTCTCGAATTCCAGACGAAGTAACGTTTGAAAGTGCGGCGGCTTTGCCGACAGCTGGGTACACAGCATACCAGTCGTTATTCCGTAAACTGCCAATGGATCAAATTGAAACTATTTTAATACATGGCGGTGCTGGCGGAGTAGGAGGATTTGCTGTTCAATTAGCCAAAAATGCAGGCAAAAAAGTGATTTCGACAGCTTCCAGTCATAATCATAAATATGTAAAATCACTTGGTGCAGATTATGTCATTGATTACAATGAGGAAGACGTGACCGCAAGAGTGTTAGAGATTACGAACGGTCGTGGTGTGGATGCAGTGGTAGATGCAGTAAGCAGACAAAGTGCAACGGATTCATTAGATACTCTTGCCTTTTTGGGTCACATCGTTTTTATTTCAGGTGCACCTGATTTTACAAAAATAAAGCCTTTTACAAAATCGGTTTCGTATCATGAAATCGCCCTCGGTGCAGCACACCAATCCGGTAGTCATAAGGCCGGGCAAGATCTGGGAATAATGGGCGATGAAATGCTTAAGTTAGTGGCTGAAGGGAAAGTGTCTTCTATGTTAAAAGAAGTGATAAGCCTTGAGGAAGTTCCAGAAGCGTTATCCTGTCTCTCAGAGCGACATGTGAAGGGGAAAATTGTAGCAAAAATAAAATAAGTTTTTAAGATTAATTTAATGCCAAAATGCCTCACCGGTCCAGTGGGGCATTTGATTTATTTTAATGTTATTTCTTTAAATGATAAGGAACTGTTGTAACAACCACGTTTCTCCGATAAAGCAAAAATGTTCGAATCAACAAACTTGATTGGCTATGAAGAATGTTATGCCATCCTTTCTTAGGTATGAATTGTGGAATAACAACAGTAGCTCGATAATTTAATTCACTGGCTTTATGTTCTACCGTATCAACAAATTTAGTAAGCGGCTGAATAATGCTTCTATAATGAGAGTGAAGAGTCACTAGCCTTACATCTGGCTGCCATTTCTTCCACTTTTCTTCGAATTTCCTTTCATCTTCTCTTTCAAAAGCAACATAAACAGCAATGATCTGATCAGCTGATAGAGACTTAGCGTATTGCAGTGAGTTTTCTACAACATGCGTTATCCCAGCCACAGGAACAATAATCCACATTGCCTTGAATCGGAATAGATGGGTCACAAGTGGATAGTCTCAAAAGGTCTCCTACTGCTTCATAATGCTTTCTGATCCGATGAAAGATGATGATGATGATTGGTAGGAATACTAGAATTGACCACACTTGTGCAAATTTTGTTAAAAAGAACATGATGGTCACAATAAAACTAATAATGGCACCCGCTGTATTGATTATTAATTTAGAAACCCATCCTTCTGGCTTTTCTCTAATCCACTTCAGCATCATACCAGTCTGTGAGAGTGTAAAAGGAATGAATACCCCCACTGCATAAAGGGGGATGAGATGTTCTGTCTGCCCTTTGAACGCAACAATCAGTATCATGGAAAAAAGGGCAAGAATAAGTATTCCGTTTGAGTACCCTAATCTGTCCCCCCGGACGGTAAACATTCTAGGTATAAACTTATCCTTCGCCAGATTAACCGCCAATAAAGGAAATGCGGTGTAACCAGTATTGGCAGCAAGAATTAATATAAGGGCAGTTGTCCCTTGAACAAAGTAATACATGAAGTTGCGCCCAAATGTTTCTTCTGCAATTTGCGAAACGACTGTCACTTCTTCCGTAGGAGTAATACCGTAATAGTAAGCTAAAATTACAATACCAGAAAAGAGTACGGCAAGCAGCGCTCCCATAGCCATTAATGTTTTAGCAGCATTATTGGGTGCGGGATCTTTAAAATTAAGAATGGCATTTGAGATTGCTTCCACTCCTGTTAACGCTGAACTTCCAGATGCAAAAGCTCTCAGTAAAATAAATAAATTAATGCCTGAAATTGGTGTTCCTACTGGTGTATGGAGTTCAGGAGGGACCTGACCCGTCAAAATGTTATATATACCGACTCCAATTAATATAAATAACGCTAGAACAAACAGATACACTGGATAAGCTAAGATAGATGCGGATTCAGTGACACCTCTTAGGTTTAAGATCGTGTTTAAGATATTTTAGGAAAGAAGTGGCTATTAAATACAAAATTTGAAAGGCAAACCTTGTTCGTTTAAAGGTAAAAAATTGTTTGATTTTGTTCTGCGCAAAAATGTGAAAAATGGGATTATCTTTCAAGCAAATTGTTATAAAACAATCATTTGCAATAATCATTCCCAAAGGGATTGTGTCATATATAGGGATATCATTTTCATCTTTTGACAGTAGCGGCATTTTAAGTTTTTTTATTGTACAGTCACCAGAATAAATGTTGAGGCTTGGTATTATATTGGGTACTAAAACATAAAAATTGAATAAACAAGCAATGTATATACTCCTAAATTATCAATACACCGATGTGTTTATTACAGGCTTGAAAAAAGAAAAATTCGGATTACTTTGGGAATTTAGGAAGCAAGTGGCATGAAGCCTGCCGGCGTGATGGAATTCATGGACCAAAACGCCAAAAAGCAATTTTACACCCTGTATCTGGATTTGATAATTGATGAAAATAAAACAGCTTTTTTATTGACCCAAAGATAAAGTGCAAGGTGAAGTTCAGAAACTATACAAAAGCGGGGTTATTGCGCATTCCATCATTTGTTGAATACACATCATAAAAAAGGGGCTTTCTAAAAAGTCCCTAAAACAGTAAAGAAGCTGGAGAAAAACAACACTTTTTCTCCAGCTTCTTTTAGTTCGGATTAGTTTGATGAAAGTGGCTAGGCGGATGCCCGCCACTTTCATCATATTGTGGGCGAGTGCCACGATACCGAACTCGACATGCACCTTGTCGAGTCCCCGTAGAGAAAACCGGCGGAACGACCGATTGCCCTTGATGTGGCCAAAAACGCTTTCTACCTCGACCTTCCGTCGGGCATAGATAGCGGCTTTGTCATCACATTCAAGGGCTGCTTTTGCCTTTGCCTTCATTTCTTCAAAGACTGTATTCCAATGAACCTGGCGGTTCCCTTTGCCTTTTGTACATTGTGGTTTCAATGGACAGTCTGTACAATCCTCGCATTCGTAGATTTTGTAGCTTTGTTCGTGTCCGGACGCATTTTTCTTCATTTGATACTTCTTGAATGTAACCTTGCGGTCATTCGGGCAGATGAAACAATCATCCTGTTCAACGTATGTCCAGTTCTTTACGTTCTTTATGTCCTTTCTTGCTTTTCTTGTTTTGTCTTTCAGATAGGTCCCATATGGAATGAGGAAATCGAACCTTGGCTCTTTTTCTTCCCCGATGGGCATACAGATAGTTTTCCTCGCTCCCATAACCCGCATCCGCAATGACCGTTTTTGGCATCGGCAAAGAAGAGGAAGCCAACTTCTCCAGATGAGGGATGAAGCAGCGTGTATCCGTCGGACGTTGATGAATGGTGTAAAATAGGATGAACTGATTTTCCGTTGCCATCTGAACATTGTAGCCAGGTTTGAGCTGGCCGTTCTTCATATGGTCTTCCTTCATCCTCATGAAAGTAGCTTCGGGGTCAGTCTTGGAATAGCTGTTTCGATCACCGAATGTCTCATTCTGAACCTTGTATTTTGCCAGCCTCGGCAAAAATCTTCCCGGATCAGTTTGAGGGGCTTCTTCCATTGACTTCGTTTTTTTCTTCTTTCCTTACGGACCTCTGTATTTGTTTCTTTTTCAATATCCTGTGTTAAAGCGGTTATGTGTGTTTCCAATTCAGATGCGATTTTTTACAACCCGGAAGGGTCTGGCCCTATTTCATCCAGGCTCTCCTCTAGAATGTATAGTTCTTCCGCCTTTGTCATCTCCTCGATATGTTGGAGAGTTTCCTTGATTTTCTCCTTTAATTTTTCTTCGGACCGTGCCGTTGATTTCTTCCATACAAAAGAATACTTGTTGGCGTCGGCCTCAATCTTCGTTCCATCCAAAAAGTAATGTTCCATCGTGATATGGTTGTCCTCGATCAGCTTCAGGATCATGGTTTCAAATAGTTCATCCATCAAACCCTTCATCCGTTTTCCACGGGATTCGTTGATGGTGCGGTAGTCAGGCTGTTGCATGGCTGCCAGCCACATAGTCGGGAGGTTTTCTAGCGTCAGCTTTGCCGCGGCAGGAGTACACCTTTTGGGAGTAGCCAAACAAGATAACCTTAAGCATCAATTTGGGATGGAACGGAGGCCTTCCGCCTCCTGGATAATGGAAGAATAACTTTTCATCCGGTATGGATTCCATCATTTCATCTACTACCCGTGCGACATGGTGAGAGGGTATCATTTCCTGGATATCGAAGATAACCTGGACCTGATGGTTATTGTAAGGTTTGAATGTAGGAGAGTATTGCTTTTGGGAGACCATATTTTCTTCTTTCACCTCTAGAGTCAGGCTGGTTTGCATGGTATAATTCTCAATAGTAGTCGAAAGATTGCTCATAAAAAATCGTCCTTTCTAGAGTGTTTGTGTGGTAACTTACATTTTACTAGAAGTGACGATTTTTTTGTGTTTTTTTCGAATAAAAAGAGGCCGTCCGAGAGTCGGTTAAACCGACTTTCGGGACAGCCCCTTATGATAGTACTCTCCCTACTATAGGAGGGAGTGTAAAAAACGTCTATTTTCTATCAGCTAATTTTTCATTGTTAAGTGCTTTAAAAAGTGAAAATACAATTAGCAGCATTATAATTGCAAAAGGAAATGCTGCAATGATTGACGCCCTTTGCAATGCCTCAAGTCCGCCTGTCCATAATAAAATTGCTGCAGTACTTGATTGGATAATGCCCCAAACAAACTTTACCTTGTTAGTCGGGTTAAGGCTTCCATTAGTCGTTTGCATTCCAAGCACAAATGTGGCTGAGTCGGCTGAGGTAATAAAAAAGGTACTGATTAGAAAAATAGCTATCATGGAAAGTACACTAGAAAGAGGGAAATTCTCAAACATAGTAAAGAGTGCTACTTCGCTCCCTTGCGTGTTAATTACCTCTATAAGTTCTTTATGTTTAAAGAACTCAAGGTAAATTCCTGTCCCCCCAAATACTGAGAACCACAAAGCACCAAATATTGTTGGAACCAGCAAGACCCCTAGTACAAATTCCCTAATCGTTCTTCCTTTTGAAATACGGGCAATAAAAGTACCCACAAATGGAGCCCACGCAATCCACCAGGCCCAATAAAAAATAGTCCAATCCTGGAACCAGGTCATATCTTGATAAAAAGGACTTAGACGAAAACTCATAGAAGGCAGGTTCTGCAAATAAGAACCTAGAGTTGTAGTGAACAAATCCATGATAAAGTTGGTCGGGCCAATAAATAGCAAGAAAACAAGAAGAGCAATAGCCAGAAAAATATTAAGATTGCTCAAATACTTAATTCCTTTATTTATACCTGTTTGCGCTGAAAGCATAAATAGTATAGTGACGATCCCGATAATGATTAATTGTGTCGTAAATTTATTCTCTACTCCGGTGAAAGTATGAGAAAGACCGCCGCTTATTTGAATTGCCCCAAGACCCAAAGAGGTTGCTACTCCAAATACTGTGGCAAAAACTGCTACACAATCTATCAAAACGCCTACTGGGCCGTTAACCTTATCGCCTAAAATCGGCCGTAAAAGTGAACTGATTACACCTGGTTGGTCTTTACGGAATTGAAAGTAGGCAAGTGCAAGGCCGATTACTGCGTAGATGGCCCAAGGATGAAGCCCCCAGTGGAAAAAAGAGTATCTCATTGCAGTTCTTGCTGCTTCAACTGTCTCCCCCTTAATAAAAGGTGGTGTGTAATAATGAATCAACGGCTCAGCTACTCCCCAGAAAACTAGTCCAATTCCCATACCTGCACTAAAAAGCATGGCAAACCATGTTATGTAGCTGTACGCTGGCCTATCGGTATCTTTACCTAAACGTATATTGCCGTATTTTGAAAAAATCATAAATATAGCGAAAACGAGAAATAAGGTAGCGGATAACATATAGAACCATCCGAATTTCTTCAAAAGTATTCCTTGTATGGCTTGGGTCACCTTATCAAGATTACTATTGGGAATAATGCCCCATATTATGAATACTACAGTAATCATAACGGATATCGTAAAAACTGGTGATATTTTTTTCATCCAATCCCCCTTTGCTCCAATAGGAACGTATTGATATAATTGTTTATTTAGAATTTCTGAAAATAAAATGAGTGAGGCCGAAGGGGAAGTACAAAAAGGCCTAATAGATAAAATACAGAAGATGTATGAGTTAACAGACCATCGTAGATTGTATAGTTTATTCGACGTTAAATTATTTTTCATACTTTCATGATTTGAGTCCACTTTAACCAGGAACCAATCAAAACTTAGGTCCCAATAAACTTCTAAAAATGAAGTACCCCTTCTTTCAGCAAAGCAGACATCATGAAATTAGGAAAAGCAACTCAATGGTATTGTCGATTTTTCCTCACCAAATAATTCTTGTCATCACCTCCAATGTCATTAATGCTAACAAAGATTTCAACTGAATGCCAGTCTTCGGCTAACACAAACCTAAGAACCAACTAAGGTGGTCTATATAATATTTCTGATCTTTAATTGAACTAATTGGGCAGCGAAGACTCTGTGAGGCATCCAAGAAAATAAAATTGTCGCAGAGGCGTGAAATATCCAGCAGACTAAAAACAGATTACATATTCATTTTGTAAAGATTGAAAAAAGAAGGATTTACATTAATTCACAAAATTAATGTAGCACATCATTATTATTGTCAATATATAATGTACCGTTCTTAAGTACTTCATCATAAAAAACATCAGATATTGAATCCATGCCTGACATTTTAAGTTGTTGTTCTAACCCTTGCTGATTAAGATTCAGCTTTTCTAGGTTTTGAGTATTAATCTTTCCGTCAGATATGACTTCAGTAGAAATAGGAAACTGATCAGGCTTAGTTTTCTGAATGTTCAAATCAGATTTTACTACTGTTTGTTGAAATCTTTTTTCATAACTGATAATGTACCATCTGTTTCAAAGATTGCGAAATCTACTTCAGAGAGCGAAAATACATTTTTCTTCCTTCTTTAAAGAGTTTAAATCTAGACGTACTTTTTGAAGTTCATTTTCCATGATCTTTCCTTTTTTTATAACAATCCTAGGTTCACCTACGATAACTTTACGAGCTATTATTGAATTTAAATCCAGGACTCCAAGTGCAATTGTAAAAGCGCTCCAACCTACTAATGCTATTAATCCATTCCTAATACTTAAAGAGGGATCTATGAATGAGTAGTAATATTATTGCAATTAATTAGAAGTTTTATTTAAAACGCAACTAGAAAGTATCCAAAAAACGTTGCGTCGCATTACGAAGAAACTGTGATAGGTTTTCAAGTCCGTATGCCACTTATAGACGTTTTTTTCTTAAAGGGAGGTTAGTTGAATAAGGATACCCATTTAACAGCGATAGGGTGCGGATTTCATCAAAGTATGAGATACTAATAAATAATAATACATTTGAATACTTCAATGACTTGGAGGAGCCTGTCACCAAGGGATACGTATGTCCCTTGGTGACAGGCTCTTTTTGTATGTCTGTGTGTTATAAAACCAATAATAAAAATGAAAGGTGGAATATGGATGTTAATACTACAGTTAGCCATTATTCTAGTTACAGCCAAAATAGCCGGAAGCTTAAGCGTGAGATTGGGGCAGCCCGCAGTTCTCGGACAATTATTGATCGGAATTTTCTTGGGTCCCTCCGTCCTGGGCTTGGTGAATGAAACAGAAACACTGGCAGAATTTAGTCAGATCGGTGTTATACTTTTAATGTTCATCGCTGGCTTAGAAACGGACCTGGATGAATTTAAACGCACCGGGAAAGCCTCCGCATTTGTAGGTTTGGGCGGTATCGTTGTTCCTCTGTTAATTGGTTTCTTAGCAGGCATTACATTGAACCTTGGTACTTTCGAATCCTGGTTCCTCGGTTTGCTGCTCTCTGCAACCAGCGTTAGTATTTCTGTGCAGGCTCTAAAGGAGATGAATCAATTGCAAACCCGAGAAGGCACCACGATTTTAGGGGCAGCTGTAATTGACGACGTAGTTGTAATCATTGCCTTGGCATTCTTAATGAGCTTTGCAGGCGGAGATGTAAGTTTGACGACAGTCTTGCTTAAAAAGGTACTATTCTTTGCTGGAGCGATTCTTATTGGATGGAAAGTGGTTCCTTGGTTCCTAAATAAGTTTTCAACATTAAGAGTTACGGAAACAGTGATTTCTTCTGCCTTAATTATCTGTTTTGTTTTTGCATACTTGGCTGAGTATACAGGAGTCGCAGCCATCATTGGAGCCTATATAGCAGGTGTCGCTATCAGCGTAACAAATTTTAAACACGAGGTATTTGAGAAGGTTGAAACCATTAGTTATTCTATCTTTGTTCCTGTGTTTTTTACTTCGATTGGAGTAACAGCCCAATTTGTTGGCATTACGGAAAATTTAGGTTTAATCGTTATTTTAAGTATCATTGCTATATTAACGAAATTAATTGGAGCAGGCGTTGGAGCCAAATTAGCTGGATTCAATGTGAACAGTTCATTAGCAATAGGTTCAGCAATGGTCTCCAGGGGGGAAGTGGCATTAATTATTGCAGGTATTGGTTTAGAAGCTAAATTGTTAACGCCGGATATGTTTGCTGTTATTGTGGTTGTCGTATTGGTAACAACCATTGTCACCCCTCCAATGATGAAGTGGTTTTTTAAATCAAATATGCAAGTAAAGGGGGTAGAATAATTTTTCTTCATCCAAAGATGAATTTGTTACTTTTTCGGAGCTTTCACATCTAGGAATCATAATTTTCTTTCTACATCTCTTGTTCAATGAACGGGAGAAAACACGGATAAGAAGAGGTAGCCTACTGCACCTCTTTTTCTTATTCCAAAGTTAATTTATGAAGATTTGCACTTAAAGAAACGGTTGCTTTACTCTAAGATTTTGGCTGCCATTTGGCGGTTTTTTTTTATTCTAAAGGGGCAGGTTAGTCAAACAAGGAACTATTAGTTATTTAAAAATCACTGGTTGGACTAGGGCTTTTTAGCCAATTAATATTTTTTCCTCAGCATAACGGATCTTCGCTTTATTATTTGCGTGGATGGCTAGTGCAAAAGCCATTGTTAAAGGACCTACTCTTCCTATAAACATCATTACTGTAATTAAAATCCGCCCCATAGGACTTAATTCCATTGTTAATCCAGCACTCATTCCGACTGTTCCAAAAGCTGAGACTGTTTCAAATAGTATTTTAGACATTTCTGCTCCTTTTTCTGTTATTGTCAGTAAAAAGAAGATCAAGAAAATAAAAATAACTCCAGAAACAGCAATGGATAGTGCTCTAAATACAAGTGTCTTAGGAACTCTGCGTTTAAAGATATTTATATCTTCTTTGTTAGTTACGACAGACCAAAGAGCCAGTAACAAGAGAGCAAATGTTGTTACTTTGATTCCACCTGCTACTGAACCCGACCCTGCACCTACAAACATTAACCCCGTCATATAAACTTGAGAACTTAATGTCATTTGACTAATATCAATTGAATTAAAACCAGCAGTACGAGGAACAACTCCCTGGAAATAAGCAGCCCACCACTTATCGGTTGTCCCCAAACCTCCTAGAGTACCTGGATTATCATATTCCAAACCAAATATGATAAGTGTACTAACTATATTGATAACCAAAGTAAAACTTAACGTTATCTTAGTGTGAAGAGAGACCTTTCTCAAATTCCTCTTTTCGAAAATATCCGCAACCACAAAAAAGCCTATACCGCCAAGAATAAATAATGAGGTTATGACGATATTTATAGTGGGATCACCAACCCATTTACTTAAACTATCCGCTTCAAGACCAAACCCAGCATTATTAAAAGCAGAAATAGAATGGAATATTCCGTAGTATAGGGCTTGGCCCCAACTCATTTCCTGGGACCAACGGATAGCCAAGGCAATTGCCCCAAGGGCTTCCACTATTAACGTGATGATAATAACTCGTTGAAGCAATCGTATAATTCCTTGTAGTGAGAATGTGTTTAACGATTCTTGAAGTAACAGCCTTTGTTTTAAGCCGATCTTTTTCCCAAGTATGATAAACATCAGTATTCCACTGGTCATAAATCCCCAGCCACCCAGTTGAATAAGGGCTAATAAGGTAATTTGACCAAATAAGGTAAAGGTGGTCCCTGTATCAACAACGGCTAATCCTGTTACACATACTGCCGAAGTGGCTTCAAACAAGGCATCAATTAAGCTAAGGTGATGCCTGTCTTTTGTTGCTGCTGGAATCATAAATAGGCAAGTACCTATAAAGATTAAAACCAGAAAACCTAGGACCAGAATATGGGCAGGGTGTAGATTTATTGTCTTTAATCTTTTTATGTGATTAAAAAAAGTCATATTTTTTCTCCTAAAGACCACAATTTACTTTTGTTTTCATCTTATTCTTTTTACAATCCATTTTCAAATAATGGTGTGTTGATTACGAGGATTGGTTAAAGGACTTTTTAGTTATATTTGAGACAGTTTTGATTGTGAAGAATGGTATAGTTTAAGAAGGATTAACCTCTTTTTTGTAGAATTCCTTATTATGAAAACGGGGCAGGTTGACTCAGTAAGCCTGCATTTTAAAGTGAATAAAAAATAAAACAATGGTCTTGTTCCCGTAATTAAAGATATTTCTTTAGAGTCTCTTGGAGAATACCTTTCGTTCTGCGTCTTTTTCAAATCGGATTCCTGCTTGTACCATCTTTCTTACAAGTTGGTGCAAAACTAGCTGGGTTCAATTGGAACAGTTCACTGGGCATTGGTTCAGCAATGGTTTCGAGGGGAGAAGTAGCATTAATTATTTCAGCAATCGGCTTAGAGAGTCAATTGTTAACACAAGATATGTTTGCTGTTATTGTTGTTGTGGTATTGGTCACAACGATTGTGACTCCGCCAAAATGAAACAATTCTTTAAATGAAAGCAAAGAATTTATCTCAGTCTTCATATAAAAAACCACCAATTTCCTTGGAGGTTTCTGTATATCCGTTCAGGAAAATAGTTATATTTATTTTTTAAAGAAAGTGAAAGTAATTCTGATCGAACTACGTTTTCTATAAATTTTTGGGAAAAAAAGAAGAAAATAGTTGTTGTGTAACATCAAGTACCATTATTGAACCAAACACTCTATCTTCAGCAACAGCTTACCAAGCTGGAGGTTTTTTTCTTAATTGAACTCATCTGTTTAAAGTAATAGCTAACGTATTTTAAAAGAGGCACAATTTTTATCCCTCATAGTTAGGTAATGAGTTTAACTTATTAAAAACTGTGTTAAATAACACAATCTATCACCTCGGAAGTTAGTATGTTCACTTTATAAAAATAGGTCTTAACCTGAGAATTTTATCGTCCTGAAAAGTACATTTCCTTAACGTATGCATAGAATAATTTTAAACGTGTTATGGAGTTGAGAAAAATGTACAATTCTTATGGTATGAATCCTTACCAGTATCAGTATCAAAATCCTTATTATGTTAATTTACCGGTGTATAACTATACCAGGCAGCCCAATTACTGGGCTGGTGATGCTATCCTTGGTAATTTTCAATCACCAAATGGAAGAAATAAAATTAACATAAAAGATTATGGATCGAAACCATTTGTAGTAAATATCAATGAGGCTACGAAGCAAAACAAT
Source organism: Bacillus sp. M6-12 (assembly GCF_002860285.1). Taxonomy (GTDB): domain Bacteria; phylum Bacillota; class Bacilli; order Bacillales; family DSM-1321; genus Peribacillus. Next base: position 29,684 of record NZ_PGVF01000020.1, read on the forward strand.
ACCTATCGTACTGTACTATGGACCGGAAATCATTTGCAAGTAACATTGATGAGTCTTAAAGTTGGTGAAGATATAGGTATAGAAATTCACCCTGACGTAGACCAATTCTTACGGATTGAACAAGGTCAAGGGATTGTTCAAATGGGGATGACAAAAGATAACTTAAACTTTGTAAGAAAAGTTTATGATGATTCTGCGATTATGATTCCGGCTGGAACATGGCATAATGTAACCAATACAGGTAATATCCCTTTAAAACTTTATTCTATATATGCACCCCCACATCATCCATTTGGTACCGTTCATATGACTAAGGCAGATGCATTGACTGCGGAACGAGAATGGGGCTGACTAATAAATGTAGTTTAGTTTTATTAAGAAAAATTAAAGTCAACAGCAGAAATATTAGCTTTATTATGTCTAATCAGGAATAAACTGTGAAACAATTCTTGAACCGCCTAAGCCAACTGCTCTTATAGTATGGGAAACCAACCTGCCTTACAAAAGATGTCAAGAGATATTGAAGTGCGATTGGTTGCCTGAATGGATAAGAGTGTATAGAAGGGGCTATACAGCCCTTTTTTAGGTTATTTGTCTTAACTTTCCCTGCAAGTAATCTTGTTGTTGACATTATACCCTATAGGGTATATATTTAGTTCATAACATTTGTTTCCTAACCTTAGGAGTTGATATACATGAATTTTTTTTGTGGACTAGCTGTTATCATACTTTTTATTTCGATATATAGAAGGTATTTCCCTGTAATGGGAGTTCCTAGGGCTCAACATAATCAAGCAAATAACAGTGCAGTCATAGTGGATGTCAGGGACTATACCATGTCTTCTAATAGCCCGGTCGAAGGATCCGTTGATCTGCCTGTGGCGTATCTAACCAGACAATTTCGGGACATATCAGAAAAACAGGTACATCTGATCGTGTCTGATAAACTAGAAAGAAACCTTGGGGTCAGGATTCTGCAGCACAATGGCTTTACAGTTGTTGGCTATACTTGTATGAAATAAAAGCGATTAAGGAGGACACATTGGATGAAGTACGATGATCAAATGAAGAATAGAGTCAAGCGTATTGAAGGCCAGCTTCGAGGGATATTGAAGATGATGGAAGAAAATAAGGACTGTAAGGATGTGGTGACTCAACTCTCAGCATCCAGAACGGGGATCGACCGCACCATCGGCCTTATTGTCAGCTCCAATTTGGTTGAGTGTGTTCGTGAAGCGAATGAACAAGGACAGGATGCCGATGAACTAGTCAAGCAAGCAGTGAATTTACTAGTAAAAAGTAGATAAACACAATCCGGGATTGACATCCCGTATTGTGTTATGTAATATACCCTTATGGGTATTCAAAAGCTCTTTTTTTAATTTAATTCAATACTCATACGGGTATATGTATTAATAAGAGAAAATAGTATATGTAAAAGGTTTGGCATTTCCAATGCCGATCATTAGTACCAAAAAAGTAATGGATGAATTGGAATCAGGACCGGTTTTAGAAGTGCATGCGACCGATAAAAGAGCGAAAGCAGATTTACCGCATGGGCTCAATTAACAGTAAGCTCGTAAAACATGATGAAGCAAGTGATATGCTGAAGTTCTGGATTAAATTTTTTTATTTTGTATTATACCCTATGGGGTAATTTTCGTAAGGAGGAGAACACATGTCAGAGACAAAGAAAACCAATATCATTTTATTCAGCGGGGATTACGATAAAGCAATGGCTGCTTATATCATTGCAAACGGTGCAGCAGCGTATGACCATGAAGTGACTATTTTCCACACGTTTTGGGGCCTGAATGCCTTACGCAAAGACGAACCCATTGAATTGAGAAAAGGATTCTTAGAAAAGATGTTTGCGAAAATGATGCCTCGCGGTGCAGATAAGTTGGGGCTATCAAAAATGAACTTTGCTGGAATGGGGCCAAAGATGATCAAGCAGGTGATTAAAAAGCACAATGCGATGACCTTGCCGCAGCTCATTGAGATGGCTCAGGAACAAGAAATCAAACTGGTTGCCTGCACGATGACGATGGATTTGTTGGGTCTGCAGGAAAAAGAATTGCTGGCTAATATTGAATATGCGGGCGTGGCTGCCTATTTAGCAGATGCTGAAAATGGCAACGTGAACTTATTTATCTAACATAACCTGGGGAGCAGAAAACCGTTCCTGTCGGTTTTAGGAGGACTGAAATGTGGAGTACTTTAATTATTGTATTGAATGGACTCGTGATTTTCTTTTTAATCCAACGCTTAATACCTGCTAGGGGAATAAGACAAAATACGGTTTCCGAATTGAAGAGCCAGCTTTCTGATAAAACCAACATTTATTGACGTACGTACACAGGGTGAATTCCAATTGAATATATAAACGAATTTAAAAATGTCCCTTTTGCTTCGCTATACGCCAAAAAATACGTCTTAACTAAAGAGAAAGAAGTCATCTTAATCTGCAAAAGCGGAATGAGAAGTAATAAAGCGAGCAGACTACTGAAAAAACAAGTTTTAACAAGGTAACAAATGTAAGGGGCGGAATGAGTGCCTGGAAGTAAACGTAGGAAGGTGAAGGAAGAATGAAACAGATGTCAGCTAAAGAAGTGCAGCAATTGATCGAAGAAGGAAAATCGCTAAATGTTATCGATGTCAGGGAGGTTGAAGAAGTAGCAGAAGGAAAGATTAAAGGTGCAGTAAACATCCCATTAGGTTTGCTGGAATTTAAGATGAACGAACTGGAGAAGTCCAAGGAATATATCATGGTGTGCCGTTCAGGAGGCAGGAGCGGAAAAGCTTCGAAATTCTTGGAAAGCCAAGGCTTTACGGTTATTAACATGACAGGCGGAATGCTCGCTTGGGAAGGCAAGATTGAATAATTTTTTATAAAGAAGGATACCCCAGGTGGTATTAAAAGAGGAGGAATACGGATGAAGGCGGTCATTTCAAACGTAGCACTGGATGCAAAGGGATTAGCGTGTCCGATGCCGATTATAAAAACAAAAAAGGCAATGGCGGGGTTAGAAGCAGGACAGGTAATAGAGGTACAGGCTACAGACAAAGGCTCAAAGGCAGATTTGAAAGCTTGGGCTGAAAGTACGGGGCACCAGTATTTAGGCACGGTCGAAGAAGGGGACGTGTTAAAACATTACCTAAGAAAAGCTTCAGGGGAAGAAACAGCGGAAAGAAAACATCCTGATGTTATCAACAATGAAGAGCTAAAAGAAAAATTGAAATCCGATGAAGATATTCTTCTATTAGATGTGAGGGAATCCGCGGAATACATGTTTAACCACATACCAAATTCCAAGTCTCTTCCTCTGGGTGAACTGGAAAGTCGCATGAATGAGCTAGATAAAGATAGAAAAACCTATGTGATATGCCGTACCGGCAGCCGAAGTGATCTGGCAGCACAGAAGTTAGCTGAACAAGGCTTCAAGGTAATAAATGTGGTGCCTGGTATGAGCGAATGGTCGGGCGAGACAGAACAACTTTAATAAGCTAAATAGGGTTAAGACGGTTAACCAGTTTCGTCTTTAGAAGGCTAGAAAAAAATTTTGATAAAAAATATACCACAGGGGGTATTTGGGCATTATGAGCATGAAACCCATGACTTTAGAAGAAGTCACAAAGAAAATATTGAATCAAGAACCACTCTTTATTCTGGATGTGAGGAATCAAAACGACTTTAATGATTGGAAAATTGAAGGTCGGAAGTTCGAGTATCTGAATGTTCCATACTTTGATTTGCTTGATGGAGTAGACGAAATTCTTAGCCAAATTCCAACCGATAAAGAGGTTATTGTGGTATGTGCGAAGGAAGGTTCCTCCATTATGATCGCCGACATGCTGGCGGAAGCAGGGCGTGATGTTTTTTACTTGCAGGGCGGTATGAAAGCTTGGAGTGAATATCTGGAACCTGTGAAAGCGGGCAGCTTACGGGACGGCGGAACTATCTATCAATTCATCCGTGTCGGAAAAGGATGTTTGTCTTACATGGTTGTTTCAAACGGCGAGGCAGCCATTGTGGATGCCTCGCGTATGACAGAAGTATATATCGAATTTGCTGAAAGCATTGGAGCGAAAATTACTCATGTATTGGATACTCACCTTCATGCAGACCATATTTCAGGCGGCCGATCCATTGCTGAAAAAGTAAATGCAGTCTACTGGCTGCCGCCTAAGGATGCGGAAGAAGTAACGTTTCCTTATCAGGCATTGGAAGATGGAAACAAGATTGTGTTGGGAAATACATCTATAGACATTGCTGCATTGTATTCACCAGGTCACACAATCGGGTCCACTTCCTTTGTAGTGGATGAATCATACTTGCTTTCCGGTGATATTCTATTCATCGACAGCATCGGGCGACCAGACCTGGCGGGGTTGGCAGAAGATTGGGTCGGGGACTTAAGAGAAACGTTATATCAACGCTACAGAGAGCTTTCAAAAGAATTGATAGTGTTGCCAGCTCATTTCATGACAAATGATGAGCTCAATGATGATGGAACGGTGGCGGCAAAGTTAGGAACGCTGCTTTCTCAAAATCATGGATTGAACATTGCGGATGAGGAGGAATTCAGAAAAATGGTAACCGGCAATCTCCCTCCACAACCTAATTCCTATCAGGAAATCCGAGAAACAAACATGGGGAAGATAAGTCCTGATACAGAGAAACAACATGAAATGGAAATAGGCCCAAACCGTTGTGCCATTAGATAAATTAACAAGAAAAATAGACTTATAGAAGGAGAGATACAGAATGAATGCAGATAAAATACTAGATGCAAAAGGACTTGCTTGTCCGCTGCCGATTGTGAAGACAAAAAAAGCAATGAATGAATTGCAAGCCGGACAAGTGCTTGAAATCCACGCGACGGATAAAGGGGCCAAGGCAGACCTGGCCGCCTGGTCCACTTCCGGAGGTCACGAACTGTTGGATACACAAGAAGAGGGCGGCGTACTAAAGTTTTGGATTAAAAAGGGCAATAATTAAAGGGAGATCTGCGCGATCTCCTTTTGGAGGTGAGATAGATATGAATTCTGCATTTATTATAACCATTCTTATCCTCGGCTTTATAGGCTCCTTTTCTTCAGGATTGTTAGGAATAGGCGGGGCAATTATTAACTATCCCATCCTTCTGTATATTCCCGTGATGCTGGGCTTAGAAGGGTTTACAGCTCATGAGGCTGCTGGGATTGTGGCGGTGCAGGTGTTTTTTGCCAGCCTAGGCGGTGTATGGTGTTATCGAAAGGGCGGATACATTAACAAGCCTTTGTTTATGATCATGGGTTCCAGTATATTTATTGGCAGTCTGTTAGGTGGGTATATATCCCGGTATATTTCCGAAATCTATGTGAATGTGATTTATGGGGTATTGGCCCTTCTTGCGGCTATCATAATGTTTATTCCAACAAATGATACACCAGGAGACACATATACAGGTTTCAATCAAAAGCTGGCGGCCGTACTTGCGTTCATTGTCGGACTTGTGTCTGGTATCATTGGAGCTGGGGGTTCATTTATCTTAATCCCTATCATGCTCACTGTTCTAAAGATTCCAATGCGGATGACACTTGCTACTTCAATGGCCATCACTTTTGTATCGTCCATAGGGGGAGTCATTGGAAAAGTAACCACCAATCAAGTTCTTTTCCTGCCTTCCATTCTGATTGTGATAGTCAGCTTGATTGCTGCTCCGCTTGGAGTTAAGGCAAGTAAGCAACTTAACAATGAAGTTCTTCAATGGTCTTTAGCGCTTTTAATTCTCATGACTTCTATAAAATTATGGTCAGACATACTTTTATAGAGATTTGAAACGGAAAATATATATAAACAACAACCGAGCTTCTGATATAGTCGGCTCGGCTTTCTTGTATACTGAGGAAATTTTATGCTTTTACAACGTATAGCGCTTATTGGAAAATTTCAAGAGATTGCGAAATATGTGTACTTAAACTATTTGGTGCGTTAGTTGAAGAAGAGCTGTCAGATTTTGTAAACAGTACCCTTTTAAAAAAGATGAAAGAGCCTTTGAAATTAAGTGGGGTGTCCAATACAACTCAGTTTTGACATAGACAACTCATCATGCCATAAACAACTCAATCGTGACATGAGGGGTAAATAATTAAAATGATGTTATGTAAAAAAAGAACCAATCCTTCAACATATTTTGTTGGGCAGGATTGGTTCTTTTTTGAAAGACAAAATGTCGGGAGTTCTTAATGCCCCCCGCTGCTAAGAAAAAGTTTTACTGATAAATTAGTGACTAGGACGAACAAATGAACCTACCTAAAAAATCGAATATTATTCTATGGGGAAATCAATATTGAATAGAAAAATTGTTATCTCTTTATTTTTCTACTGGAAAGGAGTGGTGGACAGCCCTCTATATTGAGAAAACAAGTGAGGATACTTTCGTTAGCAGAGTTTCTGCTAAAAAAGTTTTAATTGTTTTTATAGCTTCAACGCTCCTTGGATTAATTCTTTATATAATGACGAGGAAAGGTCGATGTTTTTGAGCTAAAGTGGCAGGGTAATTTAGTTCAATATGCAATAGAAGAAAAGGTGCTTGTTATACCATGTAAATCACTGCTGCCTATTGAGGGGGGAAAACAGTAAAAGAAATATTTTTTACCCAAATGAACCAAAGCCAAATCCTTAAATTATAGGGAATATTGCAGATAAGTCCTGACATGTGTCCATGTTGATGGTATATTTAGGTAAATGACGGTTTGTGATAAAATATTTTTTTATTCCTAGATTCAATTGTCTTCAAGTTTGTTTTGTGCACAATAGAATTTAAAGGGAGACAAAATAACGTGGAATATAATTTGAAATTAACCAATGGAGAACATATATTTTATCACTTTGAGCAAATTGACCATTATATTGAAAATGCTGTTTCTTTTATAGTCATCGGTATTAAACAAGGAGACCATATAATATTTATCGAAAATGAAAGTATTTCTGTAAGGATATTTAATAAAGTTAGATTAGTGCTTACCGATGAAGAATTGTCTAACGTACACTATACAGACAACTTTGCTTTCTACTGTCAACACGGGGATTTTCATACGCCAACAATTGTAGCGCATTTTTACGAAATGTTAAAACCGTTCCTTGATGAAAACTTTAACATTCGAACATGGGCTCATGTAGAATGGAGGCGCCAGCTAGAAATAGAACAAAAAATAAAACAATTTGAAGAAATAGCAAATAAAAGCGTAAATGAAATGGGATTATTATCAGTTTGCGCATATGATACCGCAACATTATCTGCATCAATAATGCAAAATTTAATGAAAAGCCATGAATTCATCATGACAGACACTGAACTTCAACCTTCCGCTTATTACATCAGAACAATTATAGTATAGTTGCTATGCTTGGTTTGGTTATCACTTAATTCAGTTGATATTTGAAATTGGCTCCCATTGCAGTGCCAGTTCTGACAGGAGTCTGTCTAATGAATTCTTCTCCAGCCATGTTCACAGATCTTCCCGTTGTAATCCAGCCGATCATTTCAAATGGGCTTATCACTGGTGTGGTGATTTCTATTTTATTGGAGCGGTTCGTACGCTGGCGTGCTTATGAAATTGAGAATATATAAACCTTTTAAGTCCAGGATGACTTGTTGCATACATTGTTACAGATCAGCCCTTTTTTTGGTTAGGTAAGATTTACTTGGCATGATAATAGGATTAGCGTGACTTTTGGATAGATTAATCATCAAATTGGATAGATTATTGTTAAAATCGGATAGATTATTTCTGAAAGTGATTAAAGTAAACTCTGAGGAAATATAAACCCCAGTCTATTTGCATCTCTACATCATAAATTGCACGGAGATATGGCATCAGGGATATATGCTACATCCCTTTTAAGCAGCCTGAATCAACAGTGACTCAAACAAAATGCTTTAAAAGCACGATATGTACAACGCTTATTACAAAAAGCCATCCCATGATTTGGCTATTTGAACTCAATTCCATGGAATGGCAAAAGTATAAGAGGAATGCCCTAATCTTTAGGCCAAATTGTCAGAGCGGAAATGTAATAAACCATGCAAAATGGTTCTGCAACCGAGTATATCGCCTAAAGCGCCTTTCATCCGTTTTGCCTCTGCTTTAACGCTCCTGCTTTGCCACTCCTTTTTTATAAGGGTCAATCCATGTAATTTCTTTACATTTAGCTATTAAAGGAATATTTTTTCATTATAACAAAAAAGCACTTTTAAAAATGGAAGATAAATCCATTATATATTACTGCTCCAGCTTGACTGCTTGCTATTAAGAATGCGTCGATTCCCCACCATCTACATGAAGGACTTGGCCGGTTACAAAACGAGAATCATCGGAAGCCAGATAAACATAGGTTGGCGCCAGTTCAAATGGATGAGCCACACGCTGCATTGGATTAAAAGCTCCGTAAACGGCAACTGTGTCTGATGAGAAACTAGCGGCGATCAAAGGAGTCCAAATCCGGCCAGGTGCAACGGCATTTACCCTGATGCCTTTATCTACTACGTTTTTCGCCAATGCACGTGTAAAGCCAACATTGGCACCCTTTGTAGCAGTGTAGTCAATCATTTGTTTTTCTCCGACATAGGTTACTACAGATGAAGTTTGGATGATGGAACTTCCGGGTTTCATATAGGGAAGTGCGGCTCTCGTTGTGTAAAAATGTGAGTAAATGTTTACTTTAAAGGTGTCATCAAATTGCTCGTCAGTAATATCAAGTAAGCTCTTTTGCTGGAATTGGATACCTACATGGTTACAGAGAATATCCAGGCATCCAAACATCCTTATTGTTTCCTCTACAATGGCGATGCACTGTCCTTTATCCCGCAAATCACCCGGCAATAACAAACAGCGTTGACCTAGCTGTTCGACTCTCATTCTTGTTCGGTTTGCATCCTCATGTTCATTTAAATAAGCAATAGCTACGTCGGCACCTTCCTTGGCGAAAGCAATAGCTACGGCCGCGCCAATTCCGCTGTCACCGCCTGTAATGAGCGCAATCTTTCCTTTTAGTTTCCCGCTTCCTCGATAATTTGGATTTTCAATAATCGGCCGGGGAACCATTAACCCTTCAACCCCAGGATGAAAGAGCTGACGCTGTTCTGGTAAGTTTAATGGGATTTCCTCATATCGGACTATTCGCCCATAGTTAGGGTACATCGGGTATGGATGTTCAACTTTGTTCGCATCAAACATTTGTTGCAGCTGTTGAATCTGTTGCAGTTTCATTTCATCCAGCTGCCCCATCTGCATTCCGTTATCATGTTGATATTGGTTCATTGGGTACGGGGGGAACTGATACTGCGGCATTTGATATTTCGGCATTTCACTCGTTTGTTGGTAATCGTAGCTATACTGTTGGTTCATCGTTTGGTCCATTGAGTCCATTTGATATTCATCGTTTTCAGGCATTTCGCGATTTTCTTTTTCTCTGTTCATTGGAATCCTCCTGGGTTTTAAACGTTCTGTTTACCGTATGTGGCAATAGAAATTGAAGTGCATGTTCCTAAATAAAGTAAAATGCCAAAAATCACGAACAGAGAAAGTTATTCGCGAAGGAGCCTGTACCTACTATTAATAGGCAGGGTAGTACTGGCTCCACATTGAAAGGGATTGAATAAGGTAACACGTAAGAATTAATGACTAGAGGGGGCTAAAGCTTTGCAATTTGAATTTAATCCAGAAGTAAGACTTTTGCTGGTCAACCACTCAGACGCCAAGGTAACGATGGTATATGACGCTCATTCCTGGCCAATGCCTGAAATCGGCTGGAGACCGCCATTTTACACCAACCCGCGTTATGGTTTTAACTATCCTGTCATTTGAATTTTTTAGCAGATACATCATAGCAATAGGTAAATAAAAAAGCCTGTATTTTTTGATCCAGCAGTGATCATTGATACAGGCATTATTAATGTTCATGCAACCCTTAAAGCAAGTGAAAGGCAATTCTCTAAAAACTAGCACGGAAAAAACACTACTATTAAGATTTTGCATAATGGTTACATTTTCTTCAGGAGGTGAGGATCATGGATCAAAAGCGAAATGGTTTAAAACAAGATATTCATGTAGAGCTGGGAGGCATGGGACTGTAGGGCACCACTTCCAGCGAGGAAATCGCTAGGTATCAGGCGACCGGTGATATTGAAAATACCGGAAAGAAGTAACAGAATATTAACACTGTTTTTACCGTGCATTTATATTCTCTATACAAAATTTTCCTACAATTTTGCATGAAATACATTAGCGAAGGGACTGGGAACATGAAATCCGGATTGAAAAAGAAGGCTATTCCTATACTTGCAACAACGGTTCTTGCTGCCACAGCACTTACAACGCAAAGCTTTTTTAATGAGGGAAGCGATCAAAAGGCGGAAGCGAGAGGTTTCTCAAAAGAAGAATCGAAGAAGAACAAACCCAGTTGGCTAGCAGGAGATCACCATATAAATAGCGAGTGGAGTGTGAGCTGGGACAACTCCACAAACCCTCCAACTCCCATCAGAGGCGGGGATGCCATTTACCCAACCTTAAAGAATGCTGAAAACGCAAAGAAATACGGTCTGGATTGGATGGTTACAACTGACCACGGTGGTCCTAACCACTCAAAGGTAAATTTAGAACAAGCATATCCCGAGTTACTGAAGTCTCGGCAAGCAGTTCCTGAAGTCCTTCAGTTCTATGGAATGGAGTTCGACACACCAGCTGCTGACCACAGTTCCATTATTATTCCCAAAAGTGAAAAGGAATCCCAGACACTGTATGAAATTGAAAGCAAATTCAATAAGCGTGACCCTCATCCAATCGACGGAAGCAGGGATAAAGAAGAGGTTATGATTGAAGCTCTAAATTATATGAAGGAAATGGACGAGCTTCCTATCCATATAGCCCATCATCCTTCACGTTAAGCAACCGGCATGGATAAGTGGGGACAGGACACGCCACAGGAATTCCGCAATTGGAACGATACAGCTCCGAATATCTCCATTGGGATGGAAGGAGCTCCTGGACACCAGGCTGCTGCCATTAATCCAGACGGCTCTCTTGATCCGAAAGGAGCCCGTGGTTCATACGGAAACGTAAATGCTCCTACAATGGGCGGTTTTGACCAAATGACGGCAAAAGTCGGCGGGCTATAGGATTCCATGTTAGGGGAAGGAAGGCACTGGTGGATTACTTCCACATCTGACTCCCATGTAAACTGGCGCGACGGAGGTAGTGATTTCTGGCCTGGTGAATATTCAAAAACATATGTAAAAGCAGAGAAAGACTATAAAGACGTCATGGAAAGCCTGCGTAAAGGTAATGTTTTCGTTTCAACTGGTGACCTTATCTCTGAACTGGATGTAAAGGTCCAATCAGGAGGAAAATCACCTTGGTATGCTAAATCAAAAGGAAATTCAGCTACAATTGGTGAGACGCTTACCTTACCTGGAAAGGAAATCTAAGGATGTGACGGTAACAGTAAAAGAGACAATGAACATTTTATCCTGGATAGAAATTCTCACTTTGTTAAGAAATGTAGTTTAACCAGGTTGAACGAAGGAATTTGAGAGCGAAGACTCTTTGAGGCATGGGAGGGTTGACCTCCATGAGAAATGTGGACATCCACCAGTGCGATCATATTTTTACTAATCTACCAATTTCTGTAATAGGTGGGTTAATGGGTTATATCTCTTTTTCCTTTGAGGATTCAAATATACCCTTTCCAGTGATAATTCCCCAACATAAAACATTCACCGTTAGGTAAACAACTATGAAAATCTAAGAAAAACGAAGAAATCGGCCGTATTAGCTTCTTTTATTGAGGGAGGTTAGTTCAATTACCAACATAAAAACGGAGGGGATGAATTTGTCAAAGCCGAGTATTGCAAATGTACTGAGTGGCTTAAAAAATCGGCTGGGCGATACAAACTCTCTAACCATTCAATCAAGTGACGGGCATCTTTTCGATATGAGTTTTAAATTTAATGCACCAATTGATGAAGATGTTCTGAACACGTACGAAAGTTTACCTGAAGACTATAAAAATTTTCTTCGGCTACACAATGGAACAGAATTCTTTTCTTGGGAATACGGTACTTTGTTTGCTGTACATTCCTTAGAAGAAGCGGTATCAATATTAGAAAAGGTAAAAACAGGTGACTATGTGCCAATGGAATATAAAGATGATTGGTTCCCAATTGGTTACGTCCAAGATATAGGTGGACTTTACATCGATCTTTCATCAGATAAGAATCATTTGATTTTAATGGGAATACCTGTATACGATTTACTTTGCGATTTTCCCGCTTGGCTGGATCGGATGATAAGAGTAAATGGAGAAATGTATTGGGAGTGGGCAAGTAAAGAGTTGTAACTAGGGGGGATTCAATGGCTTGTTAGAGGGATTGTTGATTCGTTATTGAACAAACGGGGAGGTTAGTTAAATAAGAAAAAAAGAATGAACAACCATTCATTTAATGTTATGATTAGTAGACAGAAAATTCTAAATACTGGAGGGGCTTTTATGAAAACTGGTGATGTCTACACATGGGAAAGAACTTTTACTAAAAATGAGGTGTTAGAGTTCGGGAGAATTTCTGGAGACCAAGGTAAGCATCATGTTGAACCTGATGAAAATGGACGATTAATGGTTCAAGGGTTATTAACTGCAAGTATAGGAACGAAGATTGGTGGGGATTTAAACTACATCGCTAGAGAAATGGTAAGTGAATTTATTCGACCTGTTTTTACTGGAGATACTATCACATGCGAAATAACCCTTACAAATGTTGAGCAATCTGAAGGTTTTAAAACTGTGAAAATGAAAACGGTATATCGTAATCAAAAAGGAAAAGAAGTTCTTAAAGGTTCAAGTCATGGGATAATCAGAGACTAGGAAAAATGATGTTTTCATAAAAGATTTCAAAACCCACTTATTGTACTAACGGATGCGTTAGTTTAAGAAGGATTAACCTCCTTTTTTGTAGAATTCCTTATTATGATAACGGGGCAGGTTGACTCAATAAGCCTGCATTTTAAAGTGAATAAAAAATAAACAAGACCATTGCAGTGGTCTTGTTCCCGTAATTAAAGATATTTCTTTAAAGTCTCTTGGAGAGTACCTTTCGTTTCTGCGTCTTTTTCAAATCGGATTCCTGCATGTACCATCTTTCTAACAAGGTCAGGTCGAATTCCAGTTATAATGGCTTTGCAGCCCATCATAGATACCCCAGCTAAGATTTTTTCAAAATGATTAATTACATCCATATCCATTACAGCCACACCTGATAGGTCTATAATAAGGGTTTGGAATCTTCTGGAACCTATTTCGTTTAATACTTTCTCTTCAATTATATCAACTCTGTAAGTGTCAATTGCACCAATTAAAGGTAAAACGTAAACACTTTCACTGACTGGAATAATTGGAACCGACAAATGCTCAACTATTTTTCTCTGCTTAAAGAGCATCTCATCTTTATATTTTGAGTAACTAAGGAAAAAATTGTTGAGAAATTGGTCTATCTGGTCATTTATTACTTTTTCCAGCTCGGAAAATTCTGAAGGTTCGAAAGTTTTGTCTTTTTCCTCGTTAAGAGAAAAAACAAACTGCCACAATGTTCTTCTGATTGCTTGAACCCATTCTAATTTCAAAGCAAGTGTTAATGATTGTCCCGCCCAAGCTATCCCCTCCTGGTTTGCAAAAGCGATTAAATCTTTTTCATTTCTTTCTATTATATAGTAAGTTAATTTCTTGGCGTTACTTAATAAATCGATGTTCCCCTTATTTAGAATCTCACTGATTTTTCCTGAAACATTTACTGCTTCATTTAGTAATTTTTCTTCAAACTTGTCTGTATTTTCATTAAGATAAGCTCTTAATTCATTCTCTAAGAATTGTTTTGTACGCATTTCTCTTATGCTCCTCCTAATAATCCACTTGATAAAAAAAGAACTTATTAATTATACCCGTGATTGATGACATTTAAACCTTCATCTTTCTTTTCTCAGCTAGGGATAGCAAAGGTTCTTATTTAAATAATGAGTAGTGAAAGATTTGGCATTAATATATTAGTACCCCTTTGGGTACTAAAGGGTCAGATTAGCCAAAGACAAGCAGGATTGTGTAATATTATACTTAAACAAACGGGGGCAATAACTTAATAAAAAACTATAAAACTAGTATATTTTATAGCTTATAGGTGAATACTGTTAGTAAAAGAACGATCGGGAAGTTGTACATAATGCTTGTATCCGAAGCCTGGAATCTATATAAAGCAGATAAACAAATTCAGGGCTATTCTTCTCAAACATTGAAGGTATACAAAGTTCAGTTATCCTTATTAATTAGATATTTTGGTGATATCAAGATTACTGATATTACGACTGAATCTATTAAACTATATCTTGGAGAAGTAGCTGCAGAGTTGAAGGCATCTAGTCTTTGCCATCGAATTCGATTTATAAAATCATTGTTTAAATGGGCTCAAGAAGAGAAATATGTTTCTACAAACTCAGTATCTACAATAAAAGAACCGAAGCCTGAAAGTAGAATTCCTAATTTTTTAACAGAAGAGGAAATCGAGTTATTGCGTGAAGCATGTGATTCTACTTTTGAGAAAGCGTTATTCGAGTTTATGTATTCAACTGGATCTAGAATAGGAGAAGTTGTAAACTTAGATAGAAATTCAATCACGCCGTTCCACCTATATCCAGATACCTCACCATATTCCACACGAGTTGGATAAAACCAAAATTGACTCCCATTTCTAAGCCATACATAAGTGTATTGATATACACAGTCTACGATATAAGATACGGAAGGTTTTGGTGGTATAAATGTTGGAGGAGGAGATTGTGGGCTCAGTGTCCCCTGGCGAGAGAAATATCCTATGTGATTTCACTCCTTTTAGTTAGGTTACATCATTATATGTTGAAAAGAAGTGAAAGGATTTATTTAATGCGAAAAACTAAAGATTGTGAAGTAATGTACTTAAACTAATGGGTGCATTAGTTCAACAAACAAAAAGACCAATTTTTTCGGTCTCTTTTTGTTGAAACAAATATCAACACTATCGTTTAACAAAAAAAACTGACCAAATAGGATCAGTTTTTTTCATTTTTATCCCCTGCTTTTTCAAACAGTTGAGTAATGTACCCCTTGAGCTCAAACCCGTTTTCGTTAATGAATTCTGTAATCTGTTTCATTGTAATTCCTCCTTTAAAGTTACTATTGATAACATTATTCCCAATCTATAAGTCTTTTATTCAACCAATTTATTGAAAGAATGGTAACGAGCAATAAGCAATTAATATCTTCCTGGTGGCCACTGACTTTCCGAGCCGCTTCCTTATCTAACATTTCGGTTTGATCAGTGAGAAGTCAATGTGAGTAAGAATGGTTTTAAGCATCATTCGTTGATGGGAACTTATATATCCTTTTAGAGCTAATTAAAGTTCCTCTTTTTTCTTTTTCATGGTTCTTCGTGTAAAATCTGCTAGTTTTTCAGGATCCTCTTCTCCATCAGCAATCGCGTTAAGCATTTCTCGAGCAAAAACACCTATTACATCAGAAACAACAGTGCCAGCTTTACGTTGGCTCCTTCTAACATCTTTTGAATCGATTTCCTTCCAATATCTAAACTTCATTGATTTGTTCAATGCACTAAAACTTATAATTGAACTCTATATTTCCATACAATTAAAAAGAATGTAATTTGGACAAAGATTAAGCTGGGAATAGGCCTTTCGATAACCAAATTTGTGGCTTTAAGCTATTTAAGCTACTATTATTAATAAAAATTCCTCTCGGGCTTTAAACCTACAAATTGAATCGCAAGAAGGTGTAAGATATTGGATATCAAGCATTTGCAATATTTTATTGAAGTGTCAAACTTCAATAGTTTTTCCCGGGCGGCTGATCACCTATTTATTACTCAGCCAACCATTAGTAAAATGATTAAAAACCTTGAGACTGAGCTAGGAGTTGCCCTTTTTGATCGGTCTCGAAAGCAATTAACCCTAACCGATGCAGGACGTATCATTTTGGAGCAAGCAAAATTGATTGATAAAGCATTCAATAATCTGGAAATTGAATTAGATAACCTTACAGGGTTAAAAAAAGGGCATATACGCATTGGTTTACCGCCAATATTTAATGCGCATTATTTTCTCAAAATAGTTGGCAGATTTCACGAAAGATACCCTGGGATTACGTTCCAATTGGTTGAGGATGGTTCCAAGAAAATAGAAGAAGATGTAGCAAACAATCTTCTTGATGTTGGTGTGATTGTTCTTCCGACTAAGAATGACATCTTTGAGCATTTTTCCTTTATGGAAGAAGACCTGAAGCTTATCCTTCACCCATCGCACCCGCTAGCCAAAAGAAAGGAAGTCAATTTAGCTGAATTGGCAAATGAATCGTTCATCTTATTTAATAAGGACTTTGTCCTAAATGACCGGATTATTCACTCGTGTAAAAGTGCAGGCTTTAATCCACACATTATTTCAGAAAGTTCACAACGATCATTTATAGAAGAAATGGTTGCAAGCAAGTTGGGAGTTTCTCTTTTGCCGGAAAGTGTTTGTAACCAGCTAAATAAAAATGTAATTGCGGTTACAGTGGTGAACCCAACTATCAGCTGGAACCTAGCGATTATTTGGGGCAAAGATCAATACTTCTCCTATGCTGCATCAGAATGGCTGAATTTTACTATAGAACAGTTTAAAATGGGTAATCAAGAAGATTAGTTCACATATAATTTATATGATATTCTATATTTCGGGAAAACGGTTCTTTGTGGAGAACCGTTTTTTTTTACATTTAATCAATTTATACATATGATGAATACTTGTAAGCGTTTACATAGATAAAAGCTATGCTGATGATAAAATATAACCATTTTACTCTCTGAACCATGAGGCGTACACTAGTGTGAGGTGGAAAAACCTTTTATTAACATGGATATGGTATTTACCAGGTGAAATCCACATCATGAAAGGAAGCTACTAAATGGAAGCAAAAAAGGTGAGAGAAAGCCGTATTATAAATACAGCTCAAGTATTATCATGCGATTTAAATAACTACAATACATTGTTTGGCGGCGTTCTAATGAAAAAGCTGGATGATGCCGCAACATTATCAGCTCGCAGGCATTCTAGGATGAAAGAGTGTGTGACTGCATCTACAGATTCAATCGATTTCTTATGCGCAATTCATCAAACTGATTCAGTCTGTGTGGAATCGTTTGTAACATATACAGGAAAAACTTCTATGGAAATTTTTTGTAAAGTCATCGCCGAAGATATTATGAGTGGTGAACGCCGAATTGCTGCTACGGCATTTTTGACTTTTGTAGCTTTGGATGAAAATAAGCGGCCTGTTGAAGTTCCAAATGTTATTCCAGAAACAAAAGAAGAAGAATTTCTCTATAAAACAGCTAAAGAAAGAGCAGAGATTCGTAGATTTAGAAGACAGAAAAGTAAAGAATTAGCTGAGTATATCTCACTTGAAAAACCGTGGGATAAATAAGAGGAGGAAGAATTTATGATAACTTTATCTAGTATTGATGAGTTAAACTCCGCCAAAGAAGCCTTTGAAAAGATAAAAAAAGACTACCCAAATCTTTTTGAAAAAGTTTTGCATATAGTTAATCTAACTCGTGCATTCCAATTTAAATATCATTACATGGGATGTTTAATTATGGATGAAGATCCTGGTCAATATACCCCTAATTTTGTGTATGGCTCTGTACTGCGCTTGTATAAAAAAGAAATGCAAAAATTAAAAGATGATCAAGATTACCAAGTGTTAAAACAAACTTTTGCTGAATTCAAAAATGCCGGTTACGCAAAAATCAGTCTTTTAGTTCTCGGTATGAAACCTGAATCATTTGTAGATTCAACTTGCATTAGGTAAATTCATATTCAATTAATAAAAACGAAGCGGTTCCGCTAGTTATTTGTATACAATTTTATTTTTTAGCTCTGATATATTTGCCAGTTGATTTCCGCTCCAATCTCAACTTAGTGCAAAAATCAATATTGAACTTTAACAAATCATATTTTATTAGTAACAAACTGGCCAAGATTTTGACCAGTTTTTTTATTGTCTAAATTAAATGAAAAAACATTGCCAATTTAACAAAGACCATTCCGATATAATGGGAGTAAAGTGAAGGGATGGGGGAATATATAATGTCAGGTTTGCCTAATTGCCCAAAGTGTCAGTCGAAGTATACTTATAAGGATGGAAGCATGTTTGTTTGTCCGGAATGTGCCCATGAGTGGAACTTACAAACAGAAAATGAGGAAAGTGAAAAGATTACGAAAGATGCGAATGGAAATGTGTTAAATGATGGGGATTCTGTCACTATAATTAAGGATTTAAAGGTAAAGGGTTCCTCTTCAGTGTTAAAAATGGGTACAAAAGTAAAAAGCATTCGTCTCGTTGACGGTGACCATGATTTTGATTGTAAGATGTTTTGGTGCGGTGAAATTGAAATCAGAGTTTGTTAAGAAGATATAAGTACAATATTAAGGAACTATCGTTAAAACTTTGTTCTGAACAGTAAGCACCCATTATGACAAGAATAAAAGAACTTTCCAAAGGGAAGGTCTAGTAAGCCTGTCGATAAGAGTAGGAATAAATGCTTTTTAATATTATCCGAATAAGACGTGGGTGCCACGTCTTTTATTTTACATCGTAAATCAACAACTTGTATTGGTCTTATTATTATTCATCTCTAGCTTAATCCAACATTAAAAATGGGTACTTTAAAAATAACTATAAGAAATAAAGATCATCGGAACTCTAAGTATAGTGAGGCGGAAACAATGGAAGGTATGGATTTAACCACAAAAGACTCGAAATATATTCAGCAGCATTTGGCTAATGAACGTACTTATCTGGCGTGGGTACGAACTTGCATTGCGATAATCGGGATAGGCTTTCTCATCATCAACCTGCATTTTAATACTATGGCCAGTGGCGTGGCTGCAAGTGATACACTGGCAAAGGTCATTGGACTCTCCTCTATTGTTGTAGGGATTATAGGACTGATCCTAACAACCGTTAATTATTTCAGAAAAGGAAAGGAGATTAACGAACAAACATTTGTTTTCTCCAAAATGGTCATTCTTACTTTATCGATTTTAATAACCCTTATTTTCCTGACATTTGGAGTTTATTACTTAGTTCTGTTGAGAATGCTTTAATTAAAGGCTCCCTCTTTAGATCACAGGCGTCAAGTTGGGTAGGAAAGACCTATTAAGCAGAGTGAATTATTCTGGTTAAGATTACCCCTCTGCGTTTATTTTCGTTCTAATTGGAAATAGAATAAATAATGTTTTTATAAATGAACATCAGTGACGATCACCTGTAGAACGAAGGGAGAATAAACTGGTGGAAACAGTTGTTACAATAAATAATAAACATGATAAGAATCGCACTAAATACTCTAGTCGCAATTTATGGTCCGGAATTCTGTTCGGCCTAGGCTTGGTTGGCTTTATAGATGAAGCTGTCTTTCATCAGCTGCTGCATTGGCACCATTTCTATGACAAGTCTACTACAGATATAGGTCTCGTATCGGACGGTTTTTTTCATGCCTTTAGCTGGTTTTCTACTATTGGGTCGTCTTTCCTTATAGCTGATCTGAATCGCAGGCATGCATTTTGGTTTAAACGGTGGCTGGGAGGAGTAATGCTGGGCGGAGGCGCATTCCAATTATATGATGGCATTATCCAGCACAAGCTCATGAAATTACACCAAATTCGATATAATGTGAATATTCTGCCTTATGATTTCACGTGGAACATACTTGCCGCTGCCATGCTGGCCATCGGTTTCATTATTGTTATTAGGACGGGCCGCCAGCTGAAATTCACTGGAAGGGACGTCTCATAATGACCAATAGCCACACCCACCATGATAATGGAATTTCGTTTGAATCTCTCCTGGCTATATCATTTATTCTGGCCATAGCTGTTTATATTTTTGCCTCTATTCTATCGGGTCACCGCAATAAACCATGGCCGTTGTACCGGACTGCTTTTTGGATATTGGGAGTGTTGTGTATGGCTTCTGCAGTTGTGGGCCCGTTAGCAGATCTTGCTCATAAAAACTTTTTAGCACATATGCTGGTTCATTTGCTCCTTGGTATGCTTTCTCCGCTCCTAGTAGTGTTTTCTGCGCCTATGACACTCCTCCTTCGGACAATCAATGTAACTCTGGCAAGACGCATCTCATCCCTTCTGAAAAGTTGGCCAGTACGTATGTATACCGATCCCATTGTTGCTTCTACGCTAAATGTTGGAGGATTGTGGCTACTCTACACGACAAATTTGTACTCCATAATGCACCAAAGTATGCTGGTTTATGTCTTAATACACATACATATATTTTTCGCGGGCTATCTTTTTGCGATTGCTTTTATTGATATAGATCCGAAACCCCATAAGAGCAGCTTCATTTATCGTACAGCAGTGCTGGTATTGGCTTTAGCTGCCCACGGAATTCTATCCAAGAACATATACGCTAACCCGCCTGGCAACGTTCCCGTACACCAGGCAGAGACAGGAGCTATGCTAATGTACTATGGCGGGGATTTAATAGATGCTTGTCTTATTATTGGACTTTGCTATCAATGGTTCAAGTCCAGCAGACCGAGCTCATCAGAATCCAATAGCGCATTAAATACGTAGGACTGTCTTCACGATTAGAATCAGGAAGTCTTGCTGGCGAATGGCAAAAAGAGATAGGCTTCAAAATTAAAAATATACCCCACCGGTAAGTTTGAGTGGACAGGCAATGTGGATAAATAAAGCCTTAAGCTGATTGAACTTATGAACGTAATTAGGATGACGATAGTAGGGGAGCCTTTTATTTTAAGCCGAGTAAAATAACTCACCAGGATTCAAGTTTAGATCGAGGGTAAAGTGGGAGTTTAAGACACCCGTAACTTCAAAAAGAAAAACACATTGCGGGTTAAGAGTAAATAACTAAGGAAATCACTTCTTCTTTTCTTCTATCTTTTCACGGATACGTTCTAATTCTTCAAGTGACAGCTCCCCAAGTGATTGTTTGATTTCTGCCTCGAGTTCTTTTCTGGTGCTTTCACGATATTGGTCCCACCATTCCCGTAGTCCTTCTGTATTGCTAAGAAGATATTCAATATCAATCTCTTCTACTTCATCATCTGACAGATAATTTAAGACAGCTGCTAACATTCGATGGAGTTTTCCGATTTCTTTTTCATTTATTTGCTCATTAGGTACTCCTTCATTTCCTTTTTCCGACTCTTCTTTACTTGCTGCAGGCTTTCGCGGCATCCTTTCCCTCCTTGCTATTTAAAAATTTGTTTATAGTATTACCTAAAAAAGTATACCGATTACTTATATATGAATTTGGACCTTAATTTATTGGGTTATTTATTTAATAAAACGGTCTTAATTGACGCAGAGGATGATGACTGGGATGATAAGATATTAAAACAAGTTGATGGTATTTTTACGATCATTAAATATGGAGTCTATAAAGGGTAAACTAGTTTTTACGAAGACTTTGCTGAGATGGGGATTTTTCTGCATCAGGTCCATAAATAAAACAGAATTTCCATAAACAACGATATAATGAAAAACTGGTCTAGGAAATTTGACCAGTTTTTTTCGCGCTAGCAGGTGTCTGCCATATATATAGTGTTCAAATTCAGAAATCGGGATTTACATCCATCCGGCTTTTAGTTAGAGGTGATCAGTTTTCTTGGAATACTGGTGCCTTCCCATCTCCGCATTGTGCTCTGCCAAAATATTTTTTTGGCGGTTTTTCTCATTATTATCATCAGGTCTTTTATCATCATCTTTAGTTGTAGGATTGGATTTAACCACATTAATCTCTCCTTTCACCTTTTACTTAATGTTAGCTTGAGTGAATCTTTTTATGTGTGATGGATAGATTTTTGCTTAGCTGCAGTTAGCGTGAAATAAATGTAATGGAAAGGAAATACCAATTATTTATGGTAAAATGTACGAATATAACGGAGGTGAATAGATGAAAACTTCAACGATTCTTAAATGGGTTTCAGGAGGACTGGAAGGTTTGTTGGGTATCCCGGTCTTAGGCGGTGCAATTGTTATCGGTTTTGCTTGGACACCTTTATTTATAATGGCTCTTTTACATATCATAACTTTAGTTTTTTCTGCTAAAGAAAATCAAAACAAGCATGGCAGCATCCTGGGGATTGTCACTTCCCTGCTGGCATGGATTCCGTTTGTAGGAATGATTATGCATATTATTACTGCTATTCTTTTAATGGTGGATGCAGCAAGGTCTAACCGGAATATAGTAACAAATTATAAGTGAGTATTTTAGGGCATCCTTTGGGGTGCTTTTTATGTGAATTCGTCCTGAGTAGAAATAGCGTACTTATTACATTTAGTCGATGTGATGAACTAAACACAATATTATTTCCGAATATTTCCTTTCATGTTATTCATCTTCTTTCACACATTATAGGTAGGGGGTGAGTATCCATGGCAAATGTAAATGGTGTACTAAGACCCATCGAGGGAACAGAATTTCAAAGAGAATTGACTTTAAGCAACGACGAATTAGATAGGTTTCAATTGGGAACGGATGCTAATTCATTTTTAAATCGTGCTGGTTTGTCCCGCGATACATTCGCAATTAATCGTGAAAACTCCCTGCGTTAAAAAGACGAGCGGCCTTAAACAGGCTGCTTTTCTTCTTTTTGTTATGAACCTTAATCCTTATCATCTTCTCTAGAAATACTCTATTGCAATAATCTACAATTGATATTTGAACCGCATAAATGACTAAACTTCTACAGTAGAATTTTGCAAAAACCGACAAATTATTTCCTCATTCCGCTTTTTCTGAGTACAGAATAGTTTCCCTTTGTTGTTGGCATGCTAATCATTGCAACACTATATATAAGGAGTGAGCATAGATGAAAAAAGGATCAAAGATAATCCTTTCGGCAGTATTGCTGACCGGATTGGCAGGCTGTGCTGGAGATAATGATAATGCAGGGGATATGGGCATTAGAAATAACAATGGTAACAATGTTCAAACTCGAAACGTTGGGAACAATGGAAATGGAAACGATGATAAAGTCAGAATTTCCAACAAGCTGGAACGCAATGTAGAGAAAATGGGTGAAGTTGATGACGCGAATGTAATTGTATCAAACAATGATGCATATGTAGCCGTTAGATTGAAGAATAATGGGAATGGAAACAAGAATGGAAATAATGGCGGGGACAACAATGCCAACGGAGATAATAATGGAAATCCATTAGGAATTAGGAATAATGACGGAACTGGTGACGCCAATGACAATGGCATTGGGAATGGTTATGGGCTTGGTAATGGAGCCGGTTATAACACGGACGGCACGGGAAGAGTTATAGGAGCTAATGATGGTGATGCCGGAGTGGGGGATAACAATCTAGGTGATATGAATATCGGCAACAATAATAATAACGGAAATAACGGTGCTAGCGGAAACGACGGCGGTGAATATAGCCGGGTTTCAACGGCATTTGAACAAAAAGTTGCTGATCAGATTCGAAAAGTCGACAGAAATATTAACAACGTGTATGTATCAACAAGTCCTGATGTATATAACAATATGACCGATTATGCAGAGGGTCTTCGCGGAGGCAATAACAATGGAGAAGGTCTCTTTGAAGATTTTAATGATGCAGTAGGCAGGTTCTTTGGAAGAAATAAATAACATTTTTTAGTACTATCGTTATTAACCTAAAGGTTATAGAGAAAACGCTTGGGAATGAAATACCAAGCGTTTTTTTCATATTTAGGAAGGTGAAATATACACCCGAAAACTAAAGTTCTCCCAATAGGAACTCATCTTGTTACTTTTCCTGCCTAATATCCAACTATTTCCAAAATTGTGTTCATTACTGCTAGCTAAAGCAGCTGCGGAGGTAAAAGCATGATTAATTGAACCAACAAAATAAATAACACGGACAGATTGCTCACATTCGTTTATACAAAAAAGACCAAATCACAATGTGACTCGGTCTGATGAAGAACTTTCTGCAAAAACAATTTTTTATAGCTCCATACTTAAATATCTCTCTCCAGTATCCGGTGCGATACAGAGTACTTTTTTGCCTGGCCCTAATTTCTTTGCCACTTCAATGGCCGCGTAGACTGCAGCGCCGGCTGATGGGCCGACAAAGATTCCTTCTTCGCGAGCCAGTCTTTTAAACATTTCAACCGCTTCTTCATCAGCGATCTGAAAAATTTCGTTATAAACATCTGTGTTTAAAATACTAGGAACAAAACCTGGGCTTGTGCCGACCAATTTGTGCGGACCAGGTTTTCCGCCAGACAGGACAGGTGAGCCTTTTGGTTCAACAACAGCAACATAAAGGTGAGGAAGCAGTTCTTTTAGCTTTTCTCCAGTGCCGGTAATGGTTCCTCCAGTTCCGGCGGTTGCGACAAAGGCATCGAGTTTGCCTTCCATTTGTTCGAAGATTTCCATCGCTGTTGTGGTACGGTGAATATCCGGGTTCGCTTTATTTTCGAACTGCTGGGGGATAAAGCTGCCCTCGATCTCCTTATGCAGTTCCAATGCCTTTTCAATGGCACCCGGCATTTTTTTTTCACTTGGAGTCAGGACAACCTCCGCTCCATATGCTTTTAATATATTGATTCTCTCTTTAGTCATATTATCTGGCATTATCAGGATCGCCCGATAGCCTCTCGCTGCAGCTGTCATAGCCAGCCCAATCCCAGTATTCCCGCTGGTTGGTTCAATGATTGTATCTCCCGGCTTAATTAATCCTTCTTCCTCGGCAGCCTTGATCATATTATAAGCAGCCCGGTCTTTAACACTTCCCGAGGGATTGAACATCTCGAGCTTAACATAGACCTCTGCGGCATTTTCCGGAACAAGCCTGTTTAAACGCACAACAGGCGTCTCCCCGATTAATTCTGTGATGTTATTAACAACCTTCAATTCAAAAACCTCCATATTTGCATGAGTTAAACCGCCACTCCATAGCTATATTTTATCAAACGGCGGATCGTAAATAAAATTCCCCGTTTTGGCAGATGTAGAAATTACCTGTTATCCTGCCTGGTTATTAAACCAATCCTAAAAAAGGAGGTGAAAGACCATGCCACATAGAAAACCAGTTGAATACGGAAACCTGGACAAGCGGAATGATCTCACGGGTCCTGATGACCAAAATAAAAGAAACTTTCCGAAGCGCCCTCAGCATGTATCGATCGACCAAGAGTCTGCAGGCGTTAACACTGATAAATAGATGCAATTACAAAAATACAGGTAATGTTTCCTGTATTTTTATTTTCAGGGAAGAAAGGATCACATTTTTGGAATTAGTCGAGGCCGACAGGACAAGGAATGCTTCGGCAGCGATACATCGCATGAAACAAAGCATTAGCCTTGTGAGGATGTGCTGGCGTCGACGTTTGGCAGAGGACGTGCCAACCTTAGTCGAAGTTCCTTTTGCCAAGGCACTTCCGCTTTTCTGAATTGACAGTTACCATTTATTGTTATATTGTTATCTTGCAAATTTACTGATTTCATTTGGAGTGATTTTTATGAATGTAAAACAAGATGTAAAAGTGGAACTGAGCTTATACCATTCACAACATAAAGAAACACTGAACAAGTTTTATCTTCCCGAAGAACAAAAGCAATTTACAGGTCTGCCTGTTGATATACTTTCTTTAGCGATTGAGGATATTCATAGATTTCCACTCGTCATTCTGGCTGATTCTATACCTGTAGGATTTTTCGTTTTATATGACGGGGAAGATATCAAAGCTTATACAACCAAGGAACATGCGATGCTGCTCAGGGCTTTTTCCATTAACCATGCAGATCAGGGAAAAGGCTATGCCAAAAAAGGTCTTCTTAAGCTAACGGACTTTGTGAAAAAAAACTTCCCGCAGATCGAAGAGATTGTTTTGGCCGTAAATGCAAAGAATTTACCTGCCAAAAATTTATATTTAAGAAGCGGATTCCAGGACAGCGGAGTGTTAAGAATTGGCCCGATTGGCCCTCAGCATATTTTAGTTTTACCAATCCGTTAGTATCTTGATCCGTTTAAAGCCAGGAAATTATGGCGGAATTAATTACGGTTCACAGTTCTGAATTTCTAAAGTAGCAAATCGTCTTAAGATTCTTTCTTTTGCAGGTTCGGGCAATAGGAGCACTTTTGATGTCCCGGTATTTTATAGTAGTAACAGCAAGTGACCCGGCTGAAGTGATCCATTGCTTCCACGGGTTTTTTTCCTCTCAAGAAGCGGTTAAAGGGTGAGGACCGTTCAACTTCAGACCAAGTTTTTGAATCGAGCACTATGCTTAAATCATTGCTTGCTTTGCCCGCAAGTTCACCAGGCTGACGGAGAAGCTGTACATACATCCAAAGCACATACCCCCAAATGTTTTCCCACAACACATGTTGAGGACTATTTGCCTGAGATGCCACTGATTTGACGATTTGGCGGCAATCGATGCAAAGAATTCTTTTTAACTCTGCGAGAATATCTGCTTCATCCTGTACTTTTTCCCAGCTTCCGTCTGAAAACACCCACCGGGGAAACCAGTTCCCATTGCCAACATGGTCTTGCAGCCCGATGCTGCTTAACTGTCCAGTCCACTTCACCCTGTACTTGCACAATGCAAATAAACGGGCAGTGAAAATAAATGCGGCACAACGGGTAACCATTGAAGCATTGACGTATGGCTGTTCTGCACCGGTTCTCTGCCTCGCCAATTCAAGCAAAGGAACTAAATCAGCACCGAAACAAGCTGCCATGGTTGCACCGCTTCGGTAAACATTATATTGTTCAAGGTCTTTCCAAATTTCTAGATCTTGCGTCACTTGATAACACCTCTATTTAATCAAATCATACGATATCATTGCAGGCTTGCCTGTACGCGGGTCAGTGACAATGGCTGTTTCGATGTTAAATACTTTTTGCAGGACAGGGGCAGTCATTACTTGTTCAGGAGTTCCCTGATTAATAATTTTCCCCTGGCGCAGTGCAACCAAATGATCCGCAAACCTTGCCGCATGGTTTAAATCGTGGATGACCATGATGATTGTACGTCCTTCATCTTCGTTTAATTGTTTTAATAACTGCAGTACCTCAAGCTGATGAGCGAGGTCAAGGTAAGTAGTTGGTTCATCCAGGAGCAGGAGATTTGTTTCCTGGGCAATCGCCATCGCTATCCATGCCCGCTGTCTCTGGCCGCCTGAAAGCGTATCGACAGCTTGGTGTTTCAATTCAGTTAAGCCGGTGACATTAAGAGCCCATTCTACCATGTCCCGGTCATGCTGGGATAGCCGCGAGAACCCTGATAGATAGGGAGTTCGCCCATAGGAAATTAAATCATAAACCGACAGG
Organism: Bacillus sp. M6-12; assembly: GCF_002860285.1. GTDB lineage: Bacteria > Bacillota > Bacilli > Bacillales > DSM-1321 > Peribacillus. The sequence goes on from NZ_PGVF01000020.1 coordinate 57,123, forward strand.
CCGCCGGGAGCTTCAGGAGATTGAGGCAAAACAGCCATCTTTTTGGCGATTTCCTTAGTAGGTGTTTGATGAATCAGCTTTCCATCCAAATATATAGAGCCGGATGAAGCGGGATGCAGACGGGCCATCGTCTTTAAGATTGTTGACTTTCCACAGCCATTTGGCCCAATGATAGCGGTTATCTTGCCTGTAGGAAAAACCACATCTAATTCGCTTACAATCGTCCGATCTTCATATCCAATTGTTAGTTTCTCTGCTGCGAGATTTGTCATATTTATGCTCCTTACTTCGTTTTCATCAATAAATAGATAAAATACGGGGCGCTTATGATTGAAACGATCATCCCAGCCGGAATTTCAATGGGAGATAGTATGTTTTTCCCAATCGTGTCAGCTAAAAGTAAAATAAGGGATCCGAGTAAAGCTGATATAGGCAGCAATACCTGGTGTTTAGCACCGACGATTCGACGTGCTATATGTGGTGCAATCAGCCCTAAAAACGCAATACCGCCACCTGCGGCGACACCAAGGCCAGCCATAGCAACTGCCAGCACAAGGAGAACCAGTCGTTCTCTGTTGGAATGGACACCGAGTCCAGTTGATAACTGGCTGCCGAGGTTTAATACATTCAATGTATGGGACTTATACAGTGTATATGGGATCAGCACCAAAAACCATGGCAAAAGAGCCCAAACATACTGCCACTGGGTTGCCCATAAATCTCCGGAGAGCCACACCAGAGCCTTCATGAAGTCCTGGGGTTCAAGCCTTAACTGAATAGCAATTAAGATTGCACTTAAGCCGGCATTCACACCAACACCGACCAAAACTAAACGGATGGATTGAAAGCCCTGTTTCCATGCAAATATAACAATTAAACCGGCAGTAACTAACGCTCCGGTTAAAGCAAATAAAGGGAGGATGAAAGTATTAATAATGCTGAGACTGCCGGCCGCATTTTGGAAAAATGCAATATAAATGATGACCGCAAGCCCTGCGCCGGAGTTAATTCCCAGGATCCCCGGGTCAGCCAATTCATTACGGGTGATTCCCTGCAAAATGACTCCTGAGATGGCCATTCCTGCTCCAATTAGGAGGGCCAGAATGATCGAAGGCAAACGGAAATCAAATAATATCAACTGCTGCTGCTGAGTTCCTAGGCCAAAGAAGGTACGGAATACTCCAGCAGGTGATATGGATACAGCACCCAGGTTTAAGCTGACTAATCCAGTAATCAGCAGGAGAGCCAATAAAATAACCAGCGCCCATTTAAATTTAACACGTGAGTAAATCATGAAGTTTGGCTCCTTTCACTGCGAACCAAATATAAGAAAAACGGCACTCCAATCAATGCTGTCAGGACTCCCACTGGTGTTTCAAACGGTGGGTTTATCATTCTGGTACCGACATCTGCCAATATGAGCAGCAGGCTGCCGAGCACTGCGGAAACAGGGAGCAGGCAGCGGTAATCAGCACCAATCAGCATGCGGCTGATATGGGGAACAACCAGTCCAACAAAGCCTATTGCTCCGGAAGATGCCACTGAACTGCCAGTTAGAAGCAAAACTGCCAGCACACTTAATGTTCTGACAATGTTTAAATTAATTCCAAGGCCTTTTGTGACATCTGCACCCAGACTAAGCAGTGTTAAAGGGCGGGCAAGCAGGGGGACTATAAGAATACCAATGAAACCAGTCACCGCCAGCATCTTTACTGAGCTCCAATCGATAGCTGCCAATCCTCCGGCATACCAAAAGCTAATATCCTTTGAAGTATTGGAATACAAAGCAATTATTGAAGTAAATGAACTCAGGAACATTCCGATTCCAACGCCTGCTAATGCAAGTTTGACCGGTGTCATTACGCCTTTGGATGCAGCGGCTAGTCCAAAAACCAGGACAGCCGTTAAACCAGCGCCGATCATCGCAGCGGCTGTTGCCCCTGTGCGCGAAATATTCTCGATAATGGCCATGCTTACTACCAAGGCAAAAGCAGCTCCGTAAGAGATGCCCAAAAGTGATGGTTCTGCAAGAGGATTCCTTGTCAGAGCCTGCATGATTGCACCGGAAATTGCCAGGAAAGCGCCAATCATCGCAGCAGCCAATGCCCTTGGAAGACGTATATCATGGATGATTTGATGTGAAGCTGTTTCAGTATTGTAGTTGAATATAGCTTCCCAAAGGATTGGGAGCTGTAAATTCTTCGTTCCGTATAAAAGGGATATAATAATAGAAGCCAGGATTGCGAGCAGGCCAACTGCCAAAATTAAGAACAGCAGTAACCCGCGGCCATCTGCATTTCCTGTCCTATGATTTTCCATCTTTGCCATATGCTTTCAACCTCTCTATGACTGCAGAAAAAATGAGAATCATTTTCATTAAGTCAAGTATAAAAGTATACTTGAATAGTTTCAATAAATATAAGAATAATGATATTTTAAAATTGTAAAATGTGTGAAGATGATTGACACCCATTATGATAATGATTATCATTACCAATATACACATCTATTAGGAGGACAAACAGGATGACTCGAGCTAAATTATTTTCAGGCATAATATTATGTTTTGCTCTATTCTTATCAGCATGCGGTAACGGAGAAAGCCAAAGCAATGATACCAAAAAGGAACAAGATAGAACTGTAACAGATGCTATGGGAGAAGTCACCATCCCTGCAGATGCTAAAAGAATTCTTGCCCCCAATATGGAAGATTCCCTTGTTGCCCTTGGAATAACTCCACCGGCTCAGTGGGCAATTGGAACGACAGTCCATGACTATCTGCAGCCGCAATTAAAGGATGTGCCAACGATAGAGTGGGATTTACCGCTGGAACAAACCATTAAAGCAAAGCCTGATTTAATTATTTTTGGCTCACCTGGTTCAATCCAAAATGGCAAATATGAAGAATATAAAAAAATTGCGCCAACATACGTATTTAAAGAAGAAGAAAGTGCGGACTGGAGAAAGCAGCTTCAGATAATGGGTGAGCTTTTAGGGAAAGAAAAGGAAGCAAAATCAGTGAAGGAAGATTATAATGCGAAAGCTAAGGAGCAGGGAGCAAAAATAAAGGCAGCACTTGGGGATGAAACAGCAGCTATAATATGGATTATTGGCAAACAGTACTATCTGTTTGAAAACACACGATTTGCGGCTAATGTTCTATATACAGATTTAGGTGTCGCCCAGCCTGACATGATTAAAGGACTGCCTAAGGCGGAGGCAGCCTGGAACCCTATTTCTCTTGAAGCGTTGACAGATTTGGATGCTGATCATATATTCCTGGCCAGTTTGCCAAATGAACCCGGTTTAGCCAGCTTGAAGGACAGTTCCGTTTGGAAGGGCCTTCCTGCTGTAAAAGCAGGGAAGGTATATGAGATGAAAGACCCAAGCAACTGGACAAGCAATGGCCCTGTTGCCAACAACCTGACGATTGATCAAATCGTGTCATCTTTAACAAAGAAATAAAATATAAATATCCATCAAACCCTATTTATTTAAGCAAACACTGTCATAGAAAGTAAGTAAAAAGCTGGCTCAAAGGGATAGTAACCTTTTGAGCCAGCTTTTTTTAATAATCAGCGTACAATTATTAAAAAGAAAAATGAATTGGAGATAACGAATACCAAAACGAATGTATAAAAGGAGGATTAGGGACATATCCTGCAGAATTAAATGAATTATATAGAAGTAGAAAACAGATGGGTCAAATTAGTTTGGATTAAATTTCATAATATAAGGGGGAGTGTCCGATGCAGGAACAGAGATCAGCTTTACTTATTATGGACGTACAATTTGGACCGCTTTGGGGAGCTTATAAAAAAGAAGAAATACTGTCAGTCATTCAAGCCATGATTAAAAAAGCTGAAGATGAGGAGATACCGATTATTTATACCCAGCATGAAGAATTGCCGGGGGGATTTTTAATAAGAGGTTCGCAGTTTTGGCAGCTGGACCCCGTAATATCCCCGCGGCCGCAAGATATTATAATCCATAAACAGGCTGCAGATGCCTTTTATCAAACTTCCCTTGAAGAAGAATTGAAAGTACTTGGGATAAACCATCTAGTAGTAACAGGAGCAAGAACAGAGTTTTGTGTTGATACCACTTGCCGTGCGGCATTGTCGTTAGGATTTGCAGTTACATTGGTTGAAGACGGTCATACAACGGTTGATGGAACGATACCTGCCGAAACAATCATCAAGCACCATAACCATACATTAAGCACTGTTAACACTCCCCATAATAAAGTATCTGTTATGCCGGCAGATAAGATTAAGTTCGGAGCATATGTATAGATTTACACCTGATTTTTATAGACCAGTGAGATAACTCCTATTCTGTAAAGAAGGGGGTTTTTTTATTGGGCTGCAACTAAATGCTAATTATTGACATTTTTGAAGTGGTTATATAAAATTTGAACTGTATTAGTTATAAAAAAATAGAACAAGGAAAAGTAAGGTGGTTACCTTATGTACGAAGTGGAAGTGGATTATGCGCCTGCATACGAGTTTATTACGAGCTTGTATTTCTACATTAATAAAGACCGGCTGAAAATCTATGAGCTGGGAACTGCATGGAAAAAGGAGATCGACCAGAAATTAACCCCCGTGTTTAAGGAAGCGTTAAAGGATAAGCGGATGGAGGTTATTCATAGGCTTAGTCTGCTGGTTCCCAAGTGTCCGGGAGATAGAACACCTGAAACCTTTATTTCATGGTTCAGGGGGCTTTCTCCATCTGAAATGTATGATTGCATGCTGCCTTGGGTACGTGAGATTCCAAAAGACATGTTTGTTTTGCATGAACACTTTGCATATCTATTCAATGAATGGAACGAACAGTATTTCCAACACATTGATCCGCTTATCCTTAATCTGTTGAAGCAGGATGCTAAAGAGAAAAGGGAGCTGCTCATAAATACCGCCCCTGCTGATTTAGTTGAGCAAAGTACGAATGGCATCCGCATTGAATCGGAACGTGTTCAAAAGCTGCTGCTGGTTCCTCAATACCATTATGCCCCTTCCAGTGTGATTGACTATTATGAAGGGTTCATCACTTGTTTATATCCTATAGAAAATACATCGTCTTCACCGTTTATATCTAAAAGAGCGATTCATTATTTTAGCAGTTTGTCAGATGAAAACCGCGTTCTTATCCTAAAAAGCCTGTACGGATCAAAAAGGACTTTTAAAGAATTAATAGAAATAACGGGCCTTGCTAAGAGCAACCTTCATTATCATCTCGCCATGCTCCGTACTGCCGGGCTTATTCGGGCCCTTCACTCAAGCGAAAGGGTTGAAAGCTATAGTCTTCGGCTGGACACTGCTTCTGAGATGCAGCAAAAATTTCTTTCTTATTTGAAGGGGGAAGCTACATGATAAAAGCCTGGAGGGAGTTTCACCCCGTAATAAAGATTATTTTGTCCGGTTCAGTTCTAACCAGCATGGGGAACGGCATGATTGTTCCTTATTTTGCGATTTATTTGGGTGAGCATTCAAGCCTGTCGATTTCCCAAATTGGATTCTTTATCGGAGCCAGCTCATTAGCGGGAATGTTTGGAGGGTTTTTGGGAGGAACATTATCAGATTTGCTAGGGAGAAGGAGGATCATGATTGCTTCATTATTTTTTTCCGCTTTTATCCTCCTCGGTCTTACCCTTCAGGAATTTCCTTATTTGCTTATGATATTAACTGTTGTAAAAGGCTTTACGTTATCCTTTTTTGAACCATGCTCCAAGGCGCTAATTGCGGATTTGACAGAAAGCAGTATGCGTCTTCGCGCATTTTCAATGAAGTACTTTTGCGGGAATTTGGGATTTGCGATCGGCCCCATTATCGGAACCATATTAGGGCTGACTGAAACCAGTGCAATGCCCTTTTTCATTGCATTTATAATATTCCTGACCTACAGCATAGTGTTAAATCTATTACTTATTAAATTTAATGTAAGTACTGTTTCCGGGCCGGCTGAAAAGGTTACTTTTCAGGCTTCCTGTAAAGCCATGATGAAAGACCGGGTGCTGTTTTTATTTTTGGTTGGCGGACTGCTGGCAACTATAGTCCATGGGCAGTTTTCCGTCACATTGTCCCAATACTTCTATGCAGACTTTCAAAGCGGATTAGGATTTTTGGCGTTATTATGGTCAGCCCACTCACTAGTTATCATTCTATTTAGTGTCCCTATTTCAGGTTTCATGGGTAAAAGGCCGCCGATGCATTCCATCATAATTGGCACAGCATTATTTGCAGCAGGAATTGCAGGATTTGGTTTATCGATAAATTTTCCCGCATTTTTAATCTCGATGATTGTTTTTACAATAGGAGAAATTTTTCTGATACCTGCAGAGTATGCCATCATTGATGAAATTACACCAGATTCTATTCGCGGGACCTATTACGGGGCGGTAAGCTTTACGGCCTTAGGCTCCTTTATAGGACCAGGATTGTCGGGTTTCTTATTGACCCAGTTTAACAGTCAGATTATGTTTACTGTCCTCTTTGCAATAGCAATTAGCAGTATCCTTTTCTATGGCTGGGGAATTCGGGCAAAAGGAATTAAAAGAGAATTGCTGGAAGTGCGGTTGAAGAAATCTTTGTAGAAGACTGTCTATTTTGCTGACAGCCTTTTTCTTAGGTGAGCAACGAATATCGTATGGGACGTTCGTGGATGCGTGTGATGCACAAAACCTATTGATGAGGATACATATTAGATATATTGCGAGTACGGGAGAGCTGAATATATGAAAAGTGTAACGGTAAGAGAAGCGAAATTAAATGATATTCAGGAAATTTTAGAAATCTACAACCAGGGCATTGAAGACAGAATAGCCACATTAGAATCAGAAATTAAGGATTTACCCTATATGAAGGAATGGTTTGGGAAGCACCAGGGGCGATATAAGGTTTTAGTTGCCGAGAACGAAGGACAGGTTGTTGGATGGGCCTCATTGAATCAGTACAATAATCGCAAAGCATATGCAGGGGTAGCAGATTTATCTATATATATTTCCAGGGACCATAGAAGAAAAGGAATTGGACAGCAGCTGTTACATACGATAGAAAGATCTGCCAAAGAAAACGGATTTCATAAGATTATTTTGTTTACCTTCCCATTCAACCTTCAAGGCCAAGGTTTATATCAAAAACAAGGGTATAGGGAGGTTGGACTGTTTAAAAATCAAGGAATAATAGACGGGAAATTTATTGATGTTATGGCGATGGAAAAATTGCTCTAATTGTTAAGTACAGGAGAAAGGCTATCTTCGTATATGGAGATGGCTTTTTATTTATTTGTGATTTCCGCCGCTTAACATTATGATATGGTTACTTAAAATTGAGAATGGGTGAACCTGATGCATATATTATTTTTTGCTCCATATTTTAATCAGCCAAGAGGCAATTCTACAACAATCAAGCGAATCGTTCATTTTTTGCAGCAGCAGAATTTAAACACATCGGTCATTCCTTACCTGGAGAATGATAATTGGTATTTACCTGATGCAGATATTTTTCATATTTTGCACGCTACCCGCTTTGTTAAGTGGGCTAAAGATAATAATTTCACAATTAATCGCCATTATGTTGTTACAATGGGCGGTACTGATATTAATATTGACCTGCAGCCGGACATGGAGGATGATATATTTTCCTTTCTAAACGATGCCAGCTTTATTACAGTTTTTACAGAGGATGCAAGGGAGAAGGTAGGGAATTTACACTCCAGCTGGCTTGATAAAACAAAGGTAATTCCCCAGGGAATTTGGCTGCCATGGAGAATCTCGCCGATACAGGAGGAACTGTCTCCCCGTATTTTGCTTCCTGCCGGATTGCGTCCGGTAAAAGATGTACTGCATGCTCTTCCTGCGCTTGATCATTTAGTTGAGCGGTACCCCCATATGGATTTCTCCATACTGGGTGCTAACTTAGATAATGATGTTTATAATCTGGTGCAAAAAGCCGCAGGCAATCGGCATTGGATGAAATATGCCGGTGTTGTGCCTTACGAGGTTATGAAAATCTGGTATGATCAATCCCAAATTATAATTAATACTTCGATTTCTGAGGGCCAGTCACTTGCTGTTATGGAGGCAATGGCAATGGGGCGCCCTGTCATCGCAAGAAAAAATGCAGCCAATGAAGCTCTGATTCAGCATGAACAAACAGGCTGGCTATATGATACGATGGATGAATTTATGGAGGCGGTGCATTCTATTGTTAGGAATGAGATGCTTCGGGAACAGGTTGTCCAGCAGGCAAGGGAGTGGATATCCCTGCATAGCTCACCAGAAAGCGAGGCAGATAGTTATAGAAGTCTGTATGAAAATTTGTGTAATTATTAGTTGTGCATATAAGAATATGCTTATATAATAATGGCGTGAATAATATTGGAGAAATTAAGAAGCCAGTTAATTTGACAGGGGGTTGCTCGATGCAAACTAAAGCAGAGCTTGACTTGGAATCTGCAGCTGCTGTCCTAAAGCTATTAGGTGATAAAACCCGTTTGACTATGGTGAAAATTATGGCTGACCATGAATGCTGTGTCTGTGAATTCGTGGCTCTTTTTAAAATGACCCAGCCAGCTATCAGCCAGCATTTACGAAAACTTAAAGATAGCGGAATCGTGAAAGAATCAAGAAAGGGCCAATGGATTTTTTATTCGTTAAATCAATCCTCTCCCTATTATTTTTTTGTACAAACTGTGCTCAGTGAATTGCCAAGTCAACAATATAAATTGGAACAATTAGAAGCAGAGGGAAAGCGAATCTCGTGCGACTAACAACATGGAGGTTTTATACGAATGGGTTCAGTAATTTTAGCCATTCTGATTTTTCTGGCTACATTAACATTGGTTATTTGGCAGCCAAAAGGATTGGGAATTGGCTGGTCGGCTTGCGGAGGCGCAATTTTAGCATTAATTGCAGGAGTAGTCGACCTTCATGATGTTATAGAAGTTACTTCGATTGTATGGAATGCTACGTTAGCATTTATTGCAATTATTATCATATCTCTTATTTTAGATGAAATTGGTTTCTTTGAGTGGTCAGCGCTGCATATGGCCAGGGCAGCTAAAGGAAATGGATTGAAAATGTTTGTGTATGTAAGTATTCTGGGAGCTATTGTAGCAGCTTTTTTCGCAAACGATGGGGCAGCTCTTATTCTTACACCCATTGTACTGGCAATGGTACGGAACCTGAATTTCAATGAAAAAATGATATTCCCTTTTATCATCGCAAGCGGCTTTATCTCTGATACTACGTCGCTTCCATTGGTAGTAAGCAATCTTGTAAATATTGTTTCTGCAGACTTTTTTGACATTGGTTTTGTTGAATTTGCATCACGAATGATCGTGCCGAACTTATTCTCACTGACTGCCAGCATTTTGGTTTTATATCTATTTTTCCGAAAAAGCATTCCGAAGAATTATGAAGTGTCTCACTTGAAAAAGCCGGTTGAAGCCATTCGGGATGAAAAAATGTTCCGTGTATCCGGGATTGTACTGGGTGTCCTGGTTATCGGCTATTTTGCCAGTGAGTTTACAGGTATTCCGGTTTCCATTATTGCTGGTGTTATTTCTATTTTTTTCCTCATGATAGCTAGGAGAAGTCCAGCAGTGAATACTAAAACAGTTATTAAAGGCGCACCGTGGGCTATTGTTTTCTTCTCGATAGGAATGTATGTGGTAGTTTACAGCCTGCGTAATGTAGGGTTAACAAATGTACTGGCCGATCTCATTCAAATGGCCGCTGACCAAGGTTTATTTACCGCTGCAATCGGAATGGGGTTCATCGCGGCAATTCTCTCATCTATTATGAACAATTTGCCAACCGTTATGATTGATGCCCTGGCGATTTCGGATACGAATACTACAGGAATGGTAAGAGAGGCGCTTGTTTATGCTAACGTGATTGGTTCCGATTTAGGTCCTAAAATTACCCCAATCGGTTCATTGGCTACCCTATTATGGCTGCACGTGTTGTCCTTAAAAGGTGTGAAAATCTCTTGGGGAACTTATTTTAAAACAGGTCTTATCTTAACCATCCCAACCTTGTTACTTACGTTAGTTGGACTTTATGTTTGGTTACTTGTTATTCATTAAAAAAAAGGAGATGAAGACTATGGCTAAAAAAACAATCTATTTCCTTTGTACAGGAAATTCCTGCAGGAGCCAAATGGCAGAAGGCTGGGCAAAAGAACATTTATCTGATGAGTGGGAAGTAAAAAGTGCAGGGCTTGAAGCGCATGGGTTAAACCCTAATGCTGTAAAAGCTATGAATGAGGCGGGAATTGATATTTCCAATCAAACGTCAGATGTAATAGATCCTGAAATATTAAACAATGCTGATTTGGTGGTTACGCTATGCGGCCATGCTGCAGAACATTGTCCCGTCACGCCTTCACATGTGAAACGCGAACATTGGGGGTTTGACGATCCGGCAAAGGCAGAAGGGACCGAAGAAGAAAAATGGGCCTTTTTCCAGCGGGTCCGTAATGAAATAGGAGAGCGAATTAAGCAGTTTGCTGAGACAGGGAAGTAATAGGAAAGGGAGCCCATCCAGGCTCCCTTTTCCTAATCTGAATCTCCCCAATACGAAAGATCCATTGCTGCATCAACAGATATATCTCCAGGTCCTGTCATCGCAATTCCCAGCGCAACTGCTATAAGCACCAGGTTATATTCAATTCCGCCTTTATCTGAAAACAATCCATTTTTTCCATGAACTTTCAAAATAGCGACAATCATTGGGATAATAATGAAGATAGATGCCAAAGGAGTTAGAAGGCCAAGCAGGAACAATATTCCACCGGCCAATTCAGTCAGCCCCGCCATTAAAGCCATCGTCTTTCCCGGCTTTAGTCCTAATTGTTCAAAGAATGCCCCTGTTCCTGCCGGTCCTCCCCCGCCAAACAGGCCAAATAACTTCTGGGAACCATGTGCAGCATAATAAAGGCCAATAACAACACGTATTATAAAAAGTCCAATATCCTCCATTTATTATTACTCCTTAATAAAATCTTTTAGGTTACTATTTCCTTTTACTGAAGCTTTTATTCTCTTATGAATTTCATAATTCGTATACCTCGGGGGATACTCTTCTCCTGAAAAGTCCGAAAAACCGATTCCATTTTTGGGGAAATCGCTGTCTTTGCAGTAACAAATATTATGGTGGTAAATACAAAACCTTGCATCATTTTCACTTGAGTATGCAAACCGTTTTAAAATTAAGAATTTCATAAAATTCCATTGCTTTATGTAAAGCCAGTTTATGTTTTTACATAAAATCTGCCTCCTGGAAATTCTAACAAAAGGTATTTTTCCCGGCTAATCAAACCGTATACAAAAGAAAAATTGTAGCTTCTCCTAGAAAAGTATGAAGTGTATAAAAAAACTCCGGCCCTTTAGCCGGAGTTTATAAAATCATATTTTATACCTGAGGTTCATCAGTGTATTTCTTTTTTTCTTTATAAGTGATAATCGTACCTTTTTTCTTCAATTCTTTATGCTTCCATTCCACCCATAACTGGGCAGCGATAAAGATAGAGGAATAAGTTCCGACTACCAAACCGACAAGTAGTGCAATAGAGAAGGAAAGAATGGATTCACTTCCGAATATCATCAAGGCGATTACTGACAAAGCAACCATTAACACGGTATTGACGGAGCGCCCTAATGTCTGGCGTAAGCTTGTATTTACAACATCAGCAATATCCTCATACGATTTCAGGCGTTTACGCTTCTGCATGTTTTCCCTCATCCGGTCAAACGTAACGATAGTATCGTTAATCGAATAACCAACAACCGTCAGAAGTGCGGCGATGAAGGTTATATCAACTTCAAGCCGCGTAATGCTGAAGAACGGGATGATGAAGAATACCGCATACATCAAAGCGATAACGGCCGCTATTGCCATATGCAATTCAAAACGGAAGGTTACGAAAATAATCAATCCTAAAGTAGCAAGTCCTAAAGCTTTCAAGGCATTTTTCGCTATTTCCTTACCGACAGTAGGTGTCACTGTACTTACGTTTGTATCTCCATTAAATTCTTTATTAAGGTGGTTTTTTACATCAGCAATTTCATCTTTTGATAATACGCCCTTATACCTGGCTACCCCAATATTGTTCTTCTCACCCGAAATAACAATATCATCGGTATCGATATCCATTTTTTGGAATTCAGCTGAAATTGTTTCTTTAGTTAATGCTTTTTCGGAAAGAATTTCAATCCTTGTACCCGAGGTGAAATCAATTCCTAGGTTCAGGCGGAATACCGCCAGCACAATGATTCCAATACCAAGAAGTGCACTCGAAATTACAAAGAATTTTTTGCGGTGTTTAACAAAGTCAAATCGATCAAACTTAGTAGGCAAGTCAAGAGTATCTACATTTTCAGAAAGATCGTGGATTTCACTCTTCTTAACACCAAACCAGCCTGGCTTATTATTGAAAATACCGCTGTTTACCCATAGGCCAAGCAGCCATCTGGATAAGTATACGTTTGTGATAAAGCTTCCTAAAATACCAATGATCAAACTTGTTGCAAATCCTTTTACAGAGCTTGTACCATAGAAGAACAGCACCACACCTGCTAAAAGGGTTGTCAGATTAGCATCAGTAACCGTGGAGAATGAACTTTCATTCCCGGCCTTAAAGGCGTTCTTAATCGAACGGCCAACTTTTATTTCTTCACGTATCCGCTCGTAGGTGATGATATTGGCATCAACGGCCATCCCGACACCCAAAATTAAGGCCGCAATTCCCGGCAATGTCAGTACAACATTCATCCAGTCAAAAACAAGGACAGTGAGGTAAATAAAGACCGATAAGGTTATCGCTGCGATAAAACCTGGGAAACGGTAATAGAAAATCATAAATAAGAACACAGCCGCTACACCAATAATACCGGCCTTAACGGTTTTGTTCATTGCTTGCTCTCCGAATGAGGCACCCACGGAAGTGGAATAAATCTCATCAAGCTTTACCGGCAATGCACCCGCATCAAGAATATCAGATAATTGCTTTGCTTCATCGACTGTAAAGCTTCCTACAATAGAAACTGTATCCTGGTTAAAAACCTGGCTGACTGTTGGAGCTGAAATAAATTTTGGTTCTTTTTTGGCAATTTCTTTTTGGTAAGAATCTTTTCCTTCTTCAAAATCAAGCCAGATGACCAAAACATTATTGGGAGCCATTGCCACGATCTTTTCTGTTACTTCACGGAACTTATTACTGTCTTTTAACTTTAGTGATACACTTGGCTTTCCATTTTCATCAAATGTTTGGTCCGCTCCGCCCTCGACAAGGTCAGATCCATCCATCATTAACTTATCGTTTGCATCACGGAAGGATAAGTTAGCTTCAGTTGATAAAACTTCTCTAGCCTGGTTTTGATTCTCAACGCCGGCCAGCTGAACACGAATGCGGTTCTCGCCTTCAATTTGAATATTTGGCTCGCTTACACCAAGGACGTTAACACGCCTGTCCAGCGCTTCAGCAGTACTAGCCATCACTTCACTATCAATTTTCTGCCCTTTTTTGGCTGGCTTGACTTCATACAGGACCTCAAACCCCCCCTGGAGGTCCAAACCGAGCTTTATGTTGCCCAGTATGTCTTTAGTTGTTGCCCCTAATAAACCTCCTGCTAAAACAAGAAAGCATAAAAAGGCGATAATCCGGCCTCTTTTTATCATTTGATATATATCCTCCCTTGATAAAAGCCATATCTGGCATTCTTACAGCGCCAAACGAACGGCCACTATCATATAAATAACTGCCTAATGCCTCATATGGCCAGCTCTTCACTGATACCATATTAATTCGGAAAAAACCAACACTCTCATTATGGGATAGAATGAAATGGCTGTCAATTACGCGTAACCTCTAATTTCCAATTGGCTTAAGGGGATGGAGGTGCCAATTTTTTCCGGTTTTTTCAATTGCAATTTAAATAGGAGTTGATTAGTATAAATGTAGTCAGCTGCATGCATTATCACGGTTACAGGCCATAGATCATGCATTATTGATAGAACATAAAAATTATAAAATGGATGTAGATAATTATGTCAAAAAATTCAAAGCACTTAGCTAGCATATCATTAGCAATTATGGGTACAGGATTTCTTGCGACAATTCCTTTTCAAGGGTCGATTCCATTAGGGTTACTACATGGAGGATTTGAAGCCGGGCTTGTGGGCGGTTTGGCCGACTGGTTTGCTGTTACAGCTTTATTCCGGCATCCGTTAGGGATACCTATCCCTCATACAGCTCTCCTTCCGAAGAATCGTAATAGAGTGACCAAGGCACTGGTTTCCACTCTTGAAAACGAATGGCTCTCAAAGGAAAGTATTAAGGTAAAAATCAGCCAAATAAAAATAACAGAAAAGCTATTGCCGGTTTTCGAAAAACAGCTTCATTCTCCAGCTCTAAAAATGGGGATGAAATCTCTTTTTAAAGAAATGATTTTACAAGCAGACATAAAAAAGCTTGTTCCGTTTGTTGAAAGAGAAATAAAAGCAAATCTTTCTCTTATTAAAATCAGCCCGATTGCTGATTTGATCGTAAAACAGGCACTTGCAAGAAAATATGAGGAAAAAGCATTTGATTTTGCGTTGGAAAAGGCAGAGGAATGGGTAAGTAAAGAAAATCAAAAATATGAATTAGGCAGAATCGCGATCAAGGCCCTTGATAACATAGAACTGGACGGCATCTTGCAGTTTGCCCTTAAATCGTTCAGAAGCATGATAAATGAAGAAAAGCTGGGGAGCATCCTCCAAAGTCTGCTGATGAATGCGTTGAAAGGACTGCAAGAAACCGATAGCCTGAACCGTGCAGAACTGTTGAACCAGCTGCGAAAACAGCTAACTGCTCTTTCGGATAATAAGAGTATAATAGAAGAACTTGAAAATATGAAAGAAACTCTTATTGAACAATGGAGCCCTTCTGAAAAAATTGCTGAATTCCTGCAAAAGTATCAGCAAAAGCTGCTGGATATCGTACAGGAGGATACATTTATCGATGAATATATTCTTCCTGGCCTAACAAGGTTATTAAATAAGTTAAAAGAAGATACAGCCACACTTGATAAGATCGAAGGTTTTATCCAAAAACAAATTGCCGGACTTATCAGCGAAAATCATTCTAAAATCGGTAATCTCGTGAAGGAGAACTTGGACAAGCTCGACACCGAGTCCCTTATTGAAATGATGGAGAACAATATCGGAAAGGATCTGCAGTGGATCCGTGTAAATGGGGCTGTTTGCGGGTTTTTAATTGGGATTATATTAACAGGATTTAAGGCGTTAATCTGAGCCGGGTTAAATTAATGATAATAAAAATGAAAACTCATCAATTTTTCCTTTGGTGAGTTTTTATTTTGTTCGTACATTTTTCAACTTGGTTTGATCAGAAAATGATGGGAAAGGTATAACAGACCAGGTTGCTTTAATTTAATAAAAACACTCACTAAGTACAACTTAAAATGTGTATGGGGATAGGTATTTTTACCAAAAAACGCACCAATAATATATAGAGGAAAGGATAACCGGCAATTCCAAGCAAATTTTTCACCGGTCCGGTTAATTTTTGTTATAATAAAAAATTGTGAGAGAAAGTGTATCAACTGAATAAATCGCCAAAAATACATTTAAATCTTGCAAATTTAAATTGATAGGTGGCAAACAAAATGACAGACACAAAACCATACAGAGTATTATTGTATTATCAGTATGTAACTATAGACAATCCTGAGGAATTTGCAGACCAGCATAAGGCTTTCTGCGAGGAAATTGGCCTCAAAGGCAGAATACTGGTTGCGAAAGAGGGAATTAACGGAACGGTCTCCGGTACAGTGGAACAGACCGATAAATATATGAACAAAATGAAGAGTGACCCGCGTTTCGCTGATATGGTGTTTAAAATCGATGAAGCGGAAGGACACGCCTTCAAAAAAATGAAGGTCCGCCACAGGCCAGAACTGGTAACATTAAGACTTGAAGATGATGTGGATCCGCATAAGGTAACCGGTAAATATTTAAATCCAAAAGAGTTTTACGAAAGGCTGCATGATGAAGATACAGTCGTTCTGGATGCTCGAAATGATTATGAATATGATCTAGGGCATTTCCGTGGCTCGATCCGTCCGGATATTCAAAATTTCCGCGACCTGCCTGACTGGGTTCGGGAGAACAAGGAGATGCTTGAGGGCAAGAAGATTGTCACATATTGTACAGGCGGAATCCGCTGTGAAAAGTTTTCAGGCTGGCTATTGAATGAAGGCTTTGAGGACGTTTCACAGCTGCACGGCGGCATTGTAACATACGGAAAGGATCCTGAAGTACAGGGCAAGCTTTGGGATGGACAGCTGTATGTTTTCGATGAAAGAATTGCAGTGCCTGTAAATCAAACGGAGCACGTTGTAGTTGGCCGTGATTATTACAGCGGCGAGCCGTGCGAACGCTATGTAAACTGCGCAAACCCTGCATGCAACAAAAAAATCCTTTCTTCTGAAGAGAATGAACACAAATATATGCGCAGCTGCTCACACGAATGCCGTACGGATGAAAGAAACCGCTACGTCATAGAGCATGGTCTCACAGAAGAGCAAGTAGCTGAAAGACTTGCTAAAATTGAAGAAGAAGCTGTGAAACAGTAATCATTAGTAACACCTCCTGGGATCAGGGGGTGTTTTTGTGCGTGTGAATTTTTAGGGAAAATGGGAACCTATATAGAGGGTGAAAAGTGGCGGGTTTTGCCAGCTTGTAAGTATTGGAGTATTCGCCGAGCCTCGCAGTTATGGGAAACATTTGGGATGTTAGTAGGAACAACGGCTCAAAAGTTTTGTTCAATAGGCAAGCAAGCTGATAGGCTCTAATTGGTATACCCGGTCTCTAGTTGACCCTGTAAACGGAAGATTCATGGAAGCTAGGAGATGTCTAGCAATATTCGGGGAGGTTAAATGAAGGAACTGTCGGAATTGTTGGTTGGTAATTGAGGGTTCTATTAATAGATAATATTCAAGCATGGCTTGAATATGTGCATTTCTCGAAGTTGTTAAGCATCTTGGGCAATACCAAAGGGCAGGCTTTCGCAGTAAATGAAAGCTTTGACATTTGCTGCATTGAGCTCCTGTTGTAATATCGGATTTAGAAATGCCATAGGACTTTAGGATATTCTGGTATAGTACCGTATGTTCAGCCATAATAAGTTTTTTTTACTTTCTGAAGCTGTTTTGTCGTTAATTTTTGATTCGTATGCAAGTTTGACAGTTTCTCAATTCTAGCAGCCAGATGTGTAGCATGGCACACCTTTTGGGAAAAATCTGAGTGTTCACGATTAGTTTGCAGGATAGTGGAGGGATTGCTAATAACAATTAGGCATTCTACGGGGAGGTCAGGCATTCTATGACACTTGAACCAATTCCGTAACTGTAGCCTCTGCTTGTTAACCTGTGAAAGAGGGTCAGGAAAGCCTTCTTCCTTACCGTTAATTGTTCTGATAAGCTGCTGGAAATGCCTTTCAAATAATAAGGTACCAGAAATATTTTTTACCTCAATTATGAGAGCAAAATATGGAGAAATAATTAAAGTGTCAAGCTGGACATAATATTTGCCACTAGGTAAGCGAAGATCATGGAAAATAAGAAAATTATTTTCAAGGAGAAGATTTAATTCAAAATCAATAGTTTGCTCGCCTCTGTAACCAGCATTTCTTTTTAATAAATCCGCTTCAATTGCAGGCAATTGCAGATGATTCTTTGGCAGACGACGTAATAATGCCTCATTCATCAGAATTCGTAACGGCACCCTGCGTTCTTTAACAATCACAATTGTTCACTCCTTTCGTTTAAACAACAATTCTTCTTCAGAGCCCGTAAGTCCTGCGGGAATTAAAAAATTATTCCCGTGAAAGTTATATTTTCGTTGGTGCGCAGAACCCCGGTTTTAAAAAATACCGTGAGAGTGAGTACTAATCCCATGAAAAGATGGAGTTATTCCGTGAGAATAGGGAATAAATCCCGCGAAAAAAGTCTTCAATCCCGCGAAAGTCAAATATTAGTTGGCGTGAAGAACTCCGACTTAAGAAAATACCGTGAGAGTGAGCACTAATCCGGTGAAAAGATGGAGTTATTCCGTGAGAATAGGGAATAATCCCGCGAAAAAAGGCTCCAATCCCGCGAAAGTCAAATATTAGTTGGCGTGAAGAACTCCGACTTAAGAAAATACCGTGAGAGTGAGCACTAATCCGGTGAAAAGATGGAGTTATTCCGTGAGAATAGGGAATAGTCCCGCGAAAAAAGGCTTCAATCCCGCGAATTTCAAATATTCGTTGGCGTGAAGAACTCCGACTTAAGAAAATACCGTGAGAGTGAGCACTAATCCGGTGAAAAGATGGAGTTATTCCGTGAGAATAGGGAATAATCCCGCGAAAAAAGGCTTCAATCCCGCGAAAGTCAAATTTCTGTTTGTGCGTAGCCCCCCGACTTGAAATGAATACCGTGAGAGTGAGTACTAATCCCATGAAAAGATGGTGTTATTCCGTGAGAATAGGGAATAGTCCCGCGAAAAAAGGCTTCAATCCCGCGAAAGTCAAATATTCGTTGGCGTGAAGAACTCCGATTTAAAAAAATACCGTGAGATTGAGCACTAATCCGATGAAAAGATGGAGTTATTCCGTGAGAATAGGGAATAATCCCGCGAAAAAAGGCTCTAATCCCGCGAAAGTCAAATTTCCGTGGACACGCTGACCTCCGACTTAATTTTTGAGCACTAATGCGGTTAAAAAGCGTAAAAGTCAGAGGAATGAACTGAAGCACATTAATTGATTTTTTTTGATTAATTAATTACGGTATAAAAACAGGCTTCATGATAAATCCTTTTTACGATAAGACTATAGATGGGAGCAATACATATGAATGAAAAATACAAACCGTTATTTGAGCCGCTTTCGTTTCGCAGCGGCGTAGAGCTTCGGAATCGTTTGGTGATGGCGCCGTTAACTAATTATTCTTCAAACGAGGATGGTACAGTTTCTGACGCGGAACTTCGTTATTACAGCCGTCGTTCAACAGGGGTAGGGATGGTGATCACTGCTTGTATCAATGTTACTGAAAATGGCCAGGGCTTCCCGGGGGAGTTTGCCGGATACAGCGATGATTTTATTCCTAGCATGCGCCGGCTTGCGACTGCGATAAAAGAACAGGGTGCGAAAGCCGTTCTGCAGATTTTTCATGCGGGGCGGATGGCTCCCCCAGATTTAGTATCGGATATCGTCAGTGCAAGTGCAGTTCCAGATCCGGATACAATTCCTGTAACGCCCCGTGCATTGGAAGAATCTGAAGTCGATGAAATGGTCAGGGCGTTTGGTGAAACTGCGAGACGGGCAATAGAAGCAGGGTTTGATGGAGTAGAAATACATGGAGCAAACACTTATTTGATTCAGCAATTTTTCTCCGGTTTCACTAACAGGAGGGAAGATCGGTGGGGAGGCAGCTTTGAGAAACGGCTGGCATTTCCGCTTGCTGTCGTCGAGGAAGTGCAAAAAACGGTCAAGCAGCATGCGGACCGTCCGTTTTTGGTCGGCTACCGCCTCTCGCCGGAAGAAGCATATCCGGAAGGAATCACGATGGATGATACCCTTCGTTTAATCGATGCCCTCAGTGCTAAGGAACTGGATTATCTGCACATTTCACTGCAGGATTTCTGGTCTAAGCCGCATAGGGGTGGAGAGCTGGATCGAAGCCGAATTGAACAAATTCACGACCGAATAAAAGGAAAGACGGAATTGATTGGAATCGGCAGCCTTTATTCAGCAGATCAAGTTCTGGCTGCTAAAAACACTGGCGTTTCACTAATTGCATTAGGTCGTGGAATTATCATCGAGCCTGACTGGGTTGAAAAAGTGAAAGAAGGCAAGGAAGAAGAAATTTATACATCGCTTCTTCCTGCAGAAGAAAGAAAGCAAGAAATCGAAGTTCCTGATCCTCTATGGAATATGATCACGACTATACCGGGTTGGTTTCCCCTTGAAAAATAACGATTATTATACGCCTTGAACCGTCCTTCGGCTCAAGGCGTTTTTATATAGTAAATGCATATTTTTTCCGGTGGAGGGTAAAAATGTAAGGTGTTTATTATGACTTATCATTTAGGGGAGGGAAAGATAGTTGAAAAATGAGGACATGTTGGGTAATTCGATCAGCAGGCCAGAAGAAGATACACCCAGGAGCAATCAGGAAACAACTGATACACTGACGAACAGGCAAGGCCACCCGGTAACTGACAATCAGAACGTTCGGACAGTAGGAAACCGTGGGCCAGTGACTTTGGAGAATTATGATTTTCTTGAAAAAATAAGCCACTTTGACAGAGAAAGAATCCCTGAGCGCGTTGTTCACGGCCGTGGTGCGGGGGCGCATGGTTATTTCGAGGCTTATGGAACGGTGGGCGATGAGCCTGTATCCAAATATACGCGTGCAAAGCTGTTTCAGGAGAAGGGTAAACAAACTCCTGTCTTTGTCCGCTTTTCAACTGTAATCCATGGTACCCATTCTCCGGAAACGCTAAGGGACCCGCGCGGCTTTGCAGTAAAATTCTACACGGAAGATGGAAACTGGGATCTGGTCGGCAACAATTTGAAAATATTCTTTATCCGTGATCCACTTAAATTTCCTGACTTGATTCATGCTTTTAAGCCTGATCCGGTGACAAACCTGCAGGATGGAGAAAGGATTTTCGATTTCATTTCCAACACCCCTGAAGCAATGCACATGATTACCTTTTTATTTTCCCCATGGGGTATTCCGGCTAATTACAGACAAATGCAAGGCTCTGGTGTAAATACATACAGGTGGGTAAATGAAGAAGGCGAAGCTGTTCTCGTAAAATATCACTGGGAGCCAAAGCAGGGCATCAAAAACCTGACTCAAAAGGATGCTGAGCAAATTCAGGCAAAGAACTTCAACCATGCGACTCAGGATCTATATGAATCAATCGAAAACGGTGATTATCCTGAATGGGAGTTCCTTGTACAAATTATGAGCGATGAAGAGCATCTTGAGCTGGATTTTGATCCTTTGGATGATACAAAACTATGGCCTGAAGATAAGTTTCCATGGCTGCCGGTTGGACGTATGGTTCTGGACAGAAATCCTCAAGATTACTTCACTGAAGTAGAGCAAGCTGCCTTTGGTACTGGTGTACTAGTCGATGGATTGGATTTCTCCGACGATAAAATGCTTCAGGGAAGAACCTTTTCATATTCCGACACGCAGCGCTATAGGGTGGGGCCTAACTATTTGCAGCTGCCAATTAATGCACCAAAAAAACGTGTTGCAACAAATCAGCGCGGCGGGCAAATGCAATATAAAGTAGATTTAGGAGAAAACCAGAATCCGCATGTAAACTATGAACCATCGACCCTAGACGGCTTAAAGGAAGCGAAGCAAACAGGCAAGCCGCATACTCCATATGTGGAAGGA
The DNA here is from genome assembly GCF_002860285.1 of Bacillus sp. M6-12. Taxonomy (GTDB): domain Bacteria; phylum Bacillota; class Bacilli; order Bacillales; family DSM-1321; genus Peribacillus. The sequence goes on from NZ_PGVF01000020.1 coordinate 78,591, forward strand.
GAACTCGTCCGCACTCCGATTGACCGTACCAATAATTTTGGACAGGCTGGAGATACCTACAGGCACCTTGATGAATGGGAAAGAGAAGAATTAATTACAAACCTAGTCAATACGCTAGCTCCTTGTGATGAACGAATTAAGGATAAAATGATGGAGATGTTTTACAAGTGTGATGAAGATTATGGCAGAAGAGTGGAGGAAGGTTTACGGAATGCCTCTACCGGCAACACTTCCACACGTGAACCAATTGGTGCTGAAGGTGCAGAAGATGCACCACGGCAGGCTGAAGAAAAAGGACATTCACAGGATCCTTATTGACTTTGGGATATAGCGGTAAAGCCCCTCCAGATTATCTGAGGGGCTTTTAATAGATAAGAAAGTATACTTTCCTGGGGCGGAGGTTGAAGGCTTGTGATGAATTCTGAAAAAGAAAAAATGCTACGAGGTGAGTTATACATTGCATCAGATCAGGAACTTGTTAAGGATAGGCAAAATGCCAGGAGATTAACACGGCTTTATAACGATACAGAGGAAACTCAGGATGAAATGCGGTCAGCGCTGCTAAAAGATTTATTCGGCACAACTGGCAATAATATTTATATAGAACCCGCCTTTCGCTGTGATTATGGCTATAACATCCATGTTGGTGAAAATTTTTATGCGAATTTTGATTGTGTGATTCTTGATGTCTGCAAAGTGACGATTGGCGAAAACTGCCTTTTAGCACCGGGGGTCCATATTTATACAGCGACACATCCTCTAGATGCTGCACAGAGGATAAGCGGAGCGGAGTATGGAAGACCTGTAGTGATAGGAGATAATGTCTGGATTGGCGGCAGGGCTGTGGTAAACCCGGGAGTTACCATCGGAAATAACGCTGTCATTGCTTCAGGATCCATTGTAACAAAGGATGTCCCACACAACGTGGTGGTCGGCGGAAACCCAGCCAGGGTAATAAAGAAATTGGGCATAACATGAAACACAGAAGTCCTTGCTTAGCAGCAGGGGCTTTTAATTGTGTGCATTTCGGTTTTTTAATGGTTCATCGATGTAACTGGATTTCTCCAGTGCCCAGCCTCGACGCAAGTACGCGTTAGTGCCGACGTCGCGATCTTAGCCGTTCTTCCTCTGAAAAAGGGCGATTGCACTTTGTACTTGCTCTTATAACCCCGTTTTATTCCTAAATGCATATAAGTTGAAGTCTGTATTGAAGTTATCTATAATTTTCCTATAACCAAAACGTTATGGTTTGGGGGGAACAATAATGGGGTCGAGCATCTGAAAATTGGTGAATTGGCCGATTTGGCTAATGTAACAAAACGGACAATTGATTATTACACAACAAAAGGTTTGTTAGAAGCTTCACGCTCTGATTCAAACTATCGGTATTATGATAAAGAGGCTATCGATCAATTGCGTTTCATAGAAAAATGCAAAAATAACGGTTTGTCGTTAGAAAGTATAAAACAGCTTATAAAGTGCCGGGACTTAAAACAGCCAGATATTGAGAAAGCAAGCCGGGAGCTTGGGGAAAAATTAAAAGACTTAAATACTGATCTTGGAACAATTCTTTCCATGCTGGAGAAGGCTGACGGAAATAGCAAGCTGCATGTAAAAAGGACTATTTCCAAAGAAAGCCTTTCACTTATTCAGTCCCTTATTTTATTACTCGTATAAGAAAATATAACTGTGAAGTTTACTGTATCGAAGATAAGGGTATCGCACAATCTAAGGAAATAGAAAATATTTTTCCAGCGAGTAAGGCGGAATGAATTCTTTTCAAAATAACTTGTCTTCATTTATATAGGAGGTGTATGCCTTACATTTTGTAGGGCTGCTCATTGGATAATATAACGCTTAATTTGTTTTTAGTGGCTTTATTAATAGCTTTAACCGCTTTTTTTGTGGCATCCGAATTTGCTATCATTAGGATTAGGAGCTCGCGGGTGAACCAATTGATTGAGGAAGGAAACAAAAATGCACTGGCAGCGCAGAGAGTTACCTCACATTTGGATGAATACTTGTCGGCCTGCCAGCTCGGTATTACTGTTACCGCCCTCGGACTTGGTTGGCTTGGTGAGCCTACGGTAGAAGCACTGCTTCATCCGCTTTTTGAAAAAATTCATTTAAATGAATCGCTTAGTCATGTTCTTTCGTTTGGAATTGCATTTGCTTCCGTCACGTTCATCCATGTAGTGGTAGGGGAGCTGGCACCAAAAACGGTAGCTATTCAAAAAGCAGAAACGGTCACTTTGCTATTTTCTAAACCTTTAATTGTGTTTTATCGAGTAATGTATCCTTTCATTTGGGCATTAAATCACTCTGCCCGCTTTGTGACAGGAATATTTGGGTTAAAACCTGCATCGGAGAATGAGATTGCCCACTCCGAGGAGGAGCTGCGAATAATCCTTTCAGAAAGCTATAAAAGCGGTGAAATTAACCAGTCTGAATATAAATACGTAAATAAGATATTTGAATTCGATGAAAGAATTGCAAAAGAAATTATGGTGCCAAGAACAGAATTGGTTGCCCTTGAGAAGGACAGCACGCTTGAAGAGGTTCTTGCACTTGTACAGGAAGAAAAATTCACCCGATACCCTGTGATTGAAGGGGATAAGGACAATGTAATCGGAATGGTCAATATGAAAAATCTTTTCACAGCGATATTGGCCCAGGATAATGTATCGAAATTTTCGCTTGAGAACTTCGTTACCCCGGTTATCAGAGTCCTGGAAACGGTAGCGATTCATGATCTTTTGTTAAAGATGCAAAAGGAGCGAATTCATTTGGCTATATTGTCAGATGAATATGGCGGTACTGCCGGATTGGTTACCGTAGAGGACATCCTTGAGGAAATTGTTGGCGAAATCAGGGATGAATTCGACCAGGATGAAAGGCCAAACATTCAAAAGGTAAACAACAATCTGTACATCTTTGATGCTAAAACATTGATCGAGGATGTAAACGACACATTAGGTATTGAAATGGAAGAAGAAGAAGTCGATACACTGGGCGGGTGGATCCTCACTCAAAACTATAATGTTGAAATTGGAGATATCCTTGAATTTGAAGGCCATGAGTTTAAGGTAAAAGAAATGGACGGGCACCATATCATGTATGTTGAAGTAAAGAAGGCACAAAAGGAAAAATCGCCTGATGCCATACAAGAAATTTAAATTATCCTGGAGAAACGGGCTCATTTCATTTTGAGCCTGTTTTTTATTGATGCCTGGAAACCCTCTTCCGGTTTTAAAAGTGATAAAATATTAAAGAGAATTAAAAAAATAATAGAGATTTAAATGCTAGAGATAAGTGGTATTTTTATTGAAAGGAGAATTGAAAAATGAGTTTTAAGAAGAAACAGGTCCTTGGCTTCGGTTTAGTTTTGATTTTCTTTGCAATCATTCTTACAGGCTTTATTTTTATGTTAAATGATTTAAAAGCGAAAATGAACGAAATTGTAGAAGACAGGTACAATAAAGTCTCTAGTTCCATGGAAATCAGGCAAATGCTTTACCAAACTGACCGGGAGCTGCTTAATTTGATGACTGGAGCAAAAGGCAGGGAGGCTGAAAGCAGCATTGCAATCATTAATCAAAATCACGAGATGGTTACAAATGAAATTATTAAACTTTCTGGGATTTTGAATAGGAACAAATCAAAGCAGTTATTAGGCGAGATTGAAATTCTTCATAATTCCAATAAGGAGCTTAGCCGGAAAATCATTGCAAAGCACCAGGCCGGAGGCTCAGCTGCTGAATTTAGTTCGCTGCGAGCCGAGCAAAGCGCTCAGCGTCAGCACCTATTAGGCACAGTCGAGGAATTCAAAGAATACCAGGAAAGCTTGATGAAAGATTCATTTACGAGGGCCGAAAAAACGTACGATAACGCAGTTTCCTTAATGGTTGCAGCTTCAGCTCTCATTTTACTGCTAGTAGCGCTTACCGCATATTGGGTTATTAAGAGCACAACGAAAAGTCTCACAAACATCACGGATGTGATCCAAAAAGTTAATTTTGAGGATTTAACAGATGTGCCGAAGATTACTAAAGTGACCACCAAGGATGAAATAGGACAAATTGCTAATGCGTTTAATGAAATGGCTGGTTCTTTAGAGTCATATAATAAGAAAGAACAAGATTTTAAAGTGAAGATTGAAGAACAGAATTGGGTTCAGACAAGACTGGCAGACATTGCAACCATGTATCAGCGTATTATTGACGTCGAAATTCTGGCAGAAAATACCATTTCTAAGCTTTCTCGGATGATGGGAGCTTCAATGGGTGTCTTTTATATCAAAAAAGGAAATGGAGAAAGAACCCGTTTTGTGAGGCAGGCTTCATTTGCAGGGGAAGGGAGCGATGCAGGAGTCAAAGAATTTATGTTTGGACAAGGTTTGATTGGACAATCGGCTTTTGAGAAAACAATACAAATGATTGAAGTGCCTGAGGATTATACATGGATTTCTTCTGCTTTAGGCAGAGTTAAGCCTAAGAGCCTGCTCATTGCCCCTGTTATTTTTGAGGATGAGGTTATTGGAATGGTTGAACTGGCAAGTGTTCAGCCGTTCACTGAGCTTCAGCAAAGATTTGTTTCCAGGGTTTTAGATACCTTGGGGATTGCGCTAAACAATGTTCAGGGAAGAATGGAAATAGAGAGGCTATTAAAGGAATCACAGGCACAAACAGAGGAGCTTCAGGTACAATCGGAAGAATTGCAATCCCAATCCGAAGAGCTTCAGGCACAATCGGAAGAAATGCAAACCCAATCTGAAGAGCTCCGAATGATCAATGAACAGCTTGAAGAGCGAAACAGGGAAGTAGAGGAAAGATCACACGAACTGGAAAAGGCGAAGGCAGATTTGGAATTTCAGGCAGAACAATTAAAATTAAGCTCAAAATATAAATCTGAATTTCTGGCCAACATGTCACATGAGCTTCGCACACCGTTAAACAGCATTGTAATATTGTCCGAAATGATGACTCATCCAGATGAAGAGCTTTCAGCTGAACACCGGGAATTTGCTAGAGTAATTAATTCATCAGGACAGGATTTGCTTGCGCTCATAAACGATATTTTGGATCTATCCAAAGTGGAAGTTGGAAAATTACAAGTTGAATTCAACGAGACTAATTTAGCGGAGCTTCCTGCCTTTTTGCAACGGAATTTCTCGCCTATTGTAAAACATAAAGGAATTGATTTCAGCATTAAAATGGATGACGACATTCCTGGTATTTTTTACACAGACGAACAAAGAATGCAGCAAATTATTAAAAATCTGCTTTCTAATGCTTTTAAATTCACAGAACAAGGATCGGTAGCAGTGAACATCCGTAAAGCGGATGAAGTACAGGTTTCATCCGTAATAGAGACTTCATGTGCTGATAACTGGGTGGAGGTAACGGTTACTGATACTGGAATCGGAATACCAAAAGATAAACAGAAGTTAATATTTGAAGCATTCCAGCAGGTGGACGGTGCTTCCATGCGCAAATATGGAGGAACAGGACTTGGACTGTCCATCTGCCGGGAATTCGCCCGTTTGCTTGGCGGATGTATTCACGTAGAAAGTGAAGTAGGAAAAGGAAGTACTTTTACACTATTTATACCAAGCCTTCCCAATGGCCTTCCAACAGTGGTTGAAGAAGCTGCTGCTGCTTCTGATTTGATGACTGAACAAACAATTTCTCCATTGGATGAGGCCGAGTCAGAGGAAGCGGAAGTAGAAGAGCCTATCAAGGAACAGAATACTCCATCAAGGTCTGCAAAGTTCGCCGGGAAAACGGTACTGATTGTCGATGATGATAACCGCAATATTTTTGCCCTGAAACATGTGCTAAAGCAGGAGGGCATGAACATCCTGACCGCAAGTAATGGGCTTGAATGCTTAAAGATCATGGATAAGCCAAATAATATTGATATAGTTTTATTAGATATTATGATGCCGGAAATGGATGGTTATGAAACAATGCGCCGGATCCGGTCCAATTCTTTATACGAAGAACTTCCGATTGTTGCCTTAACTGCAAAGGCAATGAAAGGGGACCGTGAGAAATGTATGCAGGCAGGGGCATCTGATTATATCAGTAAACCACTGAACCTGGATCAGCTGCTTTCAGTACTGCGCGTGTGGCTCTCTAACTAAATAACAAAAAGGAAGGGCGGGCGTTAGTCTATGATAGACTTGCTAGAGATTGACGAACGTGAAAACATTGAGATTGATTTATTGCTGCAGGCAATCTACCGTGCTTCCGGTTTTGATTTTCGTCAATATATGCGGTCATCCATTGTCAGAAGAATTCAGCACCGGATGAATATTGATAAAATCCGGACAATCAGCGGACTCCAGGAAAAGGTTCTTCATGAAAAGGGTTATTTGGAAAAGCTGCTGAATGATTTTTCAATTAATGTTACTGAAATGTTCCGTGATCCCGAATTCTTCCGTTCATTTCGCCAAAAGGTTATACCGCATTTAAGAAAATTACCGGAAATCCGCATCTGGCACGCTGGCTGCTCAACAGGGGAAGAAGTATTTTCAATGGCGATTCTCCTGCAGGAAGAAGGCCTTTATGATAAGGCGAAAATATATGCCACAGATATGAATGAAAATGTTTTGAGAAAGGCTGAGAAGGGGGTACTCCCCCTCGGCCGCATGCAGGCATATACAAAAAACTATCTTCAGTCAGGAGGATTACGGGCATTTTCGGAGTATTATACTACGGATTATGAAAATGCCTATCTGCTCCCAAAGCTTCTGGAAAATATTATTTTTGCTCAGCATAACCTTGTAATAGACCGTTCCTTCAATGAGTTTCACGTTATCATTTGCCGAAATGTAATGATATATTTTACGGTTGAACTGCAAAACAGTGTGAATGAATTATTTTTAGATAGCCTCTCAAAAGGCGGATTTTTAGGAATTGGCAGAAAAGAAACTTTGAGAAACAATCCTTTTGTAGAAAAGTATGAAGTCTTTGATGGGGCAGAAAAGATTTACCGGAAGAAATAATGGAACTTGTATACCCTTTTAAAAATCTATTCTGCCCAATGCATTTTATAATAAATACTTATAAGTAAAAGCAGCCTGTGTTTTGGGAGTTCACCCAACTTAGGCTGCTTTTTTAAGAAGATTATCTAATAAAAACTGCTGTTCCAGTAGCAACACACATCATCATGCCTTCACGCAGCGTTTCAAAATCAAGGTCAACCCCAATTACTCCATTGGCGCCCATTTGACGCGCTTTTTCCTGCATTTCGCGCAGTGCGATTTCTCTGCCTTCAGCAAGTTTATTTTCATAAGCAGAGCTGCGGCCGCCAATTACATCAGTGACGCTTGCTAAAAAGTCCCGTACAACGTTTGCCCCCATAATAGCCTCACCGGATACAATTCCTATGTACCGTTCAATGTCTTTTCCCTGCAGGCTTTGTGTTGTTGTAACTATCATTTCCATTCCTCCTATATCTTTAACTTGCTATACGCTGACAATATCTCTGAGACGTTTTTGTTCTGATATTATTCTATCAAAGGGGAAGCCTTTTTGGTATGATAAATTACCATACATTTACAATTTAGGAGGATCCTTCTCACGCGCCCTTATCTCCTGCCTTTAACATTTGCCTGTCAAAATTCCTCGAGCCCCTTAATTAGATCTAACTGACTTTCTTTATTAGAAGTTTTAACAATATTTCTTTTTTCGTAAGGGTATCCTACATAGGAATAGGAAGGAGGTTAGTCTATGGCGCGCGGTAAATCATTTAATCATAAGAAAAAGGGTCATCCAGGTGAGTTTCCTGAGGGAATCATGACTGAGAAACATACTGCTGAGGCTCCAGGAGATGAAGAGTTGATTGTAGTTCAGGAGGCCTTTAAAAACCGGGTAGAATCTGAGGAAGAAGAAGAGGTTTAAAGTAAAGGAAGGCCCGGTATAATGCCGGGCCTTTCTCTTAGAAGACACTGTACAAATGAGTTATCACTGCTAAAGGCTGCTCTTGTCATTGGCACAAAAATAGAATATAAAATGAAAAAACAAGCCCCAAATAGCGAGGCTTGCTCCAGGTAAAACAGTATAATTAGTTTACCTGTTTACCTAAGTCTGGTTTAAGTAATTCTACGCTTTCAAAAGTGGCACCAAGCTTGTCAACACCCTGTGTAAAGGTAGCAGACGCTGCGTCTAATGAAGGAGCCGGCTTTGTCAATTCTTGTGATTTTGCCTGGTATGAATCGCTAAGATCCTTGAGGGCTGCTTCAAGATCAGCTTTTTGGTCTTTCAATTCCTCTGGAATTTGAACGCCTTTAACTGCTTCAGCAACAGCTGCAGCTGATTCGCTAGCCTTTGTTTTCATTTCAGGAGTAGGCTTTTCTTCATGTTCATATGCATTAAGGTCAGCATCCGCGCCATTGATTGCTGTTGTAAGCTCAGAATAGAAGTTTACCATTGGCTTCTTTAGGTTAGTTTCTTTAGCTGGTTCTTCTTTTGCGGTTTCCCCTGACGTTTTTTCTTCTGTTTTACTTTCTTCTTTGTCTGAGCAAGCTGCCAGACCAAGAGCCAATGTAATTGAAGAAGCTAATAACCAGAACTTTTTCATTTTTGTTTCCCCCTTTGTAACTATTAATATATATGTCAGCTTGTTTGCTGCAACTTGCAAACAGGCTTAACATCCTTTTTTATGTAAAATCATGGGTGACACAATTCCATATTTTACAATAAGGCTGAAAACTGGTCAACTATTTCGTATGCAGTAATTCTTTCTTTGGTTTTTTTAACTTTGGATAAAAAAAAGTTACTTAATAAGGAGGCAAACCTTTTTATTTGGCTTGAATAATTACCGCACACATATCATCCGGCTGTTCGTGCTGCAATTCCACCGGAAGAACGAAATCTATTGGTGCTCCATATTTTGCAGGCTGCCATTCCTGAGAGGCTGCTTGCTTAAGGATTGAAAGGCTGAGATCTGAATTCTTATCAATGGCTTCCATGATTCCGTCAGTGAACAGTAAAATCTGGATTTCCTCCTTATAATTAATTACTGATTTCTGTACTTTTATATCAGGGAAGAAACCAACCGCGCAGCTTCCTAAAGTAAGCGGCTGGACGACAGAACCGTCCACCAAGGCAAAGCCAGGGGGATGCCCGGCATTTACATACTCAACGTTTTTGTTTTCAGTATCGATGACTAAATAAATAGCAGTAAAATAATAGGGAATTGAATCGCCTTGTTTATGTAATAGAAGCATCCAGCGGTTTAACTCTGTTATGACAGCCACAGGGTCAGTATGTGTCCTAATGGCATCACGAAGCACCGATGAGATGTACATGCAGACCAAGGAGGCTGAAATTCCATGGCCCATCATGTCCAGCAGGATAATCCCGTAACGATGCTCATCAATTTTGTGCCAGTAATACATATCCCCGGCTAATTTATTTGCTGGCAAATAAGATGCCTTTATTTTGAGATGTTTTTCACTGATTGGTTCACTTAATACACTGCTTTGAACCTGCATTGATAAATCCAGCTCATTCTTTATTTTTTCTTCCTGGTCTTTATGCCAGTCTTTTTCATATTTTAGCCTGAGGCCAACACGGATTCTAGCCAGCAGGTCGATTTTGTTGATCGGTTTCATAATGTAATCGATTCCGCCCACATCCAGTGCTTCAGCAACTTTCGATGAATCCTCCAAGGCTGTAACGAAAATGACAGGAATGTCTTTTAGATGAGGGATCTGCTGAAGTTTTCTGCATGCTTCAATTCCATCTATGTCGGGCATCATTATATCCATTAAAATAATGTCCACTTTCACTCCCTGAGGAGATAGATTATCGACTTGTAAATAGTCAAATAAATCCCGTGCAGAAGTCAGTGAGATAAGGTCAAAATACCCCGCGCGTTTTAAAATTTTCTCAATTACAAATAAGTTAACCTCGTTATCATCTACAATTACTATCGACATTCTTCTGTTCTCCTTCGGTCTTGTTTCTTTAAGGGACAGTTTAAATTCTATCAATCTATCTCTATTATAGTCCAAGGAGAGTTTGGTATAAAATATGGAGGCTGATAGCTGCTACCCTTCCTTTTAATCGTTATACTATTCTCTCTCTTGTATAGGCATATTTAATAAGTTACCCATTTAGCATTCTGCTAAAACGTTTATGGGTATAGCGAAAATATATAAAAAAGCGCTGCTTAGGATTATAGCAGCGCTGTAGTATTTATCGATTGCAGTTCTAATCATTCGACAAAGATTATTAGTGGCGAAATCACCCTAGTCTGATGGATTCTGGGCAGCAGTAAAACCCGAAATGAATTGAAGAGATTTAGATATTATAAAATCTTTATCATAGTCTAATGAGGCGACATGATAAGAATTTAATAGAGCGTAAATTCTTTTATAGCGTGCAGGGACGGAATGATAAAGCTCCTCTGTACATTTTGCCGGCACAACGTGGTCCTCGGGCGACTGGAAAAACAGGATTGGGCAGTGAACTGAAGATGCCTTTTCTTTTGTAGCTTCAATCAATGCGAGCAGCTCCTTAATTGATTGAAGCGGGACCTTTTTATACGTAATTTCACTTGCATCTTCGTCATTAATATCTGGCTCGCCTTCTTCGATGAATCTTGGTGTGGCTGCATCTTTATACCGTTCGTAATCTGGGACTTCAAAGGCAGCATTTAACGTTATTACACCATCTGCTTTCTTTCTGGAAGCTAAATCAATTGCAAGGGTGCCGCCCATAGATTGTCCCATGATAAAAATACTGGAACAGCAATGAGAAAGCTGATGATAGGCAGCCTCTAAACTATCAATCCAATCTTTGTACGAACAAGCCTCCATTTCGCGGTGGCTGGTCCCGTGGCCTTTAAGTCTTGGAACAGAAACCGTATAGCCTGCCTTTGAAAATTGTGCTGCTATATATCTCATGCTTTGTGGTGTTCCGTTAAAACCATGGCTGATTAGGACTCCGATTTCATTCCCCGGGTAAAATAGTGATTCAGCACCGGGAATTACAGGATGGCTATCAATTGTCATTTCTAACCCTCTTTTCAATAGCATAAAAAATATTATTAACAAAAACCGTAGATACTATAGTCAAACATATTAATGGCAAAGTTAAGATTCTTAGTAATTTTGATAAAACCTATAAAAATACTTGGTTTTATCATACAAAAGCAAAATAAGACTGTCAATGAATAACATAAGAAACTTGAACCCGAAATAAAGAAGCGATTAGGGCATACACCTAATCGCTTCTTTGGGTTAGTTAATTTGTATTTGAACCTATCATGTACGAGGCGGCTGTCCGCCATCTTCAGGAAACTGGTCTGTATCCCGGTAAGGGTTGCGATCATTTTTGTTAAAGTTTTCGTCCGTATTTTGTCCAGGGCTTTGATTAGGATGATTAAAGAAATTTCCCTGAGGGGATCCTGGATGATTGTGGTTATAGTGATTAGGATTCTCACCCATCTGCTGGCTTGATTCTTGATCATTTTGATTCAAAAATTGCTGATCGCCATTATTATGGCCAATATAAGGTTTTTCGATTGTTGTTTGTTCGATCTTATGATCAAGCATCCGCAAGTATTTGGCAGCAAAATCCTTCCCGCCAAGGCCAAATGCAAGCCCAAATGCCAGTGCCAATCCCCCGAGCAGAAGGATAAAGGCTGAATTAACAATTGTATCTGCAACGCCCAGCTGGTCAAGGGCCATAAAAATCGAAATTGCAATTACTGTGTACTTGGCCACAGCTGCCAGCACTCTGAAATGCTGGCCCTGAAAAATACTGCCAAGCAGTTTTTTTAATAGATTGCCGACATACAGACCGACCGCGACAATTAGCAGGGCGGATAATAATCTTGGCAGGTAAGCAATGACTCCTGTTCCAAGAGTTACAAAAAAATCTAGCTTAACAAGATTTAATGCTTCTACTGCGAATAGCAGAACAACGATCACGTGTGCAACATAGCCGAGTATTTTAGAAAGATTGAGCGGTGCTTGGGAAGCTGCTGCCTTCTTAATGCCCATTCCCTGTGAAAAAGAATCAACTCCAAGGCGCCTTGTAAAGTTCGCCACAAAATTATTAACCCATTTGCCAAGCCACAGCCCAATAAGGATCAGAATTCCGGCGATGATGATGTTTGGAATCATTGACATGATATTATTCAGCATATTAACGGCAGGCTGAGAGATCCCCTCAAGATCCAGTTTTTCCAGGGCTGTGATGACTACAGGTATTAGTATCAGGATAAATACCAGATTTCCAATGGCAGCGGAAAGTGATGTCCCTTCGAAGAGCTTACTAAATCCTAACCGCTGAACAAGCTTATCTGTCCCTATGCTTTGAAGGAATCCGGTAAGAATATCACGTGCAATTTTTGCAATAAACCATCCAACCAGCAGAATGAGAGCAGCTGCAATCAATTTAGGGATGAAAGTGAGCATGTTGTGAAGCATGCCTTCAAGCGGTCCCGAGATTCCTTCTATATTAAGTGCCCCCAATACTCCGGGTAAAAAGAACAATAGTACTAAATAAAAAACAACCTTTGCTGTTTTGTCGATAAGAGAATCTGCCCCTTGAGGATGTTCCGTCATTTTCCACTTGGACAGCATTTGATGGACACGGAGAGTTTTACCTGCTTTTTTAATTAAGAAGCTTAAGGCAGAGGCGATAACCCAGCCGACAAGCAGGATTAACGCTGCTTTTAAAATATTTGGAATTGCAGCCGTGATGGAAGACAGCATATTAACTAATGGAGTGGAGATGAAGTTTAAATCCAGGATATTAAAGAACAAGATGAATACGAAGGCTAAGACCAGGATGTAAACAATTTTACTTATAATTTTCTCGGACGAATATTTTCGGTTGCTCCGCCCGGGAAACAAGCGGTCATCCATTTTTGTCTTTTGGAGGGCTTTATATACACCTCTTTCTATTAGCTTTGCAACAAACCAGCCGATTAGGAGAACTAATAATGCGATCAGAAACTCAGGAAGGCTATCAAACAGGTTATTCCAGTAATAATCATTCCGAATATCATTCCGTTCCAAATCCTTCACTCCTTAGGAATTAATAAATTTAGGTTTTATCTACCCCTTGAAGGAATGGGCAAAACTGCTAAGTCTCTTTAATGTGGAAATATATCATAAAATGTCGAAAACCACGGTGAACCGTTTGGCAATTTGCAGGGTTTGCTTAGTTAAATTAATTCATAATTCGTGAGATAAGGGATCATTCTGTGACAAATGCAGGAGGAACTTGTTTTTGAAACTCCAAAGAAAATTTTATTGGAAGGATTGTTAGGATTGTTAAATCTGTTAAAGGACTTAAAATGCTGCACTCTGATACCTCCTGATAACAAGGTGTACGAATTAATGAAAGGTATCTAAAGAATAATAAACGAGAGGTTTTAAACCTGCAGGTCTGGGAAATGAAGGTAAATAGGAGTGATTAATTGCAGGGGGTTGTTAGCCATGAGATGGCAAAGAGGGTTATTGATATATAATGATAAGGCAGGTCATGACAATCTTGAAAAACATCTGTCAGGATGCTTGCCTGTTCTAGCGCGGAATATAAATGAATTTCTTCTTCTTAAAACACAAAAGCAGGGAGATGCAGCTGACTTCTGCCGGCAATATGGAGAGGAAATGGATGTTGTTTTTGTATTGGGCGGTGATGGGACAGTGCACGAGTGCATAAATGGGCTCGCGGGTCTTGAAAAGAGACCCTTATTTGGCATTTTGCCGGGAGGTACCTGCAATGATTTTTCCCGGACTCTTAATATTTCACAGAATATCACGCAGGCAGCAGAGCAAATGGTTCTTGGGGAATATGCGGATGTAGATATCGGAACGGATGGGAATCATTATTTTCTAAATTTCTGGGGAATTGGCCTTATTGCTGAAACATCAATCAATATTGATCCAGATGAAAAAAAACGCCTCGGGAAAATCAGCTATTTTATAAGCATGCTCAGAACCGTAAAGGAAATGGACCCGTTCCCCTTCAAAATGGTTTACGATGGCAAAGTATTGGAAGATGAGGCGGTCATGATTCTTGCTGCGAATGGAAAATTCATAGGTACCAGCCAGATTCCTGCTCCATTAATAGAAATCAATGACGGGCTGCTTGATATTATCATCGTAAAAAATTCAAGCCTGTCCTTGTTTAGAGAAGTCTTTGAAATGAAACGGTCAGTTAGTGAAATCACGGAGGAAGAAGCCGGAATTCTTTATTTCCAGGCAAAATCCTTCAGCATTTACACTCATGAGCAAATGGACGTGGATTCGGACGGGGAAGTTTATATGAAAACACCGTCGGAGATTCATGTATTGCCCAAACATATTCAGATCTTATGCGGAACAGAGTCTTTATTGTAAGTGCGAAAAGGGAATCTATAAAAAAGCCATTTAATGTGGGGAAATATGGTTTTTTAAAATTTGATATTTTAATCCTACAATTTCTTTGATTTTAATATAAAATAGGAGATGCTATTATTTTCAAAATCTGGAGGACAACTAATGATTTATCAGGTTCAATTGTTAAAAGGCCTCTTTCACCCTGCCGTGTCCAGGTATCAATTAAAGCAGGCAGAAGCAGTGAAAGGTTTTATTCCTAAAGTTATTCTATTATTTATAATAAGCGTTATTCTTTTTGCAGTCAGTGCCCTTTTCGGCATAGGGTCTGAGTCGATCTCCAAAGAAGTGGCCGAGCTTTCCGCTTCCGAACTGGAATCCAGGAAACAGCTCTTTATTGCAGGGCGCCTGCTAGCGGGGACATTGTTTACTGGGATATTTCTTTTTTTATCGGCAATATTCTTCTGGATTGTATCGGACATTCCATATCGGAAGCTAGTTTCTATCCAGATGGTTGTGTTTTGCGTTAGTCTGCTGGAGAAAGCTCTATTAATTCCTATTTTTGTTGCCATGGATATTAACAAAGATGCTAACCCGTTTTCCTTGGGAGTAATTGGCCAGCATGTGACATCCAATGAATATTTGGTGCACTTTTTAAGCGAGATTTCTATCTTTCAAATCTTAATGATCGCACTTCAATACTATTACATAACGAATCTATCAAATAAAAATAAATATGTCGTACTGGCGGCGGTTGTAGTTTTCTATTTAGTGGCCTGGCTTGTTTCCGCATTTTTGACATATGTTAATATCTCGCTAATTTTTTAAGGGAGTGGAATTATGAAGAATTGGAAAATAGCAGCTATCGTTCTTCCTGCCATTCTCCTGGTTGTTGTCAACATTTATCTCACATTGAGGGAAGACAGTAAGGTCCAGAGAACTGTGTATGTGGAGCAATGGAAGAAGGCTAAGAATGGAAGTATTACAGAAAGCTTTGTTACAAAAGGAGTTATAAAGCCGTCTGAAGAGCATTTTGTATATTTTAATGGTCAAGATAAAGAATTTGAGCAGTTCCTTGTGAATGAGGGAGATGCGGTTTCAGCCGGTACTCCGCTTTTTGAATATTCATCACCTCAGCTTGAGACAGAAAAAAGAGAGCTTGAAGCAGAAAAAGAAGCGGCAGAAGGGGAAATCAGCAGTATTGAGGAACAAATCGATAAGCTCGAAGATTATCAGTTAACGGTTGAGGCAGACGAGCAGATTCCCGATACAGCTGATTCCACAGAAATTTTCACGATAGAAAATTCTTCTGAAGAAATTATCAGTTCTATAGAACAGGATATTTACCAGCAGGAGCATGAAAGAAACAAGCTTGAACAAAGAGTGAAAAAGTATGAAGCCCAAATCAAAAGCATAGAAGAACAATCCGGGGCAGCGACCATATCCAGCGATGTGGATGGGATCGTAAAACGAATTGACAAAGATTTGGGGAATCCCGTAATTGTGATTGCCTCCAATACACCTTCAGTAGAAGGGTATTTCAATGAGAAGCAGATGGGAAAAGCAAGCGAAGGCATGGAAGTGAAAGTCTCATCGGAATCGCTGAAGAAGAAACTGAATGGAAGCATTCAAAAGATCAATCCATATCCGGTTGAGGAGCCTACTGTAAAAAAAGAAAGCAGTTATTTATTCAACGGCACAATCGAGGAAGTTTCTGAGAAACTTTTTAGCGGATCTAAGGTTAATGTCACGGTTATCACGGATAAAGTGACTGGGGTACCGGTTGTACCTTCAAAAGCAGTGCATAAGGGTCATAAAGAAAAATACGTATACCAATTGACATCTGCAGGACTACTTGCAAAGAAAACCATTTCAGCGGGTCTTTCTTTTAATGGGAAACAAGAGGTGAAAAAGGGCTTGAAATCTGGAAATACTGTACTGCTGTCAGCTGCACCTGATTCTATTAAGAATGCTCCGTTTATCACACCAGTAAAAACATGGGACCCAAATATTAAAACGATAAAAAAACTCTCAAAACGTGAAAAGCTTCGTTATGTTCTGATTGGTGTTCTGGAAAAATGAGCCTCCTAAAGGGGTTCATTTTTTTTTGGAAAGGGGGGAGCTGTACCGATTGTTCGGCAAGAAAAACTTAATTAAAATTAACATGCGGTTAGGAATATCAACCCATTAATTTTCTTGTTAAATTCTATCAGACTAAGTTGAATTATTATTCTGAAAAATAAGTTATTGCTAATAATTCAATTGGAAACAGATTTCTATTTACAATATTATTTTTATAGGATAATATATCACTACCGCATATATACCGCTTAATCTTATTTAAAGAACGGGGGAACCATTTTTGTGGCCGTCAGGCTGCTAGGGGTGAATCCTTTATGGAGGGGCCAGTTTCCAGGTCCTAATCCGACAGCTAACCCCGTCAGCGTCTTAGGGAACAGTTTGTGCATTGCAGGCACATATAGGCACCCTCAGTGTCTTTTTTTGTGTAAAAAAAACGATCTTGTATCCCTTACCAAGACATTTTTAACGTAGAAAACTAAAAGAAAGGTGAGGAATAGAATGAAAAGAATAGGATTAGCGTGGCAAATTTTTATCGGCTTAATTCTGGGGATTACTGTTGGCGCTATTTTTTACGGCAATCCGCAGGTAGCAGATTATCTGCAGCCGGTTGGTGATATATTTTTACGTCTAATTAAAATGATTGTTATCCCGATTGTAATTTCCAGTATCATAGTCGGTGTAGCCGGAGTTGGAGATATGAAGCAGCTCGGCAAAATTGGCGGTAAAACATTACTATACTTTGAAATTATTACTACTATAGCGATTATTGTTGGTTTGTTGGCAGCAAACCTTTTCCAGCCAGGAGCTGGAGTTGAAATGGATGCGCTGAGTAAAACAGACATCAATAGCTATGTGGATAGTGCGGAAACAACAAGCCATTCAATGGCTGAAACCTTTGTAAATATCGTTCCTTCTAACCCAATAACAGCCATTGCTGAAGGAAATATGCTGGCAATCATTTTCTTCTCGGTTGTATTTGGCCTTGGAATCGCTGCAATTGGTGAAAAAGGAAAGCCTGTTCTTTCGTTCTTCCAGGGAACAGCTGAAGCTATGTTCTATATAACAAATAAAATCATGAATTTCGCGCCAATTGGTGTATTTGCGCTAATTGGAGTAACGGTATCCAAGTTCGGTCTCGAATCACTTGTGCCTCTAGGGAAGCTTGTAATTGTGGTATACGCGACAATGGCATTCTTTATTTTAATAGTTTTAGGTGCTGTTGCTAAGATGGTTGGCTTTAGTATCTTTAAGCTTATTAAAACTCTAAAAGATGAACTGATCCTTGCTTACTCTACAGCAAGCTCTGAAACGGTTCTCCCGAAAATCATGGAAAAGATGGAAAAAATTGGATGTCCAAAGCACATTACATCTTTTGTAGTCCCAACCGGGTACTCATTTAACCTGGACGGTTCAACTTTATATCAGGCATTGGCGGCGATCTTCATCGCACAAATGTATGGGATTGATATGAGCCTATCTGATCAAATCTCCTTAATGCTTGTTTTGATGGTTACTTCTAAAGGGATTGCTGGTGTACCTGGCGTTTCGTTTGTCGTTCTTCTTGCGACCCTAGGAACAGTCGGGCTCCCGGTTGAAGGGCTGGCCTTTATTGCCGGTATCGATCGGATTCTTGATATGGCTCGTACAGCTGTCAATGTTGTGGGTAACTCCCTTGCTGCAATTGTTATTTCTAAATGGGAAGGCAAGTTTGCAGGCGGAAGTTCTCAAATGAAAAGTGAAAGTGCAAGCTAATTTAAAAAGGAATTCATATTAAAAAAGGATAGGCAGCAGACATTGTTCTGTAGCCTATCCTTTTATTTTATTTTCATAAGCGGATATGTGAAGAATGGGCTAATTATTTATCATTTACGTGAGACAAATCGCCTTCAAATACAATATTAGCCACCCCGTCTTTAACGTTTGCCTTTGTTAAACTTGTGTGGCCAAGTGCTTTTTGTTTAAAAAGATCTTCCATTGGAATTCTATTTATATAAGCAATCAGGATTCTGAGGAATATTGAATGGGCGACGACCAGTACCGTGCCGGAAGGGTGTTTCTTAATGATTAGCCTCAAAGCGCTTTCGGCCCGTTTCTGAACATCGGAAAACAGTTCTCCTTGATCTCTCGTATACAAGTGTGGAGTTTCCCAAAAGGATTTATACTCTGCCGGAAATTCTTTTTCGATTTCCTGTATCAATCGTCCTTCCCAGTCTCCAAAACTCATTTCCCTGAATAAATCTTCCTTGATGATATTTATATTTCTGTTGCCGGCAATAATTTCTGCTGTATGATAGGCCCTTTTGCTAGTGCTGGTGTAGATCGCATCTAAATGAATATCCTGAAGCCTCTTTCCAAGAGACGCAGCGTCCTGAAGGCCCTGGGAAGTTAATTCTGCATTCCCCCAGCCCTGCATCCGCCTTGCCAGGTTCCATTCAGTCTGACCGTGCCGTGTTAAGTATATAGTAAGCATAGGCATAGCTCCCGTATCATTGTGTTATCCATTATACTATATGATAATCAGAAGGCAGGAATATGGGAGATATTGAAAGCGCTATAAACTGTTTATAATAGAAAGTATCAGTTTGAAAAATAAAATTCAAAAGTATATTCCTTTAAATCCCATTTTAGTTTTGTTTTTTCTGATAAAATAGAAACAGTATATTAGAGATGGATCCATTTATTTACAATACTGAAATTCATAAGAAAAATGAAACGATGTGTAAACATAAAACGTCTTTATTAGTATTCCATTTAATATTTGTTTCCCGGTTGCGAGCGATTCCTATTCCGGTCCGGAGGTATATACAATGAAAAACGGCATCAGAGAAATCCTATATTTGCACCTGCAAACCTCAGAAAGATTTGTCCTTTCCTACGGGATGACGTTTCGAGAGTTTACATATTCACTCAATCAGCCGCTTCAGAACATACTGCTACTAAAAGCACAATTTGAAGAAGCTGAGTTTAACAGGAATACATTACTTGAATTCGTTCCCCGTGAGTACGTGGCCAAGCTTGTAAAGGAAGGTGTTTATGGTACCGGTGATTTTTGCTGGATAGATTTTGATGAAGAAATGGGGCTTGATGAGCTGGATGGCCCCGAAATTGCGGAGCTGCTATATCTGGGGCATTGTAAAAACCATTTACATATACCCTTCTATCGAAAGCTGAACAATCAATTTGTTTATTTAGCTCATGATGATGGCTGGTTCAATAAAGTTTATTATCGATCTATTGATTCCTTTTATCGGATCATCAGCAATTTATTTCCGCTAAAACTGGAATTGCTCAAGCTTGACCGAACATGGCTTGGAATGAAGAAAAAAAATGAGTACACACAGGTTCCGGGTGATGTACTGCTGATGCTTTCCAGGCTAATGGAAGAAGGTGCGGTTTTTTCATTTGCAGGGATTCAGCAGAACCGCAGCCGGTTGGAAATTCCAATTTGGGTTGTTGGTGATTTTCTGAATATGGACGACATGCTGGAAGTATTTGATGATGCAAAAAAACAGCCGCCAGCAGCAAAATTAATTTATCAGCGCAAATCAAAGGAATGGTCGGTTATCATCCAATAGCTAAGGAAAGTGCAAAAAGAAAAACCCTGTTATCGGGTTATCTTTCTGCACTTTTTTGTTGTGGAGCGAGCTGTCGTATTCATATAATAATTAAGACGCTTAATCACTTAAATAGCAGCATAAAGATTTGCAAACAGTGTGAATCACAGTGCAGATTCTAAAACTAACCCAAAGTGAGCCTTACCATTATGGCGCTTTTCGCTTTACTAATAGAAAACTTTTTCGTTTGTAAGGATAAGTGATACAATTAATGGGGTAATAAGCAATGGAGGTTATATATCATGAAAACAAAATTGGGCCTGCTTTATGGCGGGAAATCAGCTGAACATAAAGTTTCTCTGCAAACTGCTTTGGCGGTAATTAAAGCGTTAGACTTAAAAAAGTTTGACATACATCCGATTTACATAACAGAGGAAGGAACCTGGGTGAACGGGCCAAAGCTGGAAGCTCCAGCAGAAAATGTAAAGGAGCTTACATTTTCTAATGAAACAGCAATGGTACCTGCATCGTTAGGATCAAGCTTGTTCCCGACAGCAAAAGAAAAGGGCGAACAGGGCTTTGATGTAATATTTCCGCTTCTGCATGGACCAAATGGCGAGGATGGCACCGTACAGGGTATGCTTGAATTGCTGAATCTGCCATATGTCGGCAACGGCGTTCTAGCCTCTTCCGCTGGGATGGATAAGGTCATTATGAAGAATATTTTTGCGCAGGCGGGTCTGCCGCAAGTCAAATATACTTGGCTTATCCGTTCAGAATGGGAGAAAAGTAAAAGAGAATCCTATAAAAAAGTGGAAGAAGAGCTTGGTTTTCCTTGCTTTGTCAAGCCTGCAAATCTTGGATCAAGCGTCGGAATAAGCAAGTGCACAAATCTTGAGGAGCTTGAACAAGCATTTGAAGAAGCTTTCCAATTCGATAGAAAGATTATTATCGAAGAAGGTGTAATAGCGAGAGAAATAGAAATCGGTGTTTTAGGAAATGATGAACCCGAATGCTCTGTAGCAGGTGAAATCATCCCTAAGAAGGACTTCTATGATTATAAAGCGAAGTATGAAGATGGAAATACAGCTATGGTTATCCCGGCTGAGATTACAGATGAAGAATATGAAATGCTTAGTGAGATGTCAAAAATTGCTTTCAAGGCGCTGGATTGCTCAGGATTGGTACGTGCGGATTTCTTTTTAACCAAGGAAGGCACTGCCTATATCAATGAGGTGAACACGATGCCTGGGTTTACTCCGTTCAGTATGTTCCCATTGCTCTGGAAGCATACAGGAGTTGAGTACCCTCAGCTAATAGAGAAACTGGTTTCTCTCGCGGAGGAACGCTACCAGGAAAAACAAAAAATAAAGCATAGTTTCTAATAAATTTCTCAACGGAAATACAAAAGGGAAGACAGGCAGAAGCTGCATACGGAATGCAGCTTCTGCTTGCGTTAGGTCGCTGATGACGCCAAAGCGGCAGTTGCAGCGCATCCCAAAAATAATCCGTGACAATTACTATATTGGCGGGAAACAGAAATAGGAGGAGTAGCATGATTAAGAGGACATTAGCGCAAATCTATGAAATGGCTGGCGGATTAAATGATATCCGTGAATTTCAATCAGCTGAGATTAGTGGAGTCTCCATCGATAGCCGCAGCGTGGGGGCAGGCAATCTCTTTGTCCCGTTTAAAGGGGAAAATGTTGATGGACACCAATACGTTGAAAAGGCAATTAGCCAAGGGGCAGCAGCTGCATTGTGGCAGCAAGACGTGCCAAATCCTCCTTCGGGACTGCCCATTATCGTTGTAGAGAATACTCTCACTGCCTTGCAGCAGCTCTCTTACAATTATCGTAACCAGCTGTCTTTGAAGATTGTTGGTATTACGGGGAGCAATGGGAAGACAACAACAAAAGATATGACTGCTTCTCTGCTTGGGACTGCTTATAAGGTTCATAAAACAAAAGGAAACTTTAATAACCATATCGGGCTGCCGCTGACGATGTTAGGCATGGATGAAGACACAGAAGTTGCCGTATTGGAAATGGGAATGAGCGGCCGCGGTGAAATTGAACTTCTCTCAAAGCTTGCCCGCCCGAATGTGGTAATCATTACGAATATTGGCGAAGCCCATCTTCTTGACTTAGGATCCCGCGAAGGAATTGCAGAGGCAAAGCTTGAAATTATGTCTGGCCTTCAAAATGGCGGTAAAGTAATTTATCATGGTGATGAGCCATTGCTGAGAGACAAGCTGGAAGATGATGGAGATCGGCTGTTCCAAACAATTTCTTTTGGTAAGGGAGAAAACAATGACCTTTACCCTGTAAGCATCCAAACGGAGCAGGATCACACTGTTTTTAAATTGAATGGCTACGCAGAGGAATTTTCTATTCCGGTCCTTGGAACCCATAATGTTTTAAATGCGATTGCCGCTATTGCAGCAGCAAGAGCGCTTAATATTGATGAGGCGCTGCTTCAGAGCGGTTTAAATAATATCCAACTGACGAGTATGAGAATGGAAATGGTTGAAGGCTTAAGTGGAGAAAAAATTATCAATGACGCTTATAATGCAAGCCCGACTTCGATGAAAGCAGCGATTGATCTGGTCGGTGAGCTCACAGGCTTTGGCCAAAAGATTGCAGTGCTTGCCGATATGCTGGAGCTTGGTCCTGAAGAAGAACAGTTCCATTATAAACTTGGAGAGGAAATTAACCCTGCCCATATTAATAAAGTATTTACCTTTGGCAGGCTGGGCCGCTTTATAGCTGAAGGTGCGAAAAAGAGATTTTCTGCAGATAATGTGTTCGCTTTTGATGAAAAGAGTGAATTGGTTGATGAATTGAAAAAACATGTCTCTGCTGGTGATTTAGTGCTTGTCAAAGGATCCAGAGGAATGAAGCTGGAGGAAGTCGCTCATAAACTCAGCGGACAATCCTAATAAACGCAGAAAATGAATGAGTTGAAATAGCGGAAGAGTCTTTATTAAAGGACTGAAATAGGGTAAGGTTTTTACCGGTGAAGGCCCCTGTGTCTATCTTCTAATAAAAAAATCTGATGCGAAAAAAGGAAAGGCCAGCTCCGATAGCCGCTAAAGCGTGACTATCTCAGCTGGCCTTTTATATTGGCATTACACCTAATGACCAAGAACAGCCATAAATTCATGCTGCTAAAATAAAGTGCCTAGGATGATGCAAATAGCATCATTAATTTCGGAATGCTTCATTCTGGATAGCAGCATCCTGTCTATTAAGTCCGAGTTATTTTTTGATGAACAAAACAGGTATATCATTGAGCGCCGCAAACTCAATTAAATTGGGTATTTCTGTCTCTGTTTGGTCAACAAAACAAGGAAGCATGATTATTGATGGAGAAAAATCCTGCTGGCTTGAGTGAAGAAAGTCATCTTTTAATAGTGACAAATTACCTATACATTTGGACAGTCTCAGATAGTAATAGACGAACTTTGTCGCATAAAGGATGATTAATGGTAAGAAGCTTCATAAATTCTCCTCTTGCCTTATTGTTTAATCAATTAGGTACAGTTTACTTGCCGGTTTCAAGCAAATCACTTTATTCTAGAATACTCCATTAATGGGAGCAAAAGATTTTATTTCTAAATAATTCATAATTTTGTTAGATAATTTCCAAATTTACTGTTCGCTTTTCCAGTATACTTGAGGCAACATGCAGGTAAAAAGACTCATTTTCAAGGGGGAAGTTAAATGGGTGGCTGTCCATTTAAAGGGTTGCTTGGTAATCAGGCTGGAGCGATAGGCAGGTTCAAGAAAAAGGAAGTGAACCAGGCAGCAGAAAGGACAAAAGAGACAGAATTAAAGTCCTCCACGTTCCGGGAGCTGCTAAAAGGGAATGAATCGGTCCAGTTAAGATTTGTGGGCCTTGAAGAAGAAGATATTGTGAATTTAATGCAGCTTCAACCAGTTATTGAGAAAAATGCTGTGTCCATTGTAGAGGCCTTTTATTCGAGGCTCCAGGAAATACCGGCATTAACCCAAATCATCCTTGATAATTCCACCATCGACAGGCTGAAATTAACATTAAAAAAGTATTTGCTTGATATGTTTTCCGGAGAAATTAATCGGGATTATGTGATACGGCGCAAAATCATTGGGAACGTCCATAATAGGATTGGTTTGTTTCCAGAGTGGTATATTGGAGCTTTTACACTGATTCAAAATGAAATGCTGCTGGTTTTAACAAAGGAGCTTGATTCTTGGGAAGAGGTAACCAAGTGTTTTATCTCCTTCCAAAAACTCTGTTCCTTTGATATGCAGATCGCGATTGAAACTTATATTGAATCCTATACGTCCTCAATGATGAAATTAAATGAAATTGAAGAACTGCAGTTCCGGCTGAATGATTCAGCCTCAATGCTGGCAGCAAGCGCACAGCAAACAACCTCTGTAATTGCGGGTAAAGAGGTTCAGGTACAAACTATGCTCGAGGAAATTGAATCTATTCAGGAGTCTTCAAGCCACATGATCAAGCAGGTTGAAGAAGGCAAGCTGAATGTCTCATCCTCTTTGACGAAGGTCGACGGCGTCGTGAATATAATTGAAAAAACAAAGAACCTGACACATGAACTAAGCGAGAGCTCTGCGAAAATTGGTCAGGTGGTACGGACTATAAGGGGCATATCTAATCAGACGAATATATTGTCTCTAAACGCAGCGATTGAGGCAGCCCGTGCTGGCGAGCATGGAAGGGGTTTTTCGATTGTGGCCCAGGAAGTCAGGAAGCTGGCCCGCCAGACGGAGAATGCACTCGATCACATCCAAAGCCAAATTTCATCTGTTCAGGAAACCATTGAAAAATTCGAGAAAAGCTTTCAGATTATAGTAGGAGAAACGAGCCTGTTCAAAGAAATCAACAAGAATATTATTGAAATCCTGGATAACTCGGTGAATAGCGTTAAAACCAGTGATTCCAGAATTGGAACTTTCGGTTCTACAGTCGATGATTTCAAAACAACATTTGAAGAAATAACAAAAGCTTCCTTTCAAATTGCTGAAATGGCGGAGCAGCTTAGTTATTTAAATAATGAACTAACAGATAAATTCAAGGGACCCGAGGTGACCTATGAAGCAGCTTCATTTAAAGTTTGAAGGAAGAAGTTTTTCATCAGTCCAGGAAATTGCAGAAGTACTTATGAACGAAATAAATGATTTCTTAAGATGAAACCGGGAATTTTGCAGAAGTAGATTTTAAGAAAGATGATAATGTTATTAAAACTAGATCGCATATTTTTTAGCATAGGGAAAAAGGTCTTCGCTGCAATGTTAGTTTCACGCAGCAAAGTGCGTCTGGCTATGAGGAAGTGCCAATGTCTGTGTTAGGATCAGAAGGAGTGAATAACTCCTGCAGCAAAACCGGGTATTAGAAGCGGAACTTGCAAAAGGCTGCTGCGCTTCCGCAGAGGGGAGACTAGAACTGGAATAAGTTTCCTTATCATATGGCTTCATCCAATGTCTGAAAGAGTGAAAATCAAGGTTACTAATCCTGCCGAATCAGTCAGGAGGATACTGCTAATCTGCCAAGCTGGACCAATTTGTAACTATCGAGTAATAAAGCGCCTGCCTCCATCAACACTTCAGAAGGGAGGCAGGATTATCTATTGTAAAGGAAATTCAGGAAAGCTCGTTTGCAGTCTTGCTGAGTGAATAATGTGAATAACATCATCGGCTAGAGGTTAAAGCAGACTTATTCTTCTTCATTATTTTGCCTGCCGAGGCTAGATGGCGGGACAAAGACAGATAAATGGTTCCTTAGAACATTGGCCTGAATCGGCAAAAGCATTCCTTCATCACCATCAATATTAACGGCTAATTCTTCAGATGAGGATATGGACGAGACAGAGGTCTTAATGTACTCAACTTGGTCATTGTATTTCAGCTCACCCTTAAGCAGGCTAGGGATAATTTTGAAGATTTTTGGGATCGAAATTTCTTTAATGATAAAGATATGGAGTTTTCCGTCATTTACTTCGGCGTTGGGCTCCAGTGACTCAAAGCCGCCGACAGAGTTAGTTAGGGCAGCGATCATTAAATACGCTTTTCCTTCCCAGGCGCCGCTGTCATGTTCAATTCTCAATACAAATGGAGTTTTTTTGATAAGGGCTTTTACACCCTCAATTAAGTAAGCGATTGGACCAAGTTTAGTTTTTTGTTCAACAGTCACATTGTAAGATGCTTCCGCTATTGCCCCGACCGCCAATACATTCATGAAATATCCGTTATTTATTTTTCCGATATCAACCATCTTTGTAGTTTGACTGGCTAACATTTCAATGGCTTCCATAGGATTCAATGGAATATGCAGTGCCCGGGCAAAATCATTAATGGTTCCAAACGGGATGATTCCCAGTCTAGGGATAAAGTCTATTTCACCAAATCCATTAATCGTTTCGCTTATTGTTCCATCTCCGCCCATTGATATAACCGAATCATATCTATGGAGGCATGCCTCCTTTGCGTAGAAAATGGCATCTCCCTCTTTCTGTGTTTCCTTAATGGTTAGCTCCTTATAAAAAGGCTGTAATACCTCTTGAAGCCGGGGTAAATATTCCCGGGATTTTTCTTTTCCTGAAGATGGGTTGAGAATAATCATTGCTTTTTTCATTGACTGCTGCCTCCGTAGAAAAGGTCTCTATTACGAAGGTACCTCTTTTCCAGGTTCATTAAACAAAGTTTTCTTTGTGATCATTTGTCCCTTAACAGATTGAATATAGAAAATGACTCTGTTTTTGTTTTCTGGCTGGGCCTCAGGGGTATAATATATTACCAGATATAGTCGATAAATGGGGGATGAAAATGAATGGCTGTTTGTGTATCCATGGGTTTACCGGCTCCCCTTTTGAGGTTCAGCCACTAGCGGAATACCTGAAGGACCATACAGACTGGAAAATTGTTGTACCCACTCTTCCGGGTCACGAGGAAAAAGGGTCGTTAAAAGGAATTAATTACACTGAATGGATTGATTGTGCGGAACTCGCCCTGCAGTCATTACTAAAGGAATGTAATACAGTTTATGTAATAGGGTTTTCGATGGGGGGGATAATAGCCTGCTATCTGGCTGCAAAATATCCCGTAAAGAAGCTGGTGCTTTTAAGTGCGGCTGCCCGGTACATAAATTCCCGGCAGCTTGCCTTGGACTCCGTAGAAATGGTACGGGATGCCTGGAGAGGCAATCTCGGAAAAAATGAACTGTATTTGCGTTATAAAAACAAAATGGTAAAGACACCTATTTCAGCTGCTTATCAATTTAGGCTGCTTGTAGCAGCAAACCGCCGGGTTTTTCAGGATATTAAGATTCCTACCTTTATCGCTCAAGGCAAAAAGGATGGCATTGTACCTCCTAGAAGTGCACTTTTTTTATTCGAAAAAATTAATGCGCCAGAAAAGGAGCTGCGAATTGTAGAAGAGGCGAAACATTTAATTTGTCACTGTGAGGAAAAGAGAAGCCTTTTTAAAGAAATTCTTGAATTCTTGCACCGTTCTAATGAATGGTCGAGAGCAGAAGGGGCAATGGACAACAAGCTCACGTGTGAGGCACTGCATCATGCGGGACCATTAGAGTAAACAATTGAATGGGGAGACGAGGTCTGGGGAATACTGTAAGCAGGCAAGTCATGATTACAGCAGAAAAAACGGCGAGAATCGCACAATGAAAAGTTTTCCTTTATTGCATTAGGTTTGTTAAAATGGTAACATACTTGATATGGCAAAATTGCCAAAGCTTGATATTCCCAGAGTATACTGGCACAAGCAGGAACAAATAAATGTTCCACCATGTCTTTTGAAAGAGATTTCCGTTACATTCACAGCTTTAATTTGGATAAATTACTTTCGGATAAAATAGGCCGCGTGTCTTGAACAATATAATCTGCTCGTAAGCAGTATTTATTTTGACTATAGGAAGTGTGGATTTTTTGCTGGGGATTTCACTCAGCTTTACAGGGCCTATTTTGTGTATGAAAAAGCTTGGCGCTGGCCAAGTTTTATTTGTGCAGTCAGGTAGTGTAGCCTGGCTACGTTAGGAACTTTGGCGCAGCGGCCTTTAGGCGCTGCATGGGTGGTACCACTAACGGGTAACCCAAGAGGCTGAAGCTTTTTATCAGAGAAGGGGCAGCAGTCCTCCTGATCAAGTTTCGCTTTATTCATAAGGCGCATAATGAGAAAGCTTTTTCTAAAGATAAACACAATAATTTTATTTAAAAGGAGTAGGTATAATTTGGCATTATTCAGCGAATTAGGACTTGACAGGTCATCTATGAAATCAATTGAAAAAATGGGGTTTGAGGAAGCAACTCCAATACAGGCCCAAACCATTCCGCTTGCGCTTGAAGGATCAGATATTATTGGACAGGCACAAACAGGAACTGGTAAAACAGCAGCATTCGGTATTCCGTTAATGGAAAAGATCGATATCAAAGCTGACCATGTTCAAGGAATCGTTATTGCGCCTACACGCGAATTGGCTATTCAGGTTTCTGAAGAGCTATTTAAGCTTGGCTACGGAAAGCGTGCTCGCGTACTTGCAGTATATGGCGGACAGGATATTGACCGTCAAATCCGTGCTTTAAAGAAAAAACCTCATATCATTGTTGGGACTCCTGGAAGACTCATTGACCATATCAACCGTAAAAACATTCGTTTGGGTGAAGTATCAACAGTTGTTTTGGATGAAGCAGATGAAATGCTGAATATGGGCTTCATTGAGGACATTGAATCAATTCTTTCAAATGTTCCGGCAGAAAGACAAACTCTCCTTTTCTCTGCTACAATGCCTGACCCAATCCGTAAAATTGCTGAAAAGTTTATGAAAGAACCTAAGCTTGTTAAAGTAAAAGCCAAGGAAATGACTGTATCAAGCATTGAACAATATTATTTAGAGCTTCGTGAAGGTGAAAAGTTCGATACCCTTGCGCGCTTGCTTGATATTCAAACTCCTGAGCTTGCGATTGTATTCGGCCGTACAAAGAGAAGGGTTGATGAGCTATCATCGGCACTTAATATCCGAGGCTACATGGCTGAAGGGATTCATGGTGACCTAAGCCAGGCTAAGCGTTTGTCTGTTTTAAAGAAATTTAAAGAAGGCAGCATTGATGTGCTTGTCGCAACAGACGTAGCTGCCCGCGGACTTGATATTTCAGGCGTTACACACGTATACAACTTTGATATCCCGCAGGACCCAGAAAGCTATGTTCACCGTATTGGACGTACAGGAAGAGCGGGGAAAAAGGGTATGGCAGTCACATTCGTTACTCCAAGGGAAAGAGGCCAGCTTTATGCGGTTGAAAATACAACCAAGAAGCGTATGATTAAGATGAAAGCTCCAACCTTGAGTGAGGCTTTGGAAGGGCAGCAAAAGGCTGTTACTGACAGAATTATCTCTACTGTGGAACAGGAAGATTTAAGCTTATATACTTCTACAGCTGAAGAGCTATTACAGAAGTATTCCGCAAGCGACCTGGTTGCATCTGTCCTTAAATTGCTGACAAAAGAGCCGGATAGCACGCCAGTGAAATTGACAGAGGAAGCTCCAATGCCAATGAGAAGGGACCGCAACAGGTCTTCGTCTTCATCCAATCGTCAGCGCAATGGACGAAGCACATCTCCTCAGGGCCGTAAGGATTATGGAAATAAGAGAAGCCGCAGTACGGGCCAAAGAAGAGAAAGAACAAGTAAATAATCAGTATGTTACTAGAGCCTCTCATGCACATGCATGAGGGGCTTTTACTTTTAATAAGGAAAGCTGGTAAACGAGCCTCGCTCTAGTGGCGGTTCGGGAGCCTCCTCAGCGCTTAGCGCCAGGGGGTCTCCCTGTGACCTGCTCTATCAGTGGATAAACACCGCACGAAGGAAATGCAAAGCATTTCCGAGGAGTCTTGCGCCTTCCGCCCCAATCAGCGGTTGGCAGATGCAGGGGATTTAAGTGACACCACTGGGGCATTTTTCTGGCATCGTTATGATTAAACCGGATAAAGAGCCTTACTCTGTCCCTTAAAGCAGCTTGCGCTTTTTTTTCATGAGGATGAGGTCTAATTTTTAGGGGAAACTCCTTATGAGGAGGCGGGAAAGATGACTTTAGTCCGTCTTGGATATGTAGCAATGAGTATGAATGTGAAAAATAGCTCTCCTTCCCAAATGATGACGTACGCACAATTCTCCAAGCTTAGGGACCGGGAAGCAGCAATAAGTAAACTCGAAAGGATAGCGGTCTCAAATGCATCGAACTGTCTTCGGCTCTTGAGGCATAATGAAGCTCATGGCATTGATTTCTTTCGGTTGAGCTCCAAATTGATTCCTATGGCTAATCACCCGGATCTTCCTGATTGGAATTATATTAAGCCGCTTAAAGGTATACTTAGCGAAATAGGAACTTATTTAGATAAACATCCTGACATGCGTATTGATTTTCATCCAGATCACTTTGTTGTCCTGAATACCAAAAATACAGATGCTTTTCAGGTTTCGCTAAAAACCTTGCAGATGCATAAAGCGCTGCTTAAGGGAATGGGAATTAAACCAGAGCATCGCTGTGTTTTGCATGTAGGCGGCGGCTATAACGACAAAGAACAGGCACTGGAGCAATTTATTCATAATTGGGGGCTTGTACCTGTATCTCTTCAGAGGTTAATAATGCTTGAAAATGATGATACTACATTTACTCTTAAAGATACTCTTTATCTTTGTGAAAAACTTGGGATTCCTTTAGTGTTTGATTACCACCATCACCTGGCAAACTTTGAGGACGGTACAAATTGGGAAGAAGAATGGATCCGTGTAATAGAGACTTGGGGGGATTCTCCGCTTCCCTTAAAAATGCACATTTCAAGCCCGAGATCCCAAAAGGAGTTTAGGGCACATGCCGATTTTATTGAAATAAAATCCTTTATGGAATTCATAAACCAAATTAAGGGGACTGTTCCTCAAATAGATATTATGATCGAGGCGAAACAGAAGGATAATGCGCTATTTGCCTTAATGGAAGGCTTACGCAAAGATCCAGGGATTGAAACTGTCGGAGGAGCAAGCTTTCTAATTAAATGAGAAGAATGAAGCCAGGTAAAAGCCTGGCTTTATTTTGATTAGTATTCAGCCTGAAGACTGAATTTTTCATTGAATTTGTTAAAAACTTATTGTCCTCAGTATTTGCTAAATTCATAATGTAGTATAATTTGTTAGGGCTGGCAGATTATTGATGAAGGGAAGCTGAATATTGGAGCTGAAGAACAGAATTTCAAATAGAGCGCTGAAAGTATGGCGCATAACTGGATTGTTAAGTTCTTTGTTTGGATGGATTATTACAATAGCTGTGGCAGTTTTAACTTATATTTTTGACTGGCCAGATTGGATTTTAGCGGGTATTGTGATCATCTCTGTAATAGATACCTATTTATTTATTTTTCTTATTCCTTCTGTAAGATGGAAAAGATGGAGATATGAAGTAAGGGAATCGGAAATTGAGATACAAAGCGGATTTTTTGTTATTAAGCGAACCCTTGTACCTATGACCCGCGTACAGCACGTTGATACTAAACAGGGACCCATATTAAGAAGGTACGGGCTGGCTACTGTAGAAATTTCAACGGCTGCCACTTCTCATCAAATTCCGGCACTGGATACAACAGAAGCAGATAGCATGAGATTCTTTATATCAAGATTGGCAAGAGTGGAGGAAGAGGATGTCTGAGCAAAAAAGACTCCATCCAATTGCAGCTGTCTCTAATTCATTGCGTACATTAAAGGAAGCAATATTCCCCCTTGTTATTTTCTTTGTGTTTGGAGGGAACCGGGATTCCAAATGGGACATTATAGAACTATACCTGGCTCCTGCTATCCTCCTCTTCATCCTTATCTTTGGAATTCTTTCTTGGATGAGATTTACCTACTGGATTGAAGATGGAGAGCTTCGGATTGAGTCAGGAGTGTTTATTAAAAAGAAACGGTACATACGATTTGAACGTATTCAAAGCATTGACGTATCGGAAGGGATCTTGCAGCGCCTATTTGGCTTGGTGAAGCTAAAGGCGGAAACTGCAGGTTCAAGCGGAGCAGATCAAGCCGATGCTGTTTTAACTGCAATCACCAAACAAGAAGCGGACAAAATTATGCTTCTTTTATCTGAAGAAAAGAAAAGAAGGTTAGCGGATCAGAATATTGATGATAGATGTGATAACGAATTAAACGCTGAATTCCCCGAGCAGGTTTTTCAAATGCCGTTTAAGGAACTATTTTTAATGGCGGCCACTTCCGGGGGAGTGGGAGTTGTTTTCTCAGGTGCGATGGCCCTGTTCAGTCAGTTTGAGGAAATGATTCCGTATAAGAGAATTTTCAAAGGGGTAGAGCAGTTTGTCCAGACGGGAGTCTTTTTTATTATTCTCGCTGTTATCATAGGGCTATTGATAGCGTATATAATCGCAACGGCCGGTATCATAATGAAATATGCATTTTTCACTGTAAAAAAAACAGAGGATGAACTCATTATTTCCAGAGGGCTGATGGAGAGAAGGCAGCTGACGATCCCGCTTCATAAAATTCAAGGGATCAGAATTACCGAAAATGCCATTCGTCAGCCACTTGGGTTTGCCAGTGTGATAGTGGAATATGCAGGCGGATCTGTGATGGATAAGGAAAGTACGCAGGTAATGCTTTTCCCGTTGATTAAAAAAACCAGAATTCCTTTGCTTTTGATGGAGTTTGTTCCAGAGTTTGAAATTGGCGGGAAAATGATGCCGATTCCCAAGCGCTCCTTTTCCCGTTATCTATTCAGGTATTGGTTAACCGCACTTCCAGTTGTAGTGGGCTGTCTTCTGTTTCTAAGACCGTGGGGTTTTGCGGCCATTATTCTCTTGCCGCTGAGTGCAGGATGGGCTTATCTTTGTTACCGTTCAGGAGGCTGGTGTATTACCGGTGATCAGCTTCTTTTACGATACCGTTTTTTATCACAGGAAACGTTATTTGTTAAAAAAAGGCGAATTCAGTCCCTGGCTTCTAACATTAGCTGGTTCCAAAGGAGGAAACAGCTCGCTACCATTTCTGCGACCATTAAATCCGGAATGGGACCGCGGATGGGAAAAGTTGTAGACTTAGAGCTTCAGGACGCAGAAAATATTAAGCAATGGTTTTCGAAAAAAGGATGAAACAAAAACCTTGTCAGCGCTGACAAGGTTTTTGTATACACAGAGCTTCCAAGATATACTGTAAAGATACTAATTCTGTTTGTTTTTTACTGCATATAGGATGGCGGGAGCGAGCAGTAATCCGGCTGCAAGGCCCCCGAGGTGGCCAAGAACGTTTATTTGCGGCTGGATGAACGTCATGATCAGTCCCACGACAACAAGCGTGAGAATCGTTTGGGAGTTTTGTCTGGAAAGATGCTCTTTTTTGAACAAAGCGAGAAAGAGGAAAAAGCCAAGAATGCCATAAATCGCCCCGCTTGCCCCAACATGCGTAAACGTCAGGGGCTGGATCAGGTATGTGGCAGCATTGGCGGCCAGTCCGGAAGACAGAAAAAACAAGGGAAACAAGAAGCTGCCAATCATTCTCTCAAGTGCAGGGCCAAATATAACAAGAGAAAAAGCATTAAATAAAAGGTGGCTAAAAGAGCTGTGGACAAAAATAGGTGTAATCAGCCGCCAGTATTCCCCCTCTGAAATATACAAATTGACGCCCGCAAGCTTTTCAAAGAAAAAGTGGCCGGGTAAGAACCAAGAAGAGGTCAGCAAAAAGCCAATAAGACTAAGAGCGACAAAAATAGTAACGGCCGGATAGAATTTAATAAATTGCTGAAATGACTCTGTCCTAGTAAACAAAAAGATCACCCCTTTTAACAGAAAAAGTGTATAACAACAATACCGATAACTCTTTATTAAAAAGTAAAATATAACTGTTTTAATATTAACAGATGTCTATCACCAGCGCCCAGCAACTGTTTTTCCGCAGGAAAATAAAGCCCCGACGCACAGGAAAAGGAATCCTGCGGCAGCGATATATCGTCGAAGTTTGCCAAAGGATGAAGGTTGTAACAGTATTTAAGTTACACACTGGCATTTTAGCCATTCTTCCTCTGCCAGGGAGCTTGCGCATTTCTTTTAATAAGCTATATGCGATAAAAATTAAGTTAGAAGGTTGAGCGAGATGATAAAAGGAATTGGAATGGATATTCTTGAAATGAAACGTATGGAGACGCTGATTAAACGGCAGCCAAGGTTTGCTGATAAAATCCTGACTGTGAATGAACTTGAAAAATATCTTCAGCTTAGTGATGGAAGAAAGGTAGAATTTCTTGCTGGAAGATTTGCGGCCAAGGAGGCCTTTTCTAAGGCGTTCGGTACAGGAATCGGGTCAGAGGTGTCGTTCCTCGATATTGAAATTTGCACAGACAGCAAAGGAAAGCCGTATGTGTTAAAGCCCTTCTCAAAAGGAGTCCATCTTACGATTACCCACAGCAGGGAATATGCTGCCGCCCAGGTTATCATAGAAGAAATTGAATAAGTGCCATAATTTCTAAAAAAGCTTGTCATCCCCCGGACATATTTGTCCAGGCTGCCTCATATAATCATAGTGCTATAGGGAGACAGGCCCGGTGAAGTACCACCCTCTCCCTTTTACGTTCAAATGACAAAAAGGGGATGAAGAGATGAAAAAGTTTTTGGTGCTTTTTGCGGGTATTCTAATGGTGCTTGCACTTGCAGCCTGTGGACAAAAATCGCAGGAAGATGTTGTGAGTGCCCTTGATGAAAAGCTATCTGAGATGAAGGGATATAAAGCGAATGCTAAAATGACCCTTAAAATGGGTACAGACCCGCAGGTATATGACGTGGAAATCTGGCATAAGGATCCTCAGTTTTACCGAGTCAACCTGAAAAATGCCCAAAAGGATCAAAGTCAGATGATTCTGCGCAATGAAGAAGGGGTTTATGTATTGACTCCAGCCCTAAACAAAAGCTTCAAATTTGAAAGCGAGTGGCCGGAAAACAGCAGTCAGGCTTATTTGTATGAATCTTTGGCGCAGGATATCATTGATGATAAGGGGTTAATTTTTAAGGCAACTGAGAAGCATTATGTATTTGAAACAAAAACGCGTTACCAGAATAACAAAATGCTTCCAGTCCAGGAAATTACTCTGAATAAAAAAGATTTATCCCCGGTAAGTGTGAAGGTGATGGACACAGATCGGAATGCATTGGTTACAGTGGAGTTTTCAAACGTTAAATTTAATTCTTCCTTTGATAAAGATGCATTTGATATGAAGAAGAACATGACAGGAGCTCAGCTTGAAGTACCGGTAATGGGAAAGGTTAAGGATGAAGGTTTTTCAGTTAAGTATCCAGTCGCTGAGCTGAAAGGCGTAAAGCTGACAGAAGAGAAGGAAATGAAATTCGATGGCGGCAAACGATTTGTTTTAACGTATGAAGGAGAAAAGAATTATACTCTTGTCCAGGAAAAGGCCGAAGTTGTTGAAACAGCACTTGTGCCTGCTGCTGTAAAGGGTAATCCGGTCGATTTAGGCTATACAATCGGTGCGCTGTCTGACAGGACTATTAGCTGGACCTATGAAGGCGTTGATTATACGATTGCATCTGAGGATTTAACCCCGGAAGAAATGGTTATGGTAGCTCGTTCTGTGCAGGGGATGCCGGTAAAGTAGGATAATGTATTAAAAAGTTAAGAAAATATAATTTTTTAACAAGTAAAGATGTTAGCTTCAGCGCCCGGCCCCGACGCACACGAAGTGCTAGTACCGGCTCCGCCGCAGGACGAGGGCTGTAACATGGTTTATGTTACAAAACTGGCGGTCTAATCCGTTCTTCCTTTTGCCAGGGCGCTTGCGCTTTTAAGAAAATACAACCCAGCGGGCCCTGTCATAAGGTGAAGACAGGGCTCTTTTTAAAGGATAAAATATACTAACATGCAGCGAAATGAAGCCTTTCACTTTTGCAGGCCTCTGACTTAATAATCGATGCAAGAGGGGTATCTATTAACTTTTATTGCAAATATTAAACATGCTCTCCCTTCCTCTTAGGAATTATGTTTATAATAGAAAACATAAATAAGTTTTTGGTAAAAGGATGTGCTATGAGTTGGAGTCGGAGACATTTCATAGAGATACTTGGGCAGAGATAAATTTAGACCATATAACTCATAATATTGTAATGATGAGAAAGCATCTTCCTGCAGCAAAGCGGCTAATAGCTGTTGTGAAAGCAAATGCATATGGACATGGAGATTTTCAGGTTGCCTCTGCGGCGCTCGCAGCTGGAGCTGAATCTTTGGCTGTTGCCATCCTGGATGAGGCTTTAGCTTTAAGGAATAAAGGCATGGAAGTTCCGATATTGGTTTTGGGAGCGATCAGGCCAGAAGATGCTCCGCTGGCTGCTAAAAATAATATTGCGATTACAGTATTCCGGACAGATTGGATCGTTCAGGCAGAGGAGTTCTTAAAAAGCACGAATCATGTATTAAAGGTTCATATTAAATGTGATACAGGTATGGGCAGGCTTGGTGTGCGAACTAAAGAGGAACTTTCTGAAACAGAAAAAATGCTGGATAGAAGTGAGTTTTTTTATATAGAAGGGATATATACCCATTTTGCTACCGCGGACGAGCTTGATGTTAGCTATTATTCCAGCCAAGTAAGCAAGTTCAAGGAAATGCTGAGGTGCCTGGATCGATTGCCAGATCTGATCCATGCTGAAAACAGTGCGGCGGCCCTGAGGTTTGATGATCCGGATCTAAATGCTGTGAGAATGGGGATCTCAATGTATGGGCTGTCTCCTTCAGAGGATATAAAGGGGCTTCTCCCGTTTCCGTTAAAGCAGGCTTTGTCTCTTAAAACAAAGCTTGTTCATGTTAAGCAAATCGAGGCAGGCGATAGTGTAAGCTATGGTGCAGCATATACTGCACAACAGCAAGAGTGGGTCGGTACGCTTCCAATCGGATATGCAGATGGCTGGACCCGGAAACTCCAAGGCCAAGAAGTTATTGCGGGCGGGAGGCGGGTGCCTATAGTCGGAAGGGTTTGTATGGATCAATGCATGATTCTCCTTCCAAAAGAGCTGCCTGTTGGAACAGAGGTAACTTTAATTGGCGGAGCCGGCGATTTATTTATCTCAGCTGATGATATAGCAGACAAAATTGGTACGATAAATTACGAAGTTGTTTGTATGCTTTCAGAACGCATACCGCGTATATATGTCAGGAATGGTGAGTTTACAGATTTACGGAATAGAATTTTATCAAGTTAATTCGAGCTATGCATAAAAATAAACATTTTAGGCTGATAATAGGACGTAGATTAGAATATACTCTTTGCATATGGATTTTTTAATGGTAATATGTAAAAGGGAAGATATAAGGTGTGTAGTGATGGTGGAGGTGTATGTTTGTGTCTGAATCCAGCGCAACAAGAGAGATATTGATTCGTTTACCTCAAAATTTCTTATCCGAGTTAGATGGTTATGTAAGAGAAGAAAATGTAAATCGCAGCGAATTTATTTATCGCGCGACTAAAATGTATCTTCGCGAACGTAAAAAAAGAGAATTTCGCGAATCGATGAAACGCGGCTATATTGAAATGGCAGCCATAAACCTTACGATTGCTTCTGAAGCCTTCCTTGCAGAGTATGAGGCTGACACTAGCGTTGAACGATTAGTCAGCGGAGGGTAAACCCTTGATTGTTGTTAAGCGTGGTGACGTATACTTCGCAGACCTGTCCCCGGTCGTGGGTTCGGAGCAAGGTGGAACCCGTCCGGTGCTGATTATTCAGAATGATATCGGTAACCGTTTTAGCCCGACTGTTATTGTAGCGGCAATTACTGCGCAGATTCAAAAAGCAAAACTGCCTACCCATGTGGAAATTAATGCGAAAAAATACGGATTTGAGCGTGACTCCGTCATTCTTTTAGAACAAATACGTACCATTGATAAGCAGCGCTTAACAGACAAGATCACCCATCTTGATGACGTTATGATGCAAAGGGTGCAGGAAGCACTGCAAATCAGTTTAGGACTCATAGAGTTTTAAAGTTTATTAACAGGCATTCCGTATGGGATGCTCATATTACAATATATCTGCCCACTTTCTGATGATCAAGGATCAACAGCAGCTCTGGCTTTATGCCAGGGCTTTTTTGTTGTTTAGGAAAATGGGTGAAATTTCAGAGTAGCGGATGACGAAAGTAGTGTTTCTATCTATAGCTCCAGCGCCCAGCCCAAAGTACGGGACAAGGAGGCTACGGCAAGCTAATACATCGCACGATACAAAGCGTCCGCTTTGTGAAGACGTGCTAGTACCGGCATCGCCGCAGGATTCGGCGATGCCGGCCTCGAGTGTCGTACCCGAGTGCCGTTACAACCTTTTGTTGCGATCAAGTACCATCGCAACCTTGGTCATAAACCAATCACTTCGGAAGGCAAAAAAGCGCCTTCCGTAAGCGTTTGTCTTATCCTTGTCAGGGCTAGCCGGGGCGCTTCCGTTTTTGTTCTTGCCACTTTCTGAGAATAACGGAATGGATAAAAAATAAGGCTGATAATAAAGGAAAATCAATATCATTTGACGAAATTATGAACAAAACATTATAGTGAGAAAGTAGACATATGTAAATATATTAATTCATTTTTGCTGAATTTTTATCAGTTTTTATCTAATATTAAATTCATGCTCGAATTATTTATTAAAATAGCTGACTTAATATTGTGATAGATAGCGTTGAATAAAGTATGGTTCTGAATAAGGTTGCATGAAGGCGAATTTTTGCCTAAAGAACGGGAGGAACTTATGGATAAATTGGTTTATAACTATATAAAGAAAAATCAGCCGGACATTCTTGCGAATTGGATGGAACGGATGAGAGAGAAAGCTGATGAAAGGCTGATAAAGCAAGTATCCGATCAAATGTTCACTCGGACCAGCAACGAGTTTATTGATATGATAGTAACTAACGTCGAACGAAACCACGAAGAGTTTATTTCTAAGCTGTCTGATTTCGCTGAAAAAGTGGTTCGCCTAGGCTGGCCGCTTACTTTTGTAAGTGAAGGGCTGCAGGAATTTAATAGGATTGTATTTGAGGGTATGAAAGATAAGGGTATTATCACTCCAGAAAATCAAATGGATATCGTTTATGATTTCGATAGATGGTCTACTCCTATGAGCAACGAAATTGTCCATATCTATTCTCAAACCTGGGAGCGTACAGTTTCCCTTCAAAAAATTGCCCTTCAAGAATTGTCAGCTCCATTAATTCCTGTATTGGAGAAAATCACGGTTATGCCTTTGGTTGGCACGATTGATACGGAAAGGGCGAAACAAATCATGGAAAACCTGCTAACGGGAGTAGTGAAGCACCGTTCAGAGGTTGTTTTGATAGATATTACCGGTGTTCCCGTTGTCGATACAATGGTAGCCCATCATATTATTCAGGCAGCGGAGGCAGTCCGGTTAGTCGGTGCAAAATGCATGCTTTGCGGTATTCGCCCGGAGATTGCCCAGACCATTGTAAATCTGGGGATTAATCTAAATGAAATTATTACAAAAAATTCTTTAAAAAAAGGAATTGAAGCAGCACTCGAAATTACAAACCGCAAAATTGTGGAGGTAGAAGAATGAACGTGAGAATCCCGATTTTAAAACTTTATGATTGTTTGTTAGTGTCTATTCAGTGGGAGCTTGATGATGCCACAGCTCTTCAATTCCAGGAAGATTTACTTCATAAAATTCATGAAACTAGTGCAAACGGTGTTGTCATCGATTTAACATCCATTGATTTTATTGATTCATTCATTGCGAAGGTTCTGGGTGATGTCATCAGTATGTCTAAGTTAATGGGAGCGAAAGTTGTAATTACAGGTATCCAGCCTGCTGTGGCCATTACATTGATCGAGCTTGGAATTACGCTTGAGGATGTCCTGACAGCACTAGATTTAGAAAAGGGCTTGGAGAAATTACAACAGGAATTGGGGGAATAATTTTATGGAATTCCAATCCTGTGTAAAAATCATTAACGAATGGGACATTGTGGCAGCCCGCCAATTAGGCAGGAACGTCGCAAAAGAGCTTGGCTTTGGTTCGGTTGACCAAGCAAGAATTACCACTGCCATTAGCGAGCTGGCGAGAAACATATATTTATATGCCGGCCAGGGCAAGGTATGTATAGAAAAGGTATATGAAGGCAATAAAGCAGGGTTAAAAATTATTGCTACTGATGAAGGTCCCGGAATTCCGGATATCCGGAAGGTCATGGAAGACGGATATACCACTTCAGGAGGATTAGGAGCAGGCCTCCCTGGAGTAAAACGGCTGATGGATGAATTTGATATTGATTCTGTACCCGGGAAAGGGACTGATATAAAAGCAACAAAATGGCTCCGTTAGGAGGGATAGGCAATGGATTTT
Organism: Bacillus sp. M6-12; assembly: GCF_002860285.1. Classification (GTDB taxonomy): domain Bacteria; phylum Bacillota; class Bacilli; order Bacillales; family DSM-1321; genus Peribacillus. The sequence goes on from NZ_PGVF01000020.1 coordinate 118,993, forward strand.
CGAGAGACCATGGAAGAAAAGTACCGTGAAGCTCTCTCCACATATTTAAGAAAACAGACGGAGAATGCGTTATATCAGGGGCAAAAGTTAAGCAGAAAAACAATTGAATATAAAGTTTCACCGGAGGAAATAATCAGTCTCCATAAAAGCATTTTATTGGACATTTATCCAGAAACACCGGACATGGTGATCCATTCTCTAGATTTCTTATTAGAGGTAATGATAGGGTACGGAATCGCCTACCGGGAGCACCAAAGCTTGCGCCATAAACAGCAGGAGCTGAAATCAGAATTAGAAATAGCGACCAATGTCCAGCATATGCTGCTTGATACAAAGGTTCCGAATTATGAAGGTATGGAAATCGGAGTTATCAGTGTCCCGGCAAGGCATATGAATGGAGACTACTATCATTTTGTCCAAGACGAAAATGAGTGTATCGGTGTTGCTATTGCCGATGTGATTGGTAAGGGGATTCCAGCCGCGCTTTGCATGTCTATGATTAAGTATGCTATGGACAGCCTGCCGGAAAACCGCAATGCACCAAGCTATGTTCTCGAAAGCTTGAATCGTGTTGTAGAACAAAATGTGGATCCTAGTATGTTCATTACAATGTTTTACGGACTTTATAATCCTCATAACCATGTTTTTTCTTATGCTTCTGCGGGGCATGAACCTGGTTTCTATTATGAAGCGGCTTCGGGGGAGTTCCGTGATTTAGATGCGAAAGGTTTGCTGCTGGGCGTCAGCAAGAAAACAAAATATCAGGCCTATGAGAAAAAAGTTGAACCGGGGGATATGATTATCCTTCTTTCGGACGGTGTTACAGAATGCAGGACGGACGATGGCTTTATAGAGAGAGATACGTTGATTCAGTATATTCAAAATAATATTCACTTAAAAGCTCAGGAAATAGTAAATAATATCTATAAGCAGCTCGAGAAGCTCCAGCATTTCCAATTGAGGGATGATTTTACACTGATTATTCTAAAGAGGGAAGTTTAGTTCCATGGAGCGGCGGGTATATATTGAGAGCAATTAATTTATAAGGTGGGTCTCTTGAATGAATATTAGTATTGATGTTAAAGATATAAATTCCCGAATTGAAGTAGCTGTCAAAGGGGAAATTGACGCGTATACCGCACCAAAACTGAGAGAAACGATTTTTCCTTTGTCTGAAAAGGAAAATGTGAATATGGTTATAGATTTAAAGGAAGTTGCCTACATGGACAGCACGGGGCTGGGTGTCTTTGTCGGTTTGTTTAAGAGTATACGCTCCCATGAGGGCGAGTTTCAGCTTGTCGGGTTATCCGAACGATTGCGCCGTCTATTTGATATTACCGGTTTGGCGGATATTATTGATATTAAAAGTGATACAGAGGGTGGGTTAGAATGAGTCAATATTACGATTACATCGAAATGAAGATACCTGCAAAACCGGAGTTTATCGGGGTTATCCGTTTAACTCTCTCTGGAATCTCAAGCCGAATGGGCTTCTCATACGACGATATTGAGGATTTGAAGATTGCAACGAGTGAAGCTTGTACAAATGCTGTCCAGCATGCATATAAGGATAATGAAAACGGCGAAGTGAAAATTGGCTTTGGATTATATAAGGACCGCCTCGAGGTAATGGTGGCGGACAATGGACAAAGCTGTAACTTTGATGAGGTGCGCCAGGGTCTTGGACCTTATGGGAATGCCCAAAGTGTGGAATCTTTACGAGAGGGAGGCTTAGGCCTGTATTTGATTGAATCCCTTATGGATGAAGTAAAAATTCACCAGAATGAAGGGGTTACCCTATTCATGACCAAGTTTCTAGAAGGAGAGCAGGTGGAGATGGATGCAGAAACAATCTCAACCTAACCAGGCAGCAAGGGAAAAGGTTAATGATTGGATTAAAGCTTTCCAGGAGCATCAGGATGAGGAAGCCCAAAATCAATTGGTCCTTCACTATCAGAGTTTAGTGGAAACCATCTCAAGAAAATATTCCAAAGGAAAATCCTACCATGAAGATATCATCCAAGTTGGGATGATTGGCCTTCTAGGGGCAATCCGCCGCTATGATGAATCATTCGGAAAAAGCTTTGAAGCTTTCGCGGTACCAACAATCATTGGAGAAATCAAGCGTTTTCTGCGGGATAAAACATGGAGCGTTCATGTACCAAGACGAATTAAGGAGCTTGGTCCTAAAATAAAGACAACAGTGGAGGAACTTACCACTACGCTGCATCGTTCTCCAAAAATTGAAGAAATAGCCCAGCATCTTGAAGTGTCCGAGGAAGAAGTGCTGGAAGCAATGGAAATGGGCAAGAGCTATCAGGCTCTATCCGTTGACCACTCCATTGAAGCAGATTCTGACGGTGGAACTGTTACCCTTCTTGATATTTTCGGAAATGTGGATGAGGGCTTTGAAAGAGTAAACCAGCGCCTTGTTCTGGAAAAGGTACTCCATGTGTTAAGTGATCGGGAAAAGAAAATTATTCAGTTTACCTATTTGGAAAATCTCAGCCAGAAAGAAGCCGGTGAAAAACTTGGGATTTCTCAAATGCATGTTTCCCGACTTCAAAGACGGGCAATTAAAAAGCTCCAGGAAGCAATTAATGCTGAAAATAACTCGGAGTACATTCGATGATAAAAGAAATATTGCGGAATGAAAGAATTGAGGTTATTGCTTCACAGACTTCCAAAGATGATATGCCCTATTGTGGTGATGGTTATTTCTTCGTTTCCACAGAAGAATATTTTCTTTGTATACTTGCAGACGGCTTAGGAAGCGGCCAGTATGCCTATGAGTCCTCCCACGCCGTTACTGAAATAGTAAAGGAGCACCATTCTGAGTCGGTAGAAGTCCTGATGGAAATCTGCAATGGTGCATTAGTAAATAAACGCGGTGCGGCAGTCTCTATTTTAAAGGTTTATTTTGATACTAAGCAGTTTGTATACAGCTCGGTAGGTAATATTCGGTTCTTTCTCTATAATCCTGTTTCGGACAAGCTTGTCTATCCGCTGCCTGTTACAGGATATCTATCAGGAAGGGTGCAAAAATACCATACCCAAAGGTTTGATTATGAACCCCAAGCGAAATTTATCCTGCATTCCGATGGCTTGCAGCTTCAGGGGGCTAAATCTGCTCTTAAGTCTTATCGTTATCTGGAGCAAAATGCGCGTATGATAATGGAAAGAGATATGATGAAATCAGACGATACAACATTAATCATAGGAGGCCTGCTATAAGCACGGGCTCTTTTTTTTGCCTAAAATACAATTGTAATATGGATTCGATTCCTTCCTGCACTTTTGATAGACTAAGGAGAGGAAATAATAATCGTTTGGAGGAAAATGGTAACCATGGCAGAGGAGCAGTTAAAGCTATTGATTCGAAAAATTTCATCTGAACTGAGCTTAAAGAGGGACCAGGTACAGAATGTTATTCAACTTTTACAAGACGGAAACACCGTTCCGTTCATAGCGCGTTATCGGAAAGAATTAACCGGCTCACTGGATGAAGTTCAAATTAGAGACATAATGGATCGCTGGAATTACCTTGAAAATCTGGAAAGCAGGAAAGAGGAAGTGCGCCGGCTTATTGGAGAACAAGGTAAATTAACAGAAGAGCTGACAGCCCAGATACATAAAGCCGAGAAGCTCCAAATTCTTGAAGACATATACCGGCCATATAAGCAAAAAAGGAGAACAAAGGCTACGGTCGCTAAAGAGAAGGGTCTTGAACCTTTTTCTGAGTGGATTATGGCGTTTCCAGCCCATGGAAGCTTGGAGTCAGAAGCGGCTAAATATCTGTCAGAGGAAAAAGAATTACATACAATTGAAGACGTTATTGCAGGGGCAAAGGATATTATCGCCGAACAAATCTCAGATGACGCGGGTCTGAGACAGTGGATAAGGACTGAGGTATATAAAAACGGAAAAATTATTTCACAGGCAAAAAACGAAGAAAAGGACGAGAAAAAAGTTTTCGAAATGTATTTCGAGTACGAAGAGCCTGTTCAGAAAATCGTCCCTCACCGGATCCTTGCCCTTAATAGAGGAGAGAAGGAAGAAATTCTCCGTATTTCAATTATCCCTAACACAGAAAGTATTCTTTCCTACATAGAACGCAAGGTAATAAAGCGCCCTCATTCTGTTGTTAGTGAGCTTGTGGGGCAGGCTGCAGAGGATGCTTTTAAGAGGCTTATTATGCCATCCATAGAGAGGGAAATAAGAAAAGAGCTAACAGAAAAAGCGGAAGATCGGGCAATCCATATTTTTTCTGAAAATCTTCGTAACTTGCTTCTTCAGCCGCCGTTAAAGGGGAAGGTCGTACTTGCGGTTGACCCTGCTTACCGTACAGGCTGCAAACTAGCTGTCGTGGATGATACCGGAAAAGTAATGGAGATAAGTGTTATTTATCCTCATCCCCCTGTATCCAAAAAGGAAGCAGCCAGGGATAAGATGGTTGAGCTGCTTCGAAAACATAAAGTTGAGGTTGTTGCCATTGGAAACGGAACGGCTTCAAGGGAGACGGAGCAATTTGTGACCGAAACTCTGAAAAATCTTGAAGAACAGATATTCTATCTCATTGTCAACGAAGCAGGTGCGAGCGTTTACTCTGCGTCTGATATAGCCAGAGAGGAATTTCCTAATCTCCAGGTCGAAGAACGGAGTGCTGTCTCAATCGGGAGGCGGCTTCAGGATCCACTTGCAGAACTGGTGAAAATTGATCCAAAGTCGGTAGGTGTAGGACAATATCAGCATGATGTATCTCAGAAGAAACTGTCAGAATCGCTTTCATTTGTAGTTGAAACAGCGGTTAACCAAGTGGGGGTAAATGTAAATACAGCTTCCTCATCCCTGCTTCAATACGTAGCAGGCCTTTCAAAGACGGTAGCCCAAAACATCGTAAAGAAACGCGAAGAAGAGGGGCGGTTTTCCAGCAGGAAACAACTGAAAGGAATCCCGAGACTAGGCTCCAAAACATACGAACAATGCATTGGGTTTCTTAGAATCAGCCAGGGCGAGGAACCTCTTGACCAAACTTCCATTCATCCGGAAAACTATGATAGAGCTAAGGCGCTGTTAAAAAGGGTCGGCCTAACCACAACAGATTTAGGAACAGAAGCAATGAAGGAAGCCCTCTCAAAGCTGCCGATCGGTGAAACTGCAGTTGAATTAGGGATCGGTGAAGTAACTTATAAAGATATAGTAGAAGCATTGACACGGCCAGGAAGAGACCCCCGTGATGAATTAGCCAAGCCTCTCTTGAAGCAGGATATTTTAAAGCTTGAGGATTTAACGAGCGGAATGGAATTGCAGGGAACGGTACGAAATGTAGTTGATTTTGGCGCGTTTATTGATATTGGAGTTAAACAAGATGGCCTTGTTCATATTTCAAAGCTTAGCAGGAATTTCGTAAAGCATCCATTGGACGTAGTTTCAGTTGGGGATGTGGTCACTGTGTGGGTAGATCATGTAGACATGAAAAAACAAAGGGTTGCCCTCACCATGCTTTCACCCCAATCATAGGCTGAAAAACCTTGCTCTGAAGGTGGGGAGCAGGGTTTTTCGTGTGATAATTACATTCTTTTTTGATAAAAAAACCAGCATTGGTTAAGAAGTCTGATTTGGTGCCGGTCCTTGTCATAATAAGCCCTCATCATTTGGTTCTGAAACCATGTCGGCATGTTAAAAACCCCCATAGAGGATGTATTGGTTTAATAAGTCTATGTTATAATAGGTTGTCATGTTCCAGTGAGGGGGGCGCATTTAATGGAAAATCATCAATTGCAGCAGCTTACTGAAGAAATATCAATTAAATACTTCAAGCGCCTTTTTCGGCATCATGCTATTTTTAATCCGCGCCTCCGTTCTACAGGAGGGAGATACCTGCTTAGTTCCCATAATATAGAGATAAATAAAAAATATTATGATGAACTGGGGATGGACGAGTTAGTCGGCATTATTAAACATGAGCTATGCCACTACCACCTCCATCTTGAGAATAAGGGTTATAAACACAGAGACCACGATTTCAAAGAATTGATGAAACAAGTAGGTGCTCCAAGATTCTGTAATACGCTCACTTCATTTAAAGCCAGAAAACCTCGAGCGGTATGGGTTTACCAGTGTTCATCTTGCGGCCAGCAATTTACAAGGAAAAGAAGGATCAATACAGCCAAGTATGTATGCGGCAGATGTAAGGGGAAACTTGTCCTTTTGGATCGATTGACACCTAATTAATCTTGTGTTAATCTCTAAAAGCACCTCAAATACCATGAAAAGTTTCCGTGATTTTAAAAAACATGTTGACTTTGGGTGAGATGCTATATATAATCTAAAGAGTCTATGAGAGATATTCTTGATTAGATTCACTTGAAATTATTCCGCAGTAGCTCAGTGGTAGAGCATTCGGCTGTTAACCGAACGGTCGTAGGTTCGAGTCCTACCTGCGGAGCCATTTTGGGGAAGTACTCAAGAGGCTGAAGAGGCGCCCCTGCTAAGGGTGTAGGTCGGGTAACCGGCGCGAGGGTTCAAATCCCTCCTTCTCCGCCATATTTTGATAGCAGTTGTATGTTAGGCCCCTTGGTCAAGCGGTTAAGACACCGCCCTTTCACGGCGGTAACACGGGTTCGAATCCCGTAGGGGTCACCATTTTATTTTTTCTTATTTTTCTGGTCCCGTGGTGTAGCGGTTAACATGCCTGCCTGTCACGCAGGAGATCGCGGGTTCGATTCCCGTCGGGACCGCCATTATTTTTTTTGTGAATTACCTTGCTTTTATATAGAAAGCATGCTAATATGTATTTCTGTTCATGAAATATCAATGGGCTATAGCCAAGCGGTAAGGCAACGGACTTTGACTCCGTCATGCGTTGGTTCGAATCCAGCTAGCCCAGCCATACGAGCCATTAGCTCAGTCGGTAGAGCATCTGACTTTTAATCAGAGGGTCGAAGGTTCGAGTCCTTCATGGCTCACCATTAAATATTATCTATGCGGGTGTGGCGGAATTGGCAGACGCACCAGACTTAGGATCTGGCGCCGCAAGGCGTGGGGGTTCAAGTCCCTTCACCCGCACCATTAATTACCAGTTGATTTTGCTGAGTAATTTGGTATAATAATATTTGTCGCTTCGCGGTCGTGGCGGAATGGCAGACGCGCTAGGTTGAGGGCCTAGTGGGGGCAACCCCGTGGAGGTTCAAGTCCTCTCGGCCGCACCAAATAAATATGCGCCCGTAGCTCAATTGGATAGAGCGTCTGACTACGGATCAGAAGGTTATGGGTTCGACTCCTTTCGGGCGCGCCATATTTACGGGAAGTAGCTCAGCTTGGTAGAGCACTTGGTTTGGGACCAAGGGGTCGCAGGTTCGAATCCTGTCTTCCCGACCATCCCAACAATATCAAAATTTAATTTGCGGGTGTAGTTTAATGGTAAAACCTCAGCCTTCCAAGCTGATGTCGTGAGTTCGATTCTCATCACCCGCTCCAAAAATATTATTGACAAACATAATTAAGTTTGTTAGTATATAAAAGTCGCTTCTGAAAAGAAGTGAAGCTTGAAATTGCTCTTTGAAAACT
>NZ_PGVF01000021.1 GCF_002860285.1 Bacillus sp. M6-12
TATTCTCTTCGTTCTCTTCCTCAGCATCTGCTCCTTCATTGCTTTCTTGGTCTTCTTTTAAGTTGTTGCTTTTATGTTGAGATTCTTGAGAATCCTCTTCCTTCTGATTGTCTAATAGATTTTCATCCTCTGAGCTAGTATGCTCGTTTGATTCATCATCCTTTTGACTAGATTCAGATGCTTGGCTCGTAACTTTTTCTTGAAGCACTTTTGATAAAAGCTCTTCGATATTGCCTAAGCGGTCCTGGAGTTTTTCATTTTCTTTTTTTAATGACTCGTAATCTTTTTTGGCTGATAGTTCATTATGACTACTATTGCCTTCTGACTGTTTCTCCTCATTGTTTTCTTGCCCTTCAGATTGAGGTTTTTCACTATCCTCAGCTGTATGAGTTTGCGCCGCTTCATTATTCTCTTGATTTCCCTGTGATTCTTGGTTATCTCCCATGCCTGCTGTTTCTGAATTTCCTTTTTCATAGTTCTCTTGGTCGTCTGTTTTTGCTTGTGTTTCCTCCTCTTGTCCATCTTTTTGAGATTGCGATCTTTCACTACCGCCTCTTTTCTCATTTAAAGGTCCCTGCAGATATGATTGTGATTTTTTCTCATCATCTTGGCCTTTTGATTCAGATTGACCGGCTTCTTCTAGTTTTTGTGGACTATCATCCTCATTCTTAAGTTCATTTAAAGTTGTCGACTGTTTGGATCCTTCGTTTTCTTGATCTTTTTTTTTACCCTCGCCATTTTTTTCTTGAATTAGCCTAGTGAGCATTTCTTCCAGTCTATCTAATCGCTCATTAACACTGCCATTTTCATCCTTTGATTTCTGTTCATTTTTACTTTTAGTGCCTGTTGATAAGCTCGTTTCATTTCCGGACGATTTTTCCTGATCGTTCGAATAACCCTCTATTGCAACATCTTCTTTTTTATTAAATAACTTACCAGTTGAGTTTTTAATAGACTCGACTGCTTTTGCTGACTTTTCTTTAACTGACTGGCCCAAGCCAGATCCTGTGCTTTTTAATTTATCCGGACTGATATTCCCGATAAGTTTCTTCCCATTCTCAGGAGTTGCCAAATAGCCAACTGCCGCCCCAATCAGGCCTCCTGCTACTGAACGCCTAATTGAACCGCTATTTGAACCATTATTAGTTTTCGTATCCTTAGTTTGAGTATTTGCTGTGTTTTCCATTGTTACCTCCTATTAATAGTTGAATTCGGTTGAATTTAATCGATTTGTGGACATGCTCTTTTCAAGAGATTCGAGTCTTTCATGAAGTCTCTTATTTTCTTCTTCAAGAGCTTTTGTAGAACTATCATTTGCTTTAGAAGTTAAATAGGGATCTGTTTCCCACCAATCCATACCAATTTCCTTTGCCTTATCAATAGACGCCACAATCAGGCGTATTTTGATAGTTAAAAGTTCAACATCAGCAATACCTACCGTGATATCGCCGGCGATAACTACCCCTTTATCCAGTATCTTCTCAAGTACGTCTACAATCGTACTGGATTGCATGGAATGTTCCATTTGAAGTCCTCCTTGCTGATTTGTATTAAAGTAAACTTCCTAAAGGACCAAGGTCGATATTCAAGTCTTCAGCATCCAGGCCAAAAATTTCTTTCAATTCTTCCATTTTTTCTTCAAGATTCGCTAGTGCCTCGCCTAAATTTTCAATCTGCTCGTCTGTCAGAGTTCCGCCTTCTACACGCCTAATCGCATGCCGTTCAACAATTTGCCTCAGCAGCTCAATGACAGTTAAAACTAACTGTGCTAATCCGTGCTCTGCATTGTCAGGGTCTAAATTAATTTTTCCATTTGTTTGGCTGGCCGGTTGCATCAATTAGCTCCTCCCTCTGTCTGTCAAATTGTTGTGAAGATACAGCTTTACGATTGCCCTGCTGAGCCTGAACAAGAGATTCCACAGAAGCAATTAGTAATCTTAAATCTAAATAAACTAAATCAACGCCCGCAATGGAAATGACTAAATCTGCTTTTATAGCAACACCCTTATCAAGGATGACATCCAAAATATCAATTAATGCGATATCCTTATTTTCTATCGTTTCTCTTAGTGACATATTCTCGCCCTCACTTATGAAAAGCTAGAAAAATGGTAGGCTGGCCACGGACCTGAAGCCTCAAACTGCCAGCCTGTTTCCCTCATATCCTTTTCATATTGCTGGATATGTTCCAAAAATTTCTCTACTTCAGATTCGGAAATAAGATATACACTATTCCAAGTCATATGATCCTTTCTTCCGGTGACGTCATTGCTCCACGTTCTTTTTACGTTTCCTTTAAGAGTAAACTTTTTCAAATGCAGATGAATTTTTTCACTGATTCTGTTTTTTTCTTCTTCAAGTTCAGAATCTATTATTTTATCCAGCTTCTTCTTTTCGAAAAATTGTTTACCCTTTGGCAGCTGGCTAATTTCTTCTCTCTTTGCTTCTATTGCTGGATTGTTCTCGCTCACTTGTTTTTTTAATAATTGGTCATCACAGTAAATCTTTAAATTCCATTCTTCATTCCCGGTTATTAAAGCAAAAGTCTCTGCCATTTTTGATTCATTAGATTGAACAGCTGTCTCCAAACTTTCTTGTCCTGTATATAAAGTACAAAACTTCAATGGTATAATTGTGAAAATTTTTGATAGCTTCATTACCGTTTCATGGTGGTGAAATGCCTTTTCCTGAAGCCATTCCATATCATTATTAATCCGGTCTTTAATACTTTCCTCCGAGTAATTTACTGTGTCCAGACTGCAAACAATAGCTGTTATATTTCCGATAGGAATCTTGTATAAATCTCCTTTACCATCGAAGCCTTTTGCATCTGGAAAAGATTTTTCAGTCGCTTCTTTCGTTGGAACTAAGCCATATAAATAAATTAAATTGTCCATGCTTTAACTGCCCTCACTTCTTCTTTGTCATCTGTTCCCATTGCTCCATTTCCATGCGCTTTGCAATTTCGTATCTCATGATCAGCTCTTCTTCCTTGGTCTTATATGCCTCTTCAGAAATATCCTCTAGCTCATACATCATTTGCAGCTGGATCAGCTTTTGCTGAATGGTAGGAAGGTCGTACAGCTCTTTATCTGCCTCTTCTTTTATCTTTTCACCAATTTTGATTACTAGGCTGATAGGGGCGGATACTAGTTTATGCAGCATCAGGCACCCTCAACTTTTAATCTGATGTTCACAAAGTTATAGGCAGCCCAAGGTCCGCTGTAGCTGAACTCCACCTTATCCTTCCATTTCTCATAAATCTCATTTACTTTTTGATCAAACTCTGCCTCTTTGTCCCGATCTACCAGAAAAGCGGCATTTAATAGCATTTTTTCCCCTATAGGCTCATTAGTCTTTGAAGCTTCCGTTAACTCTTTTAGCGGGTTAAATACATCCTGCTCTACTTCTTGCTTCAAAGAGCCAACGAGTTTTTGGGCAACTCCGCCTAATTGAATTCTTTCATAATAGCTGGCTGCCTCTGACTTGCCCTGAACTGCTTTAGCCATCTTCTCAAATTTCGAATTCTCTTTTACTTGCGATTCGAGCCACTCTTTTTTTCCTATTACCTTTAACCCAAGCTCAACCTTTCCTTTTATTGCAGGGAAAAGTTTTTCAAATTGCGGATATAAGTTTTCCAGCAGCACACCTACATCTTCCTTTGAGTGGAAAATATTACCGAAACTAACCGGAATGACTGTCTGGTTCTTTTTCATTACAAGGGAAACAGCATTTTGGTGCATCAGTAAATTATCTTTATTCGGATGATAAATTTTCATTGGTGCCTCGGCAGCAACAATAGCGGCATCTTTATACCGGATCGTAAACAGTTCTTTTTTTTCTCCTTCGATTTCTATTTCCCCAAAGTTTTCATCCGTTTCTGTCTGGATTCCGCAAAAAATATAAATACCTGCCGTTTCTTCATTGCTCATAATAAAACTCTCCTTTTTTCCTCAATTAACCTTCATATTACCGCATGCTTTTATAATCAATTTTTCTGCTGTTTTAACAGGTTCATCAGATTCTATGCACCGGCTTACCTGATGGCCTAATATATCTATACATAGACGCAAAAAGGATGGATTTGAGCCATCTATTGGAATGTCATCTTCTGCAGCCAGCTTTGCGATCATTAAAGATGCCCGCAGACTTGGCCCGCTATCCTCCTTACATTCCTTTCGCAGTTCAGCTACAAGGGAGGTAATGGCTGCTGCCTGCTTCCTATCAATATTCACTTTTTCTGAAACAATAGCAGCCTCACGCTCTCGATCTTTATGATCGATAAAAATAGTAATGAGCCTATCAAGCAATGCGTCCTGGGTTTGATAGACTCCTGCGTATTCATCAGGATTGCTTGTGAATATTACTGCAAAGTCAGGATGAACACGGACAAAAGGTTCGGTTAATTTTGTGCCGTATAATGGGAGGATTCCTTCTTCTAAGATGGATAAAAAGATATTATTAGTGGTTGGCCGTGAACGGGTAAACTCATCATAAACGAGAGTGTAGCCATTCTTTACTGCCTCTAGCAAACGCCCATCCTTCCATGTCTCTGTCACACTTTCATCCCTTTTATAAACAGAACGAATATAGTTATCGACAATTTTTTTACTCGTATATCCGGTAAAATCACCAATTAAATCTTTGTTGTTTAATTCATGATTACCATGAATGAGCATGACGGGCCGCTTTCTTCTTTTTGCCAGAGCGAGAGCCAGAGAGGTTTTTCCTGTTCCAGAGGGGCCTGTCAGATGGATAGGGTAGCCAGCCTTCAAATATTTTAATGCGCGGGAAAGTAAGTCTTCTGTTTTTTCATCCTGTACAATTTCTCTAGAGTTCTTGTTGATTTGTTTCTTTAAGACTGTCACTATTCTACCTCCTGATCCCCACGTCTACCCTTCATACTTAATCGAACTTCTGTATCGGATATCCCGCCTTTTATAGGAAGTTACTTCCTTATCCTGATTTAGATAAACATCATAAACGCCGAGCATTTCATCTTTTGCATATTTCTTCATATATTCCTTTTCCTCAATAACCTCTACAGTCAGCTTCCAGCCATTGTTATCACTTTCTTCGACAGAGGTTATTTTATGGACAGGGGCAACGAATTCATTGAAGAATTCAGTCACATTTCCCATAATCTTTTTAATTTCCATTTCGGCCTCCTGCTAAGTCATGGCAGGCCAGGGGTTTGTTTACCCTGGCTTGCCTCTTTTACTTCTAAATACTAAAACGGGCATTGCTTCTCTCATTTGACTGTTCCGGAAGCCCGTTTTCCTCAACTTCATCCCGGAGCAATCCAACAGCCTCTGCGTAACGAAGCCAAGTATCCACACTGGCAATAACCACCCTTGCTTCAACTGTTAAAATTTCAATTCCGACTACCGAAACTCTAACAAATGCATCGATAACAATCCCTTTATCTAAAATTCGGTCAATAACCTCTGCCAAGCTGGAACTATCTGTACTTTTTTGAACTGCTGCCATTCCTGCATTCTCCTTTCATACTGACATTTAAGAATCTATCTTAATGTCATTTTGAGGATTTGATATTTTCATAGCTTTTGATTTTCGTAGCACCCTTAATATCCTTGGACGTTTTGATATTGCTGATGCCTTTAATATTTTTTATGCCCTTCACTTTGTGGTCATCGTCATTTTTATTTCTTGAAGAGACCTTTTTTTGTAGTTCTTCACCGGCTTCAACAACTTTGCCCAGCTTTTCTCTGGCAGAGAGTAAAACACTCTGAGTTTTTTCTTTCGCTTCTTCTGCCTTATCATGGAGATTATCTGCGAAATCATCTCTGGCATGCTCGAGATTGTCTCTAAATTCATTCGCTTTATCCTGAACATGCTCCACTATTTTCTCTTTAGCTTTGTCGGCCACTACTTCTTTTACTTTTTCCTTTATTGGCTCCGGAGCATGCTCAATTGCCCCTTTCGCCACTTTTCCAACGGCTTTTTGTATGTGTTTATCCATCTAATCCCCCTTTGGGTTCATAGTAAGAAAAGCGAAAGCACCCTGATTAATAAACGTCAACTAAGGTCTGCGTCTGGTAGGGTTGTAATCTAAGTCCGTTACAACCTCCGTCCTGTTGCCGCCAGCACTAGCATCCTTTCTTATCTTTAGGATTTTTAATCTTGGCTGTTGATTTCCGCTCTAGTGGCGGTTCGGGAGCCTCCTCGGCGCTTTGCGCCTGCGGGGTCTCACTTGACCCGTTATTCCCGCAGGACATTGAATTGGCTTCCTTGAAAAAACACCGCACGAAGGAAATGCGAAGCATTTTTGAGGAGTCTCACGCCTTCCGCTCCAATGACATAGTGGCAAAATCAACAATTAGCTTTAACATAGCCTATTTTTAAGAAAGGACTAGGCATTACTTGGACTCCACCAAGTCACCCAGCATTTTTTCTATTTTTTGAAGGCGCTCATTTAAATTTTTATTCTCTTGCTTGATTTCCTCGTACGGTTGGCTTTCCCCACCCGAATTGTTGGATCCGCTATTTTTTGGAGAAAGCAAACTTTTCTCGATTTTGGTTAAATAACCCGAAGCTAACTGCTTCACGCTATTTTGTGCTTGACCTGCCAGAATTTCCTGAGCCGTTTTTCTAAATTCCTGGCCTGTAACTTTTACAAACTCTGATTCACTTAAGCTTTTTATGACTTTCTTGCTGGTTCTCCGATTAGCAAACAATCCAATACCTGCTCCCACCACACCGCCAAGTATCGCCAGGTTAATAGAATAATTAGCTCCTTTCTCGTCAGTTTGGTTATTGTTATCAGTCTGTTTGTTATCTACTGTTGGCTTACCGTTTTCAGTCTGCTTACCCTCTTGAGTTTGCTTACTGTTTTCAGTTTGCTGTTTCTCTTCATAATTCTTAGTTCCTTCGTTATTTTCGTTTCCTGCCTTATTTTCATTTACTTCTTGAGATTGCATTTTTATATCCTCACCTCATTAATAATTTCTTCATAGTTTCTAGTTTCTATTCTAATAACTTAATTGTGGAGTTTGAGTTTGCTCTTTTTTAACACCCTCATCACTTAATAATCCAACAGCCTCTGCGTATCGCAGCCATGTATCAACACTGGCAATGACCACCCGAGCTTCGACTGTTAGTATTTCTATACCTACAAGCGAAACCCTAACGAATGCATCAATCACAATTCCCTTGTCTAGAATTCTGTCAATTACTTCTGCCAGGCTTGAACTATCTGTACTTTTTTGGACACTCATGTCTTTGTCTCCTCTCAAATTTTTGATTTTACGGGAGGTTACTTGGACAACTTTATTTTTGCGGGCCTAGTTTGTATATACCTTCTGTGCTCTCACCTAAACGAGGAGTCTATGACCAGTAACACCAGGTTTTATTCAGTATTCCAGTACTTTCTAATTATTATATTGGAATATTAATAATCATTGCGTTTTCAAAACCTTTATTAATCCTATTTTTATGTTGCTAATTTTAAAAAGAAAACCAAACGGAGGACTCATATTCTTTCCGTTTAACGGTATTGATTTAATAAAAGGCGTTACTTAAGTAACGGGAAATATAAATGAATGCAGATTTATCTAGGCAATCCTGAAATAGTCTAGCTTAAAGGAGTTATAGCCCTTCATTACAATCTTAATTAAGTACAAAAGTAGCCATTCAATATGGCAAAAGTCGGTCTTTTTGGTTAGTTGTGTTTAATAAAATAACATGCGTGTAACACTAAGTAGCAGATTATTGGGTTAAAGGATGTGTCTTACATGGATTTTTTTCATAGCCAGGAATCACTCACTGCCATTGAGTGGGTTCTTCGCGGTGTTGTTTCTTTTTTCTTTTTAGTGATAGTTGCAAAAGTATTAGGTCAGCGTGCCATCTCCCAATTGCGACTTATTGATTTCGTTATGGCTTTGGTGATAGGAAACATTATTGCCCATCCGTTATCTGACGAACATCTTGGGCTAAAGGGTTCTGTCATTACTACCAGTGTATTAGTATGCTTATATTTGGCCGGGATTTTTATGACCCTTAAATGGCCATGGTTTAGAAGGCAAATTAATCATGTACCAATCACTATTGTTCAAAATGGAGAAATCCTTTATAAAGGTTTAAAAAAAGCAAGAATCACGCTTGATATTTTATTGGAAGAATTACGGGAAGAAAAAGTAAAAGATGTGAAAACAGTAGCTCTAGCGATTTGGGAAGCAGACGGAAGAATATCTTTCTTTTTGGATCCAAAATATGAACCTCTTACTCCTGCTTCTCTCCAAATAGAAACAGAGCCCTTTGACTTTCCGAGGACGATTATTAAGGAAGGGAAATTAAATTCCGAGGAGTTAAAACAAACTGATAAGGACGAAGGATGGGTCGTCTCCAGATTAGAACGTATATATCAAACTGAAGTAAAAGACGTTCTGCTTGCTACCCTTGATAAGAAAGATAACCTGAAGATTTTTTTATATAAATAAATCTAAAGAGGCTTAAACCACCCCAGTTTGGGGTTGATTTAAGCCTTAACCATAAGTATAAAAAACTGAAGCTTTCAGGTTTTATTAATATTATTTATTAAACGTAACTTTCTCCGATGTTTCCCCAAGAGTAATTGTCGTTGCTCTTGGCTTAGTTTCCGCAATAACTTCTCCATTTCGAATTGAGTAAAGGACAGAAGCTTGTTTCCGAATAGCCTCGTATTCATTCTCAGCTTCTAATACAATTAGATTTGCAGGTTTCCCTTCTTCAATTCCGTAGATATCTTCAATGTGCAGCGTTTTTGCACTATTTTTGGTAATCAGGTCGATTGAATTTATAATCTGCTCGTAGCCCATTAATTGAGTGATATGAATGCCCATATGCAGTACTTGCAGCATATTGCCTGTTCCAAGCGGATACCACGGATCAAAAATATCATCATGGCCAAAGCAAACGTTTAGTCCTGCCTCTTGCAGCTCCTTTACCCTTGTAATTCCTCTTCGTTTTGGATAAGTATCAAAACGCCCTTGAAGATGGATATTTACTAACGGGTTTGCTACAAAATTAATTTTAGACAATTTTAACAGTCTAAATAATTTGGACGTATAGGCATCGTTATAAGAAGCCATTGCAGTTGTATGGCTTGCCGTTACACGTTCTCCCATACCAAGACGATAAGCTTCGGCTGCAACCACCTCAACAAAACGGGATTGCTCATCATCGATTTCATCACAGTGAATATCAACCAATCTGTCGTATTTTTCTGCAAGTTGAAACACTGTTTTTAGTGAATCCACTCCATATTCTCTTGTAAATTCATAATGTGGGATTCCGCCGACAACGTCCACTCCCATTCTGAGTGATTCTTCTAACAATTCTGGCCCATTAGGATAGGAGAGAATACCGTCCTGAGGGAATCCAACAATTTGTAAATTCACAAAACGTGACATCTCTTCTTTTACTTCTAACATTGCTTTTAAAGCAGTTAATGTTGGGTCCGTTACATCAACGTGTGTCCGAACATGCTGGATTCCCTGGGCAATTTGCCATTTTAACGCCGTTTTAGCTCTTGTCTTAACATCCTCGATCGTCAGGAATTCTTTTCTCTCCGCCCACCTTTGAATTCCTTCGAATAATGTTCCGCTTTCATTCCAGTTTGGTTCACCAGCAGTTAACGTTGAATCTAAATGAATATGCGGTTCAACAAATGGCGGAAGAACTAAACTTCCTTGAACATCAATAACTTGTTGACCGTTGCTATTTTCTACCGTTTGTGCAATTTTTTCTATTTTTCCTGCTTCGATAAGGATTTGCCAAAGTCCATCCTTATTTCTAAGCTTGGCATTTTTAATAATCATGCTTCAGTCACCTTTTCTACTTTAATCGCTGATTTAGATTCGGCAGCTTTTTTAACTGCAAGGGAAAGTACAACATATATTAGTGCAGCACCGATCAGGCCATTTAACGGCGGGATGCCAGGTAACAACTTGGCTGAAGCTGCTCCGGCTGCCCAAGCTATCAAGGCACTCCAGTTTATTGATTTAAATTTCATATTTTCAAAATCCTTATATTTTCCACGGTTTAGAATGAAGAAATCCGCCATAATTATCGCCCCGATTGGCGGAAGTGCAGCTCCCAGCAAAGTAAGGAATCCTACAAAGTTGTTGTATAACCACATCGCCAGTACTGTTCCAATGATTCCATTAAAGATAACTACCTTACTCTTTTTGATTTTCGTAATATTTGAAATACCTAAACCAGAAGCGTAAATTGCATTATCGTTTGTAGTCCAGATATTTAACCCTAAAACGATAATGGCCGGGATGATTAATCCTTGTAAAAACATAACTTCAGAAATATCTGACTGTCCTGTTGAGATGGCACCAATTGCCCCAAAGAAAAACATCAAGGAGTTTCCGATAAAAAATGCAATTACTGTTGTAATGACACCGTTTCTTTTTGTAGAAGCAAACCGGGTAAAGTCTGGTGTTAATGTTCCCCCGCTGATAAAGGATCCGACACAGATTGTTAAGGCAGCAGCTATACTAATTGTTTCTGCTGGCTGATGCTGCATAAGGGCCTGGAACCCCCCAAGCGTACCAACTGCCTCCAGAGCTGAATATCCTCCAAGCGCAATAATTAACGGTATTGCAACAAAACTTAAAATGGCCAAAGCCTTCATTCCAAAAAACGCAGTTCCTGTCATCATCAATCCTGAAACAGCAACCAGTACATACGTATCAATGCCTGTAACCTTTTGAACCGGAACCGCAAACATGGCTACGCCAACACCGAACCAGCCTACTTGTGTGGCACTAAGCAAGAAAGATGATAAATAAGAACCTTTTTCGCCAAAAGCGTAACGAGTCAATAAATGTGTGGAAAGACCGGTCTTTGCAGCGATATAAGCAAGTGCGCCTGTATAAAAACCAAGAATTAAATTACCCGCCAGCACTACCAAGATAAATTGAGGCATGGATAAACCCAAGCCTAACGTTCCGCCAGATAACATGCTAGCTGAGAAGAATGTAAAACCCAGCATAACTACAAGCATTCTCCAAAATCCATTGCGATGAGCTTGCGGCACTGCCTGCAATGAAAAATCTAAATCTACCTTTTTCTGTTCCATGAAAATTCCTCCTGTTTTAGATAAATCTAAAACTGGTACCGAAAAGGATTCGATATTAACCTTGCAGAGAAAATAAAAGAGGCTTCCTGTCATTACTGACAGGAAGCCTCTTTGTGCATTGGGAAAATGGGTATAACTATAACCCAAAATTTCCAGCATATTTCCGCTGTCCTTGTCAGCCTCACGGGACTGAATTAAAGGTACCAGTATTTAATTAACACTATTATTGCAGTAGATTTATTAATTGTCAATGTGTAAATTGGTTAAAAAATTATCCTGAAAACGTTTTATTACTTATCGTACTTCTTATAAAAATGTTTTGGACTTCTTTGTATCTTTCTCTTCATACTACTCTACTTACATTTATATCCTGCAATAAATTACGCTCTCTAAATAAATGGCTTTCTTTTGCTAAGGCAATCAAACCGGCACTGCTAGGATACAATAGTTCTCCATCTAGCATTTTAGGTAAATCGTTCACTTTAACCATCTGGAAGTCAGTACCTTCAAAATTAATTTTGAAGTTTTTCCTTATAAATTCAGGATTATCGATTACTAAAACAAAAGAAAGTTCTGGCCGAAGAGATACTATATCTGTCACATTACCTAAAAACTCTAATTGGGCATCTCCATTAATTAAAAGGTTTTCTAATTCAACAATATCTGGATGTTTATGAATTATCTCATTTACATCGCCGTGTTCATTGGCTTCGAAGTCTTTTCCATTAAAAACCTCTTCAATTAATTCCCTAAACAAAGCTAGCTCAATACTGAAATTTTGTTCGATTATGTATTTATTTGTTGTTTGTTCTTTCTCAAATATTTCATACCCGCCGGCCGGTATAATCTGCCAGTAATTCGGTTTAATTGCTACATCTTCTGAACGCTTAAATATAAGTGTCCGGTAATCCTGGATTTTAGGGTCAAAACATACAATCATCATTTGCACACTTAATAAAGAATGGCGATTACGTCCTTTTGTAATTACATCTAATTGAGTTTGCCCTTCATGAATCTTATTTCGATAGGGAAGTTTTTGAAGAATATCTTCCGATGATCTATCTGCTAAACTCTTACCCTTTTTAACAAAAATTTTATATAACTCATATTCTAAAATATGGCTAGTGCTTACCGTATGCTTATATTGGCATGTATTGGCTTTAAAACCCTGGATTTCTCCACCGTCTGTCAGCAGGTAATGATCTAATTCAAAGCCAATTAAATTTGGGCGTTTTATTGTGGAACTCATAATTTTAAAATAATATTGCTGCCCTTTATCCATTTTTAATTCTGGAACTTGAACTGTTTTTAATTCTGCAAACCCCGCCATGCTTTCATTAAAAGGATATTTATAATTAATTGCCGATCGTTGAATACTCACTGGATATTCCCTGCCAAATATATTTACAAAAGGGATCTCGGTATAAATATTCTTTAGTACCTTATGCTGCCACTCTACGAAATTCGGCTCAGTCGATTTAGAATAAAACTGATTTCTTTCCTTATCGTAACGATAATTCTTATCTTTTCCTTGCATATATTGGACGAACATTTTTAGTAAATTAATATCTAGCTCTCTCTTTACAATGCCATTTATTAATAATACAGCAATGATTCCCACCAGAATATTTCCTATTACGGGTTGTATATCAAATATATATTTAATAAAATGTCCGATTATAGGGAGTTCAAATAAATAATTTTGCATCTGACTCATAGATTAACAGCCTCCTCATAGTAATTATAGAAGAAATCCCAGTATTTATATAGGCTAAAAGTATTAACTAACAATTAAATTTATATAAGAAAAACCATATCTGAATAGATACGGCTTCTAAATAAGGTTATATCGTTTGTTACATATATGGAGCTTCGACCCTCGTTAAAAAGTCATCTAAAATATCTTTCAATTCCGCTTGTCATCCCATAAACCAGCTGGTTTTGGTAGCTGGCTGCAGATAATTTCCGATCTTCAGCTGCATTTGACATAAAACCCATTTCTACAAGAATGACTGGAGTTGTTGACCAATTAAAGCCCGTGAGATCAGATCTCGGCATTAAACCTGTGCCATAACCTTTTTTTGCTTTAGTTGTTTTTATTAAGTCATAAAGGACATATTCCGCAGCCTTTTTACTCGTTTTATTTACCTTTGTGGTAGATTTTCCAGTTGGATATAATACTGTAAGACCTTGAACACTCTTATTTGTGCTTCCATCTGCATGGATCCTGATTGATAAATTAGCTTTACTTTTATTGCAGTAGTTCGCACGCTGCACATTGCTAATATTAACGTTATGGCTTGTTCTTACCATATACACTTTATAGCCGTTTTTCTGTAAAGCATCACGCAGTTTAAGAGAAACCTCCAGATTTAGTTTATATTCAGGTTTTTTTGTCGCAATGCCCTGGGTTCCAGAAGAAACTTTTGTCTTGAGTATCTTGGAACCCGGTGAAATTGGCTCCTTACCAAGATTTTGCTTAGCCTGATGCCCAGCATCAATACAGATTGTCTTTTGCGGCATCACTGCTTTTCCAGTATTCACGCCAAGCTGACTAAAAGCCAACAAGAAAGTAATAAGAAAGAAGATTATTTTTTTCATCTAGAATCCCTCGGTAATATATTTTTATTCATAATTTATTATTTTAGTATATGACCCCTGACTACACAACCATTTTATGGAAAAAATCCTAATAATCTTAAAAGAAACAACTACATTACTAGACTAATTTTGGATAAATGCCATGGTATATGTTCTAGATTCAGCCTTTTAGGGGTATTGTTATTTGTGGTCTTTTTTCTTTTGTTTTGAAGGAGGCTTTTACTATGAAGTTTTCAAATCTTAATCGAACAGATATTGTTGAAAAACTGAAAAAGGAAACGTTTGATGTATTAGTTATAGGTGGCGGCATTACAGGTGCCGGGATTGCGTTGGATGCTTCTGCCAGAGGAATGAATACAGCTCTTGTTGAGATGCAGGACTTTGCAGCAGGCACTTCTAGCCGTTCAACTAAACTAGTCCACGGCGGTCTGCGCTATTTAAAACAGTTTGAGATAAAAATGGTAGCTGAAGTCGGAAAAGAGCGGTCAATCGTTTATGAAAACGGGCCACATGTGACTACACCTGAATGGATGCTTCTTCCCTTCCATAAAGGAGGAACCTTTGGTGCCTTTACCACTTCTATAGGGCTTAGAGTTTATGATTTTTTAGCTGGAGTAAAAAAATCTGAACGCAGAAAAATGCTAACTGTTGAGGAAACCCTAGCCAAGGAGCCTCTAATCAAAAAATCCGGCTTAAAAGGCGGCGGCTATTATGTTGAGTACCGTACCGATGATGCTCGGCTAACTATTGAAGTCATGAAGGCAGCGGTTGAGAATGGCGCCACTGCTTTGAATTATTCCAAAGTCAAAAATTTAATTTTTAAAAATGGAACGGTAATCGGCGTATTGGTTGAAGATCTTTTAACGGGGTCTGAATACGAGGTCCATTCAAAAAAGATTGTGAATGCAACGGGTCCATGGGTGGATGGTATCCGGGAAATTGACAACTCAAAGTCTGGAAAAACACTGAAATTATCAAAGGGAGTCCATATTGTCATTGACCAATCAAGATTCCCTCTTAAACAAGCAGTCTATTTTGACACGCCAGACGGCCGCATGGTCTTCGCCATTCCACGGGAGGGAAAAGCCTACGTTGGGACGACAGATACGTTTTATACCGGAGATAAGGTCGATCCAGAAATCACAGTAAGTGACAAAAGCTACATTTTAAGTGCGATTGAATATATGTTCCCGGAAATAAAAATAAGCGAAAAAGATATTGAATCAAGCTGGGCCGGATTGCGGCCGCTTATCCATGAAGAAGGGAAAGCCCCATCCGAAATTTCGAGGAGGGATGAAATTTGGGAATCTCAGTCATGCCTTCTCACAATTGCTGGCGGAAAGCTGACTGGCTACCGGAAAATGGCTGAAACAATTGTTGATTTACTTGCAGAAAAATTATCGGCTGAACAAAATCGAAGCTTCCCATCCAGTAAAACCAAACATATGCCAATCTCAGGAGGCCAGGTTGGAGGTTCAGCAAACTTCGGTAAATACGTAGAGTCTCAGCTTGAGAAAGGTGTTAAAGCAGGATTAAAAGAAAATGAGGCAAGAAAGCTTGCTTATCATTACGGTTCAAACATTTCAAAGGTGTTCGAACTCCTTACAGAGCATAAAGAAACAGCAGCCGCCTACAACATACCTTTGCCGGTGTTTGCGAAGCTGATTTATGCGATTGAGGAGGAAATGGCTGTTACACCACTCGATTTCTTCAACCGCCGGACTGGAGCTATTTTATTTAACATCCAGCTGGTAACTGAGTGGGCTCACCCTGTTATTGAATATATGTCGTCCAGGCTTCAGTGGAATGAAGAGCAAAAACACGCGTATACCATGCAGCTTAAACAAGCGGTGAAACATGCTTCATCGTTTAACTGATAATTCATTCCAAGACCGTTTTGCCCCAAAAGAGGCTGAGCCATAAATCGCTGAAAGACGATTTTTTGGCACAGCCTTAGTCTTTTTATTATCTTTACAAGCAGTCTATTAGAAACCCCTGGGTAAAATTTATTTTGGTATGTTACCATTTATATATTATTGCTTTAAAGTACGTTTTAAAAATTCTCTTGTGCGATCTTGTTTTGGATTGTTGAAGATTTGCTCCGGGCTTCCTTCCTCCGCAATAACTCCCTTATCCATAAATACCACGCGATCTGATACTTCCTTAGCGAATTCCATTTCGTGCGTTACGATTAACATCGTAAGTCCAGTTTCAGCAAGTTCCTTCATTACTTTTAGCACTTCTCCGACCATTTCCGGATCAAGGGCAGATGTTGGCTCATCAAATAACATCACATCCGGTTCCATCGAAAGTGCTCTGGCAATGGCCACACGCTGTTTTTGGCCGCCTGATAATTGCTTTGGTTTGGCGTTAATATATTTATCCATACCAACAACTTTCAAATATTTCATCGCTACTTTTTCAGCTTCATCCTTGGACCGCTTTAAGACTTTTATTTGTCCTACTACACAATTGTTTAGTACATTGTGATTGTTAAATAAATTAAATTGCTGAAACACCATTCCTAGCCTTCTGCGGTAGATGAAAATATCATGCTTGTCATCCAGAATATTTTCTCCATTATAAATAATTTGACCGCCGCTTGGTTTTTCTAAAAGATTGATACAGCGAAGAAGAGTTGATTTACCAGAGCCTGAGGAACCAATGATACTGACTACTTCTCCTTTGTTCACTGAAAAATCAATATCCCTTAACACTTCATGTGTGCCAAAGGATTTATTTAAATGCTGAATATCTATGACTTTTTCCATTTTCTCCCCTCCTTCTTCTATAATTTACTTTCAACAGTTTGATTTGCCGCTGGCACACCTGCTTGTATTTCCTGGCCAAGCATTGTGTAATTGTCTGGACCCTCTAATCTTCTTTCAAAGTAAAGCAGAATTCTTGTAACGATAAACGTCATGACAAAATAAATTATACATGCGACGAAGAATGACTCGAAGTATCTAAAATTGTTTCCTGCGACTGATTTTGTCATGAAATATAATTCAGATACTGAGATAACATTAAGAACGGATGTATCTTTGATATTGATGACGAATTGATTGCCCGTTGCCGGTAAAATATTCCGAATGACTTGCGGCAGGACAACATTGATCATCGTTTGAAAATGATTCATCCCTATCGCTTGTGCTGCTTCAAATTGTCCTTTGTCAATTGAAACAATCCCGCCGCGGACTATTTCTGCCATGTAAGCCCCTGTATTAATGGATACGACAATGACAGCTGCAACCATGACGTTCATATCTATTCCAAAAGCTAAGGCCGATCCATAATAAATTACCATAGCTTGAACAATCATCGGTGTCCCGCGGAAAAACTCTATATAAATAGAAAGAATGACATTGATCACTTTAAGAATAACCTTTTTTGCTCCACGTTCAGGTACGGGAATTGTACGTATAATCCCTGCCAATAAACCAATTATTGCACCCAAAACAGTACCAATTAGAGCAATAAAAAGCGTCATACCCGCTCCTCGAAGGAACATTGGCCAGTTTTCTGAAATGATCTGGACGATCCATTCTAAACTCATTTTTCTCCCCCTTAAATCATCATAAAACCGACTGCAACAAATACAGCCGGTTTTATTTATTCTTTATTTTGCTGCTGGTTGATTCTTAATAGCGGCATCCATTAAAGCAGTTCGTTCTTCATCTGAAATCTTCGCTAAAGTTTCATTTATTTTTTTCGTTAAGTCACTGCCCTTTTTAAGTCCAACAGCGGTGTTTGTATCTTCTTCTGATGCTTTAAATCCATCTTTAAATTCGATCATTGCAAAATTTTCGTTTGCAGCTGAAGCACTAATGCCTTCAGGACGTTCTGAAACATATCCATCAATGGTTCCTGATTCCAGAGCCACTCTCATTGCCGGGAAGTTGTCCATTGCAGTTTGTTTTGAGACACCTTTAATTTGATCGATTACAGAGTAGTGGAACGTATTTAATTGGCCCGTTACCTTTGCACCCTTGAAATCTTGGATCGAAGTAGCTCCTTCGTACTTTCCACCTTTTTTAACCACCATAATCAATTGCGATTTATAGTAATTGTCCGAGAAATCAATGGTCTTTTTGCGTTCTGCTGTTGGTGACATCCCTGCAATAATCGCATCAATTTTACCTGAAGTTAAGGCTGGAACAAGGCCATCCCACTCGGTTTTGACAATCACTAATTTTTTACCTAAACCATCGGCAATTTTCTTAGCGATTTCTACATCATAACCGCCCGCATATTCTGCAGTACCTTCTATTTTCACACCACCATTGGAATCATCCTTTTGAGTCCAGTTAAATGGCGCATACCCAGCTTCGAGACCTACCTTAAACGTATCATCCTCTGATGACCCAGAAACTGACTTATTTGATCCGCACCCAGCCAGAACAACCATAGCTGAAAGCAGCAATACTAAAAATAATGATGACTTTTTTCTCATGTTAGTTCTCTCCTCCTAATTTTACAGGGCATTTTAATACAACAAAAAACGACCTGAGATAAACTCAGGTCGTATATTGAATAACAGCCCTAAAGTCTCTCTTTTCCCAATGAGATAGCACAACTCAATAAACCTGGGGGTTTATTGAGACAGTCCTGCAGCTCTTAACTGCAGACCCAGCAAGTAATACTGAGAATATTACCAACTTCGGCGACATTTCCTTCTCCTTAGCATCATGGTTTCTCAAACTCCACTAAAGACTGTTAAATATCGCGCCTCTACCTCACTATTAAAAGTGAGGTCTTTATTAAATTTTCACTTCAATAGTCTACAATTTTATGCTTAATCTGTCAATCTGGATTTAGCTCTTCTAGAAATATAACAAAAAATTCTGTGTTCAATGTAACCTGGTTAATAGTAAAACTTAACATCCAAACTACCTATTTGAGGCTAAGATACCAATAGATTTTTATGGTTATAGCATTATTTTAATTTCACAATTGATAATTCATTAAAGTAAATGACATTTGTAATTTTAAGTTTTTAATAGCTACAGAGGCCTGCACAGGAATAAATCACAGCGTTCCATAGCTCCGCAAGCTGCCAGCAATGGGTCAGAAAGTTTTAAATCAATCCAAGTGAAAGTTATGCATTATTCTTGACAAAGTAAGAAGTTTTATATGATAATTGCTATCGTATTAGAATTATTATAATAAAGCTTAGTCCTGGACAAGCTTATTTAAATCCACACTTAGGAGGAATATTAATTATGTCTCTAATTGGAACTGAAGTAAAACCATTCACAGCACAAGCTTTCCACAACGGGGATTTTATCACTGTTTCTGAAGAAAACTTTAAAGGTAAATGGAGTGTAGTTTGCTTTTACCCAGCAGATTTTACATTCGTATGCCCAACTGAATTAGAAGACCTGCAAAACGAATATGCAACTTTGAAAGATCTTGGTGTGGAAGTTTATTCCGTATCAACAGATACACACTTTACACATAAGGCATGGCACGACCACTCAGAAGCTATCAGCAAAATTGAATATATTATGATCGGCGACCCTTCACAAAAAATCAGCCGCAACTTCGACGTTCTAAATGAAGAAGAAGGTCTTGCTGATCGCGGTACTTTCGTCATCGATCCAGACGGCATCATTCAGACTGTTGAAATTAATGCAGGCGGCATCGGCCGTGATGCAAGCACACTAGTTAACAAGATTAAGGCAGCTCAGTATGTTCGCAACAATCCAGGTGAAGTTTGCCCGGCTAAATGGCAAGAAGGTTCTGCAACACTGAAGCCAAGCCTTGACCTTGTAGGAAAGATTTAAGGGGTACGATCAATGTTTTTAGATGCAGATATTAAAGCACAGTTAGCCCAATATCTTCAAATGATGGAAGGCGATGTGCTGCTTAAGGTTAGCGCAGGATCCGATGACGTATCTCGTGACATGCTGGCTCTAGTGGATGAATTAGCGACCATGTCGTCCCGCATTCAGGTAGAAAAAACAGAATTGCAGAGAACACCAAGCTTTAGTGTAAACCGTGTCGGCGAAGACACTGGGGTAACGTTTGCCGGTATTCCCCTCGGACACGAATTTACTTCACTAGTATTGGCGCTGCTGCAGGTTAGCGGAAGAGCCCCCAAGGTTGATCAGAAGATAATTGATCAAGTTAAAGGCATCAAAGGCGAATATCACTTTGAATCTTATATCAGCCTGAGCTGCCACAACTGTCCTGATGTTGTACAGGCACTGAACTTAATGTGCATTTTAAACCCTGGCATTACTCATACCATGATTGATGGAGCAGCTTTCAAAGAAGAAGTTGAAAGCAAGGATATCATGGCAGTACCAACTGTTTTCCTTAATGGTGAATCATTTGGCAGCGGCCGTATGACGATTGAGGAAATTCTCGCCAAGATGGGGAATGGTCCGGATACATCAGAGTTTGCTGATAAGGATCCATACGATGTACTTGTTATTGGCGGCGGACCAGCCGGAGCAAGTGCGGCAATCTACGCTGCACGCAAAGGCATTCGTACAGGCATTGTTGCTGAACGCTTTGGCGGCCAGGTTATGGACACCATGGGCATTGAGAACTTTATCAGTATGAAATATACTGAGGGTCCTAAGCTCGCAGCAAGCCTTGAAGAACATGTGAAAGAGTATGGCATTGATGTAATGAATTTACAGCGTGCCAAGCGTTTAGAAAAGAATGACCTTGTTGAAATTGAACTTGAAAATGGTGCTGTTCTAAAGAGCAAAACCGTAATCCTATCAACAGGAGCCCGCTGGCGCAATGTTGGCGTACCTGGCGAAGCAGAGTTCAAGAACAAAGGTGTAGCATACTGCCCGCACTGTGATGGTCCATTATTTGAAGGAAAACACGTAGCAGTTATCGGCGGCGGAAACTCTGGAATTGAAGCAGCAATTGATCTTGCTGGCATCGTGAAGCATGTAACTGTTATTGAGTTTATGCCAGAGCTGAAGGCTGATAGTGTACTTCAGGATCGTCTATACAGCCTGCCTAACGTAACGGTGATAAAGAACGCACAAACAAAAGAAATTACCGGTACTGATAAGGTGAACGGCATTTCCTACATTGACCGTGATTCAGGAGAAGTACATCATATTGATTTAGAAGGTGTGTTTGTTCAGATCGGTCTTGTACCAAATACTGATTGGTTAGGTGACACGCTTGAACGTACACGCTTTGGTGAGATTATTGTAGACAAGCATGGCGCTACTGACATTCCTGGCGTGTTTGCTGCTGGAGACTGCACAGATAGTGCTTACAAGCAGATCATCATTTCTATGGGATCTGGTGCTACTGCAGCGTTAGGAGCTTTCGATTACCTCATCCGCAATTAATGAAATTTTAAAAGCCGCTTCGCTATTTGACTGATAGCAAAGCGGCTTTTTTATTTTCTGGAAGCTTGTCTAATTCCATATGATACGTCTGTAAGCTGACACAGCTTCACAGAAGCTGTTGAAATATCGATTAGTTAAAATTAGAAGTTATTTTATGATTCTTTTATAAACTGACCCCTACGTTTTACGCTAAATTGACACTTTTAAATATACCAATCCTTTGCTAAGGTTATCAGTAAATGCGAAAACGGATTTAAGACAAAGAAAAAAAGGAAGGTTTATGATTATGCAAAAAACAACTAGTTATTCAAGCGCACGCACTTTTGATTTAATCTTAACATCAATGTTAATTGCACTCGTATTCGTTGCCACGATCTTTTTAAATATCAAACTGCCGATTACGGCAAATGGCGGTTTAGTTCATCTTGGAACAGCTATGCTCTTTATCGCATCAATCTTATTTGGTCCTAAAAAAGGCGCCATTGCTGGGGCCGTTGGGATGGGTTTATTTGACTTAATTTCTGGCTGGACATTGTGGGCACCGTTTACCATTTTAACTCGCGGCTTGCAGGGTTATATAGTTGGAAAAATTGCCTGGTCGAAGGGCCGCAACGGAAGCAGCATTGGTTTCAATCTATTCGCTACTATCATTTCGGCTCCTTTTATGTTAATTGGTTATTACATTTGTGAAGGGGTTCTATTTAGTAATTGGATAGTACCGGCGGCCTCTATTCCCGGAAACATTGTTCAAAATGTTGTAGGGATCTGTATAGCCATTCCAGTTTGTGCTGTACTGAAAAAGATTCGGCTTTTTCAATAGTTATAAGAAAGATTGCAACAGCTCAACTAGTTTTTTATAAACATTATTTTATATGATTGAAAAAGGGAGAAAGCTTTGTATATCAAGCATTCTCCCTCTTTACTTTCATTCAGATTTAAAGAGCCCATTTACTTATCATACGGTTCACCGTAACGCGTATATCGACGAAAAATAAAAAAGTTAAGGAATTAACCTCAACTTTTTAACTACAAAATTATTAATGGGCCTCTAACTGGAATTAGTGCGTCCATTTCTCTTGTCTCAAAGATAACAATTCTTAGCAAACCTTTATGCTAAAATATTAATATATATTTCCTTCTACTATTATTGTCTTTTGTCTGTACCAGACACTATAACTTGACATTATTATCTAACACCGAAACTTAATTTTTTTTGATTTAAAACATCTTCTATTTCAGTTAAAGCAGGCATCCCAGTTTGTGCTCCCATTTTTGTAGTCGAGATAGATGCAGCTACAGTAGCAAATAATACGGCATCTTTTAGATTATGTTTTTTACTAAGGGCAACAGCAAGGGCACCATTAAAAGTATCCCCAGCACCAGTTGTATCTAAGACTTCAACTGTTATTGCATTTATTGTTGTTTTTTGGTTGTTAAGATGGAATTCAACACCCTTTTCACCTTTAGTCACTATACTTTTATCTTTGATTTGTTCTATTTCTTCATTTGTGGCCTGATCCAAGAGTTGTTTATACTCATGCTCATTAGGCGTTATATAAGTTAGTCCTTCTAATAGATTTTTGGGTATATTTTGAAATGGTGCTGGATTCAGTATTACAGGAATACCATACTTATTAGCAATTTCAGTTGCTGTTATGACAGATTCTATAGGGATTTCTAATTGTAGCAGCAATAGATCACTATTTTGGATTTGTTCTTCATGGGCTATTACCCATTCTGGCGTTACTTCGTTATTGGCTCCAGGTACAACAATGATCCGATTATCATGATTTGAAACAATAATAGTAGCTGTTCCAGTTTCATTTTCGGTCGCAATATCTACGTATTTTTCATTTACACCTTCCTGGCGAAGTATATCTTTGAGTTTAGAGCCAAATAAATCCGCTCCAACTTTTCCTAACATACATACTTCAGCACCAAGTCTAGCAGCTGCAACTGCTTGATTTGCCCCTTTTCCTCCAGGGAATGTAGAAAAAGATTGACCTATAAGAGTCTCACCTTGATTTGGTATAAGATTTGTAACCGTTACAAGGTCCATATTTATACTTCCTAAAACAGTAATGACAGGTTTTTTCATATATTAAACCACCTACTATATCATTTTGTTAGTAGAAAAAGGGACCCAAATCGGGACCCTTTCCTTATTTCATCAACAAATTTGGTAAATAAAGAACAATACCCGGTACTAATGCAAACAGCACTAGTAAGGCAATCAACACTATTAAGAATGGCATAATTTCTTTTGAAAATTCAACTACAGAGCATTTAGCTATGTTTAATGCCACATACATGATCGTACCTACAGGTGGAGTAATCGTTCCAACCATTACATTAATGGCTAATATAACTCCAAAGTGTAAAGGATCAATACCGAATTGTGTTAATATCGGCATAATCACTGGTGTAGTAATAATAATAATCGCCATACCATCTAGAAAGCACCCTAATATTAGTAAAATAAACATTAAGAGCAGCATGGCGACAATAGTTGAATCTGAAATATTTTGAAACATTGCCAGTACTTTTGCTGGTCCTTGTGAAAATGCCATTACCCAAGCAAATGGTACGGAAGCAGCAATAATAATTCCAATTGAAGATGACATGGAGACAGATTCTAATATTTTTTTCGGTAATTCTTTAATTTTTATTTCCTTATATACAAATAGACCGATAATTAAGGAATAAAAAACTGCAATGACCGCGGATTCTGTGGCAGTGAATATACCCGAAAAGATACCACCGACAATGATTACTGGCATTAGAAGTGCCCATGAGGCATCCAAAGAAGCTTTAACAATCTCTTTAAAGCTAGCCCTTGCTCGTTTCTCAAATCCTCTTTTTCTTGCAATAAAATAAGAAACAACCATCAATGAGCAACTCATCATTAGACCCGGAATAGCTCCACCTAAAAATAGCTTCCCAACGGATACACCTGCAAGACTGCCATAAACAATCATCGGAATACTTGGGGGTATGATCGGGCCTACTGTTGCACTCGCCCCTAAAATGGCTGCTGCAAACCCTTTACCATATCCTCTTTTAACCATCGTTGGGATTAAGGCAGATCCGGTAGCAGCTGCGTCGGCTACCCCAGATCCCGAAACACCAGACATGAATACATTTGAAACTACTGAAACATGTGCTAAACTCCCTCTAATATGACCAACTAGAACTTCCGATAATTGGATTAGACGTTTTGTGATACCCCCCGCTTCCATGATGGTTCCCGCCAAAATAAACAGCGGAATCGCTAACATAGGGAAAGAATCTAATCCTAGAGCGAGCCTTTGTGGCATGGTCTGCAAAGGAATTGTCCCTTCTGAAAGAAGCGCTATTAGTGTTGCTCCGAGTAATGAAAATCCAACAGGGACACCAATAAGAAGGAGAACTAGTAAAGAAATAATTAAAATTATAAGCATTTTTTTCGTTTCTCCTTTCTATACTGGATTGCTTAATTTCTTGAAAGTAATTTGGTAAATCTCTATGAGCGTATAAATAAATAATAGAAAACTAGATACTGGTACCGATAAATAAACAAGTCCTGTCGGTATCTGTAAACTCGTTGTCGCTACATTCCAAGTTTGTTGAGTCAAAATCCAACCATATCTAAAAAGGATGAAAAATATAACTAACATGATTACATGGATGAGAACACGAATGACTAGATTAATTTTTTCTGGAAAAACGATTCCAATCAAATCAATAGCTATATGCTTTTTTTGTTTAAAAACGACAACAGTACCCAAAAGTACGGACCAAATAAAAGTGTATCGTGCCAATTCATCGGTCCATACTAATGCAAGGTCAAAAAATCTAGCAATAACTCCTAGAGCTACAGAGATACACATAATGGTAAAAAGGACACCACTAAAAAATTCTTCTAAATTCAATAATATAAATTTGGGATTTTTCATTTATTAATCACTCCAAACCGTCTGTCCCTTTACTCTTGAGCAGAGATGATTTTTTCGTAATATCCTTTTCCTACATTATCTTCAAAAGATTTATAAGTATCAGCAGTCGCCTTTTTAAACGCTTCTACATCAACTTCTACAACTTCCATGCCTTCATTCTTTAATATTTCTAATTCCTCTTCGTTAGCTGTTAATTGAAGCTCAGACATATATTCACCTGACTCAAACATTGCTTCATTAACAATCGTTTTCTGTTCGTCAGTTAAGGTATTCCACCATTGTAAACTTACAACTGGGAGTTCATTTTGAGTCATATGTCCTGTGAGGTTCACATATTTTTGTACCTCGTAAAATTTGTTTGTATAAATTTGATTAATTGAATTTTCTTGAGCTTCAATTGTTCCAGTCTTTAAGGACATATATACTTCTGCAATATTCATTGGTGTAACGTTTGAACCCATAATTTTAAATGGCATAGTATGAGCAGCTGCATCAGGTGTTCTAATTTTTAATCCTTTAACATCGTCTGGAGTTTTAACTGGCTTTTCTTTAGTTGTTACATGACGATCTCCAACCCACCATACTGATTCTGGGAATGCTACCAAATTAACCGTTTCTGCTTCAGTGCCAATTTCTTTATATACATCAGTTTGCGCAAGCTCAACAAACGATTGATACTTTTCACGTTCATTATTTCCTTTAATAACATAAGGTAAAGTTAGTACAGCTGCTTTAGGGACAAAGTTTGAAAGAACCGCTGCAGATGGAATCGTAATTTGAATCGTATTAATTTGTGTACTTTCAACTAGATCTTTTTCATTTCCTAATTGTCCTCCTGGAATTACTTCTACTTCCATAGCCCCATTTGACTTTTCTTTTACTAATTCTGCAAACTTCACAGCTCCCTTATGAATGGCAGATTGGTCATTTGTCACGTGACCTAGTTTAATTTTCATCGTTTCTGCTTTTTCTGAATCAGTGCTGGAAGCTTTCGATGTTTTTTCAGATGCATTACATGCCGCTAGACTAAACATTAATAGAATAATAGATATAAATGTCAGCGCTTTCTTTAATCTCATTATTTAATCCCCCTATTTTTTATTTACTTCTAATAGCTGTTCTGCATATTCCAATTCCATTAAGTGGAGTTTTTCAACTCTTCGTCTAAATTCAACTGCAGTGCTAAACTCTGCAGTTAAAAAGGATTGCACTAACTCTTTTACTAAAGCAGGTCCAATAATTTGAGCACCGATACACATAACATTAACATCATCATGCTCTACACATTGGTGGGAAGAATAAATATCATGACAAACGGATGCCCGAATGCCCGGAATTTTATTCGCTGCAATAGAAGCTCCAACTCCAGTTCCGCATACGAGAATACCCTTGTCAGCTTCGTTATTACGAACTTTTTCGCAAACTACTTTTGTAATGTCAGGAAAGTCTATCGGATTCGAGTCAAAACTCCCATAATCTGTTACTTCATGACCTAATTCTTTTAAAACTTCAATGACATGACCTTTCAATGGAAACCCTGCGTGGTCTCCCCCAATCGCAATTTTCATTAACTAATACATCTCCTTTATGAACTAAAATATAGTTAATCGTTTAACTAGATTAATCAAAAACGCTAGTTAAACGTTTTAAAACTCTTAATTAACATCCACAAGAATTTCTAATGACCATTTCTGGATCTAAATAAATGATTTCTCTTGCCTCAGTGCTAATACCTGAAATCGTATTTGTTATATTATTAGCAGCATGTATTCCTAACTCATAAGCAGGTTGCCTGATACCCGATAACGGTGGATTAACAACATCAGCCCATTCAGGATCATCATATCCATAAATCGCAATATTCTCTGGGATTGTTAAACCCTTTTCTTTTATATATTTATAAGCTCCTAAAGACATAGAATTATTAGAAATAAATATGGCTTCAGTACTTAGATCGGACTCAAGTATTTCTTTTGTCCGTTCGTAACCGCTTTCAATATCAAATTTACCTTCGAATACCATCTCTTTTTTGAATGCAATACCGTAATCTTCAAGCGCTCTTTGATAGCCAATAAACCTGTCCCTTCCAGTACTAAATTGCAAAGGACCAGTTATAATGGCAATTTTCCTATAACCATGTTTAATTAAATGCTCTGTCGCCTGGTATGCACCTTTTATGTTATTGGTCATAACCATGTTTGAAGGAAAATGATCAGGACACCGATTTAAAAAAACAAGTGGAACCTTTGCTTTTAGTAAATCGTTATAATGATCTCCTGTTCCCGCAGATGATGAAATGATTAAACCATCTATCCTTTTACCCATTAACACATCAAGATACTCTTTCTCTTTTGTAATATCAGAATCGGTGCTACATAAGAGAACATTATATCCTTTTTCTGACAATGTATTTTCAATTCCTTTTACTACATTAGAAATAAAGCTATTGGCAATATCTGAAATTAGTATTCCTATTAATTTAGATTGTTTCACTCTGAGACTTTTAGCAATTTCATTGGGTCTATAGTTAAGCGCTTCCATTGCATTGAAAACTTGTTTCTTTACATTCTCACTTACAAATTTAGTATTATTTATGACATTTGATACGGTTGCAGTTGATACATTTGCTAAGTGTGCAACTTCTTTCAATGTTGGGTTTTTCAATTTATTCACCATCTTGTTAATCGATTAACTGAATTGTATTATTATTTATATGCACTGTCAATGAATATTTAGAATATTTATTTTTTTAGTTTAACCTAAGGGTAGTAATTAGTGAAATATTCATCAGCTGACTTTTCAAATAAAGGAAAAATACTATTTTCCTACATACTTTTTACGAAATTCCTTTTGAGAATCTCCTCATGTTTTTTGAAAAAATCGGCTGAAATACGCCATTTGCGAAAAACCACTATTGAGGTAATTTCCAACTTCGTTTAGTTTTTCTATGCAACAATGGTGCAAAATATAAGTGTAACAAGATTAATCGAAGAGTGACAGGCACCACCATAATTAGTGAACAATACTAAATTTATGTCTCAAAAGTGTATTAAATAAAAAAACAGAAGAAGAAATTTTTTCAGCTCTTCTTCTGTCCTTATGATGTTTTACATAATAGATTTTTCTCATCTTATAGCTAAAATAAAATTTCGCAGTTACTTATAATAAGGTTCACCTTTTCTTTTAAAGCAACTATCTTTTATTTCCCTAAAGAACCTAAATCTGATAGAGATAATTGACTAACAACTCGATAACCATTTCCTATCCCTCTAGGTTTTAAAATAACTGTCCCCATATCAGGTATTTGACCTAATCCAATTCCTTCTGGGAAACTCTGAGCAACAATTATCTGATTTCTTCCCTTTTCAGGTATAGTTTCTAACACTGACTGAAGATTATTCAAGATTCTTATTCTATCTCGAATAGGTAAATTCCCACTCAAACTATATACCTCAACCCAGAAGGGTTCAACTTGAACATTACAACTCCCGAATGCTAACTGTGCCGTTTCAATTGTCCTACAAAAAGGACTTGCAGCAATAGGGTATCTAATCGGAATTCTTAAGTATCGGAGAATATCTCCATAGAAAATAGCCTGCCTACGTCCCTTTTCAGAAAGATTTCTTTGGGTTAAACAGTTTTGAAAATCCAAATTAGGTAAATCTCTTCCTACAGTCGCTTGCCCATGCCTTACATAGAATATATATCCCCCTCTTCTAAGGGAATCAAGTAAGGATCTATTCAAGGAATCTTCTCCTTCCTTATAAACCTCTTATATCACTGTTAATGTATGTTACACACATGTTTTTTGACCAATAAAAAAACAAACGGGAATAATTGAGACCTTTTCCCGTTTGTTATAAATAGAGGTTTCGTATAAATTGATTATATGAGTGTCATTAGTGTTCCACCTATAAGCCGGAATTAAGGAAAATAGGAAAGTATTAATCATGGGCTAGGATTATCGCTCCTCCCCAGTACTAGTAGTTAGGGCTGGCGATACTGGTCTTAAGAATGGACGATATCCAAGAGTCGATTATATGATTTTGTCTTACGCAACATTTTCATATGTTCGAACAGCCAACTAACCCTTTTGATATAAAAAGGGTTATGGATATAATGCCATTGATGAAAATAAGATTACGATAGAAAAGCCGGAAGTTCTCACTTTTTCAACAACAATTAGAGCAGGATTTTATATTTCCTACTCTAATCAATTTTAAAGATATATTGTATTTGAATTGATCTAGCCACCCTCTATCAAGTACAACTTCAACTTTCTGCTTTACCACTATTTGTGATACGGTTCACCCCGATTGATCCTATACGCCCGGTAAACCTGCTCGACCAATATGAGCCTCATCAACTGGTGAGGAAAGGTCATTTTTGAAAACGACAGCTTTTCATCAGCCCGCTTCATAACATCCTTGCTCAATCCGAGTGATCCTCCAATGACAAATGCCACCTTGCTTTTTCCGTACGTTGCAAGCTTGTCCATTCCTTCTGCCAGCTCCTCGGAGGTTTTTAGCTTGCCTTCGATCGCGAGTGCGATGACATGCGCATCCTGGCTAATTTTGCCCAGGATCCGCTCGCCTTCTTTATCTTTAATCTGCTCCATTTCCACTTCGCTCAAGGTTTCAGGTGCTTTTTCATCTGCTACTTCAATAACCTCCACTTTTGCGTAAGCAGAGAGCCGTTTTAGGTATTCGTCTATCCCCTGTTTTAGGTATTTTTCTTTTAGCTTGCCAACCGTAACGATCGTGATATTCACAACTTATCCTCACTTTACAAACAGATTACAAACAAGTTATCAACAGTACTTATCCACATATCCACATTTTCTATCCACATATAGTATGGGAATATTAGTTCCCTACAATATATGTCGCCGTGTTTCGACAATATTCACAGGTTGTTGATAACTGCTTTTCCTCTGTAATTTCAGTTAAAACCGGAGCAACCTCATGCTCGTCCACCACTACATCCAACGCTAATTCGACGTGTTCTTTGCAGCAATAAATCATTTAATCATTCCTCCTTATTTTCGCCAAAATACAACATTTTTCTACGGGTATTTTATTTATCCACAGTTTCTGTATTTTTCGGTAATTTTACTCTTATCCACATTAAATCACATATCAAAAGCAGTCCGTCAACATTCCTTAATTTTACCCTTTCTCCAAAAATAAAACAGCAGAAAAAGTGACATCTTATCACCTTTCCTGCTGTTATGAATTGAATTAGAATGTTTCACCGGCCAAAGTCATTGTTACCTCATTGACTTTTCCGCCGCGGTAATATTTAATCTTTAGCTTATCGCCGATGTCTTTCCTGTTATATAAATGTCTGCGCAGCCCTACGATATCTTTTATTTTTTCCCCATCCATTTCAACGATAACATCAAATTCCTTCAGTCCGGCTTTATCAGCTGGTGAATTTCTTCTTACCGAAGTAATGGCAACTCCTGAAATCACTTTAGATGGCAGCTTCAAAGTATTCCGCTGATGGTATTGCGAAATTTCTTCAACAGAGGCGAGTTCCACACCCATATATGGACGTTTTACTTCTCCGTACTTCTCAAGATCCTCAATAATCGGTATAGCGGTATCAATTGGAATGGATAATCCGATTCCCTCTACCGCATTCTGGGCAATCTTCATTGAATTAATTCCGATTACCTGACCTTTAAGGTTTACTAAGGCACCGCCGCTGTTTCCTGGATTTATCGCCGCATCCGTTTGGATAACCTCGGCATTCCAGTCAACCATGCCATCCTCATCAATATCAATTTCAATTGTACGCTCCAATCCTGAAATAATACCCTGGGTCACAGATCCAGAAAATTGAAGTCCCAGTGGATTACCGATAGCAATCACAGGTTCACCTGGCTTTAACGCCGCTGATTTGCCAAATTCAGCAATCGTGCCGACTTCTTTGGCATCCACTTCAATTACAGCCAGATCGGTCCATACATCACTGCCTTTTAATGTAGCAGGAAGCTTCTTTCCATTAGAGAGCGTAACCTCCAGCTCATTGGCTCCCTCGACCACGTGATGATTGGTGGCAATATAAGCCTTTCCATTAGCCTTTTTATACAGCACACCTGATCCAGTTCCGGCTTCTCCGGCGCCCTGCTGCCAGAAATTACCCTGCTGGATATTGGTAATGCCTACAACCGCATCACCTGCTTTTTCTGCAGCCTCTGTGACAGCACTCGTAACATTCAGCTCCACATTCTGCTGCACATTTTCTGAATTTCCATCTTGCTGTTCCTCAGTAATACCGCCCTTAAGCCCATTATTCCCAAAACCAAGCCTTGGGAAGGCAATCATGACAAGCAACGCTCCGATAATGACCCCTGTGAGAGCCGCAAGAAAGTACCCGCCTCTATTGCCTTTTTGATGCCTGTTAGTAGGATAATCCTGATCGTAATAGCCCAAGCCTATTCAATCCTCTCTCTCTAGAATAATTGCACTTCTTATTGTTTGTTCTCTACCCTAATTATACTCATGGCCTTCAAAATTTCTAAAAAAATGTCCTGAAAAATTGGCGAGCCAGGCAGATGCTTTATCCTATCAGGATATCCCTTTTTTAATATGTATAACGCCAGCAATAGAAAAAGAAATTCAGAAATAAAAAAAGGAATGATAGTCTCTAGACTTCATTCCCCTTCATTTTCATATTGAAACCAGCTGAGTTGGTGTTTTAGGGTCGGTATCATAAAGAGAAAATTGCTCTCCCACAATAATACCCTTTGTTTCAAGAGTTTGGGTTACAGACATTTTCGCCAGATCCTTCATGTTGTTGTCGGCACTTAGATGGGCGAGATAAATTCGCTTCGTGTTGTCGCCTGCGACTTCACTCATAGCGATTGCGGCATCTTCATTTGAGACATGTCCTACATCACTGAGTATACGCCGCTTTACATTCCATGGATACCGTCCCATTCTCAGCATCGATACATCATGGTTGCTTTCAAAAATGTAGGCATCTGCGTTCTTAATGATGCCTTTCATCCGGTCGCTGACATAGCCCGTATCCGTGATCTGTACCAGTTTTTTTCCATTATGGTGAAATACATAAAACATTGGTTCAGCTGCATCATGGGATACACCAAACGATTCGATATCCAGACTGCCAAAGGATTGGACCGTTTCCATTCCAAACGTGAACTTCTGCTCAAGGGGCACCTCGCCAATATTGTGCTCCATGGCTTTCCATGTTTTTTCATTCGCGTAAATCGGCAGCTTGTATTTCCGTGCAAGAACGCCCAATCCCTTGATATGGTCGCTGTGTTCATGTGTGACAAGGATGCCTGATAGCTTGGAAATATCACGGTTGATGCCTTTGAATAAGGCTTCCACTTGCTTTCCGCTTAAACCGGCATCCACAAGGATAGCCTGGTCTTCCGTTTCTACATAAAAGGCATTTCCCGTACTCCCGCTAGCGAGAACACTAAAATGCATGTTTATCACTCCAATTTTTTTTCTTCCGGACTCATTTCAATGATTTGGCCTTCAAATGCGTTAACAAACAGATTTTTTTTGCCATCTACAACAATGCGCCATGTAGGTGCAAGTACATGGGAGGCCGTTTGTACGTATGTGTAATAGCCAAGTTCCACATTAGTAATCTCGCTTTTTGCCCCAAGATCATCGTTTGTAAACAATATTTCAATCGCCTGCAGGGGAGGAAGGATTTCCTCGGGATCATTGAAGGTTTCTATGTCTTCCAGGTAGGTCTGTTCGTATGAATCTATTTCCCCGTTTTCATTTAAATGAAATCTTAATTCTCCGTTAGGATTGTTGTAGAACATTTTATCCTGGAATTCTTGATAATAAATGATCGTATTTTGTTCCTCATCAAATGACCAATATTTATATTCATCGCCAAATAAAACTGTATCACTTATAAACTTATTAAGCTGTTCACTCTTAAAGTCTTTCTCAACCTTATAAGGTTTCTCCAGGATTGAAATCAGTGTTGTCTCTCCTGCGATGGTTGCTCCCTGCCCTTTCATTTTTTGCACATCGCCTTTTGTAAATGCTTTGCTTTTAGCAGTCACATATTTTTCCTCTTTTATACCGTCAGGAAGCTTCCCATAAGTAATTTCATTTTCTTTCAGATCTTCTTCCAGGGTTGTCACAGGGATATATTCATATTTATTGGAGCTCCTTTTTTCCATATATTGAAACAATAGAAAAATATTCAGGACAAGAAATACAATAATAAAGATTGATTTTGTTTTGCTCCATTCCATTATTCTTGACCTCCCATCCCTTTCTTCCCTGCA
Organism: Bacillus sp. M6-12; assembly: GCF_002860285.1. Lineage (GTDB taxonomy): Bacteria > Bacillota > Bacilli > Bacillales > DSM-1321 > Peribacillus. The sequence goes on from NZ_PGVF01000021.1 coordinate 33,247, forward strand.
GATGTTTTAAAGGGAATGGGCCCCCAATTGCCGCCATAGCGGTAGTACCAGGCTGGCTCGAGCAGAATAAGCCTTGATTCCTTCGGGTCTATAGAAAGCTTATATCCGATCGCAATATCCTCAAATGCATCCATATCCAGGTTCATTTCATTCAGCCTTTCCATCGCCCATTTTGCGGAAGGCACTTCGGATACTGTTGATGTACCGGATGGCAGCGGTCTATCTATGGAGAAGAATGGCCTTGTATACCGATAAATTCGATCGCTGCCCCATACCTGTATAATTTGAGACATTCCCATTTCATTAAATACGGGATAACCCTGTATAAATAAACGGTATTCAACCCTTTGCTCTGCTTCGCTTAAGCCCGAAAACTTGAACTTATCATCCCAGCCAGCGTGGTCGTTAATGAAATCAATGCTCCTTTGAAGCAGCTCATCGGATTCCTGTGTGACGGTATTACTTCTTGCTGGATTGACATAATCGATTATTAAATATTCATTATATACATTCATTAGGCTGGAGCCGTCTGTATACTGGTCTCCACGCGAAACCCTTTCTTTTTTTACCCTGCTCGGATCATTAAACAAGGCATCTTTAAACTTATTTTTATCAAGGAGCTCCGGAATATATTGATAGCTGCTCAGCTTTATATTTTCCTTAGGAAGAAAAACCGTCCTAAACGGAGTTACTTCATATGGCTCATACTCTGGGAACCGGTTGGCATTATTAAAAAAATGCTTCTGAAAGTTTAAAAGGTTTGATGAATTGACCTTACTTTCATAAATCCTCCGGGTTTCATAAGATATAAAGTAAAGACTGGACTGTTCGCCCTCAATCTTTTCTGCATTAAAGACAATACGGTCAAACTTTCCGTTAGGTACTTCTTTTCCCTCTAAGTCCAGCAAGTTTTTGTAAACCCGCATAGGGATGGGGTCCGGAAACTTTATTTCTGCATTCCCTTCCTTATGGACAAAAGCAGTAAAGCTTTTCTCACCAACTTTATGGGAGATATCCTGCAAGTCAACAAGCTTCCATTCAAAAAGCCCATTCATGACACGATTGATTTCTTTTTCATCCAGCGAAACAAAATGTTTTTTCTCTTTATGGTAAAGAATTTGAGAAGGCTGAATGATATTTTTTATATCCTGTTTGGCCCTGATATTTATTTCCTGAATATATTCATTTTGTTCAGCTTGTTTTAAATCTGGCTGATATGTCCATATATTCCAGGTTAACAAGATGCTAGTCGTGACTAGAACGGTCAGAATGATATTTTTTACCCCTTCAATTCTCATGACCAATCATCCTCTTGTTCTTGTTCGGATGGCAGCGTAAAGAAGATGGTTGTTCCCTTTCCTTCTTCACTTGCAGCCCAAATTTCTCCGTTATGGGCCTGAACCATTTCCTTAGCAATGGCCAGTCCCAGTCCTGTACCGCCAAGATTCCTCGATCGCGCTCTATCTACGCGGTAGAAACGTTCAAAGATTTTATCCAGGGTATTCTTTGGAATTCCTACACCCTGGTCGCTTATGCTGATTTCAATAATTTCATCCTTTTCCTTCACACCGAATGATATTTGTCCGCCTTCTGGAGAGTATTTTATTGCATTCGAAATGATATTATAAAGTACCTGGGTGATTTTATCTTCATCAATATCAACATATATAGGTTTCTTAGGAATATTGCGTTTAAACGTGATATGCTCAGCCTTTGTCATTTCAAATCGATCAATAATATGATTGAAAAACTCATTAAAATTAACCCAGTTCTTAGTTAATCGATAATCTTTGCTATCAAGCTTTGAAAGCTGCAGCAAATCGTTAACAAGACGGATCATTCGCTCTGTTTCATTTTGGGTTACGTCCAGGAAATTAGGTGCCAGGCTTTCATCCTTCCAGGCTCCATCGGCAAGTGCTTCAAGATAGCTTCGCATTGTTGTCAGAGGTGTTCTCAGCTCATGGGACACGTTGGCGACGAACTCTCTTCGCTCCTCATCAATCTTTTCCTGCTCGGTAATATCGTGAAGAACGGTAATTAATCCATTCACAAAGCCTGTTTCCTTCTGTATCACTGAAAAATTCGCCCGCAAAATATATGGTTTATTCTCTGAACTGTAGTCCAGAATTAGTGATTCCTGCTGCTGCAGCAGGTCGTCGAAGGTATAGTCATTTTCAAGTTCAAGCACGGAAACGATCGGCTGGCTTAGGACTGTTTCACGTGAAACAGTCAGTAATTTTGCCGCCGGTTCATTTATCAGGATTACACGTCCCCGACGGTCTGTAGCGATTACGCCATCCGTCATGTAGCTCAATACGGAGGATAGCTTACGCCGCTCTCCTTCTGTGGTGGAATGGGCTTCCTGCAGCTTTCTCGTTAGATTATTAAAGGTCACGGCAAGCTGGCCAATCTCATCATTGCCGTAAACCTTAACCTTTCGTGAGAAGTTCCCTTTGGTCATTGCCAGGGCCTGCTTCCTCATGTCAGACATAGGTCGTGTAATCGTCTGGGCAAGCAATATGCCCAGTACAGCGGTAATGCTCATCGCAATTCCCGTTCCTGTAGCAAAAATATTATTGATTTCGCGCATTTCTTTAAATACATTTTCAATTTCCGCGATCATATAGACAGCACCGATTACATCGCCTTTAGAAACAATCGGTTTAGAAAGCACCCATATCCGCCGCCCATTATGCGGGTCTACCAGCATCCGGCTAGCTTCTTCCCCGACCACAAGCGTTCGTTTGATCAGAATTTCTGTTGTCCGCTTCCCTACAATCCCCTGGTCCGAGCTCGAAGTGCCGATAATCCGGCTAGTAGAATCAATTACTCTGATTTCTGAAACATCCGGGGCATAAAAATCCGACAAAATAGGCTTAATATCCTCTTCAACAGTAGGAGCACCGTCTATATCCCTCGACTTGGACATTTCCTCTTCCAGGCTGTAAACGATCAGGTTAATTTGTCCATTAATAGAATTACGGAAGTTTTCAAGCAGGCGTTCCTCCAGCTGCTGGACAAAATAGACACCGATTATCTGCATGGCCACCAATATCAGCAAGACATAAATCAGGACGAATTTTAAATGAATGGAACGAAAAAAGCTTACTTTTTTCATGAATCCTACTCCTGTTCAGGGTTTCGAAGGTAATAGCCTACCCCTCTTCTAGTTACGATCCAGCCTGGATGGCTTGGATTGTCTTCTATTTTTTCACGAAGCCGCCTTACTGTAACATCAACTGTACGAACATCGCCAAAATAATCATATCCCCAAACAGTCTGCAATAAATGTTCTCTTGTCATTACTTGTCCGATATGTTTTGCCAAGTAATGAAGCAGTTCAAATTCACGGTGGGTAAGCTCAATTGTCTCGCCGCGCTTTGATACCACATATGCATCCGGATGGATGATCAACGAACCAATTTCAATTTCCTTCGATTCTTCCTCATCTGTGGACTGGGTCACAATTGCCTGCTGGCGACGTAAATTCGATTTAACCCGTGCAATCAATTCCCTCGTGCTGAACGGCTTTGTAACATAATCATCTGCCCCCAGCTCAAGACCCAGCACCTTATCAATTTCAGAATCCTTGGCCGTCAGCATAATGATTGGAATTTCATATTTTTTACGGACCTCCCGGCATACTTCCATGCCATCACGCATCGGGAGCATAATATCAAGGAGAATTAAATCCGGCTGGATTTCATCTACCATTTTAACCGCTTCATTGCCATCATAGGCACAATACACATCAAAGCCTTCTTTTTTTAAATTAAATTGTAATATATCAGCAATCGGTTTTTCATCATCAACAACAAGGATTTTCTTTTCCATCATAGGTCTCCTTTGTTTATATCAACTTTTCAGCAGATTTCTATTTATGTATAGAAATAAAAGCCAGGACATCTTAAAAAGAAAGCGCCAAAGCCTCTATTATACTTTAACATTTTATATAGCTTAAATCATCTTTTTGAACGACTATTAAAATAGCAGATATTTGAAAATGAGCACATGGAAGCGGTTATTATACGATACAAAACAAACGCAAAAAAACATCTGAAACAGATGTTTTTCGTAAGTATGGCTCGGGACGGAATCGAACCGCCGACACAAGGATTTTCAGTCCTTTGCTCTACCGACTGAGCTACCGAGCCGTATGTATTATTGTTTTCCTAAACTTTGATTGGCTTAGTCCTTTGTCCCCAACTCAGGGAGATTATACAAGATGCTTCTCGTTGGGTACAACTCGCAGATGATTCAGGATACTATGCTATTTTCAACAAAATAATAATTAAAATAAATGGCGGTCCCGACGGGAATCGAACCCGCGATCTCCTGCGTGACAGGCAGGCATGTTAACCGCTACACCACGGGACCATTTTTTAATATTGTTTATGTCCAGCTGCAGTGCCTGAACAAGGCACTTCCGCTTTTTTAATGACCCCTACGGGATTCGAACCCGTGTTACCGCCGTGAAAGGGCGGTGTCTTAACCGCTTGACCAAGGGGCCATATTATAAAGAGAAATGGTGAGCCATGAAGGACTCGAACCTTCGACCCTCTGATTAAAAGTCAGATGCTCTACCGACTGAGCTAATGGCTCTTTATTAGTATAGTATTTCCGCTACGTGTTTAAGCTGTACAGATGTGCTCCGTTTACCTCATTTCAAGACGTAAACTCCGCAGCTCGTCTCTGCCGACTGAGCTAATGGCTCTCTATGTAAGGAAAATCTATTGCTTCTTGACGACGTTTTTAATATTATCATAGAAGGAATAATAAAAGCAATAGAATTATTAAAAGTTTTTTTCAATGCTAGTTTTTTTACTCTAGACTATCATCGCATCAGTGTTCAATTATTTCACTACCCGCCGTGCTCATTATCATTTTTTCGCTGAAAAAGTCCTCCCTTTTGCTTAATTCCTAATTTTTCGTTGGATTCCTTACTTGCACCGCTTCATTTTTAGAAAAGGCTACCCCATCTTTCTTTTAACCTGCTTTCGGTTGCGAACCTTCCTGAGTCTTCCAGCCAATTTAAAAGAGCAAGCCTGACCTGGCTCGCCCTTCTCCTTTTTTAAGGTGTACTATCAAATAATGCTCTTATAATGCTCCGAAATACCAGCCACATCCCTCGGAATATCCAAAATATTATCTCCGGAATGAATAGTACCGTATCCAGTACACCTTCCCAGAAAGTGTAAGTACCTTGCTGTTTCTTCTTTCGCTTTTCCCTGAATCGCTTCATGCCATATCCTCTTTCCTTTTTTTTAATAGGTCAGACTGGCTGCTACGACGATACCCACTACGATAGCGGCTGAAAACAGACTGAATCCGATCGCCACATTCCCTTTTTCCACTTCGCTGGCTAAGTTGATTTTTGGAGTAAGTACATACTCAATGATGAGATAGGCCACTACCTGCACGACAATTCCGATCAGTCCCCAAATAAAGGCGTCCATCAAGCTGGTGCTTCCGGACCAAACAGTATAGATAATAATTGCAAGCCCGATTGCCTTGCCCCACAGCTTAAGAGCGACTGCCAGATTTCCCTCTGCGATCAATTTCCTTTCTGAAAACCTGGTTGTTAAAGCAAAAGCAATCAGCCCTAAAATAATAAGTCCAAAGCCTGTTCCTGTGTGTGCAAGAAAGCTAAGGAAAGCTTCCATGGAAAAAATGTCATTCATACTATAAATCCTCCTCCGAGTCGTCAATACCTACAGGTAAAAAATAGGAAGCGTTGTCCGTAATTTGGCCTCCTGCGCGAATGCCGACCGCGCTTATCTTACCATTTACTAAAAAACAGCCATACATAATATGGGCATCCTTCTGTCCATCAACCGTAGTAATTGTGTGCACAGGCAGAGGGATAAATTGTTGAAATACAGGCATAGAGCCTGAATACGACTTATTCGCATCCTCTATCCTGATGTATCCCGTTTCATCATATATTTCCACTGTATCGCCTTCGCGTCCGAAAGAAGGCTTTCTGACAAATTCACATCCCTGTTCCAGGAAGTAATCGCTGTCCAAATAAGTAGGAAGAAAAAATAATTCAATATCGTGATGCTCTTCGTCAGTATAAAAAGTGTTTCGCTCTTCATGAAGCCCCCAGATCAGCGCCATAACTGCCTTGGACTGCAGCAGAAAAGCAGAGAGGGGATTTAGCATGGCCAAACAGCCATCCTTCACCAGCTGGAGCAGCATAAGCCCAACTTTTTCTTTTGTATCCGGATCCTCATCATCGACCAGATGCTCAATAGGATACGTCTGCCGATATAACAGATCAATCTTTTGCCCATCTGGTGTGTATAAACCCTTGTGAACCGTGATTTTACCATCCACGATTAAATCCTCTTCGACAACCCGGAGCTTGTTTAGCGGAATGTAGCTTGCTTTAAGCTCGCTGACTTCCATAAGATATAATGCGGTAAGACGATCTTCCTCATGATCTTCATGGGAGGTGAACACAATTAACGGATCTCTAGAGGATTCCCTTGACTGTAATGAGGTAAAAATAGCTTTACGCATCGCCTCCGCCAATTCATATTCCATCCCTTTGTTCGGGTTTGCTTTTTGAAAATAACGGCATACATACTCATTTACAAAAAATGGCTCCTTTATGAAGGTTGGTGTATCGGCATTCAGCTCGAGCACCTTCCAGCCATTCCCGTTATAAGCTAAATCCAGGCGGGCAATAACACTCTCTACCGGCAGGTGCTTAAGCCTTAAAAATGGCAGGATTTCGGCCGGGAATCCAAGTTCTAATAATGTGTCATCCCCAAGCTGGCGAATCAATCCTGCTGTCTTGTAAAAAATATTGCCCGCTTTCTCCGCAGCCTCTCTTAGTGTTTTAATTCGCTGACTTGATTCTAATTTGATATCAAGCAGGGCATATTCCATTCCGTATAAGTCGGGCCAGAAGTCAGGAATATGCCGGTATAACGCTTCCCTTTTTCTCACATGACTATCCATCTAGCCTCCAAAACCGCCTTTAGAGCCGCTTCCAATTCCAGACTTATAGCCATTTCCTGATTTATTTGTATTTCCTTTGTAAGATTTATAGCTGCTGGAATTCATTAAAGCCGACCTTGAAGCAAACCACCCGCCGGCAAACCAGAACATGCCAAAGTGGCTCGATTTTCTGTCATCACAATAATAACTTTCCGATTCTTCATCCCAATCCCAGTCATTGCAATCTTCACCGGTTGGTTCTGCTGGACGGGCGTCATCGTCATTGCCGCAGCCCGCCATCGATACAGCCAATAGCGTAGCTGCCACACCGCTCATCATTTTTCTTGTTTTTTTCAAAGTTTCGTCCTCCTTAAGCGACAATCTTTCCTTCTTATATTGTCAAGCCAGTCGGTGTTACATATAGCACATACACTCTGCGGTCCTCATCAATTTCAGCCGAGTCCCTTTCCCACTCCTTACCCTGGAAATAATGAAAGGTACAGCCGATAAACCCGAGAACCTGCATATGGTTATCTAGGTAAAAGGAATCTATTACCGGATGGTTTCTTATCGCATTCAGCTCCCTTATTTCCAGTTTTATTGATCCTATAGCGGCTGGATCAACAGGTTCCAGCGCGTTTTCTTCATGAATTTTTACATATATGATATACAAATCCTGCTCTTTGGCCGATGAAGCCTGCTGGTATGTTACGCCATCTTTTACAAAAAATTCACACTCTCGCCTCGCCGCGATCTGCTCAAGTTCAATATGTTCATAATGATAAAGTGCCGTATATTCCTCTGTAGCTTTTAAAAGGCGGTATTCCAAAACGGGCCTGTTCATACAAATACCTCGATTTCTTATTTGGTCTCTTAATTATACGAAATATCTGACAGAAGGTTTCATTTTTCAAATCCTTATAGTTATAGCCTGAAGAATTTTTTTTGAAACCAAAATACCCTGCCATGTTAAACACGGCAGGGCAAATTTAATACTTTATATACTATTTATACCTGGCGCCAAGGGCTTCTAACCACATTCGTCTGGGCACGGTCAGGACCAACAGAGAAGATGGAAAGAGGCACACCAGTAAGCTGGGACACCCGCTCCAGGTAGTGGCGTGCATTTGCAGGCAGTTCATCAAGTGATTTACAGCCAGTAATATCCTCAGTCCAGCCTGGCAGCTCTTCAAATACAGGTTCACATTCTGCAAGCACCTTCAGGCTAGCAGGGAACTCTTCAATAATTTCCCCTTTATGGCTGTAAGCTACACAGATTTTTACTGTTTCAATTCCTGTCAGTACGTCAATAGAGTTTAATGAAAGATCCGTAATTCCGCTGACACGGCGCGCATGGCGGACTACAACAGAATCAAACCAGCCGACGCGGCGCGGGCGGCCCGTTGTTGTACCATATTCACGGCCGACTTCACGGATTTGGTGACCGATTTCATTATCAAGCTCTGTAGGGAATGGGCCATCTCCAACACGGCTTGTATAGGCTTTACATACCCCAACTACATGGTTAATCTTAGTAGGTCCAACGCCAGAACCAATTGTCACTCCACCGGCAACGGGATTGGAAGACGTAACAAACGGATATGTTCCCTGGTCGATATCAAGCATTACACCTTGTGCCCCCTCGAACAGGACACGGCGGCCTTCATCCAGAGCATCATTGAGAACAACAGAAGTATCGCAGACGTATTTTTTGACCTGCTGGCCATATTCATAATACTCGTCAAGGATATCCTCAATTTTAAAGCCTTCTGTTTCATAGAAACGCTCCAATAACCGGTTCTTCTCTTCAAGGTTTCTTGAAAGCTTTTCTTCAAAAATTTCACGATCAAGCAAATCCACCATCCGGATACCCATTCGTGCGGCTTTATCCATGTATGCAGGGCCAATTCCTTTTTTCGTTGTACCGATCTTATTGGCACCCTTGCGCTCTTCTTCTACCTCATCCAGCTTTAGATGATAAGGAAGGATCACATGCGCACGATTACTGATTCTTAAATTATCCGTTGACACTCCGTGGCTATGTAAATACTCAAGCTCTTTAATAAGTGCTTTCGGATCTACAACCATACCATTTCCAATTACACAAATTTTATCGCTATAGAAAATTCCAGATGGAATCAAGTGAAGCTTATAAGTAACTCCGCCAAACTTAATGGTATGCCCTGCGTTGTTTCCGCCTTGATAACGGGCAATTGCTTCTGCATTTTCTGATAAAAAATCAGTGATTTTGCCTTTTCCTTCATCTCCCCATTGGGTTCCAACTACTACGACTGAAGACATTCCAAAGCACCTCCAAAATTTCACGTTATACCGGCTATGACCGGTTCTCTACAAACAGGATAAGCTTAACAAGAAAATAGGGGATATGTCAATAAATATCCGAACAATTACATTTAAACTTAATATTTCGTTCGTAAAAACTAAGATGATGTACTATTTTCTAGTAATTCCACACTTTATATAAAATAATCCCTTAACTAAATAGCATTCACTGTTTTAAAAGGAATGTTTATAACTTTTTTCCTAAATAAAAAAATCCCGCCAAATCTGACAGGATTAACTTTTTGTTTAGTTTAAGCCCCAGGCGGTACACCGGCATCATCAAATCGGCGCTCGAGGTTTACAAATTTATTGTACTCTTTTACAAAGGCAAGTGAAACGGTGCCTACTGGGCCGTTACGCTGTTTTGCAATAATGATTTCAATGATATTCTTGTTTTCCGATTCCTTATCATAATAATCATCACGATAAAGAAAGGCTACAATATCAGCATCCTGCTCAATACTTCCTGATTCCCGGATATCAGACATCATAGGCCGCTTATCCTGGCGCTGTTCTACTCCACGGGAAAGCTGAGACAGTGCAATTACAGGAACCTGCAGCTCCCTCGCCAGAGCCTTAAGTGAACGGGAAATCTCCGAAACCTCTTGCTGGCGGTTTTCACCGGACCGCCCGTTCCCTTGTATCAGCTGTAAATAATCAATTAATATCATGCCAAGGCCTTGTTCCTGCTTTAAGCGGCGGCATTTTGAGCGAATATCGCCAATCCGCACACCTGGCGTATCATCAATATATATTCCCGCGTTAGAGAGACTTCCCATTGCCATCGTAAGCTTGCGCCAATCTTCATCCGTCAATGAGCCTGTCCTAAGGTTTTGGGCATTAATATTGCCTTCCGCACACAGCATACGCATAACAAGCTGTTCTGCCCCCATCTCCAAACTGAATATAGCTACATTTTCTTCTGTTTTTGTTGCAACATTCTGGGCAATATTCAAGGCAAAGGCTGTTTTACCGACAGAAGGACGGGCGGCTACGATAATTAGATCATTTCGCTGGAAACCTGCCGTCATCCGATCAAGCTCTGCAAATCCTGTCGGAATGCCGGTAACATCTCCCTTTCGGTTAGTAAGCACTTCAATATTGTCATACGTTCTGACTAAGACATCCTTAATATTCTGGAAGGCACCTGCATTTTTCCGGTTGGCAACTTCCATAATATTTTTTTCAGCCTCACTCAGCAGGCCATCTACTTCATCTTCCCTGCTATATCCATCCTGCGCAATTGTAGTAGCAGTTCGGATCAATCTGCGAAGCAGTGATTTTTCTTCTACTATTTTCGCATAGTATTCGATATTGGCAGCCGTCGGCACAGATCCGGCAAGCTCAGTCAAATACGAAATCCCGCCAACTTCCTCAAGAGTTTTGGATGCAGCCAGCTCCTCGGTGACCGTAATCAGATCGACGGCCTTCCCGTTATCATTGAGCTTTAGCATTACGTTAAAAATCTTTTGGTGGGCGGATCTATAAAAGTCCTCTGGAATCAATGCCTCTGAGGCTTGAATTAAGGAAGAAGGCTCAAGAAATATAGCACCTAATACCGCCTGCTCAGCCTCAATATTCTGCGGAGGCAAACGGTCCTGAAACAGTTCATTCATACAGTAACCTCCTTTTCGAGGAATATCTTCTTTCACAGACTATTTATCTCTAATACTTAGGAACAAAAATAAACAGAAAAAATGTGATGGAACCAATCAGGTTCTATCACATCTTTTGGCTTACTATCTATTCTACCAACTTTTCGGCAAGATAAAAATATCAAAAATTAGTTAATTTCCTTAACATGTACTGTAAGTGTTGCTGTTACTTCCTGATGAAGCTTTACGGGAATTTTTGTATGTCCAAGAGAACGGATTCCTTCCGGCAGTTCCATTTTACGCTTATCAAGTTTAATGCTGTGTTTTTTCTGAAGCTCCTCAGCAACCTGCTTGGTAGTAATAGAACCAAATAGACGGCCGCCTTCACCAGCTTTTGCATTCAATTCAACAGTCAGTTTCTCCAGTTTGTCCTTAAGTTCTTTTGCTTGCTGAAGCTCCTGTTCGGCTACTTTTTGTTCTTTATTTTTCTGAGCTTCCAAGGTTTTCATGCTTGAATTGGATGCCTCTACAGCAAGTCCTTGCTTAATCAGGAAGTTGTGAGCATATCCGTCAGCCACATTTTTAACTTCACCTTTTTTTCCTTTACCTTTAACATCTTTAAGAAAGATTACCTTCATTCTGTTTTTCCCCCTTCTAAATATTCATCAATAGCTTCTATTAAGCGCAGCTCTGCTTCACCTACGGAAATATCGGTAAGCTGGGTAGCTGCATTAGTGAGATGGCCGCCGCCTCCGAGGTTTTCCATAATAATCTGGACATTCACATCCCCAAGAGAACGTGCGCTGATTCCGATCATATTCTCGGAACGCTTGGATATAGCAAAGGATGCTGCCACACCGTCCATCGTTAAAAGTGTATCGGCAGCCTGAGCGATTAATACCTGATTATTGATTTGGTCCGGACTTCCCTTCGCAATAGCGATTCCCTCACGGTAAAAGGAAACCGTTTCAATCAGCTTAGAGCGCCTGATATACGTATCAACATCTTCCTTGAGGAATTTCTGCACCAGAACGGTGTCTGCGCCCTGGGCCCGTAAATAAGAGGCTGCATCAAATGTACGGGAACCGGTCCGAAGTGTGAAGCTCTTCGTATCTACGATAATACCTGCAAGCAATGCTGTTGCCTCCAGCATATCCACCTTGCTGCGCTTCGGCTGGTATTCCAGCAGCTCTGTCACAAGCTCGGCTGTCGAGGATGCATAAGGCTCCATATAAACGAGCAGTGGCAGATCAATAAATTCTTCTCCCCGGCGGTGATGGTCTATAACTACCACCTTATCGATTCTATTTAACAATCTTTCTTCAATAACCATTGACGGCCTGTGGGTGTCCACTACAACAAGAAGGGTTTCGTCCGTTATCATATCGTAGGCTTCTTCCGGAGTGATAAAGCGCGCGTATAATTCAGGCTTGTTCCGAATCTCTGCCATCAGCCGCTGGACACCAATATCAATTTCCGCAAAATTCACGACAATATACGCTTCCCGATTATTCAGCTGTGCGACCTTTGCTATTCCAATAGCTGAACCAATCGAATCCATATCAGGAAACTTATGGCCCATCACGATAACTTTGTCGCTATCTAACACGATATCTTTTATTGCGTGGGAAATGACCCGGGCACGGACCCTTGTACGTTTTTCAATAGGGTTTGTCTTGCCGCCATAGAACTTTACTTTTCCATTGGTAAGCTTAATGGCCACCTGATCGCCGCCTCGGCCTAAAGCAAGGTCAAGGCTTGATTGGGCAAGCAGTCCCAGCTCCGGCAAAGAGGAGACACCCGAGCCTACCCCAATACTCAATGTCAGCGGTACATTTTGTTTAGCCGTGGCATCCCGTATTTCATCTAGAATGGAAAACTTCGACTTCTCAAGCTGAGTTAGAATTTGTTCATTATAAATGGCAATAAAGCGTTCGGACGAAGTTCGTTTTAAGAAAACACCGTTGTCTTTCGCCCACTTATCAAGCAGGGATGTAACAAGGCTATTGATACTGCTCTTTCTCTGATCATCCATACCCTGGGTAAGGTCATCATAATTATCAAGAAAAATAGTTGAGATGACAGTGCGTTCTGCTTCATACATTTTTTCTATTTCAGCTTGCTCTGTCACATCAAAGAAATATAACAGCCTTTCTTCCTTCTTATGGATAACACGAAATTTCCTCTCCTGGAGCGTCACTGTTTCATTTTCCATTTCCTGTTTGATAAAGGGGATAATCGAATCAGCTACATCGTAGAGGGATCTTCCAACAAGCGAATCTTCGTTAAAACAGGATGCCATGAAAGGATTTGTCCACTCAACATACAGATCATCATTAATTAACATGATACCGATTGGCATTTCAAGGAGAGCTTCCTCACCAACCTTTTTCAGCCTGTAGGAAAGTGTAGAAATATATTCTTCCGTCTCTCTGCGCTTTTTTAAATCAATCGAAAAGGTGAAATAAAACAAAATCGATATGACTATAAGGCCTAAAAGTGCTATCAGCCATTGGTGATAAGCCAGTACGATCAGCAAGAGCATCACAATACCAAGCAATCCGAATAACGGATACCTTATCGATTGTTTCTTTAAGTAAGATGGCATATTTTCAGCTCCTAAAGCGCCTGTTAAAAGTAATTTCCGGCTAAAAGCCAGCTATTTTTTCTGAATTTGCTTCCTTATTGGGAATCCGAGGTCAATAATCCCGAAAATCCTAATGAACGATAGTAATCCCGGAAGGAGGAATGATAAAGCAACCGCCAGCAATGGAACTGCCTTAGGCCAGCCTTTCTGAGCCGTGAAATAAAACAGGAAAGAAAATCCCTGAATCAATACAAAAAATTGCAGTATAAATAAGAAATTGGACAAGACAGAATAAAGGCCGCCAGATTCATTGTTCTGCAATAAAAAACTAAAGACCATGACAATTAAATAATACCATAAAAGACTGCTGGGTAATCTAAGTTCTTTTATAGAAAGCACTGGAATCCTTTTTTCTGTGAATCTTTTTACTATTGGACGAGCCGCAGATAATATCAGCACCGCCATCAATAAAGAAACCATAACCAAAAGACTCGGCAGCAGGGTGTTCATCAATTCCAAGGATTCAAAGACTCGTTCCCTGTCCTCCGCACTTGGCGCACGCCCCCAGCCATCTAATATTTTTGCGGACTCTTCATATCCTTGCCTGAAAAAAGAAGTGCTCTCTTCTATAAAATGGATGTCCAGAAAAACGGCTAAAAATGCGTAAAGCAGCAGGAGTCCGGCCAAAAAAGCCAATACGGTAGAAACCAATAAGGGTCCTGGAGACTCATTTCTGCTGAGCTGCCAGCCCAGTATAATGCCAGTCATTCCAAACAGCAAAATAACAGGAATTATGTGAATTGATCCAATCAACACAGATATACAACAAGCGAGGAACAGAAAGCCAAAGGACCATTGAAATGGCTGCTTAACAGCTATGAGAACGAAGGGAATCGGGAAACATATAAGCATGAAAAAACCTGCAAATGGTACATACATAAAGAAAGTCAGCATCACTGCAAAGATACCCAATAAAAGACCGCTTTCCGCCACTTTCTTACTGTTGTCCATGTTCCACACCTGCTCCGTTTCCTGCAATTTAAGCCGCAATAATAATATTCTACCTATAATTCCCCTTTTCTTTCAAACTTACCGCTTGCTTTCAAAATACCTTCTCTGAATATCCTAAACCACTTTTTATTGGTTATTATTTTAACACAGCAACACAAAATTTTATAACTTTAATCCCATGTAAAACTGTTCCTTTTTATTAACAAAAACTCTCATAAGTTTTAACTCCAAACTATGTATCGCAGCTCCGGCCCTTTCCAGCAGAAAATGTTCAATAAAAGGTTTTATAGAATGATACTGGGGTAAATAGATAATCCAAGGGAAATACAATACAAAACGGAAGGGACTGGTAAGCAATGAATTGTTTAACAGCGACTTCAAGGTTCGTATTGAATACCTTGAATGGAAGGTTTGCTGATCGGGTGACAGGTACGACGGCACTGAACCGATATACTCAGCGCTAGAATCTTTACATTGATTTTGCAGATTTTCCAAAATTTTCGCTTTATGCGGGACGAAAAAAAGCACGAGCCAATTGGTTTGTGCTTTTTTTCGTGCAGATGATTCAGCAAAAACCCGTAACTTGCCGGTTAAGATACAATTTTTTGGATATAAAAAAGAAGCGGGAACGAGTTCCCGCTTCTTGATCATTTATTACTCACCAGATACGTATGGTAGTAATGCCATTGTACGAGAGCGTTTGATTGCAATCGTCAATTTACGTTGGTATTTTGCGCTTGTGCCAGTTACACGGCGTGGTAAAATTTTACCGCGCTCAGAGATGAATTTCTTAAGAAGATCTACATCCTTGTAATCAATCTTAGTGATTCCGTTAGATGTGAAGTAACACACCTTACGGCGTTTAGCACGTCCGCCTTTACGTCCTCCTGCCATGTCAATTTCCCTCCTTCTTTTTTTAACATATATTCACGGCCATATATCGTCGTTAGAATGGCAGATCGTCATCTGAAATGTCGATAGTTTTACCGTCATTTGCAAATGGATCATCATCCACACGAGTATAATTGTTGTTGTTTCGTTGATTCTGATTCTGTTGTCCATATGAAAAATCATTATTGCGCTGCGGCTGATTTCCATAAGGACCGCCTTCATTTCTTTCACCTGCAGAACTGCTTCTCGGCTCAAGGAATTGAACGCTCTCAGCAAGAATCTCTGTTACATACACTCGTTTGCCGTCTTGTCCTTCATAGTTACGTGTCTGGACACGTCCATCCACGCCTGCTAAACTGCCTTTTTTCAGGTAGTTAGCAACGTTCTCTGCCGGTTTACGCCAAACAACACAATTGATAAAGTCTGCTTCCCGTTCTCCCTGCTGATTCGTAAATGCACGGTTTACAGCTAAAGTAAACGTGGCAACAGGCACTCCATTTGGTGTGTATCGCAATTCAGGATCCTTCGTTAAGCGCCCTACCAAAACAACGCGATTCATCATCAGAATCAACTCCCTTCCTAAGTTTGTCTCTAAAGAAACAATTTCGGAAATTTTGTATTTATATGGAATTATTCTTCTTCTTTAATTACGATATGACGGATAATGTCTTCGTTGATTTTTGCAAGACGGTCAAATTCTTGAACCGCAGCAGCCTCAGCGTTAATTTTTAAAAGCATGTAGTAACCGTCACGGAAATCATTGATTTCGTATGCAAGACGGCGTTTACCCCATTCTTTTGAGTCATTAACTTCCGCGCCATTATCAGAAAGAATTGTGTTGAAACGCTCAACTAGTGCTTTCTTAGCGTCTTCCTCAATGTTTGGACGGATGATATACATAACTTCGTATTTTCTCATCACTGTCACCTCCTTTTGGTCTATGCGGCCCCATAGGGCAAGGAGCAATTTAAAAAACTTAATTACTCACAATACGAAATTATATCATAGTTTATTGGGCTTTGCAATGTGATTGAGGCACTTCTTTTAAAAGGATTATTGAGGAACTTTAAATCCCGTAATGGAGGCTTTGCATATATTTGATTTAACCAAATTACCAAAGAATAAATAAGCTCTGCAGAAAAAATTCTGCAGAGCTTTTATTTAGACATTAAAGCGGAAGTGGATAACATCTCCGTCTTGGACGACATAGTCTTTGCCTTCTAATCGCACTTTTCCTGCTTCCTTTGCAGCTGCATGGCTTCCGGCAGCCAACAGGTCATCATAAGCAACAATTTCAGCCCGAATAAAGCCGCGCTCAAAATCAGAGTGAATAACTCCTGCACATTGAGGTGCTTTCATTCCGCGTCTGAATGTCCAGGCACGAACTTCCTGTACACCAGCTGTGAAATATGTTGCCAAGCCAAGTAAGCTATAAGAAGCTCGAATTAATTGATCCAAACCAGACTCTTCAATGCCAAGCTCGGATAAGAACATTTCTTTTTCTTCACCTTCAAGCTCAGCAATTTCTTCTTCAATTTTGGCACAAATCACAATTACTTCAGCGTTTTCTTTGGCAGCATACTCACGGACTTTTTGAACATATTCGTTATCGTCTGCATTTGCGACTTCTTCTTCACTAACATTCGCTACATATAGCATAGGCTTTGCTGTCAGCAAGTGCATACCTTTTACGATTCTTTGCTGCTCTTCAGTAACTTCAACGGCGCGTGCCGGCTTTTCCGATTCCAAAGCATCCTTTATAGCAACAAGTACTTCATGCTCAAACATAGCATCCTTGTCTTTCTGCTTGGCCATTTTCCCAACGCGTTCAATACGCTTATTAACAGATTCCAGATCAGCAAGAATCAATTCAAGATTGATTACTTCAATATCGTCAATTGGATCTACTTTTCCGGAAACATGGGTAATATTTTCATCTGCGAAACAGCGGACAACCTGGCAGATCGCATCAACCTGACGGATATGCGAAAGGAACTTGTTTCCTAGCCCCTCGCCCTGGCTTGCCCCTTTAACGATACCGGCAATATCGGTAAATTCAAACGCCGTAGGAACTGTCTTTTTCGGCTGGACAAGCTCTGTAAGCTTTTGCAAACGATGGTCCGGAACTTCAACAATTCCTACGTTCGGGTCAATCGTACAGAATGGATAGTTGGCAGACTCAGCGCCAGCCTGTGTAATTGCATTAAACAAAGTCGATTTCCCGACGTTCGGCAAACCGACAATACCTGCTGTTAAAGCCATTTTCACTTTCACTCCTCTTAAATTTTCAGCAATCTATTTGTCAAAAGGCCCGTTAGAACGGTACCATTTCAATTTTCTATGAACCTTTCACAATTATAGAGATTGAAAGTAAAAAATACAAGCATCTGTGCAATATGGCATAGATCAAGTCTGCTATATTTTCTCAATATTAACCAAGCAATCATAAACTGTGCTGCCCATTCCGTTATCAGACTCTCGAGACGATGTCAGAGAGTTAATACTTCCGCCATACCTTTTCCAAATGCCCTCATCAATATTGATTGTCCCCGGGTGCGCAGCTTTCAGAACAGCAGCAGACCCTTTTACTTCACCTCGGTCATTCCATACTCTAACAATGTCGCCTTCCACAATTTGCAGACTTTCTGCCAGATCCGGGCTAACTTCAACCTTAAGCCTTCCAAGCCCGTCAATCAAATGATAATGCTGCGAATGGTTTGAACGGAGCGGGTGAATGGTAAGCAGGGAATATGGATACTTTTCGGCCTTATCCGAATTTGTCCATTTGGATTCAGCTGGCAGTGACAATGCAAGCTTGCTTTCATAGCCTTTCATTTCTCCCAGCGCTGATGTAAATTCATATTTACCGCTTTGTGTTTGGAATTGTTTATTCTGCCAAGGTACCTTTTCAACCGGAAGTTCCTTATAGTGAGCCTCTTTAAGTGATTCATAGTTAATCCCGTATGCCGTTAAAGGCTTCAGTCCCATATCAATGAATTCCTGTCGAGTAAAATGGAAGACTTCCCCGAATCCTAACCTTTCAGCCAGCTGTGTCCAAACCCAAAGATCCGCTTTAGCTTCTCCTGGCGGATCAACAAGCTGCGGGCCATAATTCACAAAATGATGATCCATTGAGGAATAATACACATCTTCTTCTTCAAATGAAGTGGTCGATGGCAGTACATAATCAGCAAGAAGTGCGGTATCCGTCAGAAAATGGTCCATGACAACCACTGTTTGAGTTGAACTGAACGCCTTTTCTACCTGATTGGAATCCGGTACCTGTAAAGCCGGGTTCCCACAGGTAACAAAAATCATTTTGATGCTTGGGTTTTCAGCATTCAAAATCCCTTCTGCTTGTTTCATCATTGTAAATTGCCGGCTTTCTTTTTTCCTTTCAGGCAACGCTATTGCTTCGATATCAAAGGATTGTCCAACCTGAACCTTTCCGAAATTAGCACCACCGCCCGGAATTCCAATATTTCCGCTTACTGCTACAAGTGCGTCAATTAATCGGATTGTATTCCCGCCGTTGCTGTAGCGCTGCATGCCAAGCCCCATAAAAGTGGAGACAGGCCCGCTGGCATATAGCTGGGCCAAATAGGCAATAGTCTCCCTTGAAACTTCCGCCTGTTCACAAATAGCTTCAAATGAAATGGAGTCTACAAGGGACTGTAAATCTTCAAACCCTACTGAATGGTTTTGAATAAACTGGCTATCCTCCCATCCTTGCTCCAGCAGCTCCTTGATTACACCCGCCGCCAACAGACCATCCATTCCTGGCTTTATAGAGAAATATTGATTAGCAATTTTTGCAGTAGCATTATAAATTGGGTCAATAACAGTAATTGGAATCCCTTTTTTCTTGGCTTGTTGAAGACGCTGAAAAAGATGGAGATTGGTTCTCGCTGCATTCCGTCCCCAAATTAAAATATGGCTGCTATTAAACAAATCTTCCGGTGAATGGCTATGGGAATTGCCAAAATCCCATTTTTGTGCTTCAATGCCTGCCCCCCAGCAAATGCTCCCTATTACTTCGGTAACGCCGCCAAAGCAATTAAAAAAACGCTGGTCAAGATTCTTTAATAAACCGCTATTTGCATAATCGTGGCTATGCAAAATCGATGTAGAGCCATATTTATTTTTTAATTCAGCCATCTTGGCTGCAATTTCATCTAATGCCTGTTCCCATGATATCCTGACAAATTCCCCGTCTACACGTTTTAATGGATAGAGAAGACGTTCAGTGGAATTTGTTTTATCAGCTAATGTTCTGCCTCGTCCGCAAATTTTCCCCTGAGTGATGGGATGGTCTTTATCACCATCTATACTGATAACCTTTCCATTCTTAATAGAAACGGTAAAGCCGCAGCAGTCCCAGCAGTTCAATGGACAGGACGA
The DNA here is from genome assembly GCF_002860285.1 of Bacillus sp. M6-12. Lineage (GTDB taxonomy): Bacteria > Bacillota > Bacilli > Bacillales > DSM-1321 > Peribacillus. Next base: position 53,023 of record NZ_PGVF01000021.1, read on the forward strand.
TTTTACTATCTGCACCATTTACAACTCATCTCCCGATCTCTAGATAAAAAGTCTATCTTTCTATTATATAACGATACAGGTGAAAATTTGTGCAAAAAAAGAAGCATGCTATTCCTCATGCTTCTTGATCACTTTTTTCATTTTTCTTGAGAATTCCCGTCTCGGCAGCATTACACTATGACCGCACCCTTCACATTTAATTCGGATGTCCATCCCAAGGCGAATAATTTTCCAGCGGTTTATTCCGCATGGATGCTGCTTTTTCATTTCCACAACGTCATTTATCCCAAATTCCTTTAGTTCCAAGTCCTTCTCCTCCTTTACTCGGGCTGATTCAGTTTATGTTGTTTTCCATCCGATTCAGAACGATTATACATGACCATCCGCGGCACCGGAATATCAATCCCATGTTCATCAAGGCATTCTTTAATTTCTCTTCGTAATACCCTGCCGATAAAAAAGTGGCGCATCGGCTTTGTTTCTGCCACAACACGCATGACTACCTCTGCTGGACCAATATTCTGTACCCCCAGCAGTTCGGGGGGCTTCACCAAATCCTCATAATCGGCGGTAAGTTTTTCAAGAAGATGGCGGATAGCAGATTCGGCTAATTCAATATTGCCATCATAGGCAATGCTGACATCTACCACCGCTACACTATTATGGATAGAAAAATTGGTAACTTCCATAATATTACCATTCGGTATTACATGGAGTTCTCCAGTAAAACTCTTTATCTTTGTTGTTCGCAAACCAATTTCCATTACATCCCCTTCAAATTGGCCAATCCGGATATAATCCCCAACAGAAAACTGATCTTCTAATATAATGAAAAAGCCTGTGATTACATCTTTTACAAGGCTCTGTGCTCCAAAACCAACAGCTAGGCCGACAATACCTGCACCGGCTAGAAGTGCTTTTACATCAATGGTCATCGCCTGCAGAATCATCATTAAAGAAATGAAGAATACAACATAAGTCAGCACATTTTGCAGCAATTTTGAAAGAGTAGCCTCTCTTCGCTCCGAAATTCTTAGCGGACTTCGCGACCGCACCTGGAAGAATTTCCTTATTGCCGATTTTCCGAACCTAATGACAATGCCTGAAATAATCAGGATAATAATAATTTTTAAAACTGCTTCTCCAAGTGTTAGCCATGTATCTTCATTTGTAATTTTATCTGAAAACCGTTGGAAAAATCTTTCTGAAAACCCCAAAACATTACCTTCTTTCATTGTATTTCATTATCTAGTCCCAAAATTATGTGGTTTTTCACTTAAAACACTTTGGGTATATAGGTAAAACCACTAATGGAAAATGGTAATCATCCACAACATAAAAACTTCAATCGGCAGGGTTTATTGGACAAAAAGCTACCCAAGGATTGTTAAGCTTTTTACTGAATTAAAATAAAGTATATGACGATAATGTGACTGTCACTTTCTTAAGCCAAAACTATAATTTCATTTGCTAAGTACTATAAAAGATTAAGTGCTGGTTGACAAGTCCAATGGTCCTTTCCGCTTCTCCATTTACCCTAAGTGACTGAATGCACCACATTTCTATTTACCGCACTGTATGTATAGAATTCCCTTTTTTTCCGTATACTTATAGTACTATTACAGAGGAGTGGAAACGATGAACCTGAGACCGCGCTTTTTTGAAGAAAAGGAAAAAGTAAGCCGGATTTTGTACGAAGATGTTGATGCATCACGAAAAATATCCCAGGGTCTGCTTTCATTGCTTCCTTCTGAACAAATTCAGCCTGTAGTGATCGTATGCATTGGCACAGACCGTTCTACCGGCGACTCCCTTGGCCCATTGGTCGGAACTTTATTGCATGAAAAAATCTCTTCCCACTTCCATGTGTATGGCACTCTAGAAGATCCGATACATGCGGTGAACCTCCAGGAAAAGCTGAATGAAATAAATGATAAACATGATAATCCCTTTATTATTGGGGTCGATGCCTGTCTTGGCAGACTTAAAAGCGTGGGTATGGTCCAGGTCGGTGAAGGGCCGGTCAAACCAGGAGCAGGGGTAAATAAGGAGCTGCCTGAAGTTGGAGAAGCCCATATCACCGGCATCGTAAACGTGAGCGGCTTCATGGAATATATGGTGCTTCAAAATACCCGGCTGAACCTCGTCTTGAAAATGGCAAAAACAATTGCGAACGGTATTTATTTTGCAAGCAGCCACTATCATCGCAAGCGTTCTTTCTCACACTTAAATTGGGCTTACGACCAGGAAAAGACGCCATAAAACCTTGTATGAAATTTACAAGGTTTTTTGCAATGATTAATATCGAAAAAATGCAAACAGTATATCCTTTTTATAGCTGGATATTAAAATAATAGAAAACTGAAACAAGCAATCCTGTTACCAAAATCCCTGGCAGTAAATTTGCTACCCTGATTTTTGTAATGCCTATCAGATTTAACCCGATAGCAAAAATCATGACTCCGCCAGTAGAAGTCATCTCTGTAATGAAGAATTCCATAAGCTCTTCGGGGATCCATTTATCAATTTTTGTGGCGAATACGGCGATGGCCCCCTGGTAAAGCATAACCGGAACGGCGGAAAACAAGACGCCTATCCCCAAAGTTGTTGCCAATATAATGGAGGTAAATCCATCAATAATTGCCTTTGTGTATAACACGTCATGATCATTCCGAATGCCGCTGTCCAGGGCACCAATAATGGCCATTGCACCTATTACGAAAATTAACGTTGCTGTTACAAATCCCTGGGCAACGGGATTAGCTTCGTTTGCCCCAAGCTTCCGCTCAAGCCAATTTCCAAGCGAGTTGAGTTTAGCATCCAAGTCAATCCACTCGCCAATTACCGCCCCAAATACAAGGCTCAGAATAACAATTAAAAACTGCTGGCTTTTAAATCCCATCTGCAGCCCAAGAACAGTGACTGCCAGGCCAATTCCGCTCATCACCGTGTCCTTTGTCTTTTGGGGAATACGATGAAATACCTTGCCCAGCAAAGTGCCTGCAATAATACAGGCTCCATTTACTAACGTACCTAATAAAACCATTACATTTGCACCTTCTTGAAGTGATTTCTGTTCATTGCAGCATAAATATAGTAAGAACTTCCTATTATCCGGCTTTCAGCCTTAAAAAATAAACCATGCTCCATAAAGAGATGGTTTAAGAAGTTTGATCGCTTTCAAGCATTTCTAAAATTCGCTCCAAATCTTCCTTTGAGTAATATTCAATTTCTATTTTCCCTTTTTTCTTACTCTGCTTAATAAGGACTGTTGTGCCAAATCTCTCTCTCAAACTGTTCTCCCGTTCCCGAATAAAAATATCTTTTTTTGGTTTTTTTTCAGGTGTTTCACGTGGAACATTTTCATTAAGCTGCTGAATATATTGCTCAAGCTGCCGGACATTTAGTCCATCCTTCAGAATTTTTTCGACAACCATAGCAATATTAGCCTTCTTCTTTAATCCCAGCAGGGCTCGTCCATGTCCCATTGAAATTTTGCCTTCTGAAATGTAATTTTGAATATTATCTGGCAGAGAAAGCAAACGGATATGGTTGGCAATATGAGGCCTGCTTTTCCCCAGGCGTTTGGCAAGCTGCTCCTGGGTAATTTTCAGCTTCTCCAGCAAAGTCTGATAAGCTGCTGCTTCTTCAATTGGATTTAAATCCTCTCGCTGAAGGTTTTCCAGTACTGCCAGCTCCATCATTTGCTGCTCGGTAAGCTCTCTAACAACAACTGGGACAGTTTTCAATCCCGCTGCCTTGGCAGCCCTGAAACGGCGTTCGCCCACTACGATTTCATATCCTTTAATACTTTTCCTCGCAATGATTGGCTGAAGAATTCCATGCTCCTGAATGGATTGCTTAAGTTCTTCTATAGCGTCAGTTTGAAAAATCTTCCTTGGCTGATAAGGGTTTGGCCGGAGTTCTTTAGTAGAAATTTCCCGCACTGAATCCTCTTTATTAGCTTCCAGATTGTTGAACAATGCATTAATTCCTTTTCCAAGGCCTTTAGCCATTTGACACCACTTCCTTTGCTAAATCTAGATAAACTTCCGCTCCTCTTGATTTAGGATCATAAATGATAATCGGCTCCCCATGGCTTGGTGCCTCGCTTAACCGTACATTTCTCGGAATAATTGTCTTATAGACCTTATCCTGAAAATATTTTTTCACTTCTTCAATAATCTGTATTCCTAAATTTGTACGGGCATCGAGCATGGTTAATAGAACCCCTTCAATTTTCAGGTCATGATTTAAATGTTTTTGGACTATGCGCACTGTATTTAACAGCTGGCTTAATCCCTCTAACGCGTAATATTCACATTGCACAGGAATCAAAACGGCATCAGATGCTGTCAATGCGTTGATTGTCAGCAATCCCAGAGACGGAGGGCAATCAATAAGGACATAGTCAAAATCATTCTTTAATTCATCTAATGCTCTTTTCAATCGTACTTCCCTTGAAATAGTGGGAACCAATTCTATTTCTGCCCCTGCGAGCTGAATGGTTGCGGGGATAGCGTACAGGTTTTCTACCTTTGTTGGCTTTATTACTTCTCGTGCCACCACATCATCAACCAATACATCATATATGCACTGTTCGACATCAGCTTTTTCTATACCTGCACCGCTTGTCGCATTCCCTTGGGGATCTATATCAACCAATAATACTTTTTTGCCTATGTATGCCAAACAAGCGCCTAAATTAACAGAGGTTGTGGTTTTGCCAACCCCGCCCTTTTGGTTCGCAATGGCGATTATTTTTCCCACGAAGCCACCTACCTTCAAAACAATAAAAATCCAGCATAATCCCTTCTAATCTGGCTCTTCCGATAAGCGGGAGGAGACAGGAGAAACAACTGCTGTTTTCTGCCATATAAAAAAAGCGCTTCTATAATTTTACTAATAAACTAGTAACTACCCAATCTATTTTATCATGAAAAAGAATCATTCATATTGTTTTTAAGCAAACAAATAAAAAACAAATCTTTATATCCAGATTTATCAGCTCCCTGGGACATTAATAATGGAGTTTTAGTAAAAAGAGGTTACAAACACGCAGAATGACTCTTTAAGAAGGAAAACCCGCCTTCAGCCAGCAAAAATCATATTTATAGCAGAGGCACAATTTAGTCTTTGAAGGATTACTACAGAATCTCCAGAGAAGTTCCTATTTAAGCAGACAAAAAGGCCTGGCACCCAAATATGTGTTTGCCAGGCCAAAGATCCAATAAGGTTAAGACTTTTTCTTTGGAATTTTTATAGTGAATTGATAGTACTCTTCAAATTCCTCTTCTTCTGAATCCAGATTTATTCCGTTGTCTGACACCATTGTCAGTGATTGACGTATAGTATTTACTGCAATTCTCATATCCTTACTGAAAGCTTTGCGCTTTGGCTTTGGCTTTTGATCTGATTTAGTGAGCATTTTCACGACACGCTCTTCCGTTTGCTTAACGTTCAGACTTCTTTCAATGACTTCCTCTAGCAGCTTTACCTGCAATTCAGGGTTCTTTAACGGAATTAATGAGCGGGCATGTCTCTCGGAAATTTGTTTTGAAAGCAAAGCGTCCTGAACCTGATTAGGAAGCTTAAGCAGCCGGAGTTTATTGGCAACTGTTGATTGACCAATTCCGAGCCTTTGGGCTAGCGCTTCCTGGGTAAGGTTATGAAGCTCAAGCAGCTTTCCGTACGCCAGTGCCTCTTCAATCGGTGACAGCTCCTCGCGCTGAAGATTTTCTATGAGGGCTACAGAAGCGGTTTCTGTGTCATTAAAGTCCTTGACGAGGACCGGTGCAGTATCCCAGCCAAGCTTCTGCATGGCTCTGAACCTGCGTTCACCGGCAATGATTTCAAATTTCCCATGCTGATATTCCCTTACAACAATTGGCTGGATTATACCATGCGTATGGATAGTTTGAGCTAATTCTGCTATTTTATCTTCATTAAAAACAGTTCTGGGCTGATACCGGTTTGGAACAATATCTGCAATTGGAATATGCTTTATTTCTTCATTATTGCTTGGCTTTTCCAATTCAATTGGTTGTTCTTCTTTTTCGCCTAACCCGAAAAAACGCGAAAAAGGATGCTTCATTCTCCCTACACCACCTTTAAGAAACTCCCCGTATTACATATTCTCTATAGAAGCGACAGGTTCCTCCTGGAAACAGACAAAATTAACAAGGTAATCCCATCTTCATTCGTCAAAACCTTCGATAATTTTAATATACTCTCTTCTCTATTCTAAAGGCATTTTATTTGGTGTGCCAGGTTTTCTTGGATATTTTTTCGGTGTGGATTTCACTTTTTGAACAGTAATAATATTCCTTTCACTTTCTTCAATTGGAAGAGTAAAGGAAAAGACATCCTCTATTTGTCCGCCCAGCGTGGTTACAGCCTTATTTCCTGCTCTCATTTCATCTTCCGCACTCGCAGCCTTCATCGCAATAAATGTGCCTCCTGGCTTGACCAACGGCAGGCACAGCTCACTTAACACTGACATGCGGGCTACTGCTCTTGCCATCACAATATCATAGGCTTCCCGATGTTCTGATTTTTGTCCGAACGTTTCGGCCCTGTCATGATAAAAAGCTACATCCATTAGACCAAGTGAATCAGCAAGATGCTGTAAAAATGAAATACGCTTATTTAAAGAATCCACTATCGAAATCTTTAAGTGCGGATGACAGATTTTTAATGGAATACTTGGAAATCCTGCACCTGCACCTACATCACAAATACTATAGCTCTTGCTAAAATCAAAATAAAAGGCAGCACTGATCGAGTCATAAAAATGTTTCAGATAGACTTCCTCTTTATCAGTGATAGCTGTCAGATTCATTTTTTCATTCCATTCAACCAATATCTCATAATACATTTCAAATTGCCGCAGCTGTTCAGGAGAAAGGTTAATTCCCCTTTCCTCAAGAGATTTTGTAAATTGTTCAATTTTCATTAGGTATCAGCCCTTTACGGTGAATACTTTTATGTGAATTTTTTTTATTGAAACACATTCGAAACTATGTATCGCCAGGTTCCGAAGAGACCTTGCGAATCACCTTCGGAACCGTGTATTTATTGCTTAACTATTAGAAACTCTCGCAATCTTTCCCTGCTCTAAATAAACAAGTAAAATGGAAACGTCGGCCGGATTTACTCCTGAAATTCTTGAAGCCTGGGCCATCGATAACGGCCGTACTTCCTTTAATTTCTGGCGTGCTTCAGAAGCCAGCCCCGTGATCGCATCATAGTCGATGTTTTCTGGAATCTTTTTGTTTTCCATTTTTTTCAGCCGTTCTACCTGCTGGAGTGACTTCTCTATATAGCCTTCATATTTAATCTGAATTTCCACCTGTTCCGTTACTTCGGAATCCAGTTTTTCTTCACTCGGAACCAACAGATCAATGTGTTCATAGCTCATTTCAGGACGCTTTAAAAGATCAGATGCCCTGATGCCATCCTTCAGTTCGGAACCGCCATTTTGCGTTATGATTTCCTGAACCTGCGGTGTCGGCTTGATAAAAATAGATTGAAGTCTTGCTTTTTCAGCTTCCACTGCTTCTTTTTTAACTACAAAATTATTGTAGCGTCCTTCTTTAATCAAACCGATTTCATAGCCAAACTGAGTCAGGCGGAGATCAGCGTTGTCATGGCGAAGCAGCAAACGGTATTCCGCACGGGAAGTCAGCAAACGGTAGGGTTCGTTCGTACCTTTTGTTACAAGGTCATCAATCAAAACCCCAATGTAGGCATCCGAACGGCTCAAGATTAACTCTTGTTTTTCGAGAGCATTCAAACCGGCATTAATCCCGGCCATAAGTCCTTGGCCTGCCGCTTCTTCATAACCGGAGGTTCCGTTAATCTGGCCTGCAGTATACAGATTCTTCACTTTTTTCGTTTCCAGTGTTGGCCATAGCTGGGTCGGCACGACTGCATCATACTCAATTGCATAGCCCGCACGCATCATTTGTACATTTTCAAGGCCAGGAATGGATGCAAGAATACGTTTTTGAACATCTTCAGGGAGGCTTGTAGAAAGGCCCTGCACATACACTTCATGTGTATTTCTGCCCTCAGGCTCGAGGAAGATTTGATGGCGCGGTTTATCATTGAATCTAACCACCTTGTCTTCAATCGATGGACAATATCGCGGTCCGGTTCCTTTAATCATTCCTGAATACATCGGTGAGCGATGGAGATTCTCATCGATGATTTGATGTGTCTCAAGACTTGTATAGGTTAGCCAGCACGGCAGCTGGTCAGTTATGAATTTAGTTGTCTCATATGAGAAAGCACGTGGGACGTCATCGCCCGGCTGGATCTCTGTTTTACTGTAATCAATAGTCTGGCTGTGCACACGCGGAGGAGTACCGGTTTTGAAACGCACAAGATCAAAGCCAAGCTCTTCCAGGTGCTCGGATAGCTTAATGGAAGGCTGCTGATTATTCGGACCGCTTGAATATTTAAGCTCCCCAAGGATAATTTCCCCGCGTAAAAACGTCCCGGTAGTTATAACAACAGTCTTTGCAGTGTAGGCTGCGCCTGTCTGGGTAATGACTCCTTTACAGATGCCATCTTCCACAATAAGCCGCTCCACCAGCCCCTGCATGAGAGTCAGATTTTCTTCATCTTCAATTGTTTTTTTCATTTCCTGCTGGTACAAAAATTTATCAGCCTGGGCACGCAGAGCACGCACAGCCGGACCTTTACCGGTATTCAGCATTCTCATTTGAATATGGGTTTTATCAATATTTTTTCCCATTTCTCCGCCCAGAGCATCAATTTCCCTAACCACAATTCCTTTTGCAGGTCCGCCTACTGAAGGATTGCAGGGCATAAAAGCAACCATATCCAAGTTGATGGTCAGCATAAGTGTTTTTGCGCCTAGCCGTGCAGCAGCAAGTCCGGCCTCAACACCCGCATGACCGGCCCCGACAACGATAACATCATAGCTTCCGGCATCATATTGCATTTAAGTTTCCTCCTTTTTTACCTATATTACATTAAGCCTTATTTACCAAGACAAAATTGGGAGAATAACTGATCTATCAGGCTTTCATGGACACTATCTCCAATAATTTCACCAAGCAGCTCCCAGGCCCTTGTAAAATCAATCTGAACTAAATCAATCGGTGTTCCCATTTCAATTGCCTCTACAGCATCATCAATAGCCTGCTTAGCCTGTCCAAGCAGCGCAATATGCCTTGAGTTTGATACATAGGTCATATCCCCAGCTTCCAGAGACCCGGCAAAGAATAAAGAAGAAATCGCTTCCTCCAGCTGGTCCACACCCTGATCCTCGAGGAGGGAAGTGGTAACAACTTTATGCTGCTTAGCAGCTTCATGGACATGATTAAGGTCAATTTTCTTGGGTAAATCTGTTTTATTAACGATTACGATTACGTCCATTCCTTCAACTGCTTTAAACAGATTAAGATCCTCTTCTGTCAGTTCATCGGAATAATTCAAGACAAGCAGGATTAAGTCCGCTTCCTTTAATACAGCCCGGGAACGTTCTACCCCTATCCGTTCTACAATATCTTCAGTTTCGCGAATTCCAGCGGTATCAAGCAGCCTTAACGGTACTCCCCGGACATTTACATATTCCTCAATAACATCCCGCGTCGTCCCGGGTATATCGGTAACAATAGCTTTATTTTCATGCACAAGGCTATTTAACAGCGAGGATTTTCCAACGTTAGGACGCCCAATGATTACAGTAGACAAGCCTTCCCGCAGTATCTTCCCCTGCTCGGAGGTTCTTAGTAAATGTTCCAGCTCTTTTTTTACAGAGGCTGCCTTTTCAATAAACATCTGATGCGTCATTTCCTCTACATCGTCGTATTCGGGATAATCGATGTTAACCTCGACGTGGGCCAGTGTTTCCAATATTTCCTGGCGCAGCTTGCGAATCAGGCGGGAAAGGCGTCCTTCCATCTGTCCCAGCGCAACATTCATTGCCCGGTCTGTCTTAGCACGGATTAAATCCATAACGGCCTCCGCCTGGGAAAGGTCAATCCTGCCGTTCAAGAATGCCCGCTTGGTAAATTCCCCAGGCTCAGCAAGCCTTGCCCCATTGGCCAATACGAGCTGAAGGACCCGATTGACTGAAACTAGTCCGCCATGGCAGTTAATTTCAATAACATTCTCACGTGTAAAGGTTTTTGGCCCTTTCATTACAGAAACCATAACCTCTTCCACAGTTTCACCTGTTTTTGGATTAACCAAGTGCCCGTATTGAATGGTATGGGATGCTGCCTGCTTCAAGCTTTTAAAGCCTTTATAAATTTTATCGGCAATATCGATCGCCTCATCCCCGCTTAAACGGACGATAGCAATTGCTCCTTCTCCCATTGGAGTGGAGATTGCCGCAATTGTATCAAATTCCATATCTTTCACCTCTTTCACTTATCGGATTATATATATCACTATTGCTAATTGGCATTTTCACCTAAACCATTACAATACCATAGTATTTTTCCCTATTAAAGAGATATTCGATCAATATAAAGTTATCCACAAATCTTTTTCTTCAGTATCTTTCATTTTAACTTATCCACATGTGAATAACAACTAACCGAACCTGTATTAGTGATAGATTAGCTCTGTTAAACTTGGCTGGTGAGTTCCGCTCTATTGACCACTTTTCTCGTTCAGCAAGCAATGGTTGTTCGAGCAACTAGATGCAAAATGCAAAAAAAGCCTTGCCGGCTTTTGCACGGCAAGGCTTAAAAACATTACTTATATTTTTTTTCTGGAATAATTACCAGGTGGCGATATGGCTCTGAACCACTTGAAGCTGTTTTGATTTTTGAAAAATTCATAAGTGCAGTATGAATTACTTTGCGCTCATATGAAGGCATCGGTTCAAGCGCTACTTCCCTTCCACTTTTCAGGGCTTTATGAGCCATTCGTTCAGCCAGCTGAATAAGCGTGTCGTTGCGGCGTTTTCTGTAATCCTCCGCATCTACCGTAACATTTAAATACTGGCTGGAATAGCGGTTGGCTACAAGCTGCGTCAAATATTGAAGGGAGTTTAGCGTTTGTCCCCGTTTTCCGATTAAGAGGGCAATTTTCTCTCCTGACAGCTGAAATGTCACATTCTTTCCATCTCTTGTGATAACAATTTCTGCTGCCACTCCCATCTTTTCACTGACGTTCTTTAGAAAGTTTTGAGCTTCTTCGACAGGATCAGGAGGCATAACCACCTTAACAGCGGCCTGTCTGGCACCAAACAAGCCTAAAAATCCTTTTTTTCCTTCATCAAGTATTTCTATCTCTACGCGGTCTCTTGTTGTATTTAATTGAGCTAAAGCTGATTCTACTGCTTCTTCGACAGAATGTCCGTTAGCAGTTATCTGTTTCACTTTTTGGCTCCTCCCGCATTGCCGGCAGCCGCTTTCTTCAGGTCCGGCCCTTTAATAAAGTAAGTTTGAACAATCATAAAGATATTTCCGACAACCCAGTATAATGAAAGTGCCGCTGGAAAGTTGATTGCAAAGACAACGATCATAACTGGCATAACATAGAGCATCATTTTCATTTGGGCAGCCATTTGCGGGTTTGCATCATTGCCCGCCATCATCATTTTCTGCTGAATAAAAGTTGTAATACCCGCGATAATCGGCAAAGCATAAATCGGATCCGGCGAGCCCAGGTCAAACCAAAGGAAATTATGGTTGGCGATTTCCCCAGTTCGGCTGATTGCATGGTAAAAACCAATTAAAATTGGCATTTGCACAATTAATGGAAAACAGCCTGACAGAGGATTGACACCGTGTGTCTGAAACAATTGCATTGTTTCCTGCTGAAGTTTCTGCTGTGTTGCAGCATCCTTTGAGCTGTATTTTTCCCTAAGCTTTGCCATTTCCGGCTGCAAAGCCTGCATCGCTTTTGAACTTTTCGTTTGTTTAATCATCAGCGGCAGGATTGCCAAACGAATAAGAAGCGTAACGACAATAATACCAAGACCAAAGCTGCCTCCAAGGAGTTCCGACACCTTCACGATCAATAGCGATAATGGATAGACAATGTATTCGTTCCAGAAACCGGTGCTTTCCGGGGTAATCGGTTTGTTAACCTCAGTACATCCCGCCAAAAGAACCATCATTGAAACAATCGCAACTATAAGAAATATTCTTTTCTTCAAGCCTAATTTCCTCCCAACAGCAAACTTTATCTTAAAACAGGCAGACTTGTCCCATTTCACAAAAGTCTGTGCTATTTTATAAGCACTATTACTACAATATAGAATTAAAAAAAGCAATTTATACCCAATTTGTATTGTACCATCTTTTTTCTTGCCATGCAGATTCTTTTGGAGCATCAAAATGTAGAAATTCTATTTATGTCGGGGTTTTTGGAATTTTGCGTTATAGCGTAAAGCTTTGGCTAGTTTAAGAACATGGATCAGACTGTTTTTCACTTGAAAAAAGTCCATTTCTGCAGCAGGCTTTCTGGCAATAATGACAAAATCCCTTCCTATTTTCACATCATCCATTAATTCGAGGAAAGTTTGCCGTATGTATCGTTTGATTTGGTTCCGCATAACCGCATTTCCAATTTTCTTGCTGATAGAAAGACCAATTCTGAAGTGGTCTTGTTCAGGCTTGTCAAGGATATAGATAACGAATTGCCTATTTGCGAATGATTCCCCTTTTTGAAAAACCAGCTGAAATTCATCATTTTTTTTGATCCTTAACTTTTTCTTCATCGGTTACACCTGCAATTCATTTTTCAATATAGAGATGTATAGCTGCAGCACCCAGCAACTTTTTTCCCAGGAAAATAACGCTGCTCGATTGTTGCGATATAGGGCCATCGAAACCATAGATAAAGCCAGCTGCCTTTCTTGCTATGAGAAAAAAGACCACTGAGAGAATTCAGTGGCCTAGGCAGATAATACTTTTCTTCCTTTACGGCGACGGGCTGCTAGTACTCTGCGTCCGTTCTTCGTGCTCATGCGAGCGCGGAAACCGTGAACTTTACTGTGCTTACGTTTATTTGGTTGATACGTTCTTTTCATTATATGACACCTCCCAAGAGAATAACAGTTAAAGACAGTCTTACTAATTATATAGACGGCAGTACAAAATTGTCAACTGCTCTTTATTTTTCAGATTAACCGTATCCTATTTTCCCGTCAGTTTTTCATTTTATATAGGACTCAAAACAAACGGCTTTTCCATTCTAACATGGTTGAAGGGAAAATCATATGCCATTTTCCTGGAGAAACGAATTGATATTGTCAAAATGAGATCCCTCCATGAAAAAAACTCTATCCCGTGACTAAAATTTTAGCAGATGTTTAATGTCCTAATTTTTAACTTTCTTATGAAAGCTGCCAGCGTTAGACAATGACTCTTTTCCTGCAGCCATTTTTATCACCAAAAGCTTTGTGGACATCTTTTCGACATTTTTCTACTATCCACAGACATAATTCACAGGTTTTTCACACAATCAGGGCTGTGGAAAAGTTTTTTCCCACAGCCCCTTTATCTTGTGGATAAACTCAAAACACCATTGCAACCTCTCGGAAAATCTGATATTATATTTGTGTTTTCACTCTGAATAACTTTATCCCCAAAATCACTTTATCCACAGATTGTGTATAACTTGTGGATAGAATATTCAGACCGTGTGAATGAATTTGTCCACAAATAGTGGATATTGTCGAAAACCCGTTTTCCTTCTTTATTATATATTTTTCCACATTCATGCAAATGAATAATTATTATATTCACCTGAAATATCCTGCTTTTAGGTTTGTACAAAAGTTATACAACTTTCTATTTTTCTATTAAATTACAATGAATGTATGTTTAGTGAAGAACTTTTCCGTTCGTTCTGCGGGGTTTTTCGTGTTTTTTTCTTTTTATAGAATTTCCTCGCTGAAAGGAGGGCTAGTATGGAGAATATCGATGCTTTATGGAACCAGACGTTAAAAAAGATAGAGAAAAAAATTAGCAAACCAAGCTTTGATACATGGATGAAAGCGACAAAAGCCCATATGCTGCAGGGTGATACATTAACGGTAGCTGCTCCAAATGAATTTGCACGCGATTGGCTGGAAGAAAGGTACTCGCACTTAATAGCAGGCATCCTTTTGGAGCTCACAGGTGAAGAGCTTGAAGTTAAATTCATTATTCCTCCAAATCAAGGAGAAGAAGATTTTGATTATCAGGCCCCTGTAAAGAAGCCAAAAAGGCGGGAAGAAGATCATATCGAGCTTCCTCAACATATGCTTAATCCAAAATATACATTTGATACATTCGTTATTGGTTCAGGAAACCGGTTTGCACATGCCGCTTCCCTTGCTGTTGCGGAGGCACCTGCAAAGGCATATAATCCCCTGTTTATCTATGGGGGCGTTGGTTTAGGGAAAACACATTTAATGCATGCGATTGGCCACTATGTAATAGAGCATAATCCTTCGGCAAAGGTAGTTTATTTATCTTCGGAAAAGTTTACAAATGAATTTATTAATTCAATCCGTGACAATAAAGCCGTTGATTTTCGCAATAAATACCGGAGTGTTGATGTTCTGCTGATAGATGATATTCAGTTTTTGGCTGGAAAAGAACAAACTCAGGAAGAATTTTTTCATACTTTTAATACGCTTCATGAAGAAAGCAAGCAAATTGTTATTTCAAGTGATCGTCCTCCAAAAGAAATTCCGACACTGGAAGACAGGCTCAGATCCCGTTTTGAATGGGGGCTGATTACCGATATAACTCCTCCTGATCTGGAAACAAGGATTGCTATTTTGCGTAAAAAGGCTAAAGCAGAAGGTTTGGATATCCCAAATGAAGTGATGCTGTACATCGCCAATCAGATTGATTCTAATATTCGTGAATTGGAAGGTGCGCTAATCCGTGTAGTTGCCTATTCCTCATTGATTAATAAAGATATCAATGCGGATCTGGCAGCAGAGGCTTTAAAGGATATTATTCCAAGCTCGAAACCAAGAATAATTACCATACATGAAATTCAGAAAACTGTAGGTGAGCACTATAGTGTGAAGCTGGAGGATTTCAAAGCAAAGAAACGGACTAAGTCGGTTGCATTCCCAAGACAAATTGCTATGTATCTTTCTCGGGAGCTAACAGATTCCTCTTTGCCTAAAATAGGTGATGAATTTGGCGGAAGAGACCATACAACCGTAATCCATGCCCATGAAAAAATTTCAAAGCTTATGCAAACTGACTCTGTACTCCAAAAGCAAGTAAAGGAGATTCAGGAACGATTGCGAGTTTAGTCTTGCTGCGTGAATTATGTGAATAACCATCATTGACTTACTCACAGTCTGTCCACATGTGGATAGACTGTTTTTCCTTGCTTTTTCTTGAGTTATCCACAAATTAACAGGCCCTATTACTACTATTACTATTTTTTTATAAAAAATAATTAATATATGCAGTTAAAATTTGAAATATACCACATTGGAGGATTATCAAATGAAATTCATCATCCAGCGCGATCGATTGGTCCAAAGTGTTCAGGACGTTTTAAAGGCAGTTACTTCCAGAACAACTATACCGATTTTAACGGGAATAAAAATAGAGGTTACAAGAGACGGAGTAACACTGACTGGAAGTGATTCAGATATTTCTATTGAGTCTTTCATTCCAGCCGAAGAAGACGGAAATGAAATTGTTGAAATTAAAGTAACAGGAAAGATTGTCCTAAATGCCCGCTTTTTCAGTGAAATTGTTAAAAAGTTGCCGTTAAATACAGTAGAAATAGAAGTACTTGGAAATTTCCAGACAATTATCCGGTCAGGCAAAGCGGAATTTAATTTAAACGGACTGGATGCCGAAGAATACCCCCATCTACCCCAGGTAGAGGAAGAAAATTCTTTTAAACTTCCAACTGATCTTTTAAAAACCCTTATCAGACAAACTGGGTTTGCAGTGTCCACCTCAGAAACACGTCCTATCTTGACAGGTGTAAACTTAAAGGTGGAAGGCGATGAATTGACCTGTATTGCAACAGATAGCCACCGTCTGGCGATGCGGAAGGCGAAAATCGAAACGGAAGTTCAAGGTGAATATAATGTCGTTATACCTGGAAAGAGCCTGAATGAGCTAAGCAAGATACTCGATGATAACAATGAACCGATTTCAATTGTTATTACTGACAATCAAGTTTTATTTAAGGCGAAGAATTTATTATTCTTTTCCAGACTACTTGAAGGGAACTATCCGGATACATCCCGTCTGATTCCATCTGAAAGCAAAACTGATGTGACTGTCCACACGAAGGAATTTTTGGAATCAATTGATCGTGCTTCACTGCTTGCAAGAGAGAGCCGCAATAATGTTGTCAAGCTGTCAACTCTTGAAGGAAAAGTAATTGAAATCTCTTCTAATACTCCTGAAGTAGGTAAGGTTGTCGAGGAAATTCAGGCACAGTCAATTGAGGGAGAAGATCTTAAAATTTCATTCAGTGCCAAATATGTTATGGAAGCATTAAAGGCACTGGAAGGAACTGATATTACGATTAGTTTTACCGGTGCAATGCGGCCTTTCTTGATTCGCTCGCTGCATGACAACAGCATGCTTCAGCTGATTCTTCCGGTCCGGACTTATTAATTCTTTTGAAAAACAAATAAACTCCTTGAGCTGCCAGTTTTTTAGCTGGCAGCTTTTATTATTTTAGAAACCAGCTCCTCAGAGGACAAAATCAGGCCTCATGAAACTGCAGGTGCCGTAACCCGGCTATTTTTCTGATCTTTCTCTGCCTTTAGTCAATACTTTGTGTAATTTGCTTAAATTTAGTAAAATAATATATTAGAGACTACCAGCAGAAAGTAGTGAAGAACGGATGAAAGAAATTCAAATCAGTACAGAATATATAACGCTTGGCCAGTTTTTGAAGGTTGCAGATATTATTCAAAGCGGCGGTATGGCTAAATGGTTTTTGAGCGAGCATGAGGTTTTCATCAATGGAGAACTTGACACCCGCAGAGGCAGAAAATTGAGAGCAGGTGACCGGATTGAAATCCCGAATGCCGGGAATTTCCTGATTACGGGCTAAGCAAAGGAAAATAAAAATTATGTATATTGAAACAATAAAGCTGAAAAATTACAGGAACTATCAGGATCTCGAAGTTTTTTTCGAGAACAAAGTGAATGTAATACTCGGGGAAAATGCCCAGGGCAAAACGAATGTAATGGAATCAATCTATGTTCTGGCCCTGGCAAAATCACACCGGACCTCAAATGATAAAGATCTTATTCGCTGGGATGAAGAATATGCTAAAATAGAGGGAAGGGTAAAAAAGAGAAACTCGTCCGTTCCCTTAGAACTTACGATATCTAAAAAAGGGAAAAAGGCGAAGTTTAATCATATAGAGCAGCGCAAGCTAAGCCAGTATGTCGGCAATATGAATGTCGTGATGTTTGCTCCGGAGGATCTTCATTTAGTAAAAGGAAGCCCACAGGTCAGGCGCAGGTTCATAGATATGGAAATTGGGCAGGTTTCCCCTGTATATCTCCATGATATGAGCCAATACCATAAGATACTACAGCAGCGGAATCATTTATTAAAGCTTCTGCAAACACGAAAACAAAGTGACACAACAATGCTCGACGTTTTAACTGAACAGCTGATTGGGTACGCTGTGAAAATTGTCGAAAAAAGGTTCCAGTTCCTGGGGCTCCTCCAAGATTGGGCTGAACCCATTCATGCAGGTATATCAAGAGGCCTGGAAACCTTGAAAATTGAATATAAGCCGTCCCTAGATGTATCAGAATGTATGGAAATGTCGAAAATGGAAGATATATTTCTCGAGAAGTTTGTAAAGGTGCGTAACAGAGAGATTGAAAGAGGCGTCACATTAATTGGGCCACACCGTGATGATCTGACTTTTTTTGTTAATGGACGAGATGTTCAGACGTTTGGTTCACAGGGACAGCAGCGCACTACCGCGTTATCGCTTAAACTGGCTGAAATAGAGCTTATACATGCAGAGATTGGTGAATATCCTATCCTGCTTCTCGATGACGTTTTATCAGAGCTGGATGATTATCGCCAATCCCATTTACTTAATACCATCCAGGGTAAAGTACAGACATTTGTGACTACTACCTCAGTAGAGGGAATTGACCATCAAACCCTGAAAGAAGCTTCAACTTTTGAAGTGGAACAGGGCAGTTTGAAAAAGCTGAAATAACGGAGTGGTTCCATGTATCTTCATGTTGGTGAGGACATTCTCATTAAAACGGATGACATCATCGCAATTTTAGATAAACAGCTTTTCGACCAATCTCCAATTACGGAGGATTTTTTAAAGCAGAGGGAAGAAATTTCGATAAATCTTGCTAAGAGATCGATAAAATCGGTTGTCATAACAGACAAACATATTTATTATACTCCACTGTCTTCCGGAACGTTAAAGAAGCGCTCACAGAGACAGTCTATTTTGTTTGATGAATAAGATTTTCAATAAAAAAAGGCAGGCATACAGGTGAGCTGCACCTTAAAGATAAATAAAGAACGAAAAGCCAAGAAAAGTGTAGGTGATTAGGAATGGCAATGGATCAAAAAGATATTCAGGAACAATCATATGATGAAAATAATATTCAAGTGCTTGAAGGTTTAGAGGCTGTCCGTAAACGTCCGGGGATGTATATAGGGTCGACCGCAGCTAGAGGTCTCCACCATTTAGTATGGGAGATTGTAGATAACAGTATTGATGAAGCTCTGGCTGGCTTTTGTGATGAGATCAAGGTAGTGATTGAAGAGGATAACAGCATTACTGTTATAGATAATGGGCGCGGTATTCCTGTTGGGATCCATGAAAAAATGGGACGGCCTGCGGTAGAAGTAATTATGACTGTATTGCATGCCGGAGGAAAATTCGGCGGCGGAGGCTATAAGGTATCAGGGGGTCTGCACGGGGTTGGTGCATCAGTTGTTAATGCCCTTTCGACTGTTCTTGAGGTTTTTGTCCACCGTGAAGGAAAAATTCACTACCAGCAATTTAACCGGGGTGTACCGAAGGAAGATTTAAAAGTCATCGGGGAAACTGACCGGACAGGGACGACTATACATTTTGTTCCAGATGGCGAAATTTTCACCGAAACATTAGTTTATGATTTCGATACACTTGCTTCTCGCTTACGTGAGCTTGCTTTCTTAAACAAAGGTCTCAAGATCTCGATTGAAGATAAGCGGCCAGAAGGAAAAACTAAAGAATACTACTATGAAGGCGGGATCCGTTCATATGTCGAACATCTGAACAGGTCCAAGGAAGTCCTTCACGAAGAACCGATTTATATGAGCGGTGACAGGGATGGGATTTCTGTAGAGATTGCCCTGCAATACAATGAAAGCTATACCTCTAATTTATACTCATTCGCCAATAATATTCATACACATGAGGGCGGAACACATGAGTCGGGCTTTAAGACAGCTCTTACAAGGATTATAAACGATTATGCCAGAAAAAATGGGATCTTCAAGGAAGCTGATACTAACCTTTCTGGTGAAGATGTCCGTGAAGGCTTAACCGCGATTATTTCTGTTAAGCATCCCGATCCGCAATTCGAGGGACAGACGAAAACCAAGCTTGGAAACTCGGAAGTAAGGACGGTTGCAGATTCTGTCCTTTCTGAAAAACTGGATCAATTCATGCTTGAAAATCCATCGGTTGCCAGAAAAATTGTCGACAAAGGCTTGATGGCAGCAAGAGCCCGTCTCGCTGCAAAAAAGGCGCGCGAATTAACCAGAAGGAAAAGTGCCTTGGAAGTTTCCAGTCTTCCAGGAAAATTGGCTGACTGTTCTTCTAAGGATCCTGCCATCAGCGAATTATATATTGTTGAGGGTGACTCAGCTGGAGGTTCTGCTAAACAAGGCCGGGATCGCCATTTTCAGGCTATTTTGCCGCTGCGCGGTAAAATTATAAATGTAGAAAAAGCACGTTTGGATAAAATTTTATCCAATAATGAAATCCGGGCAATCATCACTGCTCTTGGAACAGGGATTGGCGAGGATTTTGATATTTCAAAGGCAAGATACCATAAAATCATTATTATGACGGATGCAGATGTTGATGGTGCCCATATTCGTACACTCATGCTGACATTCTTCTATCGTTATATGAGAAAAATTATTGAGCACGGCTATATCTATATTGCACAGCCGCCTCTTTATAAGGTTCAGCAGGGCAAACGAGTGGAATATGCCTACAATGACCGCCAGCTGGATTCAATAATGGCTGAACTTCCTACTCAGCCAAAGCCAGGAATTCAGCGCTATAAGGGACTTGGTGAAATGAATCCTGAGCAGCTATGGGAAACTACAATGGACCCGTCAACTCGGACACTGCTCCAGGTAAGCCTGAAGGATGCCATTGAAGCGGATGAAACCTTTGAAATCCTGATGGGCGACAAAGTAGAACCTCGCCGGAATTTCATTGAAGACAATGCCCTTTATGTGAAAAACCTGGATATTTAAATTCTTTTTTAACATGTACAGATATAAGCTCCAGCACTATGAAGCTTTTTTCTTAGAAAAAGAAGGCCTGACTCACAAGACAAGGAAAGTACGGCAGCGCGTCATCCTCTGATATAAGGCAGGAGCTTTGCAGGGATGCACTAGTGCTGATGCTGCAAATGATGTTTTGTAACAAGATTATGGCGAAAACTCCGCTGCCTCCCTTTGTCAGTGGTATAGCCTGCGCTTTTCTTATGACCAGGAGGCTCACGGAATGTGGCATAGAAAAAGTCTATTGTCCATTTACCCGTGGCTTCCCGTTTTCCTGTTATAAATTATCGGAAGTTTTAAAACTTCTCGAAGGAGGTTGGCTCCATGTCGGAAATTGAAAGATCAAATGTGCAGGAAATTAATATTAGCCAAGAGATGCGGACCTCATTCCTTGATTATGCAATGAGTGTAATTGTTTCCCGTGCTCTCCCGGATGTCAGGGACGGACTAAAGCCTGTACATCGCCGGATTCTTTATGCGATGAACGATTTAGGGATGACAGCGGATAAGGCTTATAAGAAATCAGCCCGTATCGTTGGGGAAGTTATCGGAAAATACCATCCTCACGGCGATTCGGCTGTATATGAAACAATGGTTCGGATGGCTCAAGACTTTAATTATCGCTACATGCTGGTTGATGGACATGGCAACTTTGGCTCTGTCGACGGAGATGCAGCTGCAGCCATGCGTTACACGGAAGCAAGGATGTCCAAAATCGCGATGGAATTGCTTCGTGATATCAATAAGGACACAATTGACTATAAAGAGAATTATGATGGTTCCGAAAAAGAACCAGTCGTAATGCCTGCGCGCTTTCCTAACTTGTTAGTAAACGGATCTTCTGGGATTGCGGTAGGAATGGCGACAAACATCCCACCCCATCAATTAGGTGAAGTTATCGATGGAGTTCTGGCAATCAGCAAAAATGACGATATTTCAATTGCCGAATTGATGGAGATTATTCCTGGTCCCGATTTTCCTACAGCTGGAATGATCCTTGGACGGAGCGGAATTAGAAAAGCATATGAAACAGGAAGAGGCTCCATTACGCTGCGTGCAAAGGTTGAAATTGAAGAAAAATCGAATGGCAAGCAGGTTATCATCGTACATGAACTGCCTTACCAGGTTAATAAAGCAAGGTTGATTGAAAAAATTGCCGAGCTTGTCCGTGACAAAAGAATTGATGGAATTACCGACCTTCGCGATGAGTCCGACCGCACCGGTATGCGGATTGTCATTGAAGTAAGACGGGATGCCAATGCGAATGTGCTTTTAAATAATTTATATAAACACACTGCAATGCAAACCAGTTTCGGTATTAATCTTCTGGCATTGGTTGACGGGCAGCCTAAGGTTCTGAATCTAAAGCAATGTCTGCAGCATTACTTAGCTCATCAGCAGGTGGTTATCCGCCGCAGAACAGAGTTCGAACTTCGCAAGGCTGAAGCAAGGGCTCATATTTTAGAAGGTCTGCGAATTGCCCTGGATCACCTTGATGAAGTCATCCGATTGATTCGAAGCTCCCAGACGACTGAGATCGCAAGGGAAGGCTTAATGACGCAATTCTCGCTTTCAGAGAAACAGGCACAGGCTATCCTTGATATGCGATTGCAGCGTTTAACAGGTTTGGAGCGCGAAAAAATCGAAGAAGAATACCAATCGCTGGTTGCATTAATCGCTGAGCTAAGAGGTATTTTAGCGGATGAAGAAAAGGTTTTAGAAATTATCCGTGAAGAACTGACAGAGATCAAAGAACGTTTTAACGATACGCGGAGAACTGAGATCGTGGTAACCGGGCTTGAAAATATTGAAGACGAAGATCTAATTCCGGTGGAGAACATCGTTGTAACATTAACGCACAACGGTTATATCAAGAGGCTCCCTGTATCCACCTACCGCAGTCAGAAACGCGGCGGCAGAGGAATTCAAGGAATGGGGACAAATGAAGACGACTTTGTTGAGCATTTATTAACAACTTCAACCCATGATACTCTTCTTTTCTTCACTAACAAAGGGAAAGTTTATCGTTCGAAGGGTTATGAGATTCCGGAATACGGCCGGACAGCTAAAGGGCTGCCGCTTATAAACCTGTTGGAAGTGGAAAAGGGTGAATGGGTCAATGCGATTATTCCGGTCCAGGATTTCGCTGATGACTGGTTCCTCTTCTTTACGACCAAACAGGGAATTTCAAAGCGTTCGGCGCTTTCTTCCTTTGCGAACATTCGTAATAATGGTTTGATAGCCTTGAGTTTGCATGAAGAGGATGAACTGATATCTGTCCGCCTGACCAATGGAGAGAAAGATATTATCATTGGTACTAAAAATGGGATGATGATTCGATTCCCTGAAACTGATGTCCGAACAATGGGAAGGACAGCAGCGGGTGTGAAAGGAATCCGACTTCGTACAGACGATGAAGTTGTAGGCATGGAAATACTAGAGGAAGATGCTGAAGTTCTAATCGTTACGAAAAATGGTTACGGAAAACGTACACCGGCTTCTGAATACCGTATGCAAAGCCGCGGTGGTACTGGCTTGATTACTTGTAACGTAACTGAAAAGAACGGTCCGGTTGTTGCTGTTAAAACGGTAACAGGTGAAGAGGATTTAATGCTGATAACTGCTGGTGGTGTGCTGATCCGGACAGCAACAGAATATATTTCCCGAACCGGCCGGAATACACAGGGTGTTAAGCTAATTCGCTTAGAAGCTTCTGAAAATGAATTTGTTTCGACCGTAGCCATCCTGGAACGGGAAGATGAAAAAGAAAATGAAGAAGAATTAAACGAAGGGCTGGAAGGCATGCCTTCCGAAGAATTTGAAGAGGGTTCCGAAGATGAGCTAACTGATGAAATTGCTGTAGAAGCTGTTCAAGAAACAGATGATGAAGAATAATAAAAATTAGTTAATTATTAAATGGTCCTGTCTCTGGTACAGGGCCATTATTTTATATACCGCTAAAAAAGTACGTTCATACAATCACTTCGAATTCTTTTTTTATCTAGTCTTTACCATAATAATCAAGTAATATAGTAATAAAGTATTATTAAATAGACTCTACAGAGGTGGACTGTTTGCGAGTAAAAACACAATATTTACAAGAAGGCTGTATCTTGTCGCAAGACGTGTTCAGCTTAACCAATCGTCCAATCATGACAAAGAAAACTGTTTTAAAAAGCGACCTCTTGGAAGTTTTGCGTGCGTTCTTAATAGTAGAGGTCAGTGTTGAAAAAACACTTATTGATGGCAGGCCCTTTAAACCTGCTGAAGTAATAGATGAGGAAGCGGAAGCAATTGCTGCAGAAACTGCTTTCAGCACCCAATATTTGAATTCGGTCCAAAGCTTTAAGAAACTATTTCGAAGCTGGCAAGCAGGGACTCCAGTTGATACAACCAAGCTAAGGGAAATTGTTCTTCCGTTACTAAATAAAGCTCTTGAGAAACCTTCTGATATCTTTTTGCTTCACCACTACTCAACAAAAGCTGATTATTTGTTCCACCACGCTGTATCTGTAGCACTGCTAAGCGGCTTTATTGCCAAAAAACTTAACTATGAAAAGGGAGATATTTTGCAGGTGGCCATGGGCGGCTGTTTATGCGATTGCGGAATGTCAAAAATCTCACCTAAAATTCTTGAAAAGAAAACTAGTCTGACTTTTAGTGAATTTGATGAAATCAAAAAACACCCTATTCATGGATTAAAGATGCTGCAAAACAGTTCTTTCCTAAAGGAAGGTGTTAAATTTGCAGTTTTCCAGCATCATGAACGGCTTGATGGAAGCGGTTATCCGTCAGGGAAAAATGGAAAGAAACCACATCCATTTGCCAATATTGTTGCTATAGCTGATGTTTATCATGCTATGACCTCCGAAAGGATTTATAGAAAAAAACACTCACCGTACAAGGTATTAGAAATGATTTTGCATGATGATTTTGGGAAGTTTGATCTGGCGGCACTAAAAGCGCTGATTTCCGGTATCGCAAACTTCTCTATTGGAAGCCGGGTAAAGCTTTCGAATGGATACACTGCGGAAATATTATTCATTGAAACGAATGCACCTACCAGGCCATTAGTAAAAATTATTGAAACGAATGAAATCCTGCATTTAGAAAAAAATCGCGAATTGTATATTGAGGAAATTATAGCTTAATACCATATCAAAACACTTCGAACAGATACAGGTTCCCAGTGTTTTTTACTTTATGTAGAAATAACCTTGTTATACTTGCCTGTTGATTTCCGCTGTGGTGGCGGTCCGGGAGCCTCCTCGGTGTTTCCGCCTGCCGGGTCTCCCTTGGTCCGCTTCTCCCGCAGGACGTTGAATAATCATCCTCGAATAAACACCGCACGAAGGAAATGCGAATGCATTTTCGAGAATCTCGTGCCTTCCGCTCCAATCAACATAGTGCCAAAATCAACAATGAACTTTAACATAGCCTAAAGGAAAAATCAGCATGAGACTAAGCTTTCCTTTAAAAAAATTGATTTTCCCCTTGTAATTAATTGTTTTTCTAGCTATAATGACTAAGTCAGTCATTCATGATAAAAAAGTTATTGACTTTCGCAATATGAAATGGTAGACTAATAAAGTCGCTTATGAGCGATTGAAAAAGAATGCTCTTTGAAAACTGAACAAAACAAAGCGCCAACGTTTTAAGTAATAGTGAGCACACACTAAAAAAGCACATGAGCAAGTCAAATTCTATCGGAGAGTTTGATCCTGGCTCAGGACGAACGCTGGCGGCGTGCCTAATACATGCAAGTCGAGCGGACTTGATGGAGCTTGCTCCTGATAGTCAGCGG
>NZ_PGVF01000022.1 GCF_002860285.1 Bacillus sp. M6-12
GGTCATAAGCCAATCACTTCCGAAGGCAAAAAGCGCCTTCTGTCAGCGCTCGTCTTATGCTTGTCGGGGCTGACCAGGGCGCTTCCGCTTTTCTCTGATGTCTAGCTCCAGCGCCCAGCCCCGACACACAGGACGTGCTAGTGCCGGCGCCGCCACAGGACGTGGCGACCTAAGCCGGCCTCGAGGTCATAAGCCAAATCACTTCCGAAGGCAAAAAGCGCCTTCTGTCAGCGCTTGTCTTATGCTTGTCGGAGGGCCACAGGATGTGGCTCAGGAGGGCGTTGCCACAGGACGTGGCGAACTAAGCCCTTCTTCCTTTACCCGGGGCCCTTCCGCTTTTCCTTATTCAGAAAAAAGGGAAGAACTGTGAAGCGGCTGAGTCTTCGCCTTTGGATCCATGTAAGCTTTAGCATTGTTGACAGCTGTTGGTGCTTCACCGAAACCAGTAGCAATAAGCTTAACCTTGCCGTCATATGTGCAGATATCGCCTGCTGCATAAATGCCAGGAACGTTTGTCTCCATTTTAGAGTTAACTATGATTGAGTTTTTCTCAATATCAAGTCCCCATTCCTTGATCGGGCCAAGGGAGGAAACGAAGCCGTAATTGACAATAACTGCATCTACATCGATGACTTCCTGCTCTTCGCTATTAGCACCCTTTATCACAACCTGGTTTATTTGGTTTTCGTCCCCAATAAACTCAGCAGGAATAAAAGGAGTCTTTATTTCAACTTTACTGTTCTGTAAATTTTCCACACTGTGTTCATGCGCACGGAATTTATCCCGGCGGTGCACAATCGTAACTTTTTCTGCGATTGGCTCAAGCATTAGCGCCCAGTCAACAGCTGAATCGCCGCCGCCAAAAACTACAACCTTTTGGCCGGCAAATTGATTCAAGTCATCGATAAAATAATGAAGGTTTTTGCCTTCATATTTTGCACCTTCTTTAAGCTCGATGCGGCGTGGCTGGAAAGCACCGTTCCCTGCAGTAATGATAACTGTCTTGGAATAATGCACTTCTTTATCGGTTGTAAGCTTGAAATTACCATCTTCCTGCTTTTCAAGCTTCTCAACTGATTGCTCCAGAGCAACTGCTGGCTCGAATTTAGCCATTTGGTCTTTTAAATTATTAACAAGCTCCTGTGCTCGCACCTTTGGAAATCCGGCAACATCATATATATACTTTTCCGGGTAAAGGGCAGAAAGCTGGCCGCCTAACTGCGGAAGACTTTCAATAATCTTAACTGATGCTTGTCTCATACCGCCGTAAAAGGCTGTAAATAGTCCGGCTGGACCGCCGCCTATTATCGTAATATCATATAATTTTTGATCCTCGTTCACTATACAAATCCCCCCATCGATAGTAACAATCCAATGTACATTTTAACATAAATTAAACCGGAAAGAGATGTATTCTACTTTAATGGAAGAATTTTTAGAATAAAAAATCATTTTTAAACGACTTCGTGTGCGTTTTTACATTAACAAGCATCCGACCTTCCTTAATTATAGGGCTTTGCTATTCAGACTATCCTGGCAATCCGTTTGCCAATAGGGTATTTCTTAGTTATTTTGACTAAAAATGCAGAAGTGAACCTTGACCTTTTCCATTTTTACAGTATTAAAATACTATTTGTTACTTGAAAAAGTATACGATTTCGCATAATATTTATTTAGACCTTATACTGTTACTTTTCTTTGACAAAATTAGTACATTTTTTTGAATGAGTTCGTGAAGTACATCACAAACTTTTGTTTTTATTTTATAATTTTTTTAACATGCGGTGAAATGATAAGAAATAAGCTTAACATCTCCAGAAAAATTCTGTAAAGGTGGTTCGGATACCATTGAGAACTAAGAAAATTGTGATCCTGGGTGCAGGATACGGCGGACTGATGACAGCTACTCGTTTACAAAAAGCTATTGGGGTAAATGAAGCCGAAATCGTTCTTGTTAATAAAAACGATTATCACTATGAAACAACTTGGCTGCATGAGGCATCAGCGGGAACTTTGCATCATGATCGGGTGCGCTATGATATCCGTTCGGTTATTGATAGCCATAAAGTCGGTTTTATTCAGGATTCAGTTGTTGAAGTTAAAACATCTGAACAGATGGTTATTTTGGAAAACG
This sequence comes from Bacillus sp. M6-12, assembly GCF_002860285.1. Lineage (GTDB taxonomy): Bacteria > Bacillota > Bacilli > Bacillales > DSM-1321 > Peribacillus. The sequence goes on from NZ_PGVF01000022.1 coordinate 2,135, forward strand.
GGGAAATTTCCTATGATTATTTAGTTATCGCTCTTGGAGGAGAATCGGAGACATTCGGTATCAAAGGTTTAAAGGAGTATGCCTTCTCCATTTCCAATGTAAATTCTGCGCGCCAAATCCGCGGGCATATTGAATATCAATTTGCAACTTACCAAACGGAAGCGGAAAAGAAAGACGAAAGATTGACGATTGTAGTTGGGGGAGCAGGTTTTACAGGAATTGAATTCCTTGGTGAATTGGCTAACCGGATTCCAGAGCTTTGCAAGGAATTTGATGTTGATTTCCAAAAAGTACGTGTTATCTGTGTAGAAGCTGCTCCAACAGCATTGCCTGGCTTCGATCCTGAACTGGTTGCTTATGCCGTTTCACACTTGGAGAAAAAGGGTGTTGAGTTCAAAATCGGCACAGCGATCAAGGAATGCACCCCTGAGGGAATTATCGTAGCAAAAGGTGAAGACGAAACAGAAGAAATCAAAGCTGGCACGGTCGTTTGGGCTGCTGGTGTACGCGGCAACTCTGTAATCGAAAAGTCTGGAATCGAGGCCATGCGCGGACGTGTGAAGGTTCAGCCGGATCTGCGTGCTCCTGGCCATGATAATATTTTCGTAATCGGTGACTCTTCCCTTGTTATCAATGAAGAGATTAACCGCCCTTATCCTCCAACTGCTCAAATTGCTATGCAGCAGGGGGAAGTCGTTGCTAAGAATCTTGTGTCTCTTATCCGAAACGACCAAAACCTGGAGTCATTCAAGCCGGATATTAAAGGTACTGTATGTTCACTGGGTGAAGATGATGCAATTGGTGTTGTTTATGGCAAGAAACTTGTTGGCACAAAAGCATCCTTTATGAAGAAAATGATCGATAACCGCGCACTTCTTATGATTGGCGGCCCTTCATTAGTTTTGAAAAAAGGAAAGTTTAAATTTTTGTAAGCATAGCTATAAAGAAAAGGCTGTCCAAGGAAAATTTCCTGGACAGCCTTTTTAGTTGTGGAAACTCATTTAGATAAAAAGTTTAAATTTTCTGAAATTATTTAAAAAAGAGAGAAATGAAGAGGAAATTTAGTATGTATACGCTTTCTTGAGTCTTTTTCGCCTAAATTGAAGGTTTTCAAAATAAGAATTTATTGATATATTATCAGAAAATTTAATTAATTTTATACTTACCGGAGGGGTGGCTAATATGATGAAAGTGACGGGTAAAGCTCTTGAATGTTTATATTGTTCTGGAAAAGGGTATTTTCAGCTATTGCTTGGAGGTTCTGAAACTTGTTCTTGCTGTGGAGGCAGTGGTAAGAAGGAAGAAAAATAAGGGGATCATAACTGAGTTTTGATCAAAATTACCCTGTTAAATAGATGATTGACGGGTCTTTCCTGATTAAGTACACTAGAATTAGTGCTTCTAGGGAGGGTCTTTAGAAAAATGCCAATGTCTTTACCAGTTTTGATTATTTCTGTAGTCTTATTTTTTGTCTTATTTTTCGGGATCGGATTTTTGCTGAACATGCTATTTCGATCTTCTTGGATTATGGTTGTGATTTTTCCGTTAGTTGCTCTGTTCATTGTTAATAATAAAAAATTAATAGAGTATTTCAGAAGCCCGGCAGATTCATTTGGCCAGCTGGGGGGAAAGCTGTCTGCCCTGGCTCCTGCGGATATTATTATTCTGACAAGCGGATTAGCCGGCGCCATCCTTGCAGGAGTAGTTATTAAAACTCTCAGAAACAAAGGATATAGAATGTTTTAACATACGCCATAACTTCAAAACTCTGTCACTCTGATGGGGTTTTTTTGTTTGCCTTCGTTCTATTGAACAAATATTTTCACTCTTTATGAATATTCTTTCTTTTTTTGGGAAAGTAATATGACAGAGAGGAGTGAAAGATTTTTAATGAATATTATGAAAAACTTAATCAAAAGGGCCATAATTGCCCTCCTATTAGTTTTTGCAGTTCAATCCACCTTCTGCCATGTGACTGGGGTTTCGGCACAGGCGCCGATGAATGGGGAGGAATTTCGTTCACACTTCATTTCTGACCAGAATACAAGGGCGATAGGACTTGGTTATAAGTATTTGAATGGCACCGTGCCAGCAAAGACAGAAATATCTTCTTCTGAACCGATAACCGCTCCCAAAACGATTGAGGAAGCAGTGGATTTTACAAAGTATCCCACTAAAGAAGTAGTAGCTACCGGTTATACAGCAGGATTTGAATCGACCGGCAAGAATCCAGATAATCCATCGTATGGGATCACATATTCTGGCGTAAAGGTAAAAAGAGATTTATTTTCCACGGTGGCAGCTGATTTACATGTTTTCCCGATTGGGACAATCCTCTATATTCCAGGGTATGGCTATGGAGTAGTCGCAGATAAGGGCGGGGCCATCAAAGGAAACGAGCTGGATCTTTATTATAATACGGTTGATGAGGTATTTGAGAATTGGGGCAAGAAAACGCTAGAAGTTTACGTGGTCAAAGAGGGAAATGGGAAATTAACTGAAAATGAACTGACTGAGTTGAATGAGGATAAAGAATTGCAGGTATTCCGCCAGCAGTTTAAAGGAAAATTAAAGAAATAAGATAGTGCAGTACATACATATAATAACAGTATTTTAAAGAAGTACATATACCATACAGTAACGGCACTGCAGCAAATACAGGCCAAAAAGAAGTTTTTTAATGGAACAGCCCGTACACCAAAAAAGTGTACGGGCTGTTCTGTTTGATAAATCTTTATAGGCTAAGAACTAGTCTATTTTTAAGTATTAGGATGATTTTCAAGGACTACTAGTAAGCTAATATCTTAGACCTTAATACAAATTATATGGCGATTTTCGGCTTATCCGGAAAACAAAGGAGTGGCTGAATTCCCCTAATGCTGAAACAATAAGAAATGAAGCAGCAGCGTCAAAATAATTCCTGTGAGGCCTCCGAAGAATACTTCAACTGGTTTGTGGCCAAGCAACTCCTTCAGCTCTCTTTGTTTTTGCTTTTCTTCCTTCTTCTGCCACTTTTTCGCCTCAGCAACGAATGTATTAAAATCTGCAACAAGCTTATTCAAAACTGCAGCTTGCTCTCCTGCCTGCCTTCTGACACCAGTCGCGTCAAACATCGTTATAATCGCAAAGACCGTTGCTACTGCAAAAACGGTGGAGTTGAAGCCTGACTCCAGGGCTACTCCGGTTGCCAGTGCAGTTACAGCAGCTGAATGAGAGCTGGGCATGCCGCCAGTGGAGTGGATAAGTGACCAGTCCAATTTTCGGATAGCGATGTACTGAATAGGGACTTTCACAAACTGAGCGAAAAAAATGGCTGTTAATGAAGCAATTAGGGGAAAGTTAAACCATAATTCCATGGAGGGGCCACCTTTCTTGTAAAATAAAAACACAGTATGATTATTTCAATACGCACAGATGTCTAGCCCCAGCACCCGTCAACTTTTTTTAATTAAGCCCCGGCGCATTATAGCCGGCGTAGTAAAAGGATATCCGCTGTACGGGTGTATGTGACAGCAAGGAAAGTTAATTGTCTTCGTCTTAAAGATTATTATGCCTTTCAAATTCTCTGCAGCGCTTTTCTATATAATCATTATGTCTCAATCTTGTTTTTTAGATAATATTTTTCTTAAAAAGTTGCTATATTAAAGCTCATTGCTGATTGCCACTATGTTGATTGGAGCGATCTCCTGGAATGGAAAACAACATCCAAGTTTTTCAGAGTCTAAAAGCTAAAAAGATGATATAAGATTAGAAAAAATCTCTGTTACCATGTTATTAAACCAAATGAAGGGTAGTTAAACATAAAAAAAGGATGTGAGGAAATGGAAGAGTACCCAATAGAGTATTACACATTCTTTATTTCCTTCAACGAAGGTGATTATTACACCTGCCACGATTTGCTTGAGGAGATGTGGATGACAGACAAGGGCAATTTATTTTTAAAAGGTCTGCTGCAGCTTAGTGTGGCAATATACCATTATGAATATGGGAATGTAAAAGGAGCAAGGGCGATGCTGGAGGCTGCACGCCGCTATTTGACCCCATACAGCCCTGTGCACTGGGGCCTGCAGCTGGAACCAGTGCTTTCTTATATTGAATATGCTCAAATTCTTCTTCCTTCGTTAGATCAAGTGCCTTTTAATGAAATCGGCACGCTTCCAAAGCTTCCGAGTATTTATTTAAATATCGAAGTTTAAAAAAGAATAGTCAGTCTGTTATAATATAAGTAAGGAATGCAGAAGGAGGAATTTTATTGTTCACTGTAACAGGTCAATTAAACTTTGATGAAAAACATGAATATGTACTGTCGGGTGTATTTGAAAAAGGCGGCAGGCTGGAAGGCTTTGCAGCAGAGGCGGATGAGATACTTGGCGGCCAGTTAACTGAGCTATTAAAGGATGGAGAAATTTCATCAAAGAAAAAGATGGTTCACAAGATACATACTTTAGGACAAATGGGACCTAAGAGACTTATTTTTTTAGGCCTTGGAAAAGAAAAGCAATTAACGTTTGACACTTTGCGAGAAGCGTTTGGCAAGGTGTTTAAGAGTCTCCAGGATTCAAAAGCAGTTTCCGTAACGGTAATGCTGAATTCCTTTGTTACAGAGTCGGTTGAGGCTACTGACGCAGCTCATGCATTAGCTGAGGCATTTTCCCTGGCAACCTACAAATTTGAGGGTTATAAGCAAAAATCGAATGAAACAGAAAAAAATATAGAATCAATTACAGTAGTAAGCAATATTGAAAGTGAAGAAATTAAGGCTTCCTTGACGGTCGGGTATATTCATGGCCGCGGCACAAATTCCGCGCGTACGCTGGTTAACCTTCCCGGGAATATGTTAACTGCTTCAGACATGGCTTCATATGCTTCTGAGCTTGCTGACCGGTACGGTTTTGAAGCGGAAATTCTTGTGAAAGAGGATATGCTGGAGCTTGGTATGGGAGCACTCCTTGCAGTAAATCAAGGATCTCATGAGGAGCCAAGAATGATCGTACTTAAGTATCAGGGCAAGGATGAGTGGAAAGACGTTATCGGGCTTGTAGGAAAAGGCGTGACATTTGATACCGGAGGCTATTCTATAAAGCCGAAGGATGGAATTGTCGGGATGAAAACTGATATGGGCGGAGCAGCAGCGGTTCTTGGCGCAATGGAAATTATCGGTGAATTAAGGCCTGAACAAAATGTGGTTGCCGTAATCCCTTCTACCGACAATATGGTAAGCGGAACTGCATTCAAGCCGGATGACGTTATTACTTCTATGAGCGGAAAGACTATTGAAGTGCTGAATACAGATGCTGAAGGCCGTCTGGTGCTGGCAGACGCTGTGACATATGCTAAGCATCATGGAGCTGAATATCTAGTCGATGTAGCTACGCTGACAGGTGGAGTTGTCATCGCCCTGGGCACAGAAATGACAGGGGCAATGACCAATAATGAAGCTCTTTTCGAACAGGTTCTTGAAGCTTCATATGAAGCAGGTGAACCCGTGTGGCGCCTTCCGATTACGGAGAAGGATAAGGAGCGGGTTCGGAACAGCCCGATTGCTGATTTGAACAACTCCCCTGGCCGGGAAGGCCATGCTATTATGGGCGGTGCATTCATTGGAGAATTCGCTGAAAATACTCCTTGGGTCCATTTGGATATAGCAGGAACAGCAGATACAAAAAAAGCGTCTGACTTAGGTCCAGCAGGAGCTACAGGTGCAATGACACGTACACTAGCCCTGCTGGTTGAACGGTTTCAAATAGATCAAAATTAATTTTGTTCTCCTGTCTCAAGGGTAGGCTGCCTACCCATACAATTATTTGCATTTCCGCATATAAAATAGGGAGGCAAATATAATGACAGGAGGATTCCTAATGAACAATTATCAGAGACAATATTACGGAGGCTATGGCCGAAATCCATTTTTGTTTGCCAGTCCATTTGTTGGAGGATTGCTTGGAGGGCTGCTCACTACAGCTGTCTTAGCACCAAGGCCTTACTATCAACCATATTACTACCCTCCATATTACTACCCTTACCCTTACGGTTACTATTATTGATTATAGTTTAATCGGCTGCATGCCAAGACACCTCTGCCTAAAAAGCAGAGGTGTCTTTATAGGATGAACCCTTATTTAACCAATATTTATCTTTATCTAAAACTTATTGTCTGGGTGGTGCTTGTTCTTCAACCGGTTAAGCAATTCCTTTAAACAAGAGATTAAGAGCTTTTCCATTTGAGGAAAACCCTAATATGGCTAATTTCATTGTTGTTCTCATCTCCAGCGAAATCTAATATAATTCCATCAGGATTGAAGTGGAATTTAGGTACTTTGCGGACTCCTGTTAAACGGATCATCTCATTAACCTGGCTTGTTTTTGAAGCTTGAGCGGCACTCATCAGTTTTTCGGGAAATTCCTTAGAATGAACAATCGCATTGGTAATTCTCTGAACATCATTCAGTAAAACATTTGCTGACTGAGCAGATTTTATTAAAAAAGCAGCACTTACAGGAGGAAATTGGCGATAGAAAGGGAAACCATATACATGGTGGTATCCAGGATAAAGGGACGTATGGCCGGGGAAGCGGTTATTGTTGAAAGAATATAGGTGTCGAGGATAATTCAAATGTTTCACATCCTTTTTGTTTTTAAAAAAGTATGTATCAGGGTATAGGAATTATGTTACAAAAATTAGGGGAAAGGCTATTGAGGGATGGAGGAGGTGTAGATATGGAATGGGAATCATTTTTACATATCCTTGGGCAGTATGGGTATCCCGGCCTGTTTATTTACCTATGGGTCGGCATCTTTATTATTCCAATCCCAAATGAAGTCATAATAATGTCTGTATCTATAGCAGCTGAGCAAGGCCTCCTAAATCCGGGATTTGCCTTTATAACTGCTTATGCAGGTATTTTGTTTGCGATTACCTCCATCTATTTCATGGGGAGGTTTACGGGAGCCCATTTAATGGGTTATTTTAACCGAAAAAAAAAATTCAAAAGACTCATTTATCGGTCCAAGAGACTTCTGAATAAATATCATGCCTTCTCGCTCTCGATCAGTTATTTTATCCCCGGTATGCGTTTATTCCTGCCATTTATTTACGGATTCAGCAAGCTTTCTTTTCTTACCTTTGCCCTTTTTTCCTATACAGGAGCCCTTGTTTGGCTCAGCCTGACTTTTTTCCTTGGATATCAACTAGGTGATGAATTTGACAGAATCTTAATGTACGAGAAAGAAGCTTTACTTGTCTTGCTTGTACTTTCTGCTCTTTATGTCTTTTTTCAGCTGTACAAAAGAGCTGGAATTCGGGGGAAGGATGCAGTTAAAGAAACAGGCAAGCATTCATTGAAACAGGAAAAGCGGGCTTAGCAGGCCCTAAGGGGGATTATATTGAAGATGAAGAATACATTAATGGAAGCGCTAGGCATAGAAATTATGGAGTTGGAAAAGGGGCTGGTAACCGCAAAAATGCCTGTAGATGAAAGGACGCTCAGCCGTTTGGCTTGCTTCATGGAAGTGCTTCGGTAGCGTTGGCTGAGACTGTTTCCAGCATGGGCGGTTATGAACTAGTTAATAAAGAAAAGGAAGCAGTTGTAGGTGTTGAGATCAACGCCAATCATGTCCCCGGGAAGAAAGACGGCTATGTTTTTGCCGAAGCAAAAGTTCTTCACCATGGCAGAAAAACGATGGTATGGGATATCCAAATCAGGGACGAACAAGGGAAGCTCATTTCTGTTTCCAAATGCACGCTTTCGGTCTTACAAATTAAATAAAGGAAGGAAAGGAAAACTTTATTTGAAAGAGTCATCTAAAGGTGGATGGCTCTTTTCGTTTCAAGATTAGTAAGTATAACTTTTTTAACGAGTACAGATGTCTAGCTCCAGCGCCCAGCCCCGACGCACAGGATAAGGAACGCTACGGCAGCGATACATCGCACGAAACAAAGCGTCAGCTTTGTGGAGGACTTGCTAGTGCCGGCGACGCCAAAGGACGAAGGTTGTAACATGGTTTTAGTTACAACACTGGTGATCTTAGCCGTTCTTTCTCTGACCAGGGTGCCTGCGCTTTTGTTAATTAGAACTCAGCATCTAGTTCAAACAGACTTTTTAGGTGATTTTGCCTTATTGCATTTGGGGTTAGCTTTAGCACCTGATTTCTTAGGGAACAAAGCAGGGGGATATCGATTTGAGCAACCTTTCCAAGAGCCCAGGATTCCTGCACAACTTTTCTTGTCCTATGGAGCCTTTGTTTCTCATACTCCATGAAGGCAATTTCATTCGAATTTGATTTTTTATAATATGGACATGGGTCAGATATTCCCCTCCAGCAGGTATAGCCTGCATAACGGAGCTGTTTATGTGGAAGAAGCTTTCGTCTAACCGCTGAAAAAATCCCGTCGCTGCCAATCATATAGTCGGTTTCTTCGCTCGTCCCATCCTCAAAATGCATAATTGCATTTTCACTGTTATGAGAAAAGTCAACCAGCTTCCTACTATAAATTATTGTATCGGGATGTAAAGCTGAGGCAAGTATCTCGGAAAGCTGGGAACGAAGTATAAAAGTGTAATTGGGTAATTGTGATTCCTGATAATTCAGGCTGGTTAAAACTTTTCCGGCTTCCGAAAAGACCGTACAATCATCCTGGGCAAATCCAGAAGCTTGGACAGATTCTTTCAGGCCAAGAAACTCTAGAGATTTCAGGGCATTTGCACTGATTACGATCCCAGCCCCCGCTGTAATTGTTTCGGGATTTCTTTCAAATACCCTGACTTTAATTCCTCTTTGCTGCAATGCTACGGCCGTACACAGGCCGCCAATTCCTCCGCCGATTATCGAAATGTGCTCCTTCACAACGTGTCCCCCCTTATGCAGGCAATTAATTATAGTAATTAGTTCGATATAGTACCTTCCCGGCTGGCGTTTTTATCTGAAATAGACTTTCTTTCGATCTGAAAATTTAATATTTATGGTAAAAATATGTGCATATCTACTTCTACTATACTCGTTTTGCAAAGTCCAAAAAGTGAAATGTTCATGAATTTTACTTTCTAAAATAAGCATAAGTTAATTTATATTTTGTAACACTTTACAGATCTCCTGCAGGCAGTTTGAAGGGAATGACAAAAGAAAAACTGCCAGCCCGTAGGCCAGCAGCTAAAATAAATATAAAACTATAACCCATAAACAGTTTTTACTTTTCGATTTGGCGCTGTGAATTTTTGCCTTTTAAATCATCCTGAACGCTTTTCTCCCACAGTGCTACTCCGTTATTATAGGCGGCCCTGCTTATCAAATGTCCGGCAACTGGGGCGGTCATAAAGATGAATACAATGCCTAAGATAACTCGGGAGTTAAAGTGCCCATGTTCGGCCCAAAAGTAAAGGAAAGCTCCTAGCAGGATACTCATCACCCCAAGCGTAGCACTTTTGGAGGCAGCATGATTCCTAGTGTAAACATCGGGCAGCCTGATCAGGCCAAATGCGGTAACAAGGCTTAGGAAGGCTCCAAATAAAATCAAGATTGCGGCTATACCTTTAACGATTTCGGTCATGCTCGATTATTTCCCCTTTCTCTATAAATTTTGAGAAGGCTACTGTACCGATAAAGGCTAATATTCCAACGAGCAGGATAACTTCCAGAAAGGCACTTGTATCAAGGAGAATCGAAATAAGGGCTACAATTGCTACTAAATTGATTCCCATCGCATCCAGGGCGATAACACGATCCGCTGTTGAAGGTCCTTTGATTACCCGGTAAATAAGGCCGAACATGGAGAGCGAAATACAAAGTAGACTAATTCGCACGATCATCTCGAACATCAGCGGCTCACCTCCAGGATCGCATTTTCAAAACTATCTTTAATACCTTGAATCACATCTTCTGCATCCTCTATATCCATGGCGTGAATATAGAGAGTTTTATTATCATCCGAAACATCAACAACCAGAGTGCCGGGGGTAAGCGTGATTAAATTCGCCAGAACTGTTATTTCCCAATCCTTCTCCAGGACGGTCTGCATGGCGAAGATTCCGGGCCGAATATCTAATTTTGGCTTTAATACAACTTTTAAAACAGCGATATTCGATAAAAACAGTTCCCTGTGAAAGATCACGATGAGCCTGATAATCGCATAAACCCGAAATAAATAAAATCTGCCGCTAAAGTAGTTCCTGAAGGCAAATAAAATTAAAAGGCCTAGAAAATAGCCGACAAAGAAAGCCGAACTAGAGTAGGAGGTCTTCAGGAACATCCACGTATAAGCGAGAATAACGTTTAACAAAATCTGAAAAGCCATTATCCCTCCTCCTTTAGCACTGCATCAATATAAATTTGCGGGTCAAGAAGGGGTTCTGTTCCCTGGATGATAAAAGGATATACAAATTCGGTTCCAATACCATACAAAATTGAAACAGCAACCAATAATATAGCAGGAGTTAAAAGTTTTGTTACATGGATGTGAGAAGGCGGGGAGTAAGTTTTTTCTTTTCCCCAGAACCCGTAAATGAAAATCCGTATGATTGAATATAAAACCAGCAAACTGGAAACTAGAACAACTGCCATTCCGATAAAAGCTCCTTTTTCTGCGGCTCCCTGCAAGATTAGCAGCTTTCCTGCAAATCCGCTAAATGGGGGAATACCGGCAAGCGAAATGGCTGCCAGAAAAAAGGTCCAGCCAAGTACAGGATATATTCTAATTAGCCCGCCCATCTCCCGCAAGCTGCTGGTTCCGGTTATCTTCATCATGATGCCGACGAGGAGAAATAGCGCTGCTTTAATAATCATATCGTGGATTAAATAGAACAGGGAACCGGACAAACCATCCTGATTCATCAAAGAAATTCCAAATGCAATGACACCTACTGCAATGACGATATTGTAAATAATGATTTTTTTAATATCCCAGTAAGCGATAGCCCCTATCACTCCAACTATAATAGTGAGAATCGCCAGGATTGCCAGCAGCTCATGTGTATAGCCCTGCTTATGAGGAAACATAAGTGTATAAGTCCTCAGGATGGAATAAATGCCCACCTTGGTTAGCAACGCCCCAAATAAGGCGAGAACCGGTATCGGAGCAGCATAATACGAACCTGGCAGCCAATAAAACAGCGGAAAGATGGCTCCTTTTAATCCAAAAACGACAAGGAACAGCACGGCAATAACAGTGAGGATCCCTGGCTGGCCCGCTTCACTGATCCTTCTTCCAATGTCCGCCATGTTTAGTGTGCCGACAATAGAATATAAATAGGCAACGGTGATTACGAACAATGCTGAAGAAATCACATTGACCAATATATATTTTAAAGATTCCTGCAGCTGCGCTTTCGTGCCGCCTAATACCAAAAGCACATAGGATGCCATCAGCATTACTTCGAAAAATACAAACAAGTTGAAGATATCACCTGTCAGAAAGGCTCCATTTACCCCAACCAATAAAAATTGAAAAATGGAATAGAAATAAAACTTTTCCCGCTCCTGGCCGATTCCGCGGAAGGAGTACAGCAATACAGCAGTCCCTACCAGGCTTGTCGTAAGCACCAAAAGGGCCGCTAGCATGTCAGCGACGATGACAATTCCAAAGGGTGCTTTCCAGCTGCCTACTTGAAGGGCCTGAATGCCAGTTTTAGATATGTATTGTACCAAAAATAATGCTGCTGCAACTCCGCACAAGGAAGATAAGAGTGAAATTCCTTTTTGAATCCCCGTTTTTTTAGCAAAGAATATCAAAACTACACCTGTTATTAGAGGCAGTAGAACAGGCAGGAAGACAATATTATTCATTAGCTTCGTTTCCTCTCAAATGATCCATGTTGTCTGTCCCCAATTCCTGGTATGTTCTATAGGCAAGAACCAGGAATAAGGAAGTAACCCCAAAACTGATAACGATCGCTGTAAGGATCAAAGCCTGAGGCAATGGATCAACATATGATTCAGCATGTTCTCCAAGCAATGGAACTGCGCCTCTTTTTAAACCGCCCATCGTCAATATGAGCAGATGTGCCCCATGGCTTAATAAGCCTGTTCCGATGATTATCCGCAAAATACTTTTTGAAAGCATAAGATATGTAGCACAGGTAAATAAGATTCCAATAACAATGGCCATTAGTATTTCCATTATTCACTCTCCCCTATCGTCTGAATAATGGTCATCGTGACGCCAATAACCACCAGATAAACTCCTAAATCAAATAAGACAGCTGTATGCAATGTTGTTTTTCCAAGAACAGGAAAATTAAAATCACTGAAGGCGTGCGTCATAAGAGGAGCATCAAACAGCCATGACCCGGCAACGGTTGATACGGATATCAGCAATCCGCAAGCGATCATTATTTTGTAATCGATCGGCAGCAGGCCGGCTACCGTTTTTAAATCATAAGCCAGCAGCAGCAGCACTACCGCGCAGGATGTCATCAATCCGCCAACAAAGCCGCCACCGGGTGAATAATGCCCTCCCAAAAATATCGAAATGGAAAACAGGATGATTACGAAGGCAGCAACCTTGGTTACGGTTTGAAGGATTAAATCATTTGTTTTCATCCGCTTCCTCCCCCCTTGTCATACGAAGCTTAATCAACGAATAAATGCCGATTGCTGCTATTCCCAGCACCGTGATTTCAAACATTGTATCCAATCCGCGGAAGTCCACCAGGATGACATTGACAACATTTTTTCCGCCAGCTTCCTCGTAGGCATTCTCAATATAGTAACTTGCAATAGAATCAAACAGTTTATTGCTGTGGGCTGAAAGGGCAATTAATGCCACAATTGTACCCACGCCTATCGAAACCAAAGCATTGTTAAACTTAAACCTCAGCCGCTCTTCTTTTAGGTTCATTTTCGGCAAGTGATAGAAACACAGCAGGAATAACGCTACTGATATGGTTTCAATAATCAGCTGGGTTAACGCAAGATCGGGTGCCCGGAAAAAAACATAAAATAATGACACCGTATAGCCCACTGCCCCAAGCAGGATTATTGAGGTTAACCGGGACTTAACAAACAAAATAAACACTGAGCCAATCGCTATGATAATGGCGAGAATCAGCTCGTACATACGAATTGGAGCAGTATTGCCAAGATTAAGCTTAAACGCATCCAGCCAATACAGCGTAAAGCCCAGTGAAATAATGAAGAACAAAAAGATATAAACCAGATAGCTTCGGATAAAGCCAGTCATGAACAAACGGGTAATCCATCTTGAAGCCTGTTCAGCCAGGTCAACCGATTTATCGTATAAATGATTTAATGACATCGACTCAGGCAATAAAGAATAAACTTTTTTCCATCTGAGAAGCGTTACATAGAGCAGGATGCCAAGCGTAATTACTCCAATTGTCATAAACAGTTCGGGCGTAAATCCATGCCAGAAACCGATGTGAACATGAAATTCCCCATTAAGCAGGGAGGGAACAATGGAAGCTACTGCGGGCTCAATAAGTGTTCCCGACAAAAGGTTAGGGAAGATGCCAAAAATAATGACCAATGAAGCTAGTATAACTGGAGAAATCAGCATGCCCAAAGGAGCTTCATGCGGTGTTCTTTCCAATTTCTCCGGCTGATGCTTTCCTCCAAAAACATTAAATACAACAATCATGCTGTAAACAAAAGTAAAGATGCTTCCGATCCAGGCAAGGACAGGAAACAGGACTCCCCAAGTGTCAAGGTTAAAAATGTCCATGTTCAGAACATTAACCATGCCTGTGAAAAAAATCTCCTTACTTAAAAATCCATTGAACGGAGGAAGCCCTGCCATTGAAAATGCGCCAATGGCCGCGATGGTAAATGTAATCGGCATAAATGCCATCAGTCCGCCAAGCTTTCGGATATCCCTTGAACCGGTCTCATGATCAATTATCCCAACTACCATAAACAAGCTTCCCTTAAAGGTGGCATGATTAATTAAATGGAATACGGCGGCTACAGTGGCAACCATATATACATTTTCACCGATCGAATCATAGTGAAGGGCAGCAGCACCTACTCCCAGCAACGACATTATCAAACCGAGCTGACTGACTGTGGAGAAAGCCAGAATGCCTTTCAAATCGGTTTGCTTTACTGCAGAGAAGGATCCCCAGAAAAGTGTGACAATACCGAAAGAAGCGATCAGCCATAACCATACTCCTGATTCTGCAAATACAGGGCTCATTCTTGCAACAAGATATATCCCCGCTTTAACCATTGTTGCAGAATGCAGATAGGCGCTTACTGGGGTAGGGGCTTCCATCGCATCAGGCAGCCAGATATGAAAAGGGAACTGTGCTGACTTGGTAAAAGCACCAAGAAGGATAAGCAGAAGTGCAGGCAGGAACAAAGCTTGGCCATATAGGGTATCAGCTTGTCCAATTAGTTCGCGAATACTGAAGGTGCCTCCCATGATAAAGAGGAGTACAAAGCCTCCCAGCATCCCTAATCCGCCCAAAACGGTTATGAGCAATGATTTTTGTGCACCGTAGCGGGACCGTTCTCGGTGATGCCAATAGCCAATCAGCAAAAAGGAGGATAGGCTGGTAAACTCCCAAAATGTGTAGAGTACAATCAAATTATCAGATAAAACAACGCCAAGCATTGCGCCCATGAATAAAAGCAGGTAGGTATAAAAACTGCCCAGCTGTTCTTTATCCTTTGATAAATAAAAAATGGAATATAGAATGACAAGGGATCCGATTCCGGTAATCAGCAAAGCAAAAAGCAAGCCCAATCCATCGACATAAACATCGAAGCTTATATCCAGGGAAGGAATCCAGGCAAAACTTTTGGTAATCGTTTCTCCCTTTTGGGTAACAGGCATGAGGCGGAAAAAGTATGTAAAAAGAATAATAGGCAATCCAAGCACAAACCAACCTGTATGTACGCTGCGGATATGCTTATATAAAATTGGAATTGCAATAGCAAGCAGAAAAGGCGAAAAAATAGCCAGGTGCAATAAAGACATGTAATCCCCCCATCATTATTTTTAATAATTAATGCAAAACTATGCCAAAACAAAAAAAGCCATAAAACATTAAAAGTCTTGTAATAGATAACATATACACAGATTCCTTACAAAAAATTATAACGTAATTTTAACTTGCTTGCATTGGTTTGGATTAGAGATTTTTTATATTTTCAGAAAAATATTCTGGGTATGACTTCCTTTTTTTTCAGAAAGACTAAAAAAAGGAAGGTGATCATATGGTCAGGAAAAAAGCAATCGCCTGCAGCGGCATCTTTTTCTTTCTATTCATTGGTGCCTGGATAATAAATGAGGGAAGTAAAAGAGAATATATCAATTTTAATCATAGAGAAGCGCCAGTATCGGTATATGACGTCTCAGATCCGCTGATCAGGCCCGTACAAGAAGGACATCTTGATAAAACAACGCAATGGAACTTCAAACCAAGGGAATATATCCAAATCCGCAAACTGGACAAAGAAATGTGAAGGTGAATATCGCCCAAATGGAGCCTGTCTAAAAATCCGCTGTTTCATCAGTCAGTTTGTCTAAGCTTATTTTTCTGCCCTGAATATACTGCTCATAACTCAAATGAAGGGAGAAAGATAAATGGGTAAAGTATGGTTTCCAAATGGCGGAAAAGGCTACGGAAATGGATATAACGGCGGCAATGGAGGGTCTTCCAGAAGTGATTCTGAAAGCGATTCCCGCTCCGATGTGGACTTTGAAATAGACAACGATACAAGAAGCGACAGTGAAGTTGATAGTGAAAATGATGTAAAAAACTCTACCAGGAACGTCAATGTTGCTAAACTGTCAGACAGCGGCAACGCCAAAATTGAACTGGACATCAATGTAGATTCTGATTCCAGAGCGAGAGTCCGTTCCCGTGCTGAATCTGATTCAGATCAAGAACAGGATCAAGAACAAGATCAAAGATTTGAAGATTAATTTTAAAGCGGAGCATGGGGAAGCCACCCATACTCCGTTTAATTTTTCACTGAAGAAAATGCCACTGGACGAAGGTTGTAATACGGTTTAAGACACTGGCGACCTTAACCGTTCTTTCTCTGTCAGGAAGTTCTGGCGTCGACGTTTGACTCAGGACGGAGGTTGCAACGGCTTTATGTACAACCCTGCCAGATCTTAGTCGGAGTTCCTTTTGTCAGGGAGCCTGCGCTTTTCGATAAATTCCACGTTTGCCCTGGTGTGTTTGTCCATTCTCCTTCCTAAATCATGAATATACTACTCATAACTAAGGAGAAGGGAGAGATTGTAATGGGAATTAATGATTGGTTTTCCCGCGGCGGCAGAAGCCGTTCCGAGTCAGATTCCGATAGCAGGTCTGATGTAGATTTTGATATTGATAACGATGTTAGAAGCGACAGTGATGTTGACAGCGAGAATGATGTCAAAAACTCTACACGCAATACTAATATTGCAAAAATCACTGACAGCGGTAACTCTAAAATAGACCTAAACATCGATGTGGATTCTGATTCAATTGCCAGAGTTCGTTCAAGATCAGACTCTGAATCCGATCAAGATCAGGACCAGGATCAAAGACAGGAATTTGAAGACTAATTATTCTTGGCGGAATCTGGAGGTTCTCCTATTCCGCCTATTCTATAAAGATAGAGAGTGAACATTATGGATAAATTTTTTCGTTCCATGTCATCAAGTGATTCAAATGACAAAAATGAAAATCTGGAAAATACAAAAAACAACTCAGCGATTGGCCACAGCGGTAATTCAAATGTGGATGTGCATGTAAGCGTTGAGGTGGACACCAGGCCGATAGCCTATGCTATGCTTTGTGCATTACTAGCTTCAAACCAGCTATCAAACCAGCAATTTGAGACAGCGGTCAAGAAATGGGAGGATTTATCAGATTCAAAAAAGAAAAAATCAAACGATGATAAATCCGATTCATCATCCAAAGTGAGATTGTTTGGCCAAGCGAGAAGGGAAGCCAGATAATTGGCAGTTATTTGGCTTCCTTTTACATATTTATTTTCAGCCCCTTGACTTAGAGTTGACTCTAAGTCGTACAATTCAGGCATCAGTTAATTCCTAAAAAAGGAGAGATGTCTGTGTTGAACAAGCGTGTGGTCATTAACCGGTATGGAGGGCCCGAGGTCATTGAGATTTTGGAGGAACCGCTGCGCAAGCCAGGAGCTGGAGAAGTCCTCATAAAAGTTGAAAGTGCAGGAGTGGCGATTGCGGATATTATGAGAAGAGAAGGGCTTTACCCCTCCTCCCCAACGCCTCCTTTTACCCCGGGATATGATGCGGTAGGGATCATTGAAGAAGTGGGCCATGATGTAAAACTGTTTTCAAAAGGAGAAAAGGCAGCAGCATTCTTCAATGGCACCGGGGGTTATGCCGCGTACGTATATGCGACAGAGGATCAGCTGTTCAGAGTACCGGAGGGCATTGATTCTCCCAAAGCAGCTGCCGTTATCCTGAATTATGTGACTGCCTATCAGATGCTCCATCGCCTGGCGAAGGTTAAGGAGGGGGAAAGCTTACTGATACAAGGCGCCAGTGGAGGAGTAGGCACTGCCTTGCTTGAGCTTGGCAGTCTCTATAAATTGAAAATGTATGGCACTGCATCCCGGCCCAAGCACAATACCCTCACTAAATACGGTTCGAATGCAATTGATTATAAGAATGAGGACTTTGTTGAGGTGATAAACAAAAACATTCCTTAAGGAATAGATGCGGTTTTCGACCCTATCGGCGGACAGAATTGGAATCGTTCCCTCCAGACCTTAAGCAAAAATGGCAGGTTCGTTGGATATGGATATACAACTATTCTGGAGGAGAAAAACGACCAAAATTGGATTAGAGACTGGACGAGTTTTATAGAAAAAGGTAAAACTGAGAAAGGGAACACTATTTCTTTGTACAGCATTACTGAATTAAAAAGGAACCACCCTGACTGGTTCCAAAAGGATGCCGAGTTTTTGCTTTCACTATTAAAACAACGGAAAATAAATCCTTTGATTTCTCACAGGATTCCATTGGATAAGGCTGGAGCTGCACAAGCACTCCTGTAGCAGTCCGCCGCAGCGGGGAAAATAGTCCTTACCAATTAAGAAAGGCTGTCTGGCAATGTATTCAATAGGTGATGTCTCAAAATTAACGGGAATTACAGCTTATACATTAAGATACTATGAAAAAGTGGGACTGCTTCCAAATCCCAGCCGGCAGGATGGAAAGGAAAATGGCATTCGCCAATATACGGAGGCAGATCTAACCTTCATCCGGTTTATTAACGGCCTAAAGCGAACAGGGATGAAGCTGGAAGATATCGGGAAATTCATGGAAGAGGCTGTCTTGCTGCACGAAAAGTCCGGGATACGGAAATCGAAAATATTTTAAGCAAGCGTATGGAGATACTTGATCAGCATATCATCCAATTGGAACAGCAAATAGTTGAATTAAAGTCAATTAAAGCTATTGCCGCTGAAAAAAAGGCGCTTTATGCTAAAATGCTGCAGCAAGCAACAGAAACCTCTTAAATATAACCAAACAGCCTGCTCCATTATTTTAGGAGCAGGCTGTTTAATTTGGAAAAAGTGGAGTGATCGGAAAGATAATAGGGAATTTGTTGTAGGAAGGAGGAAAGTTTTGCATAATGGGAGAGTACCATTTTGAAAGAAGAGGATTATAATGAAAAATACATATTTAACTGGTTATTTTCCGTTGATTGCCATCGTGCTTTTCAGTTTATCCTTTGCGATATATATGGAATTGCAGGCTGTCGTTTTACTCAAAAATGTCGGGATCTATAATGGCATGCTTGAATTTGTACCGGACGCAGGCATAAAACTGTCCCTGCTTCTTGTTTTGTTTATATTGTTTTTCATGTTGTTTGCCGCCTTAAAACTGATATCAGATACTGCGCTTGAACTGTCTCTGCTTTTCTTTTCAAAAGAATCGGAGGGAGAGGGGCTCAAAAGCATCCGGCTTGGATCCGTCATATACTTCATTGGGGGGGCCTTTTCACTTTTGAGCATTCATTTTTTACCAGGCATTATCGGAATCTTTCTTGCTTCAACGATTATCGCATTTATATACTTTGTGTATAAAATCCAGTCTAGCCTCTCAATCGCTGGACTGATTGGACTAATCTTTTTTCATACCTTCATTTGGTCTGCTTTATTTTTCACAGTCGTTTTTGCTTTCCTAAAGCTGTATAACAGCATAATGGCCAGTTTGCCTGTGTAAAAAGGAGGCTTTACGGGGAGGGCTGCTAATTGCTGTATTCGGAGATTAAAAGAAAGTTCACAGTCGTAGTTATAGAATTATGCTTCTAGGAGATTTGTAGGCTGGGGATTCAGTGCGGGTTGGCGAGGTAACGGTTCCCGCTATAGGTTAAAGTGGAGCGAGCTATTTTCCTTTCTTTGAGGGGGTATATCTTGGCCTGTTTTTTAAAAACAGTCAAAAATGCTCTTTAAAGTGGCAAATTACTGGCTAAAAGTTAGCCTTTTTTATGCTAAAGTGCCAATTTATGCTATGGAGGGCATTTTCGTTTAAATTTAAGTAAATATCGTCAACATTGGACTGAGTTATTATTAACTTTTTCAACAATTTGCGATGCAAGGTTGCTTTATACCTCCCTAGGGTATCTGGTCGGATGGGGTGAATCATCCACTTTTTCCAAATTATCGTACAACTCTTGATTTTTATCGTTCACTTTTCGATTTTTATCTATCATCTTTTGCAAAAAATCAATTTTTCGACAAATTTCGTCACCCCGGGGATTCCCGACAATTATATTAAATCTGAAAAAAGGCCGGGCTGGCAGCAACAAAATGTTGCTGCCAGCCCGGCTTTCAAATAATCAATTCACCTGCTCCATAACTTCCTTCCAAATTGCAAGGTGGGGCGTAGAGGATTGAATGTTCAGCATGCTAGCAGGATGGTCCTTTCCAATCCAGACGCCTGCTGTGTAATCCTCAGTGAGGCCCACGAACCAAAGATCTTTCACATCATTTGTTGTACCTGTTTTTCCGCCGGTATAGCCTCCTGGAAGATACGCTTTCCGTGCAGTACCGCTGGTCACCGTTTCATGCAGCAGGTCTTTCATTTTCTTTGCTGTTGGTTCCGACCAGACTTGTACAGGCGAATCCTGCCACTTATATAGCACGTTCCCTTGCTTATCCAGAACCTGGGTGATGGCACGTGCAGGCTGATAGTAGCCATTGTGAAAAGAGGAGTAGGCATTTGTCAGCTCGAGCGTACTTACCCCATCAGTCAGCCCGCCGAGAGCAGCGGAAAGGACATGGTCTTTTTCGTATACCTTCTTAAAATGAAAAGCTGCCAGCTTTTGAAAGCTTTCTTCTATACCTGTTTCCTGCAGAAGCCTGACAGCAGGTGTGTTATAGGAATGGGCAAAGGCTCGCCGGATGGAAACCATTCCGTAGCTTCCGCCGGAATAATTTTTGGGGCAATAACCATTTTCACAAAAGGAGGCTGCACTGATTTTACGATCAATATCGGCATTCGTCGCTTCCAGGTAAGGACCATAAACGAGAAGAGGCTTGAATGCAGATCCCGGCTGCCTATAGCTCTGGAAAGCTCTGTTAAAAGATTTTAATTTATAATCTTTTCCCCCAATCAAAGAGACAAGCTGGTGCGTATTATGCTGTAAAACCACAATGGCACCCTGCACTGGAACTGTATTCAGCCGGCGTTCCAATGTCTGCTCTGCCGTTTCCTGCAAGCTGGTATCAAGTGCTGTTTGGACAACCACTCCGGACTGCTTCAATTGTTTAATCTTTTCTGCAAGCCTTTGCTTTGCCTGCTGCCTGGTTGCTTTCCCTGGACTGGACAAGTCCTTATTCAGACCTTCCGATTGGGCAACCAGCTCTTCCAGTTCAGATTCAACGTACGTAACATAATCGGGGTATTTGTCCTCACGCCTACTTACATGTAAAACTACAGTTTCTTTAATGATTTGCTTATACTCTTCAGCCGATATTTTGCCGTGATCGGCAAGCTGCTTGAGAATTCGTTCCTGGCGCAGCTTAGTGTCGGAGTAATGGGTCAGCGGGTCATATTTCGCCGGATTGTTCGGAATGGCAGCTATAAAGGCAAGCTCAGCCTTGGTCAGGTCTTTCGTTTCCTTGCTAAAGTAGAAGCGGGAAGCCGCTTCAATCCCGTATCGTCCATTTTGAAAGAAAATCTCATTCACATAAAGTTCAAGAATCTGCTTTTTGGATAGCTTTCGTTCAAGCTGGTAGGAATACAGTACCTCTGATAGCTTCCTGTTATACGATTTTTCGTGGGTCAGATAAAGATTGCGGGCAAGCTGCTGGGTTATGGTACTTCCGCCCTGCTCAATAGAATTATTCTGAGAATTGGCGAGAAGTGCTCTGCTGACGGCACTGGCATCAATCCCGGCATGCTGATAAAATTGCCGATCTTCTATCGTTACGAAAATATCCTTAAGGAAAGCAGGTATTTTATCATCCGGAAGATAGATTCGTTTTTCATCAGCTGAAATTTCGGAAATGATAGTTCCATCTGCAGCTGTAATAAAACTAGATTCAGGCAGCTTTATTTCCTTAAGAGCAATCTTATTGTCCAAAAATTGGTGGAAGCCTTGAGCATTGGCCCATTCACTATAGCTAAAGAAGACAAGCATCGAGAGCAAAGGAACCAGAAGGAGAATCATCATAAAACCTATAAGAGTTCGCAACAATTAATCTTCCAATCTATTAAGAATTATTCGCGGATTCGACAGCCAGGCTTCGATAGGGCTAATCCGACTGGGCCTCTTTCCTTTTACTCCACCATAATAATGCAAAACCTGTCAGGAATAAAGAGCTTGTCAGAAAAAAAACGGAGGATATCCCGGCCAAGCTTGCAACGATTCCTCCGGCTGCCGGGCCAAGAACATTACCAAGAAACCGGAAGCTGACGTTATATCCTAAGATCTCCCCCTGCATGGAGGACGGAGCAGCCTGCCTTATATAAGCCGTAATACATGGAAGCAGGCCTCCAAGGGCAATGCCTTGCAAAAAGCGAAGCAGCATAAGCTGCCAAAGCTCAGTAACAAAAGATTGCGGGATTACTATTATTGCTGCTGAAA
Organism: Bacillus sp. M6-12; assembly: GCF_002860285.1. GTDB lineage: Bacteria > Bacillota > Bacilli > Bacillales > DSM-1321 > Peribacillus. Next base: position 24,169 of record NZ_PGVF01000022.1, read on the forward strand.
TCAGCAGCATCATAATTACTTTTTCGTAACCGATCCGATCGCCAAGCTTACCCCAATGCCTTGCAGAAAGCAGGTTGCCAAAGCCTGCTGAAGAAAACACCAGTCCGGCCAGGAATGCAATTGTATTGGCGTGGGTCAGCTGTCCGACGTAAAGAGCCAAAAGGGGCTGTACACTAAAGTTTGCAGCCTGCATGCAAGTGGAAATCAGCATGACTGATATGAGAACAGGATTTTTAAAAATATGGCTAAGTACCTGCCGTCTGCTATACGTTTTCTCTTTTTCTTTCCGGATTTCTTTTTTCGTTTCATGAACTCCAAGCGCTACTGCAGTGGCAGCAAGCGAAATCCCTGCCGCAGTCAGGATAAAGGTGTACTCGAAGCCAAATGTATCGGCCAGAAGCCCGCCGATCAAGGGACCGCACAAACCGCCTGTCACAGTTCCGGTTTGCAGAGTACCCAAAGTTCTCCCGGCCGTCTCTTTAGGAGTTTGGGAAGCGATCAGTGCCATCGAGGTTGGAATAAAGCCCGTTACCACGCCCATGATCATTCTTAGGAAGAAAAGCGCATAAACTGATTCAGCAAATCCCATCAGAAAAATGCTTAATGCAATTCCATAGCCAGTAATCATAAGAATGGGCTTGTACCCATGTTTATCGCCAAACCTGCCCCAAATAGGGGAAAAAATAAAGGCGGTCAGAAACGTAACACTAAACACATATCCAGCCCATCTCTGCACAAAGTCCCCGCTATAGGATCCCATACTATCTATGTAAAGGGATAAATAAGGAAGTATCATGGTCGCACTGCCAGCTACTAAAAAATTGCAAATCCACATAATGGTCAAATTTCTTTTTTTCTGAATTGTAAACACCTCTTTTGTTTGCTTGGTAAATATTTCGCAAGTCTAAATATAAGTATACAGGAAGACCTTCAGAAAATTTAAAAAAACGAATAATGGAAGTGAAAAATCTGCTATAATGTGAAAAAGCAAGTTCCGGCAATGTTTTCCGGGTAGATCAGTTTTTTAAGAAACTAAGTGTGAAAGGAGGAAAGCAAATGGAGGGTGAACAACAATATCTTTTCATCGACTTTGAATTTACAATGCCAGAAGGGAAGGCTAAACCGGAAGGATTCTATCCGGAAATAATCGAAGTGGGATTGGTATCAGTTATTGGCGACCGTATCTATGACCAATATTCTTCATTCGTGGCTCCTATTAAATTTCCTGTTTTAACCGACCGCTGCAAAAAATTCCTGAATATTACCCAGGAACAGGTGGACAAGGGGATTACCTTTCAGGAACTGGTATTCTGGCTTAACGAGTATGATAAGCTTCAGTCAAGCACAGTGGTAACTTGGGGGAATATGGATATGAAAGTGCTTCGCCAAAATTGCCAGCAGGCAGGATTGGAATTTCCTTTAAGCGGCAAAAAGGTAGACCTTTCGATGGAATATAAACGCTTCTTTGGAGACCAAAACCAGACAGGGCTTTGGAAGGCAGTTAAAGAATATGGAAGCGAAGGAACCGGTAAACACCATCGGGCATTGGATGATGCTCAAACCACATATAATATATTTAAATTGGTAGAAAAAGATAAAAAATATATGACAAACCATCAGTCGACCACCATTGGTGACAGGATTGATTTGTCCCAGGTATTAAATAAGCTAGCATTATAAAAGCCAAATCATCCTAATATGATTTGGCTTTTGTCTTTATAAAGAATAATAATCGACGCTGCTTTTGTCAGGGCGCTTGCACTTTTATTATTACTTAAAATAATCCTCTTCCAAGCCTCTAATCATTTCAAGGCTTTTTTCTTTCCATTCGCTGTCACCGCCGTCGAGGTCTTCCTTCATTTTTTCGACAGCCTCTCTCAGAGATTCCTTATAATCAGGAATATCCCCATCGTATGGCTTCACCATATTTACAGGAACATTTGCTTGCTCACGGAAAGCGAGGGCACGCCTTTGGTGAAAAAAGCCTACATCAATTTGCTTTGGATTATGCAGATCCCCCTGCATAGGATGCTTAGCCACTGCCAGCATTCTGACTAAAATGGCATTTGGCCTGATATCTGTAATCTCCCCGATGTATTTTCCGGTTTTGTATATGGCTGTAACTTTATCTCCGATTTGAAACTGACTATCACTCATAAAAAATCTCTCCTAACAAGTATGCTGATTTGAAAATTTGGCAGCTAATTTCTGCTGATATTTTCCAAGAAAGGATTCTAAGTAGAATTGCCTTAGTGAAAATTGGTATAATAGCAGAAGTGATTCTGTCAGAGAAGAAAGGATGTAAGGCATGACCTTTATAAATAATTTTGTATTAGCACTTTTCCTCTATTTCCCTGAGGATAAATCAGAATATATCCCTGCTTTTATAACATCTTTTTTCTTCCTTGTGGGTGCAATCCTAACTATGAAATTGATTATCCGCTTTTCAAAGAAGGAAGCACTGAAAACAAAACAGCTTGAGGAAGAAATTATGAAAAAAAACGGGAATAAACAGCATTCTATAAAGTGATACGGCGGGATTCCCGCCGTTTTTTTATACCCTTTTACAAGTACAGATGTCTTTCTAAAAGGATCCAATCCCCCAGTACCCGAAAACGGACCGCTTAAGGGAAACTGGTCTTGATTTAAGCGAAAGCACCCTCAAATTAAGCGGGATGAAATTTTTTATGCGAAAACTGCCATGAATTAAGCGAAATCGCGGATGGGAGTTAATTTTGAGATATCTTTTCCATGAGGATCGCCTGACCTACTGTTCAAGACAGCATAACATCTAATGTCAGGCAAAAGCTTTTTTTAATCTTTCAAGCCCGTCCATAAGAATACTTCTTGGGCACCCTATGTTCATCCGGACAAAGCCTTCGCCGCCCGGTCCGTACTTTATTCCTGGCTCCAGAGCAAGCTTGCCCTCCTGAATCAGCTTTATTCGCAGTTCCTCGTCCGAGAGACCTAGCTTCCTGCAATCCAGCCAAAGCAGGTAGGATGCATCTGGGGACATAGCTGAGACACCTGGAACTTCCTTGCTGACATATTCAATGGCTGTTTCGGCATTCTTCTTGATATATGCCATCAGGCTTTCAAGCCATTCTCCTCCATTCTTGTAGGCCGCTTCCATTGCAGTCACGCCAATCAGGTTTAAACCATGGAATCCGTTGCGGCGATTGACAATATTAATTTTATCCTGGAGCTCCTTGTTCGACGTAATCAAGATGGATGCCTGAAGGCCGGCAATATTAAAGGTTTTGCTTGGAGCCATGCATGTAATCGTAATATTCGCGTACCGGTCATCCAATGCTGCAAGCGGCTGATGTTTAGCAGGTTCTATGTATAAATCAGCATGGATTTCATCCGAAACAATCGTTACGCCGTATGTTTCACAAAGGTCGCCGATCCTTGTAAGCTCCTCCGCAGTCCAAACTCTCCCGCCCGGATTATGGGGACTGCATAGAAGGAATAACTTCACGCCATCCTTCAGCTTTGCTTCAAGGTCAGTAAAATCAATTTCAAAACGCCCGTTTTCAATTTTCAATTGGCTATTGACAACAGTTCGCTCATTACTCTTTATTAAATCAAAAAACGGTGTATATACCGGCGATTGAAGGAGTACTTTATCTCCAGGGTCTGTGCAAGCCTGTATCACGGTGCTCAATGCTGTAACCACACCGTGGCTGAAGGTTATCCAGCTTTTCCTGACTTCCCATTGGTGCCGATATTTCATCCAGTCCTGAATTGAAGTGTAGACAGCAGGGCCCGTGCCTGTATATCCATAAAGCGGATGATTAACCCGGTTCAGCAGAGCTTCCTGGACTGCAGCAGGTGAAGGGAAATCCATATCCGCTACCCACATTGGCAGCAAATCTTTCTCTCCGTATATCTGCAGCAGATTATCCCATTTAACAGCACCGCTGTTTTTTCTGTCAATAAGGGTTTCAAATAAATCTTCGCTCAAAGCATTATGCCTCCCATCGTGGATTCATTATGGTACTATGCATATGATAACATGTAGAGTGAAATATATAACAGGGTGATGATTGCAATGCAAATTCAAGACGTTCATAGAGAAATGAAAATCGCCTTACAAAACTGGGATCCGTTCGGCTGGGGAGAAGAAGCATACGATACGGAGATTGCAGATGTAATAATGGCTGTCCATGATTTTAATGAGCCTGGCAAATTGGCGGAAGAGATTCAGCGAATTTATGAATTTTCTTTTGAACAAATGATAGAGCTTCAGGCTTGCCTGAAAATCGCAACAGAGCTTCTGGTTATTAAAAACCGGGCCTCTTGCTCCTTTTAGCTGACAAAAACACCAGGCAAAGGCCGGGTGTTTTTGTCTAGGGCGGAGCTGTGCCTTGATTGTTCGGCATAAATAAACTATTAAAATTAAAAGGTAAAATTACTTGGCAGTTGTATCGTTTAGCTTCCCTTAACATTGCCTCTTTAGCTTTTGATAACTGCATATTTTATTTCGCTTCAGGAGGCGGGAGGACACATCGATGGTTGTTTTTTTGCTAAGAATTTTTTATAGTTTCCTGCAAAAATTGGTGCATATACCCAAACACCTCTTTAGGTTTTTCCTCCGGAAGAAGATGTCCCGTGTCTTCTATCACGATAAGTTTAGAGTTTGGCAGGTCCTCATGCAGGCGCTTTCCTGTCTGCAGCGGAACTACCTTGTCGTGTTCACCCCATATTAACAGACACGGAGTTTTAATTTTTTTTAAAGCGGCTTCAGATAAATCCCCTTTATGATGCCTGATAAACCGCGCAAGACCTCTAAAAATATCATCCTTTAAAAACGGCTGCAGATACCCGTCCACCATTTCCTGATCAATTAAATCGTGGTTGTGAACTACATTCTGAAGATTCTTTTCAATGCCTGTTTTTGCTAGCCATCTTTTTACATAAATATGAAAAAAGGGGATATAGCTCGATAATATGATTCCTTGATTCACTTTGGGAGCGTAACCGGAACTGCACAATAAAATGCACGAACCAAAAAGTTCAGGCTGCTGTCTAATCATATGTAAAGCAATTTGTCCCCCCATCGAATGCCCAACCAGAACTGAATACCTTATTCCCAGCCGTTCAAGCAGCGAAATTACCGTTTTGGCAAGATTTTCGTACGAATACATAAACCGTTGTTCTTTGCCGCTTTGGCCAAAAGGCGGAAGATCGATTGAAATTACATTATAGCTGGCAGTTAAATAAGGAATTAATCGTCTATAGCTGAAAGTGGACGACAAGAATCCATGCAGCAGGACCAGCGTAGGGGCAGTGTTGGAGTGGTGAAACTCTTCGTAATAGAACTCGTTTCCTTCTATATTCATCCTCTGACCAGACATAACCGCAGTCACATGCCATCCCACCTTTGTTTTTATACATACTTTACCCCAAATTCCCGTGAAATATTATTGAGGTGTTAATTTACTAAAAATTCTTATTTCTCGGAAGGTAAATTTGATATAATAGAAAAAATCATTCATCCTTCAGGTAATTTGAGTTTTTATCAGGACTTACATGCAATGCAGCAGGGTAATTTTCCTGTGACAAACCATATAACCAAGATAACGCTCATGGTTTTTTTAAGCTGCAATCCATGAAAATGAAAAATCTTAGTTTAAAGTTCTTAAGTGTCCAAATCCTGCGGGCCAGTCTAATCTTCCATGGCAAATGGAGAATGCTGATTGTTAACAGTTTCACTTAATCATACAGTAAATAAGGAGGATACATAGAGTATGCATCTTAATGAAAAAGAATTGGAAATATTGAATATTATAGAATCCAATAGCAGGATAGACAGCAGAGACCTGGCAAAAATGGCTGATCTGCCTGAAAACGACATTGAAATTACGCTGCAAAAGCTACAAGAAATGAAGATTATTGTTCGTTATGCAACTATTATTGACTGGGCCAAGGTTGACGAGCATCAGGGAGTTACAGCGATGATAGATGTGAAGGTTACGCCAAAACGGGGAGTGGGCTTTGATGAAGTGGCCCAAAGGATTTATAGATTCAAGGAAGTAAAGTCAGTTTACCTTATGTCAGGTGCCTATGACTTATCTATAATCGTCGAAGGAAGCTCCATGAACGAGCTGGCACGTTTTGTTTCCGAAAAATTGTCTACTTTGGACTCCGTTATCTCCACCACAACTCATTTTATTTTGAAAAAGTATAAGCACGACGGCACGATTTTTGACCAGGCAGAAGAAGATAAGCGGATTGTGGTGTCCCCATGATCAAAACAGGTTATATTTCAAAAACGGTTTCAGAGTTAAAACCTTCAGGAATCCGGCGATTCTTTGATCTTGCCGCAAATATGGAAGGGGTCATTTCTTTAGGGGTGGGCGAGCCGGATTTTATAACCTCATGGGCTGTTAGGGAGGCTGCCATCCTTTCACTCGAGCAGGGGCATACCTCATACACAGCTAATGCAGGGCTTCTTGAACTTCGGAAGGAAATTGCCGGTTATATGCAAAAGTCCTTTCAGGTAACATATAATCCAGCGGATGAAATCATCGTAACTGTCGGTGCAAGCCAGGCAATCGATATTGCACTAAGAGCAATTGTGAACCCCGGCGAAGAGGTGCTGGTCGTAGAGCCCAGCTTCGTTTCCTATGCACCGATTGTAACGCTGGCAGGCGGAATCCCGAAAACAATTCAAACTGTTAAGGAAAACGAATTCAAGCTGATGCCTGAGCAGCTTGAGGAGGCGATTACGCCTAAAACAAAAGCGGTAATGCTCTGTTCACCAAACAATCCTACCGGGACCCAGCTTAGCAGGGATAATTTGATTAGACTGAGCCATATTGTCAAAAAGCATGATCTGCTCGTTATATCTGACGAAATTTATGCAGAGCTGGCATATGAAGAAGCGTATACCTCCTTTGCAGCGATTGAAGAGATGAGGCAGCGGACTATTGTTATTAATGGGTTTTCAAAGGGGTTCGCTATGACTGGCTGGCGCCTTGGCTTCGTTTGCGCACCGGAAGAGATAGCCTCTGCTATGCTTAAGATCCATCAATATACGATGATGTGCGCTTCGACAATGGCCCAATATGCCGCTTTGGAAGCACTGAAGAGCGGCAGTTCGGAAGTGGAAGAAATGAAGAGCAGCTACAGGCGAAGACGAAATTACATCGTTAAATCCTTTAATGAAATCGGGCTCGACTGCCACGTGCCAGGAGGAGCTTTTTACGCATTTCCATCCATTCGCTCAACTGGTTTAACTTCAGAGGAATTTGCAGAAAAGCTTCTAATGGAAGAAAGGGTTGCGGTCGTGCCGGGCAATGTATTTGGAGAAAGCGGAGAAGGCCATATCCGCTGTTCATACGCCACTTCACTCGATCAGCTGCAAGAAGCGGTGAAAAAGATAGGCAGATTTGCAGAAAAGTATACTAGTGCAGTAACTAAATAGTTCTCAGAGCTAATGCCTGGATCAAAGACGATCTGGGCTTTTTATTTGAATACGAAGTATAAATTTTTTAACAAGTACAGATGACTAGCTCCAGCACCAACGCACAGGACAAGGAACACTGCGGCAGCGATACATCGCACGAAACAAAGCGACAGCTTCGTGGAATGTGGGTCAGGGCATCGATGCCATAGGACGTGGCGGATGTAGTCGATATTCCTCTTCCAGCGCGCTTCCGCTTTTTCAAAAAAAAAATGGACAAAAACGATTGTTTTTGTCCACCAAAAAGGGGGGAATACTCGAAAAACGGATATGTGCCACAACATGGAAATATACCGTTTTGAGAAGGCAACCCGGTTGGTTTGCCTAGAAAGCTTACATACAGCATTGACAGATCGCTGCCATTTTATACATAGGAGTGAAGAGAAAGGATAAATTTCGCAGAAGAAAATTGAGTATTTTTCTCTATCAAAAAGAGGGTATGTTTTTCTACCCCAATTGCATACGATGTAAGGATTCAAAAAAAAGCGTGTGCAAAAGGGAAGGAAATACAATGAGAAAAATATTAGTTTGTCTGGCGCTGCTCTCTTTATTCTGGTTTAGTTCAAAGCCGGTAATGGCCTCTGGCGGTCAATTAATCATTATCAATAAATCCACTAACCAGCTGGCATTCTATGAAAACAGCAGAATGGTCAAGGTGTTCAGGGTGGCTACGGGAAGAAAGGCTTCCTACACACCAGAAGGAAAGTTTAAAATTGTTAATAAAATAGTCAACAGGCCTTATTATAAAGGGAAAATTCCAGGCGGAGATCCGCGCAACCCGCTTGGTACACGCTGGCTTGGTATAAATGCACGCGGAACATGGGGTACCACCTATGCTATTCACGGCAATAACAATTCTGCATCAATTGGAAAATATGTAAGTTCTGGCTGTATCAGAATGCATAATGAGGAAGTAAAATGGCTGTTTTCGAAAATTAAAGTAAATACCCCAGTAGTTATAACTTCTGTAAAAAAATCTTTCCATTCGCTTGCGGCAGCAAATGGTTATAAAGCGACTGGTCCTGAAGTGAAATTAGTGAGCTCTTCCGCTTCCGTTTCATTGAAGAAAGGCAGCAGAGGAGAAGAAGTGAAAGTACTGCAAAGAAAGCTCATTTCCCTCGGCTACTCAATCGGAACGGTGGACGGTATATTTGGAGGCAAAACGGATTTCGCTGTAAAAAGTTTTCAGGCTGCCCATAAACTAAAGGCAGACGGCATTGTCGGTGCCTCGACGAAAAAAGCGCTGGAAATGATTTAATTTATAAGTCCGTGAGTTTTTAAGCAGGATTCTGCTCCTTTTACTCGTTTGGTTAAATTAATAGGCGTTTCGGTTTTTGCTGAAATTTTTTGTTTTTTGGTGGTTTTATCGGGAATTCAGATAAATATTGAATTTAAAAACTCTCTAAAACCAAAGGTAAACGGCAGCAGCAATAACCAAATAATCTATTGGATAACAAGCAAAGGACTGGCTGTATTGCTGGGGGTTAAAACAGCATATACAGCCAGCCTTTTTTGTCGGTCTTTATTTTACTCCTTCGCCGTACTTAATTTCATACAGCATTTGCATAACGCGGAGCAGGTCCTCTTCGCTGAATTCCTTCGCTTTTCGCAGGAACAGCTTAGCCTTTTTTACTCCGATTTCCTGTACGAGCTTCTCGATTTCAGGGTCGATGCCTGAAGCAGCAGGCTGATATTCCTGCTCCAGCAATTCAGATGCGGGGATATCAAGGACGGTAGATAGCTTCATGACAGTTTGCATATCGGGGATTTGTTCACCTGATTCATACTTTTCGATTGTTTTTGTTCCACAGCGCACTCTTATTGCAAGCTCCTGCTGTGTCATGTTTCTTTTTTCACGGCAAGCTTTAATGTTTTTTGCCAGATTTGACATGATTCCTCCCCCTTCCGATTCGTTATATTCATATCATATCATTTATTTTTGATCTGAAAGCGGGATATTATGAAACTATTATGAAGAGAGCTTCGTTTAATATGCAAAATCAAAAATAATAATAACTCTGTTTGGAAATGGAGGGGTGTCTAGTGAATGAGGAAGAGCTGATTCGCAAAGCTCAGGCTGGGGATAAGCAGGCCTTAAGTGATCTGATAGGACTGTATTATCCTGCAGTAGAAAGGTTTGCCTATCAGATGGGAAATACTGCGGATGAGGTAGAGGACATTACACAGGAAGTGTTCATTAAAGTTTTCCGGTTTATTCACCAATTTTCCCATGCGAAATTTTCGACATGGCTTTATAAAATAACCTTAAATACCTCTAAGGACTATTCGCGCAAAAAAACGGGCTACTTTAAAAAACTGCTGCGGCTGCAAAAGGAACGTCCTCCTGAGACACTTGATTCAGAGCAATACGCCCTGAAAGGGGAAGAAGAAAAAAGGCTGCATGAATGCATTCAGCACCTGGATGAAAAATATAAGGTTCCAATTATTTTATTCTACTTCCATGATAAAAAATATGAGGAGATTGCAGATATTTTAGGGCTTAACCTGTCCACTGTTAAAGTCAGGATTATGCGAGCAAAGGAAGCGCTGAAAAAACGGCTGCAGCAAGCTGGAGAAAAGGAGGGGGAACAAAGTTGGATGACAAAATACTAGATCAAAAATTGGAAAATCTCAAACAATCCTATAATAAGATGCCATTATTGTCGGATCCGGAAGCAATCATTTCGGCCGTCAAGAAAAGCTCCAGGAAGCGATATAGGCCCGTCCCATTTATTGCATACGCAGCAAGCTTAGCGGGGGTAGCACTCATTTCAGTTATTCTTGCCATGTTTTTCATGGAAAGCAGCAAAGAAAATGAAAGCCGCCAGCCTAGTGATACCCCTCCTAAACAGGTTGAAGAAAACCCGGAGCCCGCCCCAGCCTATGAGATCAAGAATTTTGAGGAACTGGAGATTTATTTTTCGAAAAAGGAGCAAGAAACAGAGAATTTAGCCGGCATTGTGAATTTTTCTGGAACTGAACTGGCCGCTGGGGTTCAGGCAGCGATCGGAACAGCCAAGCAGGAGAACCTTACAGGCGAGCCTTTGCTTCAAAAAATCGCATCATTAAAAGCTGAAATTGATAGGCTCCTAACCGCGCCGGTAAAATATAAACCAGAGTACGGACAGGACAATCAACAAAAATTTGAAGGCAAATTCGTTGAATACCTAGAGCAGCTGCGGCGGTTTTTGCCTCTTTATAACGATCGTATTAGCCAGATGGAAGCATTGATTTCCAGGGAAAATATCAGCCAGGATTTTCATGAGCGGCTGGCCATCCTAAATAAAGGTGGCGTATCCGTATCAAATAAAGAACTTGACCGTTATTTGCAGGGGATTAAACAGAACGGCTATCATTTTGTCGATCGAGGAGAAGGAATGTTAAGTGTTGATATAGATTACGAAACATTGTCCAAGGAAGCAGCAGATAGTTCTTCCGCTAACATAAAGGACTATTTGGAGCTGAAAAAATCTGAGCCTGTACTCGCAGATGGAGCATTGCTGACTTCATGGGAAGAAATGGGGGAACAACTGATTGATTATGAACAATTGATGCAAGGTATGGAAGATGGCCCGCTAAAACAAGAGTTAAAGTCTGACTATAAAAAGTTTTATGGGATATTTCTTCAGGGGCTTCCAAACACACCTGTTGTTTCTGAGGAAGGGACAATTAAAATAGAAGTAAGGGAGGCCTGGCAGCACGTATTATCGAATTATCCAGATACAGAAACCGCAAAGTTTATTGAGCAGTACTATAATAAACTCGAAAAAGCATCATTTACTGCAGAAAGAGATTCCGATACTAAAGAGCTGCCAATTCCGGAGCTAAAGTAGTATTAATGTTTAAAACATGGTGGAAGGAGGAAACATCTTAAGGGATGGTTCCTCTTTTTTCCGTTTTCAGCAGGGCGAAAAATAGCAGAACTGTGTGATAAGGGTTTTTGATTAAAAAGCATTAATATGATATAATATTTTATTGTGTGAAAAAGACGAAAAAATTCATTTAAATTAGGAGTGTTACCATGTCAGGAAAATATGAAGTTGGAACAGTTACCACGGGTAAAATTACAGGCATTCAGCCATACGGAGCGTTTGTTGCTTTGGATGAGTCTACACAAGGACTAGTGCACATTTCAGAAATCACTCACGGATATGTAAAGGATATTAACGAGCACCTTAAAGTTGGAGATGAAGTAAACGTTAAAGTTCTTTCTGTTGATGAAGAAAAAGGGAAAATCGGATTATCAATCCGTGCAACAGAAGAAGCTCCTGAACGTCCAGCTGGACAGGCGAAAAAAGCTCCTAAAAAGCGCCAGGCTGCTGTAAAAGCTACAACTGAATCCACTGAAGGCTTCAACACATTAAAAGATAAGCTTCAAGAATGGATCGACCAATCACAGCGCGACGATTTAATCAAAAAATAATCCCGCTTTAACCAGGTGCTGCTGCAGTATCTGGTTTTTTATTTGCAGTTTTGATAGGTCCAGGTAAACTTGGAGCATGCAGAACCAGCTGCCCTTACCGGGCGGGGGTATCTTACGGCAAACCTGAATAAATGTTGGAATTCTAGTGTGGTTTTTATAAGAATCCGTCCATTGCTATGCTAAAATTAAATCCTCTAAACATCATTTTTTAGGCGTTTAACTTTATCATCGTGTTTTGCGGAATTATCTAACATCCTTTCCAGCCTTTCATTCAACTTTCTGTATTTATCGTCTGCTCTTTCCTCTTATACCCCCCGTACATCTCAATTTCCCAATAGGTATGTGTTAACTTTCCCATTTTATCGTTTAACTTTTAATTTTTTTCGGTCAACTTTCCGATTTTATCGTTTAACTCTTGGTTTTTCTCGATAAGCTTGTCCGTTTTCATCAATATTTGTTGAACCCCAGGCACGCATACTCCCGCTATCCTAGAAGAATGTCTCCATAATCAAGGACGATGGATTTGCCATTTTTTTAACCTGTATTGCAGATTCTGCCTGCTCATGCCAAGTGACTCAGCTGTTTTCGTAATGTTATAGTCATTCTGCTTAAGAACTTTTATAATGTAGTATTTTTCCGCATCCGCCATGTACTCCTCAAGGGATTTGCCGCTTTGACTGCTATTGGGGACATCGGTCGTTTCCGTTACATAATGCTTGAATTGAGACTTTTTTCGAAAAGAAATTGGGAGGTGCGCAAAGGAAATAGCTGATTCATATTCGACCAGATTCATGGATCCCTCGATAAGGTGTTCCAGTTCCCGCACATTTCCGGGCCAATCGTACGAAAGAAATCGTTCAGTCACATCAGCATCAATTGACTTAACATTCATTCCAAATAACTGGCTGTATTTTTTAATAAAGAACTCCCCAAGTGCAGGAAGATCTTCCAGACGATCACGCAGTGGCGGGATGAAGAGTGATACAACGCTAAGCCGGTAGTATAAATCCTTTCTTAACCGTTCTGAAGCAATCGCATCGATGGGATCTTCATTAATCGTAGCCATAATTCTTACATCAATAGCCAGATCCTTTGTATCTCCGATGCGGCGGACAGTCTTTTCCTGAATCACCCTTAGGAGCTTTGCCTGGAGGGATGGATTAAGTGCATTAATTTCGTCCAGCAGCAGTGTGCCGCCCTGTGCCTGTTCAAATAGCCCCGGGCGATCAATTGAGCCGGTGAAAGCACCTTTTTTAGTCCCAAACAGGATACCCTCAATAAGCGAATCCGGAAGTGCTGCGCAGTTTTGTGAAATAAAGGGGGCCCCAGACCGGCTGCTGCCATTGTGAATGCTTTGGGCAAATAACTCCTTGCCGGTGCCGGTCTCGCCTGTAATCAGCACAGATGAGCTTGTACGGGTCGCCCTTTTGCTTGCTTCAATGACTTCCTGTATTTCCGGGCTTTTGCCAATAATGCTGTCAAATGTATATCGGGTATTGCCTTTATGCAGGATATTTTCGCGGATAATCTTTTCAAGCCTGGTTACATCACGGGCAATTTCCATGGCACCAATCCGGAGAGGGCCATCCGTAATAGGAATTGTTTTATTGATCGCAGTTATTTCCTGGCCTTTATTGTTAAAATAAGATTGCTTAACATTTTCTGTGGCCTTTCCTTTTTGAAGAGCCTGAATAAGTGTACTTTCATCTTTCTTATTAAAAGAGAAAACATCAAGAATGTTCTTATCGAGGACATCCTCCATGTTCATTCCTTCAATTTCCATCATTTTTTTATTGTATATAATCGTATTTCCTTCACCGTCGATCACATGAATCCCATTATCGATCTCATCAAGGATTTTTCGATAAATCTGGATTAGTTGTATTTCATTAAGATTACTTTTCATTGGCTGCTCCTTAATGTTTTTCATAACTATTGTAAAAAATGAAGCTGAAAGGACGCAAGGGGTTTTTGCGTTTTTGCACTGCCATCCGCAAAATATTTTTGCATTTCACCGTAATTTTTCCTTTGATTGGAATGAAGTGTTTTCCTGCAAAGGCTGAAAGTATATAGTAAATCACTGGTTTAATGATATGTAACAACCAAATAGAAAAGTTCAGCTGAATCAAAATATTTGGCACAGATATTGCATGATATAATAAACGAAAACGTATAGAGTTATCTCTTGAAAAATAGAAATGTACGTCTGAAAGGGGACACTAGTATGAATAATTCTAAAACTAAATCAGCTGAACTAATCGAACAAACGGAAAAATTCGGAGCACATAACTATCATCCGCTGCCAATTGTAATTTCAGATGCTGAGGGAGTGTGGGTAAAGGATCCTGAAGGCAATAAATATATGGACATGCTTAGTGCATACTCTGCTGTAAACCAAGGCCACCGCCACCCAAAAATTATTCAAGCGTTAAAGGACCAGGCTGACCGCGTAACCCTTACTTCAAGGGCATTCCATAATGACCAGCTCGGTCCGTGGTACGAAAAGATTTGTAAATTAACGGATAAACAAATGGCTCTTCCGATGAATACAGGTGCAGAAGCAGTTGAAACTGCAATTAAAGCAGCGCGCCGCTGGGCATATGATGTGAAAGGCGTAGCGGAAAATCAGGCGGAAATCATAGCCTGTATCGGCAATTTCCATGGCAGGACAATGACAGCTGTTTCTCTTTCCTCCGAGGAAGAGTATAAACGCGGTTTCGGTCCAATGCTTCCGGGAATTAAGCTAATCCCGTATGGTGATTTAGAAGCATTGAAGGGTGCTATCACTGCTAACACAGCAGCATTCCTGATTGAACCGATCCAGGGTGAAGCAGGAATTGTAATACCTAAAGAAGGCTTTTTAAAAGCCGCTAATGAACTGTGCAAGGAAAACAATGTACTATTTATTGCAGATGAAATTCAGGCCGGACTTGCTCGCTCAGGCAAGATGTTTGCATGTGAATGGGAGGAAGTAGTTCCCGACATGTATATTCTAGGCAAGGCTTTGGGCGGAGGCGTTTTCCCAATTTCATGTGTTGTTGCTGATGAAGAAATTCTTAGGGTGTTTAATCCAGGTTCCCACGGATCTACATTTGGCGGAAATCCGATGGCTTGTGCGGTATCAGTAGCTGCGCTTGATGTTTTGGTGGATGAAAAACTGGCCGAACGTTCTCAGGAACTAGGGGAATATTTTATGAATAAGCTAAAGGAAATCAACAATCCTGCAATCAAGGAAGTACGCGGAAGAGGTTTATTTATTGGTGTAGAACTGAATGAACCTGCCCGTAAATACTGTGAGCAATTGAAGGAAGAGGGCCTTTTGTGCAAGGAGACTCATGATACAGTCATCCGTTTTGCTCCTCCGCTTGTCATTAGCAAGGAAGAACTCGACTGGGCAATTGAAAGGATTCAAAAGGTATTAAGCTAATATAAAGGGATTAGCCTGCAAACTGAAATCAAAGTAAGCTCTGCCAAAGAGGCAGAGCTTTTTGCAGTTATACGTAAAAGTTTTGGAAGAAAGCACCCTTCCCCATCCAGACTCACCGACTAGAGCGATTGGGGGAGCCTGCACTATTTATTAGCGTGTAGAAGAAGTTTCCGGTTCTCTCGAAGTCTCTTCGCTTGGTGTAAACAGAAGGCCAAGATTGATTAAGCCGGCAATTCCAACAAGACCATAAATGATTCGGGCCATAGCGGTATCTGCGCCGCCAAAGATTGCGGCTACCAGGTCAAATTGAAAAAAGCCGATTAATCCCCAGTTTATTGCCCCAATAATTGTAAGAACCAGTGCTATTCGCTGAATTCCACTCATAAAGAAATCCTCCTTTATTGTTTTTCACTCCTTAAGGTGGGTTAATTTTAATAAAATATACAATGTATCTTTCAATCGAATGTTTTGTATTTGAATGATGGATTAGGCATAATAGAAAATAGAATAAAGGAGGTAATATAATGGAGAATTTTACATATAAAAACCCGACTAAATTGATTTTTGGAAAAGGGCAGCTGGAGCAGCTGAAAACGGAAATTCCGGTTTATGGAAAAAAGGTTCTTCTTGTATACGGGGGAGGAAGCATTAAAAAGAATGGTCTTTATGATCGTGTCCTTTCTCAGCTTTCTGAAATAAAAGCAGATGTATTTGAGCTGTCAGGCGTTGAACCAAATCCGCGAATTTCAACCGTCCGCAGAGGGGTCGAGGTCTGTAAGGAGCAAGGAATTGAATTTATCCTCGCTGTTGGCGGCGGCAGTGTAATCGACTGTACGAAAGCAATTGCTGCAGGTGCCAAATATGATGGAGATGCTTGGGACATTGTCACAAAAAAAGCGCAGGTTCAAAGCGCGTTGCCTTTCGGAACTGTGCTGACACTGGCGGCAACCGGGTCTGAAATGAACTCGGGATCAGTTATTACGAACTGGGAAACAAAAGAAAAATACGGCTGGGGAAGCCCGCTGACTTTCCCGCAATTCTCCATTCTTGATCCGGAAAATACTTTCACAGTTCCAAGAGACCAAACAATCTATGGAATGGTTGACATGATGTCGCATGTATTTGAACAGTATTTCCATCAGCCGACGAACGCCCCGCTTCAGGACAGGTTCTGTGAATCCCTGCTCCGTACAGTGATTGAAACAGCTCCGAAGCTGCTGGAAAACCTGGAGAGCTACGAACACCGTGAGACGATTCTTTATTCCGGTACCATCGCACTTAATGGTTATCTGCAAATGGGCTATCGCGGTGATTGGGCTACTCATAATATTGAGCACTCAGTTTCGGCTGTTTATGATATTCCACATGCCGGCGGGCTCGCCATCCTGTTCCCTAACTGGATGAAGCATGTACTTCCTGTCAACGCAGATCGATTTAAACAGATGGCTATTAGGGTATTTGACGTAAATCCTGAAGGCAAGACTGATGAGGCGGTTGCTTTGGAGGGTATTGAAAAACTTCGTGAATTCTGGAGCAGCCTTGGTGCACCAAGCCGCCTTGCTGACTACGACATCGATGATTCTCAGATTGAAACAATGGCTGACAAAGCAATGGTTTATGGAGAATTCGGTAACTTCAAAAAGCTGAATCGTGAGGATGTACTGGCTATTCTGAGGGCTTCCCTGTAATTATACATTATTGAAAAAGGTGCCTAGTGCACCTTTTTTTATGAAAAATGACAGTATTGTATTGTTCAGAAGTGTTTGGCATATCCTTAAGAAGTGTAAAGGGATATATAGCAAAATTAGCTCCGTTTCCGCCGCAAAGGTAAACAGTTCCTAACTTTTATAATTTTTTTTTGGCTGGGTACGCTTACATACAAGTGCATCCTTGATTATCAATGCATCATTCGCTAAAGTGGAAGGGTAATCTTTAATAGATGGAGGAACAAACATGACACATGTAAGTTTCGATTATACAAAAGCATTAACTTTTTTTGGTGAACATGAAATTACATACTTACGGGATGCGGTAAAAGTAGCGCACCATTCATTACATGAAAAAACAGGAGCAGGCAGTGACTATCTGGGCTGGATCGATCTCCCTGCTGATTATGACAAAGAGGAATTTTCGCGGATTCAGAAAGCTGCGGAAAAAATTAAAAGTGACTCCGATGTACTGCTGGTAATCGGAATTGGTGGCTCTTATCTGGGCGCCCGTGCAGCGATTGAAATGCTGCAGCACAGCTTTTATAACGCCTTGCCGAAAGAAAAGCGGAACACTCCGCAAATTCTTTTTGTCGGTAACAATATTAGCCCTACATATATGAGAGACTTAATGGATCTTTTGGATGGCAAGGATTTTTCAATCAATGTCATTTCCAAGTCAGGCACAACAACCGAGCCTGCACTGGCATTCCGGATTTTCCGTAAGCTCCTCGAAGAAAAGTATGGCCGGGAAGAGGCTAAAAACCGGATCTACGCAACTACGGATAAAGAAAGGGGCGCATTAAAGACCGTTGCAACTGAAGAAGGTTTTGAAACCTTTGTTATTCCAGATGATGTCGGCGGACGCTATTCCGTTCTGACAGCAGTTGGTTTGCTTCCAATTGCCGCAAGCGGGGCAGATATCGAAAAAATGATGCAGGGCGCAGCACAGGCACGGGAAGATTTCAGCGCTTCAGAGCTGGATGAAAACGCCGCCTATCAATATGCAGCTGTCAGAAATGTGCTGTACAACAAAGGCAAAACGATTGAGATGCTGATCAACTATGAACCAGGCCTTCAGTATTTTTCAGAATGGTGGAAGCAGCTATTTGGGGAAAGTGAAGGAAAGGACCAGAAAGGAATCTATCCTTCGTCCGCAAACTTCTCAACTGATCTTCACTCGCTTGGACAGTATGTTCAGGAAGGGCGCCGAGACATGTTCGAGACAGTCATCAAAGTTGAAAATTCACGTCATGACTTGACGATTGAAGAGGAAGCTAATGATCTGGATGGTTTGAACTACCTGGCAGGCGAGACAGTCAGCTTTGTAAACAACAAAGCGTTTGAAGGAACACTGCTTGCCCATACCGATGGCGGAGTGCCAAACCTGATTGTCAGCATTCCAGCTATGGATGCCTACACATTCGGCTACCTGGTATATTTCTTTGAGAAAGCATGCGCAATGAGCGGTTATCTCTTAGGGGTAAATCCATTCGACCAGCCAGGAGTAGAGGCATATAAAGTTAACATGTTTGCACTCCTTGGCAAACCTGGATTCGAAGAAAAGAAAGCAGAGCTTGAAAAGCGTTTAAAATAATAATAGTTAGGAAGGCACTCGATTGAGTGTCTTTTTGCTTGCTGTAAAAGTCTTTCATCTCCAGCCTGGTTTTTATTTTACAGATTCTTTCCTAATAATAGATTTTTTTATATCAAAAGTTCCCTATCCAGTTTGCTGTTTTTTTTCAAAGCTTTGGGGAAGCTAAAGAAAAATATTGGCAGAAAAGGGGTGCTTTGAATGATTGAACTTGCTTCAAAGTTTGAAGGGAAAGTTATGGAGCTTTATAAGCTTGAACAAATACTCAAGCCTAAAGGATACAATATTGGCGGGGGCTGGGAGTATGACAGCGGCTATTTTGATTATAAGATTAACGAACAAAACGGGTATCAGTTTCTCCGGATACCTTTTATAGCGGCGGATGGCCAGCTGGATGAACGGGGTGTCACAGTCCGGCTTGGCAAACCATTCTTACTGGCCCATAAATATCAGGAGAGTCTTGACGATGATGCCAGGGTAGGGAATCTCTCAGCTTCCATTAACCAATTCCAGGAACCTGCAGATGCAGATGCTCCCGTTTCAGAAGATTTTGTTAGTTTGGGGCAGTCGCTTATAACAGAACTTGAACAAGAAATAATGGATTAAGATTAGAATTTATGGTCCCAAAACCGAATGAAGAATAATTTGGCCAAATTTACATTTATTTGGCCAAAACCTAATTAATTTGGTCAGATCTAAATTTATTTGGCCAAAAATCGAATTAATTTGTCCAGATTTAAATTTATTGGAACAAAAACCTAATTAATTTGGACGTTTTTTCATTTTATTTGGCCAAATATAAAAAGATTGTCCCTTACGCTCACTTTTGGGACAATCTCAGTTAATAAGATAAGGAGGTGCTTGCACTTTTCTATTAGGGGACGTATTGCTCTGTTATTTTCGTAATGGTTCCATCTTTTACTTCAATGTGATAAGGAACATATTGCAAACGGTCCGATTTTTTAAATTCCTTAATAAATTCCTCCAGCGTTACTTCCTGATCCCACTGGATTTCATTGGTCTTTTCAATTTGATAAGTTTGCATAATGACCTTTGCATCTTTTGCAACTGGAAGCTTACGAACTTTTGAATCTGTATCTCTAATATAATAACCATCCGGGGCAATGCATTTATCATCTTCCATGAGGCAATCATTGTCTTTTTCTGCTTCTATATTTGCCTGCTCGCCAAAATACCATTCAATGTAGTCTGCTTCAACGGCCAATCCCTTGCTTGTTTCTGTCAGTTTGTTAAAAAAGGCTGAGTGTTTTTCGGCTTTTGGTTCAGGCGCAGCATCGGCTTTTGAATCGGGAGCGGCATCCATAAACGAAGGGGAAATACAGATAATTGCCAGCACGATAATCAGGATTTTTTTCATTGGTAAGATTTCCTCCGTTGCAGAATTTTTTCCTCACATAATAGACGTATGAGTAGGGAGAAAGGTTTCAAAGGTCAGCCTCGGCAGCAATAAATAATTTAATTAATGGGTCATTATGCTTCATATACCCAGAATAACACCTATCAATCTAAGCCTAATTGCTCAATTTTTGTTCTAAGATAAGAAAGTATAACTTTTCTAGTAAGTACAGATGTCTAGCTCCAGGGCGCTTGCGCTTTACTGTTTACCTTTTTCTTACGTTAAAGTTGTCAGTGATCAGCAGCCAGTTTTGCGGGAAGGATAGACCTAGCTTCCAGTAGCTCATTCCTCTTAAGCCTAGTTCTTTTATCAGATTAAATTTGGCCTGAATAGAACGGGCATCTTCAAACCAGACTTCATGCCGCTTTCCGGCCCGGTCTGTATAATTGAAAAAAGGAGCCTGCGCCCTGTAATCGTATTGGATTGCGACATCATTTTCGGCTGCAATCATGATTGCCCGCTGTGGGCTGATTGCCCTGGCAGTTGATCCTTGAACAAAAGGCAATGTCCAATCATAGCCATACAAATTTTGTCCCATCATAATTTTCGAGGCTGGCATTTCGGTAATGGCGTATTCGAGTACATCCCTGACAGGACCAATCGGTGAAACAGCCATTGCTGGGCCACCGCTGTAGCCCCATTCATAGGTCATGATTACGACGAAATCTACAATTTCCCCATGTGCCTTGTAATCATGAGCTTCATACCAGCGTCCTTTTTGACCAGCGCTTGTTTTGGGGGCAAGGGCGGTTGACAATAGCCATCCTTCTTGTGAGAAGCGCTGTTTTGCTCTTCTAAGGAAGCGGTTGTAGGCTTCGCGGTCCTCAGGGCGCAAATATTCAAAGTCAAAGTGAATATCCCTGAAACCGTATCGTTGAGCGGTAGCAACAATATTATTAAGAAACCGGGTCTGGATTGCCTGATCGTTTAAAAGGATTCTGCCTAATTCATCATTAAATTGGTCGTTCTCCTGGTTTGTAATGACCATCATTAATACATTATTATTGGCTCTTGCGATAGCTGGAAACTGATTCAGCAGAGGCTCCTTGAGAGAACCGTCTCTTAAAGCCTGAAAGCTAAAAGGGGCAAGGTATGTTAAGTAAGGTGCAGCCTCTCTTGCACTCTGTTCGAGAGCAGGGGCAACAGTAGTTCCTCTAGGTTCCACATAGGCATTAAATTCAGCATCCCGTTTCGGACGAGGAGGTATATAAAGCCTTTGTCCGATGGAAAGAGTCTGATTGGCTGTAATACGGTTCACTCTGGCAATTTCCTCTACGGGAATGCCGACTCTTCTGGAGATAGACCATAATGTATCACCCGCCCGCACCCAATAGTAACTCCCGGTAATCGGAATGACCAGTGTCTGGCCGACTACTAAATCGTTTGGATTTGGTATTTGATTCGTGCTGATCAACCGTTCCGCAGTTGTTCCGTATGCCTGGGCGATGCCGGTTAAGGATTGCCCCCGCTGAATGACATGAATCTGCATGTTTCTCCCTCCCGTAAGCAGTTAAACGCTACATCCATTGTATGTCTTAATTGGCAAAGTAATGAATAGAAAATAGATTATTAGTTTACTTCCATACTTGAAGTTTACGTTAGCGTAAATGGTATAATAATTTTCAGAAAATTAAAACAGGTGGTTAATATGTACTCCATTTCACAGCTGAGTGAATTTTTTCAGGTAAGCACAAGAACAATCCGTTATTACGAAGAACTGGGTTTACTGAATCCAGAACGGGATAAAAGCGGCAGAAGAATTTTTTCCAATAAAGACCTAACCCGGCTTAAACTCATTTTCCGCGGCAAGCGCTTTGGATTCCAGCTGGCCGAAATTAAGGAAATGATTTACTTGTTTGACCAGGACCGCACCGGTAAAAAACAGCTTGAACGTACGATTGAATTCGGCAATGAAAAACTTAAGGAGGTGAAAGGCCTGATCGGCGAACTGACTGATATCAAGGAAGAAATGGAGCAAATGCTGAGTGATTTTGAACGGCGATTATCTGAAACAGGGGAGAGTAGTCTATGAACATTTCTGAATTGCTTGCCCGTAATGCAAGGAAGTACCCGCTAGAGGAAGCACTTATAACAGAGGGCGAAAGAATCAATTATAAGGAACTAAACTGCAGAGTTAATAAATTATCAAACGCTTTGATAGGAAAAGGACTGGCTAAAGGAGACAAGATTGTCTTATATATGCCAAACACAATCGAATTTGTAATTACCTATTTTGCAGTATTGCGAATCGGAGCGATAATCGTTCCGGTGAATGCCAAGCTAACAGCCCCAGAACTGGCATTTATTCTAAATCATTGTGATGCAAAGGCTTTATTTGCAGACGAATGGCTTTTCGGACAAGTAAAAGCAATGCCTGAATCCATCCATTTGCAATTTTATAAAACTGGGGAAAAGCAGGATGAATGGGAAAGCTTTGATGAGCTATGGAAAAATGGGCATGACCTGGAAGTGGAATGCATGCTGACTGAAGATGATGAAGCAACCATTCTATATACCTCTGGAACGACCGGAGATCCTAAGGGTGTACTATTCACATACCGCAATATCCTTTCTGCTGCCATTATGATGGCCGTTGAAATGGCGATGAAGCCGGAAAGCAGAATTCTTCACTTAATGCCTTTAAGCCATTCAGCCCCGCTTCATTTATTTCTGGTAGCCGGTACCTATGTGGGGGCTTCCCATATTTTAGCGCCTTCCTTTACACCCGAATTGCTTTTGAAATTAGTCGATCAGGAAAAAGCTACCCATTTCTTTGGAGCGCCGGTTGCATACTTATTTACAGCTAAACAGCCGAATATTGAAGTATATGATTTAACTTCCATGAAATACTGGGTCTATGGCGGTGCACCCCTTAGCCAACCGGAGGTTAAGTTTGTAAAAGAAAGATTCAAGACAAGCAATCTGTATTGTGTATATGGATTAACGGAGGCCGGACCAAGCGGAACTCTGCTGCTCGCTGAGGAACATGATACCAAAGCAGGCAGTATCGGAAAAAGGGGTGCTCTTGGAACGGAAGTAGCCATCTTTAACGATAGCGGTCAACCGGTTGAACCTGGTGAGGTAGGGGAAATTGTCCTTAAAGGTGAAGGTGTCATGAAAGGGTATTACAAGGGGGAAGAAGCAACCAAGGCTGTTTTGAAAGATGGCTGGCTATATTCAGGGGATATGGCGAAATATGATCAAGAGGGGTATGTATGGGTAGTCGACCGGAAAAAGGACATGATCATATCAGGCGGAGTGAATATTTTTCCAAAAGAGATCGAGGAAGTGCTTTCCTTTCATCCAGAAATTGCCGAGACAGCTGTTGTGGGAGTGCCACATCCTGAGTGGGGAGAAACGGTAAAAGCATTCATCGTGGCAAAGGGTGCTGTGGAAGACCCGAAAAAGGAATTCGGCAGTTTCCTGGCAGATAAATTAGCAAGCTATAAGATTCCCAGATTGTATGAGGTTATTGATCAGCTGCCGCGGAATGCGACAGGCAAAATATTAAAGCAAGTATTAAGAAAGCAGCATCAAACAGTTTGAGAGGTGGCGCTTAAGCATGAACTTTTATCGTGAAGACCCGAATTTGCGATTTATCCTAAAGCAGTATTTAAGTGAAGATTTATTTGCCTACGCAGAAAAGCAATTGGACACGTTTGGGGCGCTATGCGGCACAGAGATAGATGAAAGGGCCATGCATACGGACAGAGAGGGTCAGCCCCGTCTGATTAAGTATGACAAAATGGGTAATGACATATCGCATGTATGGCTTAACGAAGGCTATAAAAAAACGATTGCCCAAACCTATCAAACAGGCATTGTAGCTTATGTCCATAAAGACATTCCTGAATTAAAAAGAAAAGGAAACTATATGTATTCCTATGCCCAAGGATACCTGTTGTCACAGACAGAACCGGGTTTCTATTGCCCGGTAACATTGACAATGGCGACTGCCTATCTGCTTGACCGTTATGGAGAAGAAGAACTGAAACGAAAATACCTGCCTCATGTAATCTCAACCGGGGAAACAGAGCTGTATGAAGGCGCAACCTTTCTGACTGAAAGACAGGGCGGCTCTGATGTTGGCTCAAATGAAGTGAAAGCTATCTATGAAAGCGGCGGATATAGGATTTATGGTGAAAAATACTTTGCTTCCAATGCAGGTGCCTGCGGGGTGGCTATGGTGCTGGCAAGGCGGGAGGATGCAATTCCGGGGACAAAGGGGCTAAGCTTGTTTCTCATACCGTGGCGGAAAGAGAGTGGTGAGCTGAACAATCTTGAGATTCGCAGATTAAAGGATAAACTGGGTGTCCGGGCTGTTCCTTCAGGAGAGGTAGTCTTCCATGGAGCGGAAGCGTTCCTGGTAGGGGATGCCGATAAGGGGTTCTATTATATGATGGAAGCTCTTAATCTATCCCGGGTATGCAATGCTGTTGCCTCGATCGGCATTATGCAGCGGGCTTTTTCAGAAGCGAAAAAATATGCTTTTAACCGGCAAACATTTGGAAGTTATCTGGCAGATTTTCCGATGGTCAAGGAAACCCTTGCGAAGCTAGCGTCAAAGCAGGAAGTGGAGACAAGTGCTGTATTTTCACTGATTTCAGATTTTGACAAGGTAATGAGCGCTTCAGAAATCTGTTCAAAGGAAGAAGAAGCTATGAACCGGCTGCTGATTGCTTTATTAAAGATGGAGACAGCGGAGCAAGCGATTCATTTTTCCCATGAAGCAATCGAGCTGCATGGCGGCAATGGCTATATTGAGGATTTTGTTACCCCTAGATTATTGCGGGATGCACAGGTGCTGACCGTCTGGGAGGGTACAGCCAATATACTTGGACTCGAAGTGCTGCGCCTGATCAAAAAGTATGGGGTGCATCAGCTATTTATGCAGCATATTAAGGATGAGCTCAATAAGCTGCCAGATGACTTGAAAACTTATGCTGACCCGATTGAAACAGGTTTGGTCCAGCTTAATAAACTGCTGCTCGCGCTTTCAAGTGGAAATGAAGATATGCAAACCTATCACTGTAAGCGAGCCGCAAAATTAATGGTTAGGCTATATGAAAGCATTATCGCTCTAAAGGATGCGGCTATTGGAGGAAGCAGAAAAGAGATTATAGCACGCATTTTTTTAAACGATACGTGGCGGCTTACTGAACATGTAGATGATGAAATGCTGGCAGTAAAGCATTTTGAAGAGATTCTTCATGTGAATCAGAAGGTTGGCGTATAGTGAAGGTTTTATCAATCTAAAAGAGCAGTTGCAGTGAAACGAACATGGTTTGCCAAAGCCACTTTGTTTATGAGCTGGAACTAAAAAATCACATCTGCCGGGGCTGATCTTAATCAGTCCCTCTTTCATGCGGAAACAATATCCTGTCAGAATTACCCTCTTTCTTTGTAAAAATGAACGAAATAAACTGTGAAAATAGTGCAAAGAGAGGAAACTAATATGACCACAGATAAAAATACCTCCAATGAACTTGAATATAACGGCGGATTTTATGAAGAAATAGGTGATTTTCTTCGGGAGAATTATTTTAACTATGGCTTTACAAAAGGCACTGACCAGGAGGTTAATTTTTTAGAGAAACTGATGGAGCTTCAGAAAGATGCCCGTATTCTGGATATTGGCTGTGGAACGGGCCGCCACTCTCTAGAATTGGCACGGAGAGGATATCAGCCAGTAGGTATTGATATTTCTTCTGAATTCATTAAATATGCTAATAAAGAAGCTGAAGATCAAAATTTACCAGCAGAGTTCTTCGCAGCGGATGCCCGTGAATTAAATTATCAAAGAGAATTTGATGGAGCAATCTGTCTTTGTCAGGGAGCTTTCGGTCTGGCGGGCAATGAAGAAAACCACCGCAAAGTTTTAAAAGGGGTATATAGAGCCCTCCGTCCAGGCTCTCTATTTGTATTAACTGTTATAAATGCCCTTAATCTTGCAAGAAATCTAACCGAGGATGCTGAATTTGATCCATATTCCTGCACAGTTATAGATAAGGAGACCATTACTAGTCCCGAAGGAAAAACGAAGAAGGTCCCTATATACACCACTGCTTTTACATATCGTGAATTGAAGCTGTTACTTGAAAGCGAAGGGTTCGAAGTTAATGCCGCATATGGCTGTGTCGCCGGGAATTTTGGCAAAACACCATTGAAGGTAAATAGCTACGAAATTATGATGATTGCCCGAAGGCAAAAAGAATGAGGAAAAAAAGGGATCGACATCCAAAATTGGATCGGCCCCTTTTTGAAAATATAAAATGTTTAAAGCAGCTTTTAATGAATATCACGCTTTTTAAATCGGCCGCCGCGGACTTCTGCTATATCCGCTACCGCCAGAAAAGCGTTGGGATCGTTTTCGCTTACGATATCTTTCAGCTTTGCTTCTTCAAGCCGGTTTATAACGCAGAAGATAACCTTTTTCTCATCTCCTGAAAAGGCGCCTTCTCCCTTCATATATGTAACTCCGCGCCCAAGCCGGTTAATTATGGCATCTCCGATTTCCTGAAAGTGATCACTGATGATCCATACAGATTTAGACTCATCAAGCCCGGTGATTGTAATATCGATGGTTTTAAAGGCCACAAAATAAGCCAGCAGTGAATACATTGCCCGGTCCCAGGAGAAGACAAATCCTGCAGATCCAAGAATAAATAAATTAAAAAACATAATTATTTCACCTACCGAAAAAGGCAGCTTTTTATTCGCAAGTATTGCCAATATTTCAGTTCCGTCAAGTGATCCGCCATACCGGATCACAATCCCGACACCAATGCCGAGCACAATACCGCCAAATACAGTTGCTAAAAGAACATCATTAGTTAATGGGGGAACCGGGTGTAATAGGGTTGTTGTAATCGAAAGAATAGAGATGCCATAAAGAGTGGAAAAGGCGAAGGTCTTTCCAATTTGTTTATAGCCGATAAAGAAGAAGGGAATATTCAGCAAAAAGATAAAGAGACCCAGTTTCCAGCCGGTGATATACGAAAGGATAATTGAAATACCGACGATTCCGCCATCAATTACATTGTTTGGCACGAGGAAGATTTCAAGGCCTACACCCATCAGCACAGCACCGGCAGTAATTAAAAGGATCCTTTGCATGAGCTTGCTGAAAGGCAGCTTTTTATGCTGTACTTTTTGATAAACCAGCTCCTGTTGTTCTGTCAGGCTCATCGCTTTTATATCTGACATTATCATTCCCCCCTGTGTTTTTATTTTCTATTATTAATTATAAAGAAGTTCAGCCGAATATGTGACTTAATTAGTAAAATCGTTAAGGTAACTAATTATGTATGAATACTTAGTTTTCAATATGCCATTCAGGCATGAAAAAAAATCCCTGACCGCACATTGGATCAGCAGGGATAAGTGTGATTAATAAGCCTTGCCTTCTCACTCATTTGCTGAGTATGGATAAGGAATCCGGACACCATCTATCGTACCGGATGCATTCTCTTCCTCGGCATCCCGCATATATGCTTCGAATTCCTTGCGCAGTTCTTCGGGAGCTTCAGGCGTTAAATGCCAATTGCCAGGTTCATCTACAAAGTATGGGCTGTCCATAAAACTTGGTCTGCCTTTTTCCATTAGATTCACACCTTTCTTTTAAAAATAAACGCTTTACGATATGTATTCCCTTAATTTTTAAAGGTAACCCATCCATCAGATTTAAGTTAAATGAGAAAATCAAAAGTTTTTGATGTTTTAAATTAAAATAATTATAAAGTAATATTGATTATATAAATAAAACATGTATAATTAATGTTATGAAACACCTGATATCAAGCACAATAATGAACACTTCTGCATTGAATATTATCTGCGGTTTAAATTTCAAGGCAATTAAGCCAAGCTCACAAACCCTTGAATAGTTAAAAAAGGAAAGGCTGAAAGGAGACCGGGCTATGAAAAACGTCACTTGTCCTAAATGCGGAAATCTGGCAAAACAATTAAAGCATTCAATATTATGCAACTGTGGAACGCGAATTATATATGTAAGACATTAGCATGTCCTGGGGCGCCTTTTACTATCATCCCACTTTTTCCCATGTTGCTTGCGATATGGCATCCCTCTCTAAAAAAGTTTATAATTATTATATATTAATCAGTTTTATTTACTCGCCAAGACTGTTGGAGAGTGGGAGAAGGGTAACATGGACAGAGATTATGTTAATGTAATGGAAGAGCTAGTTGAAACAATCGTTAACTACTTAATGACTGGACCAGAATATCAAACCTTCTGCAAGTGTCATAAATGCCGGAAAGATATTATTGCTCTAAGCCTAAATACGCTTCCGAATCATTATGTTACAACGGCAGACGGACGGGAAAGAATTATTGAGCAGCTCAATACAACTGAAAACCGAAAATGGATTAATAAGAGAATTATCAGTGCTATCCACGTCGTTGGTAAATATCCACAGCATAAATAGTAGAGCATTTCCGAAAAAAAAAGGAAGTGCTTTTTTTCTTGCCAAAACTAGGTTGGTATTTCAATTATTCCCTATTCCTAGTTTCATTTTTGTCACTAATACAGGAAAGACATTAGGAAAGAGAGAATATATTGGTAGCAGCATACAGCTGGATTAATACTAGGGCAGGAAAAGCTGTTAAGCAAAAGGGGGTTAGAATGTGGAAGCAGTCCTTGCACAGAGAAAAACACAGGGGAAATGGAAACGCAGGCTGATTTGGATAGGGGCAACACTGCTCGTTCTTATAGCGTTGGGTGTAATTGGGGCCAACCTATTTTTGGCACGCGGGCTTCCGGAAACAGAGGGTGAGGTTAACCTGCCGGGTTTAAAGGAACCTGTTCAGGTAGTTAGGGACTCATATGGGGTTCCTCATATAAAAGCTGAGAATGAACAGGATTTATTTCTGGCCCAGGGATATATTCAAGCCCAGGACCGGCTGTTCCAAATGGACTTAAGCAGGCGCCAGGCTTCTGGTAGGCTAAGTGAAGTTATTGGTGATGCCACTGTGGAAAATGATAAGTATTTTCGTGCCCTCGGACTAAGGAGGGCGGCTGAAGCTTCATACCAAAGGTATTCCTCCACCGGAAGAGAAGTACTCAGCCAATATGCCGCTGGTGTGAACCTTTATATCGAAGAATTGAAGGAAAGCGGTAAGTGGCCGGCTGAATTTACGTTCCTAGGCTATAAGCCAGAGCCATGGACGCCTGTAGATTCCCTGACAATCGGAAAATATATGGCCTTTGATTTAGGAGGGCACTGGGAGGACCAGGCATTCAGACAGTATTTACTTCAGGAATTCCCAAAGGAAAAAGCTTATGACCTGTTTCCTTCCTATCCGAAGGAAGCCCCTTTTATTATTGGCAAGCGTGAGCTAAATATCGAAAAAAGCTTTGCAGCAGTTGCTGTTCCCCACGAATTTAACGGAAGCAATAACTGGGTCGTGAGCGGTTCTAAAACAAAATCAGGTAAACCGCTCCTTGCCGATGATCCGCATTTATCTTTGGCTACACCGTCCATTTGGTATCAGATGCATTTGGAGGCACCGTCCGTAAATGTAAGCGGTGTTATTTTTGCAGGAATACCGGGAATCATTCTTGGCCACAACCAGCATATTGCCTGGGGTGTAACCAATACAGGGCCGGATGTTCAGGATTTATATATTGAGAAAAGAAATCCTGAAAATAAGCAGGAATTTCACTATAACGGAAAATGGGAAAAAGCTAAAGTTATTAAGGAACGAATCAAGGTAAAGGATGCTAAAACAATTGATTTTGAAGTGACGGAAACAAGGCACGGTCCTGTCATTTCCGAGTTTGCGGCAGAATCCGGGAAAGATATGGTACTTGCTTTACGCTGGACGGCCTTAGATCCATCCGCTGAGCTTGAAGCTGTTCTGAACATGAACAAAGCAAAGAATTGGGATGAATTTGAGAAAGCCTTGCTTAAGTTTGAAACGCCAACTCAAAATTTTGTATTTGCTTCTAAAGATGGGACAATCGCCTATAAGGCAAACGGGAAAATTCCGATAAGGAAAAAAGGAGACAGTCTGGTTCCTGTTCCCGGATGGACAGATGAATATGAGTGGAAAGGATTTATCCCGTTTGATGAGCTTCCGAAAACCGTAAATCCTGCTGAAGGATTCGTATCGACGGCCAATAACAAAGTAATTTCAGATGAATATCCATACCATATCAGTAACAACTGGGCTCAGCCGTACAGGCAAATGAGAATCCAGGAAGTCCTGAAATCAAATGATAAGCTAACAATTAAAGATATGCAGGAACTGCAGATGGATAAGAAGAACCTTCAGGCTGAAGAATTTGTACCGCAATTTGTTAAGCTTTTAGAAGGTTCAGGCGGCAAGAAAGAAGCAAAAGCGCTTGAAGTTTTAAAGAAATGGAATTTTATTGATTCTAAGAAACAGGCTGCACCGCTCATTTTTAATCTGTGGATGGCCAATATTTCAAAAGTGCTGTTTGAAGATCAAATTTCAGAAGAGGCTATGAAAATGTTCGGCGGCAGAAAGCAGGCCGTTGATGAGCTTATCAGGAGAGGACTTGAAGGAAATCCGGGGCCTTGGATTAAGGAACAGGGAGGTACAAAAGTACTATTGCTGAAATCTCTCAAGCGAACCTTAACAGCAGCCGAAGAACTGCAAGGGGATAACATAGAAAAATGGCAATGGGGAGAATTTCACCAAGTCCGGTTCAATCATCCGCTCTCAAGAGTATCGCCGCTAAATTACTTATTTAACAGCAAAGGTGGCATCCCTGTAGGCGGAAGCAGCGTCACAGTGCAGGCAGCTTCGTTCACAGACGATGGTCTTGTCGATCATGGGGGCTCCTGGAGATTTGTCATTGGCGCTGACAATCTTACTCAAGGATATCACCTTGTTGGACCAGGACAATCTGGCCATGTAAAAAGTGATTGGTACCATAACCAGATGGAAGACTGGGCGGATGGTACTTTTCACAAAACAAATATGAAAGAATACAGCGGAAAAACCTTAAAGTTGAAGCCGGGAACGGCAGAGAAATAAAGTAATTCAAAAAAACAGGCCTGCACTTAGCTCAAGGGCCTGTTTCTTTTAATGCTGCAGACTATTCTTCATATCTTTGTCAATACGATTCCAAGTAACGCTGTTGCTATTCCGATTATCTGGTAGGCTTTTAGTGACTCTTTATATAAATAACAGCCTGCCAGCACAACAACTAAACAGTTTAAGCTGACAATCGGGAAAACGATGCTTGCCATCCCGGTATTTAAAGCATAAAAATAACAGCTGTAGCTAAGTATGCTGATCATTCCTACACAGGTTCCTATTTTCACTTCAGGGCTTGAAATTTTATTTTTCTCAAAAGCCATTCGAACGCCAAGATAAAGTCCTCCTCCTCCGTACATGGAAGTCAGAACATCCATTGAGTTCAAATGAAGATAAGAAGTCGTTTTCATCATCACACCAAGTATCCCAAACGACAAAATCGCGAATAGAACCCGCAGCATCCAAGGCAAATAGTTTTTAGAAAGTTGCTTGGATTTAGGTGTGTATTGGATAACTAAAGCCGCTCCCAGCATGCAAACTATGCCGATTAGCTGAAGGCCTGTAATATTTTCATGGAAGAACAGGGCAGCTGTCAGTATAGGAAAAACAGCATTAGCGGCAATCAAAGGTGCCGTTAAACTAGCTGGACCTTTTTCAAAAGCCATTGACATTTGGATATTCCCATTTGCGTTTAAAATGCCTATCAATGCCCCTAACAGAACAGAAACTAAGCTCAAATGCACCCTCCCGCTGAATGTTCCGTAACCAGCAGTCAATAAAAAGGCTGCCAAGTAAAAGAAAAACTGAATATGAAGCTTGGAATATGTCTTCCCGTCCGATGTACTCCATTTGAAAATAGCATTATTAATTCCAAAACCTATACTTGTTGTCAATGCTGCCAATACCCACATTATGTACTCTTCCTCGTTCTGAATATTTAATAATCATAATTTTAACATGGATATTTTTATAAAGGTATTCAATTTTTAAACCTATTAACCCTAATCAACGAACTTTGTGGCATGGGCGCTATTTATCTTTATTTCTCCAACCCGGAAGAAATCTTTCACTCACTGCCCGATTATCTTGAAGCACACATGAAAATGATGAATGTATTTTGATGCCTTTCACTTCCAGCCATTTTTTATAAAAAAAGCCAAACACATCCCCGGATATTAAACATATAAAGAAGAATAGGAAGGGATTTAACTTTCTTTGATACAAAGCTGTATCTGGAGGTGAACGTATGCCAGTTGTAAAAGCCACACAAAAGGATCTGGATTTGCTGGCTAGATTGCTAAGGGCAGAAGCAGAGGGTGAAGGTCAACAGGGAATGCTTATGGTAGGAAACGTGGGTATTAACCGAATTAGGGCAAACTGTTCTGATTTTAAGGGGCTCCGGACTATTCCGCAAATGGTTTATCAGCCACATGCCTTTGAAGCAACAATAAAAGGATACTTTTATCAGCGGGCGAGGGAAGTTGAACGGCGTTTGGCCAGGCGTGTAATAAATGGAGAAAGAATATGGCCTTCCAAATATTCTCTTTGGTATTTCAGGCCGCCTGGCGACTGCCCTCCGACTTGGTATAATCAGCCGCTAGTAGGACGATATAAGCTGCATTGCTTTTATCAGCCGACCGGTGAAGAATGTGAAAACGTGTATAATACCTTTTAACCTCAATCATCAAGCTTCGGATATCCGGAGCTTTTTGTGATTTTTCGGGAAACTTTATTAGCTTTTGCCAGCTGAAGCGGCTGGACTATGGTCAAGATTACCATGACCTCTGATGGCTGTAGGACTTGATGCCCCTAACGCAACCAAGGAGCCGCTTAAATGGTCTATACTTTCCCTTAATTTCTGTTAGTTTTCCTTAAATGGCCAACTTTCGATTCCGGCTGAATCCCCGAAAATTTTTCTTACATTAATTTCTCTAAGGCCTGACTATTCTATAACATGACAAAAATGTAAGTTTGCAGGATATATCGTAAGGAATTGTTATGAATACCAGCTTAATTGTTTTTTATAGTAAATGTACAGAAAGCAATTTAAAGGAGCAATAAGCATGGATACAGTTTTACAGGCAAATGGGATTAAAAAGGTATATGGAGTGAGAGGAAATGTCTATTCGGCTCTTAATGGAATTGACCTTCAGATTACAAGAGGAGAATTTGTTGGAATCATGGGGCCGTCTGCAGCAGGAAAGTCTACGATATTAAACATCTTATCAACGATCGATACGCCAAGTGAGGGTTCTTCATTATTAACCAGCAAAATATTCTGGAATTGAAAGAAAAAGATTTGGCAGATTTTCGCAGAGATAAGCTGGGATTTAAAGTGAGGAGGGTTAATATCAAGCAGGACAAGCTGGGCTTTACTCTTAAAAAGTCTTGATCTACATGATCAAATTGGTCAACAGCAACAGGATCAAATCCCCCTTTGCTTAAAAAGTCTTCAGTTAAACTTCCAATTTTATAATCATCTTCTACTATCAAAATTTTATACACTGCAGCACCCTGTTTTTTACCTTTATTATACAAAAGTGTGCTGCTATTTTATAGTACTGTTGAGTACCGGAATCATTCAGCAAATTTAGGATGGATATATTGTTTTTCAGAAAAAAACAGGCACCATTGTATGGTGCCTGCCGGAAGTCATCTTGAGGTGCAATAGCACCATGAGACAAATTCAAAAATATTATACCTCTTGAGGAACGGCTAACCCAAGACCTTCTGCAACGCGGGTTCCATATTCAGGGTCCGCTTTGTAGAAATGCTGAATTTGGCGGAGTTTGATTTCTTCTATTGTAACAGGCTTCATTGCCCCCACAATATTTTCAACCAGGCGCGCACGCTCTTCTTCACTCATCAGGCGATACAGGTCTCCAGCTTGAGTGTAGTGGTCGTTGTGGTCATATGCCACGCTATCAGCAACGCCGGATACAGCCAGAGCTGCGGGCTTATTTTCAGGTGTTTCTTTTGGTCCGCCAAAGCTGTTTGGCTCGTAATATACAGAACCGCCGCCGTTGCCGTCAAATCTCATTTGCCCGTCACGCTGATAAGTATTTACCGGTGATTGTGGACGGTTGATTGGCAATGCATTGTGGTTGGCGCCAACGCGGTAGCGGTGAGCGTCTGAGTATGCGAAAAGGCGTCCTTGCAGCATTTTATCAGGAGAAGCCTCGATTCCGGGCACAAATGCACCTGGTGAGAAGGTTGCCTGCTCTACTTCAGCAAAGTAGTTTTCCGGATTCCTGTCAAGAACCATGCGGCCAACTTCAATTAATGGGTAATCTTTTTGAGACCAAACCTTTGTTACATCAAACGGATCAAAGCGGTATGTGTTTGCGTCCTCCATAGGCATGATCTGTACATAAAGCTTCCAGGCCGGGAAATCGCCATTCTCAATTGCGTTAAATAAATCTTCTGTATGATAATCTGGATTTTCACCTGCAAGCTTGGCTGCAAGCTCAACATCAAGATTCTTAATGCCTTGTTCAGTTTTGAAATGGTATTTTACCCAAACTCCTTCGCCTTGTTCATTAACCCATTTGAATGTATGGCTTCCAAAACCATGCATATGGCGAAGGGTGGCAGGAATTCCCCGGTCTGACATCAAAATTGATACCTGGTGCAGGGACTCAGGTGATAAAGACCAGAAATCCCATACAGCAGTCGGATTCTTTAAATGTGTTTTAGGATCTCTTTTTTGAGTATGGATGAAATCAGGAAATTTAATCGCGTCGCGGATAAAGAACACAGGTGTGTTATTTCCCACCAGGTCATAGTTCCCTTCTTCTGTATAAAATTTAACAGCAAATCCGCGCGGGTCACGGACTGTATCAGCAGAACCAAGTTCACCTGCTACAGTAGAAAAACGGATAAACATTGGTGTCCGCTTTCCAACAGCTGACAAGAAATGGGCCTTTGTATATTTGGATACATCATTCGTAACTTCAAAGTAACCATGAGCGCCGGCTCCTTTTGCATGAACAACACGTTCAGGAACACGTTCTCTATTAAAGTGGGCCAATTTTTCTAGAAGGTGCACGTCTTGAATTAAAGTTGGACCGCGGTGGCCTGCTGTCTGGGAATTTTGGTTATCGCCTACTGGAGCACCCCAGCTGGTAGTTAGGTTATTTTTACTCATAAATAGGATCACCTCAAATGGAATTTTTAGAAAGATTTAATCTTATGATAACATTTATTAATCAAAAATCAATACTTATTTATATTAATTATAAATAAATAAGTATTTTAAACAAAAGTTGAAAAAAGGATTAGCCACGAAAAAATATATGCAGCCAATCCATAATAAAGAACTGCTTGGGCGAGCAGTTCCTCTATACGCTGAAAGTATTGGAAGTATATAAAGAAGGATATCAGTCATAATAATTGTTGGTCGAAGGAACTGAGTAGAATGTGGAACCTGCTTGTACTCAATTTTCTCACCACCTCCTTGTAGTTGGCGAATAAGCCTGTGAAAAAAGGGATTATGACACCTGGTCTAATCCTTTTTTTCACAGGAGAAAAAAGAAAATATACAATAGTAATTTACCTTTGCCGTATCGCTGTCTTTTTGCTCAAAAGGGCTTTTAGATCTGCGGAATTTTATAAAGTGTGGGTGAATGGTTTTTAGATTCCATATGCAAAAAATTTTTAAATGTGGGTATAAAATTATGATTAAAACAGAATCTATGATTGTTGTTCATTTTAAATTCAAGGAGGATTTAACAACATGTCAATGCCATTTAACCAAGCAGGTCAGTCTCTTCAACAGTTTCAACAGAGAGCCGGGCAACAAACTGGCCAAGGATTCCAAGCGGGCGGCTTCACACAGCAAGCAGGCGGTTTTGGCGGCTTACAGTCAGTTATGCAGCCAGGATTCGCAGGCACTGACTCACAACAAGTAAGACAAGAAATACAACAAGACCTTGCCAACCAAAGCATGCAG
>NZ_PGVF01000023.1 GCF_002860285.1 Bacillus sp. M6-12
TCTGACTGTTTGTTTTTTTATTAATACGGGAGTTTCTCCTAATTGCCAAGGCTTTTTTTATGCTTTTCTTGAATGTGATTCAGTCAGCTTTAAAAATTCTTCAATATCGGTTATACATGCCCCAATAGCTTTTTCCCAGAATCCTTTTGTTGTCAAATCAACGTTCAAATGCTTCTTTGCAAGATTCTCAACAGTCATTGAACCCGTATCCTGGAGCAGGGCCATATATTTTTTTTCAAACCCTTCTCCTTCTTCCAGTGCCTGGGCGTAAATACCAAGAGAGAAAAGGAAGCCAAATGTGTAAGGAAAATTATAAAACGGCACACCGGTAATATAGAAATGAAGCTTAGAAGCCCAAAAATGCGGATGATATTCAGCAAGCGCATCCCCATAGGCCTCCTGCTGTGCCTTCTCCATAAGATCATTTAGGCGGGAAGCACTGACCACTCCTTTTTTTCGCTCTTCATAAAAACGGGTTTCAAATAAGAAACGTGCATGAATATTCATTAACAATGCAACCGTTCTCTGAATTTTATCCTCAAGCAAAGCAAGTTTTTCCGCCTCGGTTCCTGCTTCTTTCACTGCAGCATCAGCGACAATCATCTCAGCAAAAGTTGAAGCAGTTTCTGCCACATTCATTGCATATGCCCGGTTAAGCTGATGAGTATCCTTCAGTGCAAAGGAATGGAAGGCGTGTCCGAGTTCATGTGCAAGAGTGGAAACATTGGAAGGCGTGCCGGAATAGGTCATAAAAATCCGGGACTGGCCACTTTCAGGAAAGGATGTACAAAAACCGCCCGGCCGCTTATTGGGACGATCCTCCGCTTCAATCCATTTATCCTCAAATGCCTTTTGGGCGAACTGGGATAATTGACTGCCGAACCTGGAAAATTGTTTTACGATAAATTCCGCACCCTGCTGGTAGGGCATTATGTTGGAAGAACCTGACTCCAGAATAGGGGCATCGAGGTCATACCAGCTTAATTTTTCAACTCCCAGCAGCTCTGCCTTTCGATTAAGAAACTTTATCAGAGGCTCCTTGCTTTCTGCAATCGCTCCCCACATACTATCGAGAGTTTCTTTTTTCATTCGGTTAATTTCAAGAGGTTCTTTTAGGACATCACTCCAGCCTCTTTTGCTATAAACACTTAACCGGAAACCGGCTAAATGATTTAACGTGTTAGCCAGTAATTCGCCTTTTTCTCCCCACGCATTTTCCCATTCCTTAAATACAGTTTTTCTTGTGCTGCGATCAGGATCCGAGAACTTATTGGCGGCTTGGCCAACTGATAAATGGCTGCCTTCAAACGGTATATGTATACTGCTAACGATCGTATCATACAATTGGCTCCAGCCATGGTAGCCGTCAATAGCCAGCTGGTTTATCAAAGATTCTTCCTCGACAGAAAGCTTCTCCATTGCCCTGTCGCGTCTTTCATTTAAGATAAATTTCAATTCACGCAGAGACTCTTCTTTTATGGTCTCCTGGAAAAACTCTTCATCCAACATAACAAGCTTTTGGTCTAGCTTTGTAAGCGCTGTCTGGAAGGCGGCACTTAATTTCGTAATCTGGGCACGCAATTCATGCGCCTTTGCATCCTTTGTATTTTGAGCTTCCAAGCAGCTTACATAAGCTCCGGCCTGCCGCATTTTCCGCCCTGTTTGTGAAAAAAGTTCAGCAATATTTCCTAAGAGGTGTTTATCCTTCTCATCCGATTTAACCTTCCAATCAGACACATACTTATCAAAGTTAAAGATATCCTGTTCTAGATCTTTAATATATTCAAGGAACGCTGCGGATGAGCTTCCGCCCTCAAAGAATATATCTAAATCCCAAGTTAATGAATATGCCATTCTCGTTTCCCCCTTACCCAATCTCCTTTTATTATATTTCTTTTTCCAATAATTTTCTATTTTCACGAAACATATGAAGTTTTATGCTGAGCAGAAATTCCAAAAAAACACAAAAAAGGCGATTCTTCTGCATGAACCGCCCCCAGTTATGTGTCCGAAAAAGCTCTATCCGCGTTTTTTTTCCTTTTCCGCCCGATAAAACTCATGAAACATCTTCATTAGTGCCCGCTTTTCAATCCGGGATACATAGCTCCGTGATATCCCTAACTCCTTTGCTATTTCCCGCTGGGTCTTTTCCTTCTTTAAATCCAGCCCAAACCTGCCTACAATAACTTCCTTTTCCCTTTCGTCGAGTACATCGATATATTGCTTTACCTTTTCTATCTCCATATTCAGCTGTATCGTATCAATAACATCTTCCGATTCGGATTTAAGAACATCAATTAAGCTGATTTCATTCCCCTCTTTATCCTGGCCAATTGGATCATGAAGGGAAACATCCTTTTTTGTTTTTTTGGTAGCCCGGAGATGCATGAGCACTTCATTCTCTATACAGCGAGCAGCGTACGTTGCAAGCTTTGTTCCTTTTCCCTCTGAATAGCTTTCAATCGCTTTTATGAGCCCGATTGTTCCAATTGAAATCAGATCTTCCGTGTCTTCCCCAGTGTTCTCAAATTTTTTGACGATGTGAGCTACGAGACGAAGGTTATGCTCAATTAGCATGTTACGAGCATGTGCATCTCCTTCGGCCATCAGCTGAAGGTATTTTCGTTCTTCCTTTGCGGATAATGGTTGAGGAAAGGCATTGTTCTTTACGTATGAGACTAATACATAAAGCTCTTTAACCAAATATCCTATTGCGGTTAAGATGTCCGGCATTTTTCCACCCCCGCTTTTTCTGGACGTTAGCCTATACTTAATACCTATGCAGGCGGAGGGAGGTTAGTGTCTGTACACCTTAATTTTATGGTTTTTAATGATCTGCTTAGTTTCCTGAAATTAAATGAATTTATTTTAGTTTTGGAAAATCCCATCAGCAATATTTCATGACTAGATATAAGAATTGGATATATTGGCAATATGAAAAAAAACCTTGTCAACCATTTAGGGACAAGGTTTGTTCTCTATTTATAGTAACCGCTGTAAATTGCATGCACAGGCCGCATTACCTTCAGTTTAAAAGGCTGAATCAAGCTGGTATACCCGGCAATATTACTAGAAAAGAATTATTCTTCGACGCTTACTTCAGATCCAATGACAATCCCGATGGTTGCAGTCAGTACTAACGCGATAACGATTGTAAACATGGACGACACTCCTTTACGCATCTGGTAATATTAGAATACCATGTCTACATTCAGTAAATAGCATGAGGTTATGAACATTTTTTAGATAAAGAATGACAAAAATGTGAACTCGCTTTACTTACATATTCTGCTCCCTGGGAGGGACTTTTCTTCGCTGATGCTGCATTTCACAGGGCCGTTAGCCGGTATCCTTCAAATCCCATATTCCGCACTTACCATTATTAAGCAATTTCAACATTTTAACCTCCACCTTTCTTAACCGGCCATTTTAATTAGTTTAAAAAACTTCTGTGCTGTATTGCACGATCCATGTATTCTTCACGTATTTTTTTGATTTGCTGCTGATGCATGTACTCCTCAGCTGTCATTTGCGTGAATTTAATTGTAATTGTAAAAAATAACATATTTAGTGTCATAAATTTCACCTCCATTGTGCTACTGTCTATGCGTTGTACTTAAATCCAGTGTTTTGTTCTTTTGTCATACTGACAAAGCCACCTTTTTCGTATAGACATTTATCCTTTACACTATAAAAGTTTCTTGTGCTGATGGGCGCAATCTATATTCTTCGCGGAGCTTTTCGATTTGTTCTTGATGGTTGAAATCTTCAAGTGTCATTTCCTTACGATTGAATGTAATAGAAAAAAAGAGCATATTCAATGTCATACTATCACCTCCTCTTCATTTTGCAGACCCTTTTAGGCACAAAAAGGCCGCAGGAGTTATCCCCCGCGGCCAAGACATAGAAAGGCCGCAGGAGAAACACGATTCTTCCTGCGGCCGTAATATATTTGTCTGCAATTCATTTAATAATTGGATTAAAAAGAATCTGCACCAAACAGGTCGAATTTGTGTACTTTCTCAATATTAAATTGTAAAGGCATCTTACATGCGGTTGCATTAGTATTGATCATTTCCTTCGACCTCCCTTGCAGAATTTTTCTTACATGGTAAGTATATCCAAACACCTGCACTTTGTAAACCATTGTTTTGCCTATTCTATTCGACAAATTTTGCAAAACAGCAAAAAACCCTGACACAGCGTGCGCCAGGGTTCTAAAAATCGCTCTCGTTAATTAAGCGGATAATTCTGAATTATATTGTATCCTCTTCCTCAGTTTGAGACCGGAGTTTTTTATACTTGAGTGACAGGGAAAAGAATTTGGCTGAGACAAGAAGCATCAGGCAGGTCGCCCCCATCATTACATACGTATCAAGTAAAGTTTTTCCTTCCTGGGGAATTACTGATCCCAGATAGAAAAACACTCCTACGAAAAGGAGGCAAAAACCAAACCTTTTATAATCTGTTTCCTTTGCCAGCATATGAGATACAACCGTTCTGCTGTTTTTCAAGCTCTCCACCTGCTTTCAATGAAACTATTACTATAGTAATGTAACATAGAAGCAAGAGCAGAGTCTCAGGAAACCGCTGGGAACGAATCTGTCTTAGCGGGATGCCTGAGGTTATTCCATGTAGTTGCACAATATTAGTTGGACCTGGGATTTTTTCTGCAGTTCACTCGATATTACTTCAAGCGGTCTATCATTTTTAAAACAAGTTCTGTCGAATTAATTGCTGCAGTTTCCAAAAACTTCTCAAATGAAATATCTGATTCTTTTCCAGCTATATCAGAAAGAGCCCGGATAATAACGAACGGCACATTAAATTGATGCGCTACCTGGGCAACGGCCGCTGCCTCCATTTCAACTGCATAAAGATCCGTAAATTTATCCTGAATAGCCTCCACTCTCTTTGGGTCATTCATAAAGGAATCTCCAGTGGCAATCAAACCTTTTACTACCTGAATGCCCTGCATTTCTTCTATAGCCTGTTCTGCAGCATCCACAAGCTTTAGATCCGCAATGAATGCAGGCGGAAGCTGGGGAACCTGGCCATATTCATAGCCAAACGCCGTAACATCCACATCATGATGGCGTACTTCTGTAGAAATAACAACATCACCCACATTAAGCGACGGAGAAAATCCGCCCGCCGAACCAGTATTGATTACCATGTCTGGCTGAAATCTTTCCAGCAGCACTGCTGTTGACATAGCCGCATTAACCTTGCCAATTCCAGATTTTAACAATACCACCTCAACCCCATTTAAAGTTCCGGAGTTGAACTCACAGCCCGCAATCATAACCTTCTCAACGTTCTCCATCTTATTTCGCAAAATGGTAACTTCTTCTTCCATTGCCCCTATTATCGCTAGTTTCATCCGTTTAACCTCTTTCATCTCACTATAGTTTTGGCTTCCATCACCCAGCAATTCATTTACTGCATTTAGATGCAGATTATTGCCAATCTTTATTGCGTTTGGAATGCCTGCTTCTCCAACAGTAATTCACTTGCCTGTTAATACACAATTTGACATTCGTATATTATATCAGTAAAAACTATTTTACCATCCTTTTTCATAAGCTTTCCATATAGAATTGCAGCTCTCTTTTTTTCATTGTCTGTCATTTGATAAAAAGCATACATTCCATTGCTGAAAAAAGCCTTTTTTTGATAACATAATAGGAAAAATACCTGTACATTATGGGGGAAGTAAAATGAATTTTCAATTTGATATTATCCAGGACAAAATCGAGTTTTTTGAAGCGGAAAGCCTGGAGAAGCTTGAACAGAAGATCCAGGGCCAAATAGATGTAAATAAAGCAATCCTGCTCGAGGTGCAGTCAGTTTCCCATCAAATGTATGTTTCCGAGGATGGAAGAAGGTTTTACTCGGCAGTGGTTCATTTTAAAGCAAAGAAATAAGATTGCTTGCGCCCTTGGAATAGGAAGAACGGCTAAAAAAGTAAGTCGTTAAACATAAAGATCGCTTGGGAAGATAAATTCCCAAGCGATCTTTCCATCATTGCTTATCATTTTTCTTTAGTTCCTGAACCTTGACCGGCTTCCAGCCTTGTCCGTCCACCCATTGAATGTGAACCCGATAGGTGACGCTATTATCCTTGGGGGACACAGTTCCTGTGGCGGTATTTGGGGAGCCGCCGTTGCCCAGAAACCATAATGTCATGTTCCCAGGGTCAAGGCCTGCACCGTATGCCACAGCGCGCTCCATTTCCTGCCAGTCAGCTGATCCTTTCTCAAAGGTGGCAGCTGGGTGTTCACCCTCCTGAGTCGTGCCAACAGGCTCCCACGCTTCATTTGAATAACTTTTGTCAACATTTGGATCATTGTTTTCTTCGTGTTCAATAATTTCTCCAGACGGTTCACCGTTTTCAGTTCCTTCGGTGTCTTCTCCATCTGTTTCTTCGCCTTCCGTATCATCTGAGGAGGCCGCTGGATCTTCTTCTGTCACACTTTCTTCCTCACTTGAACTATCATCTGTATTCTCTTGTTCAGAAGAAGTGCTTTCATCGGTTTTATTAGCAGTTTGATTTTTAGTCTCTTTTTCCGAAGCTGTTTTATTTGCAGTGTTTACAGCCACTGAATCATCCTTACCCAGGAAGATGGTTGCCCCGACAATTATAATTAATAAAATAACAGTTGCAATTAAAATATTATAGAGCCTATTTACTTTTCTCTGTTTTCCTTTATGATCAATTCGCGATCTAGAACTCGCCATTCTCTATATTCCCCTCCAAACGGCTGCAGTGAGGGCAGCCTTAATAATCCCCCTTATTTTAACACGTTCTTTTTTTAGATTGAAGCAATAACAGCCTTCAATTCCACTGTTCAGGCTAATCAGGGACCGGAGAACTAGTTTCAATTCTATGGATTTCCTCCACCATTTCTTTAAATAGCGATATAACACCTGCTTCTTGGTCATTTGAATCCAGCTTAACTGTGACAAGCGCATACTTGGGATTTTTAAAAGGAAAATAGCCGGCAAACCATTTATTCAGTTCACGTTTATCAATACCAGTCTGTGCTGTTCCAGACTTTCCGGCAACCTCATATGGCAGCTGGCTTAGGGAGGCACCAGTCCCTTTCCCCTCTGTTACTACACGCCGGAGCAGAGACTGCAGCTTCATTGCCGTATATGGTGATATCCTTTCTCCTTCTAGTCCCTTAGGAGGAAAATCTATAGCAGTTGTTCCATTGTTAAAGCTAACCTTCCTA
Source organism: Bacillus sp. M6-12 (assembly GCF_002860285.1). GTDB lineage: Bacteria > Bacillota > Bacilli > Bacillales > DSM-1321 > Peribacillus. The sequence goes on from NZ_PGVF01000023.1 coordinate 7,239, forward strand.
ACCGCACTTACCATCCTTTTTTCCCCGCCCCTTGCTATTGTCGCCATCATGTTGGCAACAGCAAGAGGCGTAACCTGCACATCCTGCTGGCCAATGGCAGAATGGGCCGCTATTTTTTTATCTTTTTTAACTGCTTCATCATTCCAGACTCTTCCCAGTTCTTCTTTATCAAGCTGTTTAAAGTCCGAGTGATACATTTCACCCTGCCATCCTGTTTGGCCGATCAATCCGAGTTTGCTGCCATAGCTTTGAAGAAAATCCGGATCGATATCTGTCAGTTCCTTTGCCAGGTCTCCAAAAGTCCTGTTGCAGCTTTGTGCAAAGCTGTCCTCAAAATCAAGCGTTCCGAGCTTTTTCTTTGGTTCACTCTTGCCATCGATCGTTTGATCACAATTAAATCTCCGACCCGGCGGGACAAGTCCATGTTCGATGGCAGCCGCAGCTGTTACCGTTTTAAAGACAGATCCTGGGGTATCCTGCATTAGCATTCTGTTTTTTGAACTTGAATTTTCATTAGGATTGCTCTGGTTGATTTTTGGGCGGGAAACCATCGCTGCTATTTCACTTTTTTCTATATCAATTAAGACCAAACCGCCCTTCTTAATACCGTGAAGGTCTGTCAATTTTTCAGCCGCTGCCTGAATATCGCGATTCAGCGTTGTTATTACCTTAACAGGATACATCGGATTGGCTGGTTCAACATACTTTACATCCACACCGAATAAGGGGCCGCCGGTTCCATCCACGTGGAATACAAGTTTTGAATCTCCTTCTGATAGCAGGAATTCATCAAATGTATGCTGCAGGCCCGTTATTCCAATGTATGTGTCGGGAGAGAGTTCCCTTTCCGGATAGTTTTTGGCTTTCAGTTCATCTGACCGGGTGAGAGTGCCGATTAAATGCTCAGCCATTGTTCCGTCGTACTCCAATTTCTGTTTTACTGCGAACACTCCTGGAATTTTTAAATCATTAATAGCCCGGCTTTGCTCTTCAGTTAATTCAAGCGGAATTTTCCCGCCGAATGCAAACGGCTCCTTCGCGGTTTGCAGTTCGTTTAAAAGCTTATATGCGGGTATTTGAATAATATTGGCCACCTTTTCTGCAGGCCACGCCATTTTATTAAGAAACGGAAATAATACCAGAACAGGAATTACTTCATGGAGAATGGGATTCCCGTTTTTGTCGTAAAAGTCTCCCCTGCCGTCATCTATTTTCATTACCTGTGTCCGCTGCTTTACACTGGATTCAATTAAGTTCACCTTGTGCCCTGAAAAGGACTCCGTACTCACTAATTGGATTTGCACCAGCCTGCCCGTCAATAACATCAGAATCAAAATAAGCAGAACAGCAAGCGATTTCATTCTCTTCTGGATCATAAAAAAACACCTCGTTAACAGTGTCGACGAGGTGCAGGATTTTAAAACCCTTTGTATTAATACTATAAAAATAAAACCGTTTAGTTAAGGCTTTTCATTGAAAAAACATTTTACAAATAAATCAGCTGATGGATGTAATGCGAACTTTCATTTCTCCGCCAGGTGTTACTACCGTTACTTCATCTCCAACACTTTTCCCCATTAGACTGCGGGCGATTGGTGAATCGTTTGAGATTTTGCCTTCGAAAGGATCAGCCTCCGCGCTTCCCACGATTGAATAAGTTTCTTCATCACCGTTCGGCAGCTCAATAAACGTTACCTTTTTTCCAAGCGATACTGAATCGGAATTCATATCATCTTCTGAAATGATTTTTGCGTTGCGGATCATATTTTCTAGAGTTGTAATACGCCCCTCGACAAATGCCTGCTCTTCCTTTGCAGAATCATATTCAGAGTTCTCGGATAAATCTCCGAAGCTTCGTGCAATTTTAATACGCTCTACCACTTCTTTACGTTTAACGCTTTTTAAATGCTCCAGTTCCTGTTCAAGCTTTTGTTTGCCTTCTTGAGTCATCGGAAATACTTTTTCGATTGCCAAAACCCTTCACTCCTTCAAAGTCCTTCACTTCCGCGTTTCCCTGGAAGTGATATATTATGTAGATTACATTCGTTTTCACAGGTGAATAGATAAGTGCGCGTCCTTATGGAAAGGGCGCGCATTCTTCTCATTACGAAAAATAAATTCTATCCCCGGATAATAACCGGACTGGATTTGCACCGGTCTTTAAATAGTCTTTCAAATAGAGTATGTCCTTTTTCCGGATTTGTCCAGTCTTTCTGTAAAATATTACGGGAATTGTTAACGAAATGTAAATGCTTTCATACTCATTATCTATGCAATAGTATTATAAAAATGACTTTTGTTCAAGAATTGTTTGTATTTTTGTAACCATCAGGTCGATAGCTACATGGTTATGGCCACCTTCAGGAATAATAATGTCTGCATATCGCTTTGTTGGCTCTATGAATTGATTATGCATTGGCCGAACCACACTTAGATATTGATCAATAACTGAATCAAGCGTACGCTCACGTTCTTTAATGTCACGCTGCAGCCTGCGGATAATCCGTATGTCAGCGTCAGTATCTACGAAAAGTTTGATATCCATCAGGTTACGGAGCTGCTCATCCTCCAAAATCAGGATACCTTCCAGGATAATGACATCCTTAGGTTCGACATGGACCACTTTGTCCGAGCGCGTATGAAGGGCATAATCATAGACCGGCTTCTCAATTGGCTGACAATTAAGCAATTGATTGACGTGTTCAATAAGCAGGTGATTGTCAAATGCAAGCGGATGGTCATAATTTGTCTTCAGCCGTTCTTCAAATGGCAGAGAGCTCTGGTCTTTATAATAAAAGTCCTGTTCCAACATGAGGATGGAATGACCTTTGAACCTTTCATAAATAGCTCGCGTTACACTCGTCTTTCCAGAACCGGATCCGCCTGCTACACCGATAACGACGGGCTTATTCTTCATGTCAGTTCTCCTTTCGCATCATGTTGTGAGGAAATACCGGTCTATCTGCCTTAAGGCGGACAATTTGCAGAGGATGACGTGCTGCATCCAGCTCATTTCCTTTATCGTCCCACACTTTATCGACGATTTGGGTGAAGTTTTCAATTTCCGGACCAAAGAATTCAATTTCATCACCTGGCTTAAAGAAATTGCGCTGCTGCAGGGTTACCATGCGGGTTTCCTCATCATAACCAAGAACAAGTCCTGCGAAGTCGAAGGTTGTCTTTGTGCTATGGTTCCCAAACATCTGCTGCTTATACCCGGGTGTGCCTTCAAAGAAAGCAGAAGCGGCTTCTCTATTCGCACACTTTTCAAGCTCATCCAGCCACTCCTGCCTGATAGCAAAATTGTCTGGATCAGCGCAATAGGCATCAATCACTTTTCTGTACACACTGACTACTGTGGCAATATAGTGAATGGATTTCATTCGGCCTTCAATTTTCAGGCTATCTATACCAAGTTCAATCATTCTTGGAATTGATTCAATCAGTTTTAGGTCCTTAGGGCTCATAGCGAATGGAGCATCAGTTTCAGCAAACAGCGGGTTTTCACCATTTTCTCCAAGCTCATATAAATCATAATCCCAGCGGCAAGACTGGCAGCAGCCGCCACGGTTAGAGTCGCGGGCTGTCATATGATTGGATAATGTACAGCGGCCTGAATAGGCAATGCACATTGCACCATGAATAAAGGTTTCAATTTCGATATCAACCTTTTCTTTCATTTCCCGGATTTCCTCGGCTCCAGTTTCACGGGCAAGAACAACCCGGTCCAGGCCCTCTTCCTTCCAGTATTGAACTGCTTTCCAGTTAGAAAGAGACTGCTGGGTGCTTAAATGAACCTCAACCTTCGGAGCTACCCGGCGGCATGTTTCAATAATTAGCGGGTCAGCAACAATGATGCCTGTTACTCCAGCATCCTGAAGGCCCATTAAATATTCTTCGAGCCCATCCATATTTTCATTGTGGGCATATATATTTGTAGTAACGTAGATTTTTGCTCCATATTTTTTGGCAAACTCCACGCCTTCCTTCATTTCTTCCAGAGTGAAGTTACCGGCATTTGAACGCAGACCAAACTCCTGACCGCCGATATAGACAGCGTCAGCTCCATAGTGCACTGCGATTTTCAATTTTTCAAGATTCCCTGCTGGTGCTAAAAGCTCGGGTTTTTTTACAATTACACGCTTGCCGTCAACAACTTGAGAATTTTTATTAGCAATAGCTTCCAAGGCTATTCCTCCTTATTTTGCGTTTAGTATACAGTTTCTTTAAAGAAGAAACCTGTATCTAAAGAGCGGTTTTCAGGCTGGATTTCTGCTATTTTTTCTAGCAGCTCGTCCTTAATATTGTCATATTGGTTAGGATCACAGGCGCAAAGGTCAATTGCCTTCCTGTATAATTTAGTAACGTCATTGATATATTCAGGAGTCTTTAATACCCCGTCAATTTTAAAGGAGTCGATACCGGCTTCTATCATTTCCTGAAGCTCATCAATGATGCAGATATCATTTGGGCTCATGATGTGAGTCCCGTTTTCATCTTCAAAAATCGGATATTTATTGCTCCGTTCCTTATCGTGCAGGAACATGCTGGTTTGCTGCTTGCGGTTTTCAATCTCCATTGCTTTCCCTTGGTATTCGAAGTAATGGCCGAGGAGTGGACGTTTTGATTGGAACATGCAAGTCATGCCCTGAACCTGAACTTCAATTTGCACCTCTGCATTTTCCTTCATTTCTATTACTTCATCCATGCTTAATTCCCGGGCGGCAACTGCACGGACTGCACCTCGTTTGCCCCAGTAATTACAGGTAAACCAATTGGTAACAGTTGTTTCAGTGTTCCAGTGGAGCGGCATATCAGGTGCAGCGGCACGAACTGCCATTAAAACAGCCGGGTCGCCAAAAATGATCGCATCTGCTTTTATATCACTAAGAAAAGCTACATACTCTTCAAGCTCGTCTAATTTATCATTATGAAAGATAGCATTCATGGCTACATATACTTTTTTGCCATGCTGATGGGCAATTTCCAATGTTTTTTTGATAGCTTCCCTGCTGAATTCTCCAGCAAGCCGAAGGCCGTAGCGCTGTTCACCGACTACAAAAGCATCAGCACCTGATTCAATAAGCGGCAGGATATCTTCTACACTTGTTGGCGTGACAAGCAACTCAGGTTTTTTCATTATTGTTCACCTCTTCGTTTACTGATGGCAACACCATCGCCAATTGGCAATATGGCGGTGTCATACTTTGGATGGCTGATTAGCCACTTATTGAATTCATTTATTTTTCGAACAAGACTGCGAATCCGCCTTGGTTCAATTTTTTCTATATCCTGGGCAACTAGCCCTTTAAAAAGAACATTGTCTACAATAATTACCCCGGATGGCTGCAAATAAGGCTCATACAGTTCAAAGAATCGCTTATACTGGCCCTTTGCTGCATCGATGAAAATCGCATCAAACGGTCCATATTCCCCTGCAGCTTCTACAGTTTCAAGGGCATCACCTTCTAGAAGCGTAATGCGTTCTTTGGATTCTAACCTGGCAAAATACTGTTTGGCAAGCTCGATTCGTTCTTCATCACGTTCAATTGTTACGATTTTTGCCTCTGGCAGGGCATCAGCCATCCTCAGGGCGGAATAGCCAATTGCTGCACCAACCTCAAGAATAGATTTAGGCTGATGAAGCCTGAGAAGCTGCAATAGTGCTTCCATTCCAATTGGTTCCATAATCGGGACACCATTTTCCTTCGCATACTCTTCCATTTCGGAAAAAAACGAGTTGCGTGAATAGAGCAATTTCTCTAGATATCCATCCATTTCGTTAATCATAATCTTCCTCCTGAAGAGATTTTTTGCTAGAAAGGTGCAGCCCCTGATATGAGAGTTTTTCATTCAAGAAAAGCGAGCGCCCTGTTAGAGGAAGAATGGCTAAGGTCGCCATGTACTGGGCGCTGGAGCTAGACATCTGTGCTTGTTATTAAAATTATACTTCCTTATCTGGCAAGAAAAAACTCGGCAGGCGCCGAGTTATAACTTCATACCAAGAATAAATGCAACATTTCGTTTAGTGTCCTATTTTTGCACTTTGACTATTTTACCATAAAAACAGGGAGAAAGTGAACTTTTCTCCCAAGGAAATGCATTTAATTTTGGCTTGTAATATACCGTGCTTTCTCTCGATTATGCTGATCTAGCGTTTTTGTAAAAATCACATCACCAGTTGATGTGGCCAGGAAATATAAAAAGTCCGTTTGAGCAGGTTTCAGTGCAGCTTCAATAGATATGACTCCGGCATTGGCAATCGGCCCTGGCGGCAATCCTTCATTCGTATAGGTGTTATAAGGAGACTCCGTCTTTAAATCCTTAGTATACACCTTTGCTTTATGCTCACCTTTTGCATATAATACCGTAGGATCTGTCTGGAGCTTCATTCCAATTTTTATGCGGTTATAAAAGACAGAAGCGATTTTGTCTCTATCCACTTTCTCTGTAGCCTCTTCCTCAACCAAAGACGCAAATGTCAGGAGCTTATGAGGTGTAAGTTTTTTAGCTGCCATATCCTGTTGATATTGACTAAGCACCTTGTCGGTTTTTGCTAGCATTTCAGTTACTATTTTTTCAATTCCCGGCTTTTCCTCATAAAACGAGAAAGTCGCTGGGAATAAATAGCCTTCAAGAGGATATCTGATATTTGCATTGTAAATTTCATCCGTTAGAAGTTCAGGGTATAGATCCTGCATCTTTTTTATAAAAGCTTTGTCATTTAGCGTTTTAAATACCTGATCTTGACTTTGGCCCGTTTTTTCCGCAATGATTCCTGCAATTTGCTGTAGCTGCTTGCCCTCTGGCAGCGTAATTTTCACAGCAACCTCCTGCATGATCTTTCCCGTTTTAATGCTGTTTACTATCTGGCCAATAGTCATTGAAGGAGAAAGCTCATATGTACCCGCCTGGAATCCAGCCTCGTTACGGAATTTAATATAATATTTGAATACTTTCTCATCCTTGATAATTTTTTCATCTTTAAGGATTGATGCTATACCGCCTACGGAGGAACCAATCGGAATCTCGACTTTCCTGATCTTTTTATCTTCCGGATTGTATGGCTGAAGTGCTGACTTTACATAAAAATAACCGCCCAATGCCAACCCTCCCGCAATCAGGACAATTACCAGCGTTGTAATCAACAGGATTTTCCTGATCACTTTGGCGTCTTTTTGGCGCTCAAGCAGTTTTTCCCTCAAAATTTCCTTTTTCGATTGCTTTTCACTCATATTCCCTATTCTACCCCCTTCATGCCCAATTCATATGGCATGAATTCAACCTTATAATTAAACCAGTCTTTATTGACCTGCCATTTATGGATGGACCCATATTCCGAGTCATTATACTAAGAATAACAAAAAAAAACACAAATATCGAACAATAAATACATAATTCTTCATAACAAAGGCGAAACCACTCGGAGTCTCCGATGTACAAATTAATCCTGCATTATTCAGCATCTGTAAACCAGCAACATTGATAAGGTACGAGGAAAGGTTAATTTTCGTGAAAAAATAGCTGCTGGGCACTGCGGCTAAAAAAGAACAGGAAAGACCCTTCTAACGTTCTTATCATTTCATGCAAAACAAAAACAGCCTCCCGTGGGAGACTGCTCTTTACATGATTTATTGATCGTCTTCTTCTTCTTCATTATCAAGATAAGTGTTCAGCATTTCCTCGATCATATCCCATTCTTCTTCGGTTTCGATCGGTGAAAGTTCACCATCCTGGTTATCTTCGCTTGGCACGAAAGAGGATGCGTGGATTTCAATTTCTTCGTCATCATCATCTGAAGAAATAGGATAGTATAGCACGTATGATTTATTGAACTTATCTGAGTCAAATGTGAAAAGGACCTCACATAACTGTTCGTTTCCATTCTCATCTACGATTGTGATATTGTTTTCACCGTGTTCCATTTCAGTCACCTCTTAAGATTTAGTTTGGCTGTCCAAGTATCCTTGAAGGATCATGACAGCAGCCATTTTATCAATTACCTTTTTCCTTTTTCCCCGGCTCATATCAGCTTCAAGCAGAACACGTTCTGCAGCCATTGTTGTCAGCCTTTCATCCCAAAGGATAACGGGGAGCTTGTACTTTGTTTCCAGCTTCTTGGCGAATGTCTGGCTTATCTCTGCCCGCGGACCAAGAGTGCCATTCATATTCTTCGGCAGGCCCAAAACGATTTTGGAAACATCATGTTCATTTATGATTTTCCCCAGACGGTCAAACCCAAATTCATTTTTTGCTTCATCAATTTTAATCGTCTCTATGCCCTGTGCGGTCCAGCCCATCGCGTCGCTTACTGCGACGCCGATTGTTTTTGATCCTAAATCAAGTCCCATTGTCCGCATTAACGATCCTCGCGGCGGTGCTTTAAATACGATTTGACTAATTCCTCAATAATTTCATCCCGCTCCAGTTTGCGGATAATATTTCTCGCGTCATGGTGTCTGGGAATATAAGCAGGGTCCCCGGAAAGCAAATAGCCGACTATTTGATTAATTGGATTATATCCTTTTTCCTGAAGTGCCTGGTAGACCTGAAAAAGGACATCTTCCACATCTCTTTCAAACGGCTCTTCGGAAAAGTTGAACTGCATTGTTTTATCAAAGGAACTCATATGTGCACCTCTTTTCTCTCATTCACTTAAAAAGTGAACGGATTCCAATTATTACACTTATTGTACATCATTTCTTTTAGATTATGAAATGGATTTAATCCATTCTTCGACAAATCCGATCGCAGCATCCAATTTCTCTGGATCTTTTCCGCCTGCCTGAGCCATGTCCGGACGTCCGCCGCCGCCTCCGCCGCAGCGAGCTGCCACTTCTTTAATAAGCTTTCCTGCATGGTAGCCCTGATCGATATAATCCTTCGTTACTGCTGCAATTAAATTTACTTTTTCTCCCTGGACTGAACCTAACAGGATGACAGCAGAACCAAGCTTTTGTTTTAAATCGTCCGCCATGCTGCGAAGGCTGTTCATATCTGCAGCTTGTACTTTTGCTGCCAGGACTTTTACACCATCTATTTCCTTGGCGTTATTGACAAGTCCTGATGCTTCAATATTGTTAAGCTTTGCAGATAGGGATTCGTTTTCGCGCTGCAATTCTTTCATGTCAGTAAGGATAGCTTCCACTCTTTCCGGCAGATCTTTTGGATTTGCCTTCAGTTTGGCAGCAGCCTCTTTGAGAATACTGATTTGATCAGTAAGCTGCTTGTAAGCAGCTGCTCCCGTTACAGCTTCAATTCGGCGAGTTCCTGCTCCAATACCAGCTTCAGACACAATTTTGAATAAGCCAATCACTGCTGTGTTTGGAACATGGCAGCCGCCGCAAAGTTCAAGGCTGTAGTCGCCCACCTGAACGACTCTTACGATTTCACCATATTTTTCGCCAAACAATGCCATGGCACCCATCGCTTTTGCTTCAGCGATTTTTTTGTTTTCGATGTTTACTCCAATGCTTTGCCAGATCTTTTCATTAACGATTGCTTCAATTTTTTCAAGTTCGTCCGGCTTAACTTGCCCAAAGTGAGAGAAGTCAAAGCGCAGGCGGTCAGGTGCGACCTGTGATCCAGCCTGGTTTACGTGTTCTCCGAGTACATCCTTTAAAGCTTGATGCAGCAAGTGTGTAGCTGTATGGTTTTTAATGATTTGGCTTCTTGAGTCATTATCGACGATAGCAACTACCGTAGCGTTTTGCTTAAGAGTCCCAGCTTCAACCGTTACCCTGTGAAGGTTTTGTCCGTTAGGAGCTTTTTGGACATCCTTTACGGATACCTTTACATCTTCGCTTACCATAATTCCTTTGTCGGCTACCTGGCCGCCGCTCTCTGCATAGAATGGAGTTTCGCTCAGGATAACCTGTACTTCTTCACCCTCGGCTGCTTCATCAGCTAACTCTCCATTTTTTATAATGGCAGCTATTGTCCCTTTTGCTTCCAGAACGTCATATCCAACAAACTTGCTTTCTGCCTTTACATCTCCAAGGACACCGCCCTGAATCTGCATGGAGTCCACATCCTGGCGGGCAGCACGGGCGCGTTCCCGCTGAGCTTCCATTTCACGTTCAAAGCCTTCATGATCTACGTTCATAGCTTCTTCTTCCGCATATTCCTCAGTTAATTCAACCGGGAAGCCGTACGTATCATATAATCTAAAAACATCTGCTCCTTGGATAGTGCTGCTGCCCTTTTCCTTTTCCTTGCGGATAACTTCAGCAAGAATGGAAAGGCCATCATTTAGTGTTTCATGGAAACGTTCTTCTTCATTTTTCACTACTTTTGCTATGAATTCAGCTTTTTCACGCACTTCCGGATAAAATTCATGCATGATTTCACCGACAACTGGCACAAGTTCAAACATAAACGGGCGGTTGATACCGATATGCTTAGCGTATCTTACAGCCCGGCGAAGCAGACGGCGAAGCACATAGCCACGGCCTTCATTGGACGGAAGAGCTCCGTCTCCTACCGCAAAGGTGACTGTACGGATATGGTCGGCAATAACTTTAAAAGCTGTATCGTTCTCTTTATCTTCACGATATGCCATGCCTGCAATTTGTTCTGTAGCTGCAATGATAGGCATAAATAAATCTGTATCAAAGTTTGTAGGAACTTCCTGAATGACTGAAGCCATTCGCTCAAGGCCCATACCTGTATCAATGTTCTTCTTTGGCAGCGGAGTATAAGAGCCATCCGGATTATGGTTAAATTGTGAAAAAACAAGGTTCCATACTTCAAGGTACCGTTCGTTTTCTCCTCCTGGAAATAGCTCCGGATCATTCGGATCGTCACCAAACTCAGGTCCGCGGTCATAGAAAATTTCAGTATTAGGTCCGCTTGGCCCTTCACCTATATCCCAGAAATTCTCTTTCAGGCGGATGATTCTTTCAGATGGAATACCGATCTTTTTATTCCACAATTCAAATGCCTCATCATCCTCAGGATGAATGGTTACCGATAATTTTTCCGGATCAAAACCAATCCACTTTTCATCAGTCAGGAATTCCCATGCCCAAGTAATGGCTTCTTCCTTAAAATATTCCCCAATAGAAAAATTCCCAAGCATTTCAAAAAAAGTATGGTGACGCGCAGTCTTTCCGACATTTTCAATATCGTTTGTGCGGATGGCCTTCTGTGCGTTTGTAATCCGCGGATTTTGCGGAATAACACGGCCGTCAAAATACTTCTTAAGTGTTGCAACACCTGAATTGATCCACAGCAATGATGGATCATCATGCGGTACAAGCGGTGCGCTTGGCTCAACTGTGTGGCCTTTTTCCTTAAAAAAGTCTAAATACATTTGGCGAATCTGTGAACCTGTTAGCTTTTTCATGTTAATCCTCCTTATTTTCCAGGCAATTCCCGTAGATTTACCGTTTTTGACCGCAAAAAATCCCCGTCCCAAAACAGGGACGAGGATATATCTCGCGGTACCACCCTGATTATGGGCATCAAAAACCTGACGATACCCATCACCTTAGCATAGCCTTAACGCGGCAAACGGCAGTGATTAGCTGCACTCTGGACTAGCTTTCCTCTGCCCTTCATCTGGAATTTCTTTCAGCCTCGGAAATTCCTCTCTAAATGTGCTTTCGCACCAAGATGGACTGCAGTGTACTCGTTCCTTCTGCGATTTGAGTATTGGAATCATTCTATGTAAAGGATTATATTCACAACATTAGCATTTGTCAATCATGATCGGTCGCTTTGTTTCGTGCGATGGGTCGCTGCGGGAAGCTAGGGCATCTTTACTTGTTAAAAAAGTTAACTTCCTTACCTAGGAAGGCAGCAAGCTTTCAAAAGCTGTCCTTATTCCTCCACTAAATCTTTTGGTGATTTTAGCTTCAGTAAGTGTATTCTGGAGTGAAGGAGCGCTGCCTTCATAATCGCCAAAAGCGGGACTGCAGCAATCATGCCGAAAACTCCTCCCACCTTTCCCCCAGTAAGAAGGGCAAACAAAATAAATAATGGATGCATATGCAAGCTCTTCCCGACAATCAATGGTGACAGAATGTTCCCCTCCAAAAATTGTAGCACCAATATGATAGCTACTACAACTAATACCATTTTAGGAGAGTAAGCTGCCGCGATTGCCGCGGCAGGAATGGCCCCGAAGAAAGGGCCAAAATATGGGATTACATTTGTTATTCCGATAATGATGCCCAGCAGCAATGGATATTTCATATTAAAAATCCAAAACAATAAAGAGGAAACTCCACCAATGATCACACATACGGTCAGCTGTCCCCGAATATATCCTCCAAGTGAAGCGTCAACATCCCTAATAAAGGCTTTACATTGATTTCTCCACGCTTGGGGTGTTAAATACCAAAACATCTTTTTTACCGCGTCGATATCTTTGAGAATATAAAAGGCGATTAATGGAATGAGCGCAAAGAAAATGAGAAAATCAAACACCTGCATTGCGTACAGAATTACATTCGAAAGCAGCCCATTAAGCCGTCTTTCAACCATGGCAATGCCCTCCTCCAGTATTTCATGGAGCCCGAACGGCCAGTGGGATGTTTGATGATCAAGTTTTCTGAGCCAGTCTCTATATTGCTCAGCAACTTTTGGAGCGCTTTCAGCAAGCTCACGGATTTGTTCAACTATTGCAGGTATTCCTTTGTATATGGCCAGGCCCAGTCCGCCAAAAAATAGGATATAAATAATAGCAATGGCCAGCCACCTCCTGACACCCTTTTCATGGAGGGCCTCTACAACAGGATGTAAAAGATACGATATAAAAGCGGCCGCAATGAAAGGGATCAAAACGGATAATAGGGTATTCAAGACAGGCAGCCAGAGCGGCTTAAGCTTCATAAAAATGTAGGCAACAATAAACAACAACAGCAAAAAACCAAGCCTGTAATACCATTTAAGCCTTACATCCACGATTTTCACCTCAAGCCATAGTGTTCGTGGATTACCGCTGTTTCATACTAAAAAGTTCAACGGCCTTGTACAGAGGAGGAATGGCTGTGGCTGGTTGATAGGTTCTTGGCTACAACATTCAATGCCGACTTGGTCATAAGCCAATTACTTCGGAAAGAAAAGTCCGCCTTTCTGTCAGCTCGTTTCCCGCTTGTTTAGAGACACACATGACGTGGGTCAGAACAGCATTTCCAGGTCTGAAGATAGATCCAACCTTACAATTTTTATTTCCTGATAATAAAAAAGCGCAGAACCCAGTGTCTGCACTTTTTTATGCTGAATCACATACTTAGCCTGCGATCTTGTTCATCAAATAAATCATCCAGGGAGCTTAAGGTTCCATCTTCTTCAACCTGATGTGTATGAATCACACCTTCTGAAGTGGATAGTTCAATAAAACAGTTCCAGCAATAAAATTGATTAACGCCGATTTTTCCGATATCCTTGCTTCGACAATTGGGACATACCATTAACATGAAAGGGCACCTCACTGATCATAGACAGTTATCACGACGGCATCCTTTCCGAAAATTGGCGGGCAAGTAGACTTAATTATCTTGGTCCCTTCCGATATATCAGCAAAAAAACCGTCTGACGCTTCATATGCTACGATTGTGCCCTTTTTTTCATCAAAATATACGTCATGCAGAAGGCCAAGTTCCTCACCTTGGCTGGAAAGCAGCATTTTTCCGGCTAGCGGCACATGGCTGTACATTGTATAACCGTTGAATCTGCTGTTCCTGTGAGCATTTTCGGCAATCATTACTTCATCCCGCCCAAAAATCAATACATCCTCCAGCGGCACAAAAAATGAGGACCGAAATAATGATGGCCGGCGAATAAGAAGCCCGATAATTGAACCGCTCTCATTAATGGCCAGGTCATGAACCTGCCCAAATTTCGTACCGTTTTCGGTATAAACAGAAACAGCCTTTAATAAAGAAAATGCTCTCAAAGTACACCCCGCCTTTAAATACATTTTTATTATTTGGCTTATCTTCTGAATTCATAACGAGTAACGATTTCCATCCAATCATAATTGTTTTCCAACGGAGTCAATGGGAAATAAAATAGGTAGTGTTCAATTCTTCCATAGAAGTTAGATAAACAGTAAAATCAAATAGGTAAATAATGCCGGTACATCAGCAACTGCCTGATGATAAAGTTTTGTTTTTTTACAAAAATCACTCATCTTCAATAAAAAGAAAGAGGAACGGCTATCGGATAAGCCCGATAAACATTCCTCTATTTTAGTGTATTACTGCTTCTGCCCCATCTGGTCAGACAGAATTGAAATACTATTTGGCTTCCCTCATGAAATCATAAGGGGTAACATCTTCCATGCCGATCATAGGATCAGTTTTCAGCAGTTCAGAAAGATAGTCAGCCTTTGGCCCGCTGTCGGCTTCTTCAGAATTATCCTCCTGAAAAGCTTCCCGAAGCTTTTGCTTAAGCGTGGTTCTTCTTTGAAGCTCGTTATTCAGTTCTACACCCATACGCAGGGCCTCTTCTTCTCCGCAAAGAATCAAAAAGCTTTTACTCCGTGTGATTGCCGTATAAATGAGATTACGGCGCAGCATCCGAAAATAGCTTTTAACAACCGGAAGGATGACAATCGGAAATTCACTTCCCTGTGATTTGTGAATTGAGCAGCAAAAAGCATGAGTAATTTGGGATAAATCCTGCCTCGTGTAAGTAACCTCTATTCCTTCAAAGGAAACAATCAGCATATCCTGCTTTTCTGTGTTTTCCTTAGCGTAGAGTACAGAAATAACTTCACCCATATCTCCGTTATAAACGGCACTTTCCGGCTGATTGATCAGCTGCAGAACTTTATCTCCAACCCGATAAGTTACATCGCCAAAGGATAATTCCCTGCGTTTCCCATCACTGTTGCTATTCAAGATTTCCTGAAGAATTTTATTCAGGCGGTCAATCCCTGCAGGTCCTTTATACATTGGAGCGAGCACCTGGATATCACGGGCAGTGTAGCCTTTTTTCCGGGCATTTAAAACTACTTTTTCCACCACTTCGGCTATTTGGGATGTTCCGCAGCTAAAAAATGATCGGTCTGCCTGCTGCCTTTGGATATCATGCGGCAGCCTGCCATTCTTAATTTCGTGCGCCAGTTCAATAATCGATGATCCTTCAGCCTGCCGGTAAATTTGCTCAAGGCCTACGATAGGAACGCACTGGGACGCCAGTAAATCCTTTAAAACCTGTCCGGGCCCTACTGAAGGCAGCTGGTCCTCATCCCCTACTAATATAACCTGAATTTGGTCTGGAAGTGCCTTAAACAGCTGATTCGCAAGCCACGTATCAACCATCGACATTTCATCGATAATGACTATCTTCCCGGTTATTGGATTTTCCTCATCATGCGAAAAACCTTCAGATCCATTCCAGCCAAGAAGCCTATGGATCGTCACAGCTGGCAGTCCAGTGGATTCGGCCATGCGTTTCGCCGCCCTTCCTGTTGGGGCTGCCAGTATAAAAGGAAATGGGTCTTCTTTTTTATAATCATTAATATCCAGCGATACTCCATGAAGCTCACTGTATAGTTCAACTATCCCTTTGATAACAGTGGTCTTTCCGGTTCCCGGCCCGCCTGTCATAATCAGCATCGGGGATTCTAATGCTGTTTGGATCGCTTCCTTTTGTGCTGGTGCATATTCGACACCTATTCTCTCTTCAAGCTCCCCGAGAGCAAGCAAAAATTCGGATTCAGGAAATTGTTCTTTAAACTCCGTTTGAGACAATATCCTCTTAATATGAGTTACGATACCTTTTTCTGAAAAATAAAGAGATGGCGGGTAGACCCTCCGTTCCTCAACTTGGATTTTTCCTTCTTCACCCAGTTTGACTATTTCATCCGAAATGGCAGTAAACTCTATACTGTCCCGTTTGTTTTCTTCCAGCAGCTTCTTTACGCTTTCCAGAAGCTGTTCTGCCTCAAGATATACATTCCCTTCCTGGAGGCACTGTGTTTCTAAAGTGTATAGGCATGCTGCCTTTATTCGGTCTGGATGGCTGCCGCTGATCCCCAGCTGAAAACCGAGCTCATCTGCGCGTCCAAAGCCAATCCCTTCAATATCCTCTACCAATTTGTACGGATTTTTCTGCATAATATCAAGTGCATCCTGTTTATAGCACTGGTATATTTTCATTGACAGCTGCGGTCCAAAGCCGTATTGATTTAAAGCAATCATCACCTGTTCAAGTCCCTGATGTTCAATGAGGGTATCATAGAGGCTTTTCGCCTTTTCAGGATTTAATTTTGGGATACCATCCAATATCGAAGGCTGTTCCAGAATCTTGGTAATCGAATTGTCACCCAGCGCCTCGACTATGCTTTCTGCGGTTTTTTTGCCGATACCTTTAAATAGTTCACTCGACAAATAAGCGACAATTCCTTCCTTTGATTGCGGCATATCTTTCTTAAAATGCTCGACATGAAATTGCAGCCCAAACTTGGGATGGTCCTTCATCTGTCCATAAAAGATATACGATTCCTGTTCATGTATTCGAGGGAAGTAGCCGGTTACGACAGCTTCTTTTTCATCATAATTAACATTCGTCTCATCTACACGGATTCTGACAACAGAATAAAGGTTTTGCTCATTATGAAAAATCGTTACAAGATGCCGGCCTTTCATAAATGGTTTTTCTTCTGAAAATAGATCCTGCTGCATGGGCCCTTCCCTCCTTTTGTTCCGGCTTTAGTTGCCTGTTGTATTCATTTTGACCTTTCTGTAGCGGAAACAGGGTTTTCTCTTAAATCAAGCCAAATATAGGAGTTTACAATCGAATAGCGGTTTATTTAAGCCGAAAATCATCGGATTCCAGCAAAACCCCAATCCCTTTTCTTTAGTAAAATAGAATCCAATTTATCGGGTGAACATCGTATATTCCTTTATGCTTGCTCTCCATTTTCCATTGACTGAACAAGTTTTTTGCCGTTAGCCGCCAGAATATGGTCAGGCTGGATTTCAAGCGCTTTTTCAAAATACTCAATTGCCTGTTTAGGATCATTCAGATAGCCTGCCGCGGCTACTCCAAGATTATAGTAGGCATCAGCATGCGCTGGATCATGTTCAACAACAAGCTTTAACTGATTAATCAATTCATCATACAGCTCTGCGTTTGCCAGGCACAGGGCATATTGGAATCGGGCTTCTGAATCTTCAGGATTAAGTTCAACGCTTCTCTGAAAATAAGGCATGGCCCTAACAGGCTGTTCCAGCTGCAAAAATGTCATCCCCAGCATGAACATGCTATCGCTATTGTCCAATCCAGTCTGGATCGCTTTTTCAAACATTTCCTTTGCATCATTAAACATATCCTGCCCAAAATACAAATTGCCCAGCGAGTAATAAGCGGCACCGGCATTTGGATCTATTTCTATTGCTTTCTGATAAAAAGTGACCGCTCTTTCACTTTCACCTACATGGTTCAATACATTGCCAAAGTTAATATACGCTACCGGATCGGACGGATTTTCTTCTATGGCCTCAGTGAATGCTTTGACAGCCTCTTCTATCTTGCCTTCTTGCATATATTGAATTCCTAATTGATTTTTATCCATCACTACCACACTCCATATTCTAATAGCAGTATATCACAGAAAAGCGGAAGCGCCCTGCCAAAGGAAGAACGGCTAAAGTCGCCATTGTTGTGACATAAACCGTGTTACAACCTTCGTCCTTTGGCAACGTCGGCACTGGACACGTCGAGTGCGTCGGGACTTTTCTTCCTACGGAAAAACATTAGTCTAAATGATACAAAAATACTCGATAATATTACGAAAACCCTGCCCGATTCAACGACGGCAAGGTTTTCCTAAATAATACAGGTTATTTTAGGGTGCCAGATTTCCCTCTCCAGTTACCCAACATATGTTAATTTTTTTCAGCTTTAAATATTTCGTCGATAGTCCCGCCGCCAAGGCATTCATCGCCATTGTACAAGACAACAGCCTGTCCAGGGGTAACGGCACGGATCGGTTCCTTAAAGATTACGGAAACGGTATTGTCCGGAAGAATTTTCACCGTTACTTCATTGTCTGCCTGACGATAGCGGAATTTAGCTGTACAATCAAATTCTGCCGGCATTTCTCGATCTGATACCCAACTGACATTCACACCCGTAATAGAATCTGAATACAGGAGGTCATTATCGAACCCCTGGCCAACGTAAAGAATATTCTTCTTGAGGTCTTTCCCTACAACAAACCATGGCTCTCCGCTTCCGCCGATACCTAGACCCTGGCGCTGTCCGATTGTATAGTACATTAAGCCGTCATGCTTGCCTTTAACTTCACCATCAAGAGTTTGCATCACGCCAGGCTGTGCAGGGAGATAATTGCTGAGGAATTCCTTAAAGTTTCTTTCCCCGATAAAACAAATGCCCGTTGAATCCTTTTTAGTTGCAGTTGCCAGTCCTGCTTCCTTAGCGATTTCCCGGACCTTGCTTTTATCTATCCCTCCCAGAGGAAACATTACTTTTTCGAGCTGCTCCTGAGTGAGCTGATTAAGGAAATAGGTCTGGTCCTTATTTTCATCAATGCCGCGCAGCATTTTATACTCGCCGTCCCGGTGCTCTACCTGTGCATAGTGGCCTGTTGCAAGATAGTCGGCTCCAAGACTGACTGCATGCTCAAGAAATGCCTTAAACTTGATTTCTTTATTGCACATTACGTCGGGATTAGGTGTCCTGCCTGCCTTATATTCATCTAAGAAATAGGTAAACACTTTATCCCAATATTGCTTTTCAAAATTAACAGCATAATAGGGAATGCCAATTTGATTGCAGACGGCAATAACGTCATTGTAATCTTCCGTTGCGGTACAAACTCCGTTTTCATCAGTGTCATCCCAGTTTTTCATGAAAATGCCCACAACATCATAGCCCTGCTTCTTTAAAAGCAAAGCCGCAACTGAAGAGTCAACGCCTCCTGACATGCCGACGACAACACGGGTGTCTTTCGGTGCTTTATTCATAATTTATTCCTTCTTTACTTATTTATTTACTAGTCTTTTGACAATCTTGGATATTTCCAAAGCTGCCTTTTCAACCTGTTCTTCAGTATTCCCCAAGCCAAAGCTGAATCGGATTGAATTCCTTGTCCGTTCTGCTCCTTTGCCAAACATGGATACCAGTACATGCGAGGGCTCGATTGAACCAGCCGTACACGCGGAGCCGCTCGATACCGCAATCCCGCTTAAATCCAGGTTGACCAGCATAGACTCTACATTGGTTCCAGGAAAACTCACATTCAGTACATGAGGCAGTCCTGACTCAGGGTTTCCGTTCACCAGATATTCAATTTCTTCTCTTTGAAGTATATCAACAAGGATTTTTTTAAATCCTGCATATTGTTTAACTTTTTCCGCCATTGTGTCTTTAGAAATTTTTACAGCCTCTGCAAAACCGGCAATCGCAGGAACGTTCTCAGTTCCAGCTCTTCTTTTCCTTTCTTGTTCGCCTCCATATGTCCGTGGTACAATCGGGACATTTTTTCCAGCATACAAAAACCCAACACCCTTTGGACCATTAATTTTATGGGCGGATACAGACAGAAGATCAATTCCCATTTGTTTTACATCAATCGGAAGCAGTCCATAAGCCTGCACAGCATCTGTATGGAAGTATGCTGAATGACCTTTTAAAAGCGCACCGATTTCCTCGATTGGCTGCACAGTACCAACCTCATTATTTCCGAAAATGATTGATACCAGAATCGTATCGTCGCGCAGCTCAGATTGCAATTGTTCCAACGATACCATCCCATTTTCGTTAACTGGCAAATAAGTAACTTCATATCCGGATTTCTCTAAGAAATGGCATGTATTGAGAATAGCATGGTGTTCGATTTCAGTAGTAATAATATGCCTGCCTTTATCTTTAAGGGCATCTGCCATGCCAATAAGTGCCGTATTATCAGCTTCCGTCCCGCCGCTTGTAAAAATAATCTCATTAGCAGCTGCCCCGATGCTTCCAGCTATCTCGGTTCTGGCCATATCAATCAAATGCCTCGCACTGCGGCCAAATGAATGAATGCTTGAAGGGTTGCCATACTCTGTTTGCATAGCAGCAGTCATCGTTTCAATTACCCTTGGATGCATTGGAGTAGTAGCTGCATGATCTAGATAGATTTTCTCCATTTTATCGCCTTCTTTTCATCTGCATTTTTCACTTATGCAGGTTTTAAATGTAATACATATAGGAGTCATGCCCCCCGGTATCCTTATAGTTTGCCAGGTCTTCAAGGGTTGTGTTATCCAGCACATCCTTAACGGCGTCCCTGATACGGATCCAGAGCTCTCTTTTCGCGGGCTCCTCATCTTCAATTCCTTCAACCGGAGAGATCGGACCCTCCAGGACACGGATTACATCTCCAGAAGTAATTTTATCCGGATCCCGTGACAATACATATCCGCCATATGCGCCTCTGATACTCTTTACGAGACCGGCATTCCTTAATGGAGCAATTAGCTGCTCAAGGTAATGTTCCGATAAATCGTTTGTCTGGGCAATCAATTTAAGGGAAGTCGGTCCCTCTCCATGCTTGCGTGCCAGCTCAATCATAATTGTTAAGCCGTATCTCCCTTTAGTCGAGATTTTCATATAATACACCTCTATATTTCCTGCTTATTTTATATAATCGACGCTTCTGTCTGATTCCATCCATTGATGTTCAGTAAAATGATCTTGAAATTATAGCACAGAACGGTAATCACTTCATATATTATAACTTTTTTCATTGGTTCTGTTAAACTTTGCTGTTGATTTCCGCTCTATTGGCGGTCCGGGATCCTCCTCGGCGCTATGCGCCTGCAAGGGTCTCCCTTGACCCGTTATTTTCGCAGGAAATTGAATGGGCTTCCTTGAAAGTACACTGCACGAAGGAAATGCGAAGCATTTTCGAGGAGTCTCGCGCCTTCCTCTCCCATCAATATAGTGGCAAAATAAACTATGAGCTTTAACATAGCCTTTCATAAAGTATAGAAAACCGATTGATTTAAAAGCAATTACTTTTAACTTAAAGAACATTCCTCCCTACCTATTTAACAAGCCTTTATCCTTAAGGGGCTTTCATTGGATTCTTTTTACGAACGTTATATAATTAATAGAAGGAACGTAATGGAGGTTATCAGATTGAATGGGGAACCGCTTGCCTTTCGAATGCGTCCGGCGAATTTGGATGAAATCGTCGGACAGAAAGAAATAATCGGTAAACATACAAGTTTATATAAAATGATTAAAAATGGCTATGTGCCTTCCATGCTTTTATATGGAGAACCCGGGATTGGCAAAACGTCTATTGCCTATGCTGTTGCAGGAAGCACCAAGATTCCCTTTTTTGCTCTGAATGCAACCACTGCCGGAAAAAAGGATGTCGAAGCTGTAGTGGACGAAACCCGGTTAACGGGAAAAGTGATTTTGTTTTTGGATGAAATCCATCGTTTCAACAAGGCCCAGCAGGACTATTTATTGCCCCATGTCGAGCGGGGGGATATTATTCTGATCGGGGCGACAACAGAAAATCCCTTTCATGATGTCAATCCGGCAATTCGGAGCCGCTGCGGTCAGATAAAACAATTAACCCGCCTGTCGGTGGAGGATATAAAAGAACTGCTTACACGAGCACTTCATGATGAAAAAAAGGGCCTCGGCAAAGAATCTGTACAAATCTCGGACGAGCAGATAACCAAAATAGCTTTCGGTTCAAATGGAGATGCCCGAAAATCTTTAACCCTTCTGGAATCAATCGTCTACGCTTCTTCAAAGGAAGGCAATATGTTCATAGTGGAAGATGATACAGTTAACGACATGATTGGCAATGTCGGTGTTTATGGGGATAAAAAAGGCTCAAATTTTTACAATCTGCTTTCAAGCCTTCAGAAAAGTATACGGGGAAGCGATGTCGATGCTGCGCTATACTACCTCGCCCACTTACTTGAAACCGGTGATTTAACAGCAGTTAACCGCAGATTGCTGGTCATTTCCTATGAAGACATCGGGCTGGCCAATACCGCTGTAGGCAATAATGTGCTTGCCGCTGTAACTTCCAGTGAGCGCCTCGGCTTGCCGGAAGCCAGAATCCCGCTCTCTGTAGCAGTAGTTGAAATGTGCCTTTCTTCAAAATCTAATTCAGCATATAAAGCATTGGATATGGCCATTAACGATATACGGACAGGACATGTCGGCGATATTCCAAAACACCTGCGGGATGGACATTATGCAGGTTCAAAGGCGCTGGGACATGTCGGCTACAAATATCCGCATGATTATCCGATTGGCACGTTTGGCGGCTGGGTTAAGCAGGATTACTTGCCGGACAAATTAAAGGGCACAAAATATTATCGTCCCCTTGAGGCCGGAGAGGAAAAACGCCTGGCAGCTATTTATCAGAAGCTGGAGGAGTTTAAAAAGAAGAAATAGCCCGATAAAATTTGCTTGGAGCAGAGATATCGCTGTTTCGGTCGTACGTTTAGTTTAAGCATATATATAAAAGCTCACACCATTTCGTGTGAGCTTTGTATATGTTATTTACGCAGCAACATCCCGTTTTACAAACGCGAGGAAAGCTATCGTATGGAAAACGATAAAGTAAATGGCAAGCATCGTAATGGAGAATGATAACGTCATCCCTTCAATTAAAGGTACGCCATCGAAATATTGGATTAAATCAGTGTTAGCGAACAGAATATATTTAGGCCATTCAAATTTTACTGAAAGCAGGTTGGTAAGAGTTGTTCCCATAAGCAGCAGGAAAAGGGAAAGCCCTATTGCAAGGGAACTGTTTCTAAAAGCTGCTGAAATCATGAATGCAAGGGTTGTTAGCATAAACAAGCCTATTGAAGTCAGCAAATAATTGACAACAAGGTGAAGGATATGGTTCTTCTCTATTATTTCTCCTTCTATATAAGCCAGATACGGGGATCCATCTCCCATGCCAAAGAAAATGGCTCCAATAAGAAAGCTAAATACTAACAGAACCGCAATCATGGATAACGAAAACAGCAAAACCGCTATATATTTGCTTAATAATATTTTAACCCTGCTGATTGGCCTGATTAATAGCAGCTTTACCGTTCCCCAGCTAAATTCGTTCGCAATCATGCCTGCAGCAATGGTAATGGTAAAAATAGCTACAAACACGATCATATCCATCATATCGGTCATAAAACCAAATACATTATAGTCATCCTCCGGAGCAATGTTCTTTTCAATCCGATATTCATTCTCTGCAATTTGTTTTTCTATAAAATACTTGTTTTGCTCTCCAGGAACAGTTTTTAATTGCTCTTCAAGAGAGTTGTTTTCTGCCTGCAGAACAGGCTTCCAATTCTTATCTGATCCTTTATCATCCATTGCGAATAATATTACAGCAGCAGCAACAAGCAAAATGACCGTGAGAATTAAATACATGAAAGCCGTTGTTTTTCTTTTGAAAATTTTTATCAATTCATTCGTAATGAGTCCCATTATACTACCCCTCCTCTTTCTCCTGTAATTTCAAGGAATTTATCTTCCAGTGTTTTATTTATCTTGGATACTTCATAGATTTCACAATCATTTTCTACAAGCTGCTTTACAATGGAAGGGATGGATTTTTTGGAGGCTTCAAAATGGATCTCCTGCTTCATTATCCTCACCTTTCCATTTGGAATTGCACTTTTAACGATTTCAAAAGCCCTTTGAATCTGATCAGTGGAAATGATGAAAGATTGCATTTTCTGCTCGTGCATCAATTCCCTGACATTTTGGACGCCGATCATTTTACCATTCTGAATAATGCCAATCCGGTCGCACATCATTTCCATTTCTGAAAGCAGATGGCTTGAAACGATAACAGCCATGTTTTCTTCCCTAGTCAGTTTTTTTAAATAATCGCGGATTTCACGGATGCCAGCCGGGTCAAGACCATTTGTAGGTTCATCAAGTATCAGTACCCTTGGCCGGTGCAGTAGAGCCTGTGCCAGGCCAAGTCGCTGTCTCATTCCAAGTGAATAGGTCTTGACCTTATCCTTAATCCTGTCAGTAAGTCCGACAAGTTCTACTACTTCATCGATTCTTTCCTTGTTTACACCGCTGACCATTCTTGCGTATTGCTTCAGGTTATCATATCCTGATAAAAATTTGTACATCTCCGGATTTTCCACAATGGCTCCAACATTCCTAACAGCTTTTTCAAAATTTGTTTTGATGCTGCTTCCGCAGATATGAATGTCACCGGATGATATATTCATAAGTCCGACAAGCATACGGATCGTCGTCGTTTTACCTGCTCCATTTGGTCCTAAAAAGCCAAATATTTCACCGGCATACACTTCAAAACTGATATTATCAATAATTGTTTTATTTTTAATTTTCTTTGTTACATTTTGAATCGACAATACGGTTTCCATATTATTTACGCTCCTTTTTCCTCTTGAAAAAATCCTTTAAGCCACTCGAGAACAGATTTGCCGTCCTCTTCCCTTAACATTTCCACGTTCTTTCTCCCTGCAATGGTTCCTGAATGAATCACGATTACCTCGTCAAGAAGAGTTTCAATTTCTTCAATTTCATGGGTTGAAAGAATTACAGTCTGCTTCTCAAAATCAATGAAGGATAGCAGCCCTTTTACAATTGACTCCCTTACCATAGGATCAAGTCCTGAAAATGGTTCATCCAGCAATACGATCGGCGCTTCTCTTGACAATGCCAGCACCAGCTTCAGACGGCCTCTGTTTCCTTTTGACATAGACTTTACCGTTTTGTCATCATTCAAATTCAAGAAGCGAAGCATTTCTGATGCTTTTTCTTTGTTAAAATCTTTAAACTGAGAAGCATGAAATTCAATCATTTGCCGGGCAGTGAAAGGATGGTAGAAGAAATCCAGTTCGGTAAGATAGGAAACTTTTGTTGCGATCCGCCGATTCACTTGTTCCCCGTTTAGGGTTATCACCCCGGAATCTGGCTTAACAAGCCCAGCAATCATTTTAAGAATAGTAGACTTTCCGCTGCCATTCGGTCCGAGCAAACCGTATATACGGCCCGAATCGAACTGTAAGCTGACATCATTAAGTGCAGACTGATTACCATAACGCTTATTTACCGTAACAAAGCTAATCATCATAATGTTCCTCCCCTTCTCCTAAAAACTGGCGTACCCCTTGGACCATTTCTTCTTTTGAAAGTCCGATCTCTTGCATGCTTTGCACAAAATTTTGAATGATATCTGACTTTATTCTATTTCTTAAAGCAATCACAACATCGCTGTTCTCCCTCACGAATGTTCCCTGGCCCCGCTTCGTCTCCACTACGCCTTCCCTCTCCATTTCCGCATAAGTACGCTGAATTGTATTTGGGTTAACCCCCATCTGTACAGCTGTGTCCCGAACAGAAGGAAGCTTTTCTCCACTTTTGATTTCTCCTCGCACGATTGCGCTGTAAATCTTGTCTGCTACTTGCAGGTATATGGGTTTTGAGGAATTAAACTCTTCAGCCATCTTACACCTCAACCTTTCGATCCAGCAGTTTACAGGAAATAAGGAAGATTATAGCAACCATTAATAAACTGGTGCCAACTGTCCATATCGAAAAATCTATTGGTTTGGTGTAAACTTTTAATCCATTGGATTCCATCTCAAGGTAATTCGTTATGCTAAGCCTGACCAGCCCTGTTTTCTTCAGTTCCTGGATAATTTCTAATTCTCCAATCCAAATCTCAAGCCATGAATAGCCTGAAAAAATAATGATAATCAACAGCCATCGGAAGGCTTTAATAAATTTCATTGAGTGATAAAAAGTCCAGAAGAATAATAAGAATAGCGCCATTAATAAACTCTGATACGTAAGTCCAATGGCAATCAAAGATAAATCTATGATATAAGGTGTATCCGCCGGAAGGTTTCCATGTTCAAAAAATGAAGTGTTAGTGATTAACAAGTATCCTAATGTGCATGCCATAGCAACAGATATTATGTACATCACCGTACTGATTAATATTTTTGCACCTAATAGGAAGGACGCCGGGTTTGGATTATAAAGCCAAAGCTGGGTTTTTCCTTCTATATTTAAAAGAGTTAGCAATATTGCCGGCAGCCCGAAAAGATGGGAAAAGATGAGCACCACGCCTGCAACCAGCATCAACTCGTCAATTTCAAAGTACCTCGAAAGAGCATACCCTCCTCCGGCGATAAACAATTGTAAAAGAATCACAAAAAATAAGTTCCTTTTGCCAAGCTGCCAGTCTTTTTTTAATAAACCAATAAATGCTGTCATACTTTCCACCCTTTCGTGTGACTATATTAGTGTTCTAGTTAGATAGTACAATGTTACAATAAAATCCGTCAACATAATTTTCCATATTTTCTTTTTTAATCCAATAATTTTATATTCAGACCCAGGAAGGCTGGGTAAGAAAATGTATAGATTACTTTAACGTGATAGAAACTATTTATTGTCCTCCCAAGTGCTAAGAAGTTTTAAATTATTACTATTTAATTAGCAAGTCGAAATAATTTCCTGTAAAATATATGAATAAAACCCAGAGGAGGACCTATATGAATCATTCAATATCAAAAACAGGTCCAAATACCTCAGATAAAATTTGGACGAGAGATTTTATCCTGATATGTGTGGCCAACTTTTTTATTTTTCTCGGCTTCCAGATGACTTTGCCAACGCTGCCTCTTTTTGTGGAGCATCTTGGAGGCAATGATCAATTAATTGGTATGATTGTCGGCGTTTTTACTTTTTCTGCTCTTTTCATACGTCCCTATGCAGGACGTATACTGGAAACAAAGGGAAGAGGCTTTGTTTTTTTGCTGGGGCTTGGCATCTTTGTCATATCAATAGGTTCATACGGATTTGTGGCCAGTTTGGTCTTTTTGTTTGGGATGCGGCTGGTTCAAGGAGTTGGCTGGGGATTTTCCACAACTGCTTCCGGAACAATTGCCACAGATTTAATACCTCCAAGACGGCGCGGCGAAGGAATGGGGTATTACGGTTTATCAGGCAGCTTGGCTATGGCCTTTGGCCCTTCCCTTGGACTTTTTTTAGTGGATTCTATTTCATTTACCTTATTTTTTAGCATTTGCGCTATTCTGGGCTTAATCGCTTTTCTTTTATCGGCCCGCATTAACTATGTCAAAGGCATAAATCCTGTGGCGAAAGCCAAAAGATGGGATGTTTACGAAAAAACCGCTTTAAAGCCATCCATTTTACTATTTTTCATCACCGTTACTTTTGGAGGAATTGCAACATTTTTACCCTTATACACTGACGAAAAAGGGATTTCCGGCATCCAATGGTACTTTTTCCTTTATGCGATGGCAGTTTTGCTGAGCCGGACCTTTGCCGGGAAGCTGTATGACCTGAAAGGGCACCGTTTCCTCTTTTTACCTGGCGCAGTTCTTATTTTTATTGCCATGTTGCTGCTTGCCTGGCTGCCAAACAGTACTATTCTATATATAGCTGCAGTTCTATATGGATTAGGCTTTGGATCACTTCAGCCTGCCCTGCAAACGTGGGCCATTGAAAATGCACCTCTAAATAGGAAGGGGATGGCCAATGCTACCTTTTTTTCCTTCTTTGATCTCGGAGTCGGAGTTGGTGCCATGTTTTTTGGGCAAATTGGCCATTCTCTAGGTTACGTAAGTATTTATGCCAGCGCAGCAATATCGGTACTGATTGCAATTTTGATATATTTGCCTTCTCTTATAAAAAGGGCGGCATAGAAAAAGGCTGTTCTCTGAAAGGAGAAAAGCCTTTTTTGTTTGTGCAGGAAAACAATTTTTTACAGCGGTCTAAAGCCAATCGATTTTTATGTAAACATCTGTATTACAGAATTA
This sequence comes from Bacillus sp. M6-12, assembly GCF_002860285.1. Classification (GTDB taxonomy): domain Bacteria; phylum Bacillota; class Bacilli; order Bacillales; family DSM-1321; genus Peribacillus. Next base: position 35,033 of record NZ_PGVF01000023.1, read on the forward strand.
ACCCTCGTTTTTCAAGTAATTATTTCTCTTTTCACGGGATTAATATGCTATTTCACGTAAACAGTATACGGCGGGATACTGCAATTATTTTTTTTATTGGTAAAGAGCTTATTGGGTTTGCCTCTATAAAGTCCTTTCAATGGAAAAAGGGATCAATAAAAAAACCGCTAAACTTTCCAGCGGCTTACGATGATATTATTTATTTTCTTCATTGACACGGGTGATGCGGATATCCTTCAGTATTTCACGGACAACCCAGCTGGCTGCGATTAGACCTGCTACAGACGGCACAAATGCATTCGATGATGGCGGCATTTTCGCTTTTCGGATTTTTGCAGCGTCGTTCCCAACTTCTTTACGGACTTCTTCGCGAATGACGATTGGGCTCTCGTCAGAAAAAATAACAGGGATACCCTTTGTGATGCCTTCTTTCCTCAATCGGGTGCGGATAACTTTTGCAATTGGATCTGTATGAGTCTTGGATATATCCTTAATCATGAAACGTGTCGGATCCATTTTGTTGGCTGCACCCATGCTGGAAATCATCGGGATTTTACGCTTCAAGCATTCTTTCATAAGATGTATTTTATATACAATCGTGTCAGAGGCATCGACTACATAGTCAATTCCGTATCGGAAAAATTCCTCGTACGTTTCCTCAGTGTAAAACATTTTCAGCGAAATCACTTCACACTCAGGGTTAATGTCCATAATTCTTTCCTTCATTAAATCTGCCTTAAATTGGCCTACTGTTGACAAAAGCGCAGGAAGCTGGCGGTTTACATTCGTAATATCAACATCGTCTTTATCGACAAGGATCAGTCTTCCGACACCTGATCGGGCAAGTGCTTCAACGGCAAAGGAGCCTACGCCGCCGATTCCTAATATAGCGACAGTAGTGTTTTTTAGTAAATCAAGGCCTTCTTTTCCAATGGCCAGTTCGTTTCGAGAAAATTGATGAAGCATCTTTTTCAACTCCAGTAAAAATCTTTGTACTAATACATTTCCCATTCCTGAATATATCATAAACCAATATTTATACCAAGTAATTCTATAAGCAATATGGAATAGAAGAAGTCTATAAATTACTTATGGTTAACGTTTTCACAAAGCTAATTTGTTCGCATAAAAAAACCTGCATACTGGATGCAGGAATATATACTCATATTGGGTGTAAGAGTCCCGATTGTGCCGTTTATGCCTTCGTTTTGAACCCGCTCTCCGCAGGTGGGTGCCCTGTTCGAGACATTTGTAAGTCCTCGGCCGAAGGGAGGCATTTACGCAGCCCGGAAACTTAGAGCTCCCGTAACTATAAGTGTTCGGTCAAAACTTATAGGTTAAAGAACGAACACATCAGGACTCTTACTTGTTAAAAGTATAATAGCATATTCTGTATGAGGGATTCAAGAACTAACATTTGGAAAATTATTACTTACCGTTTAGCTTTAGGGCTAAATGCAGTTCTTCGAGCTGCGCCTGGCTTACTTCTCCAGGAGCTTCTGTTAACAGGTCGCTAGCGCTTGCTGTTTTTGGAAATGCAATGGTGTCTCTCAGATTTGTCCGTCCTGCAAGCAGCATGACAAGGCGGTCAAGTCCGAGGGCAATGCCACCGTGCGGCGGTGTTCCATATTCAAATGCCTCCAGCAGGAATCCAAATTGCTCGTATGCTTCTTCAGGTGTAAAACCTAAAACCGCAAACATTTGCTCCTGAATATCACGTTCATAAATACGCAATGATCCCCCACCAAGCTCATATCCGTTTAACACTAAATCATAAGCTTGAGCCCGTACATTGGCCGGATCGCTTTCAAGCTTTTCCAGGTCCTCTCGTACTGGCATTGTGAATGGATGGTGTGCTGCAAAATAACGCTGCGCCTCCTCATCGTATTCCAGCAGCGGCCAGTCTGTAACCCAAAGGAAGTTGAATTTGCTTGTATCAATCAGGTTTCTTTCTTTGCCAAGCTTTATGCGGAGAGCACCAAGTGCATCTGCAACAACGCTTTTCTTATCGGCTACAAACAACAGCAAATCCCCTTCAGCAGCCTCAAGAGTCTGCATAACAGCTTTTTGCTCCTGCTCATCAAAGAATTTCGCAATCGGCCCTTTAAAACCGTCACTTTCAACCTTGAGCCACGCAAGTCCCTTGGCGCCATAAACAGCTGCAAATTCGCCTAAAGCATCAATATCTTTGCGGGAATAATCGGCAGCGCCGCCTTTAACGTTGATTGCTTTTACTTCTCCACCGCTTTCGACTGCACCGGAAAATACTTTAAATCCGCTTTCTTTAACAAGTTCTGATACATTGGTAAGCTCCATTTCAAATCTTGTATCAGGTTTATCTGATCCGTAGCGGCCCATCGCCTCGTCAAACGTTAAACGCGGGAATGGGAGCTTTACTTCGATTCCTTTTACCTCTTTCATGACCTTTTCCATCATTTTTTCTGTTAGGTCAATAATTTCTTCCTGGCTCATAAAGCTTGTTTCAATATCGATTTGGGTGAACTCTGGCTGCCGGTCTGCACGAAGATCTTCATCCCTGAAGCAGCGGGCAACCTGATAATACCGTTCAAAACCTGATACCATTAGCATTTGCTTGAAAAGCTGCGGCGATTGAGGCAGCGCATAAAATTCTCCATCATGCACACGGCTTGGCACAAGATAATCGCGTGCGCCTTCCGGAGTGCTTTTCGTTAAAATTGGAGTTTCAATGTCAAGAAATCCTTCTCCGTCCAAATATTCACGGATTGCTTTCGTCGTTTTATGACGCATTTGGAATGTTTCAAACATCACCGGGCGTCGCAGATCGAGGTAACGGTATTTCAGCCGGATATCTTCTGAAACCTCCGTTTTGTCTGCAATTGCAAAAGGCGGTGTTTTCGCTTCATTAATAATGGTTACTCCCTCTGCATGAATTTCAATTTTACCGGTTTTAAGATTCGGGTTTACCGTTCCTTCCTGTCGTGCGACAACTGTACCTTGGATAGCAAGGACAAACTCGCTGCGGATTTTTTCAGCTATTGCCAGTGCTTCACTCGAAAAATCAGGGTTAAAAACAACCTGTACCAGCCCTGTACGGTCCCTAAGGTCAATGAAAATCAGCCCGCCGAGATCGCGTCGTTTCTGTACCCAGCCTTTTAAAGTAACTTTTTCACCTATATGTGCTTCTGTGACCTCGCCACAGAAATATGTTCTGCCCAACATCCTATTTCCTCCTCTTAGCCCTGAACCTTTTTAAATTCGTCGACAAAGGTTTCAAGGCCCATTTCTACCTGTTCGCCTGTTTCCATGTTTTTAAGGTTAATCTTATTATTGGTTAGCTCGTCGTCACCCAAAACGGCCACAAATCTTGCGTTCAGCCTGTCGGCTGCTTTAAATTGTGCTTTGACCTTCCGATCCAGATAATCTCTTTCTGCAGTAAAGCCTGCCCCCCTAAGCTGATAAGCAAGCTTGACTGTATAATCCTTGGCTGCATCTCCAAGTGATACAAAATAACAATCTATTGACTGTTCCAAAGGAAGCACTATACCCTCTGCTCCAAGAGCCGCAATTAATCTCTCAATACTAAGCGCCATACCGATTCCGGGTGTCTCCGGGCCGCCAATTTCTTCGGCCAGGCCATTATACCGCCCGCCTCCGCATAGGGTAGTGATTGCTCCAAAGCCTTCTGCGTCGCTCATAATTTCAAAGGCAGTATGATTATAATAATCAAGTCCCCGGACTAATGTCGGATCCACTTCGAACTCAATGCCAAGCGAGGTTAAATATCTTTGAACAGTTTCAAAATAAACCTTTGATTCTTCGTTTAAATATTCAAGGATTGAAGGAGCCGTTGCCATTAATTCATGATCTCGGTCTTTTTTACAGTCCAGAATCCGCAGCGGATTTTTTTCAAGGCGGTTCTGGCAGTCGCTGCAAAATTCCCCTATCCTAGGCTCAAAGTGATTTCTCAAAGCCTCTCTGTGGCTGGTGCGGCTTTCCTTATCTCCAAGGCTATTGATTATCAGCTTTAACTTTTTCAGTCCAAGGCCTTGGTACAAATCCATCGCCAATGCCAACACCTCTGCATCGATCGCCGGATCTGAGCTGCCCAGCGCTTCTATGCCAAATTGAACAAACTGGCGGAAGCGGCCTGCCTGCGGACGCTCATAACGGAACATCGGTCCGAAATAGAAGAGCTTAACTGGCTGGGAAGGAAGACCAAACATTTTGTGCTCAACGAAGGATCGTACAACCGGTGCCGTTCCTTCCGGCCTTAGTGTAATATCGCGGCCGCCGCGGTCCTGGAAGGAATACATTTCCTTTTGGACGATATCAGTTGTGTCGCCCACGCCTCTTAAAAACAGTTCTGTATTTTCGAATATAGGTGTTCGAATTTCATGATATTGATATCTTCTGCATATTTCCCTAGCGGTGTTTTCAATGTACTGCCATATTTCTGATTGGCCAGGAAGGATATCCTGAGTGCCTCTCGGAGCTTGAATGGACATCTGTGTTCCTCCTTTATTTTAAAAGCGCAAGTGTCCTGACGCTGGAGTTCTGTACTTGTTTAGATGGATAAGCAATCTTTTTTAAATAAAAAAACTCCCGGTCCCTTGTAAAATAAATTACAAGGGACGAGAGTTTTGTTCCCGTGGTGCCACCCTAGTTGAAGCACAAAGAAACGTGCTTCCGCTCGAAACAGTTAACGCCTGTGTACGTCCGTCTCCTACTAAAGCCATTCTTAGCTTTTTCAGAGCGAAGCCTACGGAGTGTTCTTTCATTAAGGGCATCATGTGAAAATGGTTTCAGCCTTTGCCATTTTCTCTCTTTTCATGTGTTTCCCAATTACTGTTCTCCATCATTGGTTATCAAGGTATTTATGTATTTATGTATTTTTTTATCATACGGATGGAACCGGAAAATGTCAAGACTGTTGGGAAAGATTCCTCCAGGCTGCTTCATATTTTTTGAAGCATTATACTCCGGTTTATTTTCAATGAATATCTGTTCTGTTTTATTTGTTTGGCTTTTGATTTCGTCTGCAATCAACATATCGGCAAATTCCAGAATGAGCTTTCACATAATTTTTTTAAAGATCTCAGCAATTGAAGCTAGTTACGATCTTTCAAGCCGTTGCTTTAACTTCCTGACATCCCTTAAGTTTAAGCCAAATTCTGAAGCAAGCTCCACCATGTTGGAACTTTGCTCTTTTTGGATAAAATCGTGAAAATCCACGCCAAAGAGATCATGTCTTCCGCTATGGCTTGTATTTCCCTTTTCACTGAAACGCATTCTTTTCCCTCCCCCTCAATCACTATTACTTACTTCCTATTCTGTCCTTATTCTGTGTTTTTTTTCAGATTTTAAAAGGGAATTTTTTTTTCATAGAGAATGTAATATTTGCGGTGATGAGTGTTGCATTCCGCACCTATTACCTAATAACTTCACGTTAAGATATTAATGTGCAGAAAATTTTAAATAAAGGAGCCATCAGTTTTGAAAATTACTATATGCAAACTGGCTGTTTCCTTCCTTCTGTTTTCTTCACTATCATCTGCTGCGGTACCAATCCATGCCGAATCGGATGAGGAAATAATTGTGAAAACAGACAGTTTGAACGTCAGAAAGGGGCCAGGTTTAAGCTATCCTGTCGTTCAGCAGCTTGAAAAAGGCGACTCCTGCTCAGTTATCAATCAGGAGGGTAACTGGGTTGAAATCCGTTTTGGAACCGGACAATCCGGCTGGGTGGCCGATTGGCTTGTTCAAAAAGATAAAACTCCTTCAGAAATAAGCGGTAAAGAAGGTACCGTGGAAACCGATAATCTCCGGATTCGATCAGGCCCTGGAACACATTTTCAAATAACAGATTCCCTTAATAAAGGGGCGGCCTTTCAGGCAATAAAGGAAAATGAAAGCTGGGTTAACATTAAATATGGGGATAAAGAAGGCTGGGTATCGACTGAGTTTGTAAGCTTTAAAAAGGTTAAGGATGAAAAGAAAAAGAAACCACATAAAAAACTATCGAAAAAAGGAATTGTCATGGCTGACCTGTTAAATGTCAGAACAAATCCTGATCAGAATTCAAACTTAGCCGGAAAACTGGCAATAAACACCGATGTTCAGATAAAATCCAAACAAGGAGGCTGGATTGAAATAGATTTTAAAGGTGAATCTGGCTGGGTAAGCGAGGAATACATCAAAATAAAGAAAAAAGATGACGCCGGCCAAAAACCCGATTCAAAAGCCCAGGCAGCAGTGACTGCCTCCTCCCTATCAGTTCGGAATAAACCTTCACTCGAAGGCAAAGTTGTCGGAAAAGTCCACGAAGGAGAAAAATATCCAATTCTTAAAGAGCAGGGCAATTGGGTAAAAATAGAGTTTGCAGATGGAAAAACCGGCTGGGCAGCGGATTGGTATCTTATGAAAACAGATAAAAAACCCTCCCACTCCAATTTAGAGTTAAAAGATAGCAAGGTTCATGTAATACATAATGGCACTAACTTCCGAAGCAAAGGTGATGGAAGTTCTCCAATCGTCTATTCGGGAAATGCAGGAGAAGCCTTCCCGATTCTTTCCCTTGAAGGAGAGTGGTATAAAGTCAAGCTAAAGAACGGAAGCCATGCATACGTTGCGGGCTGGATTGTTAGTGTTAGCGGCGATGCCCCTCAGCTTGAGAAGGAAGGTATGCAAAAGTACCTTTCAAATAAAGTGATTGTCATTGATCCGGGCCATGGCGGCAGGGATAATGGCACAAAAGGTACGCTGGGAACGCTTGAAAAAAGCCTGACTTACAGAACGGCCCGCTTGCTTCAGGATAAATTGAACGCGGCTGGTGCGGCAGTTATATTAACCCGTGACGGCGATTCGTATGTCCCGCTTCCATCCAGAGTGGCCACATCACATTTCCATGCTGCCGACGCTTTTGTCAGCCTCCATTATGACGGAGCAAAGGACCATAGCGCCCGAGGCATAACAACCTATTATTATCATGCTTTTCAAAAGGATCTCGCTTCTGATATCCATCAATCCCTTGCGGCCCAAATTAATCTTAAGGACAGAGGGTTCCGTTTTGGGGATTATCATGTAATCCGGGAAAATAAACGAAAAGCAATTTTGCTGGAATTAGGGTATCTAAGCAACCCGGCAGAGGAAATGACGATAACAAGCGGCGATTATCAGGAAACAGTTGCCGGAGCAATTTTTACAGGTCTCGCCAAGCATTTTAAAGAGAATTAGTGAAAACCGGTTACCTGGGAGGTACCGCATTTTTCATAATCAAATAACAAAAAGGGCAGCCTCAAAGACCTCCTTTGAAGCTGCCCTTTCCCATTAGCTCTATTAAACTTGCCTGTTGATTTCCGCTCTAGCGGGGGCCGGGAGCCTCCTCGGTGTAGGGGCTGGGCCTGCAGCCAGACATCAACACAGTCAAAATCCACAATCAACTTTTACATAGCCTTTCCATTAATCCCCCCTTAACAAAGCTCTTAAATTCAGCATCAGCTACAGGGTGAGAGATTTGCAAAAAACCGCATGGAAAAGCCCATGCGGTTTCATCATTTACTGTTATTTTTTCTCTTTACTTTCCACAATTAGCGTAACAGGTCCGTCATTCACCAGATCCACCTGCATCATCGCTCCAAAAATACCGGTTTCTACTTGAACGCCTCTATTTTGAAGTTCTTCATTGAAAGCTTCATAGATGACGTTTGCTTCCTCCGGCCTGGCCGCATCCATGAAATTCGGGCGCCTTCCTTTTCGGCAGTCACCGTAAAGTGTAAACTGGGATATCGAGAGAATGGACCCCCCTGTATCGTGCAGCGAAAGATTCATTTTTCCCTCACTGTCTTCAAATATCCGCAAGTTTACAATTTTGTCTGCAAGATAGGCTGCATCTTCCTTTGAATCGCCATGGGTGACTCCTACCAATAATACAAGGCCGTGCTGAATAGAGCCTGTGACCGTCCCTTCAACCGTTACCTGTGCTTTTTTTGACCGCTGAACAACTAAACGCATTAAAATCCCTCTTAGTTCATAATTCTTCTGACAGAATAGATATCTGTTATTTGTTTAATTCTTTCCACTACCTTGTGAAGATGGCTAATATTATGGATTGAGATAGACATATTGATCGTTGCCATCTTATTGCGGTCCGATTTGCCTGAAACAGCTGAAATGTTGGTTTTTGTTTCATTAACAGCCTGCAATACTTCATTCAGTAGGCCTCTTCGGTCATAGCCGTTTATCTCAATCTCGACATTATATTCCTTGCGGTCATTCAGACCGCCTTCCCATTCAACAGGAATTAAACGGCTTTCCGATTCCTCTCCGCCGACATTGGGACAGTCAGAACGGTGGACAGAAACACCTCGGCCTTTGGTGATGAATCCGACAATTTCATCACCTGGAACTGGATTGCAGCATCTGGAGAGACGGATCAGCAGATTATCAATCCCATGTACCCGTACGCCAGATTCCCGCCGCTTGGTGTTCGGGAAAGATTTTAATTCAGAAACAGATTCGCTGATGTTTGTTTCCTGTTCCTGCTCCTTTTTCTTTCTAAGCTTTTCGGTCAGCCGGTTGGCTACCTGAAGTCCTGTTATACCGTTATAGCCAACAGCAGCATACATATCCTCTTCATTGGCAAAATTGAATTTTTCCGCTACGCGTTTAAGATTTTCAGGGGTAAGTACTTCTTTTAGGTCAAAATCAAGGTTTTTGATCTCTTTTTCAACCTGCTCTTTCCCTTTTTCCACATTCTCTTCGCGCCGCTGTTTTTTAAAGAACTGGCGGATTTTATTCTTTGCCTGAGATGTTTGGGTCAGCTTTAGCCAATCCTGACTTGGACCGTATGAGTGCTTTGATGTAAGAATTTCAATGATATCTCCGGTTTTGAGCTTGTAATCAAGCGTAACCATCTTGCCGTTCACTTTTGCTCCGATGGTTTTATTGCCGATTTCCGAATGGATCCGGTAGGCAAAATCTATCGGTACAGAGCCGGCGGGAAGTTCAATAACTTCTCCTTTAGGGGTAAAAATGAAAACCATATCAGAAAACAGGTCAATTTTTAAGGACTCCATGAATTCTTCGGCATTGGTTGCATCATCCTGGAATTCTATTATTTCCCTGAACCATGTCAGCTTATCTTCAAGTGAGGACGGCTGGGCCGAGTCCTTGCCTTCCTTGTACGCCCAGTGAGCTGCGATACCAAACTCGGCGATCCGGTGCATTTCGAATGTCCTGATTTGCACTTCAAGCGGATCTCCCTTTGGACCAATTACTGTCGTATGCAGTGATTGGTACATATTTGGCTTTGGCATGGCAATATAGTCTTTAAAGCGGCCAGGCATTGGCTTCCAGCATGTATGGATTATCCCGAGAACCGCATAGCAGTCCTTGATGTTGTTTACAACAATCCGGACAGCAAGCAAATCATATATTTCGCTGAACTGCTTGTTTTGCAATGCCATTTTTCGGTAAATGCTGTAAATATGCTTCGGCCTGCCTGATATTTCTGCCTTAATATTTACTTCGTTTACCTGCGAACGTACCTCTCCAATAACTTCATCGAGATATTGTTCACGTTCGGCGCGCTTCTTCTTCATTAAATTCACGATTCGGTAATATTGCTGCGGGTTCAAGTAGCGTAAAGCTGTATCTTCAAGTTCCCATTTGATTTTGCTGATACCCAGACGATGAGCGAGGGGAGCAAAGATTTCCAATGTTTCATTGGATATTCTTCTCTGCTTTTCTTGAGGAAGATGTTTAAGTGTCCTCATATTGTGAAGCCTGTCTGCCAGTTTAATTAAGATTACACGGATATCCTGGGCCATTGCGACAAACATTTTCCGGTGATTTTCTGCCTGCTGTTCTTCCTGGGATTTATATTTTATTTTACCTAGCTTCGTCACACCGTCTACAAGCATTGCTACTTCTTCACTAAATGCTTCTTCAATCTGCTTCAGTGTTATTTCAGTGTCTTCCACTACATCGTGTAGAAAGCCTGCAGCAATGGTAGAAGGGTCCATTTCCAAATCGGCCAGTATGCCGGCGACCTGAATTGGATGAATGATATAAGGTTCTCCGGATTTCCGAAATTGTTCCTTATGGGCATGCTCGACAAATTGAAATGCCTTATATATAAAATCGGCATCAGACTTCGGAAGATATTCCTTCGCCCGCCCGACGACCTGCTCTGCTGTTAATATTTGATCATTCGCCATGCTATCACCTTTATCGTTCATATCCACGAATGGCTATGAAAAAGTCATTATTGTTACTATTATCGAAAAAAAAGCGGACAATGTAAAGGATTATCACCGCAACTTTCCGACTTGCCAAAATATACACCCATTGCCACTGAAGAACTGATACTATCAAATGCCTTTCAAAGTTAAGTGAAAGAGCACCCTACTTTACATAGAGTGCTCTTGTACATTAAAAAGTCATCAGCGAAAGAATGTCGTAGCCATCAAGCTTGCTTTTTCCATCAAGGTAAGATAGCTCAATTAAGAACGCAATCCCTGCTACGATTCCGCCAAGCTCTTCCACCAGCTTGATCGTTGCCTCAATCGTTCCGCCTGTAGCAAGAAGATCGTCCGTGATTAATACCCTTTGTCCAGGTTTAATCGCATCTTTATGGATAGTCAGGACATCCTTGCCGTATTCTAGACCGTATTCCACTTTCACAGTTTCACGCGGAAGCTTGCCTTCCTTGCGTACTGGTGCAAAACCTACCTCAAGCGCATAGGCAACCGGGCAGCCGATAATAAAGCCTCGAGCCTCAGGCCCCACCACAATATCAATCTGCTTATCCCGGGCATAGCTGACAATCTGGTCTGTCGCATATTTGTACGCGGCTCCGTTATCCATTAGAGTTGTAATGTCTTTGAATCGTATGCCGGGCTTCGGCCAGTCCTCGACGATTGTCACATATTGCTTTAAGTCCATTGAATTATTTCCTCCTCAGTATCTGCTGCTTCTCTTATTAAAATATCAAACCTCTGAAATAATTGCTTATAAGAAGAATATAAAAGCTCCTGCTCCAGCTCAAACTGTTCTTTCTTTCTCTTATATGAAATGGATTCGTTCAAATCACGTTTGCTTGCTTGTTTAGAGAGTGAAATCAGTCCATTTTCTATTGTAACAAACTCCAGCTCGAAAAACACCTGAGACATAAAGTCGACTGTATCCTTTGACCATCCGCGGTATTTTGCAATATCTTCACGGTATCTCTCCAGGTTAAACGGACCCTTTTTTGAAAGAAACCCATAATACCATTTGAAATGATCTCGTGTCGGCATCGTGCTGAAAAAGTGCTCCTGCTGGTGATGGAAGCAGGCATAAATCCGTTCAGGCTTCTTGCCTGCCAGCAGACTTTCAAGAATGGCCGTTGTCGGCGGCATATCCAGCAAAACGAGATAAACGCCTGAAAGGCTTGCTTCGGCTGCACTTCTTTCATCCATAACTAGGGTAACATCCATGTCGTCCAATCCTAGTGTTACAATTGTCGCAGGATTGAAAGCAATCATCCTCCTTTTTGCTTCTGGAATGGATGATAGCGATTTTTTTGCCTGCTTTATACCCCTGTAATCAAATAATTGCCAATGGGATACAGCCAGATCATAAAGGAATATTTGCGGTTTCCGCATATTATTCCATTCATTCACCGCTAATTCTCCTATAACCGAAATCTCTGAAAGCGGAGATATTTCATCAGCATACCTTCCAAGTCCAAAACCAATACCATCAAGAGTATTACCGTCTGCCTCCAATAGGAGCTTCATATGGCTCTGGTCAGAACCAATCTTCCGGATACTAGAAATCCCAGATGATTCTATTAGTATTCTCGGTTTTGGATTCCCCATACCAAATGGGGCAAGCATCCCCATTTCCTCTATAGTCTGAAGTGATATATCACTCAGAGCCGCTTGTCCGTCAACCTTAGTTACAGGAATAAAATCCTCCTCGGTGAGCACCTCTTCTGCCAGCTTATTCAACCGAGACCGAAGCACTTCTACATCCTCGATTTTCAAAGTCATTCCTGCCGCCATCGTATGTCCGCCGAAATGGGGCAGTATATCCCTGCATGCTGAAAGGTTTTTAAACAGATCAAACCCCTCAATGCTTCTTGCGGATCCCTTTGCCAGCCCTTTTTCACTATCATAGCTTAGGACTATGGCCGGACGGTAAAACCGCTCCACTAATTTGGACGCGACAATGCCTACAATGCCAGAATTCCAGCCTTCCTTTCCAACGATCAGGACACTGTTATCATCAGGAGGATAATTTTCTTCCACTTCCTTAATGGCTTCGCGTGCAATCTCGGCGACTAATGCCTGACGTTCCTTGTTCATCGCATCAATTTCTGCTGCAATATTTTCAGCATCTTCCCTGCTTTCGGCAAGCAATAGCTCAATGGCAGGATCTGCTGAACCGAGCCGGCCAGCCGCATTGATTCTCGGTGCCATTCCAAAGCCGACCGATTCTTCACTTAAGGTTTCCTGCTGAATGCCGGCTACCTTCATCAAAGCCGTTAAACCCGGCCGGTTTGTACGCTGGAGGCCTTCAATCCCTAGCGCAGCAATCAGCCTGTTTTCCCCTTTTAATGGAACAAGGTCAGCAATTGTACCAATCGCCGCTATTTCAAGTAAATCAGCTGGGAATTCCCCCAGTAACCCATGGGCTAATTTAAAAGCAACACCCACACCAGCCAATTCTTTGCATGGGTAAATCCCTGTTTCTAGCTTAGGATGGATGATAGCCAATGCATCTGGTAAAACAGGGCCCGGCTCATGGTGATCCGTAATGATGTAATCCATGCCTAATTCTTTTGCAACTTGGGCCTCATGAACAGCGGAAATGCCGGTATCAACTGTAATTAAAAGGTTTACCCCTGACTCAGAAGCCATCCTGAATGCCTTTTCATTTGGCCCGTATCCTTCTGTAAACCTGTTTGGTATATAGTAATCGACTATGGCTCCAAGCTTTTTGAGAGTCAGCATCATTACAGCCGTACTGCTGACACCATCAGCATCATAGTCTCCAAAAATAAGAATGTTTTCACGTTTTTCAATTGCTTCTTTTATTCTGTCAACAGCAGTATCCATTCCATGAAGCAAAAAAGGATCATGGAATTCCTGCTCTCTTACAAACAAAAAAGACCGTGCCTCTTCACGGGTATGTATTCCGCGGTGTACTAATAATTTAGCCACGAGCGGAGTTATGTTTAATTCCTGAGTCAGCCTATTGACTGCTTGATTATCAGCTGACTTCGCAACCCAGCGCGTTCTCGAATGTAACATGCCTTCACTCCTTAACCTAATTATTATACAAAAGGAAAAGTAGGGTTTCAATTTAATTAGACAATAAATCTTTCAGCTCTTCTTCTGAAAGCTCAGCAAATAAACTGGGAGACTTAAAGGCCTCCACGGTCGCAAAATTCATATATTCTCCCGCCTGTATGGACATGATGCTGCTGACAATGGTGTGCAAATGAATATCTTCTTGCGGTGTTTTCCACTTCTTTTTAACTAAAAATTTCCAGATGTCTTCCTCTGTCACTGTGTGAAGACCCAATAAGGCGAATTCCTCACGCTTGCTTTTTAAGGCAGGCTTGACCAAAGCCAGGTATTCGTCATAAGGATGGTATTTGATCATGGGTTAATTCCCCGCATTCCGTATTATTTTCAAGATACCTTGTCATGCTTTGTCCACTTTGGCGCATATAGATAATTGTATAGCATTATAGCTTTTTTGAGAAGGCGGGAATTCCTAATGTCAAAGTTCGTTAAAGGAACGATTATCCTTTTGGCCGCAAGCCTGATAACGCGCGTGCTCGGTTTTATCAACCGTATCGTAATCGCCCGCTTTATCGGGGAAGAGGGCGTTGGATTATATATGATGGTTTTGCCGACACTGTTCCTGGTAGTAGCAATTACGCAAATGGGGCTCCCTGTTGCCATTTCGAAATTTGTAGCGGAAGCGGATGCAAAAGGCGATGTTAAGAAAATAAAAAAAATACTGGTTGTATCTTTAAGCTGTACGATTATTTTATCTTTGATTTTTACTCCTGCATTGATCGTTCTAGCCCCGATACTTTCAGAAACACTATTTACTGATTCGAGGACAGTCTGGCCGCTGATGGCGATTGCACCGATTATTCCGATTGTTGCAGTTTCTTCCGTATTGAGGGGCTATTTCCAGGGAAGGCAGAACATGAAGCCATCTGCCATTTCCCAAATTATAGAGCAGGGAGTCCGGATAACGCTTATTGCGGTTATGACAGGTACATTTCTGCCATATGGAATTGAGTATGCAGCAGCCGCTGCAATGGCTGCTTCCGTAATTGGAGAACTGGCGTCGCTTATTTATTTGTTAACAACCTTCAAGCTAAAAAAGCATTTTAGAATGAGAAAGGGATTCGTCAGTGGAGTAAAGGCTGGAAGGGGTACTTTGAAGGAGTTAATGAGCGTAGCGCTCCCGACCACCGGAAACAGAATGATCGGAAATGTAGCCTGGTTTTTTGAACCTATTGTTATTTCTCAAGGCCTTTTAATTGCGGGGGTTTCTGCCACGATGATTACAAAGCAATACGGAGAATTGACAGGATATGCAATACCATTATTGCTGATTCCATCGTTTGTAACATTTTCATTATCCACCTCCCTGATACCGGCTATCAGCGAAGCAAATTCTACCGGGAATTTCAAGTTAATGGAGTTCAGGCTGCAGCAGTCTTTGAAAATAACATTTATTACAGGATGTTTTGCGGTTGTGACCCTGTATGTTTTTGCAGAGCCTATTATGCAGGTTTTATACGGCTCGTCGCATGCAGCGGTTTTTATTAAAGTGCTGGCGCCATTCTTCTTGTTTTATTATTATCAGTTCCCTTTGCAATCCGTCCTCCAGGCACTGAATAAAGCCAATGCAGCGATGATTAATAGTCTTGTAGGTAATGTCATCAAGCTTTTTTTCATGTTCGTGCTATGCTCCAAACCAAGCTTTGGCATTATGGGGGCCGCACTGGGTACAGCAATCGGGATTGTACTAGTTACCTTTTTGCACTTTTTTTCAATCATGAAAATACTTCCATTCACCCTGCACATCCGTCATTATCTTTACACACTTTTGTGTGCGGGCTCGGCTGCATGGATAGGAAAACTCCTATTTACAAAAATGGCAGAAATGCAGTCAGAACTAATAAGTGTCTTGCTGGCTATTTTATCTATGGGATTCTGTTTTTTCTTCTTGCTTACATTTATTGGGATTGTCCGCCGGGAAGAACTGCGAAGAATTCCTTACATCGGCCGCTTTTTATCCATGCTCGCTCTTCGTTAACTGAACCTGCTTTTAGTCTTGGGCGTCAATGTATAACTTGCCATTCTCCATACTGCAAAATGAAATCGAATCGATTTCGCTGAAGCCTCGCATTTTTAACTCGCCCATGAGCCAATCAGTATCCCTGCCAAGGTCGGCGAGGTTTTGTTTTTGCAGCTGTCCGTCCAAAATCAGCGGCATAGCTATATTTTTTTCGCCTTTATCCTTTTCAATTACTGACAGCTTGCCTGATGGCTCCAGGATAGCAAATTCAACATCTGAAAGATGGATAATTCCTTTTTCACGCAGCTGCACAAGCAAGTCATTAAAATTATAGCGCTGCTTCATCATCGCTTTTTCATCGATTTTTCCATGATTGATAATAAGCGTTGGTTTCCCATCAACCATTTCCCTGAATTTCTGGCTTTTTATTGAAACTATTGCCATCCCAACTTGAATGATCAGCAGTACAAACATCGGGACTATTGAAAAGCCAAGATTGGCGCTGTGATCCTCAATCGCGACAACGGCAATTTCTGCGAGCATGATAAAAACGACAAGGTCCAGAATGCTAATTTCGCCTATTTCCCGTTTGCCCATAAGCCTGAAAATAACCAAAATAACTAAATACATTAGAATCGTCCTAAGAACAATCATTATATAGTCTTCCATATAAAACCCCCCTTTTCAAGCACGTATATGGTTATCTTAGCCTATGATCCATGAAAATATTTGCTGGAATATGCTTTTTGCAAGTTGAAAAAAGTTTGGTCTGTATTCTAAATCCTCGCACTCTTGAATATGCTTGTACAAATGCTAATACCTATAGTCAGAAGGGGGAGAATGACAATCGAAACAAAGAAGTTGGGAATCGCTGTAGCTTATGGAGTCTTATCGATTTTTATTATTGGAGCAGCAGCTAGTTTGATTTTTTCACTTTTCCTTCGATTCTCATCCATGGATGAATCGTCGTTAACGTATGTAATCATGGCTGCCTCATTTATCTCACTGTTTATTGGAGGATTTATCTCGGGGGGAAAAGGAAAAAAACAGGGCTGGGTTGTTGGAGGCGGAACTGGGCTCCTGTATACTTTAATTATTTTACTTTTCCACTATCTTGGCCATGATTCTCTTTTCACAATGAAACAATGGATTTCGTCCATCTGCTTAATCTTAACGTCGATGATGGGCGGCATCCTCGGGGTAAACCTGAAATCGGGATCGCGTACAAGCTAAGTTATTACCTCAAATAAAGGTTGTGACGGCTCCAGGGTCACACGAATCGTGTGGCTGGGTGCTGGGGAAGACAGCTGTCCTTGTTAAAAAGTGATATCATATAAAAGATAAAAAAGACGGCCATCCAGAAAATGCTGATGAGCCGTCTTTTTTTTTATACAGTCTTCTCAGGTGCGCTCTCCAATACTTCGCGGACCGCTGCTCTGTCATATGTAAGGCGGCTTCCATCTCCACATTTGATAACAATCTTGTTATCATCTACAGAATCGATAAACCCGTGAAGCCCGCCGATTGTAACGATCTTATCGCCTTTTTTTAATCCGGTTTGCATTGTCTGAACCGCGCGCTGACGCTTTTGGTTTGGACGGATCAATAAAAAGTAAAACAGGACGAACATGATTACTAATGGTGCTATTGATGCTAAATTACCCATTTACATTCACTCCTTTCTAATTAATTAAAAGTTCTTTGCATCCGGTTTATTGAAACCATACTGTTCAAAAAACTCTTCTCTAAAGTCTCCAAGCCGGTCTTCTCTGATAGCCTGTCTGACCTGTTCCATTAAGTTTACCAAAAAATGAAGGTTATGGTAAGTGGTAAGACGAATTCCCAGTGTTTCTTCTGCGCGAATTAAGTGGCGGATATAGGCTCGGCTATAATTTTTGCAGACGTGGCAGCTGCAATTTTCATCAAGCGGCCCAAAATCTCTTGCGTATTTTGCATTCTTTACTACCAATCTTCCATTGCTGGTCATCAGTGTCCCGTTCCTAGCAATCCTTGTAGGAAGCACACAGTCAAACATATCAATTCCGCGCATCGCTCCATCAATCAGCGAATCCGGTGAACCAACACCCATTAAATAGCGCGGCTTATTTGCCGGCAGCAATGGTGTCGTAAATTCAAGGACTCTATTCATGACATCCTTTGGTTCGCCCACAGACAAACCTCCGACAGCATAGCCAGGAAAATCAAGTGAAACTAAATCGCTCGCACTTTGCTTGCGAAGATCTTCATATTCTCCTCCCTGAACGATTCCAAACAACCCCTGGTCACTTGGACGCTTATGTCCTTCAAGGCACCGTTCAGCCCATCTTGACGTCCGCTCAACCGACTTTTTCATATACTCATGGGTTGCAGGAAATGGAGGGCATTCATCGAAGGCCATCATAATGTCAGATCCAAGCGCATTTTGAATTTCCATTGCTTTTTCAGGAGATAAAAACAATTTATCCCCATTCAGGTGATTTCTGAAATGGACACCTTCCTCTTCAATTTTCCGGAATTCACTCAAAGAGAAAACCTGGAAACCGCCTGAATCAGTTAAAATAGATCCGTTCCAATTCATAAATTTATGGAGTCCGCCCGCTTCTTTAATGATTTCATGGCCCGGTCTCAGCCATAGGTGGTACGTATTGCTCAGAATAATCCCTGCTCCAATTGACACCAATTCTTCCGGAGACATGGTTTTAACAGTGGCGAGCGTTCCTACTGGCATGAACACAGGTGTCTCAAAAGACCCATGGGGTGTATGCACCCTCCCTAGCCGTGCTCCTGTTTGTTTACAAGTTTTAATCAGTTCATAACGGATAGCAGTCACGTTATAACTCCCTTCTTCCACAACCCCTCGAATGAACGGGATCATAGCTTTCAAATCTTTTTGGTGATGAAACTCACCTGTTCTTTATTAAATAATCAGCATTGCATCGCCAAAGCTGAAAAAACGGTATCTTTCTTTTACAGCTTCTTCATATGCTGCGAGAACATGTTCCCTGCCAGCAAGAGCACTGATCAGCATAATTAAAGTAGATTTCGGCAAATGAAAATTGGTTATCATGCCGTCAATCCCCTTAAACTCATAGCCAGGATAAATAAAAATATTCGTCCAGCCATTCGCTTCTTTAAAAATCCCATCATTTGCTGCAGCAATGGTTTCCAGCGTCCTCGTTGAGGTGGTTCCAACAGTGATAATCCTTCCTCCCTGTTCTTTTACCTCATTAAGCAATTTTGCCGTACCTTCAGTCATCTGGTAAAATTCAGCATGCATTTCGTGCTCATCAATCTCATCCACACTTACCGGCCGGAAGGTTCCAAGGCCAACATGAAGTGTAATAAAAGCGATATGGACTCCTTTTTCGCGGATCTCGTCTAAAAGCTCCTCAGTAAAATGGAGCCCCGCTGTCGGAGCCGCTGCCGAACCCCTTTCCCTGGCGTAAACAGTCTGATAGCGGTCGCGGTCCTCAAGCTGCTCTTTAATATAAGGAGGGAGCGGCATTTGCCCAAGCTCATCCAGCACCTCATAAAAAATGCCATCATAATCAAAATGAAGAATCCGGCCGCCATGTTCCTGTTCTTCCATACATGTTGCAGCCATCTTGCCATCACCGAAAACAATCCTGGATCCCTTTTTAATCCGCTTGGCTGGTTTAACAAGAGTCTCCCATGTATCCTCTTCTTCTTGCTTTAAAAGCAAAACCTCAATCTTAGCGCCAGAATCTTCCTTGCTTCCAAATAACCTGGCCGGAAGGACCTTGGTATCATTTAAAACCAGGCAATCACCCGGCTTTATGTATTCTGTAATGTTTTTAAAAATCTCGTGCTGAATGGTTCCTGCTTGTTTATCAAGCACCATCAGCCTGCTTTGTTCCCGCTCTGCTAGAGGAGTCTGCGCTATCAGCTCCTCAGGCAAATGGAAATCAAACATATCCACCTTCAAACGGCTCACTTCCTGTCCTGCATTATTCATTGTGCCTTTATTTTCCCATGATTTATTAAACCTTATTTTGAGGGCATTTGCATTTGAAAATGCTTGTATACCAATTCTGTGGCAATTCTCCCCCTTGGAGTTCTCTGCAGAAATCCAATCTGGAGCAAGTATGGCTCATAAACATCCTCAATCGTATGAGATTCTTCGCCAATCGTCGCTGCAATCGTATCGAGACCGACTGGCCCCCCGCGAAACTTTTCGATAATCCCCTTAAGTAATTTATGGTCAATATGGTCCAATCCTAAACGGTCGACCTGCATCAATTCAAGCGCATAGTCTGCGAGTTCCATCGTGATCCGGCCGTCCCCTTTCACCTGGGCAAAATCCCTGACCCTGCGCAGCAGCCGGTTCGCTATCCGCGGTGTCCCCCTGGACCTTCTCGCAATTTCGGCAGCCGCACTGCCAACCATCTCTGTATCCAGGATTTCCGCGGTACGGATGACAATCTGCTTCAGCTGTTCCTCGTTATAATATTCAAGCCTGCTAAGAACCCCAAACCTGTCCCTAAGCGGAGCTGTGAGGGATCCAGCACGGGTAGTTGCACCTACCAAAGTGAACGGAGGCAGGTCGATTCGAAGCGACTTTGCCGAGGGACCCTTTCCTATTACGATATCCAGGCAGAAATCCTCCATCGCAGGATAAAGAACCTCTTCAACAGCGCGCGGAAGACGGTGTATTTCATCAATAAACAGCACATCTCCCGGCTCTAATCCGCTAAGGATGGCTGCGAGATCACCGGGACGTTCAATTGCCGGGCCTGATGTTGTCCGGATATTCACACCCATTTCATTTGCAATTATAGCGGCAAGGGTAGTTTTCCCCAGCCCGGGCGGCCCGTATAAAAGCACATGGTCAAGGGTTTCTTCCCTGAGCTTAGCCGCGGTAATGAACACCTTCAGATTATCCTTGACCTTTTCCTGGCCAATATATTGCTCCAGTTTCTGCGGCCTGAGGCTCTGTTCAAAGGACAGTTCACTCAGGTCTGCGTCCTGGTTGACAATTCTCTCCTCCATTGTGCCACTCCTATCTCAGCATCATTTGCAGTGCTTTCTTGATGTACTGTTCAGTTGTCAGCTGATCGGAATCAAGCTTACTGGCAACCTTCTGCAGCTCCTTATCCGAATAGCCCAATGCCCCAAGCGCAAGAATTGCCTCATCCAGCTCTGCAGAATGCGAGCCAGAGCTGGCCGGCTGAACGCCGTCATTAAACAAATTAGGGAAATAATCTGGCACAACATTTTCCAGCTTCCCTTTTAAATCCAGTATCATCTGCCTGGCCGTTTTTTTACCTACACCCGGAAACTTAACAAGGAATTTTTCATCTTCATTTTCAATCGCCTGTACAACCTGGCCAACCTGGCCCGAAGCTAAAATGGCAAGGGCGCCCTTAGGGCCAATCCCTGTTACATTCAGCAGCTTGGTAAACAAGGCTTTTTCTTCCCTTGATTCAAACCCGTAAAAGGCAGCTGTATCTTCACGCACATAATGATAAATAAAAACCTTTACCTCACTGCCCTGTGAAAAAATAAAAGGATTAGGCGTCATTATCTGATACCCGATCCCGACATTTTCGACTACTATATATTCTGGACCTGCATAATCTATAATACCTTTAATAAAATCGTACAATTAGGTTCGCTCCCTGAGATATGCTGTACACCATTTTACCATATAAAACCGCGCAAGTTGAGAAAAAGGTTTACAAATACAAAAAGTGCAAGTACCCCGGCGCAGCTTGACATTTAAAGTTAAAAATTTTTTCTTCCTTCTCTGTTGCTATGTGCTGATCCCCACACAGCCCCGCTGATCAGCTGTCAATACGTACTTTATTATAATGAAAAAACCTGCCATGCAAAATACATGAACAGGTTTCATAAGCCGGTACAAAAACCTCCCGGGGTGTTGAGAAAGATATTTTATTGGGACTGGGTTTTGCCTGATGCGGAATAATGTTTAAAGGATTCAATAACCTGTTCATACTTATTTTTATTTTCAATGCGAATTCCCTCTAGCAGTTCCTGGCGCTTAAAGCTTTCCAATTTACCGACATCTATTTGAAAAAATGACTGAATGATTTTGGACTGATCAGGCCTGCCATTAAAAATCGAAAGCGTTCCGTCACTTGACAGCCCGAAATAGCCATTCGCCTTTAACAATGGTGAAATATCATTTTCCTTCCTTTGGAAAATAATCCGTTCCTCACTCTGGTCAACCAGCTGCCAGTCTTTGTATTCTGCCCAAAAATCCTCCATGGCCCATATCTTCACTATTATGGTTTCCTCACTTATTTCACCATCCAAATACATTCGCTGCAGAACTACCTTTCTTTCAAGAGGTCCTGAAATGGATGGCACTTTATCATTTGCTGTCTTCGATTCGGACAGGGCCATACCATTGTTATCACGTGCCGCGCCTTCATCCAGTCTAACAGCAAGAAGACTTAAAGATATCATTATGGCAAGCAATGTTACATACACGCTAAAACGTCTTTTCATGTTTATCACCTCAGCAAGGAAGTGGAATCTTGTTTTTAATAGCTTCACCTACTTTAGGAAATTTAACCATATTTTTTACGCAGGCTCAGAAATTACTTTCGAGGTTCATAACAGGAAACAGATCGGACACCGGAGCTCGGGGATACAGTTGTTAAAATGGAGGCTTAAATAGTTTTCTATAAAAAAACACACACCCTGTGCGAATGGTGTGTGTGTATTACGATTAGCCAAAACCACTGACTAAAGAACTTATTTATCAGAAATACGAGAATTTATCACATTACTGCTATCTGTATGATCATCGGCATAAACATCTGCCTGAGGCAAGGGAAACAAGGCACTCTCTCGAAAAGAATGCATTCCCGGTCCGGCTTTGCCGTTTTGTGACAATTTATTCTCAACACTTGTAACACCTGTTTCAGGAGTGCTTCCATCCTGATCGGAAGAATAAAAGCCTGAAGAGCAGCCAGTGAATCCAGCAAGTAAAATGGCGAACGCCGGCAGTAAAAGCATCCCTTTTATCAACTGATCTCCCCCTAGAAATACCTTCTAAGCATATAGATGCTCAAGTATAGCTTTCTAGGATAAGCAGGGTTTTAAACTGTCAGATACCGGCAGTTGCAACCAATAGATTTTTCACGGAAATAAGCTCTGTTGCCACAGTATACACTTGAATTTCACGGAAAAAGTTTTAATCTCACGGTACTACTTAGTTTTGAAAAGCTTCATTTCCGGTCGACCAATTTTCACTGGGGATTTAAGTACCCACTCATAATCAATCGTTCGACGTACCGGTTGAACTGCATCCGTTTATTAAATTGTTCCACTGTCATTTTCCATACTGTATGAAGATGCGGCTGTCCCGCTTCAAGATTTTCCTTTGCGACCCTGTTCCATTCCCTGAAAATATCGGCTGGATACGCTAATGCAAATAAAAAAGCAGGGTTTCTTTTATAGCGCTCAAGCTGGGGATATTCCCAGATTTTATCAGGTTCCTGGATATAGGGAAGAATCCTGTTGGCATATTGCAGATAATCGATTAGTGGCGGGGCAATCGAAATTAAATCAAAATCAATTAAAAAAAGCTCACCCGTGTTTTTTCTCAGAAAGTTATGGTGTGCAACATCACCATGGATAATTGCATTTTCTTCACATGACAGCCAATTTTTATTTTTGATTAGACCTTCGAGCGACCAGTCAGCCCATCTTTGCCACTGCTCTAATACAGAGTCAGATACATAGGTACGGACTATAGTAAGATTTTTTTGAAACTGACGGGATCTCTCAGCCCATTTTCCTGCTTGGTCAAAAGTGGCTAAATCATCCTGAAGTTCACGGGTTAGCTGGGATGATGCCAGATGGAACTGTTCAAGCAGCTGCAGCCCTTCCTTCCTTTCACTTTTTTCAGAAAAGAAAAACGGATTTGGGTGGGGCATCAGGTATTCAATAAACGCATAGTAACGGCCGCCAATTTCAAAAGGCGGAAGATCCATGTTTATAGAATAAGTCTTTAAAAATCCTTTATCTTTAAGCAAAGCAGTAAGGCGGGCTTGCAGCAATAGCTTTTTTTCTTTTGGAAAACCTTTTAGTATAAATCTTCGGCGGCCATTTAGTTCTATATAAAAAATATTATTTCTTATCTTGACTGCCTTGTGCAAAGAAAATCCGAAACCATGTAAATGCGACAGGAGACAAGTGAATAACTCACTGTCTCCTGCTGCTTTAAAATTCAGTGCTTTCATCTGCGAAACCAGGCATATTAAATGGCTCAGCTTCTGCCTGATCCTCACCCTCCCTGGAGAGCTGGTAGCCTGGCTGATACAAGCCTTGCCCAAATGGCATATGCTGGCTTTGTGGCATAAATCGCGGCTGCTGCTGACCATATCCTGTTTGCGGCTGCTGGCTGTAAAGCTGTTGTCCATAAGGTATTTGCTGGCCATATGGCTGCTGTCCGTAGCCAGATTGTTGACCAAATTGCGGCTGCGGCATGTATGGGGTTCGCCCTGCCGGCTGCTGTCCAAACATCATTGGAGGCTGCTGACTATAGGACTGGGACTCATCAAAAAATGATTGTCCGTAAGGCTGCTGCATTTCAAATGAAGGCATCATGTCAGCTGATTCTCCCTGTAAATACGATTCCGATTCCATCATTGGACTCTGTTCAAAAGGCGCTGCCTGGCTGTATGTCGGCTGCTGGCCATATGGCCCTGGCTGACCATATTGCGGCTGCTGGCCGTATGGTCCTGGCTGACCATATTGCGGCTGCTGACCGTATTGCCCTGGCTGACCATATTGCGGCTGCTGACCGTATTGCCCTGGCTGACCATATTGCAGCTGCTGGCCGTATTGCCCCGGCTGACCATATTGCGGCTGCTGGCCATATGGCCCTGGCTGACTATATTGCGGCTGCTGGCCATATGAGACTTGCTGCCCCATTGGAGGCTGGCCAAAGAATTTTGGCTGTCCATAAACGCTCTTCTGGGCCAACGCTGGTTGTTGGCTATATGGATATGGCTGCTGCTGACTCGGCAGCGGCTGATTATACTGTCCTTGTGTCATTGGCAACTGACTAGGCTGGGCCGGCGAGTAGGCCGCTGGAAAACTTTGAACAGGAGCTCCCATTTGCTGGCCAAACGGTATTTGGACAGATGAATCGGAGGACGAACTAGATGAGCTTGATTCGCTTTCACAGCCGCAATCACTGCTCTCCTGCTTTTGTAAAGGTGACTGGTAAGGCTGCTGCGGCATTCCAGATGCAGGCTGCTGAAATGACGGCGGAGCTGGAACAGATGATACACCTTCCACAGGCTGACATGCTCCAAAATCGCCCATTTCCTGACTCGTTCCGGCCACTCCCTGATAAGTCGGCATCTGGTCAGGATAACAGTACTGTCCCGGGAATGGCTGATGCCAGGAAGGAGAAACTGCTTGCTGAGGTAAGCATCCTTCCGAACCTGGAATGCCTGCCTGCCAAAGTCCCTGTACACCTTGGGCTGGAGTATAGGGCATCGAAGACGATTCCTCAAATAAATTTGGATATTGGTGCATTGGCAGCTGCCCATGGATATTTGCACCCATTGTTTGAGGCTGCATCATCCACGGCTGAAGGGGAGGGCAAAACCCTGAGCCCGGCATAATTGGTGTAACAGGGATGCACTCTTCAGCCGGCGGCTGCTGAGCTTGCTGAGCCGGAAGCACTTTTGGAATCTCTTCCATTTTCACCTCAGGCTGGGCAATAGGCTTCATCTGCGGCGGTGGTTTTACTTCAACTTTTTTCTTTGGCTTAATCTCGGGCTTAACCATAGGCTTTTGTACCTGCATATTTGTCTTTTGCATCATAAGATAGTTATTGATATCAACATCCGCAACAAAAGTTGGTGAAATTTTTGGCATTTCTTTTATTTTTGGAACAGGCGCCGGCTGCTCTTTCACGATAGGTTTCTCTTTGGGTTTTATCTGTTCCTTAACGAACGGCTGCTCTTTAGCTTTTGGCATTTCCTTCACAATTGGCTGCTCCTTCACTATTGGCTGCTCTTTAGGCGGCACTGGCATCTCTTTTTTAACAGCAGTCGGAGTTGGCATTACCGGCTGCAGGATTTGTGATGGCTTAATCTGATCTTCCTTCGGTGCTTCTTTCTTTGTTCCGTAATGAACAATAGCTCCCGGGACCTGCATCTCTTTTTTTATATTCGAAGCCGTTCCAGGAATTTTCACCTTCATGCCGGGCATGATCATGTCCGGATTACTTAGCTGGGAATTTAATTTTTTTAGTTCTTCATAATCCACGCCATATTTCTTGGCGAGATTCCAAAGAGTATCCCCTTTTTGGACGATATGAATTTTCACGCTGTTTCCCTCCTGTGCATATGTCCTTATATCCTATGAAACTCTGGGCAAAGTGCTATCTCTTTTTCATCAAAACTTATGCAGTAAAAATCATTTTTATGTCATTTTAGGGATTCCTTGTTTCAGAATAATGAGTTTCAATTGCTTTCAGGGACCTTGAGCGTGTAAGGTGGAGGGAAAATGTTTTATTGAAAACCTTTATATTCAATAAAAAAATACCGGTCCTTTTTGAATATTCGTTTTTTCGGATATTTTTACTTTATAGTTTATTAATTGAGATTGGCACTGCTTCTGCTTTAACAACCTGATCGTTCTATGATAAAGTGTCAATAATAGACGGTTATATGCCTGAGAAGCATAGCCTTAATGAATGAGGAGATATAAATGAAAGGAAATAAAAAACTGCTCGGTGATGAAAGACGGCGGCAGCTGCTGGAACTGCTGAAAAATAGAAATGAACCAGTCACTGGAAATGAACTAGCGCGCATTGCTAATGTTAGCCGCCAGGTTATTGTCGGCGATATTACACTTTTAAAGGCAAGAAATGAGCCCATTATTGCAACAAGTCAAGGCTATTTATTCATGCAGCGGGCTGCAGATGCTGTGCAGGCGGAACGAACAGTGGCATGCAGCCATTCCCCTGACCGCTCTGAGGAAGAATTGAATTTGCTTGTGGACCTTGGCATTACGGTAAAGGATGTAAAAATTGAACATCCCGTTTATGGAGATCTAATGGCATCCATCATGGTCAGTAACCGAAGAGAGGTTCAGCAGTTTATCACAAAGTTCAATAAAACAAACGCTTCCTTTCTCTCTGAACTGACAGAAGGCATCCATTTACATACACTTCTTGCCCGCTCCGAACAGACGCTTGACGAAGCAGCTGCTGCCTTAAAAGAAGCAGGCCTGCTCATTCAATAACATTTCTTCCTGGAATCAGATATTTGTTATCTGGTTTCTTTTTTGCGGTGATGCAACAATTGCGGCCATACTCGTTCTAGATATAACAAAAAGAAAAATCCCCTGCTGGAAAAATAGCAAGGGGATGAAGTATTTGTGCCTTAAACTGATTCTTTCTTATTTTGAACCGCTTTTTCTATGATGAAGCTGGGATAGCTGCCAAGCAAAGAAACTTTGCAGCCCAAAGCTTCCAGTTCGGCCATTGCTCCCGGAATCAAGACATCATCCAGTTTCATGTCGACATCAATGATAAAAAAATAATTTCCCAAACCAGTTTTGAGCGGGCGTGATTCGATTTTAGAAAGATTCAGCTTGCGCCATGCAAAAGCTGATAAAACCTGGTGCAAGGCCCCGGTATGATCGGCAGGCAGCATGACAATCAGCGTTGTTTTATTTATACCTTCAACTGTCTTATGACCTGAATAATCCGGATCACTTTTTGATACTACAATAAACCTCGTATGATTATGGCTATAGTCGTGAATGTCTCTCCTGATGATTTCCAATCCATATTCCTCAGCGGCCAGGTCATTAGCAATGGCAGCAATGCACCGATCCGGATTATTCCTCACAAATTCTGCTGCTGCAGCCGTAGATGTAGCATATTCATAAGGAGTTCCCTTTAATTCTTTATGTATAAATTTATGGCATTGGGCTATCGCATGCGAATGGGAATAAATCATTTCAGTTTCCTTCCACCTGGCTGCCTGCCCGGGATGCA
This sequence comes from Bacillus sp. M6-12, assembly GCF_002860285.1. GTDB lineage: Bacteria > Bacillota > Bacilli > Bacillales > DSM-1321 > Peribacillus. The sequence goes on from NZ_PGVF01000023.1 coordinate 62,349, forward strand.
TCATATAATGCTGCTGTATTGGAGCAATAATTTCCCCTTTGATCGGGAGTAACACCTCATGGATTAAATAATCCAGTGTAATATTGACCGAGCCTTCCAAGGCATTTTCCAGTGGAATGACAGCTATATCCGCTTGTTCTTCATTAACTGCATCCAGGCATTCCGGAATGGTCATCATCGGGAGCTTTTCGCTTCCAGGAAACAGCTTTGACACAGCCAGCTCCGTGAATGTGGCCCTCGGCCCTAAAAAGGCAATTGTTTGAAACATGGTTCCACTTCCTTTTCCTTGTAAAAATTAAGATCTATCATAGACTATTATTCTTGTAATTTCAACATTTTATTGAAAAATTCAGATAATAATTACTTCTTATTCTCTTCCTGCTGCTGGATTTCTGCAAGCTTAGCCAGCAAAATATGCTGAGGCATATGCATAATTTGTTCCAGCGGCATTTTCAAGGTTTCTGCAAGCTTTTGTGCTGTGGCAGGTGAAATTTGCTGCGGTCTCATGAAAGCTCCCTCCTCTTTGAATTCAAAGACCGTGCAGTACTGTCCCTCTGCACGGTCTCTTTTTGCAAGTAATACCATTAAAAACTGCTGCCTGGTGTCCATCCCGCCATCCAAAAGCTTATTCCAGAAAAATGAACACGCCGGGATGGATTTGGTCCCATCGTTCTCCTGGCTTTGTTAACGATTATCCAAAACGACTGTGTTATTTCTTTGTCAGCTGCACGGATTACCAGCAGCTGCTTTACCAATTAAGCACCTGAGCTAAGAACCTCGACTTTTTCAACAAATTCCATCTTTCTTAGCCTTGTCAGCATATCTTCAATTTCCATTGTCATTCCGCTTGTATTCAATGAAAGAGTAACATTGGCTCTTCCCTGAAGAGGGATTGTTTGGTGGATTGTCAGCACATTACAGCCCGCTGTCGCCACGACACCTAAAAGCTGGGAGAGCGTTCCGGAACGATCTTCAAGATGAAAGAAAAGTGTGATCAGCCTTTCTTTGACAATCGTATGAAAAGGGAAAACGGTATCCCTGTATTTATAAAAGGCGCTTCTGCTAAGATCTACCGTTTGGACAGCCTCCCAGACAGATCCTGCTTTTCCCCGTTCTATCAGCTTTTTGGCATCAAGCGTTTTCTTCATCGCTTCCGGAAGCACATCTTCACGAACCAAATAAAACTTTCTATCTGTTTTATTCAAAATCCGCACCCCTCATATACTGCGGAAAAATCAATCCACAAATTCAAATTCAAAATCAAGCAGCCTTACTATGTCCCCGTTCTCGGCGCCTCTCTCTCTAAGAGCATCGTCAACACCGAAAGAACGCAGCTGTCTGGCAAACCGTTTTACAGACTCATCACGCTGGAAGTCGGTCATTTTAAATGCTTTCTCTACCTTAGGACCTGAAAGGACAAATGCTCCATCCGGATCTCTCGTAATAGAGAAACCTGCCTGGGCAGCTTCGTGCTTGTACAACACGCGGTGGATGCCTGTTTCCTCTTCCTGATGCTGCAGCGGGAATTCCGGTGTAGCCTCAATTTTATCAGCTACAGCAAACAGCAAATCCCTTAACCCTTCACGTGTTACAGCCGAAATACTGAATACCGGTACATCATCCTCCAACTTATCTTTGAACTTTTTCAAGTTCTCTTCGGAATCCGGCATGTCCATTTTATTGGCAGCAATTATTTGCGGCCGCTCAGTTAAGCGCAAATTGTATTCTTCCAGCTCTTTATTAATTGTCAGGTAATCTTCATAAGGGTCCCGCCCTTCCAAGCCTGACATATCAATTACGTGTACAATCACTCGTGTTCTTTCGATATGCCTTAAGAACTGATGGCCCAGCCCGACTCCCTGATGGGCCCCTTCAATTAATCCCGGCAAGTCTGCAACAACGAAATCACGGCCATCTTCTGTTTCAACCATCCCAAGGTTTGGAACGATCGTAGTAAAATGATAGTCGGCAATCTTTGGCTTGGCCGCAGAAATGACAGAAAGAAGCGTAGATTTCCCGACACTAGGGAACCCAACAAGCCCTGCATCCGCCAGTAATTTAAGCTCCATGACCACATTCCGTTCCTGGCCTGGCTCTCCATTTTCCGCAAACTCAGGAGCTGGGTTGGAGGCTGTTGCAAAACGCGAATTTCCTCTTCCGCCACGGCCGCCTTTAGCGATAATAGCCCGCTGGCCATGCTCGACAAGATCCGCAATTACTTCCTTTGTATCCTCATCGAGAACGACTGTACCCGGCGGAACCTTGACAACCATATCAGAGGCATTTTTACCGTGCATCCCTTTTGACATGCCGTGCTCGCCGCGGGATGCCTTAAAATGGCGCTGATAGCGGAAATCCATTAATGTCCGTAATCCTTCTTCTACTTCAAAAACGACGTTAGCGCCATTTCCGCCGTCTCCTCCAGCGGGACCGCCTTTTGGAACATATTTCTCGCGGCGGTACGCAACCATCCCATTACCGCCGTCACCAGCCTTAACATATATCTTGACCTGATCGACAAACATCCTGATCACTTCCTTGTTTTGTATGTAGTCCATTGATGCCAAATTCATACCACATTAGAATTATTTCCGTAATTCGTTACAGTTGACACCTATATGGAAGTAAAGCTCCTGCTCGTTCATCACTATTACGGATACTGTACATTTTTCAGAGGGCGTTTCCAGAAGAAAGAAACGCAAACTATCTTCATTCATTATTCTTCCCTGCAAATCGAAGGAAAACCGTATATTTTCTTCACTGGAACTTATCAATATGTGCAATGAATTTTCCCAGAAGGGATCTAGGGCATCTGAAAGCATATGGAAAAAATTTTCGGTCCAGCTGAAAACGCACTCATCCAGTAATGGACAGCCCGCAAATGTTTCCATTACCTCATACTCAAGTATAAACGGTTTACTGCTCCAATTTGACGTCAGGAGAAGCTCGGAAAACTTGGGCATCGCAAGATTGGAAAGTTTTGCTTCCTGCTGGGCTTCAATTATGATTTCATCGATGATCATTCGGACGCGGTCTATCTTATTTAAATCAAGATTTCCTTTGATCAGCTGGATTTTATTTAACCAGTCATGTCTTGAGTGGCGGAGGACCTCCACTGTATTCCATTCTTTTCTCATTAATAAGCTCCCGAAAGTAAAGTTAAGAACTTATCCTCGTCAAGCCGCCTGAATTAGTTTAATGTTAGGGATAAAATTCCTCTGTTCTGATTTAACAAATGTTTGGCCTCAAGCTATTATCTAGCTCTGCTGCATTTTCTTTTAATAAGTATATCAAAAAAGTGGATAACATCGTATGATTTAATAAAAAAGCGGAAGTGCCCTGGTCAGGGGAAGAACGGCTAAGTTCGCCCCGTCCTGGGGCAACGCCGTTCTGACCCACATCCTGTGGGCCTAATCATAAGACGAGCGATGATAGAAAGCGCTTTTTGCCTTCCAAAGCGATTGGCTTATGACCAAGGTTGTAACGGCACTTGGTTACAACACTCGAGGCCAACTAAAAACGCCACGTCCTGTGGCGACGCCGGCACTCGCACTTCGTGTGCGTTGGGGCTGGGCGCTGAGGCTAGACATCTGTACTTGTTAAGTAAGTTATACTAATTATCCTTAAAATAAGAAAACTCTAACCTATGGTTAGAGTTTTCTAAGTTGCATAGTATTAAGCTTCTTGAACAGCAGGATATACGCTCACTTTTTTACGGTCACGGCCAAAGCGTTCGAATTTAACAACGCCATCAACCTTTGCGTATAGAGTGTCATCTCCACCGCGGCCCACGTTTTCACCTGGGTAGATTTTTGTACCGCGCTGACGGTAAAGGATAGAACCACCAGTTACTAATTGGCCGTCCGCACGCTTAGCGCCAAGGCGCTTCGAGATAGAATCACGACCGTTCTTAGTAGAACCTACTCCCTTTTTGGAAGCGAAGAACTGAAGATCTAATCTTAACATATGTTCCACCTCCTATTTATTTAAGTTAATTTGAATGTATTTACCGTAATCACGTTCAACAGTTTGAAGTGATATCAGCATGCCTTGCAGCAGCAGTTGGATCTTCTCTTGTGCTTCCGCAGGAATATCTCTTGGAATTGCACAGCGGAGATAGCCGCCATCGCCACCCTGCTCGATTGCAGGCTCCACGCCAGTTAAGGACATAATTGCATTCACAGTCCCAAAGGAAACTGCCGAAACACCGGCACAGACTATGTCAGAACCATGTTTCGCGAAGTCAGCATGTCCGCTTAACGTGAACGAAGAGATCACTTCTGCACTGTCATACTCGATTGTAACCTTAATCATCTTATCACGCCTTACGCGTTAATTGCATCAATAACAACTTTTGTGTATGGCTGACGATGACCTTGCTTTTTACGGTTATTTTTCTTCGCTTTGTATTTGAAAACGATGATTTTCTTAGCACGGCCTTGCTTTTCAACTTTACCTGTTACAGTAGCGCCTGCCACCAATGGAGCACCTACTTTAACTTCTTCGCCGCCTACGAATAAAACCTTGTCAAAAGTTACAGTTTCACCTGCTTCTACGTCTAATTTTTCAACGTATACCACATCGCCTGCTGCTACTTTGATTTGCTTACCGCCAGTTTCGATAATTGCGTACATACCTGCACCTCCTTATTAAACTCAGACTCGCCAATCACAGGTGTTCCGCATTGCTGCAAAAGCTTAATACCTGTTCTGTGCGGTTGTAGCACGGGTGCTACAAACATAACATTAAAATCCTATCATGAATGCCTATAGGATGTCAATATATTATCATAAAAGTATAATAAGCTTATTCTATATTTTTTAAAGAGAATCCTTCTGCCTTTCCTTTATTTCCTCTATACTTCCAAAATGGCGGATCCGGTAAGGATGATCTCCTTCTAAAACAACGGTATATAACAGTTTTTTGGCAATTGCAGCTTCAAGAGTAGCTTGAAAGGATTTTTTATCTCCTAAAAGTGCATCTATAACACTTTGTGACGCTTCAACCCAAACAGCCTCACTGTCGGTTTGCCTGTGCTCAAGCAGTTCTCTTTCCAGCCTGAATGCAAGTGTTTCTGGACTTTCAGTTTTTCCGCTCCCTCTGCATAAAGGGCAGGAAACAGTCATTCTTTCACTGAGGGAAGGGGCTGTCTTTTTGCGGGTCAGCTCAAGAATACCCAGTGCGGAGAAGCCGCCAATCTGCACCCGCATTTCATCCTTCTTTGTTTCTTCTTTTAATATAGAAATAACTGAACGCCTATCACTTTCGGCCTTCATATTAATAAAATCAACCAGTATGATTCCCCCAATATTCCGCAGCCTTAGCTGCCGGGAAATTTCTCTGGCTGCATTTCTGTTGGTTTCAGCCAAAGTTGCTTCTTTTGCAGCTTTCCCGGTAAATTTTCCTGTATTTACATCAATTACGGTAAAAGCCTCAGTTTCTTCAATGATTAGATATGAACCATGATCAAGCCAAACGATTTTCTTTCCGGCTTGCTCGATTTGATTTTGCAATTTATAAGCAGTGAAGATATTTTCCGGACTCTTATGGAGGAGAATTTGCCAATCTGAACTGCGGCTTTCAAGCCATTTTCCCAGCTGCCGATAGCCGGCACTGTCATCCATCACAGCTTCTCCCCAGTTATCCTTGGCTATTTCCGACTTTACAGCTTCTATTAGAGTATCAGTGGCTCTGAGCAGCCCCGGCTTTTTTGCCATACGGAGATCTTGTTCCACCGCTTTGAAATCAGCACGCAATCCTTCTATTGCGGAAACCATTGCCTTTTCAGATTCATTTTCCATCGAGGTACGAACAATAATGCCTTCATCATTCTTCTTATATGCCAGTGCCCTGTTTCTCCACTTTTCCTGTTTTGCAGGATCACTGAATTTCTTGGATACACCAACATAGTCAATCCCATGCATATAAACAAGATTGTCTGATGAAAGCTCAATAATACCCGTCAGCCGAGCCCCTTTATTGCCGCTTTCATCTCGCACCACCTGGACCAGAAGTTTCTCACCCTGACGGATAAACTGATTGATCGTTACGTTTCCGTTTAGATTTCCTTCTGCTTTCGCCCGCTGAAAGGAAGGCAGCTGATCACGATGCAGGAATCCGTTCTTCTCTGCGCCATAGTCAATAAAGGCTGCATCCATGCCCGGCAATACCTTCGTTACTTGACCGGCATATATATTTCCAACAGCGGACGCTTGATGGGGCGGAAACAATTCGAGCTTCACAAGCTCTCCATTATCTATCACAGCATACCGCTTTTCCCTGCCAATCATGTTGATGATTATTTTTTTCATAAAAAAATCCCTTCTCCAATATGGCTGCTATGCCCATACAGCCGGTTATTGAAAAAAGAATATCATAATTACCATGAATATAACAGGTCCCCGATTTTGATGTTTGTCAGTTTATCAGAAAAGTAAGCATGAAGGATCTCATTCTCATCAAGGGAGCCTTTCTCTCTGCCATTTTGCAGGATAATAATTGGGTGCTTGCACCCTCTGCGGAATTTTTCCAGCACATGATATATCATTTCACTTTCATCAACTGCAAGCGGCGCTAGCGTACCCAGGCTGTCTGTCCTGCCATAATGGCGCTCCAGCAAAAAGCGGATGAATGCATAATGCCGCTGTTTCCATTCAAAAACGAGTGAGAAAACAAGAAAACCTGCGATAATCCAAACATTCAAATTAAAGGGAGTTATAATAGCTGCTATAAAAACTAATAACATAGAAAGCACTATCGATAATAAAAGTGTCATCCTGTGAGCATCCAAAAATGAACGGGAAAGTGACAAAGCCATAAATAACAGCTTGCCGCCATCCAGCGGCCATATTGGAAGAAGGTTAAAAAGGAGCACTGCCAAATTCATATACAGGAACTGTTCATATAATGTTTGGGGAATGATTGAGGCTGCTGTAAGCAAAAATGCTGCCCCAATCAGCCAGAGATGCTGGATAGGACCTGCCAGTATCACCGCCAGATCTTCCTTTAATCTCCGGTTCCCGTATTCTTCCGTGACCACCGCACCCCCAAACGGAAGCAGGTCTATGGATTTTATTCTCCACTTAAAATACTGAGCGGCACATGCGTGGCCCATCTCATGAATGAAGACAATGCATAAGAACATCAGCACAGGGAGGAAATGGGCGGTCAAAACCGAAATACCTATTACCAGCCAAAGAGTAGGATGAATTCTCATCTTTAACAAAAGCTGAATATATTCATTCAAAAGATATCACCTTTTTGGGATCGATAAAAGTATCGTCCTTTTTTATCGCTAAATAAAATGTACCTTTAGAAGCGTCACTGCTGGAAGCTACAGTACCGATTACTTTTCCCTTGCTTACAGGGTCATACAGCAGCACATCAATGCTCTCAAGCCCGCCATACCAGGATTCACTTTTGTCGTAATGCTGGATAATAACCGTCTTTCCCAGATCCTTTTTTACACCGGAAAAGATAACAGTTCCCTCATTTACGGCTTCTACCTTTGAACCTAAACCGGTCTCTATCAAGATGCCTTCTCCATTTGCCTCAAAGGACTCCATAATTTTGCCTGATGCAGGCAGGGCATATTCTGTATCTGCAGTTGTTTTTTTAGCCTGTTCAGCTTTACCGGCATCCTGAGGCAAAAAAGCGATCGGTTTTCCAAATGTATCTTCATACCACATCGATATGGCCGCAAACTGCAATTCTGTATCCATCGTTTTACTGACGAAGTTCCGCGCAGCATCAAACTTATCAGAAGGGTGTTTGAACATAACAGCTGTAATAAGGAACAAGCATAGGGCAGCCAGAATTTTAAAATAAATAACTTCTTTTTTAAATAACGGATGATCCATGTCAGATGGTGTCCCTTCATAAGCCGGCAGCCGTTCAAAGCCATATTTATCCTCATCATAAAAGGAAGGCGTCAAACCGGCCTGTCGCGTCCCGCTCATTTTCTTCCGCTTGGCAATACGATTTCGGATCTCTTTTCTTCTATCCTTCATAATCCATTCGACCCCCTGCTTCGAACAAGTACTTTGTACACATTGTATGAGCGACTTGTCCATGCTATGACATTAGAATAATGGGGATTTAATGGATCCCAATCTGAACAATAGAAAAGCCTCTACCGCAAAAAAGCGGGAGAGGCCTTTTATATTATCGAACGCCAAACAATTTTTTAACCTTTGCCATAAATCCCTTGGATTCGTCTTCCAGCGGTTTAAGCGGCACGGATTCGCCGAGGATGCGGCGCGCGATATTTCTGTATGCGATCGAAGCACGGTTGTTCGGATCAAGTGCAATTGGTTCACCTTGATTCGAAGCTTTGATTACCTGATCGTCGTCAACGACAATCCCAATGAGGTCAATTGATAAATGGGCCGTAATCTCGTCGATGTCAAGCATTTCCCCGTTTTTAAGCATATGACTCCGGATTCGGTTGATCACAAGCCTAGGCGCTTCTATATTTTCTTCTTTCTCCAGCAAGCCGATAATGCGGTCTGCATCCCGGACAGCAGATACTTCAGGAGTTGTGACAACGATTGCCTTATCCGCTCCCGCAACGGCATTCTTAAAGCCCTGTTCAATGCCAGCAGGGCAATCAATCACTATATAATCGTAATCCTGCTTTAAACCGTCAACCAGCTGTTTCATCTGTTCAGGCGTCACCGCTGTTTTATCACTGGTTTGCGCTGCCGGCAGCAAATACAGTAAATCGTCAAATCGCTTATCTTTCACCAGTGCCTGATGGATTTTGCACCGGCCCTCGATTACATCGACAAGGTCATAAATGATCCGATTTTCCAGACCCATTACAACATCAAGATTCCGAAGCCCAATATCAGTGTCAACCAGGCAAACCTTTTTGCCAAGAAGAGCTAATGATGTTCCCAAATTGGCTGATGTTGTTGTTTTGCCAACCCCGCCTTTGCCGGAAGTAATGACTATTGCCTCTCCCACGATTAGAGTCCCCCTTCTAATCTATCAAAATTAGGTCTATATTTCTTCAAGACCTGCAGCTTATCTACTACAATTTGATTACTGTCATCTATAAAGGCGCATTCCATCTCTTGTCCTTCTTCGGAATATTGATCCGGGGTACGGTGCATTATACCTGCAATCCGCAGCTGAGACGGCTTCATTACAGAAGCGGCAATCACTGCTCCCGGATTGCCCATACACCCAGCGTGAACAATCCCCTTCAGAACTCCCATGATAAAAACGTTTCCTCCAGCCGACACGATTCCGCCAGGATTCACATCGCCTATTAACAATAAATCACCCGGTACTTCTAATATCTGGCCGGATCTGACAATTTTTGCCATTGTCGTAATTTCGTTTTCTTCCTTCCACCTTTGCGCTTCATCCCTGCTGATGACATTGGAAGTAATACTTTCAACAAACAGTTTTTTCTTTGTCCGGATAAGCTCCTGAATTTCCTCACGCTGCACTCCCGTCAAAAACCTGTTGCCTGTATGTACTTTGACCGATATCATTGGATCGTTTTCCTGGAATTTATAATTGGCCGATAGCTTTGTTTCAATTTCATTGATAAGCTCGTGATACGAACAAGAATCATCGAGATGAAGTGTTAGCCCGTCCTTAGTCCCCTTTATCATAACATTTTGCTGATTTCTTTTACTCATGACGAAATTTCACCTCAATGATAGTATAATTCGACATTTTGAGGGGATATCCTTTTTCATTTAAAAACAATAATGGATGATGCCCGAAGTTAGTCCTCTCGTATTTCGAGTTCAAACTTTTCCATTTGGATTTTCAGCGGAAACGCTGCCAGTATTGTAAAAGCTAAATTCAAAATCAAGGTAGGAAGGAGCCTTACCTCAATAAATTCTGAAAAACTCATCTGGGCAAAATGAAGAATTAAGTTAGCCTCAAATATGGCAATCTCAAGCAAACCGATGAACACTACAGAAACTAATAAAAGAATTAACAAATTGGATTGCAGCACTTTCATAGTTTTTGAAATCAAATAACATAAGATAGGGAAAAGAAACATATATATCCCCAATATTTCTGTATACACAACATCAAACAAAAGACCAAGGATAAAGCCATAAATGATCCCCATCTTCCTCGACCCGTACACAGTAAGGAAAACTAGAAAGACCATGATGAACCGCGGCACAAAGATCCGTTCGCTATTGTACAGCTCCCCAGAAAAAAGAGTAACAAACAGGCTTTCCGAAATAAAAAACAGCAAAGCAACAAGAGGAAGAATGAATTTGCTCACTGTGTTTCATCTCCCTCTTGGGCACTATAACTTTCTTCTGCTTCATCAACGCTAGGAGTATGCCTCTCAACAACCATGACATTGTCAATATCATAAAAATCAGCCACAGGCTTCACATAAGCAGTCTGATTTAAACCATACTGGTCGGTAATAACTTCCTCTACGGTTCCGATGGCTAGGCTTTCCGGGAAAACGCCGCCGATACCAGAAGTGGCGACCGCTGATCCTATTTTAATTTTTTCGTTGTAAGGAATTCGCTTCAATAATAAAAGCTTTCGTTTTTGATCGTATCCCTCGATTACACCGTAGATTTCTTTTTTGTCCTGTATAACAGCTGAGATTCGATTTTTTGGATCCTTAGAACTCAGGAGCTGGACAGTAGAAGTAAACGGCTTAGCGCTTTTAACTTTACCAATTAACCCGCGGGACGTTATAACGCCCATGTTTTTCTTAACTCCCTGGTTGGTACCTTTGTTGATCGTGATGATTTCGTGCCAGCGATCAGGATTCCTTCCAATTACTGTAGCTTGAATGGGCGAATAGTCACGCAGATCATCTTTCTTGCCAAGAATCTCGCGAAGTTCTTTATTTTCATTTTCCAGTCCTTGAACCTGTGTCTTCAGTGTTACATACTCATCCAAACGAGCTTTTAGCTTTTTATTTTCATCATATGTATGTTGAAGGTCAATTAAATTCTCAAAAAATTCAGCCACAGAAGTTACTGGTTTGTGGAATACATTTTGGACAAAGCCGATTGTATCGCTTATAAACTGCTCTGGCCAGCTCACTTTCTCTCTTTCTCTTAAAGAAAAGCCAATCAATGCCACGAGAATGATAATGCTGGCAAGCAAAAGAATAAGCCTTTTATTTAGGAAAAACTGTGGCATGGTTTACACCTCTATCATTTTAAAACTATGTGCCTTGTTTCGGCAAATTTCGCATTGGTAATAAAAAGCGCAAGCGCCCTGGCAAAAGGAACGTTGACTAAGATCTGGCACGTCCTGTGGCAACGCCGTTCGACCCACATCCTCACAAAGCTGTCGCTCTATTTCGTGCCATGTATCGCTGCCGAAGCATTCCTTTTCCTGCGGGCCTCCGGCAAGCATAAGACAAGCGCTGACAGAAGGTGCTTTTACCTTCGGAAGTGATTGACTTATGAAACGGCACTTGGTTACAACACTCGAGGCCGACTAAGATCGCCAGTGTTGTAACATAAACCGTGTTACAACCTTCGTCCTGTGGCGACGTCGGCACTAGCACATCCTGTGCGTCGGGGTTGGGCGCTGGAGCTAGACATTGGTACTTGTTAACAAAATCATACTGCCTTATCTTGAAATTAAGCTCCACAGGAAAGCGAGTTATACCTTCCTGCGGTTAGCTTTTTAACTTTGATTATCGCGAATCACGAGCTTTACTTTTGAATAAATGGATGTGGTCAAGAGCTTTTCCGGTTCCGATCGCAACGCAATCTAGCGGATTCTCAGCAATGAGCACTGGCATTTTTGTTTCTTCACTAATCACCTTATCAAGATTTCTGAGCAATGCACCGCCTCCGGTTAGGACGATCCCCCGGTCCATAATATCCGCCGCGAGTTCAGGCGGTGTTTTTTCAAGAGTGTTTTTCACGGAATCGACAATTGCGTAAACTGTATCATGAAGCGCAGTTGAGATTTCCTTGGCTGTGATTTCAATCGTCTTCGGAAGACCTGTCAGCAAGTCACGGCCGCGGATTTCCATATTATCAATACCCTCTGCATCTCCCGCAGATCCGATCTCCATTTTAATATTTTCCGATGTACGGTCCCCGATCATTAAATTATAGTTTTTGCGAATGTAGGTCACGATTGCGTCATCCATCTCATCTCCGGCGATTCGGATGGATTGGCTTGTTACAATTCCGCCAAGGGAAATAATAGCTACCTCAGTTGTTCCGCCTCCAATATCAACGACCATGCTTCCTGTCGGCTCCCAGACCGGAAGATTTGCACCGATCGCTGCCGCAAAAGGCTCTTCAATTGTGTAGGCATCCCGGGCTCCTGCCTGGCGTGTAGCATCAATTACCGCGCGTTCTTCAACAGCTGTAATGCCCGAAGGAACACAAACCATCACATAAGGCTTACGGGCAAAAACGCCTTTGTTTTGGGCTTGTCTCATATAATATTTCATCATCGTCGCTGTTGTTTCGTAATCAGCGATTACGCCATCCTTCATTGGACGGAGTGCGACGACATTACCTGGAGTACGTCCGATCATATTTTTCGCATCATTGCCAACCGCAACAATTTGCTTTGTATCTGTCTGCAGTGCCACGACAGAAGGCTCACGTACGGCAATCCCTTTTCCTTTTACATATACAAGCGTATTAGCCGTTCCTAAATCTATCCCAACATCTCTTGTACCAATTCCAAACATTTGCTGTATCTCCTTTTCATAGACAAGATGCTTTTTTATAGTAAGGTTTCAGGTCCCTTTTCATTCAATCTTTATCAAATGGAGGTCAAAAAAAAAAGATTCCCCTTAAAAATCATAAACAATATTATATCTTACCGTCAAAGATTATGGTAGTGCTATAGATAACCTTTTTCCTTAAGGCTTACAAATTTCTTTTCACCGATGATAAGATGATCCAAAAGGTCTATCCCGATAATCTTGCCGCACTCTGCCAGCCTTTTCGTCACTTCAATATCCTCCCTGCTCGGAGTCGGGTCGCCTGAAGGATGATTGTGAAGGCAAATAATAGAGGCAGCGGACCTGCGGAAGGCTTCTTTGTAGACTTCACGAGGGTGTACGATGGAGGCGTTCAAGCTGCCGATAAAAACGGTCTGCTTATGGAGGACTTGATTTTTCGTATTTAAATAAAGACAAACAAAATGTTCCTGAGACAAAAAGCGCATTTCATCCATGCAATAATTCGCACAATCCTCCGGGGACCGGATCACATACCTGTCCTGGCTGTTGAGCGAACTGACTCTTTTCCCCAGCTCTACTGATGCTAAAATTTGAATGGCTTTTGCTTCTCCTATCCCCTTAATTGCAGTTATCTCTTCAATCGAGGCATCCTTTAACAGCCGTAAGCCTTCGAAAGTGCTTATAAGCCTGTTAGCCAGCTGAAGAACGGACTCTTCCTTCGTCCCTGTCCTAAGGAGAATGGCTAATAATTCCTGATTGGACAGGCTCCCAGGCCCGTCCTGGATAAATCGTTCCCGCGGTCTTTCATCTTTGGGAAAATCTCTAATCATCAAATTGTTTGACATCTCATCTCACCTTTCGTTGGCTAAAAGCTCCGAAAAGAAGACTGGCAACGGCTATTCCATGCTGCTGCAAAATGTTTTTAGTTCACGGGCAAGCCTGGAAACCGGCAGGCCGACAACCGTATAATAATCGCCGGCAATTTCCTTCACCAGCAATGATCCATATCCTTGAATCCCGTAGCTGCCCGCTTTATCAAACGGTTCACCGCTATCCAGATATGTTTCAATTTCCTCTTTTGACAGCTCCCAAAATGCCACATCAGTTTTTTCGGAAAATACAAGGGATCTTGTCCCTTCAATAATGGCCACCCCAGTATAAACGGAGTGTTTTTTGCCAGAAAGCAAGCTAAGCGTCCTCTCAGCATCCTCCCTGTCCAGCGGCTTTCCAAGAATCTGTCCATCTAAAACAACAACCGTATCAGCTCCGATTACACAGCATTCCTGATTGCTGTCCGCCACTGCCTTTGCTTTACGGTAAGCCAAATCCTCAACCGCTTCTTTCCCGCTCATTCCCGGGAGAATCGTTTCATCCGTTTCTAAAGTTTTAATGTCAAAAGGGATTCTAAGCATCTGGAGAAGTTCATTGCGTCTTGGGGAAGAAGAAGCCAAAATCAGTTGCATTCATTTCACCTTACCTTGTCATGTTGCATATTAGGAGATACATGTTTATCGTAACAAATATTTCCTTTCGGAACAATGTTAGAGCACTTTAGTTTTTTAATAGGGGAAATTTGAATCTTTATGCTGAATGTGTCAAATTACAGTGTCAATAGATTTGCTATTTTAGATTCCAGTACAGTAAAACAACTAATTTTTCGATTACATCGAAGAAGGATTAGTTTTGAAAAAAATGTTAAAATTCCTGCTAGGATATACAGTTATCTTATCCAAAATGCCAACCTTATCCGGATGTTGGGAGTACGAGGGCCACCGAGACCACCAAAACATCCTGCACCACCGCAGAATACAGAACACACACCACCACCCATACCCGATCCAAATCCAGGTCCTATCGATGACTATGATGACGCAGTTCCTATACCTAAAGAACTGACATCCCGGATTCAACCCTGCAAAGTGGATATAGAAATTGAATCGTGAAAACTGAGTGAAGAAAAGCGATACTGACATCCCGGATTCAACCCTGCAAAGTGGATATAGAAATTGAATAAAAAAATTGAATCGTGAAAACTGAGTGAAGAAAAGCGATTAATATCAAAGAGAACCTTTCTAAATCAAAACCAGCCGAGATAACGTGTGGTTCAGACTATAGGCAAACTTGATGAAAATTGAGTTTGCCTACAATCTTTTTGTTTTAAAAATTAAGAGAACAATGCTTGAGGGGATGGAAATGCATTCGAAACATAATTCCATTCAACTGGACAAATAGATATGTTTGCTTTAGCCAATTGGTGTCTGAGAATTATTTAGTACGAAAAAATGAGGCAGCTACTGATTTTTCTTTTGTCGAAAAATCGATATTTCTTAAGAAGTTGACTCATAAAAATGAAAAGTTGTCCTATAAAATTAAAGAGTTGAACGATAAAATGTGAAAGTTGACAATGAAGTCCAATGAGAATCTTTTGTAGGGGGGTATATGGTTAGCGAAGTTGACGATAAATAAATGAAGGTTGAATAAAGGGGGTCGGAAGTTAATAAATAAAGCAAAATAATTGGTCGATAAACCTCTGTTACACTACCAGCAGTTTTTACCTGGTCAGATAGTGATGAATATCGCTGATTTTTAGAAAAAAAGCTGCCATTTTACTGATTACCATACAGGTTTACCCTTACATACCCCTCTCCCCTATCCAGGGATTATATAATAATTGTATAGCCAATCAAACACAAAAAAGGATAGACGTTTCCATCTACCCTCTTCCAGCCATCTTATTATTATTTCTTCTTTGACCGACTCTAACACAATCGAAGTGAATACTGAAATCTCATTGTGGCTGCTGCCAGAAACTCAGGCTATAATGCCAACACAATCGGCTATCCCGGAGCTCTTAAAAATGCCGTTGCAGTTGCTGCTCTCGAGAATGTTCAGCAAAACGGAACCTATCGCGTAGCCAACTACTCCTCTCGCTGTAACCCCGGTACGGATGGTGACTTTGTAATTCAGGAGAAAGATGTAGAAGTTTCCGCACCTGGCACCAATATCGAATCAACCTGGTATGACGGAAACTACAACACGATCAGCGGAACCTCCATGGCCACTCCGCATGTCGCAGGTCTTGCCGCAAAAATCTGGTCCACCAACCGCTCCCTGTCAAACGCACAGGTAAGGGCAGAGCTCTAAAAACGGGCAAAGCTATATGATATCAAAGGTGGCTTCGGAGCAGCCACTGGCGATGATTATTCTTCAGGATTTGGCTTTGCTAGAGTGAAATAATCATAGAAAAAGCGACATCTGGAAATAAAAGGTACTCTGCAGAAATGTCTATCTGTGACAGGGGGTCTGGCCCCAAAGAAATCCACTTTTACTTAACTCTTTGTATGTATAAAGGGAAAGAACGATTATACAACGATAATCAGTCTTTCTCTGTGACTGGTTGCTTAAATCAAAATCATTTAGCTGAAATCTACCCGCAACAAATTGATTGGCTATATAATCAGCATTGCCATAATCAATATACCCAGTTGGTGTTTGCCCAGCTGCCAATGAGTCTCCCAAAGCAACGTATTGTAATAAGGCTGGTTTTGCTTGTGGCTGCGTCTTAGCCAAAGCGCTAAAAGGCAAGCCTGCCAATAAAGCCCCAGCTAATGATAAACTCGTCATCTTCATCTTTCTCTCCCCCTTTTAGTAAAAAATTCCTACATCTGATCCTTTTCTTTTTTCTTTCAAGGAAGTCTTTTTAGGGCAAGAAATTTTCATAAGACAAATACCTACATAATTAACAATTAAAAATAGCCGTAATGTAAAATCATGTTTGCTTATTCGGAGAATAATGACAAAAGCCCGGAGAATGAAATCTCAGGGCTGGCAGATATTTAACTTTCCTCACCCTCACAACCATCAAAAAAAGTAGTGACTGGCACTTTGAAAACTACGGACAACTCTCGTAAACTTTCTAAGCTAGTATTCTGTCTGCCATTCTCCATATTAGATATAGAAGCACGAGAAAGACTAAGAAGTCTTGCCAATTCTTTTTGGGACATATTATGGTCTTCCCTTAGTTTCTTCACATTTTGACCTACAATTAGTTTTAAATCCATTGCCGACACCCCTGTAAGCTGTTATTCCTGATACTGTTTTCAATTTTATGCACCTGCCTGATTAAATGAGCAAAGCCTCTTTTATTAAAGCGATTAATTATGCCCCAATATGGATGGTCTCCCCAACCTGAAGGTTATTCACAAAAAATTGAATGATTTCTTAAGTCCTGCTGCTAAAAGGTGAGAATTTTGTTATTGGAGAATCAATTTATGCTTCTGTATATTGGATATAAATAAATCCCTCTAATCACAATTTCCATAAACTTTAAATTTCCTTTTTGTAACTACTAATTTATCCTTTTTCTTTCACCTTTATTGTTATTTTTAAAAACCTGATTAATAGAATAATCATATAAACAAAGAGGGCTAATCCTGGAGTGGATCAGCCCTGACGCATTTTGCTTTATTTCTTGGGCTTTTTGGCAACCTGGCAATCATAGTTTAATTAAACATTAGACCCATGGCTTTGCGTCCCTACTTTTCAATAGGTTTGCTATTATAGAAGCATTATTATTTATAAATAATTATTATAATTTAATTATCTTACTTATAAAGAATAAATGCAATAGAATTTTCAAAATATATAATACTTTTGAATTATATACTGTATATCAATTGTAAATAAAGTAGTTCTTTTGTATCTCTAAGGTATAAACTTATTGTTAATAAGTAGTGGAGATTATGTAAACGTATAGGCTCCATCCAGGATATCATTTACTGTCACATATGCTAGTTGCACCATCTTTCACAATGTTGAGGTCTTACCCTAATTCCCACCTTGATAAAAGTTTCCAAATTAGTCGGCTAATCCAATTACACAACCACCATCAATTAAGTCACGATACAAATCAGCGGGGTATGACCCCAAAGAATAGAACAGACATGGTTCACTTAGAAAACAAAAAGAAAAGCTCTGCAGAGACATAAATCCCCACAAAGCTTTCCTGAAAGACCCAAGTACTTTCACCCTTAAAGGACAAGAGGTTTATCCCTGAGTGTTTTAGAATTTTAGCGATAACTTCCGAGATGTTATTTCTTATCAGATTCTCTTGGATCTACATAATCCGGGTAATCCGAAATGATAGCATCAACATCCATATCCAGAAGAAAATCGGCTGCTTCTTGGCTTCTTACAGTCCATGAAGATATTTTCATTCCCAGCGAGTGAACTTGATCTACTAAATCTTCGGTAACGATTCCGTAGCTCGGGTTAAAGTAATCAGCATATACCGCAAAGTCTGCTAAGGCCTGCTCTGCTGTATGTGCTTTGGAAGAAGTCAGAACTCCAATAGGAACCTTTGGGAGAAGGGAATCCATCTTTTTCATTGAATCAAAGTTAAATGATTGGACTATTATTTTTTCATTTTGTGGATGATCAAGATTTCGTTCTTTTAGTTCCCCTGCCACACTTTCTTCAATTCCAGGATAAAGCTCTGGTGCCTTTAACTCTATTAAAATACCAACTTTACCATGATATCTGTCTAGTATTTCATCAAAAGTTGGAATTTTTTCTCCTGCAAATTGCTCTCCCTTAAAGCTGCCTGCATCAAGAGATTTCAATTGTTCAAAACTCAAATCCTTTACATACCCAGTGCCATCTGTAGTTCGATCAACTTTCGTATCATGGATAATCACTAATTCTCCGTCCTTGCTTCTTTGAACATCAATCTCAATATAGTCAGCCTTCATATCCACTGCTTTGTCAAAAGCTGCAATTGTATTTTCCGGCGCATTCCCGGATGCCCCACGATGGGCTACATTATCAACTTGTCTTAACTCGCCAGTTGACTCTGCAGCAAAAGCCTGGCTAAACGGACTGAATAATAGTGATAGTGCAACGCCAGTTCCTAATATTGTTTTTTTCATTCTATCCATCTCCCTTGTTGAATTATGTACAAGGTTATTGTATTTGAGAAACGTTTATGAACAAATGCGGGATATCCATTATTTTTTGTAAATAAAAGTAGGAAGAAAATACTGAATTTTCTTTACACACTTTAACTTTACTCATATATTAATCGCACACTGGATGGAAGATTGTTAAAGTGTGCAATTATTTCTCCTTTATATTAGTCCAAGATGGTAAATAAATCTTCTCCACAATTAACTGAAACTCTATCACATTTAGTACCCATTTAAAAAAAACCTGGGAAGCAGGTTATATTAATTTCTCTATCACTTTGATTCATGAAAGCACTTTCCTGGCCCATCATAAAAGGCAGACCTTTTTCAGCAATCAACCAATTTATTTAAAAATCCCTTCTCAGCTGCAGTGACCCCATAAAGTTAGACAGGTTATTTGCATTAGGCAGCTTGTAAGGTCTGAACTCGGTATTGAACCGGGCTCAGGCCTTTTAGTTTTGCCTTAATACATCTGTAATTGTAATAATCGAT
>NZ_PGVF01000024.1 GCF_002860285.1 Bacillus sp. M6-12
CCGTTCCCATCCCGAACACGGAAGTTAAGCTCTTCAGCGCCGATGGTAGTTGGGGGATTCCCCCTGTGAGAGTAGGACGTTGCCAGGCAAACGAACGATCAGCTGAAAAGCTGGTCGTTTTTTGCGTTCTTTAAGTAAATTTAGTTGATAAAATAATCTATGCGGGTAAAAATATTTAACCAAATGCCGACAAATTCAGGTATATGACAAAGAGTGCCAAGAATGAGGACTACATCATGGTTTCGTTAAGCGGTCTACGTCGTGATTTGCAGCTGAGGTTTTAACCCAAGTATTTTGGGTATTAACAAGATAAGAGAAAAATAAAAGGCAGCAGATTGATATTAAAATACATAAAATATGGAGAAGATAGGTATATCACCAAAGATGGAAAAATCAAGACGGATTAGTTGCAAAAAATATATCTAGATGTATAATATTAGTCAAATATAGTCAAAGTCAGATTGGGGGGGAGATGGTGAGAAACATATCTGATATTATTGAAAATTATCTTAAACAGATATTGGATATGAGTGAGAAGGAAATACTGGAAATTAAACGCAGTGAGATAGCTGATAAATTTCAATGCGTCCCTTCTCAAATTAATTATGTAATCAATACCCGGTTTACTATGGAACGAGGATATATGGTAGAGAGCAAACGCGGCGGCGGGGGATATATCAGGATTATGAAGGTTCAATCCTATGATTACGCTGAACTGATTGATCAGTTGCTTTCTATTATTGGAACCCGGGTTGCTCAGTCTAGTGCAGAAGATGTGATTGTACGGCTGGTAAATGAAGAGATAATCAGTGAAAGAGAAGCCAAAATTATGTTGAGCGTGATGGACCGGTCGGTAATTTATTTAGAATTGCCGCAGCGGGATGAATTAAGGTCAAGAATTTTAAAAGCGATGCTAACGGCTCTAAAATATAAATAAAGATCTGCAGAGGTGATTTTTGTGATTTGCCAAGAATGTAACCAGAGACCGGCAACCCTGCACTTTACGAAGATAGTTAACGGGGAGAAAACGGAAGAGCACATTTGTGAAAAGTGTGCTCAGGAAAAAGGCGAAATGTTTATGTTCAACGGAGGAGGGAGCTTTTCAATTAATAATTTGCTGGCTGGTTTGTTTAATATGGATCCGGTTTTCCAGCATTCCAACCCCAAGACAATAACAAAGAGTCAAGAAGTTCAATGCCCAGGGTGCAATTTGACTTTTAATGAGTTTACTCAGGCTGGAAAATTTGGCTGTGCCCAATGTTATGAAACTTTTAAAGACCAATTAAATCCAGTTTTAAAAAGACTTCATGGCGGAAACACAGCGCATATCGGCAAAATTCCGGAAAGACTTGGGGGAGGCATTCACCTTCGAAAGAAAATGGATGACCTGAAACAAATACTTAAAGATGCTATCGACAACGAAGAGTTTGAGAAAGCTGCAGAGCTGCGCGATGAGATACGCTCCCTCGAAAAATCCATGAAAAAGGGTCATGAAGGGGGCGAAGAGTCATGAGTGTAGAGGATTTTCTCAAGCAAGCAATGAGTTCCTGGATGAATGAAGAGGGACCTGACTCTGATATTGTACTAAGCTCAAGAGTTCGGCTGGCCCGGAATTTCAGAGACTATAAATTTCCTACCTTACTGGCTCATGACGAAGCCCAGCAAATAATCAAACTGGTAAATAGCAGACTCGAAAAAGAAGATGCTCCGGAAGTTGGAAACCTGGAACTCCTTAACATGAATACTCTGCAGCCGTTAGAAAAAAGAGTGCTTGTTGAGAAGCACGCCATAAGTCCTCATCTGGCAGAAGACTCGCTATATGGCGCTTGCCTCTTATCTAAGGATGAGAAGGTTAGCATCATGATCAATGAGGAGGACCATATCAGGATTCAATGCCTGCTGCCAGGTTTGCAGCTGCCGGAAGCTTTGCAAATGGCGAATAGAATGGACGATTGGATTGAAAAGCAGGTAGATTACGCTTTTGATGAAGACTTTGGCTATTTAACTAGCTGCCCAACTAACGCAGGGACGGGGTTGCGGGCCTCAGTGATGATGCATTTGCCAGGACTGGTACTAACTCACCAGATGAACCGTATTATACCGGCAATTAATCAGTTAGGTCTCGTCGTAAGGGGTATTTACGGGGAAGGAAGCGAAGCATTAGGCAATATTTTTCAGTTTTCCAACCAAATTACACTTGGCAAATCTGAAGAGGATATCGCTGAAGATTTAACAAGCGTTGTCCAGCAAATTATTGCTCAAGAAAGGTCCGCAAGGGAAGCATTAGTTAAAACATCCAACATACAATTAGAAGATAGGGTATATCGCTCTTTTGGAATTTTAACGAATGCACGGACAATCGAAACGAAAGAAGCCGCGAAATGCTTGTCCGACTTAAGGCTGGGTATTGATTTAGGCTATATCAATAATGTTAGCAAAAATATTCTCAGTGAGTTAATTATTTTCACACAGCCCGGTTTTCTGCAACAGTATGCCGGAGGAGCACTGAGACCGTATGAACGGGATATTCGCCGTGCCACGTTAATTCGTGAGCGCTTAAATCTAGATATAAATGAAAAATAAGCAAGGAGGAAACTATACTATGATGTTTGGCCGTTTTACTGAGAGAGCTCAAAAAGTATTGGCATTAGCACAGGAAGAAGCAATCCGTTTAGGTCATAATAATATCGGTACAGAACATATCTTGCTCGGCTTAGTTCGAGAGGGAGAGGGTATTGCTGCGAAGGCTTTGTACGCTCTAGGGCTAGGTGCTGAAAAGATCCAGAAAGAAGTAGAAAACTTGATTGGACGGGGTCAGGACACTGCCCAAACTATTCATTATACGCCAAGAGCTAAAAAAGTTATTGAACTGTCAATGGATGAAGCTAGAAAGCTTGGACACTCCTATGTCGGTACAGAGCATGTTCTTTTAGGCCTTATCCGTGAAGGAGAAGGTGTAGCAGCCAGAGTGCTCAACAACCTTGGTGTAAGTCTAAATAAAGCGAGACAGCAAGTCCTGCAACTGCTTGGGAGTAACGAAGCAGGAGGACATCAAGGAAATTCATCTGCAGCTGCAAGTACACCAACTCTTGACAGCCTAGCACGTGATTTGACTGCAATTGCACGGGAAGGAAGCCTTGACCCTGTCATCGGAAGAAGCAAGGAAATCCAGCGTGTAATCGAGGTTTTAAGCCGTCGTACGAAAAACAATCCGGTACTGATCGGCGAACCGGGTGTGGGTAAAACAGCTATTGCTGAAGGGCTGGCACAGCAGATTATCAATAACGAGGTGCCTGAAATTCTCCGTGACAAGCGTGTTATGACGCTTGATATGGGTACAGTTGTAGCGGGTACAAAATACCGCGGTGAATTTGAGGATCGTTTGAAAAAGGTAATGGATGAAATCCGGCAAGCCGGAAATATTATTTTATTTATTGATGAGCTCCATACATTAATCGGAGCAGGCGGTGCTGAAGGTGCCATTGATGCTTCTAACATTTTAAAGCCATCGCTAGCACGCGGCGAGCTGCAATGTATCGGTGCGACTACTTTGGATGAATATAGAAAGTACATTGAAAAGGATGCTGCCCTAGAACGTCGTTTCCAGCCTATCCGTGTGGATGAACCAACAGCTGAGGAATCCATTCAAATTCTTCAAGGCCTTCGGGACAGATATGAGGCACATCATCGTGTTTCCATCACTGATGAAGCGATTGAGGCTGCTGTAAAGCTTTCTGACCGTTATATTTCTGACCGTTTCCTTCCTGATAAGGCGATTGACTTGATTGATGAAGCCGGATCCAAAGTTCGCCTTCGTTCTTATACAACACCTCCAAACTTGAAGGAGCTTGAGCTGAAACTAGAGGAAGTACGTAAGGAAAAGGATGCCTCTGTACAAAGCCAGGAGTTTGAAAAGGCCGCTTCTTTACGTGATACTGAGCAACGCCTGAGAGAACAGTTAGAAGAAACAAAGAAAACATGGAAAGAAAAGCAGGGACAGGAAAATAGCGAAGTAACAGTAGATGATATTGCAAATGTTGTCTCCAGCTGGACTGGTGTGCCTGTAACTCGCCTGGCGCAAACGGAAACAGATAAGCTGTTAAATATGGAAGAACTGCTGCACTCCCGTGTTATTGGACAGGAAGAAGCGGTTAAGGCAGTTGCGAAAGCAGTACGCCGCGCCAGGGCAGGTCTAAAAGATCCTAAACGGCCTATCGGGTCATTTATCTTCCTTGGACCAACTGGTGTGGGTAAGACGGAGCTTGCACGGGCGCTTGCTGAGTCTATTTTTGGTGATGAAGATGCTATGATCCGCATCGATATGTCCGAGTACATGGAGAAGCATTCAACTTCACGGTTAGTAGGATCCCCTCCTGGATATGTGGGTTATGATGAAGGCGGACAATTGACTGAAAAGGTAAGAAGAAAGCCATATTCTGTTGTTCTGCTTGACGAAATTGAAAAAGCTCATCCTGATGTATTTAATATCCTTCTTCAAGTTTTAGAGGATGGAAGGCTGACTGATTCAAAAGGACGTACAGTGGACTTCCGAAATACGCTTTTAATCATGACATCTAATGTTGGTGCAGATGTGCTGAAGCGCAATAAATATGTTGGTTTCAATATCCAGGATGAGAGCCAGGATTATAAGGATATGAAAGGGAAAGTAATGGAAGAGCTGAAAAAGGCTTTCCGCCCTGAATTCCTTAACCGGATTGACGAAACAATTGTATTCCACTCTCTTGAAAAGAAACATCTTAAAGATATCGTTACACTCTTATCTGAGCAGTTGACAAAGCGTTTAAAAGAGCAGGATATTCATCTTGAGCTTTCCGATGCGGCCAAAGAGAAAATTGTCGAGGAAGGGTTTGATCTGGAATATGGTGCCCGCCCGCTGCGCCGTGCGCTTCAAAAGCATATTGAGGATCATCTCTCTGAAGAGCTGCTGAGAGGAAATATCCAAAAAGGACAGAACGTGTTAGTTGATGTTGAGGATGGCAACTTTAAGGCTAGGCCGGTACAAGAGTCCTCTGTAGCTAAATAAAATAACATTTTTGCAAAAGAGGCGCCCGACTATCGCCTGACCCTTGCCCATCACAAAAAATAATGTCTGGTACGCCGGCTTTATTATTGTGATGGAGGGGTTAGGATCTATTCAATGGGTCAGCCTCTTTTTTTGTTTTAACAGCAGGAAGGATTAAAGGCAGAACATGTTTAATTAACTTTACATCAGGCATTTCTAAAGAATGAAAGAATTGCACAAAAAGAGGTAGAAATAATGGTAAAAAAGAAGACGAGTTTTGTTTGTCAATCGTGCGGATATGAATCTGCCAAATGGATGGGGAAATGTCCGGGCTGTGGTGAATGGAATAAGATGGTTGAAGAAGTGGAAATCGTCAAGCCATCTAGAAGGGGAGCCTTTACACATTCGGATGCTGCTGGAGCAGCGGTTCGGCAGAAGGCTGAACCAATAACAAAGGTAGAAGCTTCACAGGAACCCCGTATAAAAACTGATTTACGAGAGCTGAACAGGGCGCTTGGCGGCGGAATTGTTCCAGGGTCACTTGTATTAATCGGCGGTGATCCGGGAATCGGAAAGTCTACCCTTTTGCTGCAGGTTTCTTCTCAGCTTGCTAGGAAACAACAGAGGGTGCTTTATATATCTGGAGAAGAATCGGTTAAACAAACGAAGCTTAGAGCAGACCGCCTTGGGGTATCATCGGATCAGTTATACGTGTTTTCGGAAACAGATATGGATTTTATCCAGCAGGGCATTGATGAAGTTCAGCCGGATTTAGTAATTATTGATTCCATCCAAACTGTTTTTCAATCAGAAGTAACCTCCGCTCCGGGAAGTGTATCCCAGGTTCGTGAATGTACAGCGACTCTCATGAGAATTGCCAAAACACGGGGAATTGCCATTTTTATTGTGGGGCATGTGACCAAAGAAGGAGCCATTGCGGGACCAAGGCTGCTTGAGCACATGGTGGATACAGTTCTTTACTTTGAAGGGGAAAGGCATCATACGTACCGGATTCTACGCGCTGTTAAAAATCGTTTTGGATCCACTAATGAAATGGGGATTTTTGAAATGAAGGAAGGCGGTTTGGAAGAGGTCGAAAATCCATCAGAAATTTTCCTCGAGGAACGATCTCAAGGAGCTGCTGGTTCAACTGTAGTCGCCTCCATGGAAGGAACCCGCCCAGTCCTCGTTGAAATTCAGGCGCTGATTTCACCGACAAGCTTCGGTAATCCGAGGAGAATGGCTACCGGAATTGATCATAATCGGGTGCCTTTGCTGATGGCTGTGCTGGAAAAACGGGTGGGGCTTTTACTGCAGAATCAGGATGCCTATTTGAAGGTTGCGGGCGGAGTGAAGCTGGATGAACCTGCTATTGATCTGGCGGTGGCTGTCAGTATCGCCTCAAGCTTCCGTGACAAACCCACCCGCCAGACGGATTGTATTATTGGGGAAGTTGGTTTAACTGGGGAAGTAAGAAGGGTATCAAGAATCGAACAGCGTGTGCAGGAAGCCGTTAAGCTTGGCTTTGAACGGGTTATCCTTCCTGCCAATAATCTTGGCGGCTGGACGGCACCGAAAGGCGTTGAAATTATAGGAGTCTCAACTGTGTCGGAAGCACTTCGGCATGCTTTGGGAGGGTAATTATGACCGATAAAAAGGCATATGAAAAAAAGAAATCCGATATTTTACAGCTGGTCGCACCCGGAAGCCCTTTAAGAGAGGGTATTGATAATGTCCTTAGGGCGAATACGGGCGGGCTGATTGTCGTTGGTTATAATGAACGGGTTAAAGCCATTGTGGATGGCGGTTTTACCATTTCCTGCACCTGCACTCCCAACAACCTATATGAGCTGGCAAAGATGGATGGAGCTATTATTTTAAACGAAACTGGAGAAAGAATCATCCTTGCTAATGCGCAGCTTGCTCCCGATACTATGATCCCTTCGACAGAGACGGGAATGCGGCATAGGACAGCGGAACGGGCAGCAAAAGAAACAAAGGCCTTGGTTATAGCGATATCACAAAGAAGGAACGTAATTACGCTATATCAGGGAAATTTTCGATACGCTTTAAAAGATATTGCTGTAATTCTGTCCAAAGCTAATCTGGCAATCCAAACACTTGAAAAATACAAATCTGTACTAAACCAAAGCATAATAGAACTGGGGCTTCTGGAGTTTGAAGAGCTTGTGACCTATACAGATTTACTAAAAGTTTTTCACCGCTACACTATGGTCTTGCGCATTAAGGGAGAATTAAGTTCCTATTTGAATGAACTGGGGACTGAAGGGCGTTTAATCCGTCTCCAAATGAACGAGCTACTGGCTGATCTGGAGGAGGAAGGAAGCCTGATTATTAAGGATTATGCCTTTGAAAAGTCCATCAATACAAGGGAAGTAATTGTTCGGCTTCAAGAGCTTTCGCAGCAGGAAATGCCAGATGATCATATTTTAATGAAGATACTTGGATATAACGGGTACATACATTTGGATGAAAGTATTATGCCGCGCGGTTACAGAATTCTTCATAAAATCCCCCGCCTTCCCGGTCTGATTATCGAAAATCTGGTTCTCCAATTTGAAAATTTGACCAATGTTATGGGTGCTTCCGTTGCAGAATTGGATGAAGTAGAAGGCATTGGGGAAGTGCGAGCACGCAAAATAAAGGAAGGCTTAAGACAGTTAAGAATCCAGCTGCTTGCGGAGACCAAAATGTAACGTACTCCTCCCTCTTATTTTCTGTAGTGAATGAATCCTTCTTTTCCAATCTTTTGGTAAAATACGGTGTATAAATTTTGACACTAAATTATAAGGGTGCTAGGCTTAAATTAACAGCTGACATAGGGAAGAGCACCCTTCCATTACACAGCTGCAGTAATCTTCACTGCTGGATATATATCATTTGGCTTTTTATCACGTTGGTGAAAAAATTATCGTGCCATAGAGTCATTTCGTTGGATTTCAGAGATTGGCTTTGATTGACAAAGTTTTTGTAGGGCAGGCTAGGTTGACTGAGCCATTACGCTAACAAATATAAAAACATAGTGAAATCGGGTTTCTTTTTAAATTATTTGTTTATAATGATTAAAAGGAGGTGAAAGGATGTTAAAACGCATTATACAGGCATGCTTTTTAATAACAGGTGGGACACTCGGTATTTTTCTTATTCCAGAATTATTAACTTTAGTCCATGCAGATGATATTGCAATTATAAACAATCCTTATGTAACTGGTATTTTGGGCGGAATTATATTTTATCTTTTGACTTTTTGGGCAGTAGACCATGTCGAGCACTTTATAAAATGGATAGAAGAACTTCTGGTTAAAGCGCCGATTACAGACATCATATTTGGCAGTGTCGGTTTGATGGTCGGTTTATTTGCCGCTTTCCTGGTAGGGTTTGCCTTAAACGCTATTCAGGTGCCGGTCTTCAATACTGTTGCGCCTATTTTGCTAACGCTGCTATTCGGTTATCTTGGGTTCCAGGTCGGTTTCAAGAAACGGGATGAATTATTATCTCTTTTCTCAAAAAATGCTAAAAAGAAAAACCATGAAACTGAAGATGCCGCCGAGACGGACAGTTCAAAGATTAAAATCCTTGATACAAGTGTAATCATCGACGGCAGGATTGCGGATATTTGCCAGACTGGTTTCCTTGAAGGGACGATCGTTATTCCGCAATTTGTTCTGGCTGAACTTCAGCATATTGCAGATTCTTCTGATGCACTAAAACGAAATAGAGGTCGAAGAGGACTGGATATCCTAAACCGCATCCAAAAGGAATTGGCGGTTAAGGTGGAAATGTATGAAGGGGATTTTGAAGACATTCAGGAAGTAGACAGCAAGCTTGTCAAGCTGGCAAAAATCACAAATGGGATATTGGTTACAAATGATTTCAATCTGAATAAGGTGTGCGAATTTCAAAATGTTGCCGTTTTGAATATCAATGATCTTGCGAATGCTGTCAAGCCTGTTGTCCTTCCGGGAGAAGAAATGAACGTCCAGGTGATTAAGGATGGAAAAGAACAGAATCAGGGCGTAGCTTATCTTGATGATGGCACAATGATCGTCGTTGAGGGCGGACGTGATCATATTGGCAAACGCATAGATGTGCTTGTGACTAGTGTGTTACAGACATCAGCAGGCCGGATGATCTTTGCTAAGCCGAAGCTTTTGGAAAAAGCGCTATAAACAGGACTGATAGCACGGGTCCAATGCAAGTAAAAAGGTGGAGAGAATTGGATGCGTTATGAAGTGATTATCCCTGCAGCCGGTCAGGGGAAAAGAATGAAGGCTGGCAGGAACAAGCTTTTTATCGAGCTCTCCAATGTGCCCATTATTGTATACACACTTCGGATATTTGAGGAAGATCCTGATTGCCTGGGGATTATTCTTACTATTAACCCGGAGGAAGAAGCAATCTTTCAATCCATTATCGATACCTACCAGCTTAGAAAGGCGATCAAGTTCATTTCTGGTGGACAAGAACGCCAGCAGAGCGTACGAAACGGCCTCCAACACGTTTCAGCTTCGGAATTTGTGCTCGTTCACGATGGGGCCAGGCCTTTCATTAATAGGACTTTAATATCGGAACTAACAAAGGCCGCTTTCCAGCATGGGGGTGCCATTCCAGGGGTTCCGGTGAAAGATACGATTAAAAAAGCAATGAATAACACGGTGGAAGAAACCGTAGAGCGTTCTAGCTTGTGGGCTGTTCAAACCCCACAGGCTTTTCGCTTTTCAATTCTCAAGCGGGCGCATGAGGAAGCTGAAAAAGCAGGCTATTTAGGGACGGACGATGCCAGCCTTTTAGAAAGAATCGGTGAAAAGGTTGTTATTGTTGAAGGTGATTATGATAATATCAAAATTACTACACAGGAGGATTTGTATTTTGCAGAAGCAATTCTCCGAAAAAATCAAAGGTAATAAGAAATACGCAAGCGCCCTGATCAGAGGAACGTCGACTAAGGTTCGGCAGGGTTGTAACTTTAACCCGTTACAGCCTCCGTATTGTGCCAAACGTTGACGCCAGCACATCCTCCTTCCAAGGATGAACGGCTAAGTTCGCCACTTCCTCACAAAGCTGACGCTTTGTTTCGTGCGATGTATAGCTGCCGATGCATTCCTTGTCCGGTGACAACGCCGTTCTGACCCACATCCCGTGGGCCTAAGCACAAGATGAGCCTTGGAAGAAGGTGTTTTTTGCCTTCTGTAAAGGATTGGCTTATGACCTCGAGAGGCTGGGCGCTGGAGCTAGACACCAATGTATGTTGAAAAAGTTATACTTTCATGTCTTTTAGGAAATGGAGTGAGACAGATGTTTCGGATCGGCCAGGGATTTGATGTACATCAATTAACAGAAGGCCGCCCTTTGATTATCGGGGGGATTACTATTCCGTATGAAAAAGGGCTGCTTGGGCACTCGGATGCTGATGTGTTATTGCATACAATAGCGGACGCCTGCCTTGGGGCAATTGGAGCGGGGGATATTGGCAAGCATTTTCCTGATACTGATCCCGAGTTTAAGGATGCTGACTCGGCTAAATTGCTTCAGCATGTGTGGAAGCTTGTCAAAGATCAGGGCTTTGTCCTGGGCAATATAGATTGCACCATCATCGCACAAGCACCTAAGATGGCTCCCTATATTGGAAAAATGAAAGAGCGCATTGCCGAATTGCTTGAGGCTTCAGAGAGCCAGATCAATGTTAAGGCCACGACAACTGAAAAGCTGGGATTTACCGGCCGCGGCGAAGGAATTGCTTCCCAGGCTGCCGTGCTGCTAATGAAAGAAAACTAGCACAAGCAATCCTTTATTCTAAGGACTTTCGATGTTAAAATGTACGTTAGATTAGAAAAACTCGCTGATTGCCGAGCCTGTAAGGCGAAGACAGAGGCGTAGTTGAGGCCCGCACGATGTGGGTCGCACAGGATTTGCCGCAGGACGTGGCAAACTTAGCCTGTGGTTCCGCTGTATGCGGATGGAAAGCAGGAAATTACTCTTTTACTTAGCAAAATTTTTGTACTTTCCTATCCGCGAAAAAGATAAGAGATGTATCTTAGGAGGATCAATACATGAACAGTGAAATTCGTGTTCGTTATGCACCAAGTCCTACAGGACATTTACATATTGGGAATGCACGGACAGCATTATTTAACTATTTATTTGCCCGCAATAAAGGCGGTAAATTTATTATCCGGATTGAAGATACCGATTTAAAGCGCAATATTGCAGGCGGTGAGGAAAGCCAGCTTAAGTATTTAAAATGGCTGGGAATGGATTGGGATGAAAGCATTGATGTCGGTGGAGAGTATGGTCCGTATCGCCAATCCGAACGGATTGATATGTATGAAAAGCTTTATAGCGAGCTTCTTGAAAAAGGCCTTGCTTATAAATGCTACTGTACGGAAGAAGAACTTGAAGCCGAGCGCGAAGCACAGATGGCAAAAAATGAAACTCCGCAATACTCAGGGAAATGCCGTCATTTGACTCCAGAAGACCGGAGCAGACTGGAAGCGGAAGGGCGAAAGCCAAGCATCCGGTTCCTCGTTCCAGCTGGAAAAACCTATCAATTTAATGACATGGTTAAGGATGAAGTGGCGTTTGAATCCGACGGTATTGGTGATTTTGTTATCGTGAAAAAAGATGGTATTCCTACGTACAACTTTGCTGTAGCTGCAGATGACCACTTAATGAAAATTTCACATGTGCTGCGGGGGGATGACCATATCTCCAACACGCCAAAGCAGCTGATGATTTATGAGGCGTTTGGATGGGAGCCGCCGATTTTCGGACATATGACTCTTATAGTAAATGAAAGCCGGAAAAAGTTAAGCAAGCGGGATGAATCAATTATTCAGTTTATCGAACAATATGAAGAGTTGGGCTATGTCCCGGAAGCCCTATTTAATTTCATCGCCTTGCTGGGGTGGTCACCTGCCGGAGAAGAAGAAATCTTCTCGAAGGAAGAATTCATCAAGATTTTTGATGCAGACCGATTGTCAAAATCTCCTGCGCTATTTGATCAGCAAAAGCTGGCTTGGATGAACAACCAATATGTCAAGCAGCTTGAACTGGACCGGGCTGTTGAAATAGCTTTGCCTCACTTGGTTAAGGCAGGCAAGGTATCTGCAAATATCGACACCCGGGAAGCAGAGTGGGTACGCAGCCTGATTGATCTGTATCAGGAGCAAATGAGCTACGGAGCGGAAATCGTAGGGTTATCTGAATTATTTTTCAGAGATGAATTGGAATATGAAGAAGAAGCGAAGGAAGTTCTCGCTGAGGAACAGGTGCCTGAAGTAATGCGCGCCTTCCTTCAGGAAATTGAGAACCTGGAAGACTTCTCCGCTGAGGAAATCAAAGCAGCCATAAAAGCGGTACAAAAGAGCACAGGCCAAAAGGGCAAGAAGCTGTTTATGCCAATCCGTGCTGCGGCTACCGGGCAAACACACGGGCCGGATTTGCCTAAGGCTATTTCCCTGCTGGGTAAAGAAAAAATCGGACAGCGCCTGAAAACAATTTTAAGTTAACATTTTCAGGGAAATATAATATAGTATTAATTAATCTTACAATGATAATGCGTTGATGAGGAGAAGTAGGACAACGAAGCTTTTAGAGAGAACCACATTTTGCTGAAAGTGGTTTAAGCCCCTCGTTTCTGAAATGCACCTCTGAGTCTTTAGCTGAAAATGCTTTTTTAGGGAAGTAGGCTAAGGCGGCACCCGCCGTTACAGGGTTAAGTTGGGAATGGAAGCTAAGTTATCCGGATTGATCCGGCAGCAGGGCATACATTTCAAACAGAGTGGAACCGCGCCGATAAGCGTCTCTGTCTTTTGCAGAGGCGTTTTTTTTGTTGCCCGATTTTTATCTCAAATACTACAAATGAAGGAACCAGGAGGGGAGAAAGCGTGTTTAAAATGTTAAAGGAAGATATAGAAGTGGTCTTTGACCAAGATCCCGCTGCCCGCAGTTATTTAGAGGTAATTCTGACATACTCAGGTTTACATGCAATATGGAGCCATAGACTTGCTCATGCATTCTACAGACGGAAGTTTTTTTTCCTTGCAAGGGCTATTTCACAGATAAGCCGCTTTTTTACCGGTATTGAAATCCACCCTGGTGCTACCATTGGCCGCCGCTTTTTTATTGACCATGGCATGGGTGTGGTCATTGGGGAGACATGTGAAATCGGTGATAATGTGACGGTGTTTCAGGGTGTAACATTAGGCGGTACTGGAAAAGAAAAAGGAAAACGCCACCCAACTATTAAGGATAATGTTCTGATTGCAACAGGAGCCAAGGTGTTGGGATCGATTATAGTTGGAGAAAATTCTAAAGTAGGTGCCGGTTCAGTAGTATTGAAGGAAGTGCCTGCCAACTCGACTGTTGTTGGAATACCAGGCAAGGTGGTTATCAGGGATGGAGTAAAGGTAGGAAAAGATTTAAATCATTGCGATCTTCCAGATCCAACCGGAGACCGGTTTAGAGTATTGGAAACAGAAATCGCTTTATTAAAAAAGGAATTGGAAAAGGTAAAAATAGAAAGGGGCCATAAAGTTGGCAATTAAACTGTTTAATACGTTAACCAGACAAAAAGAAGAATTTACGCCTTTAGAAGAAGGAAAAGTAAAAATGTATGTCTGCGGCCCGACAGTCTATAATTATATTCATATAGGAAATGCAAGACCTGCTATCGTTTATGATACAGTACGCCGGTACCTGGAATACCGAGGCTATGAGGTTAAATACGTATCTAACTTTACCGATGTTGATGATAAGCTGATCCGTGCCGCTAAAGAGCTTGGCGAGGATGTGCCATCCATTTCAAAGCGGTTTATAGAGGCTTATTTCGAAGATGTTAGCGCACTCGGCTGCAAACGGGCCGATACTCACCCGACAGTTATGGAAAATATGGATATAATTATAGAATTTATTTCAGCCCTGATTGAAAAGGGGTTTGCCTACGAATCAGAAGGGGATGTATACTACAGAACCCGTAAATTTGACGAATACGGCAAGCTGTCTCATCAATCCGTTGATGAACTAAGAGTGGGCGCGAGAATTGAAATCGGGGAGAAAAAGCAGGACGCTCTTGATTTTGCCCTCTGGAAAGCCGCTAAAGATGGAGAAATCTCTTGGGATAGCCCGTGGGGCCAAGGCCGGCCGGGCTGGCATATTGAATGCTCGGCAATGGTACGGAAATATCTTGGAGATACGATTGACATTCATGCGGGAGGCCAGGATTTAACGTTTCCTCACCATGAAAATGAAATTGCCCAATCAGAGGCATTAACAGGCAAAACGTTCTCGAAATATTGGATGCATAACGGGTATATTAATATAGATAATGAAAAAATGTCTAAGTCCCTCGGTAATTTTGTCCTGGTTCATGACATTATTAAACACCATGATCCACAGGTTTTGCGGTTCTTTATGCTTTCTGTACATTACAGGCATCCAATTAACTATAGCGAAGGGTTATTGGCAGATATGAAAGCGGGACTGGACCGGATAAAAACATCCTACCAAAATTTACAGCACCGCCTTGAAGCAAGTGCCGGCTTAACGGATTCACAACAGGAATGGATGCAAAAAATTAAAAGTCTGCACCAGGAATTCATTACGGCTATGGACGACGATTTTAATACTGCAAACGGAATTTCAGTCTTATTCGAATTATCCAAGCTGGCTAACTATTACTTGATGGAAAAAAATACAGAAATAGAAGTAATCGAAGCCTTTATCAAAGAATTTGAGGACCTGTTTAGCGTGTTGGGCCTTAATCTTAAAACTGAGCAATTATTGGATGCGGAAATTGAAGCTCTGATTGAAAAGCGGATACAGGCAAGAAAAGACCGGAATTTCCAGTTGTCTGATGAAATCCGTGACCAATTGAAAGCGATGAATATTATCCTTGAAGATACACCACAAGGTACACGCTGGAAAAGAGGATAACAATGCTCCATTATGAAAATAAAGTTGATGAAAAGGTACTGAACAGCCTGGCTTTGGCTTATATGGGTGATGCTGTATATGAAACATATATACGGCATCACCTGCTTCAAAAGGGCAGAGTGAAGCCGAATCTGCTGCATAAAGAAGCTACTAATTTTGTTTCGGCGAAAGCTCAGAGCAAAGCAATTCACTATCTCCTGGATAACGGTGATCTTTCAGAGGAAGAAAAGGCT
Organism: Bacillus sp. M6-12; assembly: GCF_002860285.1. Lineage (GTDB taxonomy): Bacteria > Bacillota > Bacilli > Bacillales > DSM-1321 > Peribacillus. The sequence continues at coordinate 15,211 of NZ_PGVF01000024.1, forward strand.
GTTGTACGAAGAGGGAGAAATGCGAAGTCAGGCACGGTACCTAAGAATACAGATGTGCAAACATACCGTTATGGAACTGCTTTTGAAGCTTTGATGGGATATCTTTACCTCTCGGGGCGAATTGGGAGGATGGAAACCATTATAGAGGCATCCATTCGATTTTTAGAAGAAGAAAAGGGGGTATGACCCATGAGTGAAGAATATATCATAGGGAGAAATCCTGTTCTTGAAGCACTTCGGTCTGAGCGTGAAATCAATAAGATCTGGATTGCTGAAGGCTCGCAAAAGAGCCAGGGCCAGCTTATTGCCATGGCCAAGGACCGCAATGTTTTAGTACAAGTAGTTCCACGAAGAAAAATTGACCAAATGGCAGAAGGAAATCACCAAGGTGTTGTAGCCCATGTCGCTGCTTATACGTATGCCGAGATGGATGATTTATTCGCGAGAGCCGAATCCAGGAATGAAGCACCTTTCTTCCTGCTGCTGGATGAAATAGAAGATCCGCATAACTTAGGATCAATTATGCGGACGGCTGATGCGGTAGGAGCCCATGGAATCATTATTCCAAAGCGCAGGGCTGTTGGTTTAACTGCAACAGTTGCGAAAGCTTCCACCGGGGCGATTGAATACATTCCTGTGGTCAGGGTCACCAATATGGCAATGGCTGTGGAGGAATTAAAAGGCCGCGGTGTATGGATTGTCGGGACGGATGCAAAGGGAACAGATGATTACAGAAATATGGACGGGAAAATGCCAATCGGCCTTGTCATAGGCAGCGAGGGAAAAGGAATGGGGCGCCTGATCAAGGAAAAATGCGATTTTTTAATCCGCATGCCAATGGTAGGAAAAGTAACCTCGCTAAATGCTTCTGTTGCAGCAAGTCTGCTTATGTATGAGGTTTATCGAAAAAGAAACCCTTTAGGGGAATAGCGGCATGAACATCTTATTGGTAGACGGTTACAATATTATTGGGGCCTGGCCGGAGCTAAGAGCGTTGAAGGATCATGATCTTTCAGCGGCCAGGGACCGATTGATTGAAAGAATGGCTGAATACCAAGCATATACTGGATACCGGGTAATCATTGTTTTTGATGCACATTTCGTTCCAGGTACAGAAAAAAAATTTAAAAATTATAAAGTTGAAATTATTTTTACCAGAGAAAATGAAAGTGCAGATGAACGGATTGAAAAGCTTGCAATTGACTTGAATAATATTAAAACTCAAATCCATGTTGCGACCTCTGATTTTACAGAGCAATGGGTTATTTTTGGACAAGGGGCCCTCAGGAAATCAGCGCGGGAGCTCTTGGATGAGATGAATCATGTTAACGGAGAGATTGAGAAAAACGTAAAAAAGACAATCGAAAAGAAGCCAGCCTCAAAAATCCCTCTTAGCAGTGAAGTGGCAGAAATTTTTGAAAAATGGCGCCGCGGGAAGCTCTGAGCGGTTGACGGTGAATTTTTCACTGCTGTATAATGTTTCTATATGTGTGTACGGTCAGGGGGATTGACTTGTGGTTGCGAACTTCGAAGTAAAGCTGAATGATAAGTATGCAGAATTGGAAGACGATAATCTTGTGGATTTAGCACATAAGGGCGACAGTGAGGCTCTTGATTATCTGATTCATAAATACCGCAACTTTGTACGTGCAAAAGCCAGGACCTATTTCTTAATTGGCGCCGATAGGGAAGATATCGTTCAGGAAGGCATGATCGGCCTTTACAAGGCAATTCGAGACTATAAAGGGGACAAGCTGTCTTCCTTTAAGGCATTTGCTGAGCTTTGCATCACAAGGCAAATTATTACTGCGATTAAAACAGCCACCCGGCAAAAACATATCCCTCTTAATTCCTACGTTTCCTTAGATAAGCCAATCTATGATGAAGAGTCGGACCGGACCTTGCTGGACATCATTTCCGGGGCCAAAATCATGGATCCGGAAGAGCTGATCATCAACCAGGAAGAGTTTGACGATATCGAATTAAAGATGTCGGAGCTGTTAAGCGATTTGGAAAGGAAAGTACTTTCCCTTTACCTTGATGGACAATCCTACCAGGAAATTTCTGAAGAATTAAACCGCCATGTCAAGTCAATTGATAACGCTCTCCAGCGGGTTAAAAGAAAGCTGGAACGATACCTCGAAGTAAGAGAGGTCAGCCTGTAGCAAGGAGAGAGCGGCTATTCCAAAGAAAGTTTTTTAATAGCGGATGAAGCAACGGCATTTTTTTACAGAATGATATATTCTGAAGCAGAAAATAAAGTGAATTTAGCCCTCCTTCCTATGTCCGGGCTACACTTTTAGTTGTTGACAATAAAAGTAAGCCATGTTAAAGTTTTGAGGACGTACAGAAGCTTGGCAGGTGTAATTATATGAGAAAGAAAATTGTGCTGTCTTGTACCGGATGCGGTTCAAGAAACTACAGTTCTGAAAGCAACAAGGATACGAAATCCGAACGCTTGGAAATAAAGAAATTTTGCAGTACTTGCAATGCCCATACGGTTCACAAAGAAACAAAATAAGTTTGCTTAATAGATTATCAGTGCTATCCCTACTGGTTGGAGGTTACAATCATGAATCGCTTAACCGACTTCTTCGGCGGTGTCGGCCGTGAGATGAAAAAGGTAAGCTGGCCTAGAAAAAAGGAGCTTACAAGATATACGGTCATTGTTTTAACTACAGTTACGATCATGGCTGTTTTTTTTGCTGTTATTGATTTAGGAATTTCAAGTATTATTCGCTTGGTTCTTGAATAAGAGATTTAAAAAACAGTTATAATAGTGATAGAATAATATGTGTTATATAGAAAAGCCCGGAGACGGGTTTTTTAATTTGTCTTTTTTTACCACATGAGGAAGTGTGTGTTTTTTGGGCAAGTGCTGATGTCTAGCTGTGCTGGCGTCGACGTTTGGCGCAGGACGTGCCAGACCTTAGTCGACGTTCCTCTGTCCGGGCGCTTGCGCTTTTCTTGTGTGGAAAGTAATGGTTCTATTGGATTCCCGATACAGGGCAGCTATATCAAAATAGAGTAAGGGGAGGGAAGGACGTAAGAGTCCTAATGAATGGAAAAAAATTGGTATGTTGTACACACATACTCCGGTTACGAGAACAAGGTAAAAACTAACCTAGAAAAACGGGTAGAAACAATGGGCATGCAGGATAAAATTTTCCGCGTTGTAGTCCCTGAAGAAGAAGAAACCGAAGTTAAAAACGGTAAGAAGAAAGTGCTGAAAAAGAAAGTTTTCCCTGGATATGTTTTAGTTGAAATTATCATGACTGACGATTCATGGTATGTGGTCCGCAATACGCCGGGAGTTACCGGTTTTGTTGGTTCTGCAGGCCACGGTTCTAAGCCGACTCCGCTTCTTCCGGAAGAAATTGATTTTGTCCTCAAAAGGATGGGAATGGAAGAGAGACGGATGGAAATTAATCTTGAGCTTGGTGAGACTGTCCGTGTGAAGGAAGGTCCATTCGCTAATTTCACCGGCTCTGTTGAAGAGCTTGATAAGGATAAGTCAAAGGTTAAAGTATTGGTGAATATGTTCGGCCGCGATACACCGGTAGAACTTGATTTTGATCAGGTTGAAAAATTATAAGCCGAAAAAACTTGAAATCATTTTAAAAAAATGTTAATATTTCAAAGGTCAGTATGTCTCGATTGGGAGATCTGAACTTTATTGAAACATTCTTTATTTAACATATAAAGAATTAATATGAGTGGGAGGGTAAAAAAACCCTATTACCACATCACGGACTTAATAAGGAGGTGTGTCCCGTGGCTAAAAAAGTAATTAAGATGGTAAAGCTGCAAATTCCTGCAGGTAAAGCGAATCCAGCACCGCCAGTTGGTCCCGCTTTGGGTCAAGCCGGTGTTAACATCATGGGATTCTGTAAGGAGTTTAACGCTCGTACAGCAGATCAAGCAGGTCTAATTATCCCTGTTGAAATCACGGTATTCGAAGACCGTTCATTTACATTTATTACGAAAACTCCGCCTGCTGCAGTATTGCTTAAGGTTGCAGCTGGAATCGAGTCAGGTTCTGGTGAGCCAAACCGTAATAAAGTTGCGACAGTCAAGCGTGATAAAGTGCGTGAGATTGCTGAACAAAAAATGCCGGATCTAAACGCTGCAAACGTTGAGTCTGCAATGCGTATGGTTGAAGGTACTGCTCGCAGCATGGGAATCGTTATCGAAGACTAATCCGTGCTGATGTAAATGTTTTGCTACGGGGGTTGCGGTGTTTTAACAATATCGCAACCTTTATTCGTGGGAGGTTATTCCGCTAAAACCACAATATAGGAGGATTTTATATCATGGCTAAAAAAGGTAAAAAGTTTCAAGAAGCTGCAAAGCTAATTGATGCAGCACAAGCTTATTCCGTAGGAGAAGCTGTTGAACTAGCAAAAAAAGCTAACTATGCAAAATTTGACGCGACTGTTGAAGTTGCTTTCCGTTTAGGAGTAGATCCAAAGAAAGCTGACCAGCAAATCCGTGGAGCAGTTGTGCTTCCAAATGGAACTGGTAAAACTCAGCGTGTATTAGTATTCGCAAAAGGTGAAAAAGCAAAAGAAGCTGAAGCAGCTGGTGCTGACTTCGTAGGCGATACTGACTACATCAACAAAATCCAGCAAGGCTGGTTTGATTTTGATGTAATCGTTGCTACTCCAGACATGATGGGTGAAGTTGGTAAGCTTGGTCGCGTATTGGGACCAAAAGGCTTAATGCCAAACCCTAAAACTGGAACAGTAACTTTTGACGTTACGAAAGCTATCGGTGAAATCAAAGCTGGTAAAGTAGAATACCGCGTTGATAAAGCTGGTAACATCCACGTTCCAATTGGAAAAGTATCTTTCGAAGACAGCAAACTTGTTGAAAACTTCACTACTATTTTCGACACAATGCAAAAAGCTAAGCCTGCGGCTGCAAAAGGAACTTACATGAAGAACATCTCTGTAACTACTACAATGGGCCCTGGTGTAAAGGTAGATCCTGCTTCTTTCACTGCAAAAAAATAATTTGACATTACAAAGTCATTATTGTTATAATAGATTTTGTTGTTAATAAATGAATATCATTTGTACCGTAGACAGTAGGTGCTCACTATGAGCTTAATTTCCTGCCGAGGTAATTTCGATAATATAGTCTTTGACTATGATTTTGATTTTACTGCCTTCATGTCTGCTAGATATGAAGGCTTTTTTATGGACGGTATAGATGTGTTTCAAGCAAATCTAATAGGAGGTGTAAGGATGAGCAGCGTTATTGAACAAAAGAAACAAATCGTAGAAGAGATTGCTGACAAATTTAAATCAAGCAAATCAACGATCGTAGTTGACTACCGCGGATTGACTGTTGGAGAAGTTACTGAACTTCGTAAACAGCTTCGTGACGCAGGCGTTGAGTTCAAAGTTTACAAAAACACATTGACTCGCCGTGCAACTGAGGCCGCTGAACTTTCTGGTTTAAACGAATCTCTAACAGGTCCAAACGCAATCGCGTTTTCAACTGAAGACGTAGTTGCACCAGCGAAAATCCTTAACGATTTCGCTAAGAAACATGAGGCTCTTGAAATCAAAGCCGGTGTTATTGAAGGCAACATTGCAACTGTTGAAGAAGTTAAGGCACTTGCCGATCTTCCATCACGCGAAGGCTTGCTGTCTATGCTACTTTCCGTGCTTCAAGCACCAATTCGCAATCTTGCTCTTGCTGCAAAAGCTGTTGCAGACCAAAAAGAAGAACAAGGCGCGTAAGCTGACTTTCAGTTTTAACCTTTCGTTTTAAAAAAACTATAAACTAACAATATCCTTAAGGAGGAACTATACAATGACTAAAGAACAAATCATTGAAGCAGTTAAATCTATGACTGTTTTAGAACTTAATGACCTTGTAAAAGCAATCGAAGAAGAGTTTGGTGTAACTGCTGCTGCTCCTGTAGCAATGATGGGCGGAGCTGCTGCTGGCGGCGCTGCTGAAGAGCAAACTGAATTTGACGTAATTCTTGCATCTGCAGGCGACCAAAAAATCAAAGTTATTAAGGTTGTTCGTGAAATCACAGGACTTGGTCTTAAAGAAGCAAAAGACCTTGTTGACAACACTCCAAAAGCTGTTAAAGAAGGCGCTTCTAAAGAAGAAGCTGAAGAAATCAAAGCTAAACTTGAAGAAGTTGGAGCTGGCGTTGAAGTTAAGTAATGCTGCATAAATAAAAAAAGCTCGCTACTTTAGCGGGCTTTTTTTGACTTCCAAAACAATTGGGTCCGAGTGGCCGAATTCAAAAGCAAATAAAGCTTGGTGGAGATGTATGGTTTAGTAATCTAGCTATCGCGGCTGAGTCATTCGCTTGGAACCTTTATGTTTTCTCTCCGGCAAGCAAACTCTTTTTACATTCTTCTAATGCCGTGTATATAATCGGTAAATAAAGTGTAACTTCTTCAATATAAACTACTGTCTAGCTCCAGCGCCCAGCCTCTCGAGTGTTGTAACCAAGTGCCGTCACAACCTTGGTTATAAACCAATTGTTACGGAAGGCAAAGTGCCTTCCGTCTGCACTTGTCTTATGTTTGTCGGAGGCCCACTCGACGTGGTTCAGAACGGCGTGGCCACAGGACGTGGCGACTCTAGCCGTTCATCCTTTGTCTGGGCGCTTGTGCTTTTCTTGATAGGAGGAGAAGACTTGACAGAACATTATTATTCTAAAAATCCCGAAACAGTAAGCAAACCGCTTTACTGGAATTTTGAGCTAAAGGGCCGGAATTTCCGTTTTAAAAGTGACAGTGGAGTATTTTCCAAAAACGAAGTTGATTTTGGTTCCCGGCTTCTTATAGAAACATTTGAACTAAATCACGAAATTGATGGAGATATTTTGGATGTTGGGTGTGGCTATGGTCCAATTGGACTTTCTATTGCCTCTGCCCACCCCAGCCGAACTGTTCATATGGTTGATATTAATAGCAGGGCGGTTGAACTTTCAAAGGAAAATGCCCGAGCCAACGCCATCGATAATGTTGTAATCTATGAAAGCGACCAGCTTGAAGCGGTTAAAAAGCAGGGGTTTGCTGCTATACTGACTAATCCGCCAATACGGGCAGGGAAAAAGGTTGTTCATGAAATTTTTGAACAGAGCTATGAATATTTAACTAAAGGCGGAATGTTGTGGGTAGTCATCCAAAAGAAACAGGGAGCTCCATCCGCCATGGAAAAAATAGAGCAGCTTTTTGGAAATGCAGAAGTAATAGTTAAGAAAAAAGGCTACTATATACTCTCAGCTAAAAAGGTTTGACTCTATTTTTTGCCTATGTTATAGTTATAAAATGCATATATATAATTTCCAGTATCTATGCATTTTTTTGTGTAGTACGTATAAAAATGGATAATCTGGAAAAAATATATAAATAATAGTTCGAGTTGTGTGAAATAGTGGTTTTTTTATCAAAAACCATTTTCTTTTTGTCTAGCGGGATATCCCGGTAGGCAATAGATCCTTATTACGCTTGATTTGAGGGGTGAATCTGTTGACAGGTCAACTTGTTCAGTATGGACGACACCGCCAGCGCAGAAGTTATGCAAGAATTAGCGAGGTCCTAGAGTTACCGAATTTAATCGAAATCCAGACTGCTTCTTATCAATGGTTTCTTGATGAAGGGTTAAGAGAGATGTTCCAGGATATTTCTCCAATTGAAGATTTTACTGGTAACTTGGCTCTTGATTTCATTGATTACAGCTTAGGAGATCCAAAGTACTCCGTAGAGGAATCAAAAGAGCGGGATGTTACATATTCGGCTCCACTTCGTGTGAAGGTACGTCTTGTTAATAAAGAAACAGGGGAAGTAAAAGACCAGGATGTATTCATGGGTGATTTTCCTCTAATGTCAGAAACGGGTACCTTTGTCATCAATGGTGCAGAACGGGTAATCGTTTCTCAGTTAGTGCGTTCACCAAGTGTTTATTACAGCGGGAAAATGGATAAAAACGGGAAGCGTGGTTTTAATGCAACTGTTATTCCTAACCGCGGTGCTTGGCTTGAATATGAGACGGACGCCAAAGACATAGTTTATGTGAGAATTGACCGTACAAGAAAACTGCCGGTAACGGTGCTTCTTCGTGCGCTTGGTTTTGGTACCGATCAGGAAATCATCGATTTAATCGGCGATAATGAGTATATCAGAAATACTCTTGAAAAAGATAACACTGAAAGCGCAGAGAAAGCTTTGCTGGAAATCTATGAGCGCCTCCGCCCTGGTGAACCGCCAACGGTTGAGAATGCAAAAAGCTTATTGGTGACGCGCTTCTTTGATCCAAAAAGATACGACCTAGCAAATGTAGGCCGCTATAAAATTAATAAAAAGCTTCATATAAAGAACCGCCTATTCAACCAGAAAATAGCCGAAACATTAGTGGACCCTGAAACTGGGGAAATCATTGTGGAAAAAGGGACGCTTCTTGACCGCCGTACCCTGGATCGGATTATTCCTTCCCTTGAAGCTGGGATTGGTTTCCAAACCTTTAATCCGGCAGGCGGAGTTGTAGAAGAAGAAACACTTCTTCAGTCTATTAAGATTTATGCTCCAAGTGATGCTGAAGGTGAAAAAGTAATCAATGTAATTGGCAATGCTTATGTTTCAGACCAGGTTAAGAATATTACACCTGCTGATATCATTTCTTCCATCAGTTACTTCTTTAACTTGCTGCATCAGGTTGGTGACACAGACGACATTGACCATTTAGGGAATCGCCGCCTTCGTTCTGTAGGCGAGCTGCTCCAAAACCAATTCAGAATTGGTTTATCACGGATGGAACGCGTTGTACGCGAAAGAATGTCTATTCAGGATACAGCAACCATAACACCACAGCAGTTAATTAATATACGTCCAGTTATTGCTTCAATGAAGGAGTTCTTCGGAAGCTCCCAGTTGTCTCAGTTCATGGATCAGACAAACCCGTTGGCTGAGTTGACTCATAAACGCCGTCTGTCTGCGTTAGGACCTGGCGGATTAACCCGTGAGCGCGCAGGCTTTGAAGTTCGTGACGTTCACTATTCTCACTATGGCCGCATGTGTCCAATTGAAACTCCTGAGGGACCGAACATTGGACTTATTAACTCCCTTTCCAGCTATGCAAAGGTAAACCGGTTCGGATTCATTGAGACACCTTACCGCCGCGTAGATCCGGAAACCGGGAAAATTACAGAGAACATTGATTACATGACTGCTGACGAAGAGGACAACTATGTAGTTGCCCAGGCGAATGCCCGACTATCTGATGATGGTTCATTTGTTGATGAAGATATCGTAGCCCGTTTCCGAGGTGAGAACACAGTTGTTCCGCGCGACCGCGTGGATTACATGGATGTTTCGCCGAAGCAGGTAGTATCTGCCGCAACAGCTTGTATTCCTTTCCTTGAAAACGATGACTCAAACCGTGCACTAATGGGAGCGAACATGCAGCGTCAAGCAGTTCCCCTTATGCAGCCGGAAGCTCCACGGGTTGGTACGGGTATGGAATATGTATCCGGTAAAGACTCAGGCGCAGCTGTCATCTGTAAGCACGATGGAATCGTCGAGCATGTGGAAGCCCGTGAAGTTTGGGTACGCCGCGTCAAAGAGGTCGACGGTCAGGAAGTCAAAGGCGATTTAGATAAATACCGCATGCTTAAATTTATTCGTTCCAACCAGGGAACATGCTATAACCAGCGCCCAATCGTCAGTGTCGGCAACCGGGTTGTGAAAGGAGAAATCCTTGCAGATGGTCCTTCGATGGAAAAAGGTGAATTAGCGCTTGGCCGTAATGTTCTTGTTGCCTTCATGACTTGGGATGGCTATAACTATGAAGATGCGATCATCATGAGCGAACGCCTTGTAAAGGATGATGTGTATACTTCTATTCATATTGAAGAATATGAATCTGAATCCCGTGATACGAAGCTTGGACCTGAAGAAATCACACGTGACATCCCGAACGTCGGGGAAGACGCGCTCCGCAACCTTGATGAGCGCGGAATCATCCGTATCGGTGCTGAAGTAAAGGACGGAGACCTTCTCGTTGGTAAAGTAACGCCAAAAGGTGTCACTGAACTAACAGCTGAAGAACGCCTGCTTCATGCCATCTTTGGTGAAAAAGCACGTGAAGTCCGCGATACATCGCTTCGTGTTCCGCACGGCGGCGGCGGTATCGTATTGGATGTTAAAGTCTTTAACCGTGAGGATGGAGATGAGCTTCCGCCGGGAGTAAATCAACTAGTCCGTGCGTATATTGTTCAAAAACGTAAAATCTCTGAAGGAGATAAAATGGCGGGGCGCCACGGTAACAAGGGTGTTATCTCGCGCATCCTTCCTGAAGAAGATATGCCATTCCTTCCGGATGGCACTCCGGTAGACATCATGTTGAATCCTCTAGGGGTTCCATCGCGTATGAATATCGGGCAGGTATTGGAGCTTCATCTTGGGATGGCAGCAAGAGCCCTCGTAATTTACGTTGCATCGCCTGTATTTGACGGTGCCCGTGAAGAAGATGTATGGTCTACCATCGAAGAAGCAGGAATGGCTGCTGATGCAAAAACAGTATTATATGATGGCCGTTCGGGTGAACCGTTCGATAACCGCGTTTCTGTCGGCGTCATGTATATGATCAAGCTGGCTCACATGGTTGATGATAAGCTTCATGCCCGTTCAACTGGACCTTACTCTCTTGTTACGCAGCAGCCTCTGGGCGGTAAAGCTCAGTTCGGCGGACAGCGTTTCGGTGAGATGGAGGTTTGGGCTCTTGAAGCGTATGGTGCGGCTTATACACTTCAGGAAATCCTTACCGTTAAGTCGGATGACGTTGTTGGGCGTGTGAAAACATATGAAGCCATCGTCAAAGGCGAAAACGTTCCAGAGCCTGGTGTTCCAGAATCATTTAAAGTATTGATAAAAGAACTTCAAAGCTTGGGTATGGATGTCAAAATCATGTCAGCAGAAGATAAAGAAATCGAGATGCTCGACACAGAAGATGATGATGACGCAAATCAGGCAGATACCCTGACTCTTGATGCTGAGAGCAAGGATCTGGTCGCAACTGAAACGGGAACGAAATCTAATCCGGTCATAACAGACTGATATATAAGCGAAAAACAATCAAATAGCTTCACGATAAGTCAGGTTAGAGTAGAACCTGAGATTAAAGGGAGGTAGGCCCCTTGATAGATGTTAATAATTTTGAGTATATGAAAATCGGGCTTGCTTCGCCTGACAAGATCCGTTCTTGGTCACATGGCGAAGTAAAGAAGCCTGAAACGATTAACTATCGTACATTAAAGCCTGAAAAGGACGGCTTGTTCTGCGAAAGGATTTTTGGTCCTCAAAAAGATTGGGAATGCCATTGCGGAAAGTATAAGCGTGTACGTTATAAAGGCGTAGTCTGTGACCGTTGCGGTGTTGAAGTAACGCGTGCCAAGGTTCGCCGTGAGCGTATGGGACATATCGAGCTTGCTGCCCCAGTATCACACATCTGGTATTTCAAAGGTATTCCAAGCCGGATGGGACTTGTCCTTGACATGTCCCCCCGGGCTTTAGAGGAAGTTATTTACTTCGCTTCATATGTAGTAACTGAAACAGGGGATACTGCATTAGAGAAGAAACAGCTTTTATCTGAAAAAGAATACCGTGCATACCGCGAAAAGTACGGAACAAAGTTCCAAGCTGGAATGGGTGCTGAAGCAATCAAAAAGCTGTTATCAGATATCGATACTGAAAAAGAAGTTGAATCATTAAAAGAAGAACTGAAAACTGCTCAGGGACAAAGAAGAACTCGTGCGATCAAGCGTCTTGAAGTCCTTGAAGCTTTTAGAAATTCAGGCAACGACCCTTCATGGATGATTCTTGATGTACTTCCGGTCATCCCGCCGGAGCTGCGTCCGATGGTACAATTGGATGGCGGACGTTTTGCGACTTCTGACTTAAACGATCTGTACCGCCGGGTAATCAACCGTAACAACCGTCTGAAAAGACTGTTGGATCTTGGAGCGCCAAGCATTATTGTTCAAAACGAAAAGCGTATGCTTCAAGAAGCGGTAGATGCGCTGATTGATAACGGCCGCCGCGGACGTCCGGTAACGGGACCTGGTAACAGGCCTTTGAAATCCTTGTCTCATATGCTAAAAGGTAAGCAGGGCCGTTTCCGTCAAAACCTTCTTGGTAAGCGTGTAGACTATTCAGGACGTTCTGTTATCGTTGTAGGCCCTAACCTTAAAATGTATCAATGCGGACTTCCGAAGGAAATGGCCATTGAGCTTTTCAAGCCGTTCGTGATGAAGGAATTGGTACAAAAAGGATTGGCCCATAATATTAAATCAGCAAAACGTAAAATCGAAAGGCTGCAGCCTGAGGTTTGGGACGTTTTAGAATCAGTAATTAAAGAGCATCCGGTGCTGCTTAACCGTGCCCCGACTCTTCATAGACTAGGAATCCAGGCATTTGAACCTACATTGGTTGAAGGCCGTGCAATCCGTTTGCATCCGCTTGTTTGTACTGCATACAATGCAGACTTTGACGGTGACCAAATGGCTGTTCACGTTCCGTTATCTTCAGAAGCACAAGCAGAAGCTCGCCTGCTAATGCTTGCTGCCCAGAATATCTTGAACCCTAAAGATGGTAAGCCAGTTGTTACACCATCACAGGATATGGTATTAGGTAACTATTACCTTACCCTTGAACGCGCTGGTGCTGTTGGTGAAGGAATGATTTTCAAAGATACAAATGAAGCACTGCTTGCTTATCAAAATGGGTATGTACATCTTCATTCTCGTGTAGCTGTTCATGCATCTTCTCTAAACAATGAGACATTTACCGAGGAGCAGAACCAACAGCTATTAATTACGACTGTAGGTAAGCTGGTTTTCAATGAAATTCTTCCTGCATCTTTCCCTTACATCAATGAGCCGACAAGTGAGAATTTAGAGGTTAAGACCCCTGGACATTACTTTGTTGAAAAAGGCGCTAATGTTATTGAAAAGATTAGAGCACAGGAAATCATCGATCCATTCAAGAAGAAGATTCTTGGAAATATCATAGCGGAAGTGTTCAAGCGATTTAAAATCACTGAAACATCCAAAATGCTTGACCGAATGAAGGACCTGGGCTTTAGATATTCAACACGTGCCGGTATTACAGTAGGTGTGGCTGACATTGTAGTTTTAGAAGAAAAAACAAAGATCATCGAAGAAGCACAAATAAAGGTCGATAATGTGTTAAAACAATTCCGTCGCGGTTTAATCACTGAAGACGAGCGTTATGATCGTGTTATCTCCATTTGGAGTGCGGCAAAGGATAATATCCAGGCGAAGCTTATGAAGTCTTTGGATACGTCCAACCCGATCTTTATGATGAGTGATTCAGGTGCCCGTGGTAATGCCTCAAACTTTACACAGCTTGCAGGTATGCGCGGACTGATGGCCAACCCGGCCGGCCGGATTATTGAGCTCCCTATCAAGTCAAGTTTCCGTGAAGGTTTAACCGTTTTGGAATACTTTATTTCTACACACGGTGCCCGTAAAGGACTTGCAGATACAGCTCTTAAAACGGCAGATTCTGGTTACCTTACCCGCCGTCTTGTTGACGTGGCCCAAGATGTCATCGTCCGTGACGACGATTGCGGAACAGACCGAGGCCTTAAAATTTCGGCTCTTAAGGATGGCACAGAGATCATCGAAAGACTTGAAGAGCGCTTAGTAGGCAGACACGCTAGAAAAACAATCAGGCATCCGGAAACTAACGAAGTGATTGTTCCTGAAAACGGCTTGATTACTGAAGATCTGGCTAAGTATATCGAAGACAGCGGTATTGAAGAAGTCTGGATCCGTTCTGCATTTACATGCAATACTTCCCATGGTGTTTGTAAAAAATGTTATGGACGTAACCTCGCTACTGGACAGGAAGTCGAGGTTGGCGAAGCAGTTGGTATTATTGCTGCCCAATCTATCGGGGAACCTGGTACACAGCTGACAATGCGTACATTCCATACAGGCGGAGTTGCCGGAGACGATATTACACAAGGTTTGCCTCGTATTCAGGAAATTTTTGAAGCGAGAAATCCGAAAGGTCAGGCCTTGATTACCGAAATTGAAGGTACAGTTGTGGCTATCAATGAGGTCAAGGATAAACAGCAGGAAATTGTTATCCAGGGCGAAGTTGAATCACGCACATTTACTGCGCCATATACAGCGCGATTGAAGGTAACAGTTGACTCGCACGTCTTGCGCGGACAGGAATTAACAGAAGGTTCTATTGATCCGAAAGAATTGCTGAAAGTAAAAGATGTATTGTCTGTTCAGGAATATCTGCTGCGTGAAGTCCAAAAAGTATACCGTATGCAGGGTGTTGAAATTGGAGATAAGCATATTGAAGTAATGGTAAGGCAAATGATGCGTAAAGTGCGTGTCATTGATGCGGGTGAAACCGATGTCCTTCCAGGAACGCTTCTGGATGTTCACCAATTCACTGCTGCCAATACATCTGCTTTACTTGAAGGCAGGCTGCCTGCTACAGGCCGTCCAGTATTGCTTGGTATCACGAAAGCTTCGCTTGAAACTGATTCATTCCTTTCTGCAGCATCGTTCCAGGAGACAACTCGTGTCCTTACTGATGCGGCAATCAAAGGCAAGCGCGATGAATTGCTGGGCTTAAAGGAAAACGTTATTATCGGTAAGCTGGTTCCAGCCGGAACTGGTATGACACGATACAGAAAAGCAAGACCGGTTCTTGCAGAAGATGCAAGTGAGGAAACTGTATCTGTTGATTGATGGTAATTAGTATTTAAAGTATTAACAAAAAAGGCCGGTGATCTCTCACCGGTCTTCCTTTTTAAAGTATGGGAGAGTTATTAAAGTTTTTTTAAAAAGTAAGTTGACATATAGTGCCTAGGGATGTTACTATAGCAAAGGTGCTCCTATAATACCCTGTTGCTTTGGAGGATATGAAATATGTCTTATGAAAAAGTGCTACAGGCAAAGTCAGTGATTGTAGGAACGAAACAAACAGTGAGAGCTCTTAAGAACAATCTGATTCAAGAAGTAGTAATCTCCCGCGATGCTGACAGAATGCTGACAGCAAAGATTGAGATGAACGCACGGGATTCAGGAGTTCCAATCACATATGTTGATTCGATGCAAATGCTTGGAAAAGCTTGTGGAATTGATGTCGGAGCAGCAGCTGTTGCCATTAAAAAGTAAAACTGTTTTTGTGGATATTCTGCAAAAACTTTGTTTTTGCTCATTTATGAACCACCTGGATGTGTGGTACTAGAACGAAAAAGTGAAGGGAGGACAAAACAATGCCTACAATTAATCAATTGGTGCGCAGAGGACGCGAGTCTAAAGAAGAGAAGTCAAAATCTCCAGCGCTAAACAAAGGCTACAACAGCTTTAAGAAAGCACAAACAAACGTTTCATCTCCACAAAAGCGTGGTGTATGTACGCGTGTTGGTACTATGACACCGAAGAAACCAAACTCAGCATTGCGTAAATATGCGCGTGTACGTTTGACTAACGGTATCGAGGTAACAGCTTATATCCCAGGTATCGGTCACAACCTACAAGAACACAGTGTGGTACTTATCCGCGGTGGACGTGTAAAGGACTTACCAGGGGTACGTTATCACATCGTTCGTGGTGCGCTTGACACTGCTGGTGTTAACAACCGTATGCAAAGCCGTTCTAAATACGGTACGAAGCGTCCGAAAGCAGCAAAAAAATAATCTAAAAATATGAACCTTATTGAAAGGAGGAACATTCATGCCTCGTAAAGGACCTGTTTCAAAAAGAGATGTATTGCCAGATCCAATTTACAATTCAAAGCTTGTGACTCGTTTGATCAACAAAATGATGGTTGACGGACAAAGAGGTAAATCACAAAAAATTCTTTACTCAGCATTTGATATCATTGCAGAACGTAGTGGCAAAGATGCAATCGAAGTGTTTGATCAAGCACTTAAGAACATCATGCCTGTACTTGAAGTAAGAGCACGTCGTGTAGGTGGTGCAAACTACCAAGTACCTGTGGAGGTACGCCCTGACCGCCGTTCAACTCTTGGTCTTCGCTGGTTAGTTAACTACTCTCGTTCACGTGGAGAAAAAACGATGGAAGAGCGTTTGGCTAACGAAATTCTTGACGCAGCTAACAACACTGGTGCTTCTGTTAAGAAACGTGAAGATACTCATAAAATGGCTGAAGCAAATAAAGCATTTGCTCACTATCGCTGGTAAAATCCAACCAAACACTATTACCCATATATGGAAGGAGAAATACCCCAATGGCAAGAGAGTTCTCCTTAGCTAATACTCGTAATATCGGCATCATGGCTCACATCGATGCCGGTAAAACGACTACGACTGAGCGTGTATTATATTACACTGGCCGTATTCACAAGATTGGTGAAACTCATGAAGGTGCATCTCAGATGGACTGGATGGAGCAGGAACAAGAACGTGGTATCACTATTACATCTGCAGCAACTACTGCAGCATGGAAAGGCCACCGCGTAAACATCATCGACACACCTGGACACGTAGACTTCACAGTTGAAGTTGAACGTTCTTTGCGTGTACTTGATGGTGCAGTTGCTGTTCTTGATGCCCAGTCAGGTGTTGAGCCTCAAACTGAAACAGTTTGGCGCCAGGCTACAACTTACGGAGTACCACGTGTTGTATTCGTAAACAAGATGGACAAAATCGGTGCTGACTTCTTATATTCAGTAAAAACGATTCATGAACGTCTTCAAGCAAATGCACACCCAATTCAGCTTCCAATCGGTGCTGAAGATGAGTTCGAAGCGATCATCGACTTAATTGAAATGAACGCTACTTTCTACGGCAATGACCTAGGTACTGATATCGAAGTGCGTGATATTCCTGAGGAATACAGAGCGCAGGCTGATGAGTACCGTGAAAAGCTAGTAGAAGCTGTGGCAGAACTAGACGAAGAATTAATGGAGAAATACCTTGGCGGTGAAGAAATCACTAAGGAAGAGCTTAAAGCAGCTATTCGTAAAGGTACAGTAAACGTTGAATTCTTCCCTGTAATCTGTGGATCAGCATTCAAAAACAAAGGTGTTCAATTAATGCTAGATGCAGTTATTGACTATCTTCCAGCTCCTATTGACGTACCAGCTATTAAAGGTACTCTTCCGGATTCCGAAGAAGAAGTAACACGTCCATCAAGCGACGAAGAGCCATTTGCAGCTCTTGCGTTTAAGGTTATGACAGACCCTTATGTAGGAAAGCTTACATTCTTCCGTGTGTACTCTGGTACATTGCAATCAGGTTCATATGTAATTAACTCTACTAAAGGTAAGCGTGAACGTATTGGACGTATCCTTCAAATGCACGCAAACAGCCGTGAAGAAATCTCAGAAGTACATGCAGGGGATATCGCTGCTGCTGTTGGTTTGAAAGATACTACAACTGGAGATACTCTATGTGATGACAAGAATCAAGTTATTCTTGAATCCATGGTATTCCCAGAGCCAGTTATCTCACTTTCAGTTGAACCTAAATCTAAAGCGGACCAAGACAAAATGTCAAACGCTTTACAAAAGCTGCAAGAAGAAGATCCAACATTCCGTGCACATACAGACCAGGAAACTGGACAAACAATCATTGCTGGTATGGGTGAACTTCACCTGGATATACTCGTTGATCGTATGCGCCGTGAATTCAAAGTAGAAGCTAATGTTGGTGCTCCTCAGGTTGCGTACCGTGAAACTTTCCGTGGATCTGCACAGGTTGAAGGTAAGTTCGTACGTCAGTCAGGCGGACGCGGACAATTCGGACATGTTTGGATCGAATTCTCTCCAAACGAAGAAGGAAAAGGCTTTGAGTTTGAAAACGGTATTGTAGGTGGGGTTGTTCCTCGTGAATACATTCCTGCTGTACAAGCTGGACTACAAGATTCATTGGATAATGGAGTTCTTGCTGGCTTCCCATTAGTAGACATTAAAGCTCGTTTATTTGACGGGTCTTACCATGATGTTGACTCCAACGAAATGGCGTTTAAGATCGCTGCTTCTATGGCATTGAAAAACGCTGCTTCAAAATGTAACCCAGTAATCCTTGAGCCAATTATGAAAGTCGAAGTAGTTATTCCTGAAGAATATTTGGGAGATATCATGGGTGATATTACATCTCGCCGCGGCCGTGTAGAAGGTATGGAAGCTCGCGGTAACGCACAAGTTGTACGCGCGATGGTTCCACTATCTGAAATGTTCGGATATGCTACTTCATTACGTTCTAACACTCAAGGGCGCGGAACATTCTCTATGCACTTCGATCACTACGAAGAAGTACCTAAGAGCATTTCTGAAGAAATTATCAAAAAAAATAAAGGTGAATAATTGATTTTCATCTCTTATTAAAGTATAACTACTTATGTAAGCTATGAAAGTGCACTTCTTGGGCTTTCATAGCACCTATACTTAATCTATATATAATTTTAAGGAGGAATTTCCTAATGGGAAAAGCTAAATTCGACCGCTCTAAACCGCACGTTAATATCGGTACAATTGGTCACGTTGACCATGGTAAAACTACTTTAACAGCTGCTATTACAACTGTACTTGCTAAAGCAGGTGGAGCTGAAGCACGCGCTTACGATCAAATCGACGCTGCTCCAGAAGAAAGAGAGCGTGGTATCACAATCTCTACTGCACACGTTGAGTATGAAACTGCTAGTCGTCACTACGCACACGTTGACTGCCCAGGACACGCTGACTATGTTAAGAACATGATCACTGGAGCTGCACAAATGGACGGCGGAATCCTTGTAGTATCTGCTGCTGATGGCCCAATGCCACAAACTCGTGAGCACATCCTTCTTTCTCGTCAAGTAGGTGTACCTTACCTTGTTGTTTTCATGAACAAGTGTGACATGGTTGACGACGAAGAGCTTCTTGAATTAGTAGAAATGGAAATCCGTGACCTTCTTTCTGAATATGAGTTCCCTGGCGATGACATTCCTGTTATCAAAGGTTCTGCTCTTAAAGCTCTAGAAGGCGACTCTGCTTGGGAAGAAAAAATCGTTGAGCTTATGACAGCTGTTGACGAATACATTCCAACTCCAACTCGTGACACTGAAAAGCCATTCATGATGCCTGTTGAGGACGTTTTCTCAATCACTGGCCGTGGTACTGTTGCTACAGGACGTGTTGAGCGTGGACAAGTAAAAGTTGGTGACACTGTTGAAATCACTGGTTTCACAGAAGAGCCAAAGCCAACAACTGTAACTGGTGTTGAAATGTTCCGTAAGCTTCTTGACTACGCTGAAGCTGGAGATAACATTGGTGCTCTTCTTCGTGGTGTATCACGTGAAGAAATCCAACGTGGACAAGTTCTTGCTAAGCCAGGAACAATTAAGCCACACACAAAGTTCAAAGCAGAAGTTTATGTTCTTTCTAAAGAAGAAGGTGGACGTCATACTCCATTCTTCACAAACTACCGCCCACAGTTCTACTTCCGTACAACTGACGTAACTGGTATCTGCAACCTTCCTGAAGGTGTAGAAATGGTTATGCCTGGCGACAATATTGAAATGACTGTTGAACTAATCGCTCCTATCGCTATCGAAGAAGGTACTAAGTTCTCTATCCGTGAGGGTGGACGTACTGTAGGCGCTGGCGTAGTTGCTACAATTCAAGAGTAATCTAAAAACCTTTTAGGTTTTGCGAAAGAGCAGACGGGACGCCGTCTGCTCTTTTTTGCTGCAGAAATTTTACTATAAAGAAAGATCTGAACCAAAAAGGAAGATTGGGCCTGAAGTTGATCGGTTAACATTTCAAAATAAAGAAAGTCCAATCAAAGAACGGTGAAGGTAAAGTAATAGAAAGATAAATGTGATTTTTAATCGCCACCAGATTTTTTTACTCGGAAAACTATTTTATTCGGGTGATTCTTTTAAAGGGCATTGAACGCTTGTTCTGAAAGAACGTTACATAAGCTGCCTCCAACTGATCTCCAATTTACTTATATAATAGAAGAAAATAATTACAATAACTCATTTAAAAGATTGTCTTGAAAAAGTATACGTGCCTATGTATAATAGTAAAAGTGTGCAGCGCATAGAAAATGTAATATACACTTGCATGTTCTGTGTGTTTTATGTATAATAGACAATGTTGGTCTTTGACTGCGATGATGTGGAAGGTTGCTGACACACCCGGCCGCTTTGCCATGGCGAGTGTGTGGGAAATTTTCACTGAGAAAGTCTATTTAAAAAATAGGCGAAAAGGAGGGAAAATAATGGCAAAACAAAAAATTCGTATCCGTTTGAAAGCATATGATCACAGGATTCTTGATCAATCTGCTGAGAAAATTGTAGAAACTGCAAAGCGTTCTGGTGCGGCTGTATCCGGCCCGATCCCACTACCTACTGAAAGATCTGTTTACACAATCCTTCGTGCGGTTCATAAATACAAAGATTCTCGTGAGCAATTCGAGATGCGTACACACAAGCGTCTAATCGATATCGTGAACCCAACTCCACAAACAGTTGATTCATTAATGCGTTTAGATTTGCCGTCTGGTGTTGACATTGAAATTAAACTGTAATTCATATAAAAACAAAACATTATAGGAGGTGTGACTAATGACCAAAGGAATCTTAGGAAGAAAGATCGGTATGACGCAAGTATTTGCTGAGAACGGTGAACTTATTCCTGTAACTGTAGTAGAAGCTGCTAATAACGTTGTTCTTCAAAAGAAGACTGTTGAATCAGACGGCTACGAAGCAGTTCAGATCGGTTTTGAAGATAAGCGTGAAAAGCTTTCTAACAAACCTGCTAAAGGCCACGTCGCAAAAGCTAATACTGCACCTAAGCGCTTCATTCGCGAATTCCGTGATTTTGACGGAGTTGAAATGGGTCAGGAAGTCAAAGTTGATATTTTCGCTGAGGGCGATGTAGTAGATGTAACAGGAGTATCTAAAGGTAAAGGTTTCCAAGGTGTTATCAAGCGCCACGGACAATCTCGCGGACCAATGGCTCACGGCTCCCGTTACCACCGCCGCCCAGGTTCAATGGGTCCGGTTGCTCCAAACCGTGTATTCAAAAACAAACTATTGCCTGGACGTATGGGTGGAGAACAGATCACTGTTCAAAACTTAACAATCGTTAAGGTTGACGTAGAACGCAACTTGCTTTTAATCAAAGGAAACGTTCCTGGTGCTAAAAAAGCTCTATTAAAAGTTAAAACTGCGGTTAAAGCGTAATAATCATTTAAGGAAGGAGGAGCATTAGAATGCCAAAAGTTACAATGTTCAACCAAGCTGGATCGCAAGTTGGCGATATTGAGCTAAACGATTCAATCTTTGGTATTGAACCAAATAACCACGTATTATTCGAAGCGATCATCATGCAAAGAGCATCACTTCGTCAAGGAAACCACAAAGTTAAAAACCGTTCTGAAGTTGCAGGCGGCGGACGTAAACCATGGCGTCAAAAAGGAACTGGACGTGCGCGTCAAGGTTCTATCCGTTCACCACAATGGCGCGGCGGTGGTACTGTCTTCGGACCAACACCACGTTCTTACAGCTATAAAATGCCTAAGAAAATGCGTCGTTTAGCTATTAAATCAGCATTATCTGCTAAAGCATTAGAACAAGAAATTATTGTTCTTGAAAACCTTGCTTTTGAAGCTCCAAAGACAAAAGAATTTACAGCTGTTCTAAAAGGTCTTTCTGTAGACACTAAGGCGTTAATCGTAACTGACGGTCTAGATGAGAAAGTTGCTCTTTCTGCACGTAACATCCCTGGAGTTACAGTTGTAGAAGCTGCTGGCCTAAATGTTCTTGATGTTGTATCACACAACAAATTGATCATGACTAAGTCAGCTGTTGAAAAAGTAGAGGAGGTGCTTGCATAATGGATGCACGCGATATCATTAAGCGCCCCGTAATCACAGAACGTTCTTCAGACTTAATGGCTGAAAAGAAATATACTTTTGAAGTTGATGTAAGAGCTAATAAAACTCAAGTTAAAGATGCTGTTCAAGAAATCTTTGGCGTAGAAGTTGATAAGGTTAACATCATGAACTACAAAGGTAAATTCAAGCGCATGGGTAAACATGCAGGCTACACTAACAAGCGCCGTAAAGCAATTGTTAAATTAACTGCTGACAGCAAAGAAATCGAACTATTTGAAGCTTAATTCATAAAAGAAGGAGGGAAATACAATGGCGATTAAAAAGTATAAACCTACCTCTAACGGTCGACGTGGAATGACAGTTTCTGATTTTGCTGAAATCACTACAAGCACACCAGAAAAGTCACTTCTAGCTCCTTTAAAGAGAAAAGGCGGCCGTAACAACCAAGGTAAGTTAACTGTTCGTCATCAAGGTGGCGGCCATAAGCGTCAGTACCGTGTTATCGACTTTAAGCGCGATAAAGATGGTATACCTGGACGCGTTGCTACTATTGAATACGATCCAAACCGTTCTGCAAATATTGCATTAATTAATTACGTTGATGGTGAAAAGCGTTATATCCTTGCTCCAAAAAACCTAGTAGTAGGTTTGGAGATTATGTCAGGCCCTGAGGCAGACATTAAAGTGGGGAATGCACTACCACTAGCTAACATTCCAGTTGGTACTGTAGTACACAACATTGAACTTAAACCAGGAAAAGGCGGACAATTAGTTCGTTCTGCAGGTACTTCTGCACAGGTTCTTGGTAAAGAAGGCCGTTATGTTCTTGTGCGTTTAAACTCTGGAGAAGTTCGCATGATTCTTGCTACTTGCCGCGCTACTGTTGGTCAAGTTGGTAATGAGCAGCACGAACTTATCAACATTGGTAAAGCAGGTCGTTCTCGCTGGTTAGGCAAACGCCCAACAGTTCGTGGATCTGTAATGAACCCTAACGATCACCCGCACGGTGGTGGTGAAGGACGTTCCCCAATCGGGCGTAAGTCACCAATGTCTCCATGGGGTAAACCAACTCTTGGTGCTAAGACTCGTAAGAAGAAGAATAAATCCGACAAGTTTATCGTACGTCGTCGTAAAAAATAACGGGGTTGAACTACGGTTCACAAAACGAACCGTAGAACAATCACGAAGGGAGGCACTTACATGGGTCGCAGTTTGAAAAAAGGACCATTCGTTGATGAGCATTTGATGGTCAAGGTTGAAAAACTGAATGAAACAGACAAGAAGCAAGTTGTAAAAACTTGGTCTCGCCGTTCAACAATCTTCCCGCAATTCATCGGTCATACAATCGCTGTCTATGATGGTCGTAAACACGTACCGGTTTATGTAACTGAAGACATGGTAGGTCACAAACTGGGCGAATTCGCGCCTACACGTACTTACAAAGGTCACGCAAGTGACGATAAGAAAACAAGACGTTAATGAGAGGAGGGCAACTCATGCAAGCAAAAGCTATTGCTAGAACAGTCCGTATTGCTCCTCGTAAAGTCCGTTTAGTAGCTGATTTAATCCGAGGCAAGCAAGTAGGCGAAGCTGTGGCAATTCTTCGTTTCACTCCAAAAGCTGCTTCTCCGGTTGTAGAAAAAGTGTTAAAATCTGCTGTTGCTAACGCAGAACACAACTACGACATGGATGTTAATAACCTGGTTATTACAGAAGCATATGTAAATGAAGGACCAACACTGAAGCGTTTCCGTCCACGTGCAATGGGACGTGCAAGCGCAATTAATAAACGTACTAGTCATATTACTATCGTAGTATCAGAAAAGAAGGAGGGGTAATCTGTGGGTCAAAAGGTAAATCCGGTCGGTATGCGTATTGGGATCATCCGTGATTGGGAATCCAAATGGTACGCAGGCAAAGACTATGCAGATCTTTTACATGAAGACATTAAAGTTCGTGAATACATCGCGAAACGTTTAAGTGATGCTTCTGTATCTAAGGTTGAAATCGAACGTGCTGCAAACCGTGTGAACATTTCTGTACACACAGCTAAGCCAGGTATGGTAATTGGAAAAGGCGGTACTGAAGTTGAAGCACTTCGTAAAGCTCTAAACCAATTAACTGGCAAGCGCGTACACATCAACATCATTGAAATTAAGAGAGCGGATCTTGATGCGAAATTAGTAGCAGAAAACATCGCTCGCCAGCTTGAAAACCGTGTTTCTTTCCGTCGTGCTCAAAAACAGTCTATCCAACGCACAATGCGCGCTGGTGCACAAGGTATTAAAACTCAGGTTTCTGGTCGTCTTGGCGGCGCTGATATCGCTCGTGCTGAACATTACAGCGAAGGTACTGTTCCACTTCATACACTTCGTGCTGACATCGACTATGCTACTGCTGAAGCGGATACTACTTACGGTAAGCTTGGCGTGAAAGTATGGATCTATCGTGGAGAAGTCCTTCCTACTAAGAAGAAGTCCGAGGAAGGAGGAAAATAATATGTTAATGCCTAAACGCGTTAAATATCGCCGTGAACACCGCGGTAAAATGAGAGGCCGTGCTAAGGGCGGAACTGAAGTTCATTTTGGTGAGTTTGGTCTTCAAGCTCAAGAAGCTTCTTGGATTACAAACCGTCAGATTGAAGCAGCTCGTATCGCAATGACTCGTTACATGAAACGTGGCGGTAAAGTTTGGATCAAAATCTTCCCAAGCAAGCCATTCACTGCTAAGCCTCTAGAAGTTCGGATGGGTTCCGGTAAAGGTGCTCCTGAAGGATGGGTAGCGGTTGTAAAGCCTGGAAAAGTTATGTTTGAAATCTCTGGTGTCTCTGAAGAGGTAGCACGTGAAGCGTTGCGCCTTGCAGCACACAAACTTCCAATCAAATGCAAGTTTGTAAAACGAGAAGAAATTGGTGGTGAATCAAATGAAGGCTAATGAAATCAAAGAACTTACCACTGCCGAAATTGAACAAAAAGTTAAATCTCTTAAAGAAGAACTATTTAATTTGCGTTTCCAGTTAGCTACTGGACAACTTGAAAATACTGCACGTATCCGTGAAGTGCGCAAATCGATCGCACGTATGAAAACTGTTGTACGTGAAAGAGAGATCGCTGTTAACAATCGATAAATGAGGGGAGGTTTGCGCAAATGAGCGAACGCAACCAACGCAAGGTTTATACTGGCCGTGTTGTATCCGACAAAATGGATAAGACAATCACAGTTATGGTTGAAACCTATAAAAAACACACTCTATACGGTAAACGCGTTAAATATTCTAAGAAATTTAAGGCGCATGACGAGCAGAACGAAGCGAAAATTGGCGATACAGTAAGAATTATGGAAACTCGCCCTCTTTCAGCTACTAAACGCTTCCGTCTAGTTGAAGTTGTAGAAAAAGCAGTTATCATTTAATATAGGTTTTCGGATTATGTTTATTCCGAAGGGAGGTTTCGTACATGATTCAACAAGAAACACGTTTAAAAGTCGCTGACAATTCTGGTGCACGCGAAGTACTAACAATTAAAGTTCTTGGTGGTTCTGGCCGCAAAACTGCTAACATCGGTGATATCATCGTATGTACAGTAAAACAAGCAACGCCAGGAGGCGTTGTTAAAAAAGGTGACGTTGTTAAAGCGGTTGTTGTACGTACTAAGTTCGGTGTTCGTCGTAATGATGGTTCTTACATCAAGTTTGACGAAAATGCTTGTGTTATCATCCGTGATGACAAGAGCCCGCGCGGTACCCGTATCTTCGGACCTGTTGCCCGTGAACTTCGTGACAACAGCTTCATGAAGATCGTTTCTCTAGCTCCAGAAGTTTTATAATGATAAATTCTTTAATGCCCTTTCAAGGAGGTGCGAAGCTAATGCATGTTAAAAAAGGTGACAAAGTCGTAGTCATCTCTGGTAAGGACAAAGGCAAACAAGGTGTCATCCTTGAAGCATATCCAAAGAAAAATCGTGTGCTTGTTGAAGGAGTCAACATCGTGAAGAAGCACTCAAAGCCTTCTCAAGCTAATCCACAAGGTGGAATTAACAGCCAAGAAGCTGCTATTCACGTTTCTAACGTTATGCCTCTTGATCCTAAATCAGGTAACCCGACTCGTGTTGGTTACAAGGTGGTTGACGGCAAGAAAGTACGCGTAGCTATTAAATCAGGTGAATCTTTAGATAAATAAGTTACTGAAGAAGGGAGGTACAATAAAGAA
The DNA here is from genome assembly GCF_002860285.1 of Bacillus sp. M6-12. GTDB lineage: Bacteria > Bacillota > Bacilli > Bacillales > DSM-1321 > Peribacillus. The sequence continues at coordinate 41,295 of NZ_PGVF01000024.1, forward strand.
TGAACCGCCTAAAGGAAAAATTCCAAAAAGAAATGACTCCAGCTCTAATGAGCAAGTTTAATTATAAATCGGTTATGGAAGTTCCAAAAATCGAGAAAATTGTTATCAACATGGGTGTGGGTGACGCTGTTGCCAACGCAAAATCCCTTGACAATGCTGTGGAAGAACTAACTTTGATCACTGGTCAAAAGCCATTGGTTACAAAGGCTAAGAAATCTATCGCTGGTTTCCGTCTTCGTGAAGGAATGCCAATCGGCGCAAAAGTAACATTGCGCGGAGAGCGTATGTATGAATTCCTTGATAAGTTAGTATCTGTTTCTCTACCACGTGTACGTGACTTCCGCGGTGTATCCAAGAAATCATTCGACGGACGCGGAAACTACACTTTAGGTATTAAAGAACAACTCATCTTCCCTGAGATTGACTATGATAAAGTGAGCAAGGTTCGCGGTATGGATATCGTTATCGTAACGACTGCTAATACTGATGAAGAAGCTCGTGAACTACTAACACAATTTGGAATGCCGTTCCAAAAGTAATCTCTAAATAAAGGGAGGCGAAAACGTGGCTAAAAAATCTATGATCTTGAAGCAAAAGCGCGGAGCAAAGTTTAAAGTACAAGACTATACACGCTGCGAACGTTGCGGTCGTCCACATTCAGTACTACGTAAATTCAAACTTTGCCGTATTTGCTTCCGTGAACTTGCATATAAAGGACAAATTCCTGGCGTTAAGAAGGCTAGCTGGTAAAACCCGATTTTGGGAAGGAGGTAATATTAAATGGTCATGACAGATCCTATTGCAGATATGCTTACTCGCATCCGTAATGCGAACATGGTTCGTCACGAAAAACTGGAAGTTCCTGCTTCAAAGATTAAGAGAGATATCGCTGAAATCTTAAAGCGTGAAGGCTTCGTGCGTGACGTAGAATTAATCGAAGACAACAAGCAAGGTGTAATCCGTATCTTCTTGAAATACGGCGTTAATAACGAGCGTGTTATCACTGGACTTAAGCGCATCAGCAAACCTGGTTTGCGTGTTTATGCAAAAACTGGTGAAGTTCCTCGTGTTCTTAACGGTTTAGGTATTGCAATCGTTTCTACTTCTCAAGGAGTTATCACTGATAAAGAAGCTCGCGCTAAACAAGTTGGCGGAGAAGTATTAGCATACGTTTGGTAATTAATTTTTACACGAATGGAGGTGCACTAGATGTCACGCGTAGGTAAAAAACCTATTGAAATCCCTGCTGGCGTTACTGTTACTAACAACAATGGTACTGTAACTGTAAAAGGACCTAAGGGTGAATTAACAAGAACTTTTAATTCTGATATTACAATCAGCATAGAAGAAAACTTAGTAACTGTTTCTCGTCCATCAGATGCAAAAGAACACCGCGCATTACATGGAACAACTCGCGCTGTAATCTCTAACATGGTTGAGGGTGTATCTAAAGGATTCGAAAGATCACTAGAATTAATCGGTGTTGGTTACCGTGCTGCAAAACAAGGTTCAAAGCTTGTACTTAACGTTGGTTACTCTCATCCTGTTGAGATTGAGCCTGAGGCTGGCCTTGAGGTTGAAGTTCCATCAAATACAAAAATTATCGTAAGAGGCGCAAACAAAGAACGCGTTGGCGCGCTTGCTGCTAATATCCGTGACGTTCGTCCGCCTGAGCCATATAAAGGCAAAGGTATCCGTTATGAAGGCGAATTTGTTCGTCGTAAAGAAGGTAAAACAGGTAAGTAATGCTGCCTAAGGTAAACGAAAGGAGTGACGTAAATGATTACGAAGGCTAACAAAAATTCTGTTCGTAAGAAAAGACATGCACGTGTACGTGCTAAGCTTTCCGGAACTGAAGCTCGTCCTCGTTTGAATGTGTTCCGTTCTAACCAACACATTTACGCACAGCTTATTGATGATGTAAACGGCGTAACATTGGCAAGTGCTTCTACTCTTGATAAAGAGCTTGAAGTTGCTGGCAATAACGCTGAAGCAGCACAAAAGGTTGGCGAACTAATCGCAAAGCGCGCTGTTGAGAAAGGTTACAAGTCTGTGGTATTTGACCGCGGAGGATACCTTTTCCACGGACGTATTAAAGCATTAGCGGACGCTGCTCGTGAAAACGGCTTAGAATTTTAATAGATAAAGGAGGGACAAAACAGATGCGTCGTATTGATCCTAATAAATTAGAACTTGAAGAGCGTGTAGTTACGGTTAACCGCGTAGCTAAGGTTGTTAAAGGCGGACGTCGTTTCCGTTTCACTGCACTTGTAGTTGTAGGAGACAAAAACGGTCATGTTGGATTTGGTACAGGTAAAGCACAAGAAGTACCTGATGCAATCCGTAAGGCAATCGAAGATGCAAAGAAAAACCTGGTCACTGTACCGATGGTAGGAACTACAATTCCTCACCTAGTGAACGGCCGCTTTGGTGCGGGACACATCCTTTTGAAGCCTGCTTCTGAAGGTACTGGAGTAATCGCTGGAGGTCCTGTTCGTGCGGTTCTTGAATTAGGCGGAATTAGCGATATTCTTTCTAAATCTCTAGGTTCCAACACACCAATCAACATGGTACGTGCTACATTGGACGGATTAAAGCAATTAAAACGCGCTGAGGACGTAGCTAAGCTGCGTGGCAAATCAGTAGAAGAACTGTTAGGATAAGGAGGGAAATCAAATGGCTAATAAATTAGAAATTACCCTCACTCGCAGCTTGATTGGTCGCCCTGAAGACCAACGCGTTACAGTTAACACACTGGGATTACGCAAAATGCATCAGACAGTTGTTCATGATGATAACCCTGCGATTCGCGGTATGATTAACAAAGTTGCTCATCTTGTTACTGTAAAAGAGCAATAAAATAAATTCTCTCTAACAAGGAGGTGCCAACATGAAACTTCATGAATTACAACCTACAGAAGGTTCTCGTAAAGAACGTAAACGTAAAGGTCGCGGTATCGGTTCTGGTAACGGTAAAACTGCTGGTAAAGGTCATAAAGGTCAAAACGCCCGTTCCGGCGGCGGAGTACGCCTTGGTTTCGAAGGTGGTCAAACACCACTTTTCAGACGTTTGCCTAAACGCGGTTTCACTAACATTAACCGTAAAGACTACGCAATCGTTAACCTTGATACTCTAAACCGTTTCGAGGACGGAACTGAAGTAACACCTGCTCTTCTAGTTGAAACAGGTATTGTAAGCAATGAAAAAGCTGGAATTAAGATTCTGGCTAAAGGCAACGTCGAGAAAAAGCTTACTGTTAAAGCTCACAAATTCTCCTCTACTGCAAAAGAAGCGATCGAAGCTGCTGGCGGTAAAACTGAGGTGATTTAATGTTTCGCACGATCTCCAATTTTATGCGCGTGGGTGATATCAGAAATAAGATCATTTTTACGCTTTTAATGTTGATCGTATATCGCATCGGTACATTTATTCCTGTACCGAATGTGAATGCCGAACTGTTAAAAGCGCAAGATGAACTGAATGTTTTCGGGATCTTAAACACCTTCGGCGGTGGAGCACTGTATAACTTCTCTATCCTGGCGATGGGGATCATGCCTTACATTACGGCTTCTATCATTGTGCAGCTTCTGCAAATGGACGTAGTTCCAAAGTTTGCAGAATGGGCAAAGCAAGGTGAAGTTGGGCGCCGTAAGTTAGCTCAGTTTACCCGCTATGGTACGATTGTGCTTGGTTTTATCCAGGCTTTTGGTATGTCTTACGGATTCAATAATATGGCTGGAGGACAACTTATCAAAAATCCGGGTGTTGGAACGTACTTATTAATAGCGGTAGTTTTGACAGCAGGTACGGCTTTCTTAATGTGGTTAGGAGAGCTGATTACCTCCAAAGGAGTAGGAAATGGAATCTCCATCATAATCTTTGCTGGAATTGTAGCTGGCATACCTTCTACGGTAAATCAGATTTACGCTCAGCAGTTTGAAAATGCAGGGGAAAAGCTATTTATTAATATAGTAATTGTCCTATTGATACTCCTTGCTGTGATTGCAATTGTTGTTGGTGTAGTATTTATCCAGCAAGCACTTCGTAAGATTCCGATTCAATATGCAAAACGAGCTGCAGGACGCAGTCCGGTAGGCGGACAGTCCACTCACCTTCCATTAAAGGTAAATGCAGCTGGCGTTATCCCTGTTATCTTTGCAATGGCGTTTCTCATAACACCAACTACGATCGCTTCGTTCTTTGGTTCTAATGATGTAACGCTATGGATCCAAAAGACATTTGACTATAGCAAGCCAATCGGTATGTTAATCTATGTCGCTCTCATCATCGCTTTCTCTTATTTCTACGCTTTCATTCAGGTTAATCCTGAACAAATGGCAGATAATTTGAAAAAGCAGGGTGGGTATGTTCCAGGAATCCGTCCTGGCAAAAGTACACAGGATTATTTAACGCGTGTATTGTATCGTTTAACATTTGTAGGTTCGCTATTCTTAGCAGCCATTTCTGTTTTACCGGTCTTTTTCGTTTCGTTCGCTAATTTGCCTCAATCTGCTCAAATCGGCGGCACATCCTTACTAATTGTAGTAGGTGTTGCGCTAGATACAATGAAGCAGCTTGAATCCCAGTTAGTAAAACGTCACTATAAAGGCTTTATAAAATAATGTGTTTTTTGGGAACTATGATGTTCCCTTAAACCCATTATGGAGTTTAAGGGGGATTAGTGTGAATCTTGTATTAATGGGGCTACCGGGTGCCGGAAAGGGTACTCAGGCCGAAAGAATCGTAGAAAATTATGACATCCCTCATATCTCTACTGGAGATATGTTCCGAGCTGCTATTAAAGATGGAACGGAACTTGGTTTAAAGGCAAAATCTTTTATGGATAAAGGCGAGCTTGTGCCTGATGAAGTCACAATCGGAATTGTCCGTGAAAGATTAAGTAAATCGGACTGTGAGAAAGGCTTTCTGCTTGATGGCTTTCCGCGCACTGTCGCACAAGCTGAAGCACTTGAAAGCATCCTTTCAGACCTGCAACGCCGCATTGACTTTGTTATCAACATTGATGTCGATAAAAGCATATTGATGGAAAGATTAACTGGCCGCCGTATTTGTAAGAACTGCGGAGCCACTTATCATCTTGTCTTCAATCCTCCGGCAAAAGAAGGAGTATGCGACCGCTGTGGCGGTGAACTTTATCAACGGGCTGATGATAATGAAGAAACGGTTCAAAACCGTTTAGATGTCAACTTAGCACAAACAGAGCCGCTTCTTAACTTCTATAAAGAAAAAGGCTATGTTCGCAACATTAATGGTCAAAAGCACATGGAAGAAGTGTTTGCAGATATTCAGGAACTGCTTGGAGGATTGCGTTAATGATCATCTGTAAGACTCCGCGCGAGATTGAAATCATGCGTGAAGCAGGGCGAATTGTTGCTTTAACTCATCAAGAGCTGAAGAAACATATCATTCCCGGGATCACAACGAAGGAGCTGGACGCAATTGCTGAAAGCTTTATTCGCAAACATGATGCATTCCCTTCATTTAAAGGGTATAATGGATTTCGCGGCAGCATTTGCGCATCTGTTAACAATGAACTTGTCCATGGCATTCCGGGCAGCCGGGTTCTTAATGAAGGCGATATAATCAGCATCGATATTGGTGCTAAGTATAACGGTTATCATGGAGACTCAGCTTGGACGTACCCAGTGGGCAGCATTGATGAAGAGACTATGAGGCTCTTGGATGTAACAGAAGAGTCATTATATAGAGGGCTACAAGAAGCCGTACCAGGTGTGCGTCTTTCAAATATCTCCCATGCAATTCAAACCTATGTCGAAGCCCGCGATTTCTCAATCGTTCGTGAGTATGTAGGCCACGGAATTGGTCAAGACTTACATGAGGACCCTCAAATTCCTCACTATGGTCCACCCGATAAGGGCCCACGCTTAAAGCCGGGTATGGTACTTGCCGTTGAACCTATGGTCAACGCTGGAAGCCGGTATGTGAAAACCCTGGAGGATAACTGGACCGTTGTAACTATTGACGGAAAAATGTGCGCCCACTTTGAACATACTATCGCAATCACTGAATCTGGGTTTGAGATTCTTACCAAACCATAAGTTAGGTGATAGGATTGAAAGATGAAAAATCTAGTTTACGCATAGGGCAATTTGTTCTCATTACCCAAGGTCGAGATACTGGGAATTATGCAGTTGTTATCAGGTTGCTCGATGATAGGTTTGTTTTAATCGCTGATGGCACGAAACACCGGTTTCATGATCCTAAGCGTAAAAACCTTCAACATTTGCGTTTCCTTGATTGTATATCTCCGGAAGTTCGTAACAGTATCATAGAAACAGGTTATGTCACCAATGGGAAGCTTCGTTTCGCGGTTTCGAAATTTGTGAATGAACATGTTGCAAAAGAGAAGGGAGAATAAGTAGATGGCGAAAGATGATGTAATTGAAGTAGAAGGGAAAGTTCAAGAGACTTTGCCTAATGCAATGTTTAAGGTAGAATTAGAAAATGGTCATACTGTATTAGCTCACGTATCCGGGAAAATTCGTATGCACTTCATTCGCATTTTGCCTGGGGATAGAGTCACTGTTGAGCTTTCACCTTATGATCTAACTCGCGGAAGAATCACTTACCGATTTAAATAAAGTAAGCTCCGATTTGTATAAGGAGGTTAGATAGCAATGAAAGTCAGACCATCAGTAAAGCCAATCTGCGAAAAGTGCAAAGTAATCCGCAGAAGAGGCAAAGTAATGGTTATTTGCGAAAACCCTAAGCATAAACAAAAACAAGGCTAATATTGAAGGAGGTGCTACTCACATGGCACGTATTGCTGGTGTTGATATTCCACGTGACAAGCGTATTGTCATTTCATTAACATATATTTATGGTATTGGTAAGCAAACTGCAATTAAAGTTCTTTCAGAAGCTGGTGTTTCTGAAGATACTCGTGTACGCGATCTTACTGAAGACGAATTAAACAAAATTCGTGATATCGTTGATAAGCTAAAGGTAGAAGGTGACCTTCGCCGTGAAATTTCCCTAAACATCAAACGTCTTATGGAAATTGGTTCTTATCGTGGATTGCGTCATCGTCGCGGACTTCCTGTTCGTGGTCAAAATACAAAAAACAACGCTCGTACGCGTAAAGGACCTCGCCGTACAGTAGCTAACAAGAAAAAATAATCAGTAAAGGAGGGTACTTTTCATGGCACGTAAAACTAATACACGTAAACGTCGTGTAAAAAAGAATATTGAAACTGGTATTGCACATATTCGCTCTACTTTCAACAACACAATTGTTACGATTACTGATGCCCATGGTAATGCTATTTCATGGTCAAGTGCTGGAGCTTTAGGCTTTAGAGGATCTCGTAAATCCACTCCGTTCGCTGCACAAATGGCTGCTGAAACTGCTGCTAAAACTTCTATGGAGCATGGCATGAAAACTCTTGAGGTAACTGTAAAAGGACCTGGAGCTGGTCGTGAGGCTGCAATCCGTGCACTACAGGCCGCTGGTCTTGAAGTTACAGCTATCAGAGACGTTACTCCAGTTCCACATAACGGATGCCGTCCACCAAAACGTCGCCGTGTTTAATTTTTCTGTATAAATTTTGTATTGTTGTCTATAATGGGATATAATACAAATTTTGCGTTCTACAGAATTATTAAATCAGTTGTTGCGCATATTCGGGAACGTATATATGGGGAATTTCGGTTAGATGCGATTTTCGTATCTGCTAACCGGGGTTTCGACGTTTTGAAGGAGGGTTTATTGGATGATTGAAATAGAAAAACCAAAAATCGAAACGGTTGAAATCAACGATGATGCCAAGTATGGCAAGTTCGTCGTGGAGCCACTTGAGCGTGGGTATGGTACAACTCTGGGTAACTCCTTACGTCGTATTCTATTATCCTCACTCCCAGGCGCTGCAGTAACAGCTATTCAAATCGATGGTGTGCTGCATGAGTTCTCAACAATTGAAGGCGTTGTAGAAGATGTTACTTCTATCATTCTGAATGTGAAGAAATTAGCTCTCAAGATTTACTCCGATGAAGAAAAAACGCTTGAAATTGATGTGCAGGGTGAAGGTGTAGTTACGGCAGCTGACATTACGCATGACAGTGACGTGGAAATTCTTAATCCGGATTTACACATTGCAACACTTGGCAGAAACGGCCAAATGCGTATGAGATTAACAGCCCGCCGTGGTCGCGGATATACACGTGCTGATAACAACAAACGTGACGATCAGCCAATTGGTGTAATTCCTATCGACTCCATTTACACTCCTGTATCACGTGTAACCTACCAGGTTGAAAATACTCGTGTAGGCCAAATGACAAACTACGATAAGCTCACACTTGATGTTTGGACTGATGGAAGCAATGGTCCGCAGGAAGCTGTTGCGCTTGGTGCCAAGATTTTAACAGAGCATTTGAATATCTTTGTTGGTTTAACTGATGAAGCTCAAAATGCCGAAATCATGGTCGAAAAAGAGGAAGACCAAAAAGAAAAAGTTCTGGAAATGACAATTGAAGAACTGGATCTTTCTGTTCGTTCTTATAACTGCTTAAAGCGTGCTGGAATCAATACCGTTCAAGAGCTTGCTCATAAAACGGAAGAAGATATGATGAAAGTACGTAACCTGGGACGCAAATCCCTTGAAGAAGTAAAAGCAAAATTAGAAGAATTAGGCTTAGGTCTTAGAAAAGACGACTAATGACTAGTTAGCTCTGCTTACTAGCCATTTTGCTGTGAGCCTGATAACAGAATATCTTGATCAACAAAGGAGGGAATCTCTCAATGGGTTACAGAAAGTTAGGACGCACTAGCTCACAACGTAAGGCTTTGTTACGTGATTTAACAACTGACCTTATCATTCATGAGCGTATTGAAACTACTGAAGCACGTGCTAAAGAATTACGTTCTGTTGTAGAAAAAATGATCACTCTTGGTAAGCGTGGTGACTTGCATGCACGCCGTCAGGCAGCAGCTTACGTTCGTAATGAAGTAGCTGATGCTGAAAAAGGCCAAGATGCGGTTCAAAAATTATTCAGCGATATCGCTCCACGTTATGAAGAACGCCAAGGCGGATACACTCGTATTATGAAGATGGGTCCACGCCGCGGAGACGGTGCACCAATCGTAGTTATCGAGTTAGTTTAATAACAAACGTGAAAAGGGGCGGGACAGTTGAATACTAACTTGTCTTTGCCCTTTTTTCTTATCTAATCAAACCACTGCACACCATTGTATCTTGCATAAAGAAATGCGCATTGCGGAGCGTTATGATGGCTGGAGAACGGAAACTAGTACCCTTCACGTCTAGCTCTTGCACCCCTTCTCGCTTATAGAAAGCGAATGTTGTAACGGTCCTTATTTTTGCGGACAGGACCTTTAAGCTGCTCTTAATTTACCGGGTTAATCCGGTGGAAGGGGTGCAGCGTTTTTTTATACCCAGAAATAAATCCAGATATGATAGAGACAAAAGGCAAATGTCCTTTGGCTTTTAAACAAGGCTTGGATAGGGGAGGAAATGCTTTGACTAGAGAACAACTGGTGTCACTTGATAATATTGTTTTCAAATATGACGGCCAGGAACGCAATGCGATTGATCGTGTTTCATTTGAAGTTTTAAAAGGGGAATGGCTGGCCATTGTAGGACACAATGGATCAGGCAAGTCAACGCTTGCCAAATTGTTAAACGGGCTGCAGTTTCCGGCGGAAGGCAAGATTGTTGTGAATGGCATGGAGCTGTCAGAAGAATCCGTTTGGGATGTGAGAAAGCGAATAGGTATGGTCTTTCAAAATCCCGATAACCAGTTTGTAGGGACGACTGTTCAGGATGATGTGGCTTTTGGTTTAGAAAACGCGGGCATCGAACCGGAAATTATGAGAGAACGGGTTAAGAATGCATTAAAGCGAGTTAAAATGGAACAATTTCTTAATCAAGAGCCGCACCATCTTTCCGGGGGGCAAAAGCAGCGTGTTGCGATTGCTGGTGTACTGGCTCTGCAGCCAGATATCGTTATCCTTGATGAAGCGACTTCCATGCTTGACCCTAGAGGAAGAGAAGAAGTATTGGAGACGGTTAGAGAATTAAAGGAAGAAAATGTCCTGACTGTTATATCCATTACTCATGATTTAGAGGAAGCGGCAAAAGCTGATCGGATGATTGTCATGAACAAAGGGACCGTTTATCGCGAGGGAACTCCCCGTGAAATTTTTGAGCTTGAGGAAGAACTTATCTCGCTGGGCCTTGATATTCCATTTTCAATCAAGCTGGCCAAGTCGCTCCGCAAAAATGGCGTTGAGGTAGAAGACAGGCAACTGACAGACGAAGAGTTGGTGAGAGAGTTATGCGTATTGTACTCCAGGATGTAGAATATCGTTACCAAGTAAATACCCCATTTGAAAGGCTGGCCATCCATGATGTGAACCTGGCTATCGAGCCCGGCACATACATGGCTTTGATTGGTCACACCGGCTCAGGAAAATCAACGATACTGCAGCATCTAAATGGCCTGCTGCAGCCGACTAAGGGAAAGATTCAGGTGGGTGACCGAACAATTGAGGCCGGCAAAAAGGAAAAGCAGCTGCGGCCGATACGAAAAAAGGTCGGAATCGTTTTTCAATTTCCGGAGCATCAGCTGTTTGAAGAAACAGTTGAAAAGGATATTTGTTTTGGGCCGATCAATTTTGGCGTACCGGAAGAAGATGCGAAGCAATTAGCCAGAAATGCTTTAAAACAAGTTGGATTAGGGGAAGAAATCCTGGATAAGTCCCCTTTTGATTTATCTGGGGGACAGATGAGAAGAGTTGCTATTGCCGGTGTTCTGGCAATGGAGCCTGATGTGCTAGTGTTAGATGAACCAACTGCCGGACTTGATCCGCGCGGCCGTAAAGAAATTATGGACATGTTCTATCAGCTTCATAATGAACGGGGCATTTCAACTGTTCTGGTGACTCATAGCATGGAGGATGCAGCACGCTATGCAGATGAGATTGTGATCATGCATAAAGGCACTGTGTATCAAAAGGGGTCTCCTAACGAAGTCTTTTCACAGCCGGAACAGCTGCTGGAGCTTGGGCTTGATGTTCCTGACACCGTTCGTTTTCAGCTTAAGCTGCAAAAGGAGATGGGAGTCCGCTTTGATAAGCCATGCTTGGATATAGAAGAGCTTGCAATGGAAATTAAGCGGGTAATGAAATGGGGTGAGCGCTCATGATGGAAAAGATGATATTTGGCCGTTATGTTCCTGCTGAGTCCCCACTTCATAGAATGGATCCCCGTTCTAAGCTGCTAATGGTTTTTTTCTTTGTTTGCATTGTATTCTTAGCAAACAATACTTTAACTTATGTGATTCTTGGATGTTTCACTTTAGCAATGCTGTTCGTCTCCAAGATCCCGCTCCGGTTCTTATTTAATGGTCTGAAGCCGGTTTTCTGGCTCATATTGTTCACACTGTTCCTCCACGTTTTTTTTACAAAAGAAGGCGATGTGTTATACCGTATAGGCAGACTAGAAATATACGAAGGCGGAGTCAGGCAGGGGCTCTTTATTTCGCTTCGATTCACTTATTTAATCTTAATCACTTCTTTGCTGACACTTACGACCACTCCCATATCGATCACCGATGGGATGGAGCAGCTGCTTAATCCTTTGAAAAAGATGAAAATGCCTGTGCACGAGCTGGCGCTGATGATGTCTATTTCATTGCGGTTTATTCCGACTCTGATGGAGGAAACAGACAAAATTATGAAAGCGCAAGCTGCTAGAGGCGTTGATTTTTCTTCAGGCCCGATTAAGGAAAGGGTCAAAGCGATTGTTCCTTTGCTGGTTCCGTTATTTGTGAGCGCGTTTAAAAGGGCGGAGGAGCTGGCCACAGCCATGGAGGCAAGGGGCTATCGCGGCGGGGAGGGCAGAACGAAATACCGGCAGTTAAACTGGCAGGCCCTGGACACGCTTCTAATTGTGTCTCTTGTAGGGATTACGATTCTTCTGGCAGTCTTTAGAACATGAGGGTGAAGGCTTATGCAAAAATATAAATGCACAATTGCTTATGATGGAAGCTTGTTTTCCGGATATCAGGTTCAGCCGGATAAACGGACAGTTCAAAGTGAGATCGAAAAAGCATTGAGTAAGATGCATAAAGGTACGGAAGTTAAGATAACTGCGTCAGGCAGGACCGATGCAGGAGTTCACGCGAAGGGGCAGGTCTTTCATTTTCAGTCGCCCCTGGCTATTCCTATATCAAATTGGGAAAAAGGATTGAACGCCATGCTTCCCGATGATATTTCCGTACTGGCTATAAAAAAGGCCGCTCCTGATTTTCATGCAAGGTTTGATGCTGTCGGCAAGGAATACCGTTACATCTTGTCGCGGGCTGAAAGAAGAGATCCTTTTAGCCGGAATTTTACCTATCATTACCCTTTTGCGTTAAATTATGATGCGGTAAGGGAAGCGGCACAATTTTTTATTGGCACTCATGACTTCACCTCTTTTTGCTCGGCAAAAACAGAAGTAGTGGACAAGGTCAGGACGATCCATGAGATTGACTTTTATGAACAGGATGATATGCTGATTTTCAGATTTGTCGGCAATGGCTTTTTGTACAATATGGTAAGAATTTTAATGGGGACGCTTCTGGAGGCTGGAAGCGGCAAAAAACTCCCGGGAGAAATGCTGGACATACTCGATAAGAAGGACCGCGGAGCAGCCGGAAAAACGGCTCCTGGACATGGTTTGTATCTTTGGAAGGTGCATTATTAACTATTTAAAAAAATATTTCTCATGACAACTAATCCCGGTGTAACATTCTCTTGACAATGGCCCAGATAGCGGCTAATATAATATGGTATGTATTTTAATCCCACGATAAGCCCCGGAAGTCTTATTGTGATTGAAAATAAATATAACCAATGAACTTTTTTAGGAGGGTAATCATGCGTACAACATTTATGGCGAAAGCAAATGAAGTTGAACGTAAGTGGTATGTTATCGACGCAGATGGTCAAACTCTTGGTCGTCTTGCTAGCGAAGTAGCAGCTATTTTACGCGGTAAAAACAAACCAACATTTACACCAAACGTAGACACTGGTGATCACGTGATCATCATTAATGCATCAAAGATCCATTTGACAGGTAAGAAATTGACTGACAAGATCTACTACCGTCACAGCCAATATGCTGGTGGTCTTAAAACAAGAACAGCTCTTGAGATGCGCACTAACTACCCTGAGAGAATGCTTGAGCTTGCTATCAAAGGTATGCTTCCAAAGAACTCTCTTGGTCGTCAAATGTTCAAAAAATTGCACGTATATGCTGGCAGCGAGCATAAGCAGCAAGCTCAACAGCCTGAAGTATACGAATTACGCGGATAATAAATAAGGAGGTAAACAATCTTGGCACAAGTTCAATATTATGGCACTGGCCGCCGCAAGAGCTCAGTTGCTCGTGTACGTTTAGTACCAGGCGAAGGCCGCATCATCATCAACGGACGTGAAATTGAAGACTATATCCCATTTGAAGCTTTACGCGAAGTTGTAAAGCAACCGTTAGTAGCTACTGAAACTACTAGCAACTATGACGCTCTTGTTAGCGTTAATGGCGGTGGTTACACTGGCCAAGCTGGCGCAATTCGTCACGGTATCGCTCGTGCATTGCTTCTTGCTGACCCAGAATACCGTCCAACTTTAAAATCAGCTGGACTATTAACACGTGACGCTCGTATGAAAGAACGTAAAAAATACGGTCTTAAAGGCGCTCGTCGTGCACCTCAGTTCTCAAAGCGTTAATTTTTGGCGCTTCAAAGGCTCTCGACCAATTTGGTTGGGGGTCTTTTATTTTGAATTTCCACTTTTAATTGTCTTTTTCACGGGGAACTGTATAAGCGTTTTACTTCTTACTGTATTATCCCCCACTTTACACCTGGTTCACCTATAAATTTTTGCCACTGCCTCCCCAGTAAAAAACAAGAATCTCCGGCGCCTTGAGGCTAAAACTAAATACATACCCGGGAGGTCCGGGAAAAGGGGTCATACCCTCATCACGAGGTGCTTATAGATGAATGTAATCACAACTTTGAAGGAAAAACGGAAAGAGAAGCAGATCAAGTATGAGCGCACAGTCCTAAAGGATATTTCAATCGGGAATATGAAAAAACGGGTTCAGGAATTTTTTGCAGAGGATCGGACTCTTGGAGTAGCGTTTAGTCAAGTTCTTGAAGAGGGATGTTTTGATGTGGCTGTTGAGGCGTATTTGCTGGGTGCCCATTTCAGTAAGTTTGGGTACTATGGCGAGCCTATTGAGGCCGTTAAATATAGATGTTTATCCCAAGAGAAGCACCTTATTGATACCCTGTTCAATTTTATATTGTATTGGGGTAAGGTTGGAGAAAATGACCTTTACAATGAGTCTTTGTATTATCGCTGTGAAGGATTTGTGGAGACATGGTGGAAAGAAGGATATGAAAATGGTCAGCGCCGATATAAAATGCGGCTCCATTAAACGATTGCAGGCAGAAGAATCATTGCGGTTCTATTTCGCTTTCCTGTCCCATATTTTTAAATGTAGGACGAGTGGAAAAGGAGATAGGCCCAATGAGAAGAAAGCTAAAATATACCGGCTTTGCAATCGGAATTATCCTGCTGTTTTTAATCATGACGATGAATTTGGTGGAGAATAATTCCTGGAAGTCATGGAATCTCCCTTTAAGCGGGAAGATCGTAATTCTAGATGCTGGACATGGCGCACCAGATGCCGGAGCTACTGTCCCGAATGTACTGGAGAAGGACATTGCTCTATCCATTACCCAAAAACTAAGGACTTTTTTGGAGGAACAGGGTGCGTTGGTGATTCTGACAAGGGAAGACGATAATGATCTCGCTGCCAAAGAAACAAAGGGGCTGAGCAACCGTAAGCGGGAAGATCTCCGGAAAAGAGTCGAAATAATCAATAATTCTGATGCAGATTTATTTCTAAGCATTCACTTGAACTCGCTCTCTTCCCATAGGTGGAAAGGTGCCCAAACATTCTATTCCTTACGCTATGAAGAAAATAAACAAGTGGCAAAATACATCCAGTCAGAAATTAAAAGAAATCTGGAAAATACAGACCGTAAGGCAAAGGTGTTAGACAATATTTATATATTGAGGAATGCAAAGAAACCCGGTGCATTAGTAGAGGTTGGTTTCCTTTCTAATCCGGAGGACCGGAAAAATCTCATGGATGATGCGTATCAAGAAAGTGTAGCTGCATCTATTTACACAGGGATATTGAAATATTTCACAGAAGAAGCTGCGCCGAAAGAGAAATAAAAAATTGATACTGCCTGCCATCTGGCGGGCTCTTTTAATGGTTAAGAAGTAAAATTCCTTTAATATTTTAATTTTCAAACCAGCTATTTCACAGCGGCGCGAAATAAAAACAAATATGGTATACTAAGGGCTGAAAACGAATTCATTAAGGCAGGTGCTAACCGTGTTAACAGAACAAAAAGTTATCGAAGCCTTACATAACTTGCAAGATCCGTTTCTTCATAAAAGCCTGGAAGAAACAAACGGAATTCTCGAGGTCAAGATAAAGCCAGAAAAGAACCATGTAAGCGTGAAAATTGCAATTGCCAAAACAGGGACTGGAGAACAGATGCAGCTTCAGACAAAGGTGGTAGAGCTGTTGAAGAATGCTGGTGCAGATACTGTGGGAATCCGTTTTGCGGAATTACCTGCTGAAGAGCTCGCAAAGCATCGTTCCAATGCCCCTCAACAAGATCTTGGTCTGCTGTCTCCGGGGAATACAACACAGTTTATTGCGATTGCCTCAGGAAAGGGCGGGGTAGGTAAATCTACAATTTCCGTCAACTTTGCAACGGCACTTGCACGGCTTGGAAAGAAAGTTGGATTGGTAGATGCTGATATCTACGGTTTCTCTGTGCCGGATATGATGGGTATTACAAAGAGACCTGCCGTACGCGGTGAAAAAATCATTCCAGTTGAACGATTTGGTGTAAAAGTCATCTCTATGGGATTTTTTGTGGAGGACAATGCGCCAATCATCTGGAGAGGACCAATGCTTGGAAAAATGCTCAACAGTTTCTTCAATGAAGTAGAATGGGGAGAACTGGATTATCTTGTACTTGACCTTCCGCCGGGAACGGGTGATGTAGCGCTTGATGTCCATAATATGCTGCCATCTTGTAAAGAAATCATTGTAACGACTCCCCATCCGACAGCGGCCTTTGTTGCGGCGCGGGCAGGAGCGATGGCTCTTAAAACGAACCATGATGTCATTGGGGTTATTGAGAATATGTCTTATTTTGAAAGCCAATTAACAGGAGAAAAAGAATATGTATTCGGACAAGGCGGCGGCCAGAAGCTAGCCGAAGAGCTCCAGACAGAATTGCTCGGACAGCTTCCGCTACAGCAGCCTGATTGGAATGAAGAAGACTTTGCTCCTTCAATCTATGCAGAGGATCACAAGCTTGGCCGAATTTATACAGATATCGCCCAAAAAGTAATCAATATTCTTTAGTATCTTTAAAGAAGCCTTACTCCATGTGGAGAAGGCTTCTTTTGTATGCACGTAATAAAGTGTAATTAGCTGCCTCCTGCCGGTTTTTTCTGGCTTTGCATTTGTTCAGCAGCCTGCATAAGGATATCTTGGATTTTTTCCTGCGCTAAGGGACTATCCATGGTTTCAAGCATAATTTTTTTTGTTTCATCACGCATGGCCTTGCTTTTGATTAACGTGCCAAGCTCTTTTTGTAGCTCAGGATCCCTCATTACTTCCATAAGCATTGCCCGATATTGAGGGTCTTTCATTAAATCTTTAAGCAGATTTTCGTGTTCCTGTTGAAGCCCTCTGGCATATGCCGAAGCAAATTTTGGATCCTTAAACGCCTTTTCCCAAAACTCTTTGGCTTTATCTGAAGTCATGGATTGTTCAATCGTCGAAGAGACAACTTTCTGATCCATTACAAGCTGGCTTTTGACTTTATCATCCGACATAACATCCTGGATCGCCTTCTTGCCTTCGTCGGTTTTTAATATATCTACAACCATTTTCTTAGTTTCTTCATATTCCACTCTTTGACCGCCGGACTCTTTTGGAGAACAGCCGGTAAAAAGGAAACAGAAAGCAGAGAAAGTAAGCAATGCCACTCTCATTCTCATGTTGTAAGAGCCCCTTTCATGACTTCATATTCTTAATATGGTACTCGGATAGAAAAATATTCGCTTGCGGAAATTGTAGATTTTTGTAAGGGTGGTTGGTACAATCAAGTGGGATGAATAATATTTGGAGGAAAAAAAGTGAACAGCCGTAATTTGGTTCGATTATTTATGACAACATTATTCTTGGGAGGCGCGACAGCCGGAATTGTCGGTTTTGTTGCCCGCTGGAATGAATACCGGTCCTTGTTTGCTTCAGGCGAACTTGGTGAGCTTTTAATGACCTTTTTCTGGCTGGTAGGGGTAGGTTTAATATTCAGCGTCATTAGCCAAATGGGTTTCTTTGCATACTTAACTGTCCATCGTTTTGGATTAGGAATATTTAAAACGGCAAAGCTCTGGAATGCGGTTCAAATCTTACTTATCGCTTTTACATTATTTGACGTAGTCTATTTCCGTTATGAGTCATTTTCAAAGGGGGAAGGGATAGCGGGCTATATGGGATGGGCCATTGTTTTGTTGGCTGTTGGCTTGATTGTAGCTTTTATAAAAGTGAAACAGACCAACAAACTAGCCTTTATTCCTGCTTTATTTTTCATGGTAGTTGTAACTGCTGTAGAATGGGTGCCGGTTCTGCGGATTAATGATAACAGCTGGATGTATTTTATGCTGCTTCCTCTCTTAGTTTGTAATGCTTATCAGCTCTTAATACTAAGCAAGCTAAATGAAAAATCGATGAAAGAATTAGCTTCCAAAAAGAAAAAATGACCTTCCGCGCTGCGGGAGGCCATTTTTTTCATTTAAGCTACTTGACTTCTTCAGTGCGAGTAGAAGAATTAGCAATCATTTCAGACACGGTCACCAATGTTAAATGTTTTGAACGGATAGTGTTTAAGATCTCAGGCAGGGCTCCTGCAGTTTGTTTTGCTGAGTCGGAGGCATGGAGCAGCACAATATCCCCTTTCTCCGCAATTTTTAGGTTTTCTACAATTTTTTCCGTTCCGGGATTAGTCCAATCCTTTGAATCCAAGCTCCAATGGACAACAGAATAGCCAAATCTGTCTGCGATTTTTAGAAACCGCTTATCAAAATGTCCGGTTGGAGCGCGAATTAACTCGATTTTTTTCACTCCTAATTTTTTAAATGCAACTTGGGCTTTAGAAATTTCCCTGATGATTTCTTTGTCCTCCAAATCGGTGTAATCCTCATAATCATATCCAAGCATTCCGATTTCGTACCCCTCTTTCACAATTCGGCTGACAATATCCGGATGCCTTTCAGCCCATGCACCCGATAAGAAAAAGGTAGCAGCTTTAACATTCTCCGCCTTTAATGTATCAAGAATGGGGACGGCTTTTTCGTCTCCCCAGCCAATATTAAAGGTTAACGCAAGGTCCTTTTCTCCTTCGTAAACCGCCTTAGGACCACTTGCTGTTGAAAAAACCGGTATATTGACAATCTCTTGAATATAAAAAAACCAGGCTGTAAACAATGCAGTAAGTAAAATGAAAGCATACTGTTTAAACCTTCTTGCATTTAGTACAAGAAAAAAATTCATTATTATCACCTCGTCCAAGCACTCTTGAAACATCCTATGCTCATTTTTTAGAGTTCATGCAAAAACTTGAAAAGATGCAAACATAAAAAAAGGAGGAATGGAAAGTATAGTAAAAAATGCTAAAGAGGTGGAGTAATGCTTGGTTTTATGATCTCCGGAATCGAACAGAAAGAGATAGAGTACCTATTAAAGAGAGAATTGGATGAAATCTTATTTGATTTAATGGATGAACGGATCGACCAAGTTGTAAAAAGGGCGATGGAGGAAAGGTATAAGATTCTATTTAATATCTTAAAAAGAGTAGCCTCTCCAAAGGAGTGCTTTAAATATATGCGGACTAAAACCTCTTCGAAAAGAAAAGAACATCCCTCAAAGGACACCTGGAAAGGTTCTCAAGCGAAAAAGTAAAAAAGTTATTGACGAAGTGATTTTATCCTGATATATTATAAAAGTTGCTTAAGACAAATAAATGAATTTGATTATGCAATGAAGTAAAATGGAAAAAGTTGTTGACTTTTGGTTGTTGGCTTGGTATGATAGTAAGGTCGCTTCTAAGAGAACTTGCAGCGGAATTGCTCTTTGAAAACTGAACAAAACAAAGCGCCAACGTTTTAAGTAATAGTGAGCACACACTAAAAAAGCAAATGAGCAAGTCAAATTCTATC